>CADECP010000027.1:8753-113149 GCA_902825875.1 uncultured Acidobacteriota bacterium
AGGCATTTCAGCCTGGATGCGTATGGCCTCTACGGAACCCCGGTGTAATCCTCAGCGAACCTGACGTTCTTTTGCTGATTGTTTTTTGGTGCGGCAATTCTAAGAGTTAATCCAATGTTGATGTCTTCTGCCTTTACGTAATAACACTTGTCCGTTTCAGGACAGTAAACACAAAAAACATCTATCTGGCTCTTATCAACAGGATTTCCGTGAGAACCGTTTTTGTCAGCCCACCAGCTAACTAAATTAACTTGCAGGACTCCTTTAACGGCACTGCGATATTTGACCTGAATTCTGACGAAGCGTTGTCCGTCATAAGCCACTAAATCAAATGGCGCATGTTCGGTCGAAGGAAATAAAACTAGATAACCTTTTTCAACCAAATCACAGAAAGCCTTTGCCACTCCCAAATCGCCTTTATTCTTGGTGTGATGAGTTTTGAATCCAGTTCCCATCGCATCAATCCTCAAGGCGATCTCCACAAGGTTTCCTCGGTGTTGTCATAGAAGCGGTAAAACTTCCTTAGAGATTCACCGATATAGCACCCTCCACTGTACGAATTACTTATTCTCCGTACAGGCTCCTAGTTGAAGGCAAATGCTCTATCCACTGAGCTACGGGAGCAACGCGACGTAATTTACGCGATAGTCCGCAGGCAGGCAAGCGCCGGGTTTTTATCGGTTTACCGCGGCAC
This sequence comes from uncultured Acidobacteriota bacterium, assembly GCA_902825875.1. GTDB lineage: Bacteria > Acidobacteriota > Blastocatellia > RBC074 > RBC074 > RBC074. The sequence continues at coordinate 9,448 of CADECP010000027.1, forward strand.
TTCCAGTTGCCGGTCATCATAAAAGCGTATGCGGTCAGCAGTCAGCAGCTTGGCGATGAAGACGATCTGGCCGGTGTGATAGCTGAAATGCTCGACCGCATGAAAAATCGAATCGAGCACGGTTTGCGAAAATCCTTGCGGCACGATTTCTTGCTGAAGCGGCGTTTCGTCGTTTGTCAGTTGCTGTTCCAGATGGGCCAGCACGGCGTCAACTTCTGCCAGCGTGGATTGCAGTTTTGTCAGCAACTCTTCTTTTCCGAACAGGTCGCGTTCGACAAATTCGCTGGAACGGTTGCGAATGTCGGTCGCGCCGCCGACTCCGGCAATCAGCCATTGCCGCACGTTGCCGCACAGGTGCAGGATCAGGTTGCCGATGCTGTTGCTGGCTTCGTTCGGTCGCCACCAAAGCTGTTCGTCGGTCAGTTCAGCCAGCGCGCCAGAGATTTTGACGGGGTAATCTTCGCGCAAACGAAACCGCGCGTGGCGAACGAACGCTTTGCCGACGGTGAGCGGTTGTTTAGGCGGTTCCAGCAAAAATGATCTGCGTGTTTCTTTCATCGGCCTACTCCAGTGGGCTATTAGTTTTGATTTGCGCCGACGCTTCGTGGCGCTTGGTTTATGGCGCGTGTTATAAACCGCCCACGCATAACCAGCCAACAATCCAAATTTTCAAAACATCGGGAGCGAAACATGAAACGAACGGTTCTGATTTTCCTGGCAGTGTTCGCGCTGTCGGTTTTGGCGCAGCAGCAAAACAACAAGACTCAGATTTTGATTTCGGGCGGGACATTGATTGACGGCACAGGCTCGACTCGTCGCATTGCCGATGTGCGAATCGTCGGCGACACAATCAAAGAAATCGGCAAGCTAAAACCTCAACCGGGCGAACGAGTGATTGACGCCAAAGGCTTGATCGTCGCGCCGGGCTTTGTGGACGTTCACAACCATTCCGAGCGCGGATTCGCCAACGATCCGACGGCCAGAACTCAAACATTGCAAGGCATTACAACCATTGCTGTTGGCCCGGATGGCGGTTCGCCGTTTCCGATTGCCGATTATTTGACGTGGTCTGAAAAACAGCGGTTGGCGACGAATGTCATCGCATTTGTGGGCCACGCAACGGTTCGCCAAAAAGTAATGGGCAAGGATTTCAAACGCACAGCGACCGAAGCCGAAATCTCCAAAATGGCCGAACTGGTTGAACAGGCCATGCGTGAAGGCGCGGTCGGACTTTCCAGCGGTTTGGAGTACGACATTGGCAATCCGGCTACGACCGAAGAAGTGATTGCTCTGTCGAAAGTTGCCGCGCGTTACGGCGGCATTTACATGAGCCACGTCCGCGACGAAGCGGACTTGGCCTTTGACGCTTTCCGCGAAGCCATTCGCATCGGACGCGAAGCCAATTTGCCCGTCCAAATTTCGCACATCAAACTCGGCACGGTTGGCGTTTGGAACAAAGCCGCTGAAGTCGTGAAGCTGATCGAAGCGGCGCGACGACAGGGGCTGGACATCACGGCGGATTGTTATCCATATGATGCGTGGGGTTCGACGATCACGGTTTTGATTCCTTCGCGGCGCCACGATGATCCGGTGGCAGTCAAAAAAGGTCTGGACGATGTTGGCGGAGGCGTGAACGTTTTGATTACCAGTTGTTCGGCCCATCGAGATTACGAAGGCAAAACTCTGGACGAAATTGCCAAAGCCAACGGCAAGACTGCGGTGGACGTTTACATCCAGATCGTCAAAGACGGCGGCGCAGGCGTGGTTTGCAAATCCATGATCGAACCCGACATCAAGACTTTTTACCAGCAACGTTGGGTGATGGTTTCCAGCGACGGTGGCATAGGCACGCGTCATCCGCGCGGAGCCGGAACCTTTCCGCGCGTGCTTGGCCGTTATGTGCGCGAACAGAAATGGCTCAGTTTGGAAGAAGCAATTCGCAAGATGAGTTCGTTACCGGCGTGGCGGCTGGGTTTGAAAGATCGTGGTTCGATCAAAGTCGGTATGAAAGCCGATGTGGTTGTCTTCGATGCCAATCAGATCATTGATCGGTCAACGATGACTCAGCCGGGCATAGAGCCTGTCGGCATTCAATATGTGTTGGTAAACGGGGGAATGGTCGTCGCGGAGGGAAAAGTGACAGGTGAACGTTTTGGCACGGTTTTGCGCCAAGCTTCAACGGTCAAAGGCAAATAACGCTGTGCTGTTTTAAGCGTAGCGTTTGTCGCGGAACACCAGCAAATACAGTCCGGAACCGATGATCGGAATCAACAAAATGATTACCAGCAAAACGACTTTGGTCGCCCAATCGCGTTTTGAATTCATCACATCGTAAATGGCAAAAATATCCAGGACTGCGACGATTAACCATAAAAACGTTTCCATAATTCCATCCTCACTTTTTCTTTGAAGCTTATGCGGCAAATCGTTGATTCGCTTGCCGTCTTTTGTCGAACAGTCAGCCTTACGAAGTGGTTTGGCTGACTGTTCCTCAAGAAATCTGTTCAACCACCGAGCTTTGACCTAACCAGTTGATTGATTACTTTGCCGTCAGCGGTTTGCCCGGCCAGCTTGGCCATGACTGCTTTCATCACATTGCCGAGTTCTTTCATCGAACCGGCTCCGGTTTCAGCGATGGCTTCATCCACAAATTTGGCGATGGTCGTTTCGTCGGCTGCGGCTGGCAGATAGACTTCAATAAATTTGATTTCGGCAGCTTCTTTTTCGGCCAGTTCCGCGCGTCCGCCCTGATTGTATTGTTCAATGCTGTCGCGGCGTTGTTTGACCAGCGATTGCAAAACTTTCATGGCTTCGGCGTCGTTAATCGTCGCTTCGGCATCGTTGGCTTTGCCTTTCTTGTCAATTTCGAAATTCATCAACGCGGTTTTGACCATCCGCAAGGTTGAGAGCTTTTCAGCCTCTTTGTTCTTCATGGCGATGGTGATGTCCTGATTGATACGTGCGATGAAACTCATAGTGAATCTCCTTTTGATGGCGTTCGGATAAGACGCCATTAGTTATAGTGTTCATGGCTTGAAGCTGTCAAACGTGCGTCAATGGCTGTGTTGCGCGCTCATGGTAAATTTGTTAGTCTCCGCGCTCCGAGACAAACGAGCGAAAGTGGCGAAATTGGCAGACGCACCAGACTTAGGATCTGGCGCCGTAAGGCGTGGGGGTTCGAGTCCCCCCTTTCGCATCAAGTCTAAAACCCGTTCTCACGCTCAATTCATCAGCGGCCTGCCAGCGATCTCAAGTTTTGATTTGATCGGGACGATGGTTAGTTCAGGGTGGTTCACTCCTGAATGAGTTGATTGATTATTGGGCAATAAACTCTAAGGAAGGTAGATTACGTGTTGAAACAGGAAGTGGTCATTACTGACGTCTCTCAATGTCAGAAAGACTTGGCGATTGAAATCGCGGCGGAAGAGGTGACGAAGGAATTTGAAAAAACCTATGACGCTTATATGCGGTATGTGAAAGTGCCGGGCTTTCGTCCGGGGCGCGTACCGCGCGGCGTGGTCAAGCAGCGATTCAGCAAAGAGATCAAAGACGAAGTCATTGGCCATTTGTTGCCACATGCCATGGAGCATGCCGTAAAAGACCACAATCTGAAAATCATTGGTGATCCGCAAATTCAGGATTTTTCGCTCGAAGAAGGCCAACCGCTCAAATTCAAAGTCAGCATTGAAGTCTTGCCGGAAATCGAACTCAAGGAATATAAAGGGCTGAAAGCCACCAAGCGCGTCGCCAAAGTGACGGACGAAGACGTGGAGCGCGTGATCGAACGTTGGCGCGAAAACGAAGCAGATTTGGTTCCGGTCGAAGATCGTTCCTCGCAGGATGGCGACATTGTTTCGGTCAATCTGGTTGGCAAATATCTGGACCCGCAAGCAGAACATGAAAAAGAAGACTTAAAAGCCGACGGGATGGAAGTTGAAATTGGCGGCGAAGCTTCTTTGCCGGAATTCACGGAGAACTTGCGTGGTGTGAAGCCGGATGATGTGAAAGAATTCCGCGTGGCGTATCCTGAAGATTTCAGCTCGAAAGGGTTGGCAGGCAGGACAATTGATTTCACCGCGACTGTGCTGGCGATTCGCCGAAAGGAATTGCCGGAATTGAATGACGATTTCGCCAAGAATGTCGGTGAATATGAATCGCTTCAGGAAATGCGCGATAAGATTCGAGAGAATCTGGTTAAGAATGCCGAACTCGAAGCTGACAATTTGTTGCGCGATGATCTGTTGTCACAATTGCTCAATTCACATGAATTTGATGTTCCGTCGGTGTTGGTAAATCAACAAGCTGAAAGTCGCCTGCAAGAATTCGGTCAAAGACTCCAGCGTATGGGCCTGCCGCCCGATATTTTGCAAACCGTCAATTGGGAAGAACGGTTTAAGGAGTCTTTGGAATCTGCCAAACGCGATGTTCGTTCGGCATTGCTGGTTGGACGAATTGGTTTGGCTGAAAATGTAATGATCGGTGATGACGAAATTGACGCGGAAATTGAGTCAATGGCGCAATCCATGGGGCGTTCTGTAGAGGAGCTAAAAGCTCGCTTGACAAGGGATGAGGCGATTTCTAGTATCGAAACTAGGTTGCGTTATCGCAAGGCACTCGACGTTGTCGTAAGCAATGCCGACATCACCACTGAAGAGGTCAGTCGAGAATCGTTGGATGAAGCAGGGCAGGAAACATCTGAAGCTCAGGCCACTGCTGAACCAGTTGAATAATAACGACGACGACAGAACTTCAAAAATTTTCCGGTGTAATCTGGCCGACAGATCATCTTTCCGGAACCAGTAGAGTAAGCGTTATGAATAATCCATCTGCAAGTTACTATCCACCGACAGTTATCGAACAGACTCCGCGCGGCGAACGCGCTTATGACATCTATTCGCGGCTGCTAAAAGACAACATCATCTTCATCGGAACTCCGATTGACGATACTGTGGCCAATCTGGTCGTTGCGCAGTTGTTGTTTCTTCAATCTGAAGACCCGGATCGGGAAATTTCTTTGTACATCAATTCGCCAGGCGGATCGGTGACTGCCGGACTGGCAATATACGACACTATGCAGTTTGTTCGTTGCCCGGTTTCGACGTTTTGCGTCGGACAATGCGCTTCGATGGCGGCGGTGTTGCTGGCGGCGGGAAGCAAAGGGCGGCGGTTTGCGTTGCCGAATTCGCGCATTCTGATTCACCAGCCGCATGCTGGCGGAATTTCCGGTCAGGCCAGCGACATCCAGATTGCCGCAGAAGAAATCATTCGTATGCGCCAACGGCTAAATGAAATTCTGGCTGATCACACCGGCAAATCGTACGATCAAATTTCCAAAGACGTTGACCGCGACCGCATCATGAGCGCAATGCAGGCTTATGAATACGGAATCGTGGATCAGGTCATCAAGCAACGCGAGTAGATCGAGTTGTCTTAAAGTCTGCCGATTCGTGCTCCGCACGATTTGTACTCACTCAACGCACAATGGACATAAACAATGACAATCACCCGGTCAGTTCCGACTCAAGGGGAAGCGGAGCCTTAGGCCGGCAACCGTTGCGCCCGGTGTTACGCTGCTCGTTTTGCGGATTGGGCGAAGGCGAAGTCTCAAGATTGTTTGAAGGCACTTCGGGTTTCATTTGCGATGAGTGCGTGGATGTGTGCGTTCAACTGCTTTACGATTACCGCGAACTGGGAATGAAGCCTCACAAGCCGAATCAGCCATGGTACAAAAAACTGTTTAGCGATGACTCAAATGAAGTAGCGTTTTGCAGTTTCAATGTTCATGACCGCGGCAATCCGCAAGGCGACAGAGTCTTTCCCGGTATCAACGCACAAATTTGCGATAAATGCGTTCGCGCCTGTGAAGTGCTGAAATCCACTCTGGTGTTAGGCGGTTGACCGCTCCATTCGCTTGCTTGCGCGGGTTTGGTGCGTTGATTATGATTACGCCGCTTTTGACGTGACGGGATTGAAATAGTAATCGGAGTCCACCGAACAATGTCTAACACTTATTTTGAACTGGAGGCCACTAGGTGATGCGAAGAGGTGACGACACTTTACGTTGCAGCTTCTGTGGCAAAAGCCAGAACGAAGTTAAGAAGCTGATTGCCGGCCCCACCGTTTACATTTGCAATGAGTGCATAGACATCTGCATTGAGATTATCAGCGACGATGCTCAGCAGGAAGCCGCTGCCGCCCGCCCGCCTTTGCCGAAACCGCTGGAAATCAAAGCCTTTCTGGACGAATACGTCATTGGTCAGGAAGACACCAAGAAGAAACTCGCCGTTGCCGTTTATCAGCACTACAAACGCATCGAAATGATGAAACGTCGTTCGGATGTCGAAATTCAAAAGTCGAACATCCTGCTGATCGGCCCGACGGGAACCGGCAAAACGCTGCTGGCGCAAACGCTGGCGCGAATGCTGAAAGTTCCATTTACGATTGTGGACGCGACGACGCTGACCGAAGCAGGGTATGTCGGCGAAGACGTTGAAAACATCATCCTGAAACTGCTGCAAGCTGCGAACGGAGACGTGGAACGCGCTCAGCAGGGAATCATCTACATTGACGAAATTGACAAGATTTGTCGCAAGGACGAAAACCCTTCGATCACGCGCGACGTTTCCGGCGAAGGCGTGCAGCAAGCGTTGCTGAAAATTCTGGAAGGCACGGTTGCCAACGTTCCTCCGCAGGGTGGTCGTAAGCATCCGCATCAGGAATTTTTCGTCGTTGATACGACCAATATCCTGTTTATTTGCGGTGGAGCGTTTGTCGGTTTGGACAAGGTTATCCAGCGGCGCATTGGACAAAAAGCAATGGGTTTTGGCGCCAACATTCGTCCGCTGGCCAATCCCGTCAGCAAAATGTCTTCGGCGGATTTGCTGGCGCAGGTTCAACCTGAAGACTTGATTCGGTATGGACTGATTCCCGAATTCGTCGGGCGTTTGCCTGTCACAGGAACACTGCACGAATTGGACGAATCGGCGATGGTCGAAATTCTGACTCAACCGAAAAATGCTCTGGCCAAACAGTATCAGCGGCAGTTCGAATGGGATGGCGTCAAGTTGCGCTTTACGGATGATGCGTTGCGGGCAGTGGCGCGTCACGCCTGCCAGCGCAAAGTCGGTGCTCGCGGGCTTCGCATGATTCTGGAAGAATTGATGCTCGAAGCGATGTACGAACTGCCAAGCCAGAAGAGAATCAAAGAATTCCTGGTGACAGACGAGATGGTCGAAAATCGTCAAACGGTCTTCCCACTTGAAAAGGCCGGTTGATGAATTCACGTTGCGGAATCGAATTTGTCACCACCAGCCGAGTTCGCTGCTCAGCACTGGGCGTTTGAACGAAGCGACGAATGATCGGCACTTTCCCAACCACCTTCTGATTACAGTCGGCGGACTGTAATGATTTCCCAAACAAGATGACGCTTGCGGGATGAAACCGGCGGATTTGCGTTTCCGCGAAGGTGTTCATTTTGAAAATCAACCGGCGAATACTGACTTAACGCTGGTGATTCGTTTGCCCTGACAGAGGTTACTGACATGAAAGAATTTCACGATGGCACGCCGGACGATGTTGCGAGTTACCCCATGGTTCCGATTCGTGACGTGGTCGTGTTTCCTCACACCAAAGCGGCATTTGTAATTGGTCGTCCGGCGTCGGTGCGCGCGTTGGAAGCGGCGATGGCCACAAATCGCACGATCTTTTTGGCGACGCAACACGACGCGACGGTCGAAGACCCGAACCTGGAACAGATTTATCAAGTCGGCACGATTGCTCACATTGCCAACTGCACGCGAAAACCCGATGAAGAAACAATCAAAGTGTTGGTCGAAGGCCGCGAACGCGCTCGTGCCGTTCGCTTCGACGAATCCGGAGGTTATTGTGTGGCGACGGTCAGGCGCGCTCCGGTGGTGGCAGAAAATCATAAACGTAGCGCCTCGCTGGTTTCGCGCGTCGTCAGTCTGGTTGAGCAATACCTGAAGATCGCTCACGAAGGGAATTTCGATCAGATTCAATCGGCGCTTCGCGCGCTTGATCCCGGCCAGATGGTGGATCAACTGGCCGACAAGTTGAAAATTGATCTGAACGACAAACAGGCTCTGCTGGAAATTTATCCAACGCAGGCTCGATTGATGAAGATGATCGAAACGTTGGAAGTTGAGATTGAAAAACTCAACCTGGATCGAACCATCCAAACGCGCGTCAAGCGCCAGATGGAAAAACAACAACGCGAGTATTTCCTGAACGAAAAGATCAAAGCCATTCACAAAGAGCTTGGTCGCAAAGACGAAAGCGTCGAATTTAACGAACTGAAAGAAAAGATCGAACAGGCGGGAATGGCCGACGAAGCGAAAGAGAAAGCTCTGGCTGAATTGCAGCGGTTGGAACAAATGCCGCCGATGTCGCCGGAAACCACTACTTCGCGCAATTATCTGGATTGGTTGATTACTGTTCCATGGAAAAAGTTGAGCGAAGAAAAGCGCGACATCGCATTGGCGCAAGAAGTGCTCGACGCCGATCATTACGGCCTGGAAAAAATCAAAGAACGGATTTTGGAATACTTGGCGGTTCGCCAGTTGGTGGAAAAACCGCGCGGTTCGATTCTGTGTTTCGTCGGTCCTCCCGGCGTAGGCAAAACCAGTCTGGGACGTTCCATTGCCAAAGCCACCGGTCGCAAATTCGTGCGATTGAGTTTGGGCGGTGTGCGCGATGAAGCGGAAATTCGCGGTCATCGGCGCACGTACATCAGCGCCTTGCCGGGACAAATCATCCAGTTGATGAAAAAAGCCGGAACGGTCAATCCGCTGATTCTGTTGGATGAAGTGGACAAGCTCGGCAGAGATTTTCGCGGTGATCCGGCGGCGGCGTTGTTGGAAGTGTTAGACCCGGAACAGAACCACACGTTCCACGATCATTACCTGGATGTGGAATACGATCTTTCCCAAGTGATGTTTATCGCCACGGCCAACGTGTTGCACACGATTCCTCCGGCGTTGCAGGACAGGTTGGAAGTCATCAAGCTGGCCGGTTACACCGAACGCGAAAAGATGGAAATCGCCAAACGCCATCTGGTCGTCAAACAAAGCGAATCCAACGGCTTGAAATCGGAGCAAATCGTTTTTGCCGAAGACGGGCTGAAAACGTTGATTGAGTATTACACCCGCGAAGCTGGCGTTCGTAACCTGGAGCGAGAAATCGGTTCGATCTGCCGCAAAGTCGCCCGCCAGTTCGTGCAGCAGAAAGATGAAAGCGACGAATCGTTCAATTTCGTTGTTGATGGCGTTTCCGTCCGTCAATTGCTTGGCCCGATCAAGTTTCGCCCGATTCGAGTCACCGAACGCAGTGAAATCGGTTTGGTCAATGGTTTGGCCGTCACCGAAGTCGGCGGCGATGTTTTGCAGGTTGAAGCCACTTTGATCGAAGGAGCCGGAAAAGTGACTTTGACCGGCAAGCTGGGCGATGTGATGCAGGAATCGGCTCAGGCAGCGATTACCTACATTCGTTCGCGCGCTGTCGAACTTGGCATCCCGACCGAATTTCATAAGAGCCACGACCTTCACATTCACGTTCCTGAAGGGGCGATTCCGAAAGACGGCCCTTCGGCGGGAATCACCATGGCGACGGCGATGGCTTCGGCGTTGACGCGCATTGCTATTCGTAAGGAAGTGGCGATGACCGGAGAAATTACCTTGCGCGGAAAAGTGCTGCCCATCGGCGGAGTAAAAGAAAAGCTGCTGGCGGCTCATCGCGCGGGAGTGACCACTGTCATCATTCCCAAAGACAACGAAAAGGATTTAAGCGAAGTGCCCGCCGACGTTTTAGACGAGTTGCAAATAAACGCGGTAGAAACAATGGACGACGTGTTGCGAATCGCGCTGGAGCGTGTGCCGTATTCTGCTTCGGAAGTGAATCTGGAAATGGCGGCTCCGGTTTGGCAACAGGCTTCGGTGATTCCGGGTGTGGCTGACAGTTCGATCAATGGCTGATCCAAAACGAAACTTGCCATGAAAGTTACGAGTGCCAAATTTGTTGCGGCGGCTGCGACTCAAGCTTCGATGCTGAATGACAGCAAACCGGAGATCGCCTTTTTGGGGCGGTCGAATGTCGGCAAATCGAGTTTGATGAACAGCCTGCTGCAAGTGACCGGATTGGCTCGAACCAGTTCGACTCCGGGACGCACGCAGTCTCTGAATTTCTTTTTGATCAACGAGTCGTTTTATTTTGTTGATTTGCCGGGTTACGGATACGCCAAAGTATCGAAAGACAAGCGGCAGGAGTGGGGGAAGTTGATCGAGAAATACCTTGCGGAACGTCAACAGCTTGTGCTATCTATCTTGATCGTTGATGCTCGACACGAACCTTCCCCGCTAGACCTTCAGATGAAATCCTGGCTCCAGCATTTCGAGCTTCCCTATTTGGTGGTCTCAACGAAAGCTGACAAGCTTTCCTTGAATGAACGGCGAAAGTCTTTGCAACTGGCAAAGAAGGTTCTTGGCACTGAAAGTATCGTTCAATATTCGTCAGTCACGCGCGAAGGCGCCAAAGACATTTGGAATGTAATCGGCAGCAGCATCACAGCGAAAAGTTAATCCCACTTGCGCATAGTCAATCGTCCGTCGTTATCGTCACACGTCATTTGCCGAAAACCCCTTTTACAATTTTCATAACTTTTGACAAGTGAGCTAAGGCATTGATAACCGTTTGGACGAATCAGGTATATCCGCTGACCAAAAGCGGTCAGATCAGCGCCTGATCTTTAGCCGCAGCGATATTTGACGCTGGCGCTTCAAAGAATCCCGACTGATTTCAGACAGGCTTTCAGCAGGCTTTTTTCAGACAGACGATGCCGGTCATCAACCGGCAAGGTTTTTTCTCAGGCTGCCCTGAATACAGCCGAACACTAACTGTACGCGCGCAAAATCGCCTTGCGCGCAGTCGAATGACCCAATAATCCCGATTAAACAAGGAGATTTTCTCGCCTCACAGCGGATGTGGCGCACACGTTGTGCGTTATGTTTGGTCGCGGGAAAACAAAACGAGCTATGGCAGACAGAAATAACAGGTCGAAAGATTACGACGATTACGATGAAATGGATGAAAGCTACGAAGGTGGCTCTCTTCTGGACATCGCAGATTTGAAGGAGATGAATATCTCCAAGTTGACGCAGATCGCCAAAGATTTGGACGTGCCCGGCGCGACCGGCATGCGCAAACAGGAATTGATCTTCAAAATCCTGCAAGCACAAACAGAAAAATCCGGGTTGATCTTTTCCGAAGGTGTGTTGGAAACCTTACCCGACGGCTTCGGATTTTTGCGCGCGCCGGAATACAACTACCTGCCGGGCCCTGACGACATTTACGTCAGCCCGTCGCAGATTCGGAAATTTGATTTGCGAACCGGCGACACCATCTCTGGCCAGATTCGTCCGCCGAAAGAGGGCGAACGCTATTTCGCGCTGATCAAAGTCGAAGCCATCAATTTCGAGCAGCCGGAAATTGCGCGCGACAAAATCTTCTTCGACAACCTGACGCCGCTGTATCCGAACGAACACCTCAAGGCCGAAACCAACACCGAAAACGTGTCCGGTCGCGTGGTGGATTTGTTCACGCCGATTGGCAAAGGGCAGCGCGGATTGATCGTCGCTCCGCCGCGCACCGGTAAAACGATGCTGCTGCAAACCATCGCCAATTCGATCACCGAAAATCATCCTGAAGTCACGTTGATCGTCTTGTTGATTGACGAACGTCCCGAAGAAGTCACAGACATGCAACGTTCGGTCAACGGCGAAGTCATTTCTTCAACCTTTGACGAACCGGCTTCGCGTCACGTGCAAGTCGCCGACATGGTTATTGAAAAAGCCAAGCGACTGGTCGAACACAAACGCGACGTAGTGATTCTGCTCGATTCGATCACGCGCCTGGCGCGTGCGCACAACGCAGTGGTTCCGCCTTCGGGCAAGATTTTGTCCGGCGGTGTGGACTCAAATGCTTTGCAACGTCCGAAGCGATTTTTCGGAGCGGCACGCAACATCGAAGAAGGCGGCAGTTTGACGATCATCGCCACTGCACTGGTCGAAACCGGCAGCCGCATGGACGACGTGATCTTTGAAGAGTTCAAAGGCACGGGCAACATGGAAATTCACCTCGACCGCAAACTGTCCGACAAGCGCGTCTTCCCGGCGATTGACCTACAAAAATCGGGTACGCGCAAAGAAGAGTTGCTGATTCCGAAACAGGATTTGGATCGCATCTGGGTGTTGCGTCGCGTGCTGAATCCGCTGTCGCCTGTCGAACAGATGGAACTCGTGCTGGATCGTCTGGAAAGATCGAAGACGAACGCCGAATTCCTGTCGTCAATGAACAACTGAGCCGAATTACACTTGGCGCTTCAACTCAAACGCGGCAATTTCGGGCAATGTCCGAAATTGCCGCGTTTCATTTTTGACATGAGCTTTTCGCCAGCCAGTGGCGTTTGCTAAGATGCGCGCTCAATTGCACATCTTATTCGTTCCCCAATTACATAAATGCGCGTTTGCGTTCTTGGCAGTGGCAGTTCCGGCAATGCGACCTTGTTGGTCGCAGGCGAAACTCGCGTCCTGATTGATTGCGGCTTGAGCGCGCGCGAAACCGTTCGCCGCATTCAGGCAGTCGGCGAAGACCCTGCGCGGCTTGACGCCATCGTCATCACGCACGAACACGGCGACCATGCTCGCGGGTTGGGAATGCTTTCCAAACAGCTTGGCGTTCCGGTGTATGTTTCGACGCCGACGCTGGCAGCCTGCAATTTGAAAGACAAAGCCGGTCACGTTCGGCGTGGCGAAGCCATCACGGCTTCGCAAGAATTCCAAATCGGGGCGTTCCGCTTCAGCCCGTTCAAGGTTCCGCACGATGCCGCCGACCCAATGGCTTTCACTGTCGAAGCGGCTGGCGTCAAAATGGGAATCGCCGTTGATCTGGGATACATCAACAATCTGGCGGCGGAACAGTTTCGCGGTTGCGATCTGTTGATTATCGAAGCCAACTACGAGACCGAAATGCTGCGCGCTTGCACGTATTACCCCTGGTCGTTGAAACAGCGAATCATGGGACGGCACGGCCATACGTCGAACGACGAAATGGCGCGTTACCTGGCGGAAGATTTCGACAACAAAGCCGAACACATTGTGCTGGCGCATTTGTCGCAAAACACGAATCATCCCGACGTAGCCCGGCTGGCGGCGATCAACGCTTTGCAAACTCGCGCACCGCTGTTTTCCGCCAATGCTGAACAGCGCATCAAGGTCGCTCCTTACGACCGGCCAGCGGAATGGATTGAGTTATGAAAATCAAAAGGCAAAAGGCAAATATCAAAAGGCAAAAATGGTTCTTCGCTTTGCGCCGACAGCGGCAACTTTTGATTTTTGATATTTGCCTTTTGCCTTTTGCCTTGTTTCTACTGCTTTGGCCGACAACTGTGGATGGGCAATCCGGTCGCAGGCCGCAGCAAAAACCTGGCGAACCGCAAACGAAGCCCGGTGAAGCTCCGCCGCTCAGAATCGAAACGCGCGAAGTCGTGTTGCCGTTGATGGCCTACGACGCCGAAGGCAAATTCGTGGACGATTTGCAGACCAAAGACGTGATTGTTGTGGAAGAAGGCGAAGGTCGGCAGGTGACTCGCGTCAAACGCGAACCGGCGAACATCGTTCTGGTCATGGATTGCAGCAATGAATTTGGTACGTACAAAAACGCCGCGACGGAAATATATGGAAAAGGCGAACGCCCGATTTGGGAAAAAGGCCCCAGCTATAAGGTCATCACCAATCCGACGACGCGGCAATTTGCCAGCATGTTCGTTTCGATGATTTCGCCGGAAGACCAAATTGCGATCATTCAATATCACGACCGCGTGCAGTTGATTCAGGATTGGACGAACAACCGCCAGCAGGCGCTAAATTCACTGGCGTCGAAATATCGCGTCGGCGTCAAATCCAGTTACCACGACGCGCTGAAATTGGCCGCCGATAAATTGCAATCGCAACCGAACGGGCGTCGAATCGTCGTGTTGATTACCGACGGCCTGGACTCCAACAGCAAGACCGGCAAAACCAAAGCCATGTTGGCGTTGGAAAAATCGCGCGCTTCGGTTTTCGTCGTTGGTTGGGCAGATGCGTTGCGAAAAGAAGTTGAACTGGCCATCGGCTGGAAAGCCAATCACGAACCCGGTGGCATGAACGCTGCGAAACGAATTGAAGAGTTGCGACGGTACGCTTCGATGTTGGAAGGGGCATTGGCGGAATTGCGCGTGATGGCCGAAGTCAGCGGTGGCGAATTGTTGTTGCCGTCAACGCACAACGACCTGATTCTTTCGCATCGGCAAGTTTCCCGCGAAATCGGCGCGCAATACAGTTTGTCGTTCATCACCGAACGCACGCCTACATTGGAAGACAAACGCTCGATCCAGGTAATCGCCGCGCGAAAAGGCGTCAGCCTGCGTTCGCGCAGCAGTTATTACATCCCTGACGAACCCAACGAAAACCGAAAAGCTACGACTCGATGACCGAAGAACGGAAAGAACTGACAAGCGCATATCGCCGAGCCGGATTCGGCTTGGCCATTGCCGCCATCGGCTGGACGCTGGCGCTGCTTTTTGCCAAAGGACAACAAGAAATGTCGCACTGGCTGATTCCGATTGCTGCGGCAGGCATCAGCGTGTTGTGCTTTTCACGATCACGACAATAAGCCGGAGCGCGGACGTTCCCGTCCGCCAGTCAACCAAAGGTTTATTCTTGTTGAGCAGGATCAATTTTGACGGGCGGATTTGCAGTCCGCCGACCGGCAGCGGATTGCAAATCCGCGCTCCCGAAACCAAAACAAAATGATTAAACGTTATACCTTGCCCGAAATGGGCGCGATCTGGACTGAAGAAAATCGTTTTCGCAAATGGCTGGATGTCGAACTGGCCGCTTGTCAGGCCAACGCCGAAGCCGGAAACATTCCCGCCGATGTGGTCGAACCCATCAAACAAAAAGCCGTCTTTTCCGTTGAGCGCATTCACGAACTGGAAAAGACGCTCGACCACGATGTCATAGCCTTCACGACGAATCTGGCGGAAAACATCGGACCCGAAGCCCGCTGGGTGCATTTCGGCCTGACTTCGTCAGATGTGGTGGATACGGCAAATGCCTTGTTGCTGGTGGAAGCGGGCGATTTGTTGCTGGATAAGTTGCAAGCTTTCAGTGACGTGTTGAAACGCCGCGCGCTGGAATTCAAAGACACGCCGATGATCGGTCGCACGCATGGCATTCACGCTGAACCGACGACGCTGGGGCTGACCTTTGCGCTGTGGTTTGAAGAAAATCGCCGCAACATTGACCGCATGACGCGCGCTCGCGCGGGCGTCAGTTACGGCAAATTGTCTGGCGCGGTCGGAGCCTTCGCGCACCTTGATCCCGACATCGAAGAGCGCGTTTGTTTCCTGCTTGGATTACGACCGGCCAGCGTTTCGACGCAAGTCATTCAGCGCGACCGATACAGTGAATTTGTCTGCACGCTGGCGATCATCGCTTCATCGTTGGAAAAAATCGCGCTGCAGGTTCGCCACTGGCAGCGCACCGAAGTCCGCGAAGCGCACGAATTTTTCAAACCCGGCCAAAAAGGTTCGTCGGCGATGCCGCACAAACGCAATCCAATTTTGTCTGAACGCATTTGCGGCTTGGCGCGCGTAGTTCGTGGTTACGCCGTGACGGCGCTGGAAAACAACGCGCTCTGGCACGAACGCGACATTTCGCATTCAGGAGCCGAACGAGTCATCCTGCCCGACGCCTGTATTTCGACCGATTACTTGGTCGCCAAAACGACCTCACTGCTCGACACGCTGGTCGTCAAACCCGAACGGATGATGGAAAACCTGAACGCGACTCGTGGGTTGGTGTTTTCCGGGCAGTTGTTGCTGGAATTAGCGGCGGGCGGCGCACAACGCGAAGAAGCTTATTACTGGGTGCAGCGCAACGCGCTGAAATCGTGGGACGAAGGCCTGGATTTCAGCGAACTGGTCAAACAAGACCCGGACATTTTGCGCACGATCACAGCCGAACAAATCGAACGCGCCTTTGATGTGCGAACCCAACTCAAGAACGTGGATCGAATCTTTGATCGCGTCTTCACCGGCATTCATAAATACAGCGGCGCATTGCCGTTGGAAACGTCAAAAAACTTTTCATAGTTCAAGACAGACCCAGACAGCCCCGAACGGGGCGAAAGACAATAGCCAGGGACAAAGCGAAGCGACGTCCCTGGTCAACTCGCCCACAATTTGGCAAGCCCTGAAAGGGCGAAAGAAAATTGCGGGCTGTCGCCCTTTCAGGGCTTGAACCATTTTCTATCGTCATTCCCAGGGCTTTGCCCTGGGCTATTCTCTTTTGCCCCTTCGGGGCTATTCTTCAAAAGGAAACTCATGCTCGCAAAAGTTTACGTCACGCTGAAAAACGGAGTCCTTGATCCTCAAGGCAAAGCTGTCCACCACGCCGCTGAAACCATCGGCTACCAAGGCATCGCCGACGTGCGGCAAGGCAAATACTTCGAGATCAAACTCGAAGCCTCGCTGGATCAGGCGCAAGCCCGCGCCCAAGTCGAAAAGTTCGCTCACGACGTGCTGTCGAATCCGGTGATTGAAGATTACCGTGTGGAGATTAGTTAGCCGGGAGGGACTTACCAAAAGAATTCAATGGGCCGACTCATTTTCTGGCTGGCGCGAATGAGATTCAGCCCGTCTTCCAGGATTTCATTAATCGTGCTGTATAGCGGTGGATGCGTGGCGAAGTATTCATCCCATTTTCGGCGCTCGTGCCAACCCATGGATTCCTCGCCACTAAGGTAACGTTTCAGTTGTTCGATTTCCAGTTCCCAAAGCTGTGCGTCTTCCGGTGATAGCTTCAAGTATTCGTCTTCATACTGTTGCCAATCGCCAATCTTGGTAAAAAATTCAAATCCCGAAGCCTTGCCGAAAGCATCTTCGATCCCATAGCCAAGGCCAATCAAATCTCCCGGCCATAGCTCCAGAAAAATTCCTTTGTGCGAGCAATCAGTATTGCGCGCTTTGGCGCTTGGAAGGTCAGGCTCAGGTTCAAAGCAATTACACTTTACGACGCACCATTTACCCATAACCTAACTTGGCTCGAATAATTGATAAATATGCTGACAGTGGATTTTTACTGCTTCACCGGCGGATGCCAGCCTTTGTACCGTAGCTTAAGCGTGGCGTCGGTGGTTGTCAGCAACAGCAAGCGTTTGTTGATGGCGTTGATGCCATCGGGAAAGTAGGTCAGTTGATAGCGTTCGTTGCGGAGTTCGTCACAGATTTCTTTGACCGATTGTTTAACGTCGTCTTCGATTTTGAAAATTTTGCCGCCTGTGCCGTCGGCCAACAGCCGCAGCGCGTCTCCGGCTTTCGGAGCGTCTTTGCGCAAAGCGCCTCGTGTGCGGTCGCGTACTTGAATGGCGTAAACGGTGATGTTTTCGTTTTGCAGCTTGGCCAGAATTTCGTCGAACTTGATCTTGCTGTCGCGGTCTAAACCATCGCCGACAATGACAACCACCCGTTTTGAAAATCCGACTTCCGGGCGCAACACGTCTTCCATCACCACGTTCAGCGCGTCGAACAAATGCGGCTGATCGGTTTTTCGTAGCAACTCTTTGGTGTTTTGCAGGTCTTTGGGAACGTCCGTAAAGTCCGTGATGATTTCCGGCTTCAGGTCGTAACCGATGACCATCACCTTGTCGCCTTCGTAAATTTCCGGCGCAAACGCGGCAGGAACGGAAGCCAATTTGGCCACATCGGCTTGCAGCGTCAGCGAATTGTCCATCAGCACGACAATGCGCGCCGGAGTCGGATCGGGCGAAAAGGCTTCGATCTTTTGCTGCACGCCGCCATCAAAGAGTTCCAGCGCGTTTCGCTGAACGATTTTGTCCTGCTCTTCCTGGTTGCCGCTGCCCGCCAACAGCGGTTTCGGTTTGTTCGGGTCTTCAGTTCGTTGAGCCAAAACATGCAACACAGTCGTTCGCCGACCGGAAACCGGATTGCGACCGGATTGCGCCTGCGTGTTGACGGTGAAAATCAGCAACCACAGAAGCGCCAGACAGAGAGGGACGGAGAGATGGAGAGACGGAGAGACTCCGACGAAAGAATTAGTCACTGGAGCTTCTGTGGTTTTCATCACGTTACCTCGTTGAAAGTTTAGTCACAGGCAGCGCACGCGCCGCGCATTCGCATTCAGGCGCTGGTGGTTGCTGCCTTCGTTTCTTTCTTTTCGCTTTTGTCGGTTTTATCAACTTTGTCAGTTTTGTCGGCTTTATCGCTTTTGTCAGCCTTCTCGGTTTTTTCCGACTTGCCTTTGTTGGCGTAATCGCTGACGTACCAGCCGGAGCCTTTCAGTTGAAAACTGGTTTGCGAAAAGATTTTTTCCAGCTTGCCTTTGCATTCAGGACATTTGCTCAGCGGCTTGTCGCTCATCTTCTGCATGATTTCCAGATGGTGACCGCATTTCTGACAAACGTACTCGTAAATTGGCATAACTTGTTTTTGCTACCTCCTTGAACGTGTGTTGATTGATTTCTTGAAGTAAGGCCGAAAATTTAACATAGCGGCGCGGCCTTGTGCGAGTCTGCGGCTTTGGTGGAAGATGGCCGTCCAAACCAACCTCGAATTCTGGAGAATTACCATGACATCACGATTGCTGGTCAGACTGTCTGTCGTCGCTTTTGCACTTTCAATGATCGTTTCAAGTTTTGCTCAAACGTTGACGTATCGCCCTACGGTTCGTGGCACGCGCGCCATCGTTGCCGGAGGCCATCCGCTGGTGGCCGAAGCCGGAATGCGAATGTTGCACAAAGGCGGTAATGCCATTGATGCCGGAGTCGCCGCGACGCTGGCCGGTTCGGTGATTGAATTTTCGCATTTCGCGTTTGGTGGCGAAATTCCAGTCATCATCAAAATGGCGGGCAAACCGCAGCCCGTGACGATCAACGGGCAAGGTCAGGCTCCGAAGCTGGCGACCATCGAGTTTTTTGAACAACAACGCAAAGACCCTTCCAAGCCCGCCGTGATTCCTTCAACTGGCCCAACGGCGGCAACTGTTCCCGGCGTGTTGGATGCAATGATTGTCGCTTTGCAAAATTACGGCACGATGAAACTGGCGGACGTGATGCAACCGGCGATTGATCTGGCTGACGGATTCCCGATTGATGAACTGCGAGTGCAATACATTAAAAACACTCGTCCGGCTTACGAAAAGTGGAAAGACACGACCGACATCTTTTTGCCGAATGGCGAAATTCCCAAAGTCGGCGACATTTTCGTTCAGAAGAATCTGGCGCGAACGCTGCGCGAACTGGTCGAAGTCGAAAGGAAAAATGCCCGGCGAGGCCGCGTTGCTGCGCTCGAAGCCGCGCGAGATTACTTTTACCGTGGGCCACTCGGCAAACGATATTGCGATGCGATTGAAAAAGCCGGTGGCTTGATGCGCACGGGCGATCTGGCCGAGTTTCGAGCCGACATTGACCAACCGACCAAAGTCAGTTTTCACGGTTACGACGTGTACAAAGTCGGGTTCTGGTCACAGGGGCCGGCAATGCTGGAGGCGTTGAACCTGCTGGAAACTTACGACCTGAAGGCGATGGGGCACAATTCGCCGGATTACGTTCACACCATTACCGAAGCCATCAAGCTGGCTTTCGCCGACCGCGACCGGTATTACGCCGATCCGCGTTTTGAAAAAGTTCCCGGCGCGGAATTGCTGTCCAAAGAATATGCCGACGTGCGCCGCACGTTGATTGATCCGAAAAAGGCTTCGCTGGAACAGCGTCCGGGCGACCCGGTGAACAAAAAAGCCATCGCTCAATTGATCGGGTTCAATTTGCCACAAATTGACATTCCCGAAGCCGAACGCGCTCACGACACGACCTGCGTCAATGTGATTGACGCGGCAGGCAACGTCTTTTCGGCAACGCCGAGTGGAGCCTGGCTTCCGGCGTTCGTTGCCGGAGACACAGGAATTCCGATTTCTTCGCGATTGCAGAGCGCGCTGCTCGAACGCGGCCACCCGAACGAATTGAAAGGCGGAAAACGTCCGCGCATTACGCTGTCGCCGACATTGGTGATGAAAGACGGGCAGCCGTTTGCGGCGCTTTCGACGCCGGGCGGTGACAATCAGGACCAAGCCCTGATGCAGGTGTTGTTCAACATCACCGAATTCGGCATGAACCCTCAACAGGCTGTCGAAGCCGCACGGTTCGAGACGCGGCATTTTGTCAGCTCGTTCAGCGATCACACGTTCAGCCCCGGCAGCATGACTGTAGAAAAACGCATGGGCGAAGCATTGGCGGCGGAAATGAAACGGCGCGGCCACAAAGTCGAAGTCAGCGACGATTTTGCTCCATCTGCCGCTCCGACCATTGTCATTTTCGATCCGAAAACCAAACTGATTCAGGCGGGCGCAGACGTTCGGCGCGGGCGGTATGCGATGGGTTGGTAAGCTTCTGGATCGTGTAAACCAAAAGCCCTGCCAAGCAGTGATGCTCGGCAGGGCTTTTGATTGTTCAGGAGGCAGTGAGGATCAGAAGCGTTTGGTCAGTTCCAGATAAGCAAACCGCAAATTTTTTCCTGCCGGATAAATTCCTTCAACGACATCGCCTCCACGCACGCCAGCCAGATAAAACGTCATCACAGTGGTTGGAGTAATCGTCACATCCGCGCTGACATCAACAAACGTTCCCAGCGTTTTGGCGTTGTTGACGGCACGTCCGACAAAGCCGAAGGTTTGTTTCTGAAACGCTCCGCCGCCGACAAACCACAAATCGCGTTTGCTGTTCAGCCGTAAATAATGCGCGTCGGTTCGCAGCGCCACTCTGGCATGCGGTTTCAGTCGCAACTGCACGAAGCTGTCTTCGTTGTTCATCATGTTGAAAAATGGAGTCCGCGCGTAAATGCGCGGCGTCGGCAAAGCCTGGAAAAACGTTCCGTGCGTTGTGTCGTTCGGATCGCCGTCGCCTGTGCTGCGGAAATAACCGGCACGAATCCAGGGTTTGATCTTGTCGGCGGTTTTGTTGCCGCCAAATTGGTACCCGGCTTCAGCGGCGATGGCGGCGGCGCGATGATCCAACTTGCCCCATTCGCCGAATTGCCCGGCTCCCCACAGCAGCGCGTCGGCTTTGCCGGAACCGGCTTTCGTCATGCCGATGTAATGCCCGCCGACGGTCGTCAGCCGAATCTTTTCGACATCAGCAGCGCGCACAGCGGTTGGCCGGTTATCGGTTTTCAGCACGCGACGACCGTCGTGGTAATGCAAGGCAAAGAGCCGCATATCGCTTTCCGAAGTTTTCGTCTTGAACCCTTTGTTAAACGAACCGTAGTAAAAATCCACGTCCAGTTGATTCCATCCGCGCAGTTGGAACACTCCTTCAGTTGGCCGCGCGCCGACGAAGGTGAAGTTGCCGACTTTGGCGTTGCGGAAAAAATGCGCGCCGTCGAAGCTGCGTCCGACGTGCGTGAAGCCGAATGGGCCGATCAATCGTTGCGCGATGTGATCGCGTTTGATGGTCGCCAACGAAGCGTCGGCGGGCGTGATTTCGCTGCCATCGGCAAATTCAAATCGTCCGAGTTTCAAGCTGCTCATCTTGTCGCCGCCAATACCTTTGAAGCGGATAAAGCCTTGTTTGATGAAAATGCTGCCGTCTTGCCGACCGTTGGCAGCGTAATAAGCCGCGCCCAAACCGAGTTGACCTTGCGGTGCGGGAGCGATGGCGTTGTTCGGCAAACCAATCAGCAAAGGCGCAGCGGCTTCCACCTGCCATTCGAATTTTTCCAGTTGCTGGCTGAGCGAGACGCGCAACGTAGCCGCTCCAAAGTTGTAATTGTTTTCAGCAGTGTTCGATTCAAACCAATCCCAGCTTTCAAAGCGCAGCCGCAAACTGCCGGACAATGTAACTTTGCCGAGTTTAATCGGCGCGGGCGCTGTTGCCGGTTTGGCTGCGGGAGTTGGCGAAGGTGACGGCGTGGTTGAAGCCGTTTGAGTTGACTGCGCGTTGGCGCAAAGCGCGACAAAAAGAATCAGGATAACGAATAAAAATACAGATTGAATTTTTTGCGGGTTCATAAACCCTCCTCGCAAGTAAAAAGGCGGCGCGTTTTGTGACCGCGCCGCCTGATTGAGTGATCTACTTTTTAGCGACCTTTTGCCCGGTGTCGCTTGGTTTGCCGGTTTTGGCAGAGGCGGCTTTTGTCGCCATCGCAGGCGTTGGAGTTGCAGCCGGCATTTGTCCGCGCAAAGCGTTTTGGCCTTGCCGCGAAAAGTTGATGGATTCGCCCAAAATGCGCGCGGCTTCCTGCGGCGCGTGGAATCCGGTGGAATTTTCGGCCTCGACAAAATCCATGTAGAACTGCGCCTTGCGCTGGAAGTTTTGTGCCGTTGTGAAACCGGCGTCACTACGATTGGTCAGTTTGGCGGCTTTCAGGTCGGCGATCAGGTCCATCAGCGAATCCATCGCAATGTTGCGGAGTTTGAAATGCCGATCCTGAATGGTTTCGACGCGCGCTTTCAATTCTTCTTCCGGCCATTTGTGGCAGGTCTGGCACGAACGATTTAGTTTCAGCAACGGACTGTTGACGTGGTGGTCGCTGATTTTCAGCGCGCCTTCGCGTTTGTAAGGCATGTGGCAATCGGCGCAGGAAACGCCCGAACGCGCGTGAATGCCCTGGTTGTAAAGCTCGAATTCGGGATGTTGAGCTTTCAAGGCGGGCGCGCCCGTTTCGGCATGAGTCCAGTCTTTGAAACCGACTTCTTCGTAATAGGCCATGATTTCGTCTACCTTCAGCCCCTTCGACCACGGATAGACCAGCCGTTTTTCCGGCCCTTTGAAGTAATACTCAACATGACACTGGCCGCAAACAAACGAGCGCATTTCCTGCCGCGTTGCCATCGCGTTCACGTCGTAATTCGGCACGCCTTGCGACGCTTTGAATGCGCGATAGCCTTCGATGAAACCGGGGCGGGTTACTCGCAATTGCATCGTCGCTGGATCGTGACAATCAATGCAGGCCACGGGATGCGAGACTTTGGTGCGGGCTTCGGTATATGGCATCTGGTTCATGATCTCGAAGCCTTTGACCAAATCGCCGCCGCCGAGTTTTTTGTACGGCACATAAACCGAACCGTGGCAGTGCATGCAGGTTCCGGGTTGTTTCACCACCTGCTGACGTTCGGTGTAAGTCTGATCGTCGAGCATAAAAGCGTGGCCGCGCTCTTCGCGGAAATCTTTGGCAAAGGCGTAACCCGCCCACATAGTTTTCAGGCGTGGGTCTTCCTGGATTTTTGATTGCGCGACAAAAGAACGCGGATCGGCTTGAGTGGGCGTGCGTGGTTCGGCTTCGCTGCCGCCAAACCGTGTGTGAACCATGTCCACAGTGCGTTTGTAATCGTCGTATTGCAACGGAAAATTTTTGCCCCAGACAGCCGGGTCTTCGGTTTCGTCGGTGAGTTCGACAACGCGATAGAAAGGATTCTTGCCTTCCTGCCGATGCTCGAAGATGTTCATCAACAGCGCTACGCCGCCGATGGTTGCCAGCGTAGCAATCAATGCCGTCAACAAAATGAATCGGCGTCTGCTCCATCTGGATTCGCCGTTTGTTTGAAAATTGTTGGTCATAAGTTTTCTTGATCGTGATGTTCGTAGTTCCGCCTTTAGGCGGCGGCGTTGGTGCGCCAATCTTGCCGCCTAAAGGCGGAACTACAAACGTGATTTAGTGCATGTGTCCGACCGAACGATGGCAGCGTACGCAGGAAACGCCTTCGTCGCCTTTTGCCGAATGCGCCGAAATCCCCTGCGTCAGGTCGGAATGACATTTCATGCAAGATTGTTCGGTAATTTCCAGATTGCGTTTGCCGATCTGAATCGGTTCGTGGAATCCGCCGGTGGTGAAATAAAACGAATGCCAAAACCCGTTGGAGGCTTTGGTGGCATATTTGCCAATGGTTCCCGGCGGTGTGTGGCAATCGTTGCAAGTGGCAACGGCGCGGTGCGAAGACTTCAACCAGCCGTCGTATTGTTCGTTCATCACATGGCAGTTGGCGCACGAAGCCGGGTTGTTGGTCATGTACGAATAGCCTTTGGCATAAACAAACGTGTACACGCCAACGCCTACGGACACGCCAACCATCGCAGCCAAAATAATGCTTCGTAATTTTCGGAGTTTCATTGTTGTACCAGTCAGCAGGTGGGGAATCTTCCTCACCAAATCGTTGTTGAAGCTTGTAAAATGCAACCGGCGTGCCTGCTTAGGATTGAGCGGAATGGCAGATATTTCAAGGTATGATTGAATCCGGCGGAGTGTCCGCCCGCAGACAAGGTGCGGAAATTTCCCCCTAAGCTTGAAACCATCAATTCAATCACGTAGGGCTTACGCAAAAAACGGCAGTGTCAGTAGCCCGACCGTCAGGAAGGGCTTGGGTTTAGTGAAAAAAGCCCTTGCTTATGCGCGGGCTACCGACACATGCATAAGTCCTATCACGCCTCGGCGCAGGCAAACTCCGAATCTTCATCCAGCGAAAGCACAGGCAGGTTTTGTTTGGAACTTTGGTCGCGTTTCGGGCCGACGCGCGCCAACAACGCTTTGCCCGCCAGCGCCAGATATTCCACGCCGGAATGTTCCAGCGAACGCGCCAACGGTTCGGTCATCGTTGAAAGATGATCGTTGATGAATTGCTGCGCGGCTTCGCGCGTGACGGCGGCGTGTTCGGTGTCGCCAATGGATTCGGCGTAGGCTTCTTTCAGTTTCAGATAAGCGACGAAACCGGTTTCGACTGAAATGTGATCCGGCGCTTCGACAATTTTTGATTGATAGGCAAAGGCGTCGTAATAACTCGTCAACTCCGACAGCAAATAACCCGGCTGAGTCCAATCGCGGTAACTGATTTCGCGTCCCGGCGCGGGACCGCCGGGACCGAAAATCGAATGATACAAACCTTCGCCCGCTTCACGCTGCGCGACATTGGCGGCGGCTTTCAGATCGGCGTCGGCAACTTCCGCCGCCAACGCTTGCACCTGTTCGCGCCAGGCCGGCGAAGGGCATTCAAACAGCAAACTCAGCAAACGCCATTCGGCGGCTTCGCGCAGCAGTTGATTTTGAACAGTGGCGTTGGCGGCGGTCATTTGGTTTCCGCTCCTTTCATCAAAAGTGGAACCCAGCCGGTTCGCATTTTGCGCGCGCCGGTTTCTTGCTGCGCGCCTTCCCAGACGGCGAAAGCGACTTGGGTGCGCGCGCCGGGAGCGAGGCCGTTCGGCAATTTGCGAGTGATGACGACTGACCAACCGTTGTCGGATTTCACGCCTTTGGCTTTGGACCCAGCCGGTGGCGCAGGCGATAGCGAGCCGGGCCCGTCGGCGATCAAATCTTCAACCGGAGCTTCGCGCGGGCCTACGCGACGGTTGCCCAGAGCGCGCGCCGGAGCGTACCGCGTCGCCATTTCGGTTTGCGCGGCGGAGCCTTTCTCCAACGACTTAGCCTCGAACGGATAACCATCTATGCTTGCGTTCGGATAAATCTCTTTCAGCGAATCCGGGCGACCATCCACAGCAGCCTGCCAGTCCGCGCGCCAATAAGTAATTTCAACGGTTTTGCCTTGCCCGCCCATTTGCGGGTCAGGAACGTTGGCTTCCAGTTTGGCGGGAACCTGCACGGCGCAAGCATCCATAAACCGCGCAGGGCCGGGCAGGTCGTCTTTTGATTTGTCGTCCCATTCCAAACGGAATGCGACTTCGTTGCCGTTGGTGATGGCGCGCACGCGGACTTCGGCGGTCGAAGCTTTCATCAGGCGCGGTTCGACCAAATCCTGCAACAACAACTTGGCCGGATGTTCAGGGACTTCATCCCAAGCCGCGTCGTTTGGCGCGGTGGGTACGGCGTTCAACTGAATGGCGACCACTTCGGTCGTCGTGGCGACGGTGCTGCGACAACCTGAAACCGTCAAACTGAACAAAGCCAGCGCAATAAACAGTCGAATGGTGTTGTTCATAAGATTGCCTTTGGGTGCGCCCGCGCCCTCGCGGGCAAACTGTTAGTTAGGTCAATGGGTATCTTTCTATTACCCCATTATTAATCGAGTAGTTCTATTTTTGCCCAATGTATTCTAACTTGACTGTCTCTCTTTATGCGGATGATGCCTTTTAGCCTACCGTCTGTTGGCAATTGGCCAATTAAAAAGTCTCGCCCCGTCCAATTGATTCCTCGCTCTTCTCCTTGAAAACCTAATACTCCCTGGCCATAAATATCAACGGCGACTCGTGCGCTTCCCTTTTCAACTGTGTACTTAAACTCAATTCGAACTCGGTGTCCGTAATACCGGAGCGGAATGTCAAACCCTGCATCTCCGCCACCACTCTTCTCGCAATCCCTACCTGGGGGACAAGTCGTTGAATTATGCGTCACTACAGTTTGATCGGTATCATCAAATTTTCTCGCATTTGTGTTAGTAGAGTTTTCAAAAGTACATTCCCTACCAAAGTAGTACGTGGCTGCTGTCGGTTTTGAATCAATAGGTTGATATTGTTGTTTCTTAGCCGGACTTTTCGCTGGCAAAACTATCCACCCTTGATTACCTAATGAAGTCTGAAGTGAGACGCGCATCTCCGCATTTGGGTCTTTTATACAGTCAAAAGATGTTGGGGTTTTAACAAGCTGAATTGTTACTTTCTGATTGATAGGAATGTTCTGGGTGTCAATTTTACAAGACAGTCCCTTGCTCTCTCTGGCATTAACAGCAATACCTGTAACCTCTCCAAAATGGGCGTTATCTTCACTGAAAGACCTGAATATGTCTCCTGTCAATCCAGACCCATCAGAGTTTAACGAATACCGAATATAGAGTTGGTTGTTTTTGAAAGTTTTGATGCAACTTAGCCAGGCAGAAACAGCGATGTTGGCGACTTGCTGGCGGAAAGAGGTATCAGTATACGAGCTAAGCTCTTCTGCGCTGGCTTTACAAAAGCGAGACTCAGCGACTGTGTATTTGCCATTAGAGTTTTGGCGTGCGTCTGACAAACCTACACTCCATGGACCATAGCCTAGGCTGCCGCCAGCTTGTTGTGCGGACGAATATGCTTCCTGAGCAGAATTGTATTCAGACCTGCACACATCATCACGTTTCTTGAGCATGATTCGAGAGGTTTGTGAGTACTCCGTGGTATTGAATGCCTTTTGAGTCAATACGGTGTCACAAACTGATGGTGGCTGAGCGTTTGCACAATTGAAGACTAACATCAGTAAACCAACCAAGAGAATCAATGGCTCTTTGCTCAAGTATTTAAGGTGCTTCATAAACTATCCTCCTTTGTGCTGATACTTCGTTGTCGTTAGGTTTGCTAGGTCACAAAGGCCTAACACTTCGTTAGCTCTCTTCGTTTGGATGGGGCGTCTTGCAACGCCTGCCCGCGAGGGCGCGGGCGTACCTGCTACGGACAATTCGTGCGAGTAATTTGATAGAGCCGGTCATAAGGTTGTCGCACGTGAACCGGTTCTTTGATCGGCACGCGCACTGCTTCGCTGCCGTCGTCCCGCATGCCGCTGACAAAATCTCCCTGCCGTCGCCAGCGAGTCATCATTTGTTCCGACGAACCAAACAACGCCAGCAGCCCCTGCAAATCAGGATCGTTCGGCGCGTTGCGATAAGTCTTCACCGCATCGTCCACGCCGGGGCCGAACATCTGTTTTGTGAACGAGTGCGGCACGTGGATCGGCGGGATGTAATAAACATTCGGTTCCAGGCCGAGTTGCGGAAACAGCGGCAAGGCGACTTTGCGAATGTGAACCAGGTAATCAATCGGGTTGTCCGCCTGCGCTTTGTCCGGCGTGTTGATGAACCCGGCCAGCCGAATTTTGCCAATGCAATTTTCAAAACATTGCGGCTGAATGCCCTGCTCGATTTTCGGGAAACAGGCGATGCACTTTTCCGAAGTTCCGGTCATCGCGTTGAAAAAGACTTTCTTGTAAGGGCAGCCTTTGACGCATTCCTGATAACCGCGACAGCGCCCTTGATCCACCAACACAATGCCGTCTTCAGGACGTTTGTAAATCGAACCGCGCGGGCACGCCGCCAGACACGCCGGGTAGGTGCAGTGATTGCAAATGCGAGCCAGGTAATAAAACCAGGCCATGTGCTGCGCCATGTGTTGCAGCGAAAAACTCGCTCCGCCATCCACCTGCCCAGCGCAATCGTCTTCGCCGACGTTCGGGTAAGCGTAATCAATGTCTTCAGGCCGCCAACCCAGCACGCGCTCGCCCGCCGGAGCCGATTCGAAAATCGTCTGACCTTCGTAAGTGTGCAGCTTCTGGCCTTCGTATTCCTTCTCGCTCCATTTCTGGCCGTCGAGCATTTCCAGCAGCTTCAAATCCCACGCGAGCGGATAAAAGCCGTAAGGTTTGGTTTCGACGTTGTTCCAGAGCATGTATTCCTGCCCAACGCCCGAAGTCCAAGTCGTCTTGCAAGCCAGCGTGCAGGTCTGGCAGGCAATGCATTTGTTGGTATCGAACACCGCCGCGAATTGTTTGTTCGGGCGACTTTCGGGATACCAGTACGACATTTCTCTGCCGAGTTGCCAATTGTGTACACGAGCCATGATTGTTCCTCCGCGTGTCAGTAGCCCGACCGTAAGGAAGGGCTGGGTTGTGAGGTCAGTCCCTCCCTTACGGTCGGGCTACTGACACCGTTGTTATTCGCTGACGAAGCCGCCAGCCAGATATTTTTGCATCGCTTCTGATTCATATTTCGGGCGGATGCCGATTTCCGCCGGTCGCCAGAGTTCGTGGCCTTCGATGCCGCCGGGTTCGGCTTTGGTGATTTTGACGAAGGACTCGCGCGGCGCTCCGGTCGGACAATGCGTATCCGGCAGAAAACCCTTGCCTATGCCTTGTCCGAACATTTCTTTGCGTACCAGCGAATCGGTCATCAGCGTAGGTTTCAACCAGCCGCGCGTGGCCGATTGGTGAGAACCGGAACGGAACATCGCCTGATAATTCGTGCGCGGATTTTTGGCCAAACCGTCGGCGCGTTCTTTCGATCCCTGCACCGAACCGGGCGTGGCCGTGTACATGTTGAACCACATGCGCGTCACGCCGCGCGGAGTGCCGGGATAGTAACGAGCGCGGCATAACAGGCGCGCGACTTCATAATCTTTCTTGTTGTTTTGCCAGCCGCGGAACGGTCGGTCTTCGGGATCGGCGTCAATCCAGACGTAATCGCCGTCCTGCACTCCCATCTCGCGCGCGTCGGTCGGGTTGATGTCAACGTACCCTTCCGTGACAAAGGGTTTGCGTTTGTCGCGGCGGTACAAATCTCCAAACGGCCCGAACAGCACGGCGATCATGTCCACGTCCACCGGCGTGGTGTGCGAACCGTGACGGAACTTCGGCGTATGGAAGATGAATTTGAAGCCGTCTTTCATCAGCGGATGCGCGGTCTTTTTTGCTTCCGCCCACGAATAAACCACGTTGCGTCCGCAGCGCGTTTCGCACGACAGGTCGTCGCGTTTGACGCCGTAAACTTCAGGCCCGTCCGGGCGCAAAGCTTCGTGTTTGGGCGCGATGATGATGTTCGGTTCATAAAAGGTTGAATCAACCGGTTCGCGATGCACGGGCAGGTTTTCGCCAGCTTCGATGAATTCGTTTTCTTCGCGGTACATTTCCAGCCGACCGCTCTTGGTGTACCACGGCGTCGAATCGGTCAATTGATCGTAACCGACGGCTTTTGGCGTCGTGCGGCTGTTCATCAACGCGGGCACGCCTTCCAGAGCTTTGGCTTCAAGGTCAGCGAACTTGTAGCCCTTCGTGTTGGTCGAATGATCCAGCACTCGTTGCAGGTAAACGTCTGTGCGATTTTCGCGGACGAATTTCCAGTAATCGTTGAAGCGGTTGTCTCCGGTCAGTTTTGCCATTTCCGAGCATACCAACGCCATCACTTCAATATCGCCCATAGTGTTGAAGATGCGCGGAATCGGCGTGCGCGGGAAGACAGACAAAAACGGATTCGTCACCGAAGCCGTCATATCGGGATGCTTTAATTCGCCCCAGGAATCCACGCCGAAGACCACGTCCGCCCATTCGCACGAAGCCGTCCACCACCATTCATTGACGGCGATCATTTCAATGCGCGGCAACACGTTGACGACCGTGTTGTAATGCCATTTGACGTTGCCCAAAATCGAGTTCGCGTTGGCGAACCACATGGATTTGGTCGGCGTCGGGATGTGCGTCGAGCCGGTCAGCAGTTTGTTGCCGACGCGCAGCGGATGATCTTCGTGGTTGTAATAGTGCGCCGATTCAGCGCGCCAGTATTGTTTCGGACGCGCGGGCTTGGCCGGATCGAGTTCAATGTCGAAAGGATTTTCGTTGATGTATTGCGGGCAACCGCTGAAAAGCGCAGTTCGATAATTGCCGGCGTAGGAGCCAACGTTCCCGCCAATCTTGCCGACGTTGCCGGTCAGCGCGGCCAGCAAAAAGATGTCGCGGTCTTTGTTGTCGTTGTTGAAAAACTGATTCGGCCCCATTCCGGTGGCGAACAAAGTCGTGCCGGGATTCTGCGCGAAGTGGCGCGCCAGCGATTCAACCGCAGCGGCAGGCGCCCAAGTGATTTCTTCGACCGTTTTGGGATCGAAGTGCGCGGCGTATTCCTTGACCAAATCAAACACCGGGCGGCAGCGAACCTTCTTGCCGTCGGCCAGCGTGACTTCGATGGAACCTTCCATCAGCGCGTCGCCGACTTTGGAGTTTTTGCCGACTTCATCGCGCGTCATCATCTTGGGTGAATTGCTGGCGCGATCCCACCAAACATAATCGCCCCATTCGCCGCGCAGTTTTTCAGTCGTGTAATTCTGCGTGGTTTGCGCTGCCGGAGCCGGTTCTTTTTCGCCCGGCTTCAACACGACGGTGTTTTTCAATGCGGCCTGTCCCTGACCGAACACATCCTGCGCGCGCAAATTCTTCAATGTGTCCATACGCACCAGCACGGGCATATCCGTCCATTGCCGAACGTATTCCCTGTCCCACAAACCTTCGCGCAAGATGACGTTGGCGAAGCCTAAAGCCAGCGCGGGCGTCGTGCCGGGACGAACGACGACGACATCATCGCCTTTACTCGAAGTTGACGAATACTCGCAAGCGATGACGACGACGCGCGTGCCTTTCAATCGAGCTTCGGTCAGCCAATGGGCGTCCGGCATCTTGGTTGAAATCCAGTTCATGCCCCAGACGACAACCGTCTTGGCGTGTTCGACGGCGGACAAGTCAAACTCGACGGTTTGCTGTCCCGTCACCATCGGATGGCCGGGCGGCAGGTCTGTGTGCCACGAATAATTGTCGAAGCCTTTGCCGCCGACCGCTTTGTCCGGGCCGACCTTGCGAATATGCGCGTCCAGCAGCGCCATCGAATTCGCCACACGATACATGCCGAACACGCGCGTCACGCCCAGCAGCGGCATGCCGCCTCGGAATTTCAGCACTTGCGTGCCGACACCGCCCGTCGCTTCAATCGTGGCTTCGTCGTAATGCTGAGCTTTCAGGCGTTGTTTGCCCGCTTCGCCGGTGTAAGTTTCGGCGATGTTTTTCAACGCGGCGGCAACGATTTTCGCGGCCTCGGCATGCGGCAAACGCACCCATTCATCGCGGGCGCGTTGGAAGTATTCTTCATCCGGGCGACCATCTTTGCCGCGTGGGAAACCGGCTTCGTACCAACGCTTGAACCCTGCACGCACCATCGTTTGATTGACGCGCCGGTCGCCATAAAAGCGCCGCGTCAGCGCCAGGCCTTTTTGGCAAACGCGCGGGTCCCAACGATGCGTCGCGCCTTTGCCGTTCAGGTCTTTGGCTTGACCGTATTTCATCGTCGGGCCGATGCGCGTGATGACGCCTTGTCGCACGTAAGCGTTGAGCAAACAGTTGTGCGTGTCATTCGGCGCACAGGTGAAGGTGTATTTGGAATCGTACTTCCACAAATCGCGGTAAACGCGTTCCCATCCGCGATCAGGATAAGTCGCCAGCGGGTTGGTCACCGCTTGCAACTCCCAGGCGTTGGCCGCCGAAGCCGCCAGCGCGCCGAATCCGGCAGCCGCGACTGTTTGCAGAAAATCTCGTCGGGAAAGTTCTTTCTTCATTTCTTTGTCTCCCAATTGCGAATGAAGGTGATGATGGATTCGATCTCCGCCTGCGTCAGCGCGCGCCGCACTGGCGACGGTTCAAGAAAGCCTTTCATTGCCGTGCCGCGACGGCCTTTGCCGATGGTTTCGACAAAGAAGCGGTCGTTGGCGGTTGAAAGCAGCACTTTGTTGTTGAGCGCGGGGCCTTCGCCGCCTTCGCCTTTTGCGCCGTGACAGCCGGAACAATTAGCCGCGAAAAGCTTCACGCCTTCCGCCGCATTGCCTTTGACCCAGCGCGGCGGGTTGGTATCAGTCACCAACGCAGTGTTGCCGCCGAGTTGCCGCAAATAAGCCACGACGCGCGCAATCTCTTCCGGCTTCAAACCGGCTTCAGAAGACCAGGAAGGCATCTTGCGACCGGGGCGACCTTGCTTGATGGTTTCGGTGATGAACTCGTCCGAAGCGACTTGCAGAAAGTCCGGCCCGGCGATGTTCGGGAAAGGCGGAATGCCTGGATAGCGCGCGCCTTTGCCATCGGCTCCGTGGCAACCGGCGCAAATGGCGCTGAAGATCGTTGCGCCGTCGGTGGCGAATTCGCGCGCGCCGAAGCGCAAGGCGCTGACGCGGTCTTTCGGCAAATACGCGCCGGGCAATTCGCGCCGCCGCAGCGACAGCACATACATCGTCAGCAAATCAATCTGCTTTTCATTCAAACCCATCATCGGCATCTGCGAACCCGGCACGATGCCCAGCGGCGAGCGGAAGTGTTCGCCCAGCCAGTTCGACAGAATCGGCGCGCCCGGCACGTGCGTGAAGTTCGCCTGCCCAGGGTCTTTTTCTCCGGCGCGCGACAAATCTGGCCCGGCGTCTCCGCCAACACCGCTGACTTTGTGACAGCCCAGACAGCCCAGCGAATTGAACTGCGCTTTGGCTTCGATCAGTTTCGATGCGCCGACGCGCGTTGCCAGATAATCGCTGAGAGCCGCGCGGTCTGCTTCGCTGATGGCTCCGAAGGAATTTTTCCACGGCAATTCGGCGGCTTGTTCGTGACGCTGCACGTGCGCGTCGTACCAATTCGCCACATAACCTTTGACGCCGACGTGCGACAAATCCGGGCCTTCCATTCCGCCGCCACCGGGACGAATCGTGCCGCCGCGACCTTCAACGCGATGACAGGCCAGACAATCCAATCGCTCAAACGCGCTGCGGCCTTTTTCCAAACCGGCCAGGTTTGGCACGTTCAGCGAACTGTGACAGGTGCCGCATCCGGCTTGGCTGTATTTCATCGGCAACATAGGCTGTGGCCAGAAATGCACCGTGCCGTGCGCGTCGGCTTTTTCAGTCGCGCGGCCTTGTCCGCCGTGGCAAGTCGTGCAGCCGTAATCGGCGGTTTGATGAACTACGTTTTTGTGCGCGGCGGTGACTGCCGCGCCGGTAATGCCCGATTCGCCCGGAGCCATGCCTACGTGGCAGGAAACGCAGCGGTCGGAAATGCCCAGCGTCGGATTGACGATTTGCCGCAAGCGCACATCAAGCGCGCCTTCGGATGACCGCGAGGCTTTTTGAATTGAGCGCCATTCCTTGCCGAATTCTTCCTGACCGGCGGCGACAAACAGCAGCAGGAACACGCCCAAGCTCGACCAAAGCAACAGATGTTTGTTCTTGTTCATAACGCCTCAATAGCGCGGCGTGTCGGTAGCCCGACCGTGAGGGAGGGCTTGGACTCACAATGCCAAGCCCTCCCTCACGGTCGGGCTACTGACACAGGCTTTAGTGACCCGGCCAGTCAGCCGGCGACCAGAAAAATTCCCAGTTCGGCCCGCGGAAATATGTGCCGATGATCGTCAACACGACGAAACCGCACAAAAACACAGTGAACAGTCCCAGCGCCCCGGCGCGCGTGGAGTTGTAACGCCGCACCAGCCAGACTGAATACAAGGCGTAAACCAGTGTCAGCACAGTGCCGGGATTGATCGCTGTGATGACCAGTTGCGGCACGGCGGGAAACCATTCCCGCAACCAGCCGAAACGAATCACCAGCGCTTCGATCAAAATTGAAGCACCGAAACCAACGACCATCGCCTGTTTGACCAGCGGCCAACCGCCCGCGCCGCCGAACCATTCGCCGGTGCCTTGCTCTTCACGATCCAAAAACGGAATCAGTCCTAGTCCGATGATGACGATGGAGGGAATGCCTATGCCGCCCATAAAGGCGGAAAAGGCGACCATTTCCTGCAAACCCAGGAAGTACCACGGGGCTTTGGCGGGATTTTCAGGCACTGCCGGGTTGGCCAATTCTTTGAGCGGCGCGTCGGAAAGCAGTGACAGGCCGATGCAGATCAACGTCGTCAACATCAGCACGGCCAGTTCGGCGTAAAACAAATGCGGCATCGAAGGCACAGTGTTTTCCGGCCCGCGATTGACCACCGACGTTTTGCCTTTGACGATGGCGGCCAGTTGATAAGTCTTTTTGGGCGCTTCGGTAAAAACGGGATAAGTTTCTTCCTTGCGGGATTCCAGCCGTCCGTCGGCATCCGCCGGGCGCACCATTCCGCCGTCTTTGCGGATACGCCAGAAATGCACGGCCATCAACGCCACCAAAGCCAGCGGCAAAATCATGACGTGCAGCAGGTAAAAGCGAATCAAGGCTTCGTCGCCGACAATGTCCGAACCGAGCAGCAACAGGCGTTGGAATCCGCCGGGATCGAACCACTCGGTCATGTTCAGCGCGTCCGTCACTTCGCGCGGAGATTGCGCAATGTTCGCGCCGATGGTGATCGCCCAATACGCCAGTTGATCCCAGGGCAACAGATAACCCGTAAACGACAGGCCCAGCGTGATGACGAACAATCCCATGCCGATCAGCCAGTTGAATTCGCGCGGTCGGCGATAGGCTGCGGTGTAAAACGTTCGCGCCATGTGCAGGATCACGGCCACAACCATGACGTTGGCCGCCCAGCGGTGAATGTTGCGAATGAAACGTCCGGTGGGAACGACGAAATGAATGTCTTTGATCGAATCGTAAGCGGCGTCGGGGTAGGGTTTGTAGTAAAACATCAGCAGCACTCCCGTCACCAGCGTAATCAAAAACGCCGCCGTCGTGGCAATGCCCAAGCCCATCGTCGTCGTCCAGCGCAGATTCCAGCGATGCGTTCTGACCGAATGCAGGTGCAAAAAGACGTTGCCGAACACAAAGGTCGAGCGCGTGCGATCCGTCGTCGGTTTGCCGCTGCGAAACATCGCATCGCGCAACCGTCGCGGAGCCGCCAACAAATTGTCGCGGAAGACCTGCAACGCCGAACGTGGTTCAATCATTGGAGTGTTCATGCTTTCTCTCTAAGCTCGTGTCAGTAGCCCGCGCGTAAGCAAGGGCCGGTCACACGAGTCCAAGCCCTCCCTCACGGTCGGGCTACTGACACTTGTTAAGCTGTTTCCTTTGTTCCCGCCGGAACTGTGGTTTCTTCATCAACCACCCAGGTGCCGCCTTTGTTGCTGACTTTCAGCCAAGCCAGAGCTTTCGGCGCGGGGCCGCGCGTGACTTCGCCGTCAACCGCGAAGCGCGAACCATGGCAAGGACATTCAAAGCCTTCGGTCGTCGGTTTCACCACGCAGCCCAAATGCGTGCAGATGGTGGAAACGGCGTGAACGCCTTCGCCGTCGCGAAACATCGCCACGGCGCGACCGGGCGGCACAAAGGCTTCTCCGGCGGCCAGCGTTTCCGGCAAAGTCACCGAAAACTTTTTCGACGGCGAAGAAAGCACAGCCGCTTTGGGCAGTTTCAACATTCCCAACGCTGAAAAGAGCAACGCGCCCGCCATCGTCCACAACGCCGACAGCCCCAGAAAATCGCGGCGCGGCATCGGTTCAGGATCAAGGCGAGATTGCGGTTTACCGGCTTTGACAGTCATACGGTTCTCCAGAAGGTTGAATAGCTGATGCGTTCCATCGAAATCGCATCGGCGGGACAACGCTGCGCGCACAGTGCGCAGCGGATGCAGCGGTCTTCGTCTTTCAAAATGGCGGAGTTTTCTTTCAGGTCGGCATCGGTTCCGAGCGAATGTTCGATAGCGGCAGTGAGGTCGCCATTCAGCGCCAAACTGTCCAGCGAAACCAGCTTCAAACATTCGGTCGGGCAAACATCGGCGCAACCTCCGCACAACACACAGCGCACGCCGTCAAACACCGGCGTCACGCCGCAATCCAGACAGCGCGAAGCTTCGCGCATCGCTTCGGCGCGGGTGTAGCCGGTTTCGACAACAGTTTCGGGATGATGTAATCGCTCTTCGGGATGAATTACGGGAACCGCCGTGCGGCGCAAGGATTCGTAGCCGCGTTCGCGGCGGTAATGTTCAAGGATGTTGTGCGCCGAAACGGAATCGGCGGCGAGCGTGCGTCCCGTCACGAATTGATAAATCGAACGCGCAGCCGCTTTGCCCGAAGCCACCGCGTCAATCAACAACCGCGTGCCGTGCGCCAGATCGCCCGCGACGAAAACGCCTTTGCCGGTGGTGGTCAGTAGCCGTGGATCAACTTTCGGCCAACCCGGTCGCATCATTTCAATGTCAGCGCCGCCGTCTTCCAGAAAACTGAGCGCGGGCGCTTGGCCGACGGAAAGCAGCACGGTGTCGCAGGGAATCACGTCCGTGATTTGATCGTCGTAAAGCGGCGCGAACTTTTTGTTTTCGTCGTAAACCCGAAGGCATTTGCGAAAGCGCACGCCTGAAACTTTGCCTTCGCCATCGCGCAGGATTTCGACCGGCCCCCAGCCGTTGTGACGTTCGACGCCTTCTTCATCGCCTTCCAAAATTTCGACGGTGTCGGCAGGCATTTCTTCCAGACTTTCCAGCGACGCCAGATGCACGCGCGCCGTTCCGGCCAGTCGCGCAGCCGTGCGCGCCGTGTCGTAAGCAATCTGCCGCACGACTGTGCGCGCCACGTCGTAAGCGACATTGCCGCCGCCGATGACAACGACATTACCGCCAATATCCAGCCGCTCGCCCAATGAAACCGCGCGCAGCAAATCCACGCCGCCAAATACTCGCGGCCCGTTTTCGCCCGGCAGCCCAAGCCCGCGCGAAGCTTTCGCGCCGACGGCGATCAACACGGCAGCGAAATCGCGTCGCAATTCGGCGAAGGAAATGTCTTTGCCGATGGTCACGCCGCAGCGAATTTCAACGCCGAGCGCCTCGATCACCGCGACTTCTTTTTGAATCAGTTCGCGCGGCAAACGATAAGCGGGCACGCCGACGGCGAGCATCCCGGCGGCGACGGGTTCGATTTCAAACACGACAGGCGCAAATCCCAGCAAAGCCAGATCGTGCGCGGCGGCGAGTCCGGCGGGGCCTGCGCCGATGATGGCTATGCGTTCGCCGTTGGCTTTGGCGATGCGGCCATCCAGACAGGAATTGAGCAGCGCCGCGATTTCTTCGGTGTTGGCGGCAACAAAGGGAACGAAGGATCGAACGGCTTCCAGAACTTCGGCGGTGGGACGGGCTTCGGGGCCTGCCTGGTCGCAGGCGAAGCGTTTCAAGGCGCGAATAGAAACCGGGCGGTCATTGGCGACAAAGCGTCCATCGTCATCCACGCGCGGAACTTTGCCGCGCCGACAAGCCGCTTCGCACGGAGCGCCGCAAATCCGTCCGCAAATCGAAGCGAAGGGATTCGGCCCGCGCGCAATCAGATAGGCTTCTTCAAACCGTCCGTCGGCGATGGCGCGAACATATCCGCGCGCGTCGGTGTGAACGGGACAGGCCACCTGACAGGAGATCAATCCTTGATGATAATTTTCGCCCGGAACTTGAACATTCAGCTTTTCCATCCTGACCTCTCACGCTCGACATTGCGGCGATAAGCAAAAGAATCCCTTTCACATCGCTTTGAATGGCGATGCGGAAATCTGCTCAGTCAGTTGTGTTGAATTGCGTTTGGTTACTCAGTTATCGCGGAAAACCACCAAACAGTCTGTGGTTGTTGCGATTTCTGGCAATACTCATTCCAGGCGGATGGAGCGAGTGAATTAGTTATCCCGCTGAAAATACGCAGGCAAATTGGTTTTCGTTTGGCGGAGAATTTCCAGAACTGCTTTGCGATCTTCGGGCGCAATGTCCAGAACATCTTTGTCTTTGGTTTGGCCGGTCAGCGCCAGCCAAAGTTGTTTGTAAATCTGATCGAGCGCCGGTTTGGGCAGCGCGTCGAACGCTTCGGAGTAAATCAAATAACTGCACGGATACCGAAACAGTTTTTTCTGCAAATCCAGATCGCGCAATGAACGCCCTTGTTTGTCGCGCTGCGCCGTGGCGATAAAGTCTTTGGCAAAACTTGTCGTGCCGCTGATCGGCGATTGCCAGCGCGTTTCACCGACAAAGAGCATGTACCGCAACAAATCTTCTGTTGCGCGTTCGATGCGTCGGCGCGTGCTGTCTGAAAGTTCATCGCCGTTGCGCTGCAAGGCTTCGTCCATCACTTTCTGATTGTTCAGCGCCAGCTTGGTTTCGTAATTCAATCGCGTAATCAGGTTGTGCATCTGAGTTTGATGTTCCAACACCATCAAAGCCACGATGTCGCTGTGCGCCGACAAATAACTGGTTGGAGTAAATTTTTTGGCCAGACTGGTCAGGTTCGCGCCGGTCAGTTGCTCAGGCTTTTCGGGGTTGCTGGATTCGCTGAACAGCAAGTTTCCGGCATGACGAGCTTCGCCGTGTTTTCCCGTAACGTACCAACCTCCCCAGCGTTCGATCAACGGGCTGGCGTGATTGGTGATGTGCGAACCCAGCGGCGCAATCGGATAACCGCGTTCGTCAGGATAAACCGATCTCACCACAAAACCCGGAACGTTGCGCGTGGCATTCGACGTGTGACATTGCAGGCATTCGTCGTTGCGAACGAAGCGCGGTTTGTCGGTTTTGTGCTGTTCCAGCATATAAAAGACGCCGCCGAATTGCGGATCAACCGCCGCCAGTTCCAGCAAGTCTCCGCCACGAACCCAGCCGACATAAGCTTCATCGTTGAAGAAAATCGAACGCGGATTGTTCGGCGAAATTCGATGCAACTGAAAACTGGTTTTGGAAAAAACCAGCCCTTGCGATGAAACCGGAATGTTCAACTGTTTCAACACCGACGCCAGATAACCGTTGCTGTCTGAATGTTCGAGTTTGATTTCGCCGCTGTTGATTCGTCGCTGTAACCTGGCGATGGCGTCGTTTTTGCCTGCGCCGCGGTAACCGATGACTTCGCCGTCACGAAACTGATCCTGTCGGTTGGCCAGTCCTGGCGAAAATGCCCAAGCACAGGTCATTGCACTGACAATCAACAACAGTTTGTAAGTAAGCCGTTTGAGTTTCATTGTCTGGCCAAAAAATGCAGGCGATTAATCGGTTCCCGCAATTTACTGACATTCTTGTTTCAGAAGGCAAAGTTCCGAAAAGATTCAGAACCTCGCCTTCTGAGCGGGTTCAAGCAGTTTCAGTCAAAGCTTGGAAAGCGGCTTTTTGTGATTTCGGGCGTCTGAAGATCAGATCAAGAGCGAAGTACACAAAAGCAACGGCTCCGACGGCAAAGACAGTGTCGCCGACGATTCGCACCCAGCGAAGAAACTGCATCAAATCGGTTTGCATAAATTCAGGGCTGCGCGCCGACCAATATCCCACGGAAACCGATTGCTGGGTTTGCAGCAAACCAATCGGCAACAAGCTCAGCACGATTTCCATCAACATGCCTATGTTGATCGTCCAAAACGCGAACTTAATCAGCGATTCTTTCCACAACAATTCCGGCTTCATAGCGCGCAGACAGAACAGCGTCAATCCAAGTCCCAAGGTTCCGTACACTCCGTACAACGCTCCGTGAGCGTGAACCGCAGTCGTGTTCAGTCCCTGCATGTAATAGAGCGCAATCGGCGGGTTAATCATAAACCCGAAGATTCCCGCGCCGACCATATTCCAGAATGCGACAGCGACGAAAAAGTAAACCACCCATTTGTATTGTTGCAGCCAGGGACGAACTTTGGTGTGGTTGATGTTTTCCCAAGCTTCAAAACCGACCAGCGTCAGCGGCACAATTTCCAGCGCGCTGAAAACCGATCCGAAGGCCAACGCCACTGTCGGAGTTCCGGCAAAATACAGATGATGAAGAGTTCCGATGATTCCACCCGACATATAAACCGCGCCGGACAACAACGAAGCCTTGGCCGCTCGTTCGGCGTTAATGACTCCCAGTTTGGCAAACAGAAACGCGATAACGACTGTGGCGAAAACTTCAAAGAATCCTTCTACCCACAAATGCACCACCCACCAACGCCAATACTCAACCACGGAAAGATGAGACTTCATTCCCCAGAACAATCCCGGACTGTAAAACAACGCAATGCCCGCCGTGGTAATCAGGTACAACACCAGCAGCGATTTTCGATTGTCATTTTTTCTCAGCGCCGGAATCGCCGTGCGCGCCACCAAAAACAGCCAGAGCAACAAACCGACAAATAACGCCGCCTGCCAGGCGCGCCCAAGATCAACATATTCGTAACCCTGATGGCCGAAATAAAACGATGCCGCTCCCGTCAGTTTGTTGGCGACGCTCATCCATTGGCCAGCCATCGAACCGAGCACGACGACCAGCAAAGCGCCAAACAACAAATCCACTCCCAGCTTTTGCCTTTTCGGTTCATAACCGCAAATGACCGGGCCGATGAACAATCCAGAAGCCAGCCAGGCCGTCGCAATCCAGAAAATTCCCAATTGAGTATGCCAGGTGCGCGTGACGACGTAAGGCAGATAATCCGCCAGCGGGAAGCCATAAAACCCGCCGCCTTCGACCCCGTAATGCGCCGTCAGTATTCCCATGAAAATCTGCAACAGAAACAGTAATGACACTACCAGGAAGTATTTGACCGTCGCTTTTTGCGATGGAGTCAGCGTTGCTCCGATCAACGGGTCGCTGTTGGGAACGTCGTGATCTTCTTCCCGCTTTCTTCCAGCCAACAGCCAGATCATCGCTCCGATTCCGGCCAGCAACATAATGACGCTGACGCCTGTCCAGACAATGGCGCTGCTGGTTGGCGTGTTGGCGACCAACGGTTCCGCAGGGAAATTGCTGGTGTAAGAAATGGTTTGGTTTGGACGATTGGTGGCCGATGCCCAGGAAGTCCAAAAGAAAAATGATGTGAGTTGGTGCAACTTCACCGGGTCGGGTTGGGCGTTGCGTTGAATGGCGTAATCTTTGTTGCCGTTGGTGAAAACGTCCGAGTAATGCTTCAGGCTGCTTTCAAATGCTTCGGCGCGAATCGGCTCAATTGTGATTTTGCCGGTTTGCGGGTCGTAATTGTTTTTCCGAACTGTGTCCTGCAATCGCTGCCGCAACACAGCCTGTTGTTCGGAATTCAGCGCGCCGTATTCTTTGGCAAACTCCGCTTTAGCCCATTTATCCAGAATGAACACTGCTTCGCGGTGCAGATAATCGGCTGTCCAGTCGGGAGCAACGTAACTGCCATGCCCCCAAATGGAACCGACCTGCATGCCGCCCATTGCCTGCCAGACGTTTTGGCCGTTTGAAACTTCGCCTTCGGCGATTAACACCTGGCCGTCAGTCGTCACGACTTCGCGCGGAATTGGGGGAGCCTGTCGAAAAATCTCTGTGCCGACCCATCCCAGGACTGCAAACGAAAAGACAAAAATTGCGATAAAAACAACCCACAACCGTTTCACGGGGTCTCCTTATGAATTTGAGTATTGAATTGGCGAAGCAGAAGGTTTGAATCCAGGTCTGTTTTCAGTTGAAGCACCCGTGTCGGTAGCCCGACTGTAAAGGAGGGCCGTTTCCACACATCAAGCCCTTGCTTACGCGCGGGCTACTGACACCATACGCGCAACTGAAAACTAATCTAAGTTTCCATCTCGACTGCTCGCGGGAACAGAATGTTGTTTTCCAGATGTATGTGTTGATGCAGATCGGCTTCGAATTCCCGCAAGGCTTGAAACAGCGTCTGGTAGCTGAAGCAAGCGTCTTGTGGCGGAACGTAATTGCCGCATGCCGACCGCATCTCGCGCAGCAAATCGCCCACAGTGTCGTGTTCCATCATCATCATGCGAACAGGATTTTGAACCGTGCCGAAAAATGGCATTGGAACAGCCGTTTCATTTTCCAATTGAATGACGTAGGGAAACAGAACCTGCTCTTCTTTCAACAGATGTGGCAGCAAATCGTCGCGCAACAGCAAAAACAATTCGCGCAATCGCAAAAGCTCCGGATGATGTTCGCCGTGACGCGAGCAAACCTTTTCGACGAGCTGTTCCAGCCTGCTGAGTTCTTGTCGTGTGAATACGTGATGAGTGTCTTGAATGTGGGCGATCAAATCGGTCAGAGATCGTGCCTGCCAGTTGATTTGATCGTCCGCCGGTTTGGTTTTTCCGGCTTCTTCAAGCGATTGAATCGCCAGGTCAATCGGCACATGAAACGTGGCGCAGGCGTCAGCCAATGTGCGACCGCCGCCGCAGCAATAATCAATGCCGATTTTTTCAAAAACGCGGGTTGCTCCCGGCCAGGTGACAGCCAACTCTCTGATCGTGTTCATGACATTGACGGACATAATGTTCCTTTCGATGTTGCCCGTGGGCGATTGCCAAAGGTTTGATTTTTGAGTGCAATGACACCTTAGCCGTCGGCGGCATCGTCAGCAGTGACTTAAGTCATCGTGACGAAAATTTTTGCGTGGTTTGATGCCGCCAAACTTACAAGAGAGAAAACCGATGAAACTTCGATCCGCTTTGAAACTGCCCAAAGAACATGGCGCCTGGGCGATGTTTTACGTTCCGTTCGTGCTGGGTTTTCTGGTGGCGGGCAGTTTCAATTTGCCTGTTCTGCTGTTGCTGGTTGCGGCAACGGCTGCATTCATTTCGCGCGAATCGTTGCTGGTTTGGTGGCGAGCGCAAAAACGTGAACGACAAACTCAGTCATCGGTTGAAGCCGGACGGTTGTTGATGATTTACGGATTGATCGTTGTGTTGACGGGCGCTCCGCTGATTTTGAGTTTCAAGCTTTACTGGCTGGTTCCGCTGGCGCTGATCGGAGCAGTGCTGTTGTTGGTCAACGGATGGCAGGCGGCTGAATTTGAAGACCGCACGGTGCAAAGCGAGGTCATGGCTATTGTCGGATTGACAATGACTGCTCCGGCGGCGTTTTACACCGCCAAAGGCGTCTGGACGCAAATAGCTTTTTGGTTGTGGGCGTTGAGCGCAGCTTATTTCGCCAGCAGCGTGTTTTACGTCAAATTGCGCGTGAACTGGTTGCACGCCAAAACTGTCGAAGCCAAACGAAACGCAATGCGGCAATGCGCTGGCTATCATTCATTCCTGCTTTGCTCTTTACTGGCGTTGGCTGTGACGCGCAGCCTGCCGTTATTTGTGTTGATCGCGTTTGCGCCTGTGATGGCGCGCGCTTTACGCAGCCTGCTCAGCCCCGAACCTCACCTGAACCTGAAACGAATCGGAATTGCCGAAATCGTTTACTCGGTCATCTTTCTGGTCGTCACCACGCTGACATTCCGCTCTTTGCAATGATTTCTTCGGATTGAATCGAATCTGTCGAACGGCGACAATGCCCGACCATGACCATAGATAAAATCGCTGCCTTGCGTCGAACGATCCTTTTCGGAGAATTGAACGAAGCAGAGTTAAGTGCGTTGGCTGATCGTGCAGTCGAGCGTCGGTTACGCTGTAACGAAATCCTGTTCGTTGCTGGCGACGAAGCCGCCGGGTTGTTCGTCGTTGTCGAAGGAGCTTTGCGCGCCTTTCGTGAAGGCGTGGACGGGCGCGAACAGGTCATTCACGTTGAACGCGCCGGAGCGACCATCGCTGAATTGCCGGTGTTTGACGACAAGCCTTATCCTTCCACAGTTGCCGCCGAAGAAGAAACGACGGTTTTGTTCATTGCCAAACGCGAAGTGAAATCGCTTTGTCTGGCGCATCCTGAAATCGCACTGGCTGGGTTGAAATTGCTGGCCGGGCGGTTGCGAAAATGTGCCGAGCTGGTCGAAGCCTTGTCGTTGCGCGAAGTGGATCAGCGATTGGCTCGCTGGCTGTTGGCAGAAGCTAGAACGCGCGGCAAACGAACGGAAAAAGGGCTGGAATTGGATTTGGTGTTGACCAATCAACAGATTGCCGCTCGCATCGGTTCGG
The DNA here is from genome assembly GCA_902825875.1 of uncultured Acidobacteriota bacterium. Taxonomy (GTDB): domain Bacteria; phylum Acidobacteriota; class Blastocatellia; order RBC074; family RBC074; genus RBC074. The sequence goes on from CADECP010000027.1 coordinate 53,769, forward strand.
TGCGCGAAGTCGTTTCACGCGCGCTGGCTAGATTGCAACAAAACGGATTGGTCAACGTCGAAGGCCGTCACGTGCTGATTCAGCAAGAACAAGCTCTGATCGTTTTCGGCAGTTGAGAACCAATCGGCTTCTTTTCTATCAAAACAAGCTCAGCGCGGTTCGCACGGTGTTGCAGTGAGCTTCGACCGTGTCATAGATGTCTTTGCCATAACCTCCGCCCATTGTTGTCACCACTGGCAAATCGCGTTCGCGGCAAGCGCCAATCACGGATTCATCCCGCCGTTTTAAACCATCAATTGTCAGTTTCAGTTTGCCCAGTCGGTCGCGTTCAAACGGGTCAACGCCTGCCTGATAAAACACAAAATCGGGTTTGAAATTGTCCAGAATCTGACCGACGTGTCGCCGCAAAATTGCCAGATAGTCTTCGTCGCCGACGCCATTGGGCAGGTGAACGTCCTGCCGACTTTGTTCCTTGCGAGCAGGGAAGTTTTTCTCGCCGTGAATCGAAAAAGTGAAGACCGTTGGATCGTCCCGGAAAATCGCCGCTGTGCCATTGCCTTGATGCACGTCGCAATCAATCACGACGATCCGTTCGGCCAAACCATCGCGTTGCAACACGCGCGCGGCAATCGCAATGTCGTTCAGCACGCAATATCCTTCGCCGTGATCGGGGTAAGCGTGATGCGTCCCGCCCGCCAGATTCGACGCCAAGCCATCTTTCAACGCCGCTCTGGCCGCAACAATGGTTCCTTGCGTCGAAGCCCGTGAACGCCTGACCAAAGCTTCTGACCAGGGAAAACCAATGCGCCGGATTTCAAGCGGCGTCAATTCGCCACGCACGCAGCGAAACCAATAATCTTCGTGATGAACCAACAAGATGTCTTCGTCGTTGGCCAGTGTGGGTTCTGTCAGATGCCAGTGTGTGATTGTGCCTTCGGCCAGCAATCGGTCGCGCACCAGGCGATACTTCGCCATCGGGAATGGATGGGCTTCGGGAAGGGGAACGGCGTACCGGTCGGAGTAGCAAACTTTCATGGGGAGTCGTCGGTAGTCTGGATTCGGTAGTCGGTTGTCAATTTTTGACTCCCGACTACTCGTCTTTGATCGGAATCGGTTTTCGACCTTCATCCACGGCGACGTACACGGCTTCGGCTTCCATGACGCGGACGATGTTGTCGCTGTCGCGGTAACGCATGGCTTCGACAATGATGCTGACGGTGGCGGACGTGCGGCCAACTTTGACCGTGCGCGTGTAAAAACTGACGACATCACCGACGAACACCGGCGCGATGAATTCGATGCCGCGCATGGCTACGGTGACGAACAGCTTGTCAGCGTGTTTGCGCGCTTCGATGCCGCCGGCCAAATCCAACTGGCTGAGGATGACTCCGCCGAAGATGGTTCCGCCGGGATTGGTGTCGCGCGGCAACATGGAAACTCTGATGGCCAGATCGCCAAGGTCGCAAGGTTGGTCTCTTCTGGGTTCATTCATAGGCGGCGTATCGTAGCCCGCTGTGGCGCGATTTTCCAAACTACGCCAAAATCCGTCAGCGAAGGAGAAAAGAAATTCTGTGACGACAAAAGCCACAACAAGTTTGATCGAACATCTGTTCAAAGAGCACGAACGGTTTCTGTGGAGCGTCTGTTATCGAATGACCGGCAACGCCGCTGACGCGGACGATCTGGTGCAGGAAACTTTTGTTCGTGCGATCAACAGCCCACCGGCAAAACTCGATCAACCGTTGCGACCCTGGCTGGTTCAAGTGGCGATCAATCTCAGCCGCGATTTGTTGCGGCGAAGAAAACGGCAAGCTTACGAAGGCATCTGGCTGCCTTCGCCGATTGAAACCGATTCGAAACAGTTTCAAGAATTGGCGGCTGGCGATGATCCGAGCGCGCGATACGATTTGCTGGAAAGCGTTTCGTTCGCGTTTTTGCTGGCGCTGGAAGCTCTGACGCCGTCTCAACGAGCAGTGCTGTTGCTGCGCGATGTATTCGATTATTCGGTTGCCGAAACTTCGAGCGCGCTGCAAATGTCCGAATCGAACGTCAAAACGACGTTGCATCGCGCTCGGCGTGCGATGAGCGATTACGATCATTCGCGCCAGATTCCGACGCTGGAGTTGCAAACGCGAACCCGACAAACGATGGAAAAGTTTTTGCTCTGTCTGACTGGCAACGACGTCGCCGGAATTGAAAACCTGCTGGCCGGCGACGTGCGACAGTTGAGCGACGGCGGCGGCGAATTCATCACGGCTCGCGTACCGATCATCGGGCGCGCAAAAGTCGCGCTGTTCAATTTGCGCGTGATTCAGTTGGCCAAATTGACCGAAGTGAAGTTCGGTTGGCAGATGTTGAACGGTTTGCCGGCGCTGGTGACTGATTATCCGCAAGCTCCATCGCCGTATGCCAGACGGGTCGTGACGCTCTGCGAACTTGATGCGGGAGGCAGGATCAAGCGCATTCACAATGTGTCCGCGACGCGCAAATTGACGGCGGTTCGACCGGTAGACTGACTTCGTTCGATACGTTATCTTTCCCGCCGCTCAACTCGAAATCCAATAGGAGAAAAATCCACAGATCATGTTTGTCCGCAACGGTCACGAACCGCAGACCAATTTGCGTTTTGATTGGACTGTCGAAGAAATCGAAAGCATTTACAACCTGCCGTTTCCCGAACTGGTGTTTCGAGCGCAAACGATTCATCGTCGTCATCACAACCCCGAAGAGGTTCAAGGCTGCACGTTGTTGAGCATCAAAACCGGAGGCTGCCCGGAAGATTGCGCTTATTGTCCGCAATCGGCGCATTATCAAACCGGAGTCAACCGTCACGCTTTGCTTGATGTCGGCGAAGCATTGGCTTCGGCGACGAAGGCAAAAGAACAAGGCGCGACGCGGTTTTGTATGGGAGCCGCCTGGCGCGACGCACCCAAGGGCGACGAGTTCGATTCAGTGCTGGAAATGGTTCGCGGCGTTCGCGCGTTGGGGTTGGAGGCTTGTTGCACGTTGGGAATGTTGACCGGCGATCAGGCCAAAGCATTGGCCGAAGCCGGCTTGACGGCTTACAACCACAATCTGGACACCTCGCCTGAATTTTATGGCGAGATAATTTCGACGCGAACTTACGAAGAGCGATTGGCTACGCTGGCGCACGTTCGTCAAGCTGGCGTGACGGTGTGTTCCGGCGGAATTATCGGCATGGGCGAAACTCGCGCGGATCGTTATGGACTGCTGAAACAGTTGGCGAATCAAAATCCGCACCCTGAAAGTGTCCCTATCAACATGCTGGTTCGCGTTACGGGAACGCCGTTGGCTGACCAGCCTGAACTTGGCGCGTTGGAAATGGTTCGGATGATTGCCACCGCCAGAATTTTGATGCCGACTTCGATGGTGCGACTGAGCGCGGGCAGATTGTCACTGTCAGACGAAGCCCAAGCTCTGTGCTTTTTGGCCGGAGCGAATTCGATCTTTATGGGAGAGCGATTGCTGACCACTCCCAATCCTGAAAAGGATAGAGATCGGCGATTGCTCGATAATTTAGGAATGCGATTGTGGGCTTAAACATTGGCCTGCAAATTTTATTATTCAGTGCTCACGCCTGACTTTTCTTTTTAATCCATAACCAGAAGCTTCGTCTGGCAGTTTTTGCGGAAAAAAACTGTCAAGACGACGTTTCCGCCATTTATACCGGGAGATTTTGAATGCAGGATAAAACCCCGATGCCGAACCGATTGGTGCAAATCGAGCCGTTAAATAAACCTACGCCGGAATTGAATTTGCCCAAACTGACCGAAGCGCAAATCTATCGCAAGAAAACTCAGATCGCGTTTCGCAAAATCACGGGACTGTTTTATACGAAACATTCCTGGGGAGCGACGCGCCGCTGGTTGCTGTCCAACGTTTTGCCGGACAAGGTGCTTTTCCGTTGGAAGCCTTATCAACGCGGCGGCTGCAATCGTTGCGGGCTTTGCTGCAAAATAGTTTTTCGATGCCCTTTCTTTTACGAAGAAGGTGAAACGACTGCATGTTTGATTTACACATCTGAAAAACACTTTCCTGCTGCCTGTGTGGCGTTTCCGTTTGATCCTGCGGATTTGGCCGAAGTGCAACGTGAAGTCGCGCCTGCGCCTTGCCCTTTTCATTATGAAGGCCAACCGGAACATCCGACGACTTGGGCTGCGCTCAAAGCGGAATTGCGCGCTCAATGGAACAGCGGTGTGAACAAGCTAAAGGAAGTGTTCGATTGATTGGGAGAAAAGCATTGTCCGAACCGGAGTACGAAAGTTTGCAGCGTCGAGGGATGGAGTCGCCTTTTGCAGAGTTGCTGGGTTTTGAACCTGTCGAACAGGAACCGGGGCGCGTGTTGTTGCGATTGCCATTTTCCAAAACCTTGCTGCAATCGCTAGGTCGGGTTCACGGCGGAGCGATTTTTTCGCTGGCCGATCACGCTTCTGGGTGGGCGGCCTATTCCACGCTTGAAACCAATGAACGCTGCGCGACTCTGGAAATGAAGATCAACTATATCGCTGCGCTTCACGACGAAGCTTGCCTGGCTGATTCGCGCGTCATCCATCGTGGGCGCACCAGCATTGTCATTGAAACCGACATCAAAACCGAAGCCGGGCGATTAATTGCCAAGACTCTCGCCACATTTATCGTCCTGAAAACCACCGAATAATTCTTGCCAGATTTCCCCCGCTTTTCAGACGCACCATATCGTTAATTAGCCTCCACCGATTGGTGTGAGCAGCTTTCAGCATCCGCTCAGCTTATCGTCGCCGTCATTGATCTCACCCAAAAGACAACCCTATTTCAATCAACGCTTTAACTGTTTGAAATGTAGTGGCTCGTCATTCTGGCACAGCCCTTGTTATAGCTTCAGGCGTGAAAGGCAAACGGGATCGGCAGGAGAGAAGTTGAGGGAGACATCATTGATCGCCGCCAAAAGAAGTTTAGGAAGAAGCGGCAAATCGTTCGATCCCAAAATGCTGAAAGTTCTTTACAAGATCGGCGCGCCTGAGGAGAGCAAGGGGGTATTTCGGAGCCGCAGATGGTCTGCGTGACTTTGAAATTTTCCGAAAGCGCGTCCGTAATTTTCCCGGCAACCAACTCGCAGGTTGAAGTGGGAAATAAACGCCGTGCGGCAAATGTAAAGGGGGCTGAAAGAATCGTCTTTCAGCGTTTGTCGCACGGCGTTTTGTGTTTTGGCCTCAGCCATCAAGTTCAAAAATCTGAATTCGATCCGAAAATTCATACCGCCGGGACTGGTTTTCACTTTCTTGTGATGTCGGCCAGCACCCATCTAGTTTTCAAAACTTCCTTCAACCGATTGAAGGGCAACAGTTTGAGGCTGCCAAGTCTTTAGTTGCTTGGTTTGCAAAACCGACTTCGCCAGAAGGAACGGTTCTTGCTTTTTGTAGTAATTCCAAATTATCTTTCGCTCGTCTTTTTCACGTTCAAGCGATAAGCATCACCATCCACTGCTAGATCACAACTGCTTTCCCTCAATGCGCCCCATTACTTAATAACCTGATTGATTCAGATTGTGGGAATGAGGCAAACGAGAAGTGGTGACATTTAGCAAACGATCCACCAGGAGGATACAAATGTATACACTCAAGACTCACAGAAAGAATCTGTCATTTAGAATGGCGGGTCTGTTGTTTTTCTTGCTGGCGTCATTTGGCTTGGCTGTTGCTCAGACTGGTTCATCCACGGTCAACGGCACAGTTCAAGATGCACAGGGAAATGCTATTTCCGGTGCGAAATTGACGCTCAAAAATGCTGAAAGAAACTTCAGCCGCGAAACCACTTCAGCCGCTGACGGCAGTTTTCTCTTCAACGTTGTGCCGCCGGGGACTTACGTTATTGAAGTCGAAGCAAATGGCTTCAAAAAGAACGTCATAAATGATGTCAAAGCGTTGACGGATAATCGCGTGTCAGTCAGCATTTCGCTCGAAGTCGGTCAAGTGACCGAAGTCGTCAATGTGTCTGCTTCGGCAGCCGAAAACATCATCAATACTCAGGACGCTAGTCTTGGTAACAACTTTGTTTCGCAGCAGATCATTCAGCTTCCATTGAACGCGCGCAACGTCGGCAACCTGCTTAGCTTGCAGCCTGGCGTTACTCAGAGCGGTTATGTTGCCGGTGGCCGCAGCGATCAGGCCAACCTGACCATTGACGGACTTGATGCGAACGATCAACAGGACGGCACAGCGTTCAGCCCTGTAATTCGCGTCAGCCCTGACACGGTTGAAGAATTCCGCGTGACGACGGTCAACGCCAACTCAACTCAGGGGCGTTCGTCCGGCGCTCAGGTCGGTTTCATCACCAAGAGCGGATCGAACACCTTTCACGGCAATCTGTACGAATATCACCGAAATACGGTGACGACGGCGAATACTTTCTTTAACAATCGCAGCGGCGTTGCTCGCCCGAAACTGATCCGTAACAACTTTGGTGGCAGTTTGGGTGGCCCAATCATCAAAGACCGCTTTTTCTTCTTCTACAACTACGAAGGACGGCGCGATGCCAAAGGAACCAGCGTTGTCAGAACAGTGCCCCTGGCAAGTCTCGGACGTGGCGAAGTGAGATTCTTTGCGACAAACGGGCAGCAGATCACTTTGACGCCGTCGCAAATCAATTCCTTAACCAGCAACGGCACGGCAACCGGCGCTCCGGTGGTTGACGTCAACCCGGCGGCATTGGCTGTGCTGGCCAATGCTGCTCAGCGGTATCCTTCCAATGACAACACGGTCGGCGATGGACTGAACACGGCTGGTTTCCGTTTCAACGCCGCACAGCCTGTTAAGTTGGGCGCGCACACCACCCGCCTTGATTTCAAACCAAGCGAATCTCACAACTTCTTCCTGCGCGGAAATTACCAGAACGACAAATCGGTCACTGGTCAACAATTTCCTGATACTCCGGCGCTGGGGAATTGGAGCCATCCGAAAGCGTTCGCTCTCGGATACATTTGGACGAAGAGCGCGAACCTGATTAATGATTTCCGTGTTGGATTGACGCGCGACGCCTTCACCAATTTGGGCGATTCGTCGGTCAACGCGGTCACTTTCCGCCAGACATTTTCTGATCGGGCTTACGCGCGCGATTTCAGCCGCGTGACTCCGGTGTTGAATATTACTGACAACGTCAACTGGCGTCCGTTGAGCAACCATAGTTTCGATTTGGGAACGAACATTCGTATCATCCGCAACAAGCGAGTTAATTTCGCGCCTGCGTTTGATAACGGAATTGCCAACCATTCGTTCTATTCCGGCGCTGGTTCGGTTGTGAGTGCGCCGGTCAACGCCTCGTTGACTACTCTTTTCCCAACATTGCCAGCCGGCACGACCATCCGCACGGATTGGGTGAACAATTCCCGAATCGCATTGGCGCAGGTCATCGGTCGTTTGTCGCAGTACGCGGCGGTGTTTAACTTTGGGTTGGATGGCAAACCTCTGGCAACCGGTTCTCCTGCCACTCGTGAGTTTGCCACCGAAGAATATGACGTTTATGGCCAGGACGTTTGGCGTGTTGGGTCAGACCTGACGCTGACCATGGGACTGCGTTACGGATTGAGCCGTCCGGTTTATGAAACTCAGGGGTTCCAGGCTTCGCCCGATGTTGGACTGGAAGATTATCTGAACAGACGAATCGCGGCTTCGAAGCTCGGTCAAAACTTCACGGATCCGATCAGGATTCTGAAGTCCGGTCCAGCAAACGATGCCCGTGATTTTTATCCTTGGGATAAAAACAACTTCCAGCCTCGCGTTGCCGTAGCCTGGAATCCAAAATTCAAAGACGGAGTTCTGGGCAAAGTCTTTGGTAAAGATGGAGCCTCGACGTTCCGTGGCGGCTTCGCCATCACCAACGACTATTTTGGACAAGCATTGGCGGTCAACTTCGACGGAAACAATACACTGGGTTTCCAATCGAACCTGACCATTTCCGCGAATACCTACAACGTGACGACCAATCCTGCGCCGCTGTTCACCGGTTTGGGAATGGACATTCGTTCGTTGCCGCGAATCACTGTCCCAACCAGTTTGACTTTCCCACAGCAACAACCGCTGGATGACCGTCGTCGTATTGAAGGCTCGCTGGACAGCAATCTGGTTTCGCCGATCAACTACGTTTGGAACTTCACCTACAGTCGGTTGATGCCTGCCGGTGTCGTTGTCGAAGCTTCCTACATCGGTCGCAAGGCTCGCAATCTGCTGGCTACGCGCGACGCGATGGCAATCAACAATATCACTGATCCGAGATCAGGTCAGGATTGGTACACGGCAGCGGGTATCCTGCAGGATTTGCGAATTAGGAATACCCCGATTTCGCAAATTCCTAATCTGCCGTTCTTCGACAATCTTTACGCTAGAGGCGCAGTTGCCGCTGCAGTTGATAATTACATCGGCACTGATTTCGTCGGGGCGGGACTGACCAATTCGCAAGCGGCCTACGCCATGATGGCTGTTGGCGTTCCTGGATGTGATGCGCTGGGCGGTTGTGGCGAATTTGCCACTGACTGGACTTCGCTTCAGGACGCTCTCGATCTGGGTACGGGCAACCGTCTGTTCTACAACCGCCAATATGGTGCGCTGTCCGCGTACGGAACCATTGGCAGTTCGGACTATCACGGCGGTTCGCTCAGCATTCGCCAGCGTTTCAAATCCGTGATTTGGGATCTTAACTACACGATGTCCAAATCAATGGACGATGCGTCCGGTCTGCAAACCAGCGGTGTTTTTGGCTCGGCGTTCATTTTGAATCCGTTGCGCCAAAGCGATAACCGTTCGGTTTCGGATTTTGATGTTCGCCACATCTTAAACTTCAACTCGGTTTGGGATTTGCCGGTTGGCAAGGGAAGAGCCTTATTCGGCAAAGCCAACACGTTTACCGATTACATCATCGGCGGCTGGCAGCTCAGCACAATCTTTCGTTGGAGCAGCGGGCTGCCTGTGGTTGATCCGTTCGACAACAACGGTTGGGCCACCAACTGGAACGTTCGTAGTTACGGCGTGCAGGTCAGAAAGCTGACGAGTTCGCCGACTCGTGGCAGCGGCACGTTGGCTCCGAATTTGTTCAGCGATACGACCTTTGCTTATCAGAGCTACCGCAGTCCGCGTGCAGGCGAAACCGGAGATCGCAACTTGCTGCGTTATCCCGGATTCAAATCGGTTGACTTCGGACTGTTCAAGATTTTCAAAATGCCATTCAACGAAAAGCATAACCTGCAATTCCGTTGGGAGGTTTTCAACGCAGCGAACTATCAAAGCTTTACAGGCGTGACTGGTTTCAGCGTTGGTCTTGATCCGTATCTGGGCGGGCCGGGTGGCGTTCCGCTGCCGAACTTTGCCAACTTCACCGGTATTCAGGGCGAGCCGCGTATTATGCAGTTTGCCTTGCGCTATCAGTTCTAGGTCTTCCAGAGCCTAAACTGAACTTAAAAATTCAAAGGCCGATCTGCAAGACATTGCAGATCGGCCTTTGAATTTTTTGCCAGGCAGCATGAAATTGAGTGAAGTGTTCCGCCTATGTGATGCTGCCGCCATCCACAGTCACAACCTCGCCAACCATATAACTGTTTCTATCCGAAACCATGAACGCGGCGAATTCGGCGAGTTCTTCTGGCTTGCCGCTTCGAGCTTTGGCGACCCAGAAATTGTGCATTTCCAGCAACCGATCCGGCAACATTTCGGCCAGTTCGGTGTCGAAAATTCCAGCGGCAATGGCATTGACGACGACGTTGAATTGCGAGGCTTCGCGCGCCAGACATTTGGTGAAACCGATGACGGCGGCTTTTGATGTCGCGTAATGAACGGCCGTCGGCATTGATCGTAAAGCTCCGATGCTGCTGATATTCAGAATGTTACCGGAACGCTGGCGAATCATCTGTTTGTAAATTGGTTTGGTGACGTTGAATAGGCTGTGGACATTTGTGTCAATGACGTGATGCCAGGCTTTTTCTGTCATCGTGGCGAAATTATCCGCGCGATTGATGGCGGCGTTGTTGACCAAAATATCCAGCCGTCCGAATTCGTGATGAATCTCCCGCACCATTTTGTTAATCGCCGGTCGGTCGGTAATGGAAACTTTGTAGGCCAGAGCTTTGCGGCCCAACGACTGAATCTTCTCCACGACCTCCTGCGCCGCATCGTCGCGTGAATGGTAATTGAAGGCGATGTCAGCGCCTTCGCGGGCAAAGACTTCGCAGAGTGCGCGACCGATGCCGCGCGAACCACCAGTAATGATTGCTTTCTTTCCTTCTAACAGTCCCATAAGTTGGTTGAGTAGATTTTTGAAATTAGAGAATTGACGGCTGGTTGACGTGGCTTTCCGGTTCGACAGCTTGTTTGGTGGCAGCGACTCGGTCTTCGATTTTTCGCATCAATTCGTCAACGATTCGTTTGGTTGCATCTGGAATCGCCAGCCGCGAAGCTGCCGTTCGCATTGAAACCAGTTGCGCCGGTTCGTGAATCAGTCGCCGCACGACCGGCACTACATCCGCCGCGCGTTCCAGCAGCACACCGGCTTTGTAGCGTGAAATCAGATCAGCGGTTTGCGATTCCTGCGGCATAGGTGGAGTCGTTGTATCGGCAATGATCGGCAGCCGCGAAGCCAGCGCTTCAAAGGTTGTCAGTCCGCCCAATTTGGAAATCATCACGTCAGCCGCGCCCATCAACTTTTCCATCGCGCCGGTGTAGCCAATGACTTTGGTCGGAAACGGAGCGCGCCGGGCAATCTCTGTCACTTGTTCGCGTAGCTTTTCGTTACGGCCAGCCAGAAATATGGCTTGCGAGTTTTTCAACTGCTCGCCCTGTTCGACTATTTGTTCAAAGATGCGCGGAATGTTTCCGCCGCCTACCCAACCGGCGTTAATGAACATCGTGAAGCGTTCCGGTTCCAGCCCCAATTCGGCGCGGGCTGCCAGTTTGTGATCTTCGCTTTGAAACTGGAATTTCGGGTGAATCGGAATGCCGCAGATTTTGATTTTTTCCGCTGGAACATCGTAATCCAGCAACTGTTGCCGAGCTTCTTCGGTTGCTACCAGATACAAACTGACTTCATCGCAGGCCCAGCCCCGCCAGAATCCGTAACAGGGATCGGTAACGACTGTCACCAACGGGACTCGATCCGACAAACCCAGTTCGCGCAGCATTCGCCCGAAAAAATGCTGAGTCATCGGGTGAACCGAGACGACGACTTGGGGGCAATACTTTTCAAACAACTGCCGCACATACCGCGAAGTCATTCGATAAAGCAGATTCGATTCGTTCGGTTTGAACCGCTCAATCGCCCAGTAGTAATACTTCATCAAATGCTGGTGATGGCGCAGCAAGTAGTTATAAAAATCGGCGCACTTCTGAGCCAGGTAATGCGACTCTTCAATTGCGCGCGCGACATTGACCAGACAATCCGCCGCGCCAAATCGCTTCAATCCATCGGCGATGGCTGCGGCTGCGCTGGTGTGACCGCCGCCGGTTTCCGAAGTGATGATCAGGAATTTTTTCGAAGATTCTTCAGGCATTTTTGAAAGGTTCAGATTAGGCTGCTGTTTGAAAACGGATTTCCCGGATGATTTCGGACACTTCTTCTTCTGATTGAATATGACGTGTCAGTACCTGTGCCGTGGTTTCAAGAACACGATCCCCAAACATTCTGGCCAAATCCTGGCGAAGCCCTTGCCCAACGTAAAGTTTGACCAGCGCTTCAACCGACATGTCGCGGCCAGTGGCTACTTTTTCCATTGAAGCGACGACATCGTTTGGCATTTGAACCGCAACTGTAACAACAGGGCGCTGGCGAAACTTAAGTTCAAAGCCTTCTTGCGTAACAACAGATTCATCAATCTTGTTCATAAAGTCTTCTTTCCTGGCGTGTAGCTGGTCGGGCTGAAATAATCCTTGTCCTAACCCCACGCTCCACACTTACCACCAATAACAAATGCCAATCAAACGTATAACCTACGATGAAGTTACGTGGTTCTTCGTCAACTGTTGCATCGCCAGTTTGATAGAAAGGATCAAAGAAAGATTCTGCCGCTTCGTCAAAAGTGATTCCATGTTTTTCAACGTTAGCGACGGCCTTGTCTTCATCCCATTCAAACTCGATGCCTTGAAGACGAAATACTACGGTCATGGTTTTCAAGCCGTGCGAGGTTCAAGAACTCCTGCGCCTTCGGACATGTGTGATTTTTTCAACTGCCGTTCCAGCTTTTTGATTTGAATCAGATGTTTCGGATTGAAAGCCAGTGACGGGTAATAACAGTTCGATTCGTGAGTGCAGTAACAGCCGTTTTTAACGTGTTCGCGGCGGACTTTCATTTCAGGCGAATGCCACAGCGCGTTGAAATCCCAGTTGTAATCGCGCAGGTTGCCAATCGGGTCCAAGTTTTCGCAGCTTGAAACAGTGCCTTCGTCGTAAATCACACCGCCAGTGGTTCCGGCAAAACAACGAAGCTGGGCTTTCTGTTGCTCTTCGGTGCGAGCGATCAATTCGTGCATGTAAATGTCCACAGCCGCCTTGAAGTAACCGCCTTTGCCTTTGTAATGGTTTTTGATGACGCCGGTTTGCGAATCGGAATCAATCAACTGAGACAATTTGCGGTAACGGTTCAGGTCAATGTTCAATTCTTCGGCTTTGGCCGAAGGCGGACGAATGTAATTGACGTTGATCTTATCTGGTTTCAGTTCGTAGCGCAGAAAGTCGTACCACTCGAAAATTCGATCCTGATTCGAGTTCATAAAACAGGTGCAGGTTTGCACGTCCAGACGCGGAATCTGTTTTTGAATCTCTTGAAGCTGTCGCGCTGTGCCGATGGCTTTGTCCCAACTGCCTTCTTTGCCGCGAATCTTTTCGTGGTCTTCTTTCAGTCCGTCAATGCCGAGTGCCACGGTCACGTTCAGGTTCGGACATTCGTCCAGAATGCGCTGCACGTCCGGCATGATGCGTTGTTGAATGCCGCCGTTCGACATCAAGTACACCGATTCCAGTTTGTTGTTTTCGTAAAAGGCTCGGACGACTTCGGGCAGGTCTTTGCGCGTGAAAGGTTCGCCGCCCGCGATAATCAGAATCGGCAGACTGCCACCCAGCGTTTCGCTGATACGAACCAGATTGTCAGTCGTCATTTGCAGCTTTTTGCGCGGTTTGTCGTCCAATTCTTCGGTGAAAAAACAATGCACGCAGCGCATATCACAGACAGACGTAATCAAAATGTTCAGGATCACAGGCGAAGTAACGCCTCCCGTCAGCACCTTGCCATAACGTTTGATGAGTTCAAAATTGTAATTCATAAAGTTCCTGTAGACCGCGATAAATCGGGAAGTTAGGGAGGAAACAGGCGGCTATTAAGCGTCGTTTGACCGGCAAAGTCAAACGACTGGTGAGCGGCCAAAAGCCTGACAGCAGAGGGTTAAACTCGCCCTTCGGCCAGTCCTAACAGCGCGGCTTCCATTGCCACCGGACGGTTGATGTTGACGCGCAAGTTGCGACGAACTTCGCTGATTTTTTCGCTCCAGCCGATTGATCTGGCCAGGCCGATTTTTCCGGCAAGTTGTTCCAGCTTGTCCGCCACATCAACGTTGACGATCTCGTTTTGAGAACTGCCGCTGGCCAACAGGAACACGTCGCGCAGCAGCGACATCATCAAATCGAGTTCTTTTTCAAATTCGTCGCGCTCTTTTTTGCCGATGTATTCCGCCGCTTTCAACAACCGAACGCGGTCTTTGCCGCTGGCCAATAGTTCAAGCAATTCGATCAAAGTGCGGCGTTCCTGGCGATAAACCGACAGGTCGAACGCGGTTGCCTGACCGATGCGGCCTTCGGTAACGCGCGCCAGCAAAGCCGTATCTGCCGCCGGGCGTGGATAGTTTTCCGTCAGGAAGCTTTCCATCTCGGCAGTGGTCAACGGCACGAAGTTCAATCGCTGCGAACGCGAACGAATGGTTTGCAGCAATGAATTCGGGCGGGAAGTCAGCAGGATCAAGGTCGAAGTCGGCGGCGGTTCTTCCAGAGTTTTCAGCAGGGAATTGGCGGCTTCGTCGCGCAACCGTTCAGCTTCGTCAATGATGAAAAATCGTTGGCGGCCTTCGCGCGGACGGTAATAAACCTCTTCGGCCAGAGCGCGCGTTTGAGCGATTTTGATGAATTGACCGTCGGGTTGAATCGTCGTCACATCGCCGTACGTGCCTTCGTCAATACGACGACAGGTCAGGCATACGTCACAACTGTCCGTTGCAAATGAATTCCCGACAGCTTTCTGGCAATTGGCGGCTTTGGCAAAGGTCAACGCGAACTGCCGTTTGCCCACGCCGTCAGGTCCGGCAAAAATCAGCGTTGCCGACACGCGCCCATTGCCGAGCAATCGTTGCAGGATTTGTTTGTTGCGCTCGTTTCCAATCAGTCTGGCGAATGACATGGCGGCAATTTATCGCCGTCGCCGTCAATGTCAACCAGCCGTCAACCGGCGAAAATAGTTTTCAGCGCGCTCCGTCCTTGCCTTGACACACTTTCGGTCGGTCTGTACCCTCTGCGTTTTGCGTTTACCGCAAGATCGTCAACATGCGGTTAAAACCGGTTCAATCCTTATGTTCGAGTCATTATCAGACAAGCTAAAAAAGGTTCTCAAAGACCTGCGCGGCGAAAGCCGTTTGACGCCAGAACATCTGGATTTGGCGATGCGCGAAATTCGCATTGCTCTATTAGAAGCCGACGTAAATTTCAAAGTCGTCAAAGACTTTGTCGAACGTGTTAAAAGCAAAGCTGTCGGCCAGGAAGTGATGCAACAGCTTTCGCCAGGACAGCAAGTCATCAAGATCGTCAACGACGAAATGATTTCGATGCTCGGCGGAACGTCCAGCCGATTGCTGTTCACTTCGCGGCGACCGAATTCGGTGATGATCGTCGGGTTGCAAGGTTCCGGAAAAACGACTTCGACCGGCAAACTGTCGAAATGGCTGTACAAGAATCAGAACCGCAACCCTCTCTTGGTTTCGGTGGACGTGTATCGCCCGGCGGCGCGCAATCAATTGTCGGTCATCGGCAAAGCCGTCAACATACCGGTCTTTGAAGGTGAAGGGCTGAACGATCCGCTGGAACTGGTCAAAGCCGCTCGGCAACATTGCGAACAGGTCGGTTTCGACACGTTGATGATTGACACGGCTGGTCGTCTGCATATTGACGATGAGTTGATGGCGGAGTTGCAGCGCATCAAAGCGGAAATGCAGCCGGTAGAAACGCTTTTTGTCGCTGATGCGATGACCGGGCAGGACGCGGTCAAAAGCGCGAAAGAGTTTCATGATCGCGTTGGCATTTCCGGCGTGATATTGACCAAGATGGACGGCGATGCTCGCGGCGGAGCGGCGCTTTCAATCAACGAAGTCATCGGCCAGCCGATCAAATTCGTTGGCGTTGGCGAAAAATACGACGCGCTGGAACCGTTTTATCCAGATCGCATTGTGTCGCGCATTCTGGGAATGGGCGACGTACTGTCGCTGATCGAAAAAGTCCAGCAGGAAGTGGACGAAGAAAAAGCTCTTGAACTGCAAGAGAAGATGGAGCGGAACGCTTTCACGCTGGAAGATTTCCGCGATCAGCTTTCGCAGATGAAAAAACTCGGCTCGCTGGAAAGTCTGCTGAGCATGTTGCCCGGCGATATGTTTGCCGGAATGCCGAAAATGACGCCGGAAATGACGGCGCAGATGGAAGCTGAAATGAAGCGCACCGAAGCGATCATCAATTCGATGACGCCGAAAGAGCGCGAAGATCATTTGATTCTTGGGCCTTCACGTCGCCGCAGAATTGCATTGGGTAGCGGCAACAAGGTCAAAGACGTTGACAACCTGCTGAAACAGTACGTCCAGATGAAAACGATGATGCAACAGATGATGGGCGGCGAAGGAATGATGGGCGGGTTGCGCGGAAAAGTTGTGCGTAAACTGACAGGCGTTGGTTCGCGCAAGAAGAAAGACAAACGAAAGAAGAAGAGGCGGTAGCCGATTGCGACGCAGAGGTTTCTGTGGCGACTGACAACCGGACACACGTCCTCTATAATCCACAAGCTTTTTAACTACGTTTTGGAGGTATTCGCTTTGTTAGCAATCAGACTGACAAGACAAGGCGCGAAGAAGAAGCCGTTTTATCGTGTCATCGTGGCCGAAAAACGCAGCAAGCGCGACGGCAAATTTGTTGAAATCGTCGGCTATTACAATCCTTGCCGCGAACCGGTGGAATTGAAGCTGAATCACGACCGTATCAGCTACTGGTTGAAATGCGGTGCTCAGCCGACAGACACGGTTCGCAACTTGATTCGCAAGAGTGAACAGCAACAACCCGCCGCCGTCGAAACCGGTAACTAACAGAATTCCGGATTCGTTTTTCAGCGGCAGGTTGATTCGGAGAAATCGTAATGAAGGAATTGGTTGAGTTGATCGCCCAATCACTGGTTGATCGCCCTGACGAAGTCAAAGTCAAAGAAATCGAAGGGAATCAGGCGACCGTGTTGGAATTACGCGTTGGCGACGGCGATTTGGGCAAAGTTATCGGCAAACAGGGACGCACCGCGCGCGCGATTCGTGCCGTGCTGAATGCTTCCGGCACGAAGCTGAAAAAGCGTTTCGTGTTGGAAATCCTGGAATAGTTTGATCGCCGGTTCGCGCCGTGAGTAGCTGTTGATATGGATGACGATTTAATCAGCGTGGCGCATATCGCCCGTCCACAGGGCATACGTGGCGAAGTCATCGCAGATTTGCTCACCGATTTTCCCGAAAGGTTTTCCAAGCTAAACGCCGTGCTTGTGAAAAAAGCCAATGGCGAACTGGCGACGTTGCAACTGCAACATTCCAGGCCGCACAAAGGCCGCATACTTCTTAAGTTTGCAGGCTTCGATGATATGAACTCGGCGGAATCGTTGCGCGACGCCCGTGTGCTGATTACCGCCGATCAACTGGTCAAACTGCCCAAGGATAGTTATTACGAATTCGACCTGGCGGATTGCGAAGTTGAAACCGCCGATGGGCAAATCATCGGAAAAGTTACAGGAGTTCAACGGTTCGGCGCAGCGCCTTTGCTGGTGGTGAAGGATGGTGCCCGCGAGTATTTGATTCCGCTCGCATCCGCCATCTGCACCGAAGTGAATGTCGCGCAAAAACGAATCGTTGTTGATCCGCCGGAAGGTCTTTTGGATTTGTAAACTCGGTGTTTTGTGGTTCGTGGTTGGTGATGCGATTTCAACCATCCACTAACTACCATTAACCAACCACCAGTTTATGCGTTTCGATCTGCTGACCATTTTTCCTGAGTTTTTTGCCGGGCCTTTTGAACACGGCATCATTCGTCGAGCGCGGCAGCAGAATCGGATTGAAATTCACGTTCACGATCTTCGCTCTTTTACAGATGACAAGCACCACGTTGTTGACGACCGGCCTTTTGGCGGCGGCGACGGAATGGTGTTGAAACCGGAGCCGATTTTCCGAGCCGTCGAAACTTTGCTGGCCGTTGAGCAGCCCGAAACTCTTCCCGGCGATGAGCAAAAGCGAACGGCAATTGTTTTGATGTCGCCTCAAGGTCGAGTGTTTTGTCAGGCCGAAGCCGAGCGATTGGCGAATGAGTGTTCGCGGATGATTTTGCTCTGCGGGCGTTACGAAGGCATTGACGAACGAGTGATCGAACATCTGGTGACGGACGAAATTTCCATCGGAGATTACGTGCTGACCGGTGGCGAAATTCCGGCGATGGCGGTGGTGGACGCCGTCACGCGGTTGTTGCCGAACGTGTTAGGCAGCGAAACGTCTGCGGTTCACGATTCGTTCAGCGCCGAAACCGGCGGCGTGTTGGATTATCCGCATTACACCCGACCGGCTGATTTTCGCGGTTGGCAGGTTCCTGAAGTTTTGATCGGCGGCCATCATGCTGAAGTGGCGAAATGGCGACGCCGGGCGGCTTTGCTGAAAACCCGGAAGCGTAGACCGGAGTTATTGGCCAATGCAGAGTTGACTGAACAAGAGCGGCATTGGTTGGCCGAAATCGGCAAAGAAGATTTGTAATTTTAGTTTTTGAAATCCTGAGATAGAGAGGTGATTGCAATGAATGCTTTGAGCAATATTGAAAGTGCATATTTGAGAACTGATATTCCTGAGTTCATTCCCGGAGACACGATTCGCGTTCACGTGCGGATCAAAGAAGGTGAGAACAAGGAACGTTTGCAGGCGTTTGAAGGCGTCGTCATTGCCCGCAGCGGCAGCGGCGTCCGCGAAACGATTACCGTCCGCAAGACCTCTATGGGCGTCGGCGTCGAGCGTATCTTCCCGCTAAACGCGACAATCATCAGCCACATCGAAGTCGTCAAACGCGGTCGCGTCCGTCGCGCCAAGCTTTATTATCTGCGCGCATTGCGCGGTAAAGCGGCTCGTATCCGTGAACGCGACACTCGCGTAACGGCTGCCAATAAGGCCGCCGCCAAAGCGGCAAAAGCCGCCAAAGCCGAATAGACAAAAGGAAACGAACCGGAGCAGAATTTGCGTTCTGCTCCGGCTCTTTCAACTTTTGCGTTGGCCTCTAATTCTTTTTCTGATTCGTTATCCCTGTCATTGAACCAAAGCCCAAACAGAAGCCCGGCAATGTGATTTGTATATTGCCGCGGGCTTTCTTGTTGTTTTCCTCCTCCATCAAATCCAACTCGTCGCTGACAAGCAATACCCGGAAATTTCATAGGGAGAATTGTCATGATTGATCGCAACGAAAAAAGTGTGGATCCATATCAAACTGTCAAAACCGTTGCAGAGAACTCAGATGAAAACACGCATTCGCCGATTGGGTTGCCAGTCATAAAAATTGCTTCGATCGTTGCGTTGATTGTTTGTTTGGCGATTTATATTTTGCGTCTGGATCAAGTGGTGGGATTGTTTGTGGATGACGGCTGGTACATCCTGCTGGCCAAATCGTTGGCGACCGGGCAAGGGTATTCGCTGATTAATTCGCCGAGTCCCGGAATTTTGCCGCTCTATCCGCCTGCATTTCCGTTTCTGTTGTCGTTGGTTTATCGCCTGTCGCCAAACTTTCCCGACAACGTGTGGCTGCTGAAATCGGTTTCGGTCGCGGCGATGATGGCGATTGGAATCATCGGTTATCGGTATTTCGTCAAAGAGCGCAACCTGCCGCCGATGCTCGCACTGGGCATTTGCGCCGCGGCAGTGCTCAGCCCGCCGCTGGTGTTTATGGCAACTTCGACGATGATGTCGGAGTGTGTGTTTGCGTTGATCTTTTTGCTGACAGTCGTAGTGATGGAAAAATGCCGCCGTTCGGAATCGGTTTCTGTACAACTGAAATTAGCTGCCGTTGGCGGAGTTCTGGCTTCAATCGCGTTTCTGACTCGTTCGATTGCCATCAGCGTCATCGCTGCCGGATTTTTATATTTGCTCAAAGCCAGATTGCCGAAACCTGCGATTTTGTTTGCAGTGATTGTTGCCGCGTTATGCGGCCCCTGGGTGATTTATACGCGCTTGCATGCGCCGACTGCCGCACAACAAACCGAACAAGGCGGCCACATCGTGCTGCCGTACACGCAACAGTTCTGGCAAAAACGCGCCGGGTTCGGATTTTCAGGAAACATCAACGCCGCCGGATTGCCAGAACGAGTTTTCAACAACATAGTAGAAGTCAGCGGCAGAGACGTTGGTCGCATCATTATCACGCCGTTGTTTGAAGCTTTGCGCGATCCATATCAGGAAGCGCAAAAGATGAGCGTCAAACAGGGCGGCAGAGGCGACACCTGGAGTTTGTCGTTTGTTCTGAGTTTGTTTGCCGTCATTGGTCTGATCGTGGTGGCGCGGGAACGAATGACGATGGCGGAATTCGCCGTGCCGCTTTCACTGGCGGTGACGTTTTTGTGGCCGTGGGAAACATTCCGATTCGTGCTGCCGCTGATTCCGTTTGTCATCTTTTACTTCCTGATGGGAGTTCGCGGGTTGGTTCAACTGATTCAAAAATCGTCTGGCGTCGCCGCTCAATCGAAAGTCGTGATGGCAGTCGCGGCGTTGATTGTCGTCGTCAACCTTTACGGCAATGTCAGTTACATCCTGAAAATGAACAACATGCTGGATCGTCCGCAATGGCTGCAAACTTTTGACGAGGCGGAAACCATGTTGAAGTGGGTGAAAGCCAACGTGCCGCAATCCGACGCGGTTGCGTCGCTCAATCCGCCGTTGGTTCATTTGTACACCGGGCACAAAACCATTGCGTCGGATGATCCGGCAAAAAACTGGGAAAACTGGAAACGGCTGGGAGTTCGTTATGTCGTAAATGCTTCGGTGTACGCCGAACCGCCTGACCCGGCGGAACAAAAATTCAAAGTGGTTTATCGCGCGCGCGGTAGAGTCAATTTTCGCGTCGTTGATTTGGGACCGGCAGAGTCCCGCCCGAACTGGTAAAAGCAAGGGAATGCAACCCTCACAAGAACAGAAATTATGCGAACGAAAACTCCTCCTTCAAAAAACAAACCGGAAACTGTTCTGACAGAGAATCAGATCGGCTCAGAGCCAATGAGCCGAAATTTTCTGTTGGCTAGTGTTGCCGCTGCCGTAACGGTGTTTCTGGCAGTGTATTTGTTGCGGCTTGATCGCATTCTGGGATTGTTTGTGGATGACGCCTGGTATGCGTTGCTGGCCAAATCGCTGGCGACTGGGCAAGGCTATCAACTCATCAACTCGCCTTCGTCGGGAATTTTGCCGGTTTATCCGCCGGTTTATCCATTTCTGGTTTCGCTGGTTTACCGCTTATGGCCGAACTTTCCTGACAACGTCATGTTGTTGAAATCGGTTTCGATGTTGGCGATGTTGGTGGTCGGTTGGGCCAGTTACAGGCATTTCAATCGTGACCGCGAATGGTCGCATTTGCTTTCGCTGGTGTCGGCATTGACTGTGACACTGACTCCCGGATTGGTGTTTTTGGCGACTTCCTCGACAATGTCCGAATGCGTGTTTGCGATGTTTCAGTTGCTGACCGTCGTGGTGATCGAATCGGCGGCGCGTGCCGACAACGGCAAAGCGGAAATTCGCAATGCTGCGTTGGGTGGAGCTTTGGCTGCCATCGCTTTTCTGACGCGCTCCATCGGCTTGGCGGTCATCGGAGCCGGATTCATCTTTTTGTTGAAAGAACGTCGCTGGCGTTCGGCGGCAGTGTTTGTCGTGGCTGTGGCGATTTTTGCCGCGCCGTGGGTGATTTATTCACGCACGCATCAGCCGACCGCCGAACAACGCGCTGAACAAGGCGGCATGATCGTTCAAGATTACAGCGCGCAGTTTTGGCAAACCCGCGCAGGCGATTCTTCTTCGTCGGTTGTCGGAGTGGACAGATTGCCGGAACGAATGTGGGGGAACGCCATGAAAATCATCGGCAACAACTTAGCCATGTTGTTCACGCCGATGCTGCATCGTTCGTCGAAACTCAGCGGCGAAGAAACTCTTGAACAAGGTTTGGCAAGGCATGGACTGTCGTACGTGCTGAGTTTTGTTGTGCTGCTCGGATTGGCGCTGACGATTAAGCGCCGATTGGGAATGGCTGAAATCACTGTGGTGTTTACGCTGGGCATTACCTGTCTTTGGCCTTGGGATACGTACAGGTTTTTGTTGCCGTTGGCGCCGTTCCTGTTTGCGTATTTGCTGGAAGCTTTTCGCGGAGCGCGCGATTTAGTACGCCAACAACTGGAAACCAAATCCGCTGCCGAACCGTGGCGGGCGATGACGGTTTTCGCCGGATTGTTTCTGGCCTTGTTCTTGTACGACCATTCGGTTTATGTCGCCAAACGTTCCGACCTGTCTCGCGCGGAGTATCTGCCCTGGCAAGCCGTCTTCAATGAAAACCTGGAAGCGTTGAATTGGATTCGTGACAAGACGCCTGAAGACGCGATTTTCTGTTCGATGAATCCGGCACTGATTAATTTGTACACCGGACGCAAAAGCGTCGCTGGTGGCAACGCCGAAGCCAACTGGGAAAACTGGAAACGGTTAAACGTTCGATATATGGCTTATCTGTCTGTGTTTCAGATTGCCGATCCCGGAATGGAAGACGGCCGATTCGAACAATCGTATCGTTCAAAAGGCCCGTTGAAATTGCGCGTGATGGATTTGGGTCGCCGTGAAAATCGTTTGCCCTGGAGGTCATTCGGCACTGGCGGTTCGATCAAAATTGACACCTTGAAGTGACCACCGACCTCATAAACCGTAAGACGCAAACCGAAGCCGACTTGTCGCGCAGAAAAGACTGGCTGGCGCGATTGCTGTTGATCGCTTTGCCGCCAGTGTTTTTTTGGCGAGAGACATTGGGATGGACGACGCTTGGCGATCAAGACGCGGTGTTCTGGTTTTTTCCTGCCTATCAATTTGCCGCCGAACAAATCGGCTCCGGCTCGTTTCCACTCTGGAATCCTTATCAATATGGCGGCATTCCGTTTTTTGCCGAATGGCAATCGGGCGTGCTCGATCCGTTGAACTGGATTCACTGGCTCGGAGCGACTTCGCGCAGTTTGACGCTTTCGATGGAGTTGAGTTTTGCCATCGCGTTGTTGGCGATGTTCAGTTACGCGCGCAGCATCGGTTTCACTCGGCGAGCGAGCATCGTTGCCGCTGTCATTTTCGGATTCAGCGGATTTCTGGTCGGGCGAACCTTGTATCCGGGATTCGTTCGTATTGTCGCTTTGGCTCCGCTGGTGCTGTGTTTCACTGAACGTCTGAGCCAACGCGGACGCTGGCGCGATGTTGTGCTCGGCTCGCTAGCCATCGCGTGGCAAATTTTCGCCGCACATCCGCAACCGCTGATGTATTCGTCGTTGCTGGCCTGTGCGTATGCCATTTTCAGATTGCCTGGCAAAAAAAGCGACTCTCCCCATCTTCCCGTCACTCCGTCTCCCCGTCTGCTTTTCTTGACGCAGTTCGCACTGATGTTCCTCGCCGCCATCAGTTTGTCGGCAGTCCAGCTTTTGCCTGCCGTCGAATTCGCTACGAAATCCGTTCGACAGGATTGGCCGTTTGAACTGTTCACGCTGCATTCGTTGCATCCGGCTTCGTTGTTGGTGACGGTGTTTCCGTTTTTTCACGGATCGGGCAAAACGATTTATTCGCTGCCGTACTGGGGAACGTACTGGCATCACAACGAAGCGCAAATTTATCTTGGCACGTTGGTTTTGTCGTTGGCCGCGGCGGGAACTATTGTCGCGTGGAAGTTCCGATTCAGCGTCGGAAAGTTTTGGAGCGTGGTCGCAATCATCGGAACAGTTTTGGCGATGGGCAAATACTCCGGCTTCGTGGCCAGGCTGCTGTTTCATTTTCCGCTGGTCAGTCATTTTCGCAGTCCCAATCGCCATTGGATGGAAGTGACCATAGCCGTAGCCGTGCTGGCCGGATACGCAGTTGATCGGTTGATTCGCGCGGAACACGGAGCGGACTTTCTTCGCCGCTGGTTGGTGATTTCAACCGCGACAATCACGTTGCTGGTTTGTGTTGTTGGAGCGTTCGCGTTCTGGCAAACCGCAGCGTTTGAAAATCTGCTTCGTTCGCTGTCTGATTTGCAGCATTTGCCAGGCGGCGTTTTGCAGTCGGCAAAGTGGGAATTCCTGTTGCCGATGATTGTTGCGTTGGGTTCTGGGTTGGCGTTGATCGCGTTTCGCCGAGCGCGCTGCTTACCGGTCGCGGTACTGATTGTTTTGCTGGTGGATTTCAATCTCTACGCCGCCTTTGCGCCGATCAACAACCCCGCGAAGCTGGAAACCTTGATTGGGCGAGCGATGCCGCCGGAACTTGTCGCCGAACAAAATCCGTTGCAACCGATTCGCTATCAAATTGCCCTGAACGCCGCGACCGGCGAATTCAGTCCGTTTTGGTTTTACGGTCACGAAATGATGGCGGGTTACGATCCTGTGCTGACCGAGCGGCAAAAAATCTTCAGCGGATTGGACGAAGCCGGGCGCGCATTCAACCTGACAATGTTGGAACCGCAAGACCGAACGCTGGATGTTTTCAATGTGCGATTCGTGTTTGTGCCGCCCGGTTTGGTCAGCGAACACCTGAATGACAAAACGCGCTGGCGCGAAGTTCTCATTTCGCGCGACGCCAAAAAGCCTTACGCCGATTACCGCATCTTTGAAAACCTGCGCGCGCTGCCTCGCGTTTGGCTGACGGATAAAACCAAAACAGCTTGGGAAGGCGATCAACTGAAACTGATTCGCGGGCAGATTCTTGATCCTGACTTCGATCCTGGTCGAGTGGTGTTGGTTGATCCGGACACCGCCGCAAAAGTCGCGCTGCCGCCTGAAGGCGGAAATACAAACTCCACGACTTCGATTCTTCGTCGTTCACCGACTGAAACGGTGGTCGAAACGAATGCCGGCAAAATTTCCATGCTGGTTTTCAGCGAGATGTTTTATCCCGGCTGGACAGTGACGGTTGATGGCGTCGAAGCGGAGTTGTTGCGCGTGAATTACAACTTGCGCGGCGTGCAGGTTCAGGCAGGCAAACACATCGTCGAGTTGCGCTACTGGCCAGATTCGCTAACAAAAGGAGCGGCCATCAGTGTGACGACCGCTCTGGGTTTGTTGGTTATTTGGCTTTTGGAAAAACGCCGATTGCGACTTTAAGGGCGTGGACGTGGACGCGGGGTCGGCGTTGGTTTAGCTTTCGGGTCTTCTTTCTTCGGCTCTTCCTTTTTGGCTTCGCCGGGTTTCACTTCGCCCGGTTTAGGGTCATCAACGACTTCAGCTCCATCAATGAATTTGATGTCCGATTGGAATCGGCGATAGTTTTTGTATTTGATGACCATCCGCACGTGCAGCATTCCGCCTTTGTCGAAATACAGCTTGTCGTCGCCATAAGTGTAAGTTGGAAACCAATACCGGCCGTCAATGTTTTCGCGGTAGGTTTCAAACTTCGGAAAGCGTTGTTTGAATTCCGGCACGACCTTGCCTGCACTTTTGACGACTTGCAGGTCTTCGTCATCCACCCAAATGCGACCTTGAAAAAACTTGCCTTCGATTTTTTGATCCTTCAGCTTTTTCAACTCGCGTTCATTCGACATGACTTTTGGGTTTACGTCGAAAACGTAAGTATTCAAATCGTCAACTTTTTCTTTTCCGACATAGGAAACGTTGTATAGCGACAGTTCCTGAGTCGTTAGCGCAAAGGGCTGCAAATTGGTCAGAGCGTTTTTGTCTTCCTGCGTCAAAACTCCTGATCGTTCAAGTTCTGACAGCGGAGCTTTGATAATTCGTTGCAGGCGTTTTCCGGCGTCATTGAAGACGAATTCAGACACCTGGTAAAACTCCCCGGTGACGGTGTTGGCCTGGCCAATCGTTTGAATCTTCGATTCCTGGATGTACTGATACTCTTTCCAGATTTCATTCAACTCGCTTTCTTTGGCGGTGAATCGTTTGATGAGTTCTTCCGGCGAAAGCTGTTGTGTTGATTTTTGTGTCGGTGCCGGAGTTTGTTGTTGAGCCGACGCCGTCCACAACGAGGCCGTCAACGCGGTGACGATCAACAAAGCTAAAGCAATTTTTTTCATCTCAAATCCCCCTTCTTATACCGGTGGGGCAATTTTTCAAATTGCCCTGGCATCACTTAAATGAAGAGACAATTTGGAAAATTGTCCCACGACCGAATTATGTCGAATTGTAACGAACAGCGTTGTTTTGAACGGAGTGGTAATCGCCGACTTGCAAATTGCTCAGGCGTCGTCGAATTCCGTCTTTTCTTCTGACGTATCAATTCCTTTGGCGGCTTCGCGGATTTTTCGCCTGACCAGGTCGTAGCCGAAACCGCGTCGCATCAAATAATCGAACAGTTTTTTGGTCGCTTCGGGCGTGGCCGGAGCGCCTTTCAGTCGCAAGCGTTTGGCGATGGCGCGGTCAATCAATTCCGTTTCGGCGTCGCCGTCGTAAATCTGATCCAGCGTTTGTTCTGTAACTTCGTTGGGCAGCTTTTTGCGCTGCAAATCGCGTCGCAACCGCGTTCTTCCAATTGGCCTGACCGTCAACCGCGAACTGGCGTAACTGGCCGCAAACTGTTCATCATCCAAATACCGAAGCTCGATCAACCGAGCGATGACTTGCTCCACGATGGCGGCGTCCGCCCATTCTTTTTCCAACAAGCGTTCGCGCAATTCGGCGATGCTGCGAGGTTTGAACGACAGCAGTTTCAACGCGCGATTCATCGTTTTTTCGTAAGGTGTTACAGCCATCCCGGACAGCATCGTGACGCCGAACGACGGACTTCGTCAAGCTGCTGGCGGTTTTACGGCGGCGGAAATCGCGTGCTATATTCCCGGCCTGCTTTCCTAACGTTTATTCCCAAAATATCGAGGTATTTGTCCAATGTCGGGACATTCGAAGTGGCATACGATCAAGCACAAAAAAGGCGCGCTGGATGCCAAGCGCGGAAAAATCTTCACCAAGCTGATTAAAGAAATCACCATCGCGGCGCGCTCCGGCGGCAGCGGCGACATCAACATCAACGCCCGTCTCCGCAAAGCCGTCAGCGACGCCAAAGCCGCCAACATGCCGAACGACACAATTGATAAAGCGATAAAACGCGGCACAGGCGAATTGGAAGGCGTCAGTTACGACGAAATCACTTACGAAGGTTACGGTCCCGGCGGCGTGGCGGTGATGGTCAACACGACCACCGACAATCGCAATCGTACGGTGTCGGAAATTCGCCACTTGCTGTCGAAAAACGGAGGCAATCTTGGCGAATCGAATTCTGTGTCGTGGATGTTCAATCGCAAAGGTCAGATCGTGATTGACGCCGGGTTGAAAAGCGAAGACGAGATGATGGAAATCGCTCTGGAAGCCGGAGCGGACGACGTGACCAGCGACGCCGACACTCACCAGATTTTCACCGCGCCGGAAGATTTCCACTCCGTGCTGGAAGCGATCAAGGCCAAAGGCGTCGAACCGATGTCGGCGGAGCTGGCGATGATTCCGCAAAACACGATCAAGCTGGAAGGCGCAGACGCGGCGAAGATGTTGAAACTGTACGAAGCTCTGGACGACCACGACGATGTGCAAAGCGTTTACGCCAACTTCGAGATGGACGACGCTGACCTTGAGTAATCCTGGTTCGCAGTTCGCGGTTCACAGTATTTCCTAAACCGCGAACTGCGAACTGCGAACTGCGAACTATGAATTTCAAACGCCGCGGCGCGGAAACAGGCAGCAGCTTTCAGGAAGCGATCAATCGCACCAATGAAGCTTATGAACGCGCCGGGCGAGCCTTCATCACTCGCAAAGCCATTCCCGGAAAATATCTGATTGAGCGTGGAGAAAGTCGGCAAGGGCTGTCGCTGCCGAATGTGGATTCGCTGGCCGGTTCAGGCCAGGCGCGAATGTCTTCCGCTGAACTCAGCCGGCTGGTCAAAGAGCACAAAGTCAGCGACTGGCGAAAGTTCATTCCCGAATCAAAAGCCGAACCGGATTATGGCGGAGTCGTCGCTCCCACAGGCCGGGCGATTTTTTACGACGCCAAAACTACGCGACGCGATTTGCTGGATTTCGACAACCTGCACGCTCATCAGATCGGTTTTCTGGAACGCGCGGCACGCTTCGGAGCCATCGCGGGTTTTCTGGTCGAATTCAGCAAACACGGCGAGGTTTATTTTTTGCCGGTTCAAGTGGTGGTTCGTTGGCGAGAGGAAAGCAGTCGAAAAAGTTTGCCGCATCGGTTTTTCAGCGATCATCTGACGGCGGCGCAACCCGGCAAAAGCTTTGTCATTTACGATTACCTGACCGCCGTCGAAACTCAGGAAAAGCAATACGGCTGTGACTTTGCCGGGTTCAATCAAGTTTCTTTCGATGTGTACGCCGCGCGAACCACTCGCAAAACTGCGGCGCGATAATTCCACAACAATTACCGCTCGGACGATTTCGCTTTGGTGATGGCCGTCAAATTCGAATTGGGCGTGTTGTCCAAAAACAGATGCATTGTGGTGTTTGACAAGGTTTGTTTGTCGTCCGCCGTTCGTTTGTAAAGCACACATTTCACGGTCACGGTGTTTGCTCGCGGATCAGCGGGAACCAACACGCTGAGTGTGGTTGACGAACTCAGGCTGGCGCTAGTGGCGTTGTTGGCGGTGACAAACGTTCTGTTGGGAGTTCCGACTGCAAACGATTCGCCCGGCTGACCATCGGCGTTGCGCTGCATCATCATCGGCTGAATTTCCAGCATCAGCTCATTACCCAGCCTGCCCTCGCCGAAGGTGTTGAACAGCGCGAAGTCCAATTGAGCGTGACCTTCTTCAATGCGCTGAGAAACCACCACCATCACCAAATGCTCCGGCAACTCGGCCTTGTTGGTCAGTTCCTTTTGCTTCCAATGCTCGTATATGTTCATCAAACCTGGACGAGCAGCGTCTTTTTCAGTTTGCGCCATCACCGAAACCGAAGTCAGCAAAACAACGGCCAGAACTGCAATCATGGTTTTCTTCATCAGAATTCTCCTTTTAGAAATTTCAGCTTTTCAGTTTCAACACAATCAACGTGATGTCATCGCCTTGCGGCAAACCGCGCGTGAAGCTGATGACTTCATCCAGAATGCGCTGTTTAATCTGTTCCGCGCTCAGACTTACGCTTCGTTTGACCAGTTCTTCCAACCGATCTTCACCAAACATTTCGTTATCGCTGTTGACGGCTTCGGTAACGCCGTCTGTGTACATCACCACCACGTCGCCGGGATTTAGCCGCGTCTGGCGAGGTTTGTATTCGACGAAATCAAACGCTCCGAGCAAAACTGAGCGCGTGGTCAGCGTTTCGGTTTCGCTTGTGGTGCGAGCCAGAATCGGCAAGTTGTGACCGGCGTTGATGTAAGTCAGATGGCCTTCGCCATCGAGCACAGCACAAAACAGAGTGATGAAGCGATTGGATTCGGATCGTTGAGCCAGGACTTTATTCAAACTGGTGATGACTTCTGTCAGCGAATGATTGCTGGCGAATTGCACCTGTAACGCGCCTTGGGCCATTGCTGCCAGCAACGCGGCTGCGACTCCTTTGCCGGAAACATCGCCGAGCGCAAAGACGAATCGCCCGTCTTTCATCGGAATCAAATCGTAAAAATCGCCGCCGACATACCGCGAAGGAACACTGCTGGCGGCGACCTCAAAATGCTCCATCGCTTTAATGGCCGAAGGCGACAAGGCGATTTGGACTTCGCGCGCCATGCCCAATTCCAATTCCAGGTTTTTCTTCTCGGCTTCTTCGTGCATCAGCCGAACGCTTTCCAGCGATTTGGTCGCCTCGAAAGCCAGCGATTCCAGCAGCTTCAAACTGGTTTGCGTCAGCATTCCGCCGGACACATTGCTGTCCACGTACAACACGCCGATCACGTCGCGTTTCAGAATGGTCGTCGCGTCCATGTTTTCCGTCATCTGAAACCGGCGAAGCGGGATGCAGGCAATCGAACGCAAATCCAGATTGCGAACGCTGTCGCGCGGCAATCCGGCCATAGTCACTTTGCTGTCGTTGATGATGACGCTACGGTTTTGTTTGAAGGATTCTTCGACGACCGACCGGCTCATTTCGAATTCATTGCCGAGCATCCAATTGCGATTTCGGTCGCGTGCGACTTTGAATTCCAGATTGCCTTCGGCATTGAGCAACATCAGAAACCCGCGCTCGGCGCGTGTGATTTCAATCGCTGCATCCACGATCAGACACAGCACATCGTCCGGCGTCATCGAAAATTTGAACGCCTGGTTGACTTCGACAAACCGCGCCAGTTTTTGCAGTTCTTCGTTGGCGGAGGTGATGGGCGTGCGATCTTTTGACGGAGACGAAAGCGTCAGATTCGGGCTACTGCTGAAAATTGCCGAGGCGTTTTCGACCGAATCGTCAAGAAAAATGATTTGCTGTTCGTCGTCGCCGCCGATTCGCAACCGATCCTGATGATGCAGAGCGCATCGTTCAACGCGCTGGTCGTTGACGTAAGTGCCGCGTTTGCTGCCAACGTCCACCAGATAGTAAGTGTCGTTTTCGTAAACGATCTCGGCGTGTTGGCGCGAAACGGTGTCCGACAGCAGTTGCAGATCGTTTTCCGCCTTGCGCCCGATGGTGAACACGGCTTTGCTGAGCGGCAACATCCGCGTCACGCCAAATCGGTTCATGATTTTCAGTTGCGCCGACTTTTGCATTGTGGAGATTGAATCAGAAAGACGAGATCGCTGTCTTTTCGTCCTCGAACGTTTCGAGCACGGAAAGCAGCCCGGTGATGGTCAGCAGTTGATGTGCCATCCGTGACGGTTTCAGAACTTTCAGTTTGCCGTTGACAGCTTTGACGCTGGTGAAAGATTTGATCATTGCGCCGATGCCGGAACTGTCAATCGTCGGCACATCGGCCAGATTCAACAGCAACAGCTTTTTTTCTTCAGCGATCAGTTGCGTCACGATGGTGCGCAAACTTTCCTCGCTTTTGCCGATGGTCAGGTTTCCGGCCAGATCAATGATCGTGACACTTCCATTGGTTCGGATATGGATTTCCATCTTTCCTCTTTTTTTCGATTGTTTTGGGGGCGGAGCAACTTCAACAAACGCGAGCCGGATTATAGCCCAATGCTGTGCGAATTGCGGGTTTCAGATTTTGGCTCTGATGAATTTTCATGGCTCCTGGCAAACGTCCGGCACAGTTTTGGCTTGGTTCTTTGACTTGATCTTAACTTTACAGTGTTGGCGGGTGGTGCTGTATAATCCGCCGCGTCGTTCCAACTCTCTGATTGGTTTCCGAGTCTGGACGTGATGGCCGGGTGATTCCCAAATAATTGATCGAATGAACTGACAAGACGTTTTTGAAAAGAGAGTTTGATTGGCACAGATTCCAGTAGTTTTTGAAGAGGTGCAATCTTCAGGCTTTTAGCTAAACCTTCTCATTCTCAATCGTTCGCAATCATACAAACTTGCGCCAGCCGCGAGCCGTACTTCCGTGCGCTTCCATCTCCGACAAATTTCATCATCTTAAGAGTCAAAACATCGGGCGCGTTTGCTCACGCGACCGATACAGCTATTTTCCTCGCAACGCACTGGCGTTTTTGCCAGTGCGTTTCTGTTTTTCAAGAGGTGTTTTGATGAATGGCAGAGTGTTAGTTCTGAATTCAACTTACGAACCGATCAACGTTTGTTCGACGCGACGAGCCGTCGTGTTGATCTTGAAAGGACTGGCCAGAACCGAAGAGCGTCACGAGAGTTTTTACCATTCAGCGCGCAGTTCGCTGCACGTGCCGTCGGTCATTCGGTTGATGGAATACAAGCACATCCCGTTCGAGCGAAAGAGTCTGTCGCGAAAAAACATTCTGCTGCGTGACCATTACACCTGCCAGTATTGCGGAAAGGTTTTCAACCCGGCTGACCTGACGCTGGATCACGTCATTCCGCGTTCGCGCGGCGGCAGTTCCAATTGGGACAACCTGGTCGCCTGTTGCCGGCGCTGCAACAATCACAAAGGAAACAAAATGCCGGAAGAAGTCGGAATGAAATTGTTGAAACGACCTCAATCGTTCAGCTTGCACGTCAATCGCCAGATCATGCGTTACCTTGGTCGTTCGGACGAAGCTTGGCGAAAGTATCTGTTTTACTGAACCGTTGAATTCGTCCTGGCTTCGCGCCGCGCTTTCAGAAACTCTATGACCGCAGGCAGCACAGACAAGACGATGATGCCAAGAATCACCAGCGTGAAGTTGCGTTTGACGATTGGAATCTCTCCGAAAAAGTAGCCAGCATACGTAAAGCCCGCGATCCAGATAATCCCGCCCACAACGTTGTACAACAAAAACTTTCCGTAACTCATATTGCCAATTCCGGCGACGAACGGCGCAAAGGTGCGAATGATCGGCATAAAACGCGCGAAGATGATCGTTTTGCCGCCGTATTTTTCGTAAAACTCGTGCGTTCGTTCCAGATGTTTGCGATTCAACCAACGCGAGCTTTCGCTGGTGAAAACTTTCGGGCCGACGATTTTGCCCGTCCAGTAATTCACTGTGTCGCCCAAAATCGCCGCGATGCTGAGCAGCACAACCACCAGAAACACGTTCAGTTCGCCTTTGGAAGCCAGCGCGCCGATGGCGAACAGCAACGAATCGCCCGGCAAAAACGGCGTCACCACCAGCCCGGTTTCGGCGAAGATAATCAGAAATAAAATGCCGTACGTCCACGACTGGTAATCTTTGACAAGGTCAACCAGGTGTTTGTCGAGATGAAGAATCAGGTCGAGAAATTGTTTGATTAGTTCCATTCGATTGAGAGAGCTTTTGAAAATGTTGTGAAGGTGACGGGCAGGATAAGCGAGTTCGATTGATTCCACAAAAGCAAACCAATTTTGCCTGAACAACTAAAAGCCGCTGATATTTATGGTTGAATGAACCGACTGCGGCGCCTCAATCGCTCGACGATTTCCGGCCGGAGCTTTTGCTTGAGCGCCGTTTCAATCCACCTGATTCCGCAAAATCCACAACCCGAACAGCGGCACGGCCAGCCGGTAAGCGTCGCCGTCGCGTTCCATCATTTCCTTGCGGATGAGGCTTTGCAGTGCGGCTTGGAATTCCGCCGCAGTGACGCGTTCGCCCGCGCCCGTGGCATAAGCGCGCAAGACGGTTTGTTCGGTTGCCGAGTTGTCTTCGCGCCACGTATTCGCAAAGTAAGCGCCCGCACTGGTCAGCCTCTTTTGCCGATGACATCGAATTCGACCAGTTCTTTTTTGGAGTTGCGCTTGCGAATCGCCTTGCATTCGACGTGATGAAAACCAAGCGCCGACAGCATTTCGGCATAAAGCAATTCAGTGGCGACGACCGTACCGTAAAAAGTCGAATTGCCCACGATGTAATGAACCTCCGCTTGCGGCGCAAGTATGGGCAGCAAGCCCTGAAAGTGCGCCCATATATCGTCGAAATATTTGGCGACGTAATTCGCCAGCACGACGCCGCTCTTGTTGTCGGCGTGCGCGATTTGATCAAGTACGCCGCTGAGTCGCTCGCTTTTGAAATGTTCGTCAGCGCGTTGCCACTCAATCAAACGGCTAGTGGCTATGCCCCACGTACCGCCAATCACTGTCCAGTCCAGTTCACCCGCATTGCGTCCGTCTAGCAGGAAACCGAGCCAATACATATAGGGACGCAGTTCACGAATGTATGACATCCGATTGGCGTAAGGCGGCGAAGTGATTACCAAATCGCATGCCTCTTTCACCACGTCGGCAGGGTGGCGCGAGTCGCCGAGTGCAACAGCCGCTTTGCCCACGGGATTCTCTGCTGCGCCTTGCAAAACAAAGCGAAGGTCTTCAGCAAACATCCCCGCCATGTCCAAATCGAAATCCAATGCGAGTTGTGCATCGTCTTTGAACGACATGGATTGATGGTTGAACGCCGCGTTCGAGAGCGCAATGAGCGAACGACAAAAGGCGATTAATAACAGGTTGCGCGCAGCGGTTCGCTCTTCGGTCACGGTTGCAATTGCAGCACGCAGCAAACACAAAAATTCGAGCGACTTGGGTGACCACCAACGCTCGATATTGTGTAACGGAGGCGCGGCTACTGGTTCGATAGCTTTGCGTTGCACCAGATCAAGCGCAACAACGCAGGCATCTTGTGCCGCCGCAATTTCTTTAGTGGTGTATCGCGCCGTTTTTGTTTGGGCAAACCACACCAGAAAAGGATTGATGTCAGTGGTTACGCCTTCGTGTCCGTGATAAGCGGCGCTCAAAGCGGTCGTGCCGGTTCCGCAAAAAGGGTCGAAGATGCGTTGCGATTGTTCGTGTCCGGCCACGAGTTCTTCTACGATCTTCAATGAATACGCTGGCGTGAGGCGTAACCAACCATGCCTGCCGGTCTTCGCATTGAATTTGTAGGTGTAATCCGCTCGTTGACGGAGTCGTTCGCGTTCGAGGACTGGTCTCATTGGGCAGCCTCCGGCGCAAGCAAGGCTTTGAGAACCAAATCAATTTCGGTCCGCAACATTTTCTGATTGCGTTGAAAGAACGCCGCAAGGTCGTAGCCCACAACTTCACGCATGAAATCGTAAGTCGAAACCAACGGGTCGTTAGCTCCTTGCAAACCGGTAAGAACAACCCATTTCTCAGCGCGATAGCGCAAGAGAATGTCGCCATCAATTTGTGTCGAAAGAATTACGGCGCAAGGCAAATAGGCTTTGGTATAGGCTGTTGCCGCGTTGGCAATGTCGGCATTCTGACGCTTTGAATCTTTGCTTTTATAACCTTGCCTAACTTCAAACACCGCACCGGTTAGCGTCGAGAATACATTGGGATCAACGTTGAGCTTGGCCGCCGCTTTCTTCATCCACGTTTGAAAAGCCTTGCGTTTGGCTTTATCGGCAATCCGATTGAGCGGCACTCGCCCATCCAGTGAAAGCGTGCGCGTTTTGCCATTAGGAAGCGGTACTTCATAAGACCAAATGGTGTCTGCATCGCTCAAGCTGAGTGCGTCCTGCAAAACCACGCGAAACAACTTTTCACCGCCAATGCCAATCTGCCGATAAACACTGGTCATCCCGCCCGCCGCTTTGTGTGCAGCGTACATCATCGGATTGTCGAGGCCGAACCAACTGTAAAACGGGTCACTCTGATAAAGCTGCTGGAATTGCGCCAGCGTCAACCCATCGCCTTTCGCGCCTTGACCAAACTTGGGTTTGTATTGCGCACAAACGCGAATAGGATTCAGAATCAATTCAAGGTATTTCGCATCGTTGGTCATTAACAATCAGGCTCCGAAAAGTTTGCAAGAGCTATCGCCCCCGCGCCCGTCTGGTGCAGGTGATAGAGCAACGAAGACTTGCCGATGCGCCGCTCGCCTACGACCGAGCAGCTTTGCAGCGACCGCAGCCGCGTCAGCAGGAACTGCAACTCCGCCGTGCGCCCGACAAACTCCGCCGGGTTTTGAATCATGCTGCCGATGGTGAAGGGATTGTGCATAGTTCTGTCTCGGTCGGCGTGGTCGTCAGTTTTCAGTCTCTGTCAGTTCATCCATCTCTTTGACAAAATCCGTCACTGTCATGATTTTGAGCATCGGGTAACGGTTGCGAAAGTTTGCCGAAGACGACAAAGACGGATTGACCAGATCGAGCAAGTCTTTATCGCGGCTGACGAGGTAGCGGGCGTTGGCTACGAGCGCGAGGTTGACGTAACGCTCGTCTTTCGGGTCGCGTTCGTAGCGAAACTCTTCCGGCACGTTGTGGATGTAAACGGCGTGTCTTTCCAACCGATGAAACAGCGCCCTGACGCGCCGTTCCGTAATGCCGGGCAAAATGCGGCGCAGCGCCGAACGGCTGAGAACATCGCGCAACTCGTGCAAAACGGCGTCGCTGACGTAAAGCGTGATGGCTCCTTCGTCGAGTAAATCCAACGCTCTGGCAGCCGGGCTGTTTTCATTGGCTATGGCCTGCACATAGACGTTGCAATCAAAGACCACACGCGGGCTTTCGGCGTAGCTCAATTGCGCTGATGTTGATGCTGCTGTTGTTCCTCCCACAGCGCCTGCCTTTCGCGTTCGATCAGATCGTCAAATTCTTCTTCGGTCAGGCCGGTTTGCCGGAACTGTTCACGGATGGGCGCGCAAATCTCTCGAAACGGTTGCTGTGACAATACTTCGATTTCGATCAATTCGCGCAGGTAATCTTCCAGGCTGCGTCCGGTTTGTTGGCCGACACGTTCCAGCGTCGCCCGTGTTCCTGCGGGCAAGCCGGTGACATTGAGTTGCAAGGTTTCAGTCATCATTGCACTTCCTCCTAAAGCCGCACTGGTTGAATCCGACTCTCCCCTCCCAGTGCGGCTTTTGTTTGTTACTGACAACTATGCAGTCGCCGCCTTAGCTTTGTCGAACGCGGCAAACGTCTTTCCCGCTTCCGCCAACTCTTTCAGCAGTGGCGCAGGCGTCCACCATTCGCCGTGTTCGGCGTGGAATTGGCAGACGCGGTCGTAAACCTTCTTCAAGCCAACCGTATCGCCGTACCACATCGGGCCGCCTCGCCAAGCCGGATAGCCGTAACCGCTCAGGTAGATGATGTCTATGTCCACAGCGCGCAGTGCGATGCCTTCTTCCAGAATTTTTGCGCCTTCGTTGATCAACGCGTACTGAGTGCGTTCGATAATTTCTTCTTCGGTGATGACGCGACGGGCGATGCCCTGAGCGGCAGCGATTTGTTCAATCAGTGCGTCAACTTCCGGATCGGGAATCGCCTTGCGATTTTCGTCGTATTTGTACCAACCGGCTCCGGTTTTCTGGCCGTAGCGGCCACGCTCGCACAGTTCGTCGGCAACTTTGGCGTAACGCACGCCGGGCTTTT
This sequence comes from uncultured Acidobacteriota bacterium, assembly GCA_902825875.1. Lineage (GTDB taxonomy): Bacteria > Acidobacteriota > Blastocatellia > RBC074 > RBC074 > RBC074. The sequence goes on from CADECP010000027.1 coordinate 90,079, forward strand.
CCAGATGGCGATGTTCTTTGCGAATGCGCCAGCCGACATCGAGTCCCGCCAGATCTCCAACCGCCAATGGCCCCATCGCCATACCGAATTTGTACAGCGCGCCGTCAACTTCCTGCGGTTTTGCACCTTCTTCAACCAGAAACTGGGCTTCGCGCCCGTATTGGTGCAGCATGCGATTGCCCACGAAACCATAACAATTCCCGACCAGCACGCCGACTTTCTTCAACCGTTTTGACAGCGCCATCGAAGTCGCAATGACTTCGTTACTGGTGGCCTGGCTGCGCACGATTTCCAGCAGTCGCATGACGTTCGCCGGGCTGAAGTAATGATGACCGATAACAAATTCTGGCCGTGAAGTCGCCGAAGCGATTTCGTCAATGCTCAGCGTCGAAGTGTTCGACGCCAGAATCGCTCCGGGTTTGGCGATCTTGTCGAGTTCGGAAAAGATTTCTTTCTTCAGCGCCATTCCTTCAAAAACAGCTTCGGTGATGATGTCGGCCTGATCGAATCCGTCGTAAGTCAGTTGCGGCGTAATCAACGCCATTCGCTTGTCCATCACTTCCTGCGGAAAGCGGCCTTTGTTGACGGAGTTCTGGTAGTTTTTGCGAATCGTCGCCACGCCGCGATCCAATGCTTCCTGCGTCGTTTCTTTCATAATCACAGGAATTCCGGCGTTGGCATAATTCATGGCGATGCCGCCGCCCATCGTACCCGCGCCGATGACTGCGGCTTTGTTGATGGCGATTTGCGGAGTGTCTTTGCCGATGCCCGGAATCTTGGCGACTTCGCGTTCGCCGAAAAAGACGTGGATCATCGCTTTGGATTGATCGGAGAAAAGGCATTGATTGAACAGTTCGCGTTCTCGCGCAACGCCTTCGTCGAAAGAAAGTTTGGTGGCGGCTTCAACGGCGTCAATCGCCGCCAGCGGAGCCATCATTCCGCGAGCAGTCTTTTTGGCCAGAGCGCGCGCGGCTTCAAAGATCGGCGCGTTCGATGCTTCATCGCCGAGCTTTTCATTGCGCTCACGAGTTTTCGGCGGCTTTTCACCGCTGGCAATCTTTTCTTTCACGAAAGCAATCGCTCCGCTGAGCAAATCGCCTTCGACAATGCTGTCAATGATTCCGGCGGCCAGAGCGTCTTTGGCCGGAATCGGATTGCCGTCGGCGCACATCTGAGTTGCTTTGGCTACGCCAGCCAATCGCGGCAGTCGTTGAGTTCCAGCCGCGCCGGGAATGATGCCGAGTTTAACTTCGGGCTGACCGACCTGCGCCGAAGCAACGGCAACGCGGTAATGAAATCCCATCGCCACTTCCAGACCTCCGCCGAAGGCCGTGCCGTGAATGGCGGCGACAGTCGGCTTCGGACAATCTTCGATGGATTTGATGACGTCCAGAAAGTTGATGCCTTCTTTGCGCTGGCCGGAAGTGATTTTGCCGAACTCTTTGATGTCGGCTCCGGCAATGAAAGTTTGGCCAGAGCCGATCATGACAGCGCCTTTGATCGAATCATCGGCGGAGATTTTGGCAATCGCTTCGGCAATGCCTTCGGGCACGCCGGGGCTTAGCGCGTTGACGGGTGGATTGTTGACGGTGATGACGGCAACTTCGCCGTCTTGAGTTAGCGTTACAAGTTCGCTCATGGATATGGTGCTCCTGTTTATGAATGGTTTTCAGTATCGGGAAAGCAGAGTTTCTTGGTCGGCTTTCGCCTTCAATCGTTCAAAATGTTGTTGGTTAAACTGTTCGGACTGTCCGCGCGGCACGCTCAACGTTTTCCAGTTCGCGGATTTCAGATGCTTGGCCAGAAATACGATCTGGCCGACGTGCGTGGCGTAATGCGTCAATTGACGGTTGATGGCTTGAACCACTGTGTGCGGTTCTTGTCGAATTATCACTGTTCGATTGGCGTCTTCTGGCCGCAGCGGTTCCAGCGCGGTGAAAACATGCTGCCAGCCTTGCTCCCACCAATTCATCACTTGATCGCGCGTCGCGGCTTCATCAAGCTCGAATTCCTGGTCGCGGAATCGGTCTGGCTTTTCTCCGTCGCCCGTCAAAAAGTCCACCCAGCGCGAACGCATGTTTCCCGCCAGATGCTTGACGATGATGGCGATGCTGTTGCTTTCCGGGTCGAGCGTGACAAAAAACTCTGTTTCATTGAGTTGCTCCATTGCACGTTCGCCCTGCTTTTTCAGCAATCGAAATTCGCCGATGACATTTTCCAGATAATGTCTGGCCAGTTCATCCGCCATAAAAATCGGCCTCCTCTCGCGTCACGGAATAGATCAATTCATCCATGACGACGCCTTCTTTAATCATCGCTTTTCGCAGTCGAGCTTCGAACTTGTACCCTGCTTTTTCCAGCACGCGCATCGAAGCCGGGTTCCATTCCAACACGCCAGCGTAAATGCTGGCCAGATCGAAATTGGCAAACGCCCAGGAAGTCACCGCACGAACGGCTTCGGTGACGATGCCGCGTCCCCAATAGCTTTGGCCCAGCCAGTATCCTATTTCGGCACGGCAGCGATTGATGTCGTCGCGGAAGATCAGCCCGATACCACCGACTGCTTGGCGGTCAACGACAATGGCAAAACTGCTGGGGGTGGATTCCTGGCCGGCCAATCCAATCCAGTCACGAGCGTTTTCGATCGTGTACGGGTGCGGAAATTTGTCACGAACGTTTCGCCAGATTCGATAGTTGTCGGCGTTGGCAACCAGCGAATCTTCATCGCCTCGTCGCCAAGGTCGAACTGTGCAGGTTTTCAGTTTGAGTTCCATTACTCGAATGATGGTGCGGAACCGGAAGCGGTAGCGACCGGGCAATTGGGAACACTCTTCTTTCAAGCCAACCCTGTCGCTACCGCTCCAGGTTCCGTACCGAAGCCACATGGCCGCATTTCCCGCCGCAGCCAGTTTTCCGCCGGATAGCGCGCTGTTCCGTCCACCACGTGAACCGCGTACGCGTGACGCGATTTCGGCGAGCGATTGGCGTAACTCATGTGCGGCAACAATCCATGCAGCAAGACCAATGTTCCTGCTTTGACTTCCAGCGGAACCAATCGCTCATCCGGCCATGGCGAATCGTCCAACACTTCCATTTTGGTTCCGCCAGTTTCAGCACGAGCAAATCGTTTTTTCAAACCGGTTTTGTGGCCACCGGGAATCGCCCACAGGCAACCGTTTTCCAGCGTGGCGTCTTCCAGCGCAAACCAGAATCCTGTGACCGTCATGGGTTCGGTGTACAGAAACGTCGCGTCCTGATGGCAGGTCACTTCGCCGCCGATGTTCGGCTGTTTGAAGATGTACATGGATTGCAGCAGCAGCGGTTGCCGATAACCAATCTGTTCGGCAATTGTCGCCAGTTCCGGCTTGCGCGAAAACCGGTCGAACACCGGGTCGAGGTCGTGCAGCGCGTGGCCAATTTTGTTGATCGAACGTTCTTTGCTCTGGCGCAAACTGCCGTCAGGGGCAAAGGCATCTTCTTCAAAAAAGAATCGCACCTTGTCGCCCGATTCCAGAAAGTAATCATCACTCGCTCGCGTCTGCTCTTTGGTGGTGAAGATCGAAATCATGCCTTGCGGATCGAATGCGGCAACCAATTCTTCGGCGCGCTGTTTCAACGCTTCGCATTCTTCTGGCGTGGCAAAGTTTTCAACGACCAGAAATCCGTCGCGTTCGTAAGTAGCAAGTTGTTCAACTGATAACCCCAAAAGACCTCCCGGTGTTTTATCTCTGCGGCGACAACTCTTTGATTTGAAACTCAAGCTTGACCGACGCGCCGCGATCAGAGGTTCTGACGATGACATCTTTGTTTTTGATCTCTTCGAAGATGCCCAACTGATTGAGACGCTTCAACGTTTCATTCAGTCTTTGTCGGCTGTACGGCTGGTCTTCACGAATCAGCAGAAGATCACGTAGCGACCACTCATCGGTTTTCGTCAATCCAACAAAACCAATTGATTCGATGGTGAACAACCTGCCTTCGTCTAATTCAATAGCGACATCAACCCATCCTTCAGGCGCTGTTAGATACGGCAACTGAAACTCAGGAACAAAATCAACAGAAGCCTGAATATGACCTTTGTCGGCGTAGGCATCTTTTATGTCTTTGAAAATCCTTTCCTGAATCGTTGCTGCATTGACTGGTTCGCCATAACGAAGTCCTGAAATCTCGACAATCTCTGTAGAAGTTATTGCCTGTGAGCCTTTAACAGTGATTCGCCCAATTCTGTAGCAAGCACCTTCTTCAATCGGCACAATGACTTTAATGACGCCTTCGCCCAAGTCTTCAGTCTTTAACTCGCCGATTCTTGCTCGAAGATAACCTTTCTTCCCTAGAAAGAAGCGGACGCGCTCAAGATGCTCTTTCAGATTTTCTGTTCCTTCGGGAAGAAACAACAGCTCTTTACAAGTTTTGAATTGACACAAGTTAAGCATTTTGTGTCCTGAAAAGAGCGCAGCCTCTAGCTCTTCAGAAGAGAAAACGCTGTTGCCGGAAAATTCCATGACAGCAAACAATTCTTTGTCTGCCAAATTGCGTGTCTGCGGGGTTACGATCTGCTCTTGCTGATTTTCAGTTTGTGGCACTGACGCAACAACGAGTTGAGTCAATAGACCAATTGAAAATGCCATTAACAGCAAAATCTTCATGATGTGTTCCTCCTGACAACTGAACGTGGCCAAGTTCGTCACTTTGCGAAAAGACTCCAGGCCAAGATCACCCAATCAACCCGCGCGCCACCGCCCATTGCACTAAGCCGCAGCCGAAGATAATCACCACCGGGTTGAGCTTGGCACGGAGCATCAGCAAAAACGCCATCGTCGCTACGCCGTAACTGAGCGGCGAGCTTAAACCGGATTTTGCCAGGCTGACTCCGGCGGCGGCGAGCATGCCGACGACTGCGGGGGCGACCCCGGCCAGAAACGATTGCACCAGAAAGTTTGTGCGAAACCGATTGAGCGAGGCTCCGGCAATCACGGTCATAATGAACGAAGGCAGAAACGCGGCAATCGTCGTCGCCAAAGCTCCCAACGGTCCGGCGACTTTGTAGCCAATGAACGTCGCTGTAATCAGCACCGGCCCTGGCGTTATTTGGCCAAACGCCATGCCGTCGGCAAAGGTCTGGTGATCCATCCAGCGATGCACTTCGACGATGTCGGTTTCGATCTGCGGAATCATCACGAACCCACCGCCGAACGTGACCGAACCGACGCGGAAAAAGATCATCGCCAGTTTCCACACCGTCAGCAGCTTGGTCAGCATTGCCGACCAGTTCAGCAAAAACAGCGCGGGCAAAAACGGCAACAGCGCCAGCAGCGCAACACTGTTTAACTTGCCCGGTAATTTAGGCAGCTTGCGAGTGACGCCTTTTTTCCCGGCAATCGGCAAAAACGGCTGGTGGTGATCTTCCGAATCATCTGCGTCTGATTTGTCATCTTTGCCACCACCGCTGAGTTCCGGTTTGGGAAAAGCCTTGCTTGGACGTTTTTCCTCTTTGTCGCCGTCGGTTTGTTTGGCGGGCAGCGAAACTTCGACTTTGTATTCGTTGGCCAGCTTGTCTTTGCCTTCGATCAGATTTGCCGCGTGTTGCCTGGCCTGTTGTTCCAACGCGACTTCGCGGACGGTGGCCTGTCGCTCTTTGCCGATTTTCTGCCGAATCTGTTGCCGAGCGCGTGTTTTGTAAAACTGTATGAAGATGCCCACGACGCCTGCGATCAAAACGACCTCGGCAATAGTGGTGGCAGTGAAAATCAGCATGAACCCGGCGGCGACGCCAAGTTCCAAATGCCATTGTTGCTGCATCGCCGTTTTGCCGAGCTTGGTGACAGTGGCGGCGATCAGTCCGACGACGGCGGCGTTGAACCCTTGAAAGATGCGTTGGGCGTCCGGGAATTTGTACAGAAAGCTGTGCGCGATGGTCAGCCCGATCATCATCAAAAACGATGGCAGAATAAAACTGGAGACCGAAACTGCTGCGCCGCGAATGCCGCCAAGTCGTAACCCAATGTAAGTTGTCGCGTTCGCGGCGTTCGCGCCGGGCAGGCTCTGCGCCAGCGACACCGCGTCCAGAAATTCCTCTTCGGTCATCCAGCGTTTCTGGTGAACCACCAGCCGACGAATTTGCGAAATGACTGCGATGCCGCCGCCAAAACCTGTGGTGCCGAGTTTCAAAAAGGCTCTGGCCAGCGCGCGCCACTCCACGCGAACTTCAGCGGGTTCAAACTGGGCCGCGACCCATTCGCGGAACCAGCGAAAGCTGCCTGCGAACATCGCAAACAATGACGATTTGGATTCGGTTATTTCGGCTTTTTCGCTCACTTGAAAACAGGATTAACTACGAATGGTCACAAATTGGCACGAATTGAGAACTGGAAGTCCGTGTCCATGAATTGACGGCTTTGCCTGATCTTATTCGTGGTCATTCGTGTTTATTCGTAGTTGGTTTCTTTTTCTGAAAGTTTATAGAATCCGGTTATGCCAAACACACAACCAATCAATCGAGTCGCAATTATCGGCGGGACAGGCGATCAGGGCAAAGGCTTGGCGTTACGCTGGGCAAAAGCCGGGTTCGACATCATTGTCGGTTCGCGCGCCGCCGAACGCGCCGCAGACGCCGCCAGCGAAATGCGCGACGAACTGGCCAAAGCTGGCGCGGCCAACGTTGCCATCAGCGGCGCTCACAATCTGGAAGCCGCCGCCAACTCCAACATCGTTGTACTGACGGTTCCGTTTGCCGCGCAGATCAACACGCTGAAAGAAATCCGCGACAAGTTACAACCGGGCACGATACTGATTGACGTGACCGTTCCGCTGGAACCGGCGGTCGGCGGCAAACCTACGCGCGTGCTGGGCGTCTGGGCGGGTTCGGCGGCGGAACAGTGCAAAGAGCAAGTGGCCGACACCGTCACCGTCGTTTCCGCTTTTCATAACGTCGGAGCAGAAGCTCTGGCCGATCTGTCACACGAAGTCGAATGCGATGTGATCGTTTGCGGCGACAAAAAAGACGCCAAAGAACAAGTTCGCCCGCTGGTCGAAGCCATTCCCGGTTGTCGGTTTGTGGACGGCGGAGTGCTGGCCAATTCGCGCACGGTCGAAGCGATGACGGCGTTGCTGATCGGCATCAACATTCGCTACAAAGGGCACACAGGAATTCGCATCACTGGAATCAGCTAAACTTGGAGTGCTGCGACTGGACGCAGCTTTTGCTTTCGAGTTTAGCGGACTGGCTGCTAAACCAGATTTTCTCTGGTAATGAACTGAAAGCGGTGTCGAGCCACCGCACTCCACACCTCTTCAATGCTGAATGAAACTTCAACCCTCACTCACGTTGATGAACTCGCCGAAGAGATGGTCGAGTTCCTACGCCAGCTTGTTCGCATTCCGACCGTCAATCCTCCCGGAGAAAATTACGCCGATTGCGCCAACCTTATCGGCGGCAAACTGAAAGAGTTCGGCTACGAAACGGAATTCATCACTGCCGAAGGTTTGCCGGAATGTTCGACGCGATTTCCGCGCGTCAATGTCATCGGGCGAAAACGTGGCGAACGCGCGAAACCGACATTACATTTCAACGGCCATCTGGATGTTGTTCCCGCTGGCGAAGGCTGGACAGTTGATCCTTTCGCCGCCGTTGTGCGCGACGGGCGAATTTATGGGCGCGGCGTGACCGATCAAAAAGCCGGAATCGCCGCTTCGATTTTCGCCATCGAAGCCATTCGCCGCGCCGGAGTAGAACTTGTCGGCTCCGTCGAGCAAAGCGCAACCGTTGACGAAGAAAGCGGCGGTTTTGCCGGCGTCGCTTATCTGGCCGCCAACGGTCACTTTCGCCGCGAAGCTATTGATTACGTCGTCATCACCGAACCGCTTGATTATGACCGCATCTGTTTGGGGCATCGCGGAGTTTATTGGTTTGAAGTTCTGACGCGCGGGCGAACGGCTCACGGCAGCATGCCTTTTCTTGGAGCCAGCGCCATTGATCGAATGGCACGGTTCATCGCCAAAATCGAAACTGAATTGAAACCACAGTTGAAAGCGCGCCGAACTCGCATGCCAGTTGAACCCGAAGCCGCGCGTTCGGCAACGATCAACGTCAATTCGATTTTCGGCGGCCAGCCGATAGATGCGCTGCAAACGCCTTGCGTCGCCGATGTATGCCGCGCGATTTTCGACCGCCGCTTTTTGCTGGAAGAAAACTTTGAAGATGTGCGCGGCGAGTTGATTGAAATGCTCGACCGGTTGCAAGCAGACGACGAAGATTTCCGTTACCAGATGAACGACGTGATGATTGTTCATCCAACGATGACTTCGCCGGAATCGCAGTTGGTGACGACGATGGCCGGGGCAATTACCTCTTCGATTGGACGGCGTCCCCCGCTGATTGCCAGTCCGGGAACTTACGACCAGAAACACTTTGCGCGCGTTGCTGGCATCGAACAGTGCATCGCTTACGGGCCGGGAATTCTGAACCTGGCGCATCAGCCGGATGAGTATTGCGAGATCGAACATTTGATTTTATCGTGCAAAGCCATGGCGCTGGGCGCGATGCGATTACTTGGATAACACTTTGGAGTGCGGTGACTCGACACCGCTTTTCGTTCGCAACAGAAAGCTCGCTATTCCAACAGAGATGCTGCTTACGAACGCAAAGCTGCGCCGAGTCGCAGCACTCCAAACACAGGAATTCAATGAACTACGAACAACTTTTTCGACTTGATAACCGCACAGCCGTAGTCATCGGCGCAGGTTCCGGCATTGGACAATCCGTCGCCAAAGGCTTGGCCGCGCACGGGGCGTTTGTCGTTTGCGCCGATGTGAAACCGGAACTGGCTGAAATCACCGCGCGCGAAATTGGAGAGCACGCCGAAGTCCGCGCCGTGGACGTGACCCAAACCGAAAGCGTCAAAGCTTTGTTTCAATCAGTCGCCGCCGAACGAGGCAGCGTAGACATCGCCGTTGCCACGCCAGCGATCAACGTTCGCAAACAATTGCTGGATTACACCGACGAAGATTTCGACCGCGTCATCGCCGTCAACCTGAAAGGCACGCTGGCCGTGTTGCGCGAAGCTGGCCAGATCATGGCGGCGCAAGGTCGCGGCAGCATCATCGTCTTTTCTTCGATTCGTTCGCTGGTGGTTGAACCGGGACAAGGTGTTTACGCGGCCACGAAATCCGGCATGGTGCAAATGGTTCGTGCGCTGGCGGCAGAATTGGGGCAGAAAGGCGTTCGCGTCAATGCGGTTGCGCCCGGCGTAGTGGATACGCCGCTGACGCGACCGATCAAAGACAAACCAGACTGGTACAACGCTTACGCCGACCGAAACGCGCTGAAGCGTTGGGCCAGCTCCGACGAGATGGCCGGGGCCGTCATCTTCCTGGCTTCGGATGCCGCCAGTTATGTCACAGGCACAGTGCTGTTCGTGGATGGCGGCTGGACGGCAGTTGATGGAAGATTCACTCCACCGCTGTGATAACTGACCGTCTCACTTTTGCCTTTTGACTTTTTGACTTTTGGCTTCTTGCTTATGCCCCTTTCTCCATACACCGATTTCACGCGCGAAGAATGGAGCCAGTTGCGAAACTCCACGCCTCTGACTCTGACGGAAGACGACCTGGTAAATTTGCGCGGCATCAACGAACGCATCTCGCTCAGCGAAGTTGAAGAGATTTACTTGCCGCTGTCGCGTTTGCTTAACCTGTACGTCGCCGCAACGCAAAGCCTGCACGAAGCGACACACACTTTTCTTGGTGATCCAACCGACAAGGTTCCTTACGTCATTGGCATTGCGGGCAGCGTAGCCGTCGGCAAAAGCACGACCGCGCGCATCTTGCAGGCGTTGTTGGCGCGATGGAAAAATCACCCGAAAGTGGATTTGATTACGACCGACGGCTTTCTGCATCCGACTGCCGTACTGGAAGAGCGTGGTTTGATGAAGCGCAAAGGCTTTCCTGAAAGCTACGACCGGCGGCGGTTGGTCAAATTCGTAGCCGATGTGAAATCCGGCGAGCCGGAAGTCACTGCGCCGATTTACTCGCACTTGATTTACGACATCGTCCCTGACCAGTTACAGGTCATACGCCAACCCGATGTCATGATTGTCGAAGGCTTGAACGTGTTGCAGACCGGAGTCGGGACTTCAGAAAGCGACTCACCGATTTTCGTTTCCGATTATTTCGACTTTTCGATTTACGTGGACGCCGACGAAGAAGACATCAAACACTGGTACGTCGAACGTTTTTTGAAACTGCGTCGCACGGCGTTCCGCGATCCGATTTCCTACTTTCATCGTTACGCCAATTTGTCCGACGACCAGGCGCGAGAAACGGCGCTCAGGATTTGGGAAGAGATCAACGGCGTGAACTTGCGCGAAAACATCCTGCCCACGCGAACCCGCGCTCATCTGATTTTGGAAAAGGGGTTGGATCATTCGATCCAACAGGTGAAGCTGAGGAAGTTGTGATTCATCGCAGTGGTTTGTACCAACGTTCCAACCGGTTTGGGTTAACTCTCAGCCAGTACAGCACTTGCATAATCGTCCACAAAGCAAAGGTGCGAACGAAGCGGCCTTCAAATCGCCGCGAAGAAGTCACCGCCGCCGCTGGCAAACGGACGAACTTTCCGACACGACGCATTCGTCGGTACAAATCACAGTCTTCAAATATAGGGTAATTCCTGTAACCGCCCAGCCGGTCAAACACGCTACGCCGAACGAAGAGCGCTGAATCGCCGTAACACATCCCGCCAAGCCTTAGCAGAGGATAAATCCGCGTCAGCAATCGTGCTTCGCGCGTGCCGCCATCAAACACCAAGCTGAAATTGCCGCCGCAGACTCGTTCGTTTTGCAACAGGTTTTCGATCATCGCCAATGCGCCGTCAGGCAATCTGGTGTCGGCGTGCAAAAACAACAGCACGTCGCCGCTGGCCGTTTGCGCTCCGGCGTTCATCTGCCGTCCGCGCCCACGTTCCGTCTCAATCGTTCGCACACCGCAATTCCGAACAAGTCCGATTGTGTCATCCGTGCTGCCGCCATCGGCAACTATGATTTCAAATTCGCCGGTAAGCTCCTGCAACGAAGCTATAACCTTGTTGATCGTCGTGGCTTCGTTGAGCGTTGGAATGATGATCGAAATTTTCACAGTTTGGGATTGAGCAAATCGGCGTTAGCTGAAAAAAACAGCTTCGATCGCTGGTATGAAAAGCCGTCGAGTTTCATTGAAGTCGCCTTTTTTTCTGGATTGAGAGTTTGAAGCGGCGCGATTGTAGTTGATGGCCGGGCAGGTAAGCCAGACTTTCAATATGCCATCCGATATGCCATAAATCCTGTCTCGGTCGTTGGCCGTACTTTCACATGGTTGTGACCAATCACTCACAGCAAAAATAGAGACACATTTAGACAGCTTGATTGATTATGTTTACTAAAATCACTGACTACGAAGGCATCGCTGAATACAAACTGGACGCAAACAACATGAAAGTGTTGCTGGTTCCGCGCCGTGCTGCTCCGGTGGCGGCGTTTATGGTGGTGTACCGCGTAGGTTCGCGCAACGAAGCCGTCGGCCACACAGGAGCAACGCATCTGCTGGAACACATGCTGTTCAAAGGCACACCGACTTACAACAAGCAAAACGGCACTCAGATTGCCGCCGTGTTGCAAAAACAAGGCGCAGTATTCAATGCCGACACCTGGTTTGATCGCACGCGGTATTACGAAATGCTGCCCAGCGACCAGCTTGAACTGGCCGTTCACTTGGAAGCCGACCGCATGCGAAATTCTTTTATCGCCGACAGCGACCGCCAGTCGGAAATGACCGTCGTTCGCAACGAGCTGGATCGCGGAGAAAACGAACCTTCGCGCATTTTGGACGAACGGTTGTGGGCGATGGCGTTCCGCGAACATCCGTATCATCACCCGACCATCGGCTGGCGTTCGGACGTTGAAGGCATTCCGACCGAACGACTGAAAGAGTTTTACGACGTTTACTACCATCCGAATAACGCGACGGCGATTGTCGTTGGCGATTTCGACGATCAAGCGGCGCTGGATTTGATCGCCAAACACTTCGGCAAGATTTCAGCTTCACCGCAGCCGATTCCGCCGATGTACACGACCGAGCCGAAACAGGAGGGCGAAATTCGATTCAAACTTCGCCGAGCCGGTCAGTTGGGACTGGTCGAAATCGGCTGGCGAATTCCGCACGCCCGGCACGAAGACACTGCGGCGCTGACCTTGCTGGATCACGTCTTGTCGGCGGGTGTGACTTCGCGGCTTTATCAGGCGCTGGTTGAAACCCAGCTTGCGGTGGATGAGCAGGCGCAATCCAATCAATTCGTTGATGCAGGTTTGTTTACGATTGATGTGACGTTGCGTCCGAGTGTCGAACACGCCGCCGCTGAACAAGCCGTGCTGGATGTCGTCGAAAAACTGAAAACCGAAGACGTCAGCGACAAGGAGTTGCAGAAAGCGAAGAATCTGATTTTGACGCAGATGATTTATGTCCGCGACAGTCCGTTCGGCGTCATCAGCGCCATCGGCGAAGCCGAAGCTTCTGCCGGATGGCGTTCGTTCATTGACCTGCCCAAAGCGATTGAAACGGTGACGGCGGCGGACATTTGCCGCGTGGCCAACGAATACTTCATCGAAGACAATCGCACCGTAGGCTGGTTCATTCCCAAAGAAGAAGTCGAAGAAGTTTTTGAACAGGAGGAGTTATGAAAAAAGCGTTTCTGATTGGCGCGTTGTTGCTGATTGCGGCGAGCAATGCTTTTGCCGGAAATCGAACTGTGATTTTCGACAACACGGCAACCGAAGTTGCAGCGGCTCCGGCGGCATTGGCCACAGGCGAAGATTTGTGGGTGACGTTGGCCGATCTGACAAAAGCGACCAAGTTCGTACTGAAACCGCAAGGCGTTTGCCGCGACGAACTTTGTTTCCCGATTCCGAAGGCTCGCAAATCGGCGTTCCTGTCCGCGCAGGGAAAAGTCACGTGGTTCAACCTGAGTGAGTTCGCGCGGCTGACCAAACAGCCAACGGCTTACGACGCCGAACATTTGACGTGGTTTTTCGGCCCTCGCCCGGAAGAGCAAAACCAGTTTGTTTCTTCGCTTATTGCTCCGAACTTTCGGCTGCCGGACGCCAACGGCAAGATGCGCTCGCTTCAGGAATTTCGCGGCAAGAAAGTGTTATTGCTGACGTGGGCTTCGTGGTGAGGCTGCCGGTTTGACCTGCCAGGATGGCAGAAACTTTACGCCGAACTGAAAAGCAAAAACTTCGAGATCGTCTCCGTCGCCGAAGACACTGGCGGGCTGAAAGACGCTGGAAAATGGATCGAAGCCGCCAAGCCGGAATACACAGTGCTGGTTGACGAAAAACATCTGGTCACTCGGTTGTACGACATGGTCAATGTACCGACGGCGGTTTGGATCAACGAAAAAGGCCGCATCGTTCGCCCGAACGAAGTCGCTTACGTGGACAACCGCTACACGGGCATGCACAAACTGCAAGCCGAAGAATATCTGGCGGCGATTCGTGATTGGGCGGAAAACGGCGACCGAAGCATTTACGCTTTAAGCGAAAAAGAGTTGAAAGAGCGACTGGCTCCGCAAAATCCCGATTGGGCGCGCGCTTCGGCTGAATTCGGTTTGGCGGAATATCTTTACAAAAACAATCAAGGCTCGGCTTCGATCAAGCATTACAAAGAAGCTCAGCGGCTGAACCCGGACAACTGGAATTACAAACGGCAGGCGTGGGCGTTGTCGGACGCCGAAAAAGAATACGGAACCAGCTTCATGAAAGAAGTTCAAAAGCTGGACGGTAAACCGTATTACCCGCCGCGTCGTTTGCCCGAACCCAAAAAGAAGAATTAGGTCATTCAATGAACAGCAGTTCTTTTGCGTCTCGAACTCATCGTTATCAACTGGCCAACGGCATCACGTTGTTGGTTTTGGAAAATCATTCGAACCCGACGATTTCGTTGTCGGGTTATTTGCGCGCGGGCGAATTTTTCAATCCGCCGGACAAAGACAGTTTGGCCGGAGTGACTTCCAGCATGCTGAACAAGGGAACCGCGCGCCGTTCCAAGCTGGAAATCGCCGAAGAGCTGGAATCCGCCGGAGCGCGAATCGGGTTTTCGTCGAACAACTTCACGACTTCGATTGGCGGCCAATCGCTCAGCCGAGATTTGCCTTTGGTCATTTCCACATTGGCTGAGCAATTGCGCGAACCGGCCTTTCCAACCGAAGAACTGGACAAAATGAAGCAGCGGTTTATCGCCAGCATCAAAGAAGATCAGGACGACACGCGGTCGCGCGCTTATGAACGAATGTCGCAATTGATTTTTCCGCTCGGCAATCCGTTTTATCGGCTGCCTGCCGAAACGATTTTGTCTCAATTGGAAAAGATCACGGCCGATGACGTGCGGGAGTTTTATCAGCTTCATTACGGAACCGAAGGAATGCTGCTGGTTTTGGTTGGCGATGTCGCGCCGGATGAAACGCGCGTTTTGATCGAAAAACATCTTGGCGACTGGTACGGCGCGCCGAAAAAGGCGATTGATCTGCCCGAAACGCCTCTTCAAACCGAAGCAAAACGCGAACTCGTACCGATGAAAGACAAACCGAATTGCGATGTCATCATCGGCCACGCTTCGCGGTTGCGACGATCAAACCCGGATTATCTGGCGGCGACCATGGCCAACAACGCGCTTGGCCAATCAACGCTGTCTTCGCGGTTGGGACTGAAAGTGCGCGACGAAATGGGACTGACTTACGGAATCAGTTCGGGGTTTCGATCCGGCATCGGCGATGGCCCGTTTACCATTGGCGTGACGGTCGCGCCGCAAAACATTGATCCCGCGATTGATACCACTCTGGAAATCGTCAATGACTTCATCGCCAACGGCATCACCGAACAAGAACTGAAAGACGAACAATCTTCGGTCATCGGCTCGTTCAAAATCGGTTTGGCAACCAATGCTGGAATGGCCGGCCAGATTGTCAGCGCAGAGCTTTTCGAACTCGGCGTTGATTATCTGGACAATTTTCCTTCGCTGATTGCCGCTCTGACCAAGTCGGAGATTGATGAAGCCATTCGCAAATACATTCACCCGGAAGTTGCGACGACTGTGATTGCCGGGACGATGGAGTAATGGCTGCCTTCGATTTTTCAATCCGCAAGGAGCTTTCAACACATGTCAATCCGTTTTTCCTGTTTCAACAAGATGGCGGTTGCCTTGCTGGTGCTGTCGTGCGCGACCGTTTGCGCGCAAACCAAATCCGTAACCGACAATCGCCCGGTGGACATTGTTGTTCAGGGCGCGATGGATTCTGAATTGCAACCGTTGCTGGACGCATTGGATGGAAAAGAAGAGATTCAAATCGCCGCCTGGACTTTTTGGCGCGGCAAGATCGGATCAAAAACGGTGGTGGTTTCTCGCACCGAAGTCGGAACAATCAACGCCGTTGTTTCCACCACGCTGGCCATCACGACTTTCAAACCCAAACTGGTCATCAATCAAGGCACGGCAGGAGCACACGATCCTGAACTGAAGGTTTTCGACATTGTTGTTGGTGAAGCTTCGGTTGATTTTGGCGCTTTTCGATCAGCTCACGCCGATGCTGGGGCAGGAATTGAGCAATCGCGTTGGACGCCGATGCCGCACCGATTGCGAATGGATGGCAAAGAGCGAGTGACTTTCAACAACTTCCCCGGTGACGAAGAAGCCATGAAAACGGCAATGGGAACGGCTTACAAACAAGGTCGTGTTATCAAAGGAATCATCGGTTCGTCGTTCGAGTTCAACAAGGAAATTGATCGGCTGAACTGGGTGCGTAAGACTTTCGGCGCTTCTTCTGAAGATATGGAAAGCGTCTTTGCTGCCGGAACGGCTGCCGGATTCAAAACCCGCTTTCTGGCCATTCGCATCATCTCCAATTCCGAGTTTCATTCGCCAAAGTTTGAAGAAGTTGCCGGTAAATACTGCGCCGCGTTCGTTGTGGACGTGATCAAACGATTGAAATGAGTAACGCCAATACCAAACTCGTCTGCGTTCCAATTACGGAAACCAGCCCTGACGCTTATCTTTCCGCCATTCTCGAAGCTTCACAATTGGCAGATGTTGTTGAATTACGGCTGGATTATTTGTCCGCCAACGATCGTTCAACCGTCCTTGATAAACTGCCGATCCTTGCAGCCAATGCTGCTTGCAAAGATTTGCTGCTGACATTTCGACCGCGCGAACAAGGCGGCCAGCAAGACTTGAATCTGGCGGATCGGCAAAATTTCTGGCGTAGTTTGCCGCAGGAAACCATCGCTGCAATTCGTTTTGCCGATTTTGAATTTGATCTGGCTGTAAGTTTTGGCAACGATTCGCCGGTTCACTGGGAGAAAGTTATTTGCTCCTGGCACAACTTTGAGCGCACCCCGCATGATTTGCTTGCTCAATATGAACGAATGGCTGCGACTCCAGCCGCTGTTGTCAAAATCGCCACAATGGCCAATCAAATCAATGATTGCCTGCGGATTTTTGAACTTATAAAACATGCTCAAGGCAAAAAACCTGTAATTGCTCTGGCAATGTCTTTAGCAGGAGTGGCAACTCGCGTGCTTTCATTGTCTCGCGGAGCCGTGCTTACTTTCGGCTCTTTGCGCCACGGCGCCGAAAGCGCAGCCGGTCAAGTTACCGTTCGTGATTTAGAGAGGCTTTATCGGGTCAAACAACTGAATGGCGAAACAGAAATTTTTGGCGTCATCGGCTTTCCTGTCGGCCATTCACGCTCACCTTTTTTGCACAATTCAGTGCTGTCGTCGCTTGGGTACAATGGAGTTTATCTGCCGCTTGAAGTTAATGATGTCGGCGATTTCATCGAAAACTTCGTTCGTCCTCAAACCAGAAAACTTGAATGGCCGTTGCGTGGGCTGAGCGTGACCATTCCGCACAAAGTGGCCGTGATGGATTACCTGGACGACATTGATGCGACAGCCAAAACAATCGGAGCAGTCAACACGATTGTCGTCGAAGACGGAAAACTGATCGGCTACAACACAGATGTGATTGGGGCCATGAAACCATTGGAAGAACTGATTGAAATTAGAGGCTCTCGCGTAGCGGTAATTGGAGCCGGTGGTTCGGCGCGGGCAATTTGTTATGGCTTAAATCAGCGCGGAGCAGACATTACGATTTTTGCCCGCAACGTAAACAAAGCCAGACCGCTGGCAGAAGAATTCAATACCAGGCTTCTGGCGCTGGAGAGCTTTTCTGGCAAGACCGACATCATTGTCAATTGCACACCCATTGGCATGCATGGTCACAGCGAAAACCTATCGCCATTACCAGCCAATTCTCTGATTGGAACCAAACTGGTTTACGATTTGATTTACACGCCTCAAGAAACCCAATTGTTACGCGACGCAAGAATGGCCAACTGCCAGACACTTGGCGGATTGTCTATGTTAATGGGGCAGGCTGCCGAACAGTTTCGTTTATGGACAGGTTTAATAACATCTACTGAAAAACACTGGGCACTCCCAAATTGACCTTTGACGTGATGAAAGAAACGGGTAGACCGCGTCAAAGCACTTAACTGGTGGCAATGAGAGTTCATCGGCGGTTACGCCGTTTATCAACTGGCGGAGTTTTCCAGGCTGCGCCACAGGTACCACGAAGCGATGGAACAGTAAGGTCGCCAACCGTTTTCGTCTGCTATTTGTTCAATCTGTTCGGCGTTGGGCAATTCATCAAAGCCATACGCCAGTTGAATGCCTCGCCGAATTCCCAGGTCGCCGACCGGCAGCACGTCAAACCTGCCCAGCGAGAAAATCAGGAACATGTGAACCGTCCACACGCCTACGCCTTTGACTTGAGTCAGCATTTCGATGATTTCGTCATCGGTCATTTTCGACAGGCGATTGAATTTCAGCGTGCCGTCTTCGGTTTTGGCGGCGATGTCTTTGATGTACGAAATTTTGGGAAACGAAATGCCCGTCGCGCGCAGGTCATCGTCCGGCGTGGCCAGAATCTGTGCCGGTTTCGGCAATCGAGTCGGCGCGTACAAAGCCAGAAAGCGTTTGTGAATCGTGTCTGCCGCTTTGGTCGAAAGCTGTTGGGAAATGATCGAACCGACCAGCGTATGAAAATATCGCGTGTGTGGGCGAATGCTGCACGGGCCGTAATGTTTGATAAACGCGCCCAGCCGTTTATCTCGCCGAGCCAAAGCGCGTTCGGCTTTTTGCAGTTCTGCAACGAACGAATCAAGTTTGCTCAAGTTTGTGAAAGCCTCCTGTTGGAATGTGCGCGGCAATATAACAAAGTTTGGCGATCAAAAGTTGAAGCGGTTGACCGATCACAACCGGTGTAATAAAACGCCTGCTCTCAATTCGGAGGCGCATCTGGTCTGGTGACTGGCGCGGTCTTCAAAACCGTTGGACGTGCGCGTGAGCGTGCGCCGGTCGGGTTCGATTCCCACACGCCTCCGCCACCTTTCTTTCAAATTCCAAGTCAAAATTATGCGATGTTGTGCGCGAAACAAGCTGGGTTGGCTGTTGATCGTTCTGTTGGCGGCCTGCAATTCCGAACCGAAGATTGATCCGGCTTCGTTGACCGAACGCGAACGTGACGGCTTTGTCGGCGACGTGCGAGCCGTGTTGACCGACGACGTTGTATTGTCAGAAGAAAACGGCAAATGGATCGAAGCTCAGCAGGCTTCGTCAACGACCATTTACGACGCGGCGGGCAAGCGAACTTTGCAAACTCCTTTTCGTGTAGTGATGACCGGCGGATTTGCCATCACTCCACACGAGTTGTTTTTCGATCCAACGGCAAAACGCAGCAGAGGGAATGCCGTCACTTTGGATAACGTCAACAAGAAGTACACAGAGTTTGACGGCAACGGCAATGTTCTCGAAAAAGGTTCACACGACAGCGGCAAAAAGACTTTGAAAGAACTTTCCGTCAGGTACGAGTTCGATGCGCGCGGCAATTGGATCAAACGAACTCTTTCGAGGTTGACCGAGCGCAACGGCCAGAAAGAGTTGCTGCCGACCGAAATCAGCCATCGCCAGATTGTGTATGCCGACGCGATTAAAGCGACGTTTGAGTTCGAACACTTTTCGGCAGAGGTTAGGGAACTGAAAAGCCCTGTCGCTGCAACTGTAGAAAACATGGAAGCTGGGCGCGCGTTGTTTCTGCAACGATGTTCGGCTTGTCACGGCGAAAGCGGGAACGCGCAAACCGATTTTGCCGAGGCGATGCCGACCAAACCTGCCGACTTGAAATCTCCGCAAGTCGCCGCGCTGACCGAAGGCGAGATTTACACAGCGATCAACGACGGAATCAAAGTCAGCGGAATGCCCGGTTTCAAAAACCGCCTCAGCGACGAAGCCATTTGGAAACTGGCGTTGTACGTGAAAAAGCTTTCGCGTGAAGCGGCCAGCAATCAAACGACGTTGGCTAAAGCTTCGCCGACGCCTGCTTTGCCCGCCGCCAAACCTGACGCCGAAAAACGCTACACGCTGAAAGGCAAAGTCACGAAGATCGAACGCGAATTGAAACAAGTCGTCATTGAACACGAAGAAGTCAAAGGTTATATGGAAGCGATGACGATGCCGTTCCCAATGACCGATGAAAAAGTGCTGGGCAAGTTGAATGTCGGCGACAAGATCGAAGCGACGCTGGTGGTCGGTATTGGTATGTGGCGATTGGAAAATGTCGTCATCAAATAGGCAAAAATTTCCCGCGAATCACGCAGATCGAACGAATGAAACCGGTTGTTAATGCTGGCCAGTTTCATTCGCGTTATTGGCGTGATTCGCGGGTAACTATTTTTGCGTGACTGTCAGGCCTTCACAAGCGATGCGGTAATTGATGACGTGGCCGCCTGCTTTGCTCAGCGCGGTTTCGACATCGGCTTTGCGACCGGGCTGACAATAAAACGCGACACAACCTCCGCCACCGGCTCCGCAAACTTTGGCAGCTTCGCCGCCGTTTTGTTTGGCAATTTCGATCAACTCATCAATGAACGGAGTCGTGATTGTCGGAACCAGTTCGCGGCGACTGGCCCATTCTTCGGCAAAGATCGCTCCGACCTTGTCGAAGGCATTTGCCGTCAGAGCCTGATCAATTTTCAGTGCGGTATCGCGGATGCGGTCGAATCGTTCGACTACGTCGCCTTCGCGGTCAATGTGTTTCTTGTACATTTCCCAGTTGTTGATGCCGGAATTACGCGGCGCCCCGGTGAAACACAACGCGACGCGGCTTTCCAGTTCATCCAAATCGGTGACGACTTCTTCGCGCGTGACGCCTTCGACATCCAGTTTGACGCGCGAAACTCGGCCATACACGGCAGGAAAGTAATCCTGATACCCAGCGGGAACTTTCAGCACCTGAGTTTCGATGTTGATGGCGATGAACGGCAGTCGTTCGGTTGGGTAACGATTGCCGACCAGTTTGTTCAGCGCGCCGCACACGGCGATGTTCAGCGCCGACGAACCCGCCAAACCCGCTCCTGCCGGAGCCATGCAATCCGTTGTGATATTCAAACCGGTTTGTGGTTTGAAGTGATAAATCAGTTTGGAAATCAGCGACAGTTCGTCGTCGCCGCGAAGCTCTTCCAGTGAACTGGCTTCGACGCGAGCGCCGCGGTCTTTTGATTCGACGATGAATTTGCCATCGTCGCGCGTTTCCAACCGGCAGCGAGCGTACTGGTCAATGGCGAAGTTGATGGTTTGGGTATTGTCGTGAAACAGGTACAGCGGCCACAGGTCAATTGTTCCTCCGGCCAAATCAATGCGCGTAGGCGCTTGGGATTCGATAATCAACGAAAACCTCCTGAAAGACTGAAAATGATTGTGGGGTCAGATGCGGTGAGAACCGATTTGTCTGGATCTGCCGGGGCGAGGATTTTCCGTAGGCAAACGGTCAATAACAATTTTTTCTTCGTCCGCCATTTCTTTGGCGGAATCCTTTCTAACGGTGTCAATGGCTTCGTGAAAAGTCTCGTGCAACTTTTCGTGAATCAGTGCCGGTTCAATGGGTTCCATTTCCGGCACACGCCGACCGACGACGAAAACTTCAATTAAATAAAGCGTCAGGGCGATTGCAACGGCGATGGCAAATGCAACCAGCAACAGCATCCCGGCTTTTTGGACTCGACCGATGATGACGCCGATGGCTCCGCTGAACGAATAACCAAGTCCGATCAAGACCAAGGCCCAGGCTCCACAGCTTGCCAGGGTCAATGGCAAAAAGCGGCGCAAACGCATGTGGGCGAAGCCCCAAAAAACCGCGCTGGCCGTTCGCAGCCCGTAAACGTATTTGACCAGAAAGATCGAATAAAGACCGAATCGCGCGCAGAGCTTTTCCATTCGGGGTTGAGCACGTTGGTAAAAAGTTCTGTGTTTGATCCATTCTTTGCCGCGATAACCGACCAGATAGCTCAACGAATCGCCGACAAACCCGCCCAAAGTGCTGACCAGTAGGGCTTCACCGAATGTGAAGTAACCGGAATGAGCCAGAACTCCGGCAAAAAGCAAGGTCAGGTCGCCTTCGATCATCACACCGAAGAAAACCGCCCACAGGCCATACTCTCTGATCAAATCTTCGATTAGCATCTATAAGAGCCAGTAATGGCAACATGCGAATTTGATGAACCGGTTAGTGAAAAGGCACCACTTTGCGCGCGATATTTGCGGCGATTGTTCAGGCGCGCAGTCCCTTAAGCGGCGTAAAGATACTTGAAGCCCCCAAGCAGCGCAAGCAAGCTTTCATGCGGTTTCGGCAAGCTGGAAAAACCAAAATTGACAGCTATTTGCAGCCGTTTTATAGTCCGCCGCAGGTAATAAAGTTATGGCAAATACAGACTCCTCCAGCGCATCTTCTTCAACGTCTGTCCTGCTCGGCGTAGATTTGGGAACCAATCACATCCGACTGGGCACGATTGATCGCAGTGGCAAAGTTCTGGCCTTTCGGCGCGAGCATTACCCGGAAGGGTCTCTGGCCGATGCGCGTTCGCTGGCCAACCAGCTTGTTTCGGCGGTCAGTCAGATGATCGAAGAGCAAGCCGTTACAGCGCCTGTCGCCGCCGTTGGCGTAGCGTTTCCCGGCCAGGTTCATCAACTTACTCAGCGCGCCGTTTCCGTGCCGAATTTGCCAGACCTTTCCAAGCTAGACCTGCAACGCGAACTCGCGGACAAATTCGGAGTGCCGGTTTATTTCGACAACAATGCCAATGCGGCGGCTTTTGCGGAAATGAATTGCGGCATCGCTCGCGGCGTGAACGACTTTCTTTATCTGCACATCGGATCGAAAGTCAGTGCGGGCATGGTGCTTGGCGGGAAATTGCAGCGCGGCAAATCCGGTCTGGCCGGCGACGTTGGCCAGATGAACATTTACGCCGAACATCTGGGCGGATTCGTTCGGTTGGAATCCATGGCGTCGGCTGAAAACATTGTCCGCCGAACCCGCGACAGATTGCAGCGCGACCGCACTTCATCGCTTTCGCGGTTGGGAGCGATGGGCGGATTCAGTTACGACGACATCATCGAACAGGCTCATCGCGGAGACGATCTGGCCAGGTTGATGTTGCAACGAACCGCATCTTTTATTTCTTTGGCGTTGGCCGATGTCATCAGCTTGCTGAATCTGGAAATGATCGCTGTGGGCGGAGCGCCCGCCGGGCGTGCCTTGCTGGTTGCCACCATCGCGGAAGAATCCCGCCAGCGAGCTTCGGCAGCGGCGTTTGAGGATTGCCGAATCGTTGCGGCTGAAATCGGCGCCGAAGCAACCGTCATCGGCGCGGCTTTGCTGGCAGGCGGCAAGTAGAAAATCAATCAGCCCGGCAAGTTTCAGGCGGTAGCCGATTATCAGGTTCCGCCAGCAAAGAGCACCAAGCACAGACGAAATTTTGCTTCTGTGCTTCGCAAACAAAAAAGCTGAGCTTTTTCACCAAGCTCAGCTTTTTGTTTGCGCGATTGCATTCCCTAACATCGGGCGAGTTATCAAGATGCAAGGTTTTGCGTCTTGATAAGAGCATTAACAACTCGGCGGGAAGACCGGGATGATGTAGCTCATCTGGTCGTTCAGCGTC
>CADECP010000028.1 GCA_902825875.1 uncultured Acidobacteriota bacterium
ATTGACTGATTCGTCAATGCTGAAAGGGCAACTCAGGATTCGTGCAACAAAGCCAATCTGGGGCAGAAATTTCTGCGCGGCTATCAAGTGACCGACGCCAACGGCTATGTCGAATTCACTACGATTTATCCGGGTTGGTATTCGGGACGCACCGTGCATTTTCACTATAAAGTGCGTCTGTTTAACGGCACGACCCAGACTTACGAATTTACATCGCAGTTGGTCTTTGACGACACGTTGACCGACCAGGTTTACACGCAAGCTCCTTACAACGCGCGACCAAATCGGAACACACGAAACAGCAATGACGGCATTGCCCAGCAGGGCGGTTCGGCTATTTTGCTGAATGTGACTTCCGATGGAGCAGGCGGTTACACAGGTACTTTTGCCTTGGGACTGACCGGAGTTCCTGCTTCTGTGGCGGCTGTGTCGTCGGTTTCGGCGGCGACGTTTGCTTCGGGAGCATTGGCCAACGATTCGATTGCCGCGTTGTTCGGCACCGGCCTGGCGACGAGTACAGTGGCGGCGACAACTACGACGCTGCCGACCACGCTTGGCGGCGTACAGTTGCAGATCATTGATTCCGCCGGAACAACGCGCAACGCGCCGCTGTTTTTTGTCTCGCCTACGCAGATCAATTACCAGGTTCCTTCGGGAACTGCGGCGGGCAGCGCAGTCGTCAATGTTTTGTTGAATGGTTCGACGGTTGGAACCGGCGCGGCGACGATTGCTTCGGTGGCTCCGGGAATTTTCACCGCCAATTCCAGCGGCAGGGGAGTTCCCGCGGCGCTGGTTTTTCGTCTCAAAGCCGACGGCTCGCAAAGTTATGAATCGCTGGCGCGGTTCGATTCGGCGCAAAATGCTTATGTGGCGACGCCGATTGATCTTGGAGCTTCGACGGATCAGGTGTTCTTGATTGGCTACGGTACAGGATTGAAAAATCGCAGTTCGTTGGCGATGGTGACGGCGACAATTGGCGGGACCGCGGCAGCGGTTTCTTACGCCGGAGAGCAGGGAACTTATGCCGGGCTGGATCAGTTCAACGTAGCGATCCCGCGCAGTTTGGCCGGGCGCGGCAGCGTGGACGTGGTGTTAAGCGTGGACGGTAAGACGGCCAGTACCGTGACCATCAACATTAAGTAACTTGGTACGGTACTGCGCGCGTAAGCAAGCGTATCTGGCGAAGGCCGCTTGCTTACGCGCGCGGTGCCGTATCTGGCGAACCATATCTGGCCAACACCGAAAAAACTGCGGGCGTTGTGACTATAAATATCAACAGTTCGTCTTAGCCCTCACAGCAATGAATACCTGCTTGCGGTTGACGGTTGAACTAACAAAACAACGGAGAACGATATGAAAACACGATATGCCATTTGCATTCTGATTACTCTGATTGCCACCGGAGTTGGGGCTTACGCTCAGGAAAGGCGCGGCGGGCCAGGACGCCCACCCGACATGATGCGGCGGTTGCCGCTGATGCTGGCGTTGGATGTCAATGGCGACGGCGTCATTTCAGAAGAGGAAATCAGCAATGCCACTGCCGCGTTGCTCAAGCTAGACAAGAACAAAGACGGTAAATTGACCGAAGAGGAGTTGCGCCCGGAATTTCCCGAAGGCCCAGGCGGTCGCAGAGGCGAAGGCCCCGGACCAGGCGGTCCCAATCCCGACGAGATGGTCAAACAGTTGCTGGAATTCGATAAGAACGGCGACGGCCAACTCGGCAAAGATGAAGTCCCAGAACGTATGCATGGATTGTTTGAACGTGGCGATGCCAACAAAGACAACGTTCTCAGCAAAGACGAATTGCGAAAGCTGGCCGAAGCTCAAAGCGGCGGCGCACATCGCGCTGAACAAGAGGGCGAACGCCGCCCAACTCGCCCACAGTCCAACCAATAAAATCACGGACAGTCACTCACAATGAAAAAACATAGAACAAAATTTTCACTAGCTTTAGCAGGGATTTTGCTGCTGGCCGTCATCAGCGGCGGCCAGCCTTCGGCGGCGCGCGCAGCCTGGCGCGTTTCGCAATTTGAAAACGTGCTCGGCACTTCGCTCGAATTGAAGTTCGCCGTCGCTTCTGACAATGACGCCGCGCGCGCCGAAGCCGCCGCGTTGGCCGAGATCGAACGCCTGAATCGTGTTTTGAGCGGTTACGACCGCGAGAGCGAATTCAATCGCTGGCTGAACACTTCGGGGCAGCCGGTGCGCGTATCGCAGGAATTGTTCGACGTGCTGAACCTGTTTGAACAGTGGCGCGTTCGCACGAATGGCGCGCTTGATCCGGCGGCGCAAGTTGTATCGCAGCTTTGGAAACGCGCTGCGGCTGAACAGCGCACGCCGAATGCCAGCGAATTGCAGGCGGCAACTGACACGATTCGGCAGCGGCATTATCAACTTGATGCTGTAGCGCAAACAGCGACTCGGCTGGATAACGCGCCGCTGATTCTCAACTCCTTTGCCAAAAGCTACATCGTCAATCGCGCCGCTGACGCTGCAATGCGCGCTGCACGGTTGGATGGACTGGTCGTCAACATCGGCGGCGATTTGGTGGTTCGCGGCGCGATGGCTGAATCCATACGCATCGCCGATCCGAAAGCCGACGCCGAAAACGATGAACCGCTTGCGCGATTGCTGGTGCGTGACCGTGCAGTCGCCACCAGCGGCAATTACCGCCGAGGCGTTGAAATCAATGGGCGCTGGTATTCGCACATCGTTGATCCGCGAACGGCGATTCCGGTTGATCACGTCATCAGTGCCACGGTTGTTGCTCCGCAAGCTGTGGACGCCGGAGCGTTGGCGACTGCCTTGTGCGTGCTGACGCCGGAAGAAAGCTTGCGACTGGCGGCGTCGTTGCCTGACGTTGAGTGTTTGCTGATTACAAAAAACGGCGAACGACTGGAAAGCAAAGGCTGGCGCGCGTTGGAAGCTCCAATTGCTTCGCGCGCCAAGATGGCCGCTGCGCCAGTTGCGGCTACAACTCAAGCCTGGGATCAATCCATGGAGTTGGTCGTCAACTTTGAACTAGCTCGCATTGACGATCAGCGGTATCGCCGACCTTACGTTGCGGTGTGGGTTGAAGACAAAGACAAATTCTCCGTGCGGACAATTGCCCTGTGGTATCAGAAACCGCGCTGGCTGCCTGATATGAAAGCCTGGTCGCGCGCCGACCGTATGCGCTCAATGGCCGAAGGCTCCGACATCACCAGTTCTGTTTCCAGCGCCACTCGCCCGCCCGGCAAATACAGCGTCAAATGGGACGGCAAGGACAATCAGGGAAAACCGGTCAAACCCGGCAAATACACTGTGTTCATTGAAGTTTCCCGCGAACATGGAACTTACCAACTGATTCGTCAGGAAGTGGAGTTCAACAGCGCGCCAAAACAAATCAACCTGCCTGCCAATGCCGAAGTCGCTTCGGCCTCGCTGGATTATCGGAAGAAAGCAAAATGACGGCGCATCATCATTCGCAAAATTATTGGCGACGCCGCACGGCTTCCGTGTCGCGCTGGCTGCACATTTACTTTTCGATGGTCAGCTTTGCCATCGTCTTCTTTTTCGCTGTGACTGGAATCACGCTGAACCACACAGAGTGGTTCAGCGGCCAGGAGCGCGTCGCGCAACTAAAAGGCAGCGTTAATACGGCGTGGGTGAAAGTCGAAGACGCCGCCGTGAACAAACTTTCCGTCGTTGAACATCTGCGTTCAGCGCACAGCATCAAGGGCGCGCTCAGCGATTTTCGCCTGGATGAAACTCAGGCCGCCGTGTCGTTCAAGGGGCCGGGTTATGCGGCTGACGCCTTTATCAATCGCGAGTCTGGCGAATACGAACTGACCGAAACTCGACATGGTTTCGTGGCCGTGTTGAACGATCTGCACAAAGGGCGTGACACCGGGCGTGTTTGGGCTTGGGTAATTGATCTGTCGGCGGCGCTGATGTGTTTCGTCTCGCTGACCGGAATGGTTCTGATTTGGTTCGTCAAACGGCATCGTTTTAACGGCCTGCTCTTTGCCGCGCTTGGCGGGCTGCTTTGTTATTTGCTTTATCAAGTCTGGGTGCCGTGAAGAAGTTTGGGTTGCCAAAGCGGAGTGAAAACCGGCTTTGCAGGCGATTCCTTGAATCTGCCGAGACCAATTTCGTAGTCTGAACAGCCGGAGGTTTACATGCAAAGAATCAAACTGATGATGGCCATGCTCGCCGTTTTGTGTGCGATTACTGCTGGCTTATGGCCGTTGAGTGCAGTCAAAGGACAGAGCGGAGGGCTTGCCGCGCCGACGGGCGTGTCGGCTTCGGATGGTTCGTACACCAACAAGATTGGCATCAATTGGGACACGATGCGCGGAGCGACGCAGTATCAGGTTTATCGAAACACAACCAATGATGCGGCAGCGGCGACGAGTTTGGGAACGACCGTTGAAGCAGTTTTTTACGATGCGACGGCTGTCGCTGGACAGAGTTATTTTTATTGGGTGCGTTCCGAAAATGCTCAGGGGGCAAGCAGTTTCAGCGAGCCGGATGCTGGCACACGCGCCAGCGGCACGACCACGGGGTTGAATCCGCCGACGGCTCCGGCGGGCAATCCGGTGACGGCGACCAAAGCCGCGTTGGGCAAGGCTCTGTTTTGGGATGAGCAACTTTCTTCAACTCGCACGGTGGCTTGCGGCACTTGTCATTTGGCGATCAAAGGCGGCTCTGACCCGCGTTCGCTGGCCAGCAACACCAACGCGCGGCATCCCGGCGCAGACAACATTTTCGGCACGGCGGATGACATTCAGGGTTCACCCGGCGTGCCTCTGGCGCAAGCGAATGGCAGTTACACCGCGACGACGGCGTTCGGTTTGCGCGAACAAGTTACGAAACGCCGCAGCATGCCGCACATCAACGCGGGTTATCCCAACGCCTTGTTTTGGGATGGCCGCGCGCCGCAGGAATTCCGCGACCCAATCACCAAAGCCATCGTGCTGCCAAACAACGCGGCTCTCGAAAGTCAGGCGCTTGAACCATTCCTGAGCGATGTAGAAATGGGGCACAAAGGCCGCGACGTGAACGATCTTGTGGCGCGTGTCGCCACGGTCAAACCGCTGGCGCTGGCTCCGACCGTGCCAGCCGCACTTGTTGCCTGGATAGGCGAACGCCGCTATCCCGAACTTTTTGCCGAAGCTTTTGGCACGCCGGAAATCACTCCTGCGCGTGTGGCGTTGGCATTGGCGACTTATCAACGCACGCTCAACTCCGACCGCGCGCCGGTTGATCGCGGCGATTTGACAGAGCAGGAAGCTCGTGGCCGTCAGGTCTTCAACGCGAACGAATGCAACGATTGCCACAACTCGCCGCTGTTCGGAACCAATCAATTTCAAAACACGGGTGTGCGTCCGCAGGCAGATGATCCCGGACGTTTCGCCGTGACGAACAACCAAAACGATCTCGGACGTTTTCGTTCGATCAGTTTGCGTAACGTCGAATTGCGCGCGCCTTACTTTCACAACGGACGTTTCAACACGCTGGAAGACGTTGTCGAGTTTTACAATCGCGGCGGAGACTTTCCTGGTCCCAACACCAACCGCAGAGAAATTCGTCCGTTGAATCTGACCGCGCAGCAAAAAGTCGATCTGGTCGCCTTTCTCAAACGTCCGCTTACTGATCCGCGCGTGACAGCGGAGCTGCCGCCATTTGATCGTCCAATGCTTTACTCCGAATCCATGCGTGTGCCGCAAATCATCGGCAGCGGTGTGGCGGGTGCTGGCGGGCAAGCTCCGCAAGCCATCGCCATTGAACCGCCGGTTGTTGGCAATCCGCGCTTCACGGTTGCCGTGCAAAACGCGCTGGGCGGAGCGATGGCGACATTGGTGATTGATCAGAACGATCCGGGCGCAACGGCAACTGTTCCGGCTTCGGCTTCGTTTGCGCGCGCAACGCTGCAACTTGGCGGCACGGGCGCAGGCAATGGCTCCGGTTCCGTGAGCCTGGCGATTCCCGATCACGCAAGCTTGGCAGGTCGAACGCTTTTTGGGCGATGGTACGTCAATGAGCCGCAAGGCGTAGCCGTTTCGCCTGCATTCAAATTCACCATCTTTGGCAGCAGCGCCAATTCCTTGCCCGGATTCGCCAGCGTCTCTGCCGCGAGTTTTGCGATGGGAACCGTCGCGCCTGAATCCATTGTCGCGGGATTTGGCGCAAACCTGACTGCTGTGACGGTTGCCGCAAATGTCTTGCCGTTGCCTGAAATGCTCGGCGGCGTGGTGGTAACGATCAAAGACGTGCTTGGCGTTGATCGCCGCGCGCCACTCTTTTTCGTTTCGCCCGGACAGGTCAATTATCTGTTGCCGGCAGGAGTTGCCGCTGGCGAAGCGGCGGTGACAATTCAACAAAGCGGCAATGTTGTTGCAACAGGCTTGTTGCAAATCGCGCCGGTTGCTCCGGGTTTGTTTACCACGGATGCCAGCGGACGCGGATTGCCTGCCGCTACGGTTTTGCGCGTCAAAGCCGATGGCTCGCAAACTTACGAAGCTATTGCAAGCTTCAATGCTTCCACCAATCGTTATGACCCATTGCCAATTGATTTAGGCGCGGCCGGCGATCAATTGTTCCTGATTGCTTTCGGCACTGGCTTACGCAATCGCAGCGGCTTGGCGGCGGTGACGGCGAACATCGGCGAGGCGGTTTCTGAAGTAAGTTTTGCCGGAGCGCAGCCAGGCTTTGTCGGACTGGACCAACTCAATCTGGCGATTCCACGAAGTCTGGCCGGGCGTGGCAACGTAGATGTTGCTGTGCGCGTAGACGGCAAGATTGCGAATACCGTGACCATCAATTTCAAATAAGCGTCTTGGTTGAAGCGGGGGAATTCTTCCCCGCTAACCCACATAAACCACAATTACCCAGGAGCAAAATGGAACGAAAGCAAGCATCCGATTATCCGC
Source organism: uncultured Acidobacteriota bacterium (assembly GCA_902825875.1). Taxonomy (GTDB): domain Bacteria; phylum Acidobacteriota; class Blastocatellia; order RBC074; family RBC074; genus RBC074. The sequence continues at coordinate 6,915 of CADECP010000028.1, forward strand.
AAGAATTGTTGGACCTGTTTCACGAATGGCAACACGGCGACATGGAGCGTCGTGTTTTCATGGAGCATCTGACCCGGTTCGCTACGGGCGGAGTGACTGCCGCAGCATTGCTCGCCGGCCTGACGCCGAATTACGCTTGGGCGCAGCAAGTGGCTTTGGACGACAAACGTATCAAGATCAGCACGGAAACCGTTCCATCGCCGAACGGTAACGGCACGATCAAAGGCCATTTCGCGCGTCCAGCCAAAGCCGGAAAGTATCCCGTCGTGCTGGTCGTTCACGAAAATCGCGGCCTCAATCCGTATATCGAAGACGTTGCGCGACGATTGGCGACTGCCAATTTTATTGCCTTTGCGCCGGATGGACTGACTTCAGTCGGCGGTTATCCCGGCAACGAACAAGAGGCCGCGGCCAAGTTCCGCACAGTGGACGGCACGAAGATGACCGAAGATTTCGTCGCCGCGGCCAAATGGTTAAAAGCCCGTTCCGATTCCACTGGCAAACTCGGCGCAGTTGGGTTTTGTTTTGGCGGCGGTATGGTCAATCAACTCGCCGTGCGATTGGGCGCGGATTTGAATGCCGGTGTTGCCTACTATGGCCGTCAGGCCGGCGTGGCCGACGTGCCGAAAATTTCAGCCGCTTTGTTGTTGCAATACGCCGGGGCTGATACTCGCATCAACGAAGGCATTCCAGCTTACGAAGAAGCCCTCAAGGCGAACAAGAAAACTTATGCGGTGCATATGTACGACGGCAAACAACACGGATTCCACAACGACACGACGCCGCGTTATGACGAAGCGGCGGCGAAATTGTCGTGGGAACGGACGCTGGAATTTTTCAACAAACATCTGCGGTAATGCCGCAGCTTCAAAAAGGAGAACAGCGATGAACAATTCAATTTACACGCGCCGTGATTTTCTCGGCACCGCCGCCTGGACGCTGACCGCCGGAGCTGCCGCATTGTATGTGCCGGGTGCATTTGCTCAGCAGTTGCAGCAGACGCCGCGCCAAACCGAAGGGCCGTTTTATCCGAACAAACTGCCGCTGGACACCGACAACGATTTGCTGGTGGTCAACGACAACATCACGCCCGCCGTCGGCGAAATCACTCACCTGACCGGGCGAGTGCTTGATGCCAAAGGGCAGCCGGTTCGCAATGCCGTCGTCGAAATCTGGCAATGCGATGTCAACGGGGCTTATCTGCATACCGCCGACACCAACCACAAAAAGTACAACTTCAACTTTCAAGGCTTTGGCCGTTTTGTCACCGGCTCGACCGGCGAGTATTACTTCCGCACGATCAAACCGGTGCCGTATCCCGGCAGAACTCCACACATCCATTACGCCATCAAACAGGGCGACAAACGCATGCTGACGACTCAGTTGTACATCAAAGGCTTTGCGGGAAATGAACGAGATGGCATCTGGAAAGGGCTTGGTCAGAAAAATAGTTTGGTGACGACGGAGTTCAAGCCAATCAAAGAATCCAAAATTGGAGAATTGTCGGCGCACTTTGAGATCGTCATTGGCAACACGCCCGAAGACCCGAAACAGGATCAATTCCGTGGTGGCCCGCCGCCGCGACGCGGTTAAATGGTTGAGCAGTTGATAAATGAAATCAGTGGGGCAATTTCTTGATTGCCCCACTTCAATTTTTTACAGGAGGCTTATGCAAGCGACTTTTTATCGTGGTTGTTTGATCGTCTTGGCGCTGGCAATTTTGTTCAACACAGTTGCCGTTGTTGCTCAAAAGCAGGGCGAACGTAAAAAGCCTCAGCCTGAAAAGCAGCAAGATGCTCAGCCCAAGCCTCAATCGGACAATGTCGAAGTTGGAACCGAGTTAATTCTGGTTCCGGCTCTGGCCACTGATCGCAATGATGCGTATGTGCCCGATCTTCGCAAAGAAGAATTCACGATTACCGAAGACGGCGCAAAGCAAAACATCTCGTTTTTTGCTTCGGTCAACGAAGCTTTTCACGTTGTGCTTTTGATTGATTCCGGCCTGAGTCTGAACCCTGAAGATTTGCGGCGAGTCAAAATGGCTGCTCGTGAGATTCTGGAACAGCTTCGAGGGCGTGACGTGGTCAGCGTGATTTCCTTCAATGATTCTGTCAAAGAAGGATGTGGTTTCACAGGCGATTACTCGGTGTTACGCAATGCGATAAATAACATTCCGCCGGGCGGTGGAACCAAAGTTTACGACGCGATGGCTTTTGCGCTGAGCAATCTGAAACGTGCCAATGCCAAACGCAGCAGTATTATTTTGCTGACGGACGGCGTTGATTGGCATAGCGAAACGGCTTCTTCGGAAAGCACTATGCTGGAATTGGAAAAATTAGGCACGGTCGTTTACCCGGTTCGCTACGACAATCGCTCGCAAGTTGAACTGATGCTGCGAAAACAAAAAGTGAAGAATTTTGATTCGGTTTTTGGCGCCGGTGGAATCGGCAGCGTGGCTACGACAACTGCTACCGAAGAAGCTCGTAATTCATCACAACAGACAGGACAGGCTGACAAAGACCCTTCTTACAAACTGCCTATGCCGACTGGGCCGCCAATCAGACGTGATCGTAATCGTTATCCTGATGGAAATGCTCCTCCATTACCGGGTGAACCCGGTGGCCAACCAGATATGAGGCGTCCGCCCGATCCGCGCGATTACCCGGACAACACTCGTAAAGATTCGGAAAGCTCAAAGGCTCCAAGTGGCTCGAAAACCCCCAGGAATGTGCCAACAGTTGGCGCAGAACCAACGCTGGATAACGTTTACAACCTGGCAGAGCAATACTTGAAAGGGTTGGCTGAATCCACCGGCGGTGAATTGCATCGCACTGAGAAGACAGCGGAATTGGCAGACATCTTTCAGCGAATCGTTAGCGATTTACGCAACCAGTATCTGCTTGGTTATTACTCCACCAATTTCGCCGATGATGGCAAGTTTCGAAAGATCAAAATAGAAGCCGCGCGCAAGGACACAATCATTCGAGCGCGTTTGGGGCATCGTTCTAACGAAGCAAAGAAGTGAGTTGATAATCGAAAAAGCCGAAGCAGAAATACAAAAGGGATCGGATTTTCAAGTCCGATCCCTTTTCAGTTTGGATTGCGGGGGTAGGATTTGAACCTACGACCTTTGGGTTATGAGCCCAACGAGCTACCAGGCTGCTCCACCCCGCGTCAAAACGAAGTCGTGAATGTAGGGGGCGCTCCCGGTTTTGTCAACGGTGATTCTGAAATTTTATTTTGATTCAATTGGCTCGCTATCCGCCAATCACCCCCGCAACGTTGCAATGTAGGCAGCGATAGAGCGTACCGGCTCGTTCTGGGAACACCTGTACTTTGGCTGGGCCACAAGTGTGTTCAACGTTGACCTCGAACAATGTGTAATACTGGTCGTCATTAATGTCCATCAAAGCATCGAAAATTGCCTGCTCTGCCATGGTGTTTCGATCAACGGCCTGAAAAAAATCCAGTTCGTAATCTGAATAACCATCCTCGTAACCATTCTGCATACTGATTCCTCCTGCGAAAACTGCCTGGGCAGCCTTCGACTTTGTTGGCAATAAAATTTTAGGGTTTGGCTGGCGACTTTTATACTACGCCACTGCCTGCTTTCAAAGTTCTAGCTTGCCCATCTTTCAAACTTATCTGCAAGCGACTTTGCCCCAGGAGCCTGTTCGATGATTTAAGCCTTTGATTTTGAACTCTTTGTCTCACCGTGCATTGTGTCTAAAATTTTTACTGCATAGTTCTTGACAGGAAGAAGCTCAAGTTTTATCTTTCGCCTGCGCTCAGAAAATGGTACTGAGGCACTGATAAGTTGAAAGTAGGAGAAGAGAGGGATCAATCCCATAACAATTCAAGGAGGTAAATTATGAGAACTGCTAGTTGTGGAGTTGTGAAACGTGATCCGGTCTTTGCCGATTTCAGGAATATCCAGGATGAATTCGGCAAGCTTTTCGCGGGCGGATTGCCGCGTATTTTCGGTGGCGAAGAAGTCTTCACTGGCAAATGGTCTCCGAACGTGGACATCTTTGAAACCGATGGTTCGATTGTGCTTGAAGCCGATTTGCCGGGAATGAAGGCAGAAGATTTCAATCTTTCGATTGAAAATTATCGGCTGACGCTGACTGGCGAACGCAAATTCGAGAAAGAAAGCAAAGGCGAGAATTGGCATCGAGTCGAACGCAATTACGGAACGTTTACTCGTACGTTTACATTGCCGAACACTGTCAATGTGGATGGCGTCAAGGCTGAATTCAAAGATGGAGTGTTGGTGGTGACGCTGCCGAAACGCGAAGAAGTGAAAGCTCGCAACATCAACGTGACGATCAAAACCGACACGAATGGATCAGCGAACTAAGCGAGTGAAGTGAGATGGAGGCTAGCGATTGACACTTTGGGCTTCGGGCTTTTACAAAGCTCGAAGCCTAAGTTTTATCAGGAGGGAGTATGAATCTAAACAAGTTTACCTTGAAAGCGCAGGAAGCGATTGAATCCGGTGTGGCGCTGGCCGAAAAGCAAAATCATCAACAGGTCGAGCCGGAACACGTTTTGGCTGCGATGATCGAACAGGCCGAAGGCGTGACTCGCCCGATTCTGGGCAAGATCGGCGCAAACGCCGTCACAGTCCTGTCCGAAGTCGAAGCCGCGATCAAAAAGTTTCCTTCCGTCAGCGGTTTCGGCCAGAAGTTTTATGGCAATCGAACGACCGAAGCTTTCAGCAAAGCTCAGAAAGACGCCGACAAGCTGAAAGACGAATACATCTCGACCGAGCATTTGTTGCTGGCGCTGTGCGATGACAAACAGGACGCCGGAAAGATTTTGCGCTCGCACGGAGTCAGTCGAGACGCGCTGCAAAAAGTCATTCAGCAAATGCGCGCCGGAGCCAAAGTCACAAGCCAAAACGCCGAAGAAAGTTATCAAGCTCTGGCCAAATACTCGCGCGACCTGACTGAACTTGCTCGTCAAGGCAAGCTTGATCCGGTCATCGGACGCGACGATGAAATCCGCCGCACGATTCAGGTGCTCTCGCGACGAACCAAAAACAACCCGGTCATCATTGGCGAACCCGGCGTGGGCAAAACCGCCATTGTCGAAGGTTTGGCGCAGCGAATTGTCTCTGGCGATGTGCCGGAAACTTTGAAAAACAAACGGCTGGTTGGGCTTGATTTGGGCGCGATGTTGGCGGGCGCGAAGTATCGCGGCGAATTTGAAGAACGGTTGAAAGCCGTGTTGCGCGAAATTGAAAAAGCCGAAGGCCACATCATCGTCTTCATTGATGAACTGCACACGCTGGTTGGCGCTGGCGCGAGCGAAGGTGCTGTGGATGCTTCGAATATGCTGAAACCCGCGCTGGCTCGCGGAGAATTGCGCTGTGTCGGCGCGACTACGCTGAACGAATATCAAAAGTACATCGAGAAAGACAAAGCCCTGGAGCGTCGTTTCCAGCAGGTGTATGCCTCCGAACCGAATGTCGAAGATACCATCGCCATTTTGCGCGGTTTGAAAGACAAATACGAAACTCATCACGGCGTGCGCATTAAAGACGCTGCGATTGTGGCGGCGGCGACTTTGTCGAATCGTTACATCACAGACCGGTTTTTGCCGGACAAAGCGATTGATCTGGTGGACGAAGCGGCTTCCAAATTGCGAATCGAAATTGATTCGTTACCAACGGAAATTGACGAAGTTGAGCGCGAAATCATTCAGCGCGAAATCGAAAAACAGGCGTTGATGCGTGAAGAAGACGCCGTTTCCAAAGAGCGTTTGGCCAAAGTCGAAAAAGAAATCGCCGACTTGAAAGAAAAATCCGGCGCTATGAAAGCCAAGTGGCAATCAGAAAAAGAAGTCATCGAGCGCATTCGTTCGTCGAAAGAGCAAACTGAAGCTCTGAAAGTCGAAGCCGAGCAATTTGAACGCGCTGGCAATTACGAAAAAGTCGCCGAGATTCGTTACGGAAAGATGGTCGAGTTGCAGCGGCAGTTTGATGCCGATCAAGCCAAGTTGGAAGAGTTGCAAGCCGCCGGGCGAACGCTGAAAGAGGAAGTCACAGAAGAAGACATTGCCGAAGTCGTAGCCAAATGGACTGGCGTGCCGGTGTCGAAAATGCTGGAAGGAGAAGTTCAGAAACTGGTCAAGATGGAAGAGCGACTTGGTGTGCGTGTCATAGGGCAAGACGACGCTTTGGTGGCGGTGTCAAACGCCGTTCGTCGCGCTCGCGCGGGACTGCAAGACCCGAAACGTCCGATTGGTTCGTTCATCTTTCTTGGTCCAACCGGCGTAGGCAAAACCGAAACCGCGCGAGCGTTGGCGGAGTTCCTGTTCGATGACGAACACGCGATGGTGCGATTGGATATGTCGGAGTTTATGGAAAAGCATTCGGTGGCGCGTTTGATTGGAGCGCCTCCGGGTTATGTCGGTTACGACGAAGGCGGCTATCTAACCGAAGCCGTGCGCCGTCGGCCTTATTCTGTGGTGCTGTTCGACGAAATCGAAAAAGGCCATCCCGATGTATTCAACATTTTGCTGCAAATTCTGGATGACGGACGGTTGACCGATGGCAAAGGCCGCACTGTGGATTTCAAAAACACTGTCATCATCATGACTTCGAACGTGGGTTCGCGCGAGATTCAGGATTTTCACGGTGATGACAAATCAATGCGCTCGGCCGTGCTGGATCAATTGCGCGGCCAGTTCAAGCCGGAGTTTTTGAACCGTATTGACGACATTATCATCTTCAAGAGTCTTGGGATCGAACAGATTCGTTCGATCATCAAGGTTCAGTTGGAATCGTTGCGAAAGATGCTGGCCGACCGAAAAATCACGCTGGCGCTGGACGCTTCGGCGGAAGAATTGCTGACGCGCGAAGGTTACGATCCGGTTTACGGCGCGCGTCCGTTGAAACGAGCGATTCAAAGTTTGATCCAGAATCCGCTGGCCATGAAATTGCTCGGCGGCGAAGTCAAACTTGGCGACACGCTCACGGTCAAAGGCGATTTGGACACCGGACAGATGTTGTTTTCGACAGGAGCGTAAGACACGACGGGGAGACAGAGGGAAAGAGGGATTGAGAGAAGGAGAGATTGCGTCCCAATTCATCTCCCTATCCCGCCGTCCTTCAATCTCCCTATCCCGCTGTCTTTCTGCCGCCTTGTCTGACCTCAACTGCGATGATAGATTGCCCGTCCTTCACTAGGGGTTTAAGAAGCACTTTTACACACAGTTTTTCTAGCTATGAATTCAAACACAGGTAACGAAGCAAGTCAGGCGGCAACAGCGGAAGCCGCAGAGGTTCATGAAATCCGCGTCAACGACAAGCGGCGGTTTACACCCGAAGGCGAACTCATCGCCGAAAACGCCGACGCAACTCCAACCGACAATTCATCCGAAGAACTCGAAACTCTTCAGGCAAAACTGAAAGAAGCGGAAGAAAAACGTCGTGAAGCCGAGTTGAAGCTCAGCGAACACGCCGACAAATTTCGCAAAGCGGAAGAACGGCTCCGAAGTGAAACGGAGGAAATGCGCGCTCGATTGAATCGCACGGCTGAACAACGGCTGGAAACAGCGCGCGGGGATTTGGTGGCCGGGTTGTTGGACACGCTCGACAATCTGAAGCGCGCGGTTGCCGCCGCTGAAGCCAGCCAACACAACGAAACCGATTTCAACGCCTTGCTCGAAGGCGTCAGAGCGACCGCCGGATTGTTTGAATCGAAAATGATCGGGCTTGGTCTGGAGCCTGTCGAAAGTGTCGGCCAGGATTTCAATCCGGAAATTCATGAAGCTGTCGAAATGGTTCCGGTCGAAGCCGATCAGGACAATAAAGTCATTGCCGAATATCAAACCGGCTACAAATTCGGAGACCGCTTGCTGCGCCCAGCGCGTGTTCGCGTGGGCAGAGCGAGCTAAACACTAAACAATTGATACGGAACCGGGAGCGGTAGCGACCGGGTTGGTTATTCAGCCATACCCGGTCGCTACCGCTCCCGGTTCCGAACCGTAAGGAGAAAACCCAATCGTGGCAAAAGACCTGACATTTAGAGAAGAAGCCCGCCGAGCAATGCTCGAAGGCGTCAACATTCTGGCGAACGCGGTTCGCGTGACACTTGGCCCTCGCGGACGCAACGTGGTGATTGATAAAAAATTCGGTTCGCCGCTGGTCACAAAAGACGGAGTGACCGTCGCCAAAGAAGTCGAACTGAAAAATCCGCTTCAGAACATGGGCGCTCAAATGGTGCGCGAAGTCGCTTCCAAAACCAACGACGTGGCCGGTGACGGCACGACGACTGCGACCGTTCTGGCGCAGGCGATTTTCCGCGAAGGCGTCAAGAACGTCGTTGCCGGAGCGAATCCGATGGCGTTGAAACGCGGCATTGATCGCGGAGTCGAAGTCGCCGTCGCCGAAATTGAAAAAATGTCGAAGAAGGTCAAAGGCAAAGAAGACCTGACCGCTGTCGGAACCGTCGCCGCCAACGGCGACAAACTGATTGGCGAATTGTTGGCCGAAGCGATGGAACAGGTTGGCAAAGACGGCGTCGTCACCGTCGAAGAAGCGCGCACGATTGAAACTTCGCTCGACATCGTCGAAGGCATGCAATTTGATCGCGGTTATGTTTCGGCATACTTCGTCACCGATCCGAACAAGATGGATGTGACATTGGAAGAGCCGTTGATCCTGCTGCACGAAAAGAAGATTTCTTCGCTGCACGAACTGTTTCCGATTCTGCAAAAAGTTGCCGAAGCCGGTCGCGGCTTTCTTATCATTGCCGAAGACGTGGAGGCCGAAGCTTTGTCGGCGCTGGTCATCAACAAGCTGCGCGGCGTTTTGAAAGTCGCTGCGGTCAAAGCTCCGGCTTTTGGCGATCGTCGAAAAGCGATGCTGGAAGACATTGCCATTCTGACCGGCGGCAAAGTCATCACCGAAGATTTGGGCATCAAGCTGGAAAGCGTCGAGCTGGCGGATTTGGGCAGCGCGAAGAAAATCATCATTGATAAAGACAACACGACCATCATCGAAGGCGCCGGTCGCAAGAGCGATTTGCAAGGGCGAATTGCCACCATTCGCCGCCAGACTGCGGACACGACTTCGGATTACGACCGCGAAAAATTGCAGGAACGTCTGGCCAAACTGGCCGGAGGCGTTGCCGTCATCAAGATCGGCGCGGCGACCGAAATCGAAATGAAAGAGAAAAAGATGCGCGTTGAAGACGCTCTGCATGCCACGAAAGCCGCCGCTCAGGAAGGTGTGGTTCCCGGCGGAGGCGTCGCATTGTTGCGCGCCGCCAAAGCTCTGGAAGCGCTTGAAGCCGAAGGTGACGAAAAAACCGGCATCGAAATTCTGCGCCGGGCGATGGAAGAACCGCTGCGAATGATCGCTCATAACGCCGGTCAGGACGGCAGTTTGATCGTCGGCAAAGTTCGTGCGGAAAAGAAAAACGTTGGTTACAACGCTGCGACTTTGCAAATGGAAGACCTGCTCGACGCCGGAATCATTGATCCCGCCAAAGTCGTTCGCACGGCGTTGCAAAACGCGGCTTCGATTTCGGGCTTGTTGCTGACGACGGATGCTGCGGTGACGGATATTCCCGAACCGGCGGCGGCTCCGATGGGCGGCGAAGATCATCACTGAAAGTAGTCGGAAGTCGGTAGTCAGGAATCAGTAGAGCCTCCATTGAAGATTCTACTGACTTCCGTCTACCGACTCCCGGCTACTCTGTGGCATTCCTTGACACTGCCAATTGTGAGCAGTAGCTTTACCGCGCCTTCCAAAACTGCGCGGTTATTTGATCTTCGCCGCGATCCGAAAGTGAAAAAGAAACGTCGAAATTGTTTGCTGGCGGACTGTGAAGTTTCGATCTGACGGGGTAGACTTTTCGTAGTTGAAGATGGTGTTGAGAACCTGATTTTTTCAGGCGAGTTTATTCATAGAGAGGTAAAAAGCCGTGTTTGATTTAGGGCCGATGACAGATAAGTTTTCCGAATCCGGGCAGACCGTTGTCCGGCGTGCGATAGAGGTTTCTAAAAGCCGGGATCACAATTTTCTTTCGGTCGAACATATCTTCACGGCTCTGAACGAGCTTGAGAGCGTGTTGTTTACCGAAACCATGCAGTCGGTCGGTATTGATCCTCGCGCGGTGTCGCATTTGCTGGAACAGGAACTGGCCAAAAGCCGGCAGTATGTCGGCAAAAAAATGTACATCGCCGATACGACGCGAGATTTGTTCAATCGCGCTTTGAAACGTGCCCGTGCGCAAGGCCGTTCGCAAATCGAATCTTACGATTTGATGGCGACGCTGTTTGCCGATCAGGGCGGCAAACCGGCGGAGATTTTGCGCGCGCTCGGCGTTGACCCGCGCTACGCCACCGACACCATCACGCAAAAAGTCCGCACCCGCGAAGAGCAAACTGAAATCCAACGCAAAAAATACGAGCTTCCGCCTTACCTGAAACATTTCGGGCTTTCGCTGAACAAACTGGCGCGGCAGGACAAATTGCCGCCGACCATCGGACGCGAGCACGAAATTCAGCAGATGATCGAAATTCTGTGTCACCGCGAACGCGCCAATTCGCCGATGCTGGTTGGCGAACCCGGCGTAGGCAAAACAGCCGTGGTTGAAGGCTTGGCTCGATTGATCGAATTGGAGCCGCAAAAAGTTCCCGCGCGGTTACGCAATTCCCACATCGTGCAATTGCAGATGGCCGGCATCGTCGCCGGAACGATGCTGCGCGGAATGTTTGAAGAGCGGTTGCAAGGCATCATTCAGGAAGTCAAAGAACGCAACGACCTGATTCTGTTCGTGGACGAAGCACACACGATCATCGGCGCCGGTTCGGCTATGGGGGCTTCCAGCGATGCCGCGAACATGTTCAAAGGTGCGCTGGCTCGCGGTGAACTGCGCATCATCGGCGCGACGACCATTACCGAATACAAGGAATACATTGCCGAAGACGAAGCTCTGGCTCGGCGTTTTCGACAGGTCAAAATTGACGAACCCAGCCTGACTGAAACGCGGCAAATTTTGCAGGGCATTCGTCCGCGCTTGGAAAAGAACTACTCCGTCAAAATCACCGACGCGGCGATTGATATGGCGTTGGAAATGGCTCCGCGTTACATACGCAATCTGCACCTGCCGGACAAGGTCATCGGCTGGCTGGACACGGCTTCGGTCAAAGTCGAAATCAACGAACCTTCGGTGATGCAGGTCAAACCCGAACACATCATTGACGTGATTTCTCAGGAATCGCGCATTCCGCGTGATTTGGTTTTCCGCGACACGACGGAGCGGTTCCGCACACTGGAAGAAGTTCTTGGACGCCGAGTCATCGGGCAAAAAGATGCTGTCAAAGCCGTCGCTCAACGCTTGCGCCTGAACAAAGGCCCGTTGAAAGAAAATTTTTACAAGCCGGATGGCGTGTTGCTGTTCCTTGGACCGACCGGCGTAGGCAAAACCGAACTGGCCAAAGCCGTTGCCGAAGCGATGTTTGGCGATGAAGGCAAGATGGTGCGGATTGATATGAGCGAATATCAGGACGGAACCGTCGCCATCGAAAAACTGATCGGCATGCCGCGCGGCATCGTCGGCAGCGAACGCGGTGGTATTCTGACCGAACGCTTGCGCGAAAATCCTTACACCGTGTTGCTGCTCGACGAAGTCGAAAAAGCTTCGCCGTATTTGCTCAACTTGTTTTTACAGGCGTTTGACGAAGGCTGGCTGACCGACGGTCGCGGCAAGAAAGTGTATTTGTCCGACGCGATCATCATCATGACTTCCAATCTGGGCAGCGAGAATTTCAAGAAGTACATGAAACCGTTGGGCTTCGGCGACAAAACCACTGCCGATGTGCAGGAAGTCAAACGCGCTGTGCTGGGCGCGGCGGAAACGCGGTTTTCGCCGGAATTCCGCAACCGCATTGACGAGATCGTAGTTTTTTCGCCGCTGACTCAGGACGAAGTGAAGCAGATTGCTTTGTTGTATTTGGGCAGCATGCGTCGCCAGATGGAACGGCAAGGCAAAATCATGCGGTTGAGCGAAGCCGCTCTGGAAAAAGTCGTAGAAAAAGGCTTCAGCCCGGCGTATGGCGCGCGCTTCCTGAAACGCACGATTGATGAGCAGATAAAACTGCCGATCACCAATCTGTGGAAAGCGTTCAACACCTTCGCCGTGGATTTGAGAGACGGCGAAATTGACGTGCGCGGCGAATAACCGCGAGCTTGATTTTAGTAACGCAAAACAGCCCGGCGAACCGTTGATTCGCCGGGCTGTTTGTTTGTTAACGATCTGGCAGTGCTGAACAGCTTGGGTGATTGCAAGAATGCAGTTGCCAAAGTATTCTCAGCGTCCTGCGGGGGCAATTGTGAAACATGATCTTGCCTGCCCCGGTTGTCCTCATTCAAAAATTGTTATTCAACACAACTGAAGACCTTCAACAATGAATTACACACGTCCGATTGACCTGATCTGGCCGATTGCTGAACTGCTACGGCACGATTACAAACGCTCCGATTATGGCAAGGTGGTTTTGCCGCTGACCGTCTTGCGCCGTCTCGATTGCGTGCTCGCACCGACAAAAGTGAAAGTGCTGAAGGCGGTTCCTGATGCTGTGAAGAAGGGCGAGAAAGCAGCAGATCTATTGCTCAACAAAGCCGCTGGGCAATCATTCCATAACCGCAGCCAATATGATTTCAAACGTCTGCTGGATGAACCGAACCAACTCGAAAAGAACCTTAAAGCCTACATCAACGGCTTTTCGGCCAATATCCGCGAAATCATGGAATACTTTTCTTTCGCGGAACATATTGTCCGGCTTGATAAAGCCAATCTTCTTTTCAAAGTTGTCAGCAAATTTGGCGAAGTGAATCTGCACCCCGATGAAGTGGACAACCACGAGATGGGCGCGATTTACGAAGAATTGATTCGTCGCTTTTCGGAACTCTCCAACGAAACTGCCGGTGAGCACTTCACACCACGAGAAGTCATCAAGCTGATGGTCAACCTGCTTTTTCTGGAAGACCGCCAGATTCTGCGTCGCAAAGGCATCGTCAAAAAGCTTTACGATCCGGCGTGCGGTACGGGCGGGATGCTTTCGGTTGCTGAAGATTACCTGCGCGAACTCAATCCCGGCACAGACAAAGAACCGGGCGGACGGCTGGAACTGTTCGGGCAGGAGATCAACCCGGAGTCTTACGCCATTTGCAAAGCCGATATGGTCATCAAGGGGAACAACGCCGGGAACATCAAGTTCGGCAATTCTTTCACGACGGATGGGCTGCCCGATGAACGCTTCGATTACATGCTCTCCAATCCGCCCTTCGGCGTTGAATGGAAGAAAGTCGAAGAGTTCATCCGCGATGAAAACAAAAACTTCGGCCACGCCGGGCGTTTCGGGGCGGGATTGCCGCGCATCAGCGATGGTTCGTTGCTCTTCCTGCAACACATGTTTTCCAAGCGCAAAGAGGGCGCGGAAGGCACGCGGCTGGGCATCGTCTTCAATGGCTCGCCGCTTTTTTCCGGCGGAGCGGGTTCAGGCGAAAGCGAGATTCGCCGCTGGATCATCGAAAACGACTGGCTAGAAGCCATCGTTGCCTTGCCCGATCAGCTTTTCTACAACACGGGCATTTCGACCTACATTTGGATTGTCACGAACCGCAAAAGCAAAGCCCGCCGGGGAAAAGTTCAACTGGTCAACGCCGCTGGCTTCTCCCACAAAATGGACAAAAGTCTGGGCAACAAGCGGAACAAGATCGGTGATGGCACAAGAGGTAAACCCGACCACATTGGCGAAATCACCCAAATCTATGGCGCGTTCCAGCACAACCCAACGCGAATTTTCGATGTGGACGGAAAGCCGAAGCCGCAAATTGTCAGCAAAATTTTCGATAATGAAGATTTCGGTTATCGCCGCATCACTGTCGAGCGGCCTTTGCGGTTGCGCGTGGATTTCTCTGCTGAATCTCTGGCGCGGTTACACGCATTGTGCGCGGAAAACAAAGAAGCGCCATTGGCGAATCTGGTCGAAGCGGTCGCTTCGGTGTTGGGGCCGGGGCCGCACATGGATTACAACGATGTTTGGGAAATGGTCAGCGTCAATGCTGATGATCGGAAGATGAAGCTGCCCGCCAAACGCGTGAAACTCTTCCGCGAAGCCTGCTGCCAGCGCGATGAAACGGCGGAACGGGTCATCGCCGACCATTTCTCCGCGCATCTCACGCCGGATTACGGCTTTGAGAATATGCCGCTTTTTGGCATTTATTTTGGCGAAACCGAAGGCGAGTTCACCTGTTACGAAGCCGACCCAGCGTTGCGCGATTTTGAAAACGTGCCGCTCAAGGAAGACATCAAGGATTACTTCCGCCGTGAAGTGATGCCGCACGTCAAAGGCAAGGAAGGCGAATGCGAAGCCTGGATTAACCCGGATGTCAGGGATGAACTGGATGACGAAATCGGCAAGGTCGGTTACGAAATTCCCTTCACGCGCCACTTTTACGAATACAAACGGCCGCTGAAGCTGGAAGATATTGAAGCCGAGATCATCGAGTTGGAAAACCGGATTCAGGGAATGCTGAAAGGAGCGTTGGCGTGAGCTATCCAAGTTACCCTGAATTGAAGGATTCCGGCTTTGAATGGTTGGGTGAGATTCCGAAGCATTGGGAAGCTATTCGCCTCAAATTTCTGCAACGTGAGCCTTTGATGTATGGAGCCAATGAATCTGCGGAGTTCGATAATCCCGATTGGCCGCGTTACATTCGTATCACAGACATGAACGATGGTGGAACGCTCAAAGACGAAACATTTCGTTCTTTGCCGGAAGAGATTGCCGCCCCATATTTGCTTGAGGATGGAGATTTTCTTTTCGCGCGGAGTGGCGCAACAGTTGGGAAAGCTTTCATGTATTCGGGCAAGTGGGGGCGCGCTTGTTTTGCAGGCTACTTGATTCGGTTCAGCCCAAAGAAAGAAAAGATACTTCCCGATTTCTTAAAGCACTATCTGCGGTCATTCGTTTATGAAGACTTCGTTGGTGAATCAACCATTCAGGCAACGATTCAAAATGTCAGCGCGGAACGTTACGCAAGTTTGCTCATTCCGTTTCCAAAGCTCGAAGAACAACAATCCATAGCCACCTTTCTGGATCGCAAGACAGTTGAGCTTGATGAACTGATCCGGCTGAAGGAACGGCAGATCGAATTGCTCGGCGCGAAGCGGCAGGCACTCATCAGCCACGCCGTGACGCGCGGCCTTGATCCATCGGTGAAGCTGCGCCCGTCCGGCATCGAGTGGCTGGGCGAGATTCCGGCGCATTGGGAAGTAACGCGGCTAAAGTTTATCGCACAATTGCAAACAGGCCTGACGCTTGGGAAAGAATACAAGGATAGGGAGACGGTATCCCGGCCATATTTGCGCGTGGCGAATGTGCAGGACGGTTTTCTTGATCTGGAAACCATCACAACAATATCAGTCCCTGAAGAAGAAGCCGCTAAGTGTGAATTGAAAGTTGGTGACGTGTTAATGACTGAAGGCGGAGATTTAGACAAATTGGGGCGCGGGTACGTTTGGGCAGGGCAAATCGAAAGTTGCCTACATCAGAATCACATCTTTGCCGTTCGGCCTGATCAGACACGACTTGATTCGTTTTATCTTTCCTACACGATGGCTTCTTGGTACGGGAAAAACTACTTCACGAGCACGGGGCAGCAAACAACAAATCTGGCAACAACAAACAGCACCAAGCTTATGAACTTCCCGCTTCTGCTTCCTTCATTGCAGGAGCAAAAGACGGTCATTGAACGCTTAGGGCGTGAGACGCAAGATATTGATAAGATGATGGAAACGATGCGATTGCAGCTTGATCAACTGCGTGAGTATCGTCAGGCACTAATTTCAGCCGCCGTGACCGGCAAGATAGATGTTAGAGGAGTAAGCGTATGACTTTGTGCGCGTCGTGGGTTCGTCACGGGCAGAGTGACGAAGGCCAGGAACTTGTCTTTGCCACCGACAGCAGGCTCCGCGCGGGCGAAGCCTGGGATATGGGCATTAAGCTCTTTGACCTGGGGCGGAAAGATTGCCTGCTGTGTTTTGCTGGCGGCACGGCACGCGCTTACCCGTTGATCCTGCACGGCAGCAACTCCGCCCGTCTGAATGTCGAATGGAGCAACCCACGCCTTGATCTGCACAACGTCCTTGAATCGCTCTGCAACCTCTTTTCCGAGCTGTGCAACTCGATCACCGACTTGCCTCACGGATGGACTAAACACGAAGCGAGCAAGGAAGCCGAATTTCTTTTTGGCGGGTGGAGTTGGCGTACAAGCAGGTTTTGCATCTGGAAACTGCATTACTCGGATGCGTTGGAGGCGTTCACACATACGGCTTTGCACGACGAGAATGCCGCACGCGTTTTTACTTTTTTGGGCGACCACGTTGATGAGGCCGAAACCTTGTTAGAAGAAGAATTACGCAAGACGAACAAAAGCGCTTTACGCGGTGCTTTAGATATGGAACCGCTGCGCGTAGTGGCTCGCATGGCACGTAGCGAACACGATTACCCGGAAATCGGCGGCGCACTGCAAGTCGCCAAAGTTTACCGCTCTGGCAATAATGAATTTTTCGGCCTGATGTGGCCTTCAACCACAAACGGCAAGCCACATTTCCTGGGGCGTGAAGTCAGGCTTTACGACGCGCCGCCGATGCGTTTGCTTGACCCTGACTCAACAACATTTCTCGAACGCTTGCCCACGGCTTTCGGCGATTTGGAAGGCTATGATTTCGGCGAGGAAAACGATTTTGTCCGTAAGTGTTACCCCGAAAATAAACTTTCCACCAAATTGACTGAGGCGCAACGAGACAAATTACAGCGCATTTTCAGAGACACCGCTTACAGTGATTTTGTCAGGCAGCGGGAAGATGCTTTGGCTACGGCGCAATCAGAACAAGCAACTTCGCCCGCTGAAGATTCCAGTGATGAAGGAGGCACCGATGAGCAATAAATCAATCATCACCGAAAAGGCACTGGAAGAACTGATCGAACAGCATCTGCTCAGTCACGGAGGCTACGAACGCGGCACGAATGCCCGCTGGGTGAAAGAACTGGCGCTGGATCGGGAAACGGTGCTGGAATTCATTCGCGCGACGCAACCGAAAGAATGGGAGCGGCTGGCAACGATTCACGGCGAAGAGGTGGAGCGGAAATTCCTGTTGCGGCTGTACAAGGAACTCGACAATCGCGGAATGCTGGATGTGCTGCGGCACGGCGTGGTTGATTACGGCGTGCGCTTTCACCTGGCGTTTTTCGCTCCGGCCAGCGGCCTGAATCCTGAAACGCTGCGACTCTATGAAACCAACCGCCTGACGGTGCTGCGCCAGCTTTATTTCAGTCAAAAGCAAGAACACGATTCTGTTGATATGGTGCTGTGCCTGAATGGGCTGCCGGTCGTGACGGTGGAACTGAAAAACCAATTCACGGGTCAAACCAGCAGTCACGCGCGGCGGCAATACATTCAGGATCGTGACCCGCGCGAATTGCTCTTCTCGTTCAAAAAACGCGCGCTGGTTCATTTTGCCGTGGATACCGATGAAGTCTGGATGGCGACGGCTCTAAACGGCAAAGAGACGCGCTTTTTGCCATTCAACAAAGGCCACAACCACGGCGCGGGCAATCCGCTGAACCCAAACGGCCACCGCACGGCTTATCTGTGGGAAGAGGTGCTAACGAAAGATTCGCTGCTGGACATCATCGGGAATTATGCGCATCTGCAACAGGAAGAACTGAATTTCAACGGACGCAAAGTCCGCAAAGAATCGCTGATCTTTCCGCGCTACCATCAGCTTGATGTCGTGCGGAAGCTGCAAGCGACGCTGAAAGCATCAGGAGTTGGAAAAAACTACCTGATTCAGCATTCGGCAGGCAGCGGCAAAAGTAATTCCATCGCCTGGCTGGCGCACAGCCTGGCCAGTTTGCACGGCGCGGATGATCGCCCGATTTTCGATTGCGTGATTGTCGTCACCGACCGTCGCGTACTGGACAAACAGTTACAAGACACGATTTACCAGTTCGAGCACAAGCAAGGCGTGGTCGTCAAAATTGAAAAAGACTCGAACCAACTGGCCGAAGCTCTAAAGGCAGGCGTCAAGATCATCGTCACCACGCTGCAAAAGTTTCCCTTTGTGATTGATAAAATCGGCGAATTGCCCGGACGCAAATACGCCGTAATTGTGGACGAAGCTCATTCTTCGCAAACCGGCGACGCTTCGGACGCGATGAAAAAAGTGCTGACCGCCGGAAATGGTGAAACGGCTGAAGCTGCGGAGCGGGCCGAAGATGCGGACGAGTGGAATTATGAAGACGAATTGGTGAAGACGATGGAAGCACGGCGAGCACGCCAAGCCAACATGAGTTTTTTTGCCTTTACCGCAACGCCGAAGCCGAAAACGCTCAAGGCGTTTGGCGAAGAAGGGCCTGACGGTAAGCCGCGTGCCTGGCATTTATATTCGATGCGGCAGGCCATCGAAGAAGGCTTCATCCTGGACGTGCTGAAGAATTACACGACTTATAAAGCGTTCTTCAAACTAACGAAGCAGATTGCCGACGATCCGCATCTGGACAAGCGCCAAGCCAACCGCGCCATCGCGCGTTTTCTGAAGCTGCATCCCGTCAACGTTTCGCAAAAAGTCGAAGTCATCGTTGAGCATTTCCGGCGCGTAGTGATGCAAAAGATCGGCGGACGCGCGAAAGGCATGGTGGTTACGGGGTCACGGTTGGAAGCAGTGCGCTACAAAGTCGAAGTGGATGTTTACTTGCGGGAAAAAGGCTACGCGAACATTAAGGCGCTGGTCGCTTTTTCCGGCACGGTCAAAGACCCGGACACGGAACTTGAGTTTACCGAACCCAAGATGAACGGCTTCGGCGAACGCGAACTGCCGGAGCGTTTCGAGTTGGACGAATACCGGCTGTTGCTGGTAGCGGATAAATATCAAACCGGTTTCGATCAACCCTTGCTGCACTCGATGTATGTGGACAAGAAGCTGTCTGGCGTGCGTGCGGTGCAAACTTTGTCACGTCTCAACCGCACTTGTCCCGGTAAGGAAGATACCTTCGTGCTGGATTTCGCCAACGAAGCGGAAGAGATTCAGCAAGCGTTCCAGCCTTTTTACGAAGGCACCACCATTGAAGAGGAGATTGACCCGAATCAGCTTTATGATTTGAGAGATAAAGTTTCGGGCTACGGCGTCATTTACCCCGATGAGGTTGACGAATTTGCACGTGTTTTTTTCCAGCCAGACTACCGCCGCAACGTGCGCAGTCACGGCGTTTTGAATGCCTTGATTGATAAAGCTGTTGAGCGGTTCAAGGCGAAGCCGCTGGAAGAGCGGGAAGATTTCAAAGGCAAGCTGACAGCATTCATCCGGCTTTATGGGTTTCTTTCACAGGTGATGCCTTTCACCGACCCGGAGTTGGAAAAGCTTTATGCGTTCGCGCGCTTGCTGGTCACGAAACTGCATGAAGATCGCAGTGTCAGTCGCGTTCAGTTCGGGGATGAAGTCGCACTGGAGTATTACCGGCTGCAAAAGATGGGCGAAGGCTCGATTTCGCTGGCGAAAGATGGTGAGGGCGCGCTACGTGTTGCGGCGGATGTCGGCACTGGGGGGCAAGAGAACGAGAAAATTGCTCTATCCAGATTGATTGATCTTCTCAATGAGCAGTTTGGGACGGAGTTCAACGAGGCAGATCAGCTTTTCTTCGACCAAATTGAAGAAAGCTTAGTTGGTGATCCAAAGTTAGCCACGCGAGGGAAGAACAACAGTATAGATAATTTCAAATACCCGTTTGCTGATGTTTTTATTGATAAGGTTCTCGAACGGATGGAGCAAAATCAAGAAATCGCGGACAAGCTGATGAACGAAGATCGCTTTGCCGAGGTGGTCAGTGATTTCCTGCTGCAAAAGGTTTACCAGCGATTAAACGAAACTCAATCAGACATTTGATTTAATGCACTCGCCCCCACCTATAAACATCCTTCGGTGGCTTGGCCGCTGAATCCGCCGGCCAGTCATTTGAGAATCATTTCCGTCGGCGGTTCTTTTTGCGCGAGGCGCGGGCAAGTTTGTTTTTATGGCGGGATTTGTCGCGTTCTTTTTTCGATTTCTCGACAGGTTTGAGGTCAGAGGCAGACAAGCCATCAAACAGAATCGGGCCAGGTTCGGGCAGCGGAATGCCGAGGAAGCTGCCAGACTTCTGCCGGAGGTTGTACAAAGCCGTGAATGTTTTGAGGTCTTCTTCGTTTGATAGGTCAAGACCTTCCGACTGAGCCATTGATAAAGAAGGACTTTGCCATCCCGAAACGGGAAGAATCGTTCATCCAATTCTTGAAGTCCGCCGGTTTCACTGCGCGCAGGTAGCGCAGGATGTTTTCCGCGTTCGACAGTTGGTATTCCCGCTTCAGGTATTCCCAGAAGGCGATAATCGCGGGCAATCCGTCGTCGGCGTCTTCAGGCGTGCTGAGCGAGATTTTGCGTGGGAAGATTTCGGTCAGCAGTTCTTCCATGTCGTTCGCATCCATTTCGTGGAGCGGGACGCCGATGTAACCGTAGCCGTAGTCAATTACGCGCCCAGCCCAGAAAGCCATTCCATCATCCGCTTCCGCGCGCGTCTTGCCTTCGGGCGATTCGGCAAACAGGTTGAGCAGTTCGTTCTGGTATTCGTAAAACTCTTCTTCGCCAGGTTCGATGTCGTCGAGCCGTCTGATATCAAAGACATCTTCAATGCAAATCAATGAGTAAAACAGAGCAAATACACGAAAAGCCAAGTTTCTTTGTATTTACTGTTTTCGGTTAAAAGAGATGTTCGCCGATCCAGCCCCTACTTTTGTTATTTCGCCGCGCCTGAAGCTGCCGGGTTTTGTTTAGGCGGCATTTGGAACGGATAAACGTCTGGCGTGACGCGAACTCCGCTGGTGAATTTGAATGGGTACTTGCCGCCGCTGGGGAAAGTCATTTCGACAAAGTACGCCGTAAAGCCGGCTTCGGGCTTGGCCATTTTGCCTACGTAAACGCCCGGTTTGACCGCTTGCAGCACTTCACTCTTGTAAGCTTTGCCGATGATGTCCACGCGGAAATCGCGCGCTTTCGGATTGGTCGCGTACCACAATTTGACCTCGGTCGGTTGCGTGACAGTGTTGACGGTGATGGAGCCGTCTTTTTCAAACTTCCAGTTGTAACGCGGGCGCGGAGTTCCTTTCAGCACGGATTCGTAAAACGCATCCAGCGTGAGCGGCGCGTCGGTTCCATCCAAACTGTGTTTGGCATTAGGCACGTAACGCAGGTGTTTTTCGCCTTTCAAGTCGTTGTAATAAAACTGTGACGAATCCGGCAAAAAGAATTCATCGCCGGTGGCGTTGATAATCATCTTGGGCATCGTCAGCCGGTCGCGGTAACTGTAAGGGTCTTCGATGTCCATCAGTGCTTTGTGTTGCGGAGTTCCCATCCAGGGAACTGTGTTCAGGTAATCGCGGACGGCAGGCGCCCAAAAACCGTAAGCTCGGTAGTGATGCTCCATGCTTTTTTCCAGATTCAGCACGTCAATCACATAAGGCACGATGGCGATGACTCGGTCGTCAACCACAGCCGTCGTCCACGTAGTCCAGCCGCGTTTCGATCCGCCGCTGACAATGAACTTTTCGACTTTTGCGGATTTCTTGCCGCCTTCGGCGCTGGCTGCAACCGAAGTGACTGTGTCCAGTGCGCGCACACCGGCTTTGGTCATTGGCAATCGCAACGGCCAGTTTTCGTCGCCGGTTCGCATGAACTTTTCCCACGTGTAAGAAATGATCGCGTCTTCGTTACGAGATTTGGTTTCGCCCGCAAAGGTCAGCGGTTCGTAAGGAACCATCTTCAATTCGGCGACAACCGATTTCGTACGCACAGCCATGTCCGTGAAGATTCCATTCGGAACGCCGGGTTCTTTACTGTTGACCGAACCGCCGGAAATGAACAGAAAAGCGTTTGGCGAAGCGACTTCGTCGGGTTGGATGATCGTCATCCAGTGTTCCCAGATTGGCTTGTCAACTTCGGCGGCGGTGCGCCACTGCTGAGAAGTCATGCGAACCATGTAAACCGTGAAGCCTTCTTTCTTGACCGTGTTGGTGATTTTGTAGCTGTAATTCGGATCAGCTTTGGCTACGTAACGATCCAGCGCGGTGACTTTTTTGCCTTTGCGAGCTTTGGCGTCAGAGTGGCCAACATAAGCAAGCAGCGAGAAAACGATAACGGCGAGAGTAATAAAAGAACGACGTGTGACGATCATTGGGGAAAGCTCCAGGTGAGTGAAAAGAGGTGGGATAATTTTTCAAATTGTCCCACCTTTGCCAGCGTCGTGTGACAATTTGAAAAATTGTCACACGCAATCTTATTGCTTCAGTTTTTCAGCTTCGGCGGTCAACGCCGGAACGATTTCAAACAAATCGCCGACGATACCGTAATCGGCGATTTCAAAGATTGGCGCTTCTTTGTCTTTGTTGATGGCGACGATGGTGCGCGCGCCTTTCATGCCGACCAGATGTTGAATCGCGCCAGAAATGCCTACGGCCAAATACATTTTCGGAGCGACGGTTTGTCCCGAAGAACCAATCTGGCGATCCATCGGCAACCATTCGTTGTCACAAATCGGACGTGAAGCCGACAACTCGGCTCCCATCGCATCGGCAAGCTTTTTGACGATTTCGATGTTCTTCTGTTCCTTAATGCCTCGACCGACTGAAACAATCAGCGGAGCAGCCGTCAAATCCACAGCGGCTTTGGCTTCCTTGAATCGCTCTTCGGGTTGCTGACGAATGCCAGCCAGATTGACGGTCAAGGCTTTGACTTCGGCCTGACCGGCTTCGCATTCGTCTCCGCGAAAGCTGCCAATTTGAAAACTGACGAAATGCGGTTTGTCACCAACGGGAACTACGTCCGCAGCCATCTTGCCTTGAAAGACTTGCCGGGTCAGAACCAATTCGCCGCCTTCGACTTTGTGAGCAATGCAATCGCCAACCAGCGCACGGCGCAAACTGGCGGCCAGCTTCGGCGCGAAGTCTCGGACTTCGTAAGTGTGCGTCATCAAAACCAGTTCGGGTTGCAGTTGTTCGATGACCTGTTTGAACGCCGCCGAATAACCGTCAGCGGTGTATGACTTCAGCGCGTCATTTTCGACCGTGTAAACCGCGCCGAGTTTTTTCGCTGCAATTTCGCCAGCCGCAGCGCCAACTCCGCTGCCAAAAATCACGGCGGAAATCGCTTGTCCCGTCGCGCCGCTGATTAACTGAGCTGCGCGCACCGCTTCGTAAGATGCTTTGTTGACCTTGCCGTCAACGTGTTCGATGAAAACTAAAATCATTCTGCCTCCAGTAGACAGTAGTCAGTAGACAGTAGACAGAATGGCCAGTGGCTACTGTCTACTGTCTTCTGTCTACTTCCGATTAAAATACGCGAGCTTCATTCTTCAGCTTGTCCATCAACTTGGCGGCGATTTCAGACGCGCTGCCTTCGATGAACTGAGTCTGTTTGGATTTTTGCGGCACGTAGATTTTGCGAATCTGCGTCTTCGGAGCCAGTTCGTCGGCTGACAAACCGATTGCAGCGGCGTCCAGCTTCTTAA
Organism: uncultured Acidobacteriota bacterium; assembly: GCA_902825875.1. Classification (GTDB taxonomy): domain Bacteria; phylum Acidobacteriota; class Blastocatellia; order RBC074; family RBC074; genus RBC074. The sequence continues at coordinate 30,534 of CADECP010000028.1, forward strand.
TCTCTTTCTTTTTCGCCGCCATGATTCCTTTCAACGTGGCGTAACGCAGAGTGTTGATGCCGGATTGAATCGTCAGCACAGCCGGGGCGGGGAAGCTGACCCATTGAAAGTAGCCGCTTTCCAATTCGCGTTTGACTTTGAGCTTACCGTCTTCGGATTGAACATCCATGACGATGGTGGCGTGCGGAGTTCCCAGCAATTCCGCCGCGATGACTCCGGTTTGCGCGTAGCCGTGATCGTCGGATTGCAATCCGGTCAGCAACAGATCGAAGCCTTCAGCTTTGGCCGCCGCCGCAATCACCGAAGCCGCGCCAAAAGCGTCCAGGCTGTCGAACGCGGCGTCTTCGATGTGCAGGCCGCGGTCGGCTCCGCGCGCCAGAGCTTCTTTGATGACGGATTGCGCGCGCGCCGGGCCAAGGCTGAGCGCGATGACTTCGCCGCCGTGCTTTTCTTTCAATTGCAGCGCGGCTTCCAAACCGTACTGGTCGGATTCGTTGATCTCGTAAGTCAAATCTCGATCCTGAATCCAGTTTCCTTGTTCGTTGATGCGAAGAATCGAATCGTTCTTCGGCACCTGTTTCAGACAAACGATAATTTTCATAACGACTCCTGTCGCTTTGGGTATTTAGAATTTTCCCGTTGAATAATTGGGAGTAAGACGTGAAATGCCGCTGAATGAATGCTCATTCAGCGGCGGATTTATACTTTACCGACGATGATCTGACAACCACCGAAAAATCGCTGCTGGCGAACTCAGAGTTGATCGGGGTCAACACCCAATGCGCGGAGTTTGGCGGCCATAGCTTCGGCGCGTTCGGCTTCTCGCTGCGCGCGTTCGGCTTCTCTGTTGGCGCGTTCTGCTTCGGAGTCCGCACGCTCAGCTTCGGAATCAGCACGCTCGGCTTCCAAGTCAGCGCGTTCGGTTTCGAGCGCAATACTTTCAGTCGCCATTGGCAGCAATACGCCATCGGCATCGCACCAGCGAACCCAATTATCCATAACGATTTTGCCGTATTCGCCAGACCATTGTTTCAAGCCCAACCCGATTTTCGGAAAGAAGTCATCCACGCACGGTTGATAAGTTCCGCTTACCAGTTCGTAGGTGCGGAGTACTTCTTCGCTCAGGACTTTCATCGGATCAATCACGACGTAATACGGCACGCCGATTTGTTCATACTTTTGCAATTTCTCCGTGTCTTCTTTGGCGGATTTCTGTGAGACGACTTCGATGGCGATTTCAGGCAATTTGCCGTGATCCCAGACGAAATAGGTCAAATCGCTTTTGGCTGTGAAGCCGCTGGGCATGTCCACGTCCATCGAAACCATGACATCGGGTACGATGGGGTTTTTCTTGACGGCGAAATACAGGCCGACATTGGCCAGCGCCAGAAACGTGCGCGGTTGTCCATCGGCTGTCAGCGGTTTCCACGCAATGTTCAGGATTTCAGTCAGCAAATGCATCAGGCGTTCAGAGATGATGTTATCCACAGGCTGATCGTCCTCCGTTGGCAATAATTCGACGGCTGCTGCCAGACGTTGGACTTCTTCCAGCGGGATGGAGGGGTGGGCGACGCGGCCTCCAACCAGAGGACGCTCGGTTTCGACTTGTTGAGCTAGGGCAGAAGCAGACGACATAACGCTCCTTTCATTTGGCGGCGATTATTTTTCCAAACTCTTTATCGCATCCATTGCAGCGGCTTTCAACTGATCCAGGCATTCGCGCTGTTCTGCTTCGCGCAGAGCGGGCAAGCCACGTTTGTCGCCGACTTTGCCCAGCGCGCGAATGGCGGAAACGCGCGCGCGGATGGCTTTGTCTTTGGTCAGTTCGATCAAATGGTCAACGATCTTGTCGGCTTTGTCTTCTTTCTGAAGCTCTTTGCCCAGCGTTCCCAGACAGCCGATGGCGGCGACACGAACCGGAACCGGCTGGCCGTATTTGCTGTGGTCAAACGCCAGATCAACTCCGCGTTTGTCTTTGGCCTGACTGAAGCCGTGAAAGACCGAGGCGGCGATGACTTCTTGCCACGATGTTTTGGCGATGGCAGATTTTGCGGCGTCGAAGGCTTTGTCACTGCCGATGCTGGCCAGCCCGCGAACGGCTGCGACGGTGGCGAAATAGCTTTCGTCCTTTTGCGAAACTTCGCGCAGAAAATCGGTCGCGGCTTCGTCTTTGAAATTGCCCAGCGCCCAAACGACGCCTCGGCGGACGCGGCTGTCTTTTTCGGCCTTGTAGCTTTCGGTCAAAATCGCTCGCGCAGCTTCGCCGCCGATTTCTCCCAGCGAGATAGCCGCAGCCATTCTGACGCCGTAAAAATCCTGGCCAGTTAGCGCGGCGTTCAATGCCGCAATGGTTTCTTCGCCTTTGAATTCAGACAACTCGCGCGCGGCGCGAATTCGATCCAGCACGTCTTCGGCTTTTGTCAGTTGATAAGCCAATTCCTGAGCCGACTTCGGAAAATTCATCAGCTTGAAAATGCGATGGCCTTTGTCGAAAAGCACCATTCGCGGTTTGGCTTCGCAAGGGAAGTAAAAATCCTGCTCGGCTTTGGTAATTTCGACGCGGTAAGTTTGGCGGCGTTCGGTTTCGATGATTTCGCCTGCTTCGACAGTCGCAATTTCGATTTCGACCGGGAAGCGAAAGACAGGCGTTAGCTCTTCTTCGTTTTCCTGAACCTGCTTCACCGAAACGCGCAGCATTTTTTGTTCGCGCTGCCATTCGTAGCTGACTTCCAGTTCGGGGTAGCCAGCGCCATGCAGCCATTGATCGAAAAACCAATGCAGGTTTTGGCCAGTGGCTTCTTCGATGGCGACTTTGAAGTCGTTGGTTTCGGCGACGCCGAACTCGAACTTTTTCAGGTAATGCGCCAGCGAACGGAAGAAACCTTCATCGCCCAATGTCCAGCGCAGCATGTCCAACACGCACGCGCCTTTTTCGTAAGCGTGACGATCCATCAACTCTTCGGAAAAGCGGTAACGGCGGCAATCAATCGGGCGGCGATGGCTGGTCCAGTCTTCGCGCAGATAAGTCATGAAATCCTGAAAGATGACAAAACGCGCTTCGTCGCGTCCGCGCGAATGTTCGCGCCACAGGTATTCGCTGTAAGTGGCAAAGCTTTCGTTCAGCCAAATCTGCGTCCAGTCTTTGCAAGTCACCAAATCGCCCCACCATTGATGCGCCAGTTCGTGAGCCACAATGTCGTCGTAATTGATGTCCAGTTCGGCTTGGGCGTCCAGCAAACAGCGGTCAGTGAAAGTCGAAGCCGAGGTGTTTTCCATCGCTCCGAACAGAAAATCATCAACCAAAATCTGCGCGTACTTGGCGTAAGGATAGTTGTAGCCGAATCGTTGCTCGAAAAGTTCGATCATCTTCGGCGTGTTGGCGAAAAGCTTTTGCCCGGCGGCGGCGCGGTCTTTGTAAACGTAATAATCCACCGGCAAGGTTTTGTAATTGTCTTTGATCTGTTCGTATTCGCCGACAACCAGCGTCACCAGATAAGCCGGGTGAGGTTGTGCCAGGCTCCAATGAAAAGTCCGTGTGTTGTCAGGGTTGTTATGAACTCCCAGCAGTTCGCCGTTCGACAGCGCGAAGTATTCGGCTTTGACCGCCACCAGCATTTCAGTCGTCATTTTCTGGTTGGTCACTTCGTGGCAAGGAAACCACCAATGCGAGTCTTCGTTTTCGCCTTGCGACCAGATTTGGCGAGGTTTGTTCGGATAAGCTTCGTCGGGTTTTATGAAGTACAGACCTTTGCGCGGGGAGCAGTAATAAGCGATGGCGACAGTGATTTGTTCGTCTCGCTTGTAGCCGCGATCCAATTCGATGGCCAGCCGGTCAGAGTGAGTTTCAAATTCCAACGGAGAGCCAGTCGGCAACTTGACGCTGGCAACGCGCATTTCCGAAGCGTCGAGTTCAAAGTGAGCGAACCCATCGTTGATCGGCGATAAGGTCACGGTTGCCGTGCCTTCGACGGATTCCTGTTCGTCGTCAATTCGCAATTCCAGTTTCAGATGGTTGATGGTGAAACGACGGTCAGGCGTTTGGCGTTCGTCGCCTTCCACAGGCGAACGGTCAATGCTGACAGTGGTTTCGTAAAGATTCACGTCCGACCACGAACGCGGATCAAGCAAGGCAGGGTGAATAAGTTTATCGTTCATGGCTGTCTAGTTTCTTGGTTTGACCGGGAAGATGCAAGACTTTGTTTTTGGATGCGTCGGTTGTTTTGGCCTATGGGGCGACGGTATGATTGCCAGCGGTTGAGGGACGCATCGCCAATCAACCGGAATATCCAAACAATAAAGTCCAAAACTGCTTTGCTGGGAATTCAGAGCAACCTGACCGCAGGTTGTCCCTAACAATCCATTGATTCCGACCAGGAATCAAATCTCGACTGGGCTGCGAAAAATCAGACCGAACGATGATGAACTGCAGCCCTAAGCACCAGCATAGGTGAAGGAGATACCAATGACTAAGCAATTGAAATATCTGGTTTCCGCCATAGCCATAACGATTGCATTGATGATCGCAACCGTCGTTTCCGCCAATGCACAGGTTTCCAGTACAACCGCCGAAGTTCGCGGACAAATTACAGACAGCACGGGCGCTGTCATTCCCGGCGCGACCGCTACGCTGACAGATGTCAGCAAAGGCGCTGTTCGCACCGCCACTACTGACGCTGAAGGCAATTATGTCTTTCTGGCGTTGCTGCCCGGAGCTTACGATTTGAAAATCGAAGCCAAAGGCTTCGCCGGAAAAACCACTCGTCTGGAATTGACCGTCGGCCAGCAAGCCAACATTTCATTCCAACTGGTTGCCGGTGGCGTCGAAATCAAAGTTGATGTCGTTGCGGGCGGAGAAGTCGTCGAAACTTCGCGCCCGGAACAATCTTCGGTGGTGGACACCAAACAAATCACCAACCTGCCGATCAATCGCCGCAATTTTCTGGATTACGCCTTGTTGACGCCGGGCGTGGTTGATGCCGACAACATTGCGGACGCTTCGGATTACCGCGTAGCGCAAACTCCGCAATCCGGTCTTTCGTTCGGCGGCAACAACGGACGCGGCAACATGGTTCAGGTGGACGGCGCTGAAACGCTCAGCTCTTCAGGCGGCGTGCAGGCGACCGTCAGCCAGGAAGCCGTTCAGGAATTTCAGGTCGTTCGCAACAGCTTTAGCGCCGAATTCGGTGGAGCGGCGGGCGGTGTCGTCAACATCGTTTCCAAATCAGGAGCCAACAAGTATTTCGGCAGCGCCTTTGGCCTGTTCCGCAATCAGGCTTTGGATGCTCGCAATGCGTTTGATTTCAACCCGGACGGCCAATCGCCTTTCAGCCGTTATCAATACGGCGGTTCGATTGGCGGCCCGATCAAACAGGACAAAACCTTTTTCTTCCTGGTGGCAGAGCGTTTGGATCAGGAGCGCACGGCGTTCGTCAATTTGCTGAACGATCCGAACATCTTTCAACCGACGGCTTCGCAAAACGCGCTGTTGAATTACCTGAACAGCGTTCCGACCTTTGCTCCGTTGGCGGCTGCCGGTCGCGCGGCGTTGACGACCACTTCGCAAGTTTATCCGCGCACGGTGAATCTGTTCACTCAAGCCAGCGGCCAGTTTCCGTTCGATGAAGCGCAGACGCAGTTTTCGGCTCGCGTGGATCACAACTTCAGCGACAAGAGCACAGGCTATTTGCGCTTCAACCTGACGGATTCATTTTTCCAGAATCAAGCGGCGGGCGCTTTGACGGCGGTGTCGCGCGGACGCACCTTCGACGCTTTCAATGGCGGCGTAGTCGCTTCGCACAACTATCAATTCGGCACAAGCGCGTTCAATGAAGTGAAGTTGCAGTTCAGCCACACGCGGTCGGCTTTCGTGCCGAACGATCCGAACGGCCCCGAATTCAACATCGAAGGTTTCGGCAATTTTGGCCGAGACATTTTCCTGCAGTCAGAAACCATCGAACGGCATTACGACATTTACGACAACTTCACGAAGATTTCTGGCAATCACACGTTGAAATTCGGCGGCTCGCTGTTTTTCCACGATGTTTCCAGCAACAGCGAAACCTTCTTTGGAGGCCGTTTCAATTTCGGCGCGGCGTTTCCGCTGTCAACGGTTCTGGCGCTTGACCCGCGAGTAGGCCCAACAGTCGTCGGGCAATTGTCGGCGTTCCTGCAAGCCAATCAACCGAATTTGCTGCCTGCGCTTGGCGCTCCGATCAACGCGCTGCAATCTTTCAATCTGGGACTGCCGACGGTTTACCAGCAAGGTTTCGGCGACGCGGCGGCGACCAGTTGGACGAATCGGTATGGTTTTTATGTGCAAGATGCCTGGAAAGCCGCGCCGAACTTTACGCTCAATTTGGGACTGCGGTACGCCATTCACGACGAACCGTTTTTCGTTCCGACTTACAAACGCGACTGGCAACCGCGCGCCAGTTTTTCGTGGGATCCTTTCAAAAACGGCAAGACGGCGATTCGCGGCGGAGCGGGCGTTTTCGTGGGCTTCCTGAACAATGCCGTTGCCAACGTGACGCGCGAATTGGGCGGTTTTGCCGATCCGACCAGCATCTTCATTGTGCTGGCTACGCCGACAACCAATTCGTTCGGCTTGCCGCGTTCGTTTGATATGTATGCCGGACTGGCGCAATTGACGAACAACTTTTCGCGTCCGATCACATTGAACGATGTTCGCCAAATCCTGCCGCCTGCTTCGTCGCTTCCGGCGGGAGTGACGGCGCGTCCGATTACGCCGGGTCCCGGAACTCCGTTGGAAGTCCGATTCCGGCAGGAAGCCACTTATCGCAACCCGGTCAGCTATCAATCCAGCTTCGGAATTCAGCGCGATCTGGGCAAAGGATTTTCGCTGGATGCCGGATATTTGTATGTTCGCGGATTGCACATCACGCGCAACCGCGACATCAATCAGTTCAAAGCGACCGGCCCGGTCAGCGCGTTGAACCCGAACGGCGGGCCTAGCTTCATTCGGTTCCCAACGGCGGCTCAGGCGCAAGCCGGGTTGACCAGCGATTTCCGCAATCCGCTGCGGTTGCAGGACAACGTGTATGAAACGACCGCCAATTCGTTTTATCACGCGATGACCTTGCAGGTGCAAAAACGATTCGCCAACAATTTCAGCTTGAACGCGCATTACACCTTGTCGAAAGCGATTGACGAAGTGACCGATTTCAACAGCGATTTTTCGGCGCAGAATCCGTTGAATCTGCGGTTGGATCGCGCGTTGTCGGCTTTCGATCAGCGGCATCGTTTCGTCGCCAGCGCGGTCATTCAAAGCTGGTGGACGAATCCTGTGGCCAAAGATTGGTCATTGGCTCCGATTGTCGTGGCGCAAAGCGGTCGCCCGTTCAACGTGTTGCTGGGTTTTGACGCCAACGCCGACGGGCGCGCGCAAAGCGACCGACCGGGACAGGCCGGACGCAACACCGGTCGAGGCGAAGCGTTTTACAGCTTCGATCTGCGGCTGGCGCGTCGCTTCCTGGTCAAAGAATCCCGTTTCCTGGAATTCACGTTTGAAGCCTTCAACCTGTTCAATCGTGTCAATTTCCTGGGCATCAACAACGTCATTGGCGGAGCCTGTGCGGACAGCGGCGGCTTGCCGATTCCTTGCACGACTGGCGGAACGCCGCTGACCAACTTCAGTTTGCGCGGTCAGGAAAACAGACTGCCGACTCAACCGTTAGGATTTACTTCGGCGGCTGACGCTCGTCAGTTGCAACTTGGAGTTCGATTCAACTGGTAAAGCTGAATCGCCGAATGCCACGTGCTGAAAACGCCGAGCTTGACCAAGACGATTGGCAGGCTCGGCGTTTTTGTCATTTTGTCGGCTTGAAATAAATGTGCGATGATTCGGCCTCATTCCAAAGCAGTAAATTCCAGCAACAAACGATCTCCGGGCGGCAATAATCCCGGATCAACTTTGGCTTAATTGAAGGAGGCAAAAGCTTATGTTTTCAAGGCGAATGATCGCCGTATTTTTACTGGCACTGGCCGTGGTGGGCAGCGCCGCTTGCGGAGGCAATAAAGAAGAAACGGCTGCTCCGGCTGCCGCCGGCCCAACCTGGAAACCGACCGGCAACGAAGGCAACGTCACCGGAACCATTGCCTTTGCCGGAGCCGCTCCAGCACCGAAAAAACTTGATACGTCGAACGACGGCGCTTGCGGCGAAGCCTTCGCCAACGATGTGTTGGTTGCGGACGGCAAGCTGCAAAACGTGTTTGTATACGTGAAAAGCGGATTGCCCGCCGATGCCAATTTTGAAATTTCCGCGACGGAAGTCACGCTCGATCAAAAAGGCTGCGTGTACATGCCGCGCGTTCTTGGCATACAAGCTGGTCAACCATTGAAAATCGTCAACTCCGATCAGACCAATCACAACATTCACCCAGTGCCGAAAACCAACCGCGAATGGAATGAATCGCAGTTGAAAGGGCAGGCTCCGATCATCAAAAAATTTGCCAAAGCCGAAACGCAGATTCCGGTGAAGTGCAACATGCATTCGTGGATGCTGGCTCATATCAACGTCGTGGCGCATCCGTTCTTTGCCGTTAGCGGAGCCGATGGTTCGTTTTCGATCAAGGGCTTGCCGCCCGGCGATTACGAACTCGAAGCCTGGCACGAACGGTTTGGCGCGAAGACGTTGAAAGTCAGCGTCGCCGCCAAAGCCGATGCCAAAGCTGACTTTTCATTCGATGCGGCGAAGGCTTACAACGCCGGATCGCTGAAGGTTCAACCAGCGCTGGTTCTTCCTTAAAACACTGGTGCGGAACAAGGAGCGGTAGCGACTTGGTTGGTGGTTCGTGAGGAATGACAATCATAAATACCCGATCGCTACCGTTCACGGTTCCGTACCAAACGCAATCCGCAATCAAAATGGGACGTTTACTCGCAATCCTTATCTGGCTGATTACCGCTGGCACTGCGGCGTTTTTCGCGTGGTCGAAAACGAAAACCGGCTGGTGGTTTCCTGAAGCCATTTCAGAACACGCGGCGGCGATGGACAGCCAGTTCAATCTGACCTGGGCAGTCGTCGCCGTAGCTTTTTTCGGAGCGCAAGCTGCGCTCGGTTATGCCGTTTGGAAGTTCCGCTCGAAGGGAAACGAACGCGCGACTTACAGCGAAGGCAACACGCGAATCGAAATCGTGCTGGTGGCAATTACCGGAATCGTCTTCATCGCGTTGGCCATCACCGGCCAAAGAGTTTGGGCGAACTTGCATTTGAACCAGGCTCCGCCCGACGCCGTTCAAATCGAAGCCACCGGCCAGCAATTCAACTGGTACTTTCGCCATCCCGGAGCCGATGGCAGGTTTGGCTCTACCAGTCCGAAGCTTTACGACGACACGGACAATTCGGTTGGCGCGCGGCCTGGACCGTTGGGCATTGACCCGAAAGACCCTTCTGGCAAAGACGATATTTTCGGCCAAACGCTGGTGATTCCAATCAATCGCCCGATCAATCTAACTCTGCGAGCCAAAGACGTGACGCACAATTTTTACGCTCCGGCGTTGCGCTTGAAACAGGACGCCGTGCCCGGTCTGAAAATCAATCTGCACTTCACCGCGACGAAAGAAGGCAAGTACGAAATCGCCTGCGCGGAATTGTGCGGTCAGCTTCATCACCAGATGCGCGCTTACATGCGAGTCGTTTCGCAGGCCGAGTTTGAAAAGTGGCTGAGCGAAAACGCTCCGAAGTAGTTCAAACGATGTAGCTCAAGAAAAGCTATGAGTGACCAAGTTCAAACATCACACGCCGCTCCCAAAGGCTTCATTCGCAAATACATTTTCAGCACCGATCACAAAGTCATCGGCATTCAATACTTCTTTCTGGCGTTGGTTGCCGCGTTGATTGGAATGCTGATGTCCTTGCTGATTCGTTTGCGGCTGGCCTGGCCGACTGAACGTTGGCCTATGCTGGAAACGATTTTTCCCGAAGGCTTCAAAGACGGATTGATGCAGCCGGAATTTTATCTGGCGATGGTGACGATGCACGGCACGATCATGGTTTTTATGGTGCTGACCACGGCTCCGCAATCGGGATTCGGCAATTACTTTTTGCCGATTCAAATCGGAGCGCGAGATATGGCTTTCCCGGTGCTCAACGCGCTTTCGTTCTGGCTGACGGCGGTCAGTTTTTTGGTGTTGATCGCCGCGCTGTTTGTCGTCGGCGGAGCGCCACTCGGCGGATGGACGTTTTACCCAACCTTGAGCGCGATTCCTTCTGCTGGACCCGGACAAGCTTTGGGCGCGGATTTGTGGATTGTCAGCATCGCGTTGTTTTGCGTGGCCTCGTTGCTGGGCGCGCTAAATTTCATCACCACGACTTTGAACATGCGAACCAGCGGAATGACTTTGATGCGTATGCCGCTGAGTTGTTGGGGATGGTTTACGACGGCGGTGATTGCGTTGTTGGCGTTTCCGGTCTTGCTGGCGGGAGGAATTTTGCTGCTGCTGGATCGCAATGTCGGGACAGGGTTTTTCATTCCGTCTGGGTTGGTGGTTTCGGGCAAGCTGATCGAAGGCGGAGGCGGTTCGACGATTTTGTGGCAACACCTGTTTTGGTTTTTCGGCCACCCGGAAGTGTACATCGCCATTTTGCCGGGAATGGGCGCGACCTCGCACATTCTGGCGACCTTTGCGCGCAAACCTGTCTTCGGTCACAAGGCGATGGTCGTCGCCATGTTTGCCATCGGCTTGTTGGGCTTTTTCGTCTGGGGACATCACATGTTCATCAGCGGAATGAACCCTTCGGTGGCGATTGCCTTTTCGGTGCTGACGCTTGTCATCGGAGTTCCGTCGGCGATCAAAACTTTCAATTGGCTGGGGACGTTGTGGGGTGCGCGGATTCGTTTCACGACGCCAATGCTGTTTGCCATCGGATTTGTTTCGCTGTTTGTCGCTGGCGGTGTGACTGGTTTGGTGCTTGGGCAAACGGCGCTTGACGTAGTTTTTCACGACACGCATTTCGTCACCGGGCACTTTCATTTGATTATGGGCGTGGCTGCGATTTTCGGAATCTTCGCGGCGACTTATTACTGGTTTCCGAAAATGTTCGCTCGGACGATGAACGAAACGCTTGGCAAATTGCATTTCGTGCTGACGTTTGTGGGTGTGTACGCGATCTTTATTCCGTTTCACGTGTTGGGAATCGCCGGACATCCGCGCCGGTACGCCGATTCGAGCGGTTATGAATTTTTGCAGGCGCTCGACCCGCTGCACGTGGTGATTACCATCGCGGCTTTTGCGACGGCGGCGGCTCAAGTGATTTTCCTGGTCAATTTTTTCTGGAGCCTGTTCAAAGGCAAACGCGCTGAGGCCAATCCCTGGGAAGCGACGACTCTGGAATGGTCAACGCCAACGCCTGTGCCGCACGAAAACTTCGGCGAAGTCTTGCCTGTCGTGCATCACGATCCATACGAGTATTCTGTCCCTGGCGCGACGAAGGATTATGTCATGCAAACTGAGCCAAACAGTTTTTGAGTTGAGTTGGAGGCATTATGCAATCTCTTTTTACTGCTGTAATTCACCGAGAAGAAAATTTATATGTCGCAGAATGTCCTGAAGTCGGGACTGTAAGTCAGGGCGAGTCTATTGAAGAAGCCATTGCAAACTTAAAGGAAGCAACAGAGCTTTATCTTGAAGAATTCGGCGTTACCCAAATCTCTCATCCGATTTTGACTACGTTTGAGGCTAGCTATGCCTGAATTGTCGCGTGTTTCAGGAGATGAAGTGATCTCTGCGTTGAAGCGATTGGGATTTGTTCGTGTTCGTCAGCGCGGTAGTCACGTTGTGATGAAACGAGCTACGCCAGATGGCACGATTGGCTGCGTCGTTCCATTACACAAAGAATTGGCGGAAGGAACTTTGCGTGGAATCCTGAAACAAGCTCAAGTCAGCCACGAAGAGTTCAAAGAGAATTTGTAAGCTTCATGCCCACGACACTAACCCCAAACAAACACGACGACCCTGCATTCGGCGCGGGCGGCAGAGGCTTTGATGATCTGCCGGAATACGGCGGCGGAGACAATCGTCCGCCGGAACCTGAACGCCAGCCTCCGCCTGAAGGTTATCGCATTGGCGTGTGGTTGGCATTGGCCAGCGTGACGATGTTGTTTGCGGCGTTGACCAGCGCTTACGTTGTCAATCGGGCGCGCAGTTTGCCAATTGTCATGCCCAAGGTTTTATGGCTGAGCACGGCGATGATTTTGGCCAGCAGCGCGACTTTTGAAATTGCTCGCCGGGTGATGAAACGTCGGATAGAAAACCAATTCCGGCTGTGGATTGCCGCGACGACTGCGCTTGGATTTGTGTTTTTGGCGTTGCAGTTGTTGGCTTGGAGCGATTTGAAAGCCAGTGGGTTTTACATCAACAAGAATTTGCACAGCGCCTATTCATATCTGTTCACAGGGCTGCACGGAGTTCACTTGATTGGTGGACTGGCGGCGCTGGCGTTTGTGACGTTGCGAAGTCCGACGAAGTGGACGGCAGTAAGGCGTCGCGTTGCCGTGGATGTAGCGGCGCTGTACTGGCACTTTTTGACTGGCTTGTGGATTTTACTTTTCGTGATGCTCTTCTTTTGGAAATAACGGATACAGAACCCAGAGCAGTAGCGACGGGGGACCGGTCAGAGGCAGACCCGGTCGCTACCGCTCCCGGTTCCGTACCAGATTCTGGAAATGAACCAAACACTAACTACAAATTGGAGCGGCGGCGTTTCGCCATTCGGCATCGGCCACAAAAAGCTGGGGATGTGGCTGTTCATACTTTCCGACTCGCTGACTTTCGGCGCGCTGTTGATGTGTTACGGCTACGTCCGCATTGCCAGCGAAGCCTGGGCAAAGCCGTTCACCTTTTCGCCAAGCATTATTTTTTCGACGGTCATGACATTCTGTTTGCTGACCAGCAGCTTGACGATGGTCATGGCTGTTGCGGCTTCGGCAAGTGGCGAACGGGCGAAGATGGTCAAGTGGATTTTGGCGACGATGGTTGCGGGATTGGCTTTCGTCGTGTTGCACTTGATCGAATGGCAGCATTTGATTGCCGAAGGGCTGCGGCCTTTCAGCGTTCCTGCCGAGTGGGGAGCAAACGCTTCGCCGATGTTTGGCGCGACGTTTTTCGCCATCACCGGATTGCACATGCTGCACGTGCTTTCGGGGGTGATTTATCTGGGAGTGACGGCGGCCAGAAAACGAGCCACGCACGAAGATGTCGAAATCAGCGGCTTGTATTGGCACTTCGTTGATCTGGTTTGGATGTTTGTCTTCCCGCTGATTTATCTACTTTCAATCAAGTGAGCAATGCCGCCGCAGATAAATACAGAAAGACGCTGATCTGCGGGTATTGGCGTAATCAGCGGCTGTTGTTTTGGAGTAAAGATGGAAAATGTTACGAGGCGAACGTATTCAATGGTCTGGCTGTGGTTGATTGTGTTGACCGCCATCGAAGTCTTTCTCGGTTACATTCACGTGCCGCTGGCGATGATGCTGGTCAGTGTGATTGGGCTTTCCATCGTCAAGGCCGTTTTGATTATGGTTTACTTCATGCACCTGAAATTCGAGCGGCTCAGCCTGATTCTGACCATCGTGCCTGCGATGGTCGTGTGCATTTCGCTTTTCCTGCTTTTCTTTCCCGACGGATTTCGCGCGTTTAGCTTGAAGGCTTTCAGGTAAAGTTTAGAGTGCGTGTGGCTCGCCACCGCTTTTGGTTCCTGGCAAAACATTTCCGATGAACAAAATTCTCCGGTAAAGAATGCAAAGCTGCGTCAAGCCGCAGCACTCCAAATATCTTTCAATTCCCGATGTTGATCTGCGCGAAGTTTGAAACGAATCCCGCCGCCGAAACCACAATTGCCACTGTTCCCACACCTCGCAAACTTTCCGGCAAACGAACATTGAGTTGATCTACTCCGGGCAAATTCGGATGCGCGCCGGAATACGTCACCTGACAAAGTTGCCCGCCGATTCGCACCTCCATTGCCGGTTGATCGCGCAATCCGGTTCCATACAACACCAGATAATTCGGCAGGCCGCCGACGGTCACGCTGACCGGCACAGCAATTCGGTTGTTGTCGTAAATGCGTTGATAGCTCCGTCCGTCCGCCGTTACCTGAGCCGCAGCGACTCCGTTGCCGTTTGCCGTCGCTGTGAAAACGGCAGGATTCGGCCCGGTCAAGGCGCTGCCTTCGGTGCGTTCGCCGTTCGAGCCTAGAATCAGAACACCGACGGCTCCGGCATTCACCTGCGGCATCAGAAAATTGATCTGGCCGGGCGAAACGTAAAACAACTCTGCCGGAGTGTTGTTCACCAGCACCTGAGTTCCAGCAAGGTTGGTCGGCAACGGCAAGCTGTTCGCCGAAGCCGTCGCCGAAGTCAGCGATTGGCCTTGCGCGGCGAAAATCGTCGCTATCGAATTCGACGCCACAGGCGAATTGAACGAAGCCGAATTGACCATGTTCACCAGACTGCCTCCGCCCGTACACAGGTCGCAAGGTTTGGTGTGCGGCGGATTGCCTGTGGTGACAACCTGGCAAGTTGCGCCGGATTTCATGACTTGTTTGATCGTATAAGTTGCGCCGAATCCGCAGCCGACTGGTTCTGAAAACGAAATGGCGCTGCCGGGAACCTGGCCGACTTTTGCGCCGCCGCGATAAATTTCGTAACGGTCAATCAGTGAAATCGGATCGCGGTTCAACCAGCGCAAATTGATGTTGGCGCACGACGACGGATAGCCTTGAAATAGAGGCGGCGTACAGGTGGATTGCGCCGCAACCGGTTCGTTCAGCGGGTTGGATTGAATCGGGAAAAGAGCCAGAAAAAACAGAAACGACAGCGGGATAAACAACAGAGCCTTTGCTTTGGACATACTTCCTCCTAACCGCCGCGACTTGAAAGCAGGCTCCAAAAAAGCACCAGAGAGCAGACGTCAGCCTTCATCGCCGGGCAGCGGCAAATTGCTAAGGGACCAGGATTGATAACAAAGGGGCGAAAGAACGCTTGGGATGCGAGAAGGGGAAGTTTGGACGGGGCTGGAATTTCGTGGGCAATGAAATTCCCGGTGAGTCAGCAATACAAAAGCGGGCGCAGTTTAATGTTCTGGCGCTGCCGATTCAATTGGAAAAGTTTACACGGTACACTTTCAAACCGAGATGAATTATTCAATCGTAGTTCCATTCCACAACGAAGAAGACAACTTGCCGGAGTTGTACCGCCGATTGACGCGCGTGATGGAAAGCCTGAATGATTACGAACTGGTGTTCGTGGACGACGGCAGCGATGATCGGACGCATCAATTGTTGCGCGAAATCTGCGATCTCGATCCGCGAGTCGTCGGCGTTCGGCTTCGGTGAAACTTCGGGCAGACGGCGGCGCTGGCTGCTGGTTTCAATTAAGCTGTCGGCAATGTCGTCATTGCAATGGACGGCGACTTGCAACATCAGCCCGAAGACATTCCTCGATTTGTCGAAAAGCTCGACGAAGGTTTCGACGTGGCCAGCGGCTGGCGGCAAAATCGGCAGGGCGGATTTTGGCAACGTTTCCTTCGCGCATTGCTAATCGGATGATGGCACTGGCTTCGGGCGTGGCAATTCATGATTTCGGTACTACGTTCAAAGCGTATCGCCGCGAAGTGTTGGAACGCATTCCGATTTATGGCCAGATGCACCGGTTCATTCCGGCAATGGCCAGCATTGAAGGCGCGTTGATCGCCGAAATCCCCATCGAAGACAAACCGCGTTTGAGCGGCAAATCGCATTACGGCATCTCGCGGACTTTCCAGGTGATGTTCGACATTCTGACGATTCGGCTGATCGTTCGGTATTTGTCACGCCGCTACATTTTTTCGGCGGTATCGGAGCGGCGATGATCGCTGTATCTGGCGTGCTGGCCGGATGGCTGCTTTTCAAAAAACTTTTCTGGCGGGAAGTCATCTTCATCGAAAACGGCCCGATGCTGATTTTCGCCGCGGTGACGTTTTTGGGGGGGATTGCAGTTTTTGGGCTTCGGCTTGCTGGGCGATTTGCTGGCGCGGTTGTATTACGCGCCGCAGCGCCGAGACATTTACAACGTGGCACGAGTTTACCGGACTGAACGTCAGCGTATTCATCTCACAAAGTAAATCATAAGATTGGATGGCTCAGTTGATGGCGCAAATCCTGATCTTTAGCTTCCGGCATGGCTGCGGCTTGCTGTTGTTTTGCCTGATAGCGGCTGCTCCGGCGGTGGCGCAATACAGCCCCTATCGCTTTGACCACTGGACGACCGACAACGGGTTGCCGCAGAACACCGTGACCAGCGTCGTCGAGACCCGCGACGGTTATTTGTGGCTGACGACACTCGATGGGCTGGCGCGGTTTGACGGCGTGCGCTTCACTGTCTTCGATAAGAGCAATTCCAAAGGCATCACCAGCAACCGCTTTTTACGCCTGTACGAAGCTGAAGACGGGGCGCTGCTAATCGGGACTGAAGACAGCGGGTTGACCATTTACCGCAATGGTCTCTTCACCACCTACACCATCGCCGACGGCTTGCCGAGCAACCAGGTTTTGGAGATTTTCCCGGACTTCAATGGGGAGCCGGTGATTGCCACCTTGAAAGGCGCGGTCTCTCTGCGCGGCGGCAAATTCATCCCTGCGCCGCCGGAATACCAGAATCCGAAGCTGAAGCTGTATCTGGCTCCTTCCGGGGCGCGCGTGACGATTGACGAGAGCGGGGTGAAGCGGGTCAAAGATGGGCGCGAGACCGATTATCCAATCAAACTTGGAGCGAGCGATTTCTCTGTCTGGGTGATGCCTTACGAAGACAGCCGGGGCAATCTCTGGATTCGTGAGGGAGCGAATCTTTACCTGCTGCGCGACAGCACAGTCACATCTTTCCCCGGTGTGCCGCCGCTTCGTCCGATGTGTGAAGACGCTGACGGTGGCATCTGGTTTGGCAAGCCTGCTCTGGCGGGATATTCAGGAGACTTTCTGGCTCGTTTCAAGGATGGGCGCTTCACGTTTTTTGGCGAGGCCGACGGACTGCTCAAAGCTTCGATCCGTTCCATCATCCGTGATCGGGAAGGCTCGCTCTGGCTGGCCACGACGCGCGGGCTGTATCGCGCGCGCAAACGGCTGATGACGGCCTATTCGATTGAGAGCGGTCTGCCGAGCCACGAAGTCTACCCGTTGGCACAATCCCGCGATGGCCAAATCTGGATCGGGACAACGCTGGGGCTGAGCCGGGGCGGGCTGAGAGATGGGCGCGTCGAAAGTTTCTCGCCACTCCTGCCCGGCGCTAACGTTCAGGCGCTATGGGAGGACGCAACGGGAAGGATGTGGATCGGCATTGAAGGTGGCTTGCGTCGCTATGAAAACGGGAAAATTCAAAACCTCTCGGTCAAGGCGGCTATCTATGGCGTGAGATCAGGCCGCGACGGCAAGTACTGGGTCGCTTCCAGCCAGGGATTATTCAAATTCGACGACGACAAGATCATCGCTCATTACACGACGAAAGACGGGTTGCCGAGCAATGACGTGAAGACCCTTCATCAAGACCGGCGCGGCACGCTCTGGTTCGGGACTTACGGTGGATTGGCCCAGCTCAAAGACGGCAGGTTCATCTCCTACACGGCAGCAGATGGGTTGGCGGGTAATCGGGTGCGGGCGATTTATGAAGACGCGGACGGAACGCTTTGGATTGGGACGTATGACGACGGATTGAGTCGGCTGCGTGACGGCAGGTTTTTCAACTACCGGACTGAGCAGGGTCTTTACAACAACGGCGTCTTTCAAATTCTGGAAGACCGGCACGGCAATTTCTGGATCGGTTGCAACAAAGGCATCTATCGCGTCAGTCGCCACGAGTTGAATGAGCTGGCCGAAGGTCGTCTCACGCGCGTGAGCAGTGTCGCGTTCGGCAAACAGGACGGAATGCTCAACACCGAATGCAACGGCGGGCGGCAAGCGGCGGGCTTCGTGGCGCAAGACGGCAAGCTCTGGTTTCCGACGATGGGTGGTGTGGTGGTGATTGATCCCGAAGCCGCGCCCGTCAATCCGCTGCCGCCGCCCGTGAAGATCGAAGCGGTCACGCTCGAACGCGGCCCGGTGGATTTCAGCTTTCAGCTTTCAGACAGGGGGGGCGTGACCATCGCGCCGGGCCAGCGCGACCTGGAGATCAGTTATACGGGTTTGAGTTTCATCCGCTCCGAACAGGTCAAATTCAAATACAAGCTGGAGGGATTGGACACGGATTGGATGGACGTGGGAACGCGGCGGGTGGTTTATTTTCCGTATCTTTCGCCTGGCAGTTACACCTTCCGAATCAGCGCAGCCAACAGCGACGGCGTCTGGAACGATGCGGGCGCAAGCCTTCGCATCGTGGTCGAGCCGCCGTTCTGGCGCAGGTGGTGGTTCATCACGCTGGCTTCGCTCAGCGTTGTCGGCACGGTCTTGCTGATTTTCCGGCAGCGCGTCGCTCGCTTGCGACAGGCTCACGCGGCGCAGGAAGCGTTCTCGCGCCAGTTGCTCGATTCGCAGGAGCAGGAACGCCAGCGCATCGCTGCCGAATTGCACGACAGCCTGGGACAGAGCCTGCTCATCATCAAAAATCGCAGCTTTCTCGCGCTGGATTCCTTCGACGACACAGAAGCCGCGCGTGAGCAAGTAGAAGAAATTTCCGAAGCCAGCGCCCACGCGATTGAAGAAGTGCGCGAGATCGCCTACAACCTGCGCCCGTACAAGATGGAGCGATTCGGCCTGACCAAAACGCTTCAGGCCATGTGCCAGCAAGCCGCACGCACTTCGGGCATCCGTTTCGACACCGCGTTGCAAAACATTGACGGACTGTTTCCGAACGAAGCCGAATTGAACCTTTATCGCGTCGTGCAGGAAAGCGTCAACAACATCCTCAAGCATTCGCGCGCGACCGAGGCGAAGTTGACGATTGAACGCGACGAACGCGAGGTGCGAATGAAAATCGAAGACAACGGCCAGGGATTTTCGATTGCGGATTCTCAGAAGATGCGACGCAATCCGCAATCCGGTGGGTTTGGGCTGATTGGCATGGCCGAGCGCGTGCGGCTGCTGGGCGGCGCATACACGCTTGATTCCGCGCCGGGGCAAGGCACAACGATTACCGTCAAACTGACGATTCCTGATTAGGTACGCACGCGGGGGCGCGTGCGAATTTCCGACAAAGACCGCACGCGGGGGCGCATGTGTACCAAAGAAAGCGTATGAAAGACGAAATTCGCATTCTGATTGCCGACGACCATCCGATTTTTCGCCAGGGCTTGCGCCAGGTCATCGAACGCGATCCGCGCTTGCGCGTCATCGCCGAAGCCGAAGACGGCGCAGCGGCGCTCGAACAGATCGAAAAGTTGCAGCCAAACATCGCGCTGCTCGATCTGGACATGCCGGAACTGGATGGTTTCGCGGTGGCGCGCCGCGTGCGCGAGGCCGCCTGGCCGGTGACGATCGTCTTTCTGACCATGCACAAGGACGAGATGCACTTCAACGAGGCGCTCGATTTGGGCGCGAAAGGTTATGTGGTCAAAGACAGCGCGGCGGCGGATGTCGTCAATTGCCTGAAGACCGTCGCCGCCGGACAGAACTACATCAGCCCTTCGCTTTCCACCTTGTTGCTCAGCCGCCATCAGCGCACTTCGACCCTGCTCGGCCAGCCCGGCTTGCGGGATTTGACCGCCACCGAACGCCGCGTCCTGGCCTTGCTGGCTGATTACAAAACCAGTAAACAGATCGCGGATGAACTCGGTGTCAGCGTCCGCACCATCGAAAACCATCGCGCTCATATCTGTCAGAAACTTGATCTGCACGGCAGCCACGCGCTGGTCAAATTCGCCATCCAGCACAAATCCGAATTGGCCGGATAAGCAAAACTACTCAGAAAATTGAGCAGAACTACTCACGCAGATTGAGTAGTTCTGCTTGCGCGCCAGCCTCAGTCTTTCCCGCACAATCCCGCCCGTCGTTGGAAGAAACGCTTCCCGGCAAACAACCCGATAAACGCAGTTACCTACCAGCAAAGGAGACAACTCATGGCAATCAGATTGGGCGACGACGCGCCGAACTTTCAGGCGGCAACCACTGAAGGCGAGATCAGCTTTTACGATTGGATGGGCAACGGCTGGGCCGTGCTCTTTTCACACCCGAAGGATTTCACGCCCGTTTGCACCACCGAACTCGGCGAATGCGCGCGGCTCAAGCCGGAGTTCGAGCGGCGCGGCGTCAAGGTCATAGGTCTCAGTGTTGATCCGCTGGATTCGCACAAAGGTTGGGCTGCCGACATTGCTGAAACGCAAGGGCACGCTCTGAACTTCCCTGTCATCGCCGACGCCGACCGCAAGGTTTCTGACCTGTACGGAATGATCCATCCGAACGCCAGCGATACTTTCACCGTGCGCTCGGTGTTCATCATCGGCCCGGACAAGAAGGTCAAATTGACGCTGACTTATCCGGCCAGCACCGGGCGCAACTTCGCGGAGATTTTGCGCGTGATTGATTCACTGCAATTGACGGCCAAATACAGCGTGGCCACGCCGGTCAACTGGAAGGACGGCGACGATTGCATCATCGTCCCGGCGGTCAGCGACGAAGCAGCCAAAGAGAAATTCCCCGACGGTTGGAAGACCATCAAACCTTACCTGCGCATTGTCCCTCAGCCGAACAAGTAGCCAACGGCACAAAGCAAGCGGCGTGTTCGAGCGTCCACTGAAGGAGCACGAAAGATGATGAAAGTCTTGATCGTGGATGACAACGCGGAGATGCGCCGCCTGCTGCGCGGTTTTGTCGCGCGGCTGGCCGAAGCCGTTTACGAATGCGAAGACGGCGCGCAGGCCGTTGAAGTTTATGCCGCCGAACAACTGACCGCCGCCGATTGGGTCTTGATGGACATTGAAATGCCGCGCGTGGACGGGCTGGAAGCGACGCGGCAGTTGAAAAGTCATTGGCCGGACGCGCGCGTCTGTCTGGTCACTGGCCACGACTTGCCGGAATGGCGCGAAGCCGCGGCGTCGGTAGGCGCTTCCGGTTACGTGTTGAAAGAAGAACTGCATAACGTGCGCCGACTGTTGCGCGCACAGGAGGAACTGTAATGAGAACAGCAAACACAAAACGATTTCGCATTATCTGCCTGGCGTTGCTTGTGGCGCTGGGTCTGTCGTTGACGCTGACGATGAAATCGAGCCGGGCTTCGGCTGCGACCAATCTCAATGCGGCCCGACAACTCAGCTTCAAAGAGCGCGTGGCTTACCAGCGCGCGATTGAGGAAGTTTACTGGCGAGGCCGCATCTGGCCAGCCGCCAATGTGCAGCCCAAGCCATCGCTTGACGCCGTGATGCCGCAGTCGGAGATCGAGGCCAAGGTGGTTGACTACTTGCGAAAGTCGCAGGCGCTGGAAGATCAATGGCAGCGCCCGATCAGCGCCGAGCAGTTGCAGGCCGAGCTGGATCGCATGGCCAAGGAGACCAAACAGCCCGCCGTGCTGCGCGAGCTTCACCGGGCGCTGGGCGACGATCCTTTCGTCATCGCCGAGTGTCTGGCGCGGCCCGCGCTGGTCGAGCGATTGATCCGCAACTGGTACGCGCACGACGAACGCTTCCACGGCGAGTTGAAACAACGCGCCGTGCGGGAACTGCTGACACACAGCGCCGCGCCGCAACTGCGACAGACCAGCGGCGAATACGCCGAAGTGGAATGGACGCGAGACGAGCGCGTGCAATCCAGGCAGCGCGGCGCCGAAGCAAGAGCCGTGGCAATGAGCGATGAGGGGTGGGAGCGTGAGACGCGGCAATTCGGCCAGTTGCGCGAGGACGAGGCGCGGTATTTTGTGATGATGGCGCTGGCGCAAGGGAAAGAGCGGATGAAGGTGGCCGTGGTCGAATGGCGCAAGGAGCC
Organism: uncultured Acidobacteriota bacterium; assembly: GCA_902825875.1. Classification (GTDB taxonomy): domain Bacteria; phylum Acidobacteriota; class Blastocatellia; order RBC074; family RBC074; genus RBC074. The sequence continues at coordinate 52,430 of CADECP010000028.1, forward strand.
GTTCGACCAGTGGTGGACGAGGATCAGAGAGCAAACTGAGAAGGCAGAGATGCCGCCATCGGCAACCGGGTATGAATATCAGCTTCGGTCGCTTTCCGCCGCCGCCACTGCGGGCGCCGACGATACCTGGGCGATTCTGTCAGGCGCGCCCGCTGAACGATACGAGCACACCGCCGTTTGGACGGGCAGCGAGATGATTGTTTGGGGCGGGCAGGACTCCAGCGGCGTTTTCAACACCGGGGGCCGCTACAACCCGGCTACCGACACCTGGACGGCGACCAGCCTGACGGGCGCTCCCAGCGCACGAAGCCAGCACACCGCCGTCTGGACGGGCACGGAAATGATCGTCTGGGGCGGAGGCGGGACGGACACCGGAGGTCGCTACAATCCGGCCAGCAACAGTTGGAGCGCGACCAATACGGTTGTTGCGCCCGCCGAGCGCCGCGAACACACTGCGGTCTGGACGGGCAGTGAGATGATCATCTGGGGCGGGACTGATCCATCGTTCGCCCGCCTCAACAGCGGTGGGCGCTACAATCCGGTGAGCGACAACTGGACGGCCACCAGCCTGACAAACGCTCCGGTTGGGAGCGCACGTCACACGGCGGTATGGACGGGGAATGAAATGATCGTCTGGGGCGGGCAGGACTCCAGCTTCAGCAATCTCAACACCGGAGGCCGGTACAATCCGAGCACGAACAGTTGGACTGCGACCGGTCTGACCGGGGTTCCCGCCGCGCGCTGGGACCAAAGCGCCGTCTGGACGGGCAGCGAGATGATCGTCTGGGGCGGCGACAGCGGCGGCGGCGTCTTGAACACCGGAGGCCGCTACAATCCCGCCGCGAATGGCTGGACGGCGACGACTACCACCGGCGCTCCCACCGCGCGCCACCGCCAAAGCGCCGTCTGGACGGGCAGCGAGTTGATTGTCTGGGGCGGACGACACCCCAGTCTCGGCCATTTCAACAGCGGGGGCCGCTACAATCCGGCCAGCGACAGTTGGCTCGCCACCAGCACCGTTGGCGCGCCCGCCGCGCGAGAAATCCACAAGACCGTCTGGACGGGCAGCGAAATGATCGTTTGGGGCGGGCAGACCTCCGGCGGCGTCTATCTCAACACCGGAGGCCGCTACAATCCGGCTACGAATAGTTGGCTCGCCACCAGCGGGTCTACGTTTGACACTCCCATTGCGCGCAACGAACACACCGCCGTTTGGACGGGCAGCGAGATGATCATCTGGGGCGGGCAGGACGCCAGCGGCGTTTTCAACACCGGGGGCCGCTTCAACCCGGTCACCGGGGGATGGACGCCGACCAGCGCCACCAGCGCGCCCGCCGCGCGCCACCGCCACACGGCTGTCTGGACGGGCACGGAGGTGATCGTCTGGGGCGGGCGGAATTTCAGCAGCGTGCTCAACAGCGGGGGCCGCTACAATCCGGGCACGAATAGTTGGGCCGCCGCCAGCAGCGCCGGTGTCCCCGCCGCGCGCGACGAACACAGCGCCGTCTGGACGGGCAGCGAGATGATCGTCTGGGGCGGGGACGACTCCAGCAGCGTTTTCAACACCGGGGGCCGCTACAATCCGGGCACGAACAGTTGGATCGCAACCAACACGGTTGGCGCGCCCACCGAGCGAATAGATCACACGGCGGTCTGGACGGGCAGCGAGATGATCGTCTGGGGTGGGCAGGACTCAGGCGGCGCTTCCAACAGCGGGGGCCGCTACAGCCCGGCCACCGACACCTGGACGGCCACCAGCGGCGCCGGCGTTCCCACCACGCGAACTCAGCATACCGCGGTCTGGACGGGCAGCGAGATGATCGTCTGGGGCGGGACGGACTTCGGCAGCTTTTTCAACACCGGAGGCCGCTACAACCCGGCCAGCGACAGTTGGATCGGCGCCAGTACGGTTGGCGCGCCCGCGGCGCGGCGTGAGCACACAGCGGTTTGGACGGGCAGCGAGATGATCGTCTGGGGCGGAACGGACAGCAGCTTCAACTTTCTCAACAGCGGGGGCCGCTACAATCCGGCGAGCAATAGCTGGGCGGCCACCAGCCTGACGGATGCTCCGTCCGCGCGCAGGCGACACACTGCGGTCTGGACGGGAAATGAAATGATCGTCTGGGGCGGAGATGACGCCAGCGGCAATTTCAACACCGGAGGCCGGTATTTCGCTCAAGCCGGAGCAGTCAACACGCCGCCGACGATCGCAGGAACAGCCCTGACGCGCACCGCCGGCAGCCCCGCCGCCAATGCCCAGATCGCCGCAGTTGACGATGCCGAAGACGCCAGAGCCTCGCTCGCGGTGACTGTCAACGGCGGAGCGAGCGCGACCGTCAATGGCATTACCGTCTCCGGCCTGAGCGTCAACTCGTCGGGTCAGGTCACGGCTTCGGTCGGTGCGAACTGCACGGCGATGACCGCCGCCTTCACGCTGCGAGTCACCGACAGCGGCGGCTTGTTCGACGAAGCCACGCTCAATGTCACGGTCAACGCCAACACGCCGCCATCGCTCGGAACTTATCCCGCCACGACGGTCGCGGCAGGTGGCGGCGCGACCGTCACGCCAAACGCTGCGCCGTCCGACAACGGTGCAATCGCCAGCATCACGGCAATTGCGCCCGGCTTTACCGGGACGCTCACGGTCAATCGGGCAACGGGCGCGATCACCATTACGAACGCCAATCCGCCGGGCAACTACACCGTCACGGTGACGGCCACCGACAACTGCGGTGCTCAGACGACTCGAACCTTCATGCTGACGGTGAACTCCACAAGTTGTTCGGTGACCGTCAATCCGGCGGCGATCAAGCAACCGTATGTCGCCGTGCCTTACGTCGAATTGCTTTCGGCCTTTCCGACTGGCAGCTATACGTTCAGCGTTTCGGCGGGCGCGTTGCCGCCTGGGTTGAAGTTGGTGACGACGCTCGGCGTCACATCCATTGCGGGCTTGCCGACCACGCTCGGCACGTTCAACTTCACGATCAAGGCGAAGCGGAACAACTCGACCTGCGAGGGAACGCGCAACTACACGGTGACGATTCCGGCGACGGTCGTCCCGATCCTGGAGTGCATACAGCGCAACGCGAACGGCACGTACACGGCGCGCTTCGGTTACGACAACTCGACCGGTGCAGTGGTGACGATTCTGGTGGGATCGAACAACTACTTCACACCGGGCAGTCAGAATCGCGGCCAGACAACGATCTTCCAACCCGGACGGGTTGTGAACGCCTTCAACGTGACCTTCACGAAAGGCAAGGGCAGCAACCTGGCGGTCTGGAATTTGAGAGGGTCAGATGGAGTGTTGAGGCCGGTCAGCGTAGTGACAACCTCAATCGGTTGTCCAAGATCGTGATCTCGCTGTCAGCAGAGGGAAGGCAGTCTGAGCGAAAGAAGGCTCAGGCTGCCAAATGAATTCCGCGAAAAGTGGGGCGTCACCTGAACCGGGCGCTCCACTCATCTTTTCAATCGAACTTGTTTCCACGTGATTGCTGACGCTTTTGTCTTGTAGGGCAGAAAGATAAATGCCTCAACGCCTTCCAGCCCATTCAGATATTTTTGGCTTTTCTCAACTCCGAGCACATAAAACACATTGTCCATCGCATCGCCTGCTGTTCCAGTCTTGGTCAGCACAGCAACGCTCAGCACACCTTGCACTGGCCAGCCGGTTCGAGGATCGAAAATATGTGAATAGCGTTTTCCGCCAAGATCAAAGAACTTTTCGTAACTGCCCGACACCGACAGCGCGTGGTCTTTCAGCCGAACGGTCATCGCTGTTTTTTGCGAACTGACAGGATCGCGCAGCTTCACTTTCCAGCCGTCTTCTCCTGGCGGAGCACCCAATCCATAAATCGTACTGCCGCAGGCGCTGACCAAAGCTCGGCTGACCCCGTGTTGTTTCAGGACTCTGACAGCGCGATCAACGGCGTAGCCTTTGGCAATGCCTCCTAAATCAAGTTCGACGCCTGCGCGATTGAATCGAATCGTCTTTTCCTGCTTGTTCAGAATCACGTGTTGCCAACCGACTTTGGCGCGAGCTTCGGCAAGTTCTTCGGCAGTCGGCATTCGGCCTTCGCCGCGAAAGAAGCCCCAGGTTTTCAGCAGCGGCCCCACCGTGATGTCGAACGCTCCATTGGATTCGCGGCTGTACCGCAAACACTCGGCGATGAAATCGAACAGCTCCGGTTCGACGTTGACGGGTTGGCTGGCGGCTTGGCGATTGAGTTGGGAGAGCGGGCTTTCCGGCTTGTAATGGCTCATCAATTGGTCAATGCGATCAACTTCGTCAAAGGCTGCGGTGACGGCTGTGGCAAGTTTCGATTCGTCTTCGCCGTAAACGACAATCGAATACGCGCATGCCATCGAAATGCGGCTGTCTTCGTAACGAAACTGAACAGTGTCAGTAGCCCGCGCGTGAGCAAGGGTTTTAGCTTTGCCAAACCAGCCCTTGCTCACGCGCGGACTACTGACACAGATGAATGCGGCCAGCAATATCAAAGCCAGTTTCATTTCTTACCTGCCGAACATTGTCACGATGTGTTGATTGCGCGATGATGCGCGCGCCGTTCGGCATTTGATTTCAATCCAATTTCAAACTCAAGGAACCCCAAGGAGCCTGTAAGCTATGAAAAGAATCTCTCTGTTGATTGGGCTGTGTGTGTTGTGCGCGCTGACTACGATCAAGGCTGGCGAAGCCGGAGTCGCTGTCAGCCACCAGGCCAAAGCTGATTTCAAACTGACTGCTGATCCAAACTCGGCGGCTTGGAAAAACGTCCCGGCATTCATCATGGACAAAGGCCGCCGAGGCGAAAACATGGCCAGCCACAAAACCGAAATTCGTTCGCAATGGACGGCAAAAAACCTGTACCTGCTGTTCACCTGCCCTTACGAAAGCCTGCACTTGAAACCGAATCCGACGACGACGGCGGAAACCAACAAACTGTGGGAATGGGACGTGGCCGAAGTCTTTATCGGAACAGAGTTTGACGACATCAAACATTACACGGAATTTCAGGTGTCTCCGCAGGGAGAATGGGTGGATTTGGACATTGACCGCAAACCGACTCCGCCGAAACACGATGTCGGCTGGAATTCCGGTTATGAAGTCAAAGCGCGATTAGATCAGGCGAAAAAGGTTTGGTACGGCGAGATGCGAATCCCAATGGACAAGATTGATAAACGTCCGGCGAAAGCGGGCAACGAAATGCGGATCAATTTTTATCGCATCCAGGCGGCTCAGCCGAACCGTGTGTTCATCAACTGGCAACCGGTCAACGGCGACAATTACCACACGCCCGAAGCCTTCGGACGGTTACGGTTGAGCGCGAAATAAATTGGTGTTTGCCAGCGTTCAGGCTGCCAGAAAAAAACTGGCAATCCTGTCTAACAATTTTGCACAGACAACACGGATGAGAATCGAAAGATTCACTTACTCAACGGTAACGGATTTTGCCAGATTGCGTGGCTGGTCAACGTCGCAGCCTCTTCGCACGGCGATATGATAAGCCATCAGTTGCAACGGAATCGCGGACAAAACAGGTGAAAGCAATTCGCTGGACGGCGGAACTTCGATGGTGAAACTGGCGACATCGCGTGTGTCGCGGTCGCCTTCGGTGACGATGGCGACGACTATGCCGTCGCGCGCCTTTACTTCCTGAATGTTCGAGATCGTTTTTTCGTATCGCAGCTTCGACTTTTCGTCGTCCGGGTCGAGCGTGTTGATGACTACCACCGGCAGCCGCGAATCAATCAACGCGTTCGGACCGTGTTTCATTTCTCCGGCGGCGTAACCTTCGGCGTGGATGTAGGAAATCTCTTTCAGCTTCAGCGCGCCTTCCAGCGCAATCGGAAAGTTGATGCCGCGACCGAGATAGAGAAAATCCGTCGAAAGCACAAAAGCGCGCGACAGTTCTTCGTAATCGGTTTCGGCGCTCAGCAGTTTTTCCAGCTTCACCGGCAATTCGGACAAATGCTGAGCGTGCCATTTCAGTTTTTCTTCGCTCAGGGTTCCTCGCACCTGAGCCAGGTACATCGCCAGCAAATAAGCTGCGACGATTTGCGAAGTGAAAGCTTTGGTCGAAGCCACGCCGATTTCCGGCCCGGCGTGAGTGTAAATCGTGCCGTCGGCTTCGCGTGTCATCATCGCGCCTTGCACATTGCAAATAGCCAGAGTCTTACAGCCTTTGTCTTTGCCTTCGCGCAAAGCGGCGAGCGTGTCGGCGGTTTCGCCGGATTGCGAAATCACCATCATCAAAGTCGTCGGCGTCAAAATCGGATTGCGGTAACGAAATTCCGAAGCGTAATCCACTTCGACCGGCAACCGCGCAAGTTCTTCGATCAGGTATTTGGCGACCAGCGCCGCGTGCCAGGCCGTTCCGCAAGCAGCGATTTTGATGTCGGTCAGACTGCGAAAATCGGCTTCGGTGATTTTCATCTCGTCCAGAAAGACGTGACCGGTATCCAGCGAAACGCGGCTTTGCGTGGTGTCGCGGACGGCGCGCGGCTGCTCGAAAATCTCTTTGAGCATGAAATGCTTGTAACCGCCTTTTTCCGCCTGAATCGGATCCCAGGTGATTCGCTGCACTTGCGGCTTGATTTCCTTGCCAGCCAAATCGGTCACGCGCACGCCGTCTTTGGTCAGCAGCGCCATTTCGCCGTCGCCCAAAAAGAAAATGTCGCGCGTGTGCGGCAGGATCGCCGGAATATCCGACGCCACGAAGTATTCGCCTTCGCCCAAGCCGACCACGACCGGCGGCCCCAACCGAGCGGCGACGATCTTTTCCGGTTCGTCCGCAGACATCGCCACCAGAGCGTAAATGCCTCGGACTTCGGCCAATGAACGGCGAAAGGCGATTTCCAAGTCAGCCTGTTTGTCTAACTCAAGATGTTTTTGAATCAGGTGAGCGACGACTTCGGTGTCGGTTTCGGATTTGAAGACGTGGCCGCGCGAAATCAAATCGCGTTTCAGCTCCAGGTAATTTTCGATGATGCCATTGTGGACAACGACGATGCGCCCGCTGCCGTCGCGGTGCGGGTGCGCGTTTTCTTCGGTCGGACGACCGTGCGTCGCCCATCGCGTATGACCCAAACCGTAATCGCCAGTGATCGGACTTTGCCGAATGGCTTCTTCCAGATTTCGCAACTTGCCGCTGGCGCGACGAATCTGCATTTCGCGGTCGCTGTTGACGACGGCGATTCCCGCCGAGTCATAACCGCGATATTCCAATCGCCGCAACCCTTCGATGACGACTGGGACGACCTGTTGATTTCCGACGTAACCGACAATCCCACACATAGCTATGCCCTCTGAATTTATCCACGAAGAACACGAAGAGGCACGAAGCTTGGTCTTTTCTTCGTGAAACTTCGTGTTGTTCGTGGATTGTTTTTAGTCTCGAAGTTTTCGTTTGATCTGAGCCGGAACGCCAGCGACCAGCGTGTCTTCCGGCACGTCTTTGGTGACGACCGAACCGGCTCCGGTCATTGAGCCGCGACCGACTTTGACGGGAGCGACCAGCATCGTGTCGGAGCCGATCTTCACGTCGTCTTCGATGATCGTTGGATGTTTGTTCTTGCCGTCGTAATTGCAGGTGACTGTGGCCGCTCCGATGTTGACGCGGTCGCCGATGGTCGCATCGCCAAGATAAGTCAGGTGCATTGATTTTGTCTTGTGACCGAGCCGCGACTTTTTGACTTCGACGAAATTGCCTACGACGGCCTCTTCGGCAAGTTCGGCGTGCATTCGCAGATGAGCGAACGGCCCGACGGAATTTTTCGCCGTCAGTTTGGTGTCCACCAGCACACAGGAATTCAGCACTCGGCAATCGTCTCCGATTTCGACGTTGACGAGGCGCGTCCACGAATGAATTTCGCAGTTTGCGCCGATGCGCGAATCGCCTTCGATGATGACTTGCGGATGAATGGTGGTGTCGCGGCCAATTTGAACTGAAGCGTCAATGTACGTCGAATCAGGATCAACAATCGAAACGCCTTCGACCATCAACCGGTTCAGCGTCTCCAGCCGAACTCGTTTCCACATGGCGGCAAGCTCTGCGCGGTTGTTGATGCCGTCCAGTTCGTGGGCGTCCGGGTGAAAGACCGTTCCAACTGTCAGCCCGGCGGCCAGCATGTGTTGCGGCACGTCGGTCAGGTAATACTCGCCTTGCGCGTTTTGTGGAGTCAATTTTTCCAGCGCCGTCAGCAAAGCCGGAACGTCGAAACAATAAAAGCCAGGATTAAGTTCGGTGATGGCGGCTTGTTCGGGAGTGCAGTCGCGCTGTTCGATGATGTTCAGGAAGCCGCCGGTTTCATCACGAACGATTCGCCCGTAAGCCGGAGGCGGATCAATTTTGATCGTCACCAGAGTCGCGGCGTGTTTGCCGGCTTCGTGTTCGGCAATCAGTTTTTGCAGCGTCGAGGCTTTGACCGCCGGAGTGTCTCCGTAAAAAACAACCAAAAGGCCGCGAGTCTGTTTGATGACTTCGGTCGCGCTTATGACCGCGTGGCCAGTGCCAAGCTGTTTGTCTTGCGTGACGAACTGCAATCGTTCGGCCATTTCAGGATCGGCAAACGCCGAGCGCGCCGCGGCTTCGACTTTGTCGGCTTGATGACCGACGACGACGATGATGTTTTCCGGGTTGAGCGTGGCGGCGGTCCTGAGCACATGGCCGATCAATGGACGGCTGCCGAGTTTGTGCAGCACTTTTGCCTGCTCGCTTTTCATCCGAGTGCCCAGCCCTGCGGCCAGGATCAAAACATTAACAGGAGTGTTCACGGTATAACCTCTAAAAATGGAATTTTTGCTTCGAGCGGGGACTAACGTCTAATTCGAGCGGGGTGTCAGGTGGGAAGACGGCGCGGAGTATAAGCGAGATTAAAAATCAGATAAAGAGTTTCGTTAGCCGAAAACCAGCCCAAAAAATGAAGGCCAAAAGCGGAATGAGTTGTTGGCCTTCATTTTTGGGGCTGGTTATTCGTATCAGATGCGCGACCGTGAAGATCGCGTCCCTTCGTCCAGGGTCATTGGCAAAGTCATTCGTCGGCCATTTCGCATGACTTCGACCTGAACGCGGTCGCCGATGTTTTTGTTGTTCAATGCGCGGTCGTAATCGTCGCGGCTGGCGATTTTCTGGCCGTCAATGGCCACGATGATGTCGCCGCCAATCGGGATTTGATAACGACCATACCGAACGGCTTCGGTCGGCCCTTTGATCCCGGCGCGTTCGGCGGCGCTGCCCGATTGAACTTCAACCACCATCAAACCTTCGCTGACCGGAATGTCCACCGCACGGATAAACCGTTCCCCCAGATTTGCCAGCGGAATGAAATTCACGCCGGGACGAGCTTTGCGGACGCGGCCATATTGTTTGATGTCGTTGATGACGCGAACGGCGGTTTCCACCGGAACCGCGAAGCCAATGCCGACTGAACCGCCCGAAGGCGAGTAAATCAGAGTGTTGATTCCGATCAATTGCCCGCGCGAATTCAGCAACGGCCCGCCGGAGTTTCCGGGATTGATGGCGGCGTCGGTTTGGATTGCGCCTTCGATCAATCGCTGAGTCATCTCCGAGCGAATCGGACGAGACAGCCCGGAAATGATGCCGGTGGTCAGTGTGCGATCCAGCCCGAAGGGATTGCCAATGGCCAGAACTTTTTGGCCGACGAACAGGTTTTTGGCAGTTCCCAACGGGACAACCGCCAATTCGTTGGTGGGCGCGCTGATTTGAATCACAGCCAGATCGTTGTCCGGGTCTGCGCCCAGCACTTTGGCTTCGTAGGTTTTGTTGTTGGAAAGCCGCACGTCCAGCTTTTCGGCGTCTTGAATGACGTGGTAATTGGTCAGGATGCGACCTTCTTTGTCGAGTATGGAGCCGGAACCTGAACCACCTTCGGTTTTGTAAGCGTTAAACCAGTCCTGCACTGTGACGGTAGAAGTAATGTGAACTACTCCGGGACTGGCGGCGGAATACACGTCCTGATTGTTTTTTTCGTCGGTGGCGACCGAAGGATCAGTCAGGCCTTCGATGTTTGTCATGGTTTCGATGGCGGCTTTGTCGGTTTTGGCTCCGACCAAACGACCGAGCAAATCCGCACCGAACCGGTCGTAAAGCAGCACCGCTCCCGACGCGAACAAGGCCGTCGCCAAAGCCAGCGTGAGCAATTGCCTGGCGGTGATTTGATAAGTTTTCATTGCTGTTGCACTCCTTCTGAAATTTGAACCCGTTTTGTTACCGCGCGCGGTACTGACAAATCATGCGTAAGGGCATCCAAAAATACCCAAGCCTACCCGGAAAAGTTCCGAAAAACCTCGCACGCGATGGCGAAAACCTCGTTCCAGCATAGCCATCAACGTCAACGATGTTAAAATTGTAAAGCTGACCAACAAATCCGCTTCTACGAAAAATTTATTCCGCCGGATGTCGCTATGAAGATTCTACGCTTAGGCCAGTTTTTTTCCATTGTCGTGTTGATGATGGCGTTTGTTGCTTTGACCGCCATCCATTCCGGGTTGGCGCAATCTCAACCCAAAGGCTCTCAAAAACCTCAAGACCCAAACACGCTGAGAATCGAAACTGAACTGGTGCAGATTGACGTGGTTGTCACTGACAAACAGGGCAAGCTGGTCAACGACCTGAAGCGCGAAGAATTCCAATTGCTCGAAGACGGCAAAACGCAAACCATCTCTCATTTTTCCGTGGGCACAGCCACTCGCCAGGCCAACTGGCTAAGAACCGAACCGAAATCAGCAAACAAGACTGTTCCCGTTCCGCCAACTGTTCCGGCAAACGTTCCGCCGCCGACTGTGGACGCCGGTCGGTATTTGGTGCTGGCGGTGGACGATATCCATTTGAAACCCGGCAATATGATGTTGGCCAAACAAACGCTGACCAAATTCATTGACCAACAACTTGGCGTCAGCGATCAGGTCGCATTGGTGACGACCAGTGGGCAGGTTGGCATGTTCGAACAGTTCACCACGAACCGTGAAGCTCTGCGCCGGGCCGTCAATCGGCTGGGCGTCAGTACCAGAACCGTCACCAACAATTTCGACGTTCCGCGCATCACGCCGTATCAAGCCGAACTGATTGATATGGGGGATCAGGATGCGCTGGAACTTCCAGTTCAAGAGTTGATGGCTAAACTCAATATGGATCGTCGTCAAGCTACTGCCGAATCGCAAAATCGCGCGCGGATGATTATTCAGGAAAACCGATCCTTGACGATGAGCACGCTTTTCACCATTGAGAACATCGTCAAAGGATTGCGCGATTTGCCGGGACGAAAAGTTCTGGTGTTGCTGTCCGATGGGTTTTTGCTTGGCGGACAGCGCGAAGGCGTTCATTTCGACCTGCGTCGCATCACCGACGCCGCCACGCGCGCCGGAGTCGTTATTTATTCGATTGACGCTCGCGGACTGGTGGCAATGCCGGACACGATGGACGCTTCGTCGCCGGGATTTTTCGGAACCGGGCGTCTGGCTGGCGTGCGAATGCAGATTGAAAATAGTTCCATACAGGCCGAACGTGACGGCATGTTCGCGCTGGCCGAAGACACAGGCGGCAAGGCGATTTTCAACAACAACGATTTGAATCTGGGTTTGCAGCGAGTGCTGGACGACACAGAAAGTTATTACCTGCTGGCGTTCGAACCGCTGGTGTCTTACCGCGATGGGCGGTTTCGCAAACTGGAAGTTCGTGTCACGCGACCGGGTTTGAAAGTCCGAACCAGAAAAGGATACTTCGCGCCCGACGACAAAGCAGCCGAAAAAGCCGAGCGCGATCTGGCCAAAGCCGCCGAAAAAGACAAACAGAAAACTCCTGAAAAACTGGCCGCCGAAGCCAGAACCGTCGCCAACAAACAGATCGTCAGCGGGCTGAGTTCGCTGTTCAAACGCCGCGAAGTTCCGATTGAAACCGCCGTCACCTTTCTGAACATGCCGCCGCAGGGAGTTCAAACCGACATCGTGGCACACATCGAAACTTATACGATCCGGTTCAAACAAACCGGCGACCGGCATCTGGCCAAGCTGGAACTGATCGGTGTGGTGTACAGGGAAAACGGCAAGGAAGAGACAAACTTTGTTGATACGTTGAACATGAATTTGCGACCGAGTTCGCACGAAGTGGCACTGAAAAACGGAATCACTTACACCAAACGATTGGCTTTGAAACCGGGCTTTTACCAGCTTCGCATGGTGGCGCGCGACGACGCCGGATCGCAGCTAGGCACGGCATCTAACTGGTTCGAGGTTCCCGATCTGGCCAAAAAGCAGTTGACGTTGAGCAGCATTTTTTTTCCGCTGCCCGATCAGCAGGCTGAACAAATCGCCACGCCGAATCAACCCGCGACCAACGGCGAACGAAAAACTGACAATCAGGATTTGGCTCGCCCGGCTGTGGTGTATCGCCGATTCAAATCCGGCGGCACTTTCGATTTCATGGTCTTTGCGTACAACGCCAAATTGAACGACAAACACTCAACCGATCTGGCCATTCAAACTCAGGTTTATTCCGGCAATAACCTGATTGTCGCCACGCCGCTGAAAAACTTTCAGACCGAAACTGAATCGGGCGTTCAGCGAACCGCTCAGCCAACTTTCCCAGAAACCGGCTTGCCTTATATGGCCAGGTTTTCGCTGGATAAATTTACGCCGGGCGAATACGAATTGCGGCTGGTGGTCATTGATCGCAATTCCAAAACCAGCGCCAAACGCTCTATCAACTTTACAGTTGAATAAGCGTAAAATGCCGCGCGAGTCGTCCCAACCCAATTCATGCCGGAGTGATCAAGCCGTATGCTGACGCACACCCATACTTTTTCGCCGCTGAAAAGTTTATTGCTGGCGACTCTGTTGTGTTTGGCCGCCGCCGCTCAAAACCCTCAACCGCAACAACCGAAACCGACTTCTTCAAAAGATCAGGACACGTTACGGATCGAAACCGAACTGGTGCAGATTGACCTGATTGTCGCCGACAAACAGGGCAAACCGGTTCACGATCTGAAACGCGAAGATTTCGAATTGTACGAAGACGGCAAAAAACAAACGTTGACTCACTTTGCAGTCGGCACTGCCAAACAGCCTGCTCGATGGTTGTCGGCGGAGAAAAAACGCTCGACGAATTCACCGTCCGGCGAACCGGCGACCACGACAGAATCAGCGGGGCGTCACATTGTGCTGGCAGTGGATGATTACCATTTGTCGGCGGGCAATCTGGGGTACGTCAAACGCGCGTTGATCAAATTCATCACCGAACAAATGGTTGGCGGCGACCAAATCGCCGTCGTCACCACCAGCGGCAACGTAGGTCTGTTTCAACAATTCACCGGCGAGCGCGACGTTTTGATGCGCGCCATCAATCGGTTGACCGTTCAGGAAAAAAACATCGTTGATTCCAATAGCATTCCTCGCATCACTGAACATCAGGCGGAGTTGATCGAATTCGGCGACCGCGAAGCCCTGGAGTTGGCCATCAGCGACCTGATGCGGCGCGAAGGTTCGCTTGCCGCTCAATCCGGTCAAACCGGGCCGCAAGCCAGACAAGGCAACCAGTCGCGGCAAAGCGGTCAAGCCAGTCAGACTCAAGCGGCGCAAACCGCTGCGGCTTTGCGTGAAATGACGGAAGGCAGAGTAAGAAGTCAGGCGCGAATGATTTTGTCCATGAGCGGCAATTACACGCAGGCGACGTTGAATACTTTGGAAAACGTCATTCGCAACCTGCGCTCGTTGGCCGGACGCAAAATGATGATCTTGTTGTCGGATGGTTTTTTCATCGGTGGCAACAGCATTCATTCAAAACTGTACGACATTCGCCGCCTGACAGACGCCGCAACACGAGCCGGAGTCGTGATTTATTCGATTGATGCTCGTGGTTTGGTGGCCGTCAATTTGAGCGGCGACGCTTCTTCGCAAACGGAAATTGACCCGACTCTGATTGGCGCTCAATCCCGCATCGAAATGTCCGCCATTGCCGCCAAACGCGACGGACTGGGTTTGCTGGCCGAACAAACCGGCGGAAGTTTGTTTTTCAACAGCAACGATTTGAACCTGGGATTGCAGCGTGTGCTGGACGCGAACGAAGTGTATTACGTGCTGGCTTATGAACCGCTGGAATCTCGCCGTGATGGGCGCTTTCACAAAATCGAAGTTCGCATTGCCAATCGTCCGGAACTGAAAGTCCGGACTCGCAACGGATACTTTTCGCCGGACGACAAACTCGCCAAAGCCGAAAAGAAAACCGAAGAAAAGCGCCAGGAAAAATTGAAAAGTTTGCCGCCGGAAAAACTGACTCAGGAATTGAAGGCCGAAAAAGACAAACAGATGATTGCCGGAATCGGCTCTCTGTTTCCGCTCAAAGACATTCCGGTTGAAATGGCTGTGGATTTTATTGACCTGACGGACGGTTCCGGCGCAATCATCAACACTCACATCGAAGCCGCCAACCTGAGCTTTGAAGAAGTCAAAGGTCGCCAACAAAGCGTCGTTGAAATGACAGGCATGCTGTTTGACGAACGGGGCAAAGTGGCAACCAGTTTCAGCGAGCGCATCAACATCAACGCCAAGCCGGAAAACCTGGATCGAATCGTTCGCCACGGATTCAATTACCGAACGCTGACAGCTTTGAAACCGGGTTTCTATCAAGCTCGGCTGGCCGTCCGCGAAGAAAAGACCGGACGATTGGGCAGCGCCAATGGCTGGGTGGAAATTCCTGATGTCAAAAACAAACAACTGATGCTGAGCGGCATTTTGCTTTCCGACGCTGGCAACGAAGCTCTGCAAAACGTGACGAACACGGCCAACCAAAAAGAAGGTTATGCCCCGCGCCCGTCGTCGGCTTCGCGGCGATTCAAATCGGGCGGCGACGTAGACTTTTTGTTTTTCACCTACAACGCCAAAATCGAAAAAAACACCGTTGACCTGGTCAGCCAGACGCAACTCTTCAGCGGCAGCAAACTGGTTTACGCTTCGCCAATCGTCAAAATGGCTGTCCCAGCCGAAAGCGATCTGCAACGTGTCCCGTATGCCGCTCGCACATCGCTGAAAGGCTTCGCGCCCGGACAATATGAATTGCGTTTGATGGTAATTGACCGCCTGACAAAAGCGACGGCTTATCGGCGGGTGAATTTCACGGTTGAACCGTAAATCAAATAGGCAGGAATTCAACTCTGTCTGCCAGGTCTTCAGGCTCGTAAACTTTTGCGATCAATTCAAGATCGTTTACGCACTGCCCGATGCTGACTTCGAGTTGATGAGCGTAAAGAACATCTACAAACGTTATGCCACGTTGTTGCCTTAAAGTTGCTTCGCGCAAAAAGTCGGCGTCTCGCGTAAAAATCACTCGCCCCAAAGCAGCAGCACGATCCAACAGTTTGTCATCTGCAAGGCGAGTCGTGCCGTCTTCCTGAGCCGTCATCACATCAATGCGACGCAGTCGCAAGCCAGCCGTAATCGCAAAAGGCACATGCACGTCCATGTACAGACTGACGCTCATGGTCGTAATCCAAATGATCGAAGGCGCGCACGCCCAGGAGAGTCTTTGGCTGCATCAGCCATCGAACGAACTTCGTTCAATTGCCGGATAACTTCCGAATCGAATTCAATTTGATGGTCGTAGTAATACGCCAGCGCCGCGTGAATCTGAGCCATAGAAAGATGAGGGTGCTGGAAGTGAATTTCTTCCGGACTCCAGCCATAAGCCAGCTTGTCCAGCACGATTTCAATTACTTTGACGTTGGCATCGGCCACCCAGGCCGTGCCGCGTTCGTCCAGTTCGATGTGTTCAATTGCTGTGATAGTCATGTTCTAAGCTCCTTGGGCGGCCACATTATGAACTGCCGAATGAGTTTTGACGATCTCGGCAATTGCCCTTAACTGGCCGACCATTTCCCGAAACATGTCGAACAACAACGCCTGCGGTCCGTCGCACAATGCGCGTTCGGGATAAGGATGTATGTCCACCAAAATGCCGTCCGCTCCGACGGCGATGGCCGCGCGCGCCATCGGAATCACCGTTTCTCGATTGCCTGTGCTGTGACTGGGATCGAAGATGATCGGCAGGTGCGACAATCGCTGCGCCGCCGGAATCACAGACAAATCCGGCGTGAAGCGCGAATGGCTGCCGAACGTCCGCACGCCGCGTTCGCACAAAATCACCTGATAATTGCCTTCGGACATGACGTATTCGGCTGCCAGCAAAAACTCTTCCAGCGTCGAAGACATTCCGCGTTTGAGCAAAATCGGTTTGCGCGCTTGCCCGGCGCGTTTCAGCAAACTGAAGTTCTGTGAGTTGCGCGTGCCGATTTGAATCACGTCGGCATACCGTTCGCACAAATCCAGCGCCGGTTCGTCCACGGCTTCGGTGACAATGGCCAGTCCGAACCGTTCGCGCACATCGGCCAAAATCTTCAAGCCTTCTTCGGCCAGGCCCTGAAACGCATACGGCGAAGTGCGCGGCTTGAAAGCGCCGCCGCGAAACCACTTGCAACCCATTTCGGCCACGACTTCTGCCGTCAGCATCGTCTGTTCGTACGATTCGACGGCGCAGACGCCCGCAATGATCGCCGGTTCTTCTCCGCCGAGTTCGGCATCGCCGATTTTGATGATGGTTTTGTCGTGTTTCAGATCGCGCCCGACCAGCTTGTAAGGTTTGGTCACGCGAACGCATTCGGCGACGCCAGGCAGATCGGCAAACGGATCGGTCGGCACCGGCCCCTGATTGCCCGTCAACCCAATCGCCGTGCGATTCGCCCCCGGCATCGGATGGGCTTTGAAACCCAGAGATTCGATTGTTTCCACGACGCGCCGGATGTCACTCTCGGTCGCGTCAGATTTCATAACAATGAGCATCAGATTTCAGAAAGGTTCAGATGAACAAATCAGGCGAGACGTGGAAGAAATCTCCCAGCGACTTGGCCAGTTTTTTGCTGATTGCGCGTTTGCCGTTGATGACTTCCGAAGCGACGCCGCTGGAACCGAATAGGTGAACGATGTCACGTTGGCGCAAGTCCCTTTGCTCCATCAGGAATTGCAGCATCTCGGTAGGCGAACTTTGCCCCAACGGATAATGCCGCTCTTCGAAGTCTTCGATCAGTTTGACCAGCAAATCAAAAAGCTTCGCTTCTTCCGGTGAAAGCTCGCGGCGCATCATTGGCTCGACGATGGCAAGCAACCGTTCGTTTTCAGCTTCGGTCTCAATCACTGCTGGCATCGCCTCTGCCACCAGTTTGCGATATTTCGCAGAATCGAACTGAACTGCGTTCAGCATAAAGCCCCCATTTCACTCGCCGCGCGCACCCGGCGGCAGCTTTTCATTCAAAAACCGCGTGAGCAAGCCGTACAAATGCCGCGTCGTGCCCGCGCCTTCGTAAATGCCGTGCGAACGGTTTGGGTAAGACATCATCGTGAATTGTTTGTTGGCGGCAATCAGCGCGTTGATCAGAGCTTCACTGCCTTGATAGTGAACGTTGTCGTCGCCTGTGCCGTGAACGAGCAGCAGTTGGCCTTGCAAGCCGCTGGCGAAAGTAATCGGCGAGCTTTGTTTGTATTCGTCGGGATGGTCTTGCGGCAGTCCGCAATAACGTTCCTGGTAAATCGAATCGTAATAGCGAATGTCCGGCACGGGCGCGACGGACATTCCGACTTGATAAACATCCGGGTACCGGAACATGGCGTTCAAGGTCGAAGCGCCTCCGCCGCTCCAACCCCAAATGCCAATTCGAGTTGAATCAACGAACGGCCATTTTGAAATTACATGGGCGGCGCTGGCTTGATCCGACGAATTACGAATGCCCATCTGGCGATAAATGCTCTTGCGCCAGGCGCGGCCGCGCGGAGCCGGCGTCCCGCGATTGTCCACGCTGACCACCAAGTAACCTTGCTGAGCCAGCATCTTGTGCCACATCGCCTGACCGCCGCTCCACGAATCCAGCACCGTTTGTCCCCACGGTTCGCCGTAAACGTGAAAGAGCACCGGGTACTTTTTTGTCGCGTCAAAGCCCGGCGGTTTCATCATCCACCCGTCCAATTCAACGCCTTCTTCGATTTTGACGCGGAAGAATTCCTGCGCGACTGGTTTCAGCTTGGCCAGCCGTTCGTCCAGTTCTTTGTTGTCGAACATCGTTCGCACGACAGTGTGTTGCGGAAGTCGAACCACATCGGTGACAGGAACTTTGTTGGCGCTGGAATAAGTGTGAATCGCCAGATTGCCTTTTGGTGAAATCGTGTAAGTGTGAGCGCCGGGTTGAGAGGTTGGCGACAAACGTTCGGCTTTGCCGCCTTCCAACCGAACACGGAACAGATATTTTTGCGTGGCGTTTTCTGGCGAAGCCGAAAAATAAATCCAGCCGTTCGGCGCATCTACGAGTTCAACGCCGATCAAATCGTAATTGCCGGGCGTGATGAGTTTTACGTCCGAACCGTCGCGCGAAATCGAGTAAACGTGCCGCCAGCCGTCGCGTTCGCTGACCCACAAAAAGCGTTTGCCGCCCTCGATCCATTCCACATCGCCGCGCGCCAGTCCGCGCCGATCCCAATCAATCGCTCCCCACGAAACATCCACCCAGGTGTCTTCTTTTTCGGTCAGCACCGTGCGGACTTTGCCTGTGCGAACGTCGCCGAGCATGACGACATTCGTGTTTTGCAATCGGTTGAGTTGTTGAATGAGGACTTCGCTGGAACCGGCTGCCCATTCCATTCGCGGCAGATAGTTTTGCCGAGCATCGCCCGGAACGTCGAACCATTGAGTTTTGCCGCCACCAGCATTGACGACGCCGACGCGCGCGGCTGAATTCATCTCGCCTGCTTTCGGGTAAGGGAAGGTGATGATCTTCGGATAGAGTTCGTCGGTGTTGTTAATCATCCTGAACTCTTTGACGCCCGAAGCGTCCAGTTGCCAGTAGGCGATTTGCTTGCCGTCCGGCGACCAGCGGAAACCGTCGCGGCAAAACAATTCTTCTTCGTAAACCCAATCGAACGTGCCGTTGATCGTATACTGCGCGCCGTCAGTCGTTAGTTGCGTGATGCGATTGTCGGTCAGCGACTCAACGTAAATGTTGTTTTCGCGCACATAACCAACGCGCGTGGCGTCGGGCGAAAACTTGGCAAACATCAGCGAAGACGGCTTCGCATTGCCGCCGAGCTTTTGCAATTTCTTGCTGACCAGATCGAAAACCCAATAATCGCCGCGAGTGTTCGACCGCCAGACGCGCTCGGAGTTACTGAAGATCAGCAGCCGTTTGTTGTCCGCGCTGAGCGTGAATTCTTCGATCACTAAAGGCGAAGAAGCTCCGGCAGGAGTCAGGCTTTGCGCCGAAACCAGAACCGTTCGCGCTCCTGAAGCTGCGTCGTAGCGAACCAAATCCAAAGCGTCTTTGTTGGCGGCAGAAGCTTCCAGCATCAAGTAACCGCTGCCATCGGCTTGCCATTGATGCCAGCCTAACGATTGCGGGCGATAGCTGAAAATCGTGTCCAGCGTCAGCAGGCTTTGATCCGCTTGCCGGGCTGCCTGCTGCGCGAACAGCGAAGAAGTCAGCAACAACGCGACGAAAATGATTTGAATGCGTCGAAAGCGTGTCATTGTTCTCTCTCCAATTGCGGTTAAGTGTGCGTCACCATCAGCGCGTATCCGTCCGGGTCAACCAGCCGGAATTCTCCGTGCGGCGCGTAAAACGGTTTGGTAATCGGACTCGGATTCAATCCGGCTGCCGTCAACTCCGCGTGAGTTTCTTCGACGTTGTCGGCATACAGGTAAAACAGAATCGCCTGCTGTTCGGGAATGACTGGCTCGCTCGCCTTTGCAACCATCAAATCCGCGCCCGCCGAAGTCAGCCACGCCCAGCTAGCTTCGCTGGCATCCGGTGGCGTGAACGTATTACCGACCGAAAAGCCAACGTGTGCGTAAAACGCGATTGACCGCTGCACATTGGCCACGAAAGCCATCGGTACGAGCCGTTTGATTTGAACTGCCATAAAAACTCCCCTTTGTTACATTTTCTCCGGCACGTCTATGCCAAGCAGCGACAGCGCCTGAGCCAGTTTTTGCCGCACCACATCCACCGCTGCCAGCAGCACTGTTTTCCGTTTGGCGTCGGATTCTTTCAGGATGTGAAATCGTTTGTCCTGATAAAACGTGTTGAACTGATCGGCCAGTTGAAAGGCGTATTTGGCCACGTGCGTAGGCTCAAAAGCGTTGGCTGAAACCTGCACCACGTCGTCCAGCCGCGAAGCGAAATAGACCAGCGACCACAGCACGTCGCCCGCTTCGCCCGCGAACTGCGCGGCGACTTCTTCCGCCGACAACTGCGCGAAATCTACGCGAACGTCATCCGCCGAACGGCCTAGTTCCGAGAAGATGTTGCTCAACCGACGCACGGAGTATTGCAAGTAAGGCCCGGTCTCGCCGCGAAACTTCAACGCCTCTTCAAAGTCAAAAGCGATGATCGAAGTGCGTGTGTATTTCAGCAAGAAGTAGCGCAAGGCAGCGACGGCAATCTGGTGTGCGATCTTTTGCTGCTGAGCTTCGGGTAAATCAGCATTGCGCGATTGCACTTCGGCCAGAGCTTTGGCTTCCAGCCGGTCAATCAGGTCGTCGGCTTTGACCCCCAAACCTTTGCGCCCGGACATTCCGATTTGCTGACGTTGCTGATCGGCTTCTGAAAGTTCCAGTCCAAGTTCAACCGCGGCGGCGGGCGTCAGCGTAACTTTTTCATAAGCCAGATGGGCGCTGCGGGCGACGCGATCCAATTCTTCTTTGGAAGCAGCCAACAACATCACACCTTTTTTGACGTTGGCTTGCGGATACGATTGGCCAACGTCAATCACGTTCAAAAAGGCAGTGCCGTTGCCGAATGCCGGATGCGTTGCGCTGCCAGCGAATTCGTCACCGGTTGTGATCCAGACTTCGCGTCCGTGATGATCGTGGCGCAGCAAGCGGTAATGAAAATCCAGACCCAGCTTGCCCAGCTTCCACAGGTGATAGGCAATGTCTTTGCCGGTGTAAGTCACAGTGCCGTTTGACCTCACGATAATCTTGTCAGCATCGTGCTCACTTTCTTCTTCACCCTGTCCCTCCGTCACCCCATCAGCGGTTTCAGCGCGCATCACCCAACAGTCCTTATTGCGCCCTTCAGTTTCAAAGACGATGACGCCGCTGGCTTTCAGCTTTTCAAAAGCGTGCGCCCAGAAATGCAGATGCAGGATTTCGCTTTCGCGCGCCAGCAGGTCGTAACTAATGTCGAGCCGAGCCATAGTTTCCAAATGGCAATCAACTATCTTTGACGAAATGTATTCGCCGATTTCAGCCGTCGCGTTGTCGCCTTCTTCGATTTCGTGCAGCGTTTGGGCGCGCACTGCCAGCCGCGTTTTATCTTCTTCGTACCACTGGCCGACGCGCGAATAGAGGTCCCAACAGTAATAATCAAAATTGTCTTCGCGGGTTTTCACGGGGCGTTCGGCAATGGCTTTGATGTCGGCCAGCGATTTGTTTTCCAGATGCATGAACCCCACAACCACGTCGGCGACTTGCACGCCGGTGTTGTCAATGTAGTTGTGAATTTCGACCGTTTCGCCTGTCGCCTTCAGAATGCGCGCCGTCGTGTCGCCCAACACCGAATTGCGAACGTGGCCGATGTGCGCGGCTTTGTTCGGATTGATCGAAGTGTGTTCGACAATCAGCTTGGAGTTGGGAGTTGGGAGTTGGGAGTTGGTGGTAGAGCCGCTCTTCACCAGAGAGGTGAAGGTCTGGGCGCGATCAAAGAACACGTTCAGATAACCTGGCCCGGCGATTTCGACGCGAGCGACGCCAGCGATGGCTTTCAAATCTTCGGCGAGCTTGGCGGCAATTTCGCGTGGATTTTTCTTTTCGCCGGTTGCGGCTTTGATGCGTTTGGCCAGGTCGAAGGCCAGCGGAAACGCCAGGTCGCCAAGTTCGGTTTTCGGCGGAATTTCGGAAACTACGTCGTCCAGTTCCAGGTTGTAAGCGTCGCGTACCAGCGCAATCAGCCTGGTTTTGATTTCAGTTGTCAGCGATGAAGCCATCGTTAGTTTGGATACTCCTGTCAGTGAATTTGCGCGGCAACCGGTCGGCGCGCGCTTGCTCAAGTTCAAAGATGAGGTGTATAAACCTCGCCAGTTCTTTGGCGCGTTGGTGTAACTGGTTAACACGCCGCCCTCTCAAGGCGGAGAGCACGGGTTCGAGTCCCGTACGCGCTATCAAAAATCAGCAACAATGAAACAAACGGCAGGTCATTAGTGGCCTGCCGTTTGTTTTTGGTTAAGGGTTGTTTGGTTCTCAACCTCTCGGTGGCAAAACAGGCCTGAACAGCGCCTGCTCAATGCGCTCAACCTTTGCTTGCAAAGCAGCAGATTCCTTTTGTGCATAATCGAAGCGAGCATTGGTTTCCATACGAAGCGCCTGAACTTCAGACCTAAGCACATCAATCTTTGCTTCTAACCTCGCTGATGCCTCATTAGTCCTCGCCTCAAACTTTTTATCCATTTGCTCCATCAACTTGTCTACATGGCGTTGATTCAAATAGATCGCAAAAAAGATGGTCAGAATGAAGCTGGCACCGCCAATGATTGTGCTGATAATTATTGGATTCATATTCACCCTTCCTGTCGTCGAAGTTTTGCAAACGGAGTTTACAAGCTCAGAGCTTCTTTGACCAAAGCTTGCTGCTCCAATTGATGAATCGCATAAGAGCCGGTAGCCGGGCTGGCGCTGGCGAGGCGGCCAACGTAACGAAGCTCCTGTCCGGTTCGTTTCAATCCTTGCAACCAAGGGCGAATGAAATTCCAACCACCCATGTTTTGTGGCTCTTCCTGCACCCAGAACAATTGTTTCGCGTTGCTAAACGACGACAGCCAGCGTTGCAGCAAACTCAGCGGAAACGGATAGAACTGTTCCAATCGAAGGATGGCAATCTTGCCGTCATCCCCGCTCTGACGGTTGGGGGACTGACTCGCGGCTAGGTCGTAATAAACCTTGCCGCTGCACAACAAAACGCGCTCGACGTTTGCCGGATTCACAGCGTCGCCGACGACCGGATGAAAACCTCCGCTGGTGAATTGATCCAGCGAGGAAACCGCCGCTGGCAAACGCAGCAAGCTTTTCGGAGTCATCACGACCAGCGGTTTTCGCAGTTCCTGTCTGACCTGACGACGCAGCAAATGGAAATACTGCGCGGGAGTCGTCGGATAACAAACCTGCATGTTGTCTTCAGCGCAAAGCTGCAAATACCGTTCAAGTCGCGCGCTGGAATGTTCCGGCCCCTGGCCTTCGTAACCGTGCGGCAGCAACATTACCAACCGTGAAGTCTGTTTCCATTTGTCTTCGCTGGGCGAAATGAACTGATCCATCAACACCTGAGCGCCGTTGGCAAAATCGCCGAACTGCGCTTCCCACATTGTCAGGCCGTCGCGCGAAACAACCGAATAACCGTACTCGTAACCCAGCACGCCCGCTTCGGACAGTGAACTGTCGAAGACTTCAAACTTGACGCCGTCTTTTTGCAAAACTTCCAGCGGAGTCCACGAATCGCCGGTTTGCGTGTCGTACAAAATCGCGTGGCGTTGGCTGAAAGTGCCTCGCCCGCAATCCTGCCCGGACAATCGCACTGAAGTGCCTTCCAGAATCAACGACCCGAACGCCAGACCTTCGGCAAATCCCCAATCAATCGCAATTTCTCCGCTGCCCATCTTGGCGCGGCGAGACATCTGGCTGACCATTTTCGGATTGATCGTGAAGCCCTGCGGCACGACGCTCATCGTGCGCGAAACTTCGTCCAGCACGCCACGCGCGACGCCGGTTTCCAGCACGGTCGAACCGTCCATATCCGGTTTCATTTCCGGCGGAGCCGTCATCGGTTTTTTGTTGGCGACAATGCCTTTGGCCGAAGCCAGTGCGGCTTCGTAACTTTGCCAGACGGTTTCGATCATCTTGTCGGATTCTTCGCGCGTCAGCACGCCGTCGCGGATCAATTGTCGGGTGTACAGTTCGCGCACGCCCGGATGATCTTTGACGCGCTGGTACATCAGCGGCTGTGTGTAACTGGGTTCGTCGCCTTCGTTGTGACCGTGCCGGCGGAAACCGATCAAATCAATGACCACGTCTTTGCCGAATTTCTGCCGGAAATCCAGCGCGATTTGCAGCACGCGCCAGGCGGTTTCAACATCGTCAGCATTGACGTGGAAGATCGGCAACTGAGTCATCTTCGCAATGTCGGTTGAATAAATCGAAGAGCGGCTGGAAGTCGGCGAAGTCGTAAAGCCGATTTGATTGTTGATGATGAAATGAATCGTGCCGCCGGTTCGATAACCTTTCAGGTCGGCCAGGTTCAGCGTTTCGGTGACAATTCCCTGACCGGCAAATGCCGCGTCGCCGTGAATCAGCACAGGCATCACGCGAGCGCGCGCTTCTTCGCGCGTGATTTGCATGGCGTCCTGTTTGGCGCGCGCCATGCCTTCGACGACAGGATTGACGAATTCCAGATGGCTGGGATTCGGCGACAACGTCAGTTTGATTTCTTTGCCGTTGATCTGATGAGCGCCAAGCGCGCCTTGATGATATTTGACATCGCCTTCGTCCGCCGGAAAGTTCGGATGCACAGAGCCTTCAAACGCGGTGAAGATGCGTTCGCTCATGTAATGGCCGATGATGTTGGCCAGCACAGTCAAACGTCCGCGATGCGCCATCCCCAACACGACTTCATCGGCTCCACGTTCGGCGGCTCCGGCAATCAGCCGATCCAGCACAGGAATAATGGATTCGCCGCCTTCGACCGAAAATCGTTTCTGCCCCAGGTATTTGGTGTGCAGGAACTTTTCAAACTGTTCGGCGGCAATCAGACGATCCAGCAATTGTTTTTTGACAGCCACCGGAATCGGTTCAGGATTACGTTCGATGCGTTCTCGAATCCATTGTTTCTGTTCTTTACTGGTGATGTGGCGGCTTTCGGTTCCGACTTTGCCGCAATAAAACCGAATCAGCATCGCCCAGATTTCTCGCAACGTGGCGTATTCCTTGCCGCCAAGCCCGCCGGTGTAAAACTCACGATCCAAATCCCAGATCGAAAGCCCGTAAGTTTCAATCTCCAATTCGGGATGCGCGTACAGGTTAATCATGTTCAGCGGATCAATGTCGGCGATCAGGTGACCGCGCACGCGGTAAGCGTTGATCCATTCAAAAATGGCCGCCTGTTTTTTGATCTCCTGCCGTTCACGATCTACGCCAGACAGCATTGGGTTCACATCAACTGACCAACGCAACGGTTTATAGTTGATGCCCAAGTCGGCAAAAATTTCGTCGTAAAAATTGTGTTTGCCCAACATCAGTTCGTGAATGTGCGCCAGGAACATTCCCGATTCGGCTCCCTGAATGATGCGATGGTCGTAGGTGCTGGTGATGGTGAAAACTTTGCTGATGCCGAGTTGCGACAACGCCGCATCGGTCATCGCGGCGTATTCCGGCGGAAATTCGATTGCGCCTGTGGCGATGATCGCGCCTTGTCCGGCCATCAATCGCGGGCTGGATGACGACGTGCCGATGGTTCCGGGATTAGTGATGGAAATCGTCGTGCCTTGAAAATCGCTGACCTGCAATTTGCCGTCGCGCGCACGAAGAACGACATCCTGATAAGCCTGGACGAATTGCCAGAACGTCATTTTGTCGGCGGCTTTGACGTTCGGAACCAGCAAACTGCGCGAACCATCTTTTTTCTGAATATCCACGGCGACGCCCAGATTCACATCAGCGCGTTTCAGACGATAAGCCGTGCCGTCCGCTTCTTGGTAACCGTCATTCATCTGCGGGAATTTGGCCAGCGCCTTCAAAATCGCCCAGGCGATGAAGTGCGTATAAGACGTTTTGCCTTTGCCCTGTTCATCCAGATGGCGATTCACCCAGCGGCGATTTTCGTCCAGCAGTTTGATCTGAATTTGCCGCAGCGAAGTCGCCGTCGGCACGCTCAAACTGGTTTCCATGTTTTCAACGATCTTCATTGCCGGGCCGCGAATTTGCAGACGTTCCCCAACGGTTTCAGCGGCGGGCGCAGCAGGTTTGGCGGCGGGCTGTGCAGCGACAGTTTGCGGCGCGGCGGCAGGTGAAGCTTTTGCGGCAGCGGCCTGAGCTTCGATTTTCACGGCTCCGTTGCCGCCCAGCAACGTGTGGAAATAACTTCCCCATTCGTCGCCGACGGAATTCGGGTTGTACTGGAATTGGCGGAGCAGGTCTTCGACGTAAGTGGCGTTGGCTCCAAAATCGTTGGCGATGATGTTGGCGATTTCTCTCTGATCTCGCATTGGTGCTTTGGTGACCTTTCGTGATTATGAGTGCGGATGTTCGATCCGAATCTTCAGTGTTTTAAGGAACGACATCCTACAATATCCGCTCGAACTTGGTACAGCGAAGCCGCTGACAGTATAGTCATCGCGCACAATCAAATTTTGAAGAGGGGAAACCGCGATGGGTTTGTACTCGAAATACATTTTTCCGCGTTTGTTGGATTGGAGTTTGGGCAAGCCGGAAATGGGCAAATATCGTCGGCGCGCTTTGGAACCGGCCACAGGCGAAACGCTGGAAATCGGCTTCGGCACAGGCTTGAACCTGCCGCATTATCCGGCGACCGTCAGCAAATTGACGGTGCTGGATTCGGAAAACATGCTCACCGAACTCGTCAACCAGCGCATTGCCGAATGCCCGTTGCCGGTCGTCAAAATGCAGCTTGACGCTCAAGGGAGATTGCCGTTTGCTGACAGTTCGTTTGATTCCGTCGTGACGACGCTGACGCTGTGTTCAATTGAAAACACCGAACCGGCACTGGCTGAAATTCGCCGTGTGCTGAAACCCGACGGCAACTTTATCTTTTGGGAACACGGACGCAGCGACGATCAAAACACTGCTCGCTGGCAGGACAGACTGAATCCGTTGCAACGAATCATCGGCGCGGGTTGCAACATGAACCGCAAAATTGACGATCTGATTGCCGCTGCCGGATTTGAAATCACTACGCTGGATCGGTTTCTGATGCCGAAATCGCCGCGCATATTGGCTGAGATGTATCGCGGCATTGCCAGATCGAATAACTTTTGAGGATGAATCATGCACCACACTCATAAACTTCTGCTCGCCTTCGCCGCCGCCGTTCTGGTTGCCGGGGTCGTTCTGCTGTGGAATCAAACTTCACACGCGCCCGAACCGGGAGTCGTCAAAGCTCCGAACCAGTCAACGGAATCGCCCAAAATTGATGAAGCCAAGCTGGTTGACCTGACTTATCCGTTCGATGACAAAACCGTTTACTGGCCGACGGCGAAACCGTTTGAATGGCAAAAAGAATCGTGGGGAAAATCGGCGGGCGGATATTGGTACACGGCGGCCAGATACTCTGCCAGCGAACACGGCGGCACTCATCTGGACGCGCCCATCCATTTCGGCGAAGGCAAGCAGGCGGCGGATGAAATCCCGCTGACTCGATTGGTCGGCCCGGCCATCGTGATTGACATTGCCGCAGCGTGTTCCGGCAACGCCGATTACCAATTGTCGGCGGCAGACATCGCGGCTTGGGAAACGGCGCACGGCAAGATTCCAGGCGAATCCATCGTGCTGGTTCGTACCGGCTGGGGAAAATTCTGGCCGGACAAGAAAAAATACCTTGGCACGGACGCGCCCGGCGACACAGCCAATTTGCACTTTCCAGGCATTTCGCGCGAAGCCGCCGAACTGCTCGCGCAACGAAAGATCGAAGCCATCGGCATAGACACCGCCAGCATTGACCACGGCCAGACAAAAGATTTCATCACGCATCAAGTCTTGAACGGCGCAAACGTCTACGGCCTGGAAAACGTCGCCAACCTGGATCGTTTGCCCGCCAAAGGCGCAACGCTGATCGCTCTGCCGATGAAGATCAAAGGCGGCACAGGCGCGCCCGCTCGGATTGTGGCATTGTTGCCATGAAACCGCTCCGGTTTATTTTTTTCTCTCAATTGCTTTTTCATGACCACCGTTGCAGGAAGCCGGTTTGGTTTTCTTTGTGATCCTTCGTGAACTTTGTGGATAAAGTTTTATGAACCCTCAAGACGAAAAATTGCTGGATGACATTGGCTGGCACTTGCTGGAAGAGTTGCAGGCCGATGCGCGGACGAGTTACGCGGAGCTTGGCCGTCGCGTCGGGTTGTCCACTCCGGCGGTGATGGAGCGCGTTCACAAAATGGAAAAGGCCGGAATCATTACTGGCTATCGCGCCGAAGTGAATCCCGAAAAAGTCGGCTTTCAAGTCACAGCGTTCATTCGCATCGGCCTGGCTCATCAAGTCCTGCCGCGATTGGAAACGCTCTTTCGGGAAATCCCCGAAATCATCGAATGCCACCGCGTCACCGGAGACGATTCGTTGATCCTGAAAGTCCACGTCACCTCGATTCAGCATTTGGAGCAAGTCGTCCATCGCATCACGCCTTATGGCATGCCAGCGACTTCGATTGTGCTGTCGTCGCCGATTCAGGGGCGGCCAATCGAACGCAAGATGGTCGAACAGGTCACTAAAAAATCTCGCGGGGCGCAGTAACTCAAACAACAGAATTTTTAGACAGGATTTACAGGATTCAACAGGATGAAGTTTTTGGAGCAACCGAAAAGTCGAGATGAAACCAATCCTGAATAATCTTGTGAATCCTGTCCAAAAAATCTTCGTGTCTTCTTCGTGTGACTTTGTGGAAAAAACATATTTCTGAAAGCTATGTGCGGCATCATCGGATTCGTCAATCTGGATCAACAACCTGCCAACCAGCGAATCGCTCGCGCGATGAACGACGCCATCACGCATCGCGGCCCCGACGACGAAGGCTTTTATTTCAAGAGCCAAACGGCTTTGGGCATGCGGCGGCTTTCGATTATTGATTTGGCCGGAGGGCATCAGCCAATCAGCAACGAAGACGGTTCGGTCTGGGTCGTGTTCAACGGAGAAATTTACAACTACCGTGAACTGCGCGAAGGCTTGCTGGCGCGCGGTCACACCTTGCGAACCAATTCCGACACTGAAACCATCGTTCATCTGTACGAAGATTATGGCGACGATCTGGTCAATCACTTGAACGGAATGTTCGGATTCGCGCTGTGGGATGAACGGCGGCAACGATTGCTGGTGGCTCGTGATCGCATGGGCGAAAAGCCGCTGTACTTCACGCAAACCGACGAAGCTTTTGTTTTCGCGTCAGAGTTGAAAGCCGTGGTTCAGCATCCGTCAGTTGAACGCCGAGTCAATCTGCTGGCGTTGCGGAAGTATCTGCAATACGAATTTGTGCCTTCGCCGCACACGATGCTCGAAGGCGTTCGCAAACTGCTGCCCGCGCATCGGCTGATTTTTGAAAAGGGAAGTTGGCGAACCGAACGTTATTGGCAGCTAAGTTACGACGGCGACCGATTGAAAATCAGCGAAGACGAAGCCGCCGAAGAAGTCCGTGACCGATTGCGCGAAGCCGTCAAGATGCGATTGGTGTCAGACGTGCCGCTTGGAGTTTTGCTTTCGGGCGGAATTGATTCCAGCACGATGGCCGAAATGGCTTGTGAAGCTGCTGGAGATCGGGTCAAAACCTTTTCCATCGCCTTTGAAGAAAAGTCGTTTGATGAATCTTCTTACGCTCGCAAAGTCGCCGCTCAGCTTGGCACGGAACATTACGAACAACG
Source organism: uncultured Acidobacteriota bacterium (assembly GCA_902825875.1). Taxonomy (GTDB): domain Bacteria; phylum Acidobacteriota; class Blastocatellia; order RBC074; family RBC074; genus RBC074. The sequence goes on from CADECP010000028.1 coordinate 82,102, forward strand.
ATTCACCGAACGCGACATGCTGGACATAGTGCCGGAAATTCCGCGCCTGCTGGATGAACCGCTCGGCGATGGATCGTTGATCCCTACGTTTTTGCTGTCGCGGTTCACTCGGCAACACGTGACGGTTGCGTTGGGCGGAGACGGCGGAGACGAATTGTTTGCAGGCTATCCGACTTACGGCGCTCATCGAATGGCGCGGGCTTACCAGATGATTCCCGGATTTGTCCGCAGCGGTTTGATCGAACCTGCCGTTGCGCGATTGCCGGTTTCGACCGAAAACCTGTCGCTGGATTTCAAAGCCAAACGCTTCGTGCGCGGAGCTTCACACGGCGCTGGAACTCGGCACACCATCTGGATGGGATCGTATGACGCGGCGCAACAACGCGAACTGCTGCGGCCTGAAATCATCGCGGCTTGCCCTGATGAACAAGTCTTTGACGAAGTCCTGCCGCTCGACCGGCTGAACGGCCACACCAATCTGACGGAACAAATGATGGCATTGGATGCGCGGCTGTATCTGGCCGAATGCGTGTTGTTCAAAGTTGATCGCGCCAGCATGGCCGCTTCGCTGGAAACTCGCGCGCCGTTTCTGGATCACACCTTCATCGAATTCGTCCTGAAGCTGCCGGTGGAAATGAAGCTGAAAGGCCAAATTTCTGGTTGGACTGGAAAATACATCCTGAAAAAAGCCATGCGAGGCCGTTTGCCAGACGACGTGATTGACCGCCCGAAAAAAGGTTTCGGCATGCCGGTCGCCAAATGGGTCAAAGGCGAACTGCGCTCGCTGGTGCGCGACATCTTTTCGCCGGAACGATTGAACCGGCGTGGACTGTTCAACGCGGCGTATGTGCAGCGATTGCTGGACGAGCACGAACGCGGCATTGCCGACCACCGCAAACTGATCTGGACGCTGCTGATGTTCGAGATGTGGCCGTTGGCAAAGTAGCGTTGAACCTCTGGCAGCGATGCTTTAGGCTTTGCCGCAAAATCAACTTATTCGACGAGGCAAAAATGAAATTAGAGCTACGCGCAATTCGAGTCAAAAACTGCGGCCCGCTGGACGACGTGCGCGTGGAGTTTTATGACGAACAGGGAAAGACTTTGCCGGTGTGTGTGTTGGCGGGAGCAAATGGAAGCGGGAAGACGACAATCTTAAAGACGATTGAATGGGCAATACAAAAGCTTGGTGAAAACACTTGGCGTTGGCGTGGTGACCTGCCTTCCTTTGATTTTGTCCAGCTTGAATTTTTACTTGACGGCTCAGCTTTTAGCGTTGCATTTGGGGCTAAACCTAATGATGTGACTTTATCAGCGGAAAGTCTTTTTTTTGCTTGGGCTGATGATAGGAAGGCTTGGTTAACCAGACAGCAAGAAGGCGGAAAACTGGTTCGTAAGTTAATTGTGGCGATTCAACAGCAACAACAGACAGGGAAGGAATTATCAGGCTTTGCTAAATCATCACTGAATGGTGATCAACCACCTACAATTCTTTGCTTTCCGCATTCAAGACACCTGCTCAAAGTTGCTGGGGAACAAGTAAACAAAGAAGTATTGCCTTACGAATTTGTTCACCGGTTTGATGTTGTAGGAGCTTTCCCAGGTTCCTTAAGCAGCTATCTCATTTGGCTTGATTATGCCGATTCGGAGCAGTTCAAGTCAGCACAGGAGTTTCTAAACGAACTCGACTTTGAAGGGAAGACTTTTCACGTTCAGCGCAAGACGCTCGACGTTATGGTTCGCACCCGCGATGGCCACGAGCACAAGCTTCATGAACTCAGTTCCGGCGAGCAAAATTTGTTGATCCTCTTGATGGAGCTTCGTCGCCGGTTGTTGCCGCACAGCATTGTGTTGATTGACGAGGTCGAAAACAGCCTGCATCCGGCTTACCAGCACAAACTGGCGCAGGCGCTGCTGAAGATGCAGCAGATGATTCCTTTTCAGCTTATCGTGACAACGCATTCCTGGGAGATTGCGGAAATCTTCGGCACTTCAGCTACACGTGTGCTGACAAAATTTTGAACTCAGATGACACACGCTATTACTTCACATTCGCCGGAACTGACCAAGATTCTGTTCAAAGCAGGTGGTCGCGTCGTTGTGTTGGTCGAAGGCATTGATGACCAATATGCCTTTCGCCAGTGGTTTGATGATCGGTTGAAAGAAGTCGAGTTCTTTGAATGTGGTGGAGTCGGACAGGTTGAAAAGTTGTTGGCAGAGTTTCTGGCTCAGAGTTCGATGAAGCGCGGATACGCCATCATTGACCGCGACTTCAGAACTGACGAACAGGTTGAAAAGTCATACAAACCAGATTCGCACTGTTTTGTTTTGCGCCGATACTCGCTGGAAAATTACTTGATGGATGTGAAGCCGGTTTGTGTTGAGTTAGAAGTTGTATCGGGAAAAAGGGCAGACTCCGTTGAGGTGGAAAAGCAATTGTTGGCACTCTGCCAACGTTTGAAAACCATCTGCGCCATTCAATGGGTGTGCTGGGAAAGGCGGACGCTTTACTGGCCGGAAGGTTTTGACACTGAGCCGCGCGAAATGCTGGTTGAAAAAGTCGCCAAAGACTTCGGTTGCAGTCTGGCCGAAGCAGAAACACTGGTTGCCGAAAAGGAAAACCTGATTACTGCCAAACTGACAGATTTGAAAACGGCTCACACGGTAATCAGCGGCAAGCGGCTTTTTCATTGGGGACAGCGTGAGCTTGGGTTTACCGGACTCAGCAAAGATCACATTCGCAGAATGTTGGTCAGAGGCGTGAAGCTGACTGGGCTGCCAGATGACGTGAGGGCAATTGTGGTTGATCGTATTTTGGCGACTGCTTGATGCGGTCGTGGTCACTGGCAGCGAGTTAGTGTAAATTGCTCCGCGCCACCCCAGTTAAGGCTTAACTTTCTGATAGGGGGTTGAACTGGAATATGAACAACACTTTGACTAATGCAAACAGGGACGCTTTGGTTTCCAATTTCGAAACTTCAGGCGCTTTTCCAATTTGGGTAAAAGTGATCATCGGATTTAGTGGGATGATGACCTTGTTAAGTTTGTATCAGCGGGATTGGAAAATGCTTTGCATATCGCTGGCAACAGTTTTCATGTTTTTTTCCGGGAAAGAGCGCCAAATGTCGCGCCCGGTGAAAATCTTTTGGGCCATCGGGATGTTTGGCCTCGTGATTGTGGCTGGGATTTTAACTTTCAAAGATTTGTTTTCGCGTGGCAGATAACAAATAGACTTTACTGACAACTATGTTCGATCAATCCAAAAAACAACCTTCGACTCCGCAACCGACGTTTGGACCGCCGAAATCGGCGATCCGTGACGTGTTTGAGCAACTGCTGATTACCGTAGTGATGGCGTTGTTTCTGATGACCTTTATTGCGCAGGCTGTGGCCGTGCCGACCGGTTCGATGCAGAACACCATCAACATTGGCGATCATCTGTTCGTCAACAAATTTATCTTCGGCAAACCGACTCCGGTGTTGGGCAGTTTGCTGCCGACGCGCGAAATCAAACGCGGCGACATCATCGTCTTCAAGTGGCCGAACGATCCGAAGACGAATTACGTCAAACGTGTGATTGGAATTCCGGGCGACACCGTGCAGGTCAAAGGGCGCCGCGTTTTCGTTAACGGCAAGGAAGTCCCGGAAGAGCGCGCGATTGTCGAAGAACCGGATCAAAGAAAAGGCGAGTTAGCGATTCAGAAGGTTGAACCAAAACCCGCTGGCGCGACTTACCGTGTGTATTTCTCTGATAGTCGTTCAAGCGATGACGATGAGCAAGGTGTGCTGTTTGACAGGGCGAAGTTCGCAGTGAAAGAGCCAGTCACGGTTCCGCCCAACAGTTATTTCGCCATGGGTGACAGCCGCGACAACAGCGAAGACAGTCGTGTTTGGGGATTTGTGCCGCGCGAAAACATCTTTGCTCGCGCGCTGTACGTTCATTTGTCGTTCGACCCAGCCGCCGGAAATCCTGACAAAGGCGCAACTGTGTTAGATAAATTGATGGGAATCAGGCTCAGTCGAATCGGTTCCGCCGTGAAGTGAAAATTATTTATCTCCGACTCTGGCGAAAAGTGCTACTAATGTTGGCGTTTTCTTTGGATCGAAATCGTTAAGCCCCACCCTTAACCCGTTGCGAAAAGTTGTCGGATCAGATGAAGAGTTTCGATTGATTGCCAACTTTTCGTAGGAGTAAAAATTTATGGTATCCATTCAGAATGCCGGACGATGTTTACCCGAACATTTTTTGGAAAGCATAGATAAGCAGTTGAAACTTCCGGTTGGGCTTCGCTCCGATGGGTCAATGGTCAGTTTAGGAGAAATTCTCAACTCGGATATTGACGCTCAATTGTGGCCGGAACTGGAAGCGCCGCAGCGAGCGGAAATCACCGCCAAACGGATTGAGCTTCAGCCGAAATTCAATCTGGGACTGATCGGAACCGGAGTGATAGACAAAGAAAAAGCGATTGAAGAAGTCAGAAACCGGTCGAGAATCGGAATGCGATTGGTGGACATCGAAAATCGCCTGTTGACCAAATTGATGGCGGAGATTGAAGAAAAGGCTGATCCGAAACGATGACCGTTCAACAATCTCCGTCGCCGGACAAACCCGAAACCACAGCCAAAGCCCTCGCCATAGAAGCCAACTTCGACGACATCACAAAAGCTGCATTCAAATATCGCCAACGTCGTGTGTATCGCCGTCTGCGAAAACGGGGAATCTACGTCATTTTGCTTTCCGGCAAAAAAGCCATTCGGCGAAAAGTCGCCTCCACTGCCCAAGACGAAATCGCTTTGCTGACCGGAGTCGGACATGGCAGAGAAAATGCGTTTTGCGGTTACGAAAACGAACCCATCTTTCGGGTCGGCAGGTACGAACCGCATGAAGTTCGCGGCAAAGTTGTTCACCTGCTTTCCTGTTTTGTCGCCGATGGGTTGGGACACGATTTTCGCGCCAAAGGCTGTCGAGCCTTTTTCGGCTATACCGAAGAATTCGCCGTTCCGTTTGAAGACCTGGATGAACTGGATGAACTGGCCGAAGCGTTTTTTGGCAGCGATGCGGAAATTGACCTGGCTTTTGCCGAAGGCGTTCCGCTCGACCAGATTCTGGGGCGAGTCCAGCGCAAGTTTGACGAAAACGTCGCTCGGTTGAACGCGCTGGGCAAACGCGAAGCCGCCGCCGTGCTGGAATCCAACCGCGATTTGTTGATCGGCCTATTGGCAGAAAGTGAAAGATTGTCGTTTACGCCTTTTGAGCCTTCCCGCCTCGTTTGATACCCTGCGAGCCATTAACTCCATTCGTTTGAAGGTCAAAGAAAATCGTATGCAATATAAAACCACATCGTTCGTGCTGGTTCCTGCGTCCATAATTCTGGTGTTCGCCGGGATGTTTTGTTCGGCGATCAATCCCAATGCTTCGCAACTCGCCGCCGCGCAAAAACGCGAAGAGCTTTATCGCTTGAACAACCTGGGCGTGGCGCTGATGGAGCAGTACAAACACGAAGACGCCGTCAAACAGTTCAAACTGGCTTTGGGGCAAGATGCCAATTTCGCTATCGCGCGCGTCAATCTGGCGATGGCGCAGTATTTTTTGAACGATGTGAAATCCGCCGTCACCGAAGCGCAATCGGCGTTGAAACTCGCTCCGACCAGTTTGCACGCGCAATACGTGCTGGGCGCAGCGTACAAAAACGACCGCTTGTACGACGAATCTCTGGCCGCGTTCAACAAAGTGCTGGCGGTTGATCCGAAAGACCCTTACACAAACATTCAAATTGGCCAGATTTATTCGTCCAAGCAGCAATACGTTCAAGCCGCCGAAGCCTTTCGCCGCGCGATGGATGCCGAACCGTACAACGCGACGGCGGTTTACAGTCTGGCTCAGGCGATGATTCGCGCGGGCAATCAGGCCGAAGGACAAAAGTTGTTGGCGCAATTTCAAAAGCTGAAAGCTTCCGGCTATTCGACCACGCTTGGGAACACTTACGGCGAGAAAGGCAAGTACGCCGAAGCCGTCGTCAGCACCGGAGCCGAAGCCGAGTTGGTTTCCAAACAAGGCTTGGCGGTCAAATTCGTTGATGCCGCCGCCGGGTTGAATCTGAAAACTTCCGGCAAACCGCTTTCCGCCGCGCTCGGGCGCAAACTGACCAAAGCCGAATTTACCGAAGACACCAAACGCGAACTGGTTGCTGCGTTCAGTTCCAACATCGTGCTCGGAGATTTTGACGGCGACAACAAACTCGATGCGTTGGTCAGCGGGGTTGATGGCGGCAAACCGTTCATCAAGCTGTTCAAAAACGAAGGCGGCAAATTCGCCGACGCGACCGACAAATCGAAATTGACGACGAATGGTTTGGTCAGCGGAGTCGTCTTTGGCGATTTTGACAACGACGGCAAAACTGATCTGGCGATTTTCGGCTATCAAACGCTGGCGATTTGGAAAAACAATGGCGACGGCAGTTTCAGCGACGTGACTGAAAAATCCGGTTTGCCGAAAACGACTGGCTGGGCGATGGCGGCGGCCTGGGTGGACGCCGATCACGACGCTGATCTGGATTTGTTTGTCGGCAACTTTGCCGATTTGTCGCAATTTCCAGCCAAAGATTCTGCGACGTTCCCGGACGATTTTGCCGGAGAAGAAAATCGTCTGTTTCAGAACAACGGCAACGGAAGCTTTACCGACATCACCGCGAAAACCGGTTTGGCCGGCGGCAAAACCAAAACTACTGCTGTCGTTCCCACCGATTACAACAACCAACGCGACATAGACTTTTTCGTCGTCAATTACGGTTCTCCGGCGCAACTGTTCAGCAATCAGCGCGATGGTTCGTTCAAAGAGATTGCGGCTTCGGTTGGAATCAATTTCAGCGGCAAAGCTCTGGGCGTTGGCGCAGGCGATTTGAACAAAGACAACTTCGTGGATTTCTACCTGCCCGATGCGGACGGAAACAGCGCCTTGTTTTTGAGCGACGGTAAAGGCGCTTTCGCGCGAAAGGGTGAAGGAGCCACGGAGCGACGGGGCGAGTTTGCCGCTCAAATCGCCGATTTCGACAACGACGGTTTGCTGGATGTTGTGACGCAAACGGCTGCTGGCGTGAGTTTGCAGAGAGGACTCGGCGACAAGCTGGCAGATGCTGTGGTGATTTCGACTCCCGACTCCCGACTCCCGACTCCTCTCTCTCGCTCCTTTGCACTCGGCGACATCACCAACGACGGCGGAGTTGATTTGCTCAGCTTCGTCGGCGACGGTTCAATCGTGACGCTGAAATCCGAAGGCTTCGGCAAAAACTTCGCGCGCATTCAGCTTGCGGGCAAGACCAGCAATCGCAGCGCGCTTGGGGCCAAAGTCGAATTGCGAAGCGGCAGTTTGCGGCAAAAACTGGAAGTTTATTCGGCTTCACCGGCTGTGGCTTCGGCGGGAGTGACGTTCGGTTTGGGAGATCGAACGGCGGTGGATGCGCTGACAATGTTTTGGCCGGCGGGAATTATGCAATCCGAACTGGCGATCAAACCCGGCGACAATTCGGTTGATGAACTCGACCGCAAAGGGACTTCGTGCCCATTGCTGTACGCCTGGAACGGCAGCGAATACGGCTTCGTGACAGATTTTCTTGGCGGATCGGCGATTGGTTATTTGCTGGCTCCGGGCGTTTACAACTACCCCGACACGGACGAATACATTCGCGTCACCGCCGAACAGTTGAAAGAAAAAGACGGTTTGTTGTCTTTGCGTATGAACAACCAACTGGAAGAAGTGATCTTTTTCGACGAAGCCAAATTGCTGGCAGTAGATCATCCGGCGGACGTGGAAATTTATCCGAACGAACGATTGATGCCTGAGCGACCTTATCCGGCGTTCAAGCTGTTTTCGGCGAAATCGCCTCGCCCGCCCGTCGCCGCAACCGACGACAAGGGCAAAGACATTTTGCCGCTCATCAAAGACATTGATCGCCGTTCGCCCGAAGCCTTTGAAAAGCTGCGATTCAAAGGCTACGCGCGCGAGCACGCCATCGAACTGGATTTGGGCGACACCGCCAAAGCCAAACAGGTTTTGCTGTTGATGACCGCGTGGATTGATTACGCCGATTCGACTTCCAACCTGTCAGCGGCTCAAGCGGGCGAAAAGCTAGTGCCGCCTTACCTGCAAGTCAAAAATGCGGCTGGCCAATGGCAAACCGTAATTCCGCAAATGGGGTTTCCCGCCGGATTGCCGAAGACGATGACGGTTGATCTGACTGGCAAATTCCTCTGCGCGGACAGCCGCGTTCGCATCGTCACCAGCATGCGAATTTACTGGGATCAGATTCTGGTGGACGCTTCCGAAGGCAACACAGCGATGAAAATCACCAAGCTCGATCCGGTTGCGGCCAATTTGCGCTGGCGAGGGTTTCCGCGCGAATACTCACCCGATGGGCGCAAGCCGCTGATTTACGATTACCGAACGATTGAACCGTTTGCTCCTTGGAAAGCACATCTTGGCAATTACACACGCTTTGGCGATGTGCGCGAACTGCTGACGGCGGCGGATGATATGTATGTCGTCACGCGCAACGGCGACGAAATTCAATTGGATTTCGAGGCTCGCCGGTTGCCAGCTTTGCCGAGCGGTTGGAAACGAACCTATCTGGTTTTTGCCGACGGCTTTGGCAAAGACATGGATGTGAACTCTGCGCGGCCTGAAACTGTTGGCGAACTCCCTTTTCACAAAATGAAGAGTTATCCCTATTCGCCCGGCGATGCTTACCCGAACGACAAACGCCATCAGGATTATCTTGAACGTTACAACACGCGGACGGTTGGCAATCAAACTCAAGCGGCCTGGCGCGGGGTTCGGTGAGTTGAAAGTCAAAAGTAGAAAGTTGAAAGACCTTGCCTGAAATCGAAAACCAAAGATCAAAAGTCAAAAGGATGGGAGTTCGTTTTCTGAAAAAAGAGAAGTGCCGACCTTTTGCCTTTTGCCTTTTGCCTTTTGCCTTTTGCCTTTTCGGATTTCTGACTTTCAACTTTCAACTTTCAACTTTCAACTTTCCCTACCGTCCGGCGGAAGCCCAGACGTTTTCCGCTCAAACCTGCTTTCCTTCACGGCCAATCGCCGTTGACCGCTGGCGAGCCGAATACTTCAACAACACAGACCTCGGCGGAGCGCCCACGATGGTGCGCGACGATACCCAATCCAACAGCCGCTTTCTGGATTTCGACTGGCAACTTGCGTCGCCGAACAAAGAGTGCGGTATCAATCCCGACAACTTTTCCGTGCGTTGGACTCGTGCGGTTGCGTTCAGCGCCGCTTCGTATCGGTTCACCATCAAAGCCGACGATGGAGTTCGGTTGTTCATTGACGGCCAGGAGCAATTGAACCGTTGGAACGATCAACCGCTCAGCACCCATACGGTTGATGTTCAGTTGTCGGCGGGCAATCACAAAATCGTGGTGGAGTATTACGAACGTTGGGGCAGCGCGGCGTTCAGTTTGAACTGGCAATCGCATCCATGTTTTGCCGCTGTGTCGGCGGATCATTGGCGAGGTGAATACTTCACGAATGAGGCGTTGGCCGGTCAGCCGCAAATGGTGCGCGACGACGGCAATGCGAATTTGTTTTTCGATTGGCGCGGGCAAAGTCCTGAAGCGGCGTGCGGCGTTTTGCCGGAAAGCTTTTCAGTTCGCTGGTCGCGGCGAGTTCCGTTTGGCGCGGGAGCTTATCGTTTTGAAATCGCTTCCGGCACAGGCGCAAAAGTTTTTGTTGATAGCCGATTGCTGTTCGACAAATGGAACGGCGACGCCAATGGAAGTTTCGATTTGCAGCTTGGCGCGGGCAATCATCAATTGGTGTTTGAGATTCGCGGCGGAGCGAGTGTGCCGGTCGGTTTGCGCTGGAAACCTCTGCCGTGCGTAACCGAAATCGCCGAAGACCATTGGCGCGGCGAGTATTTCAACAGCGACAACCTCAGCGGCGAACCGGTGATGGTGCGCGATGACGGCGACCGGCAGTTGGAATTCAACTGGTTGGACGGCAGTCCGGCGGAAAACTGCGGCGTGCGGCGCGACGGTTTTTCGGTTCGCTGGACTCGCACGGCTGCCTTTCGCGCGGGGCGTTATCGGTTTGTAGTCGGCGGAAACGACGGCGTCAGGTTTTATGTGGACGGCCAGTTGAAACTGGACGAATGGCGAGAACAATCCGCCAGCTTCATTGCCGAAATCGAACTAACCGCTGGCCGGCACGAATTGAAACTGGAATACGTGGATTTCGGCGGCAGAGCTTCGGTCAAACTCAGTTGGCAAGTTCCGCCGTGCATAACGCCTGTGACGGCAGGGCATTGGCGCGGCGAGTATTTCAACAATGCCGACCTGTCTGGAAAACCTCTGGTCGTGCGCGACGAAGGCGACGGCGCATTGAGTTTCGATTGGGGACTTGGTAGTCCTGAAAGTTTGTGCGGCATAAGCGAGGATAACTTTTCCGCTCGTTGGACGCGCACGCTGGCTTTTGGCGCTGGAGTTTTTCAATTCACGGTGACAGCCGATGACGGATTTCGCGTGTTCATTGATGGTCAATTGCGGCTTGATCGTTGGCGCGAACAGGTGACGACGGAAAGCTTCGACGTGTGGCTGACGGCGGGCAATCACCGCATCACGATTGAATACTTTGAACGCTGGGGCAGTGCGGCGATGAAATTCAGTTGGCAACGGCATCCATGTTTTGCCGACGTTCCGCAAGACCACTGGCGCGGCGAGTATTTCAACAACACGGAGTTCAGCGTTCAGCCCGCAATGATTCGAGACGACGGCGACAGCGCGCTGAACTTTGACTGGAACTTCACGAATCCCGGCGACAATTGCGGAGTTGTCGCTGACGAATTTTCAGTTCGCTGGACGCGCCGAGTGATTTTGCCTGCTGGAGTCTACCGCTTCTCGCTGACGGCGGATGACGGCGCGCGACTGTTTATTGACGGCAAACTCGTGCTGGATGAATGGCGCGACCAACCACCGACCAGCTTCGTCGCCGAAGTGTTTCTGACCGAAGGCAGCCATCGCCTCAAACTGGAATTTTACGACCGCGCAGGCGGCGCAACAGCCAAACTGAATTGGGTGAAAATTCCTCGCCGATAACTGGAGCGCGGACGTTCCGTCCGCACTGGTTCGCGGACATCCTGTCCGCCCGTCAAAAGAGAAAAACTTTCTGATGGAATTAAAGGTAACGCTTGCGTGTGGCTGGCGGACGGAACGTCCGCGAACCAGGCGGATTGCAAATCCGCGCTCCGGCTGGCGGATTGCAAATCCGCGCTCCGGCTGGCGGATTACAAATCCGCGCTCCGGCTGGCGGATTACAAATCCGCGCTCCAGCGGGATACAATCCGCTCACCTGATTTTCAAATCCCGAACAAGGAGCCTTGTCCCAAGTGAATCCCTGGACGCAGGTTTACGATCCGTTTAATTCGTGGCCGCTTTCGACGGCGGTGTCTGCCTTGCCCGTGCTGACGTTGTTTTTCGTGCTGGTGGTATTGAAAGCGCGCGTGTGGGTTTCGGCTCTGGCCGGAATGTTGATGGCCGTCGCGTTGGCGTTGCTGGCGTTCAAAATGCCCGCCGTGTTGGTTGTGGCTTCGGTCGGACATGGTGTCATCTTCGGAATGATTCGCATTGCGTGGGTGATTGTGGCTTCGATCTTTCTGTACAACATCGCGGTTGAAACCGGCCAGTTCGACGTGATGAAACAATCCATTGCCGGGTTGTCGTCGGACAAACGGTTGCAACTGGTCTTGATCGCTTTCTGCTTCGGAGCTTTTCTTGAAGGCACTGGCGGAGGCGGCGCTCCCGTAGCCATCGCCGGATCGTTTTTGATCGGTTTGGGCTTTCCTCCGTTTCAAGCGGCGACGTTGTGTTTGATCGCCAACACTGCTCCGGTGGCTTGGGGTGGTGTGGGCAATCCGATTCGCGTGCTGGCCGAAGTCACAGGGCTGCCGGCAATGGATTTCAGCGCTATGGCCGGGCGCATTTTGCCGCCGATGTCGTTGATTCTGCCGCTGTGGTTGGTGCGGAGCATGGTCGGGTGGAAAGAAACCTTTGAGGTTTGGCCCGCGCTGTTGGTCAGCGGACTCTCGTTCGCCGGAATGCAGTTTTACTGGTCGAATTATCAGGAAGCCGGATTGGTGGATGTTGTTTCGGCTGTGTTTTCATTGCTGGTGATGGTGGCGTTTTTGAAATTCTGGCGACCGGCAAGAGAGTTGAGACTGGGAGACGGAGAGACAGAGGGACGGAGTGATTCGCCCTCTTTCCCTCAATCCCGCCGTCCCGCTGCCCAACATCATTCAGCGTTTGTGGTTTTGAAAGCATGGTCGCCGTTCATCCTTTCTTCGGTGCTGATCTTTTTCGCCAGCTATCCGAAGATCAACAAGTTTTTCGTGTTCAGTTGGCTGAAAATTCCCATGCCTGCCTTGCACAACGCGGTGTTGAAAGTTCCGCCGGTTGCGCCGGTTCCAACGCCCGAAGCGGCCATGGTTGATTTGAACTTCCTGGCCATGCCTGGAACGGCGGTGTTTGTCGGCGCAATTGTGTCGGCGATGTTTCTGGGTTTGTCGCTGACGCGCGCGTTGCGAATTTTTGGCCGGACGTTGGTGGAAATGATTCCTTCGCTGCTGGCCATCAGCTTTATGGTCGCGCTGGCTTATGTCACGCGGTATGGCGGGATGGACACCGTGCTTGGGTTGAGCCTGACCGGAACCGGTTGGTGGTTTCCGTTCTTCGGCACAATGCTGGGCTGGCTGGGTGTGGCTTTGACCGGAACCGACGCCGGATCGAACGCTTTGTTCGGCAACCTGCAAAAAGTCACAGCCGAACAATTGAATCTGAGTCCGGTGTTGATGGGCGCGGCCAATTCCGCCGGAGGCGTGATGGGCAAAATGATTGACGCGCAATCCATCGTCGTGTCCAGTTCGGCGACTCAACAACACGGCAACGAAGCCGCCATTTTCAAAGCAGTCTTTTGGCACAGCTTGGTGTTGGCGGCGCTGGTTGGCGTGATCGTGATGGTTTACGCCTACCTGATGCCGTGGGTAATTCCGCGTTGAGGTCGGCATCGCCAACTTCGAGTGGAGTGTGTTTTCTCAACTTGTATTTTCAATCGAAGGAGTTTTCTATGTCCAAAAAAGTTCAATTGTTGACGGCAGCCGCCGTGCTGGTTGTGTCGCTGGTGGTTACGTGGCGTGTGACTGGCCAAAGCTCCAATGGCGAAAAGGATTCGGCTAAACCGGTTGTGACTCAATGGGAGTACATGGTTGTTGCCGGTGGACACGCCAACCTGAGCGGCGTTGGTGATTTGGGGCAGAGAAAAGCAGACGATTCTTTTCGGGAAAATTCAGTGTTGCAGCGCAATCTGGACAAACTGGGGCTAAAGGGCTGGGAATTGGTGGCTGTTCAGAGCACACCGGCGGGAACCGCTTATTACCTGAAACGTCCGAAGGAGAACCGCTAATACGTTGAAACGTCATTCGCACATTGTGGCGGGGATTTCGCTGCTGGCCGGATTGGTGTTGTTTGTGTACATCGTTCGGCAAATCGGCTGGCAGGAAATCGCCGCGCGCGTCGGATCGTTGGGTGCTGGGTTTTTGCTTTTGCTGGCGGTGTCGGCGTTGCGACCGCTCGGTCGAGCCTGGGCGTGGTTTCGCTGTTTTGAACCATCAATGCGCGTGACAGAGCTTGGCGGATTTTGGCCTGTGTTGCGCGCGCGTTTGGCAGCCGACGCGATGGGCGTGGTGACTTCCGCCGGGCCATTTGTCGCCGAATCTTCGCGGGTGTTTTTTTTCGGCGGACGAGTCCCGGTCAAACAAGCTTCGGCAGCGGCGGCGGTGGAATTGTTGAGTTACACGTCATCGTGCGGATTGTTGTTGCTCGGCGGCATGCTGGCGTTGCTGTTCGGCGTCGAACTTGGCGGGCAATTCCAAACCATCCTGATTGTGGCGATTGCGCTGAACATTGTGCTGCTGGTTTTGATGGCGGTTGTTTTCAGTTTGAAGTTCGTCGTGGTCGAACGCTTTTGCGAAGCGGTCAAACGGCTGATCCCAGTCGCCCGTTTTCATCGCCTGTTGGACAAAGAGCTTCATCAATTGCTGGAACTGGAAGAATACGTCTTCGATTTTTTTCGCAAACATCCCAAAGACTTTTTATGGGTCATGGCGGGCGAAGCCATGTTTCATCTCGCCGGAGTTGCCGAAGTGTTTTTGACCTTAAAACTGACCGGCGCGGATGCAAGCTGGCTGGCGGCTTTTGTGTTGGAAGCTTTGAACCGGCTGATAAATTTGCTGTTCGCGTTTGTTCCGGCCAAAGTCGGCATTGACGAAGCAGGCAGTGCCTGGCTGGCGGCGGCGTTGGGATTGAGCACGGCGGCTGGCGTAACGTTGGCCATTTATCGAAAGCTGCGACTGCTGTGCTGGACGGGCGTTGGCTTGGCTTGTCTGGCGACGCTGACCAAAAACGATTCAACCAAACCATGAACGATCAACAGAATTCCAACTACAAACCGCTGGTTTCCCAATTGCTCAATCTGCTGAGCATCGTGTCTGTGGCCGCCGGCATGATTTATTGCAACGGAGGCATCGGCATCGGTTCGTCCAATCACGTCGGCTTGTTGCCGGTTGTCCGGCGAATCCTCGATCCGAATTACCTGCCAGGCGATTTCAACATCGCACTGAGGTTTTATCATCATCGCGCGTTTGCTTACCTGGTTGCTGGAGGTTCGTCGCTGCTCGGCGAAGATCGCGCGCTGGCCGTGTTGGGTGTGCTGGCGATGTTGGCCATCAGCGCAGCGTTGTTTGGGTTGTGCAGCCAGCTTGGTTTGTCACGTTGGAGTTTTTTGGTAGTCGGAGCTTTTGCTGCCACGCGGTTTTTGTGGACGGGAAAAGGTTTGGAGGCAAACGAATTTCTGGGCGACCCGGAAGTCATGCCGCCGCATCTGGCACACACGCTGGTGTTGTTGGTGCTGACAGCATTGATCAAGGAAAAATTCAGGCTGGCGATTTTCCTGACCGGCGTGACGATTCTGCTGCATCTGCAAATCGGCGTGACGCTGGCGCTGATGACGTCGTATTTTTACATCACCCGATTGGGGAAATTTGGCTGGAAGGAAACGGCGTTGTTGCTGATGTTGGCGATCATTCCGGCTTCGCCAGCGTTGTGGCATGTCGCGCAGATGCTGCAACAAGGATTGGCCAGTTCTTCCATCTCGTCGGCGTATTACATTGATTTTCGCCACCCACATCACTTCGAACTGAGTTCAACCGCTGCTGCGTTCTGGGTAACAGGGCATTTGCTGATGATCGGACTGGTTTATGTGGTCTTTTTCTTTCGCCCAGGTGATTCTGAAACTCGCAAGGCAATTGGCAAACTGTTCATTTGCGGTTGGTCGCTGGCGGATCTGTGCCTGATTCACTTTGCCGATTATTACCTCATCAAAAACGACAAACTTGCCCAGATTCAGTTTTTGCGGCTGACGCCGTTGGTGACGATTCTGGGGGCGATTTGTCTGGTGCTGCTTGTGAACCGATGGCTGACGAATCAGAAGCTGGCGGTTGCAGTCAGTGTGGCGCTGATTATTGCCGCAGCAATTTGGGGATGGCATTCGCCGCGCCAAATCGAAGTGCCGTATCACTTCGGTGTCAAACGATTTGCCGACGAACCGTCGAATTGGGTAAACGCCGCGTTGTGGGTTAAAGCCAACGGCCCGCGCGACACTGTGTACTTGGTTCCGCCGGGCAGAAACGGTTTTTCCGTTTTGTCGGAACGTTCCATCGTGGCGGAATTCAAATTGAATCCGGACGGCTCAATGTTTCTGGCCGAATGGTTTGAGCGGTTGCGCGACCTTTCCGGCGGCGAACTGCCAAACGGCAGAGGCTTTGAAAATCGCCGTCCGCTTGACAAGGCTTTTGCCAAACTGACGAATGAGCAATTGCTGGCACTCAGTCAAAAATACAACGCGCGTTATGCCGTGTTGCACAAAGATTCCAAGGCTCAGTTCGAGGTCGTTTATCAAAACAAAGATTACCGAGTCGTAAGGCTGCAATAAAAAGGCATTACCTTTCGACGGTTTTCTGTTTGGCTTCAGCCCACGCGAAATCGTTGTGAGAAAATAGAACGTTTATGCCGAAAATGACCGCGCTGATTGGTTAAATCTGTGAAAACTCTTTCCTGTTTTTTTTTTCGTGCTACTCTCCGCCCGCCTTATCAATCCTGGCTGACGCCAACTCAAGCTTTGAATCTCTTTACAACCTTTCTGATTGTCCAGCGCGGGGACTAATCTGCCAACAGTAAGAGGAGTTGTATGCCCAAACCGGATTCGCCAGAACCTGCCATCAGCCAGATAGAAAAACTGTTTCTGGACATCTTCCCCCAGATTCCAATAGCCGTCCGCCAGGCCTGCCAGAACCTGAGCCACTATCCCGACCAAACGGAATTCGACGGCCTTGTCAGCCGAATTGTGATGCTGTTGATTGACAACGACTTTCACACGCTGCGTTCGTTCGACAACCGGTCAGAGCCGCAAACCTGGCTGTTCACCATTGCCAAACGGTTAATCCTGCGTCGGCTGAAAACGCAGAAACGGGAACTGCCGTTGGAAGATTTCTCGCCGGATTCTTTCGCCGCTCAGCCGGAACAGGAGAAGAACCTGCTCTCAGAAGAACAAGAAAAGCTTTTGCTCGCGGCTATCGGCAAGTTGACCGAGCACGAGCGAAAGCTCTTTTACCTGATTGCCGGGGGATTGAATGGAGAGGAAATAGCAAAAGAACTGGGGATCAAGAAAGAGTCGGTCTACCCTGAGAAAAGCGCGCTAATAAAGAAGCTTAAAAATATCATCAATGCCGGGTGAGCTTTTTCGATGGTGGCCTAGAAAACGCGAAAACTTATTCACCAGAGCATTAAGGTTTTCGTTTGAGATTGCACTAAGAGTGTGACTAGGTCTTGATTAAATGGATTGTCAATTGTCGTTGATAATAACAAAAGTCAACAGAAGGAGATTATTTCTTATGAGTACCAGAAGAGTTACGTTAGTCAGTGTCTTTGTGTTTCTTTGCCTGATTGTGGTTTTCGCTTTCAGAGGGAAATCGAAACAAGTTTATGAGTATCAGAAAACGCAACTATCAGTGGATATAAAACAATTGCCTCACGAAGGTGGTGTAATTCCGGTGGAAGTTCAGCGTGGAAAAATACAACTATCTGCACCTAATGAGATTGAGAGCTATTCTTGCGTAGTAAAGAATAATACGACTCAAGCTATTACGGCGTTGGCTCTTGAGTGGACTTTTACTGCTGATAATAACGGCAGGCCTACTAGCTTGTCTGGATATTCAGGGATGGACGCGATCTATCACCCGGACATTCAAGATTATAGAAAGTCTCGATCACTTGCGCCTGGTAGTGAAATCACGATGGATTCATCCAGTACTACATCTGTTCCGTTTCCCGCACGAATTATAAAGGCGGAAGTTTCCTTGATATACGTCGAGTTTGCTAACAAAGACGTTATTGATCTTGATCCGAAGCATTACAGTTCAAAAACAACAAATGAAGAAAGAGAAGGAGCAGAGCGATGCAAGAAATGGTTGGCTCAACTCTACAAGCAACAAGGTAGAAGCTTAGAGGGGATAATATCATTGCTGCGGAGCGAATCATTTCCTACGGAATTAAGGCTAGACACGCATCCTTTACACCACGGTGCCAAAATGTACGGGAAATTTATACTTAGCCTCTCCGCTGGTAATCAGCAAGAGGCCATAGAAAAATATCTTGGCCGATAATCTGAAGGTAGGTAACCATTCAAAAGGAGATCAATTATGCGGAAAAAAATTGGATTAACACTAATTGCTTTATTGCTGCTTAATGCGCCTGCTACATATTCCGTGCCAAGCTGTGATCACGTTCAAAGCTGTACTAAAACGAATATAACCGGTGGCTGTAAAATCGCTCTTGTGACGATACAATGCGATGGTACTGAATGGTCTAAGAATCCTCTATGTACGACTGTGAACTATCCTTGCGTACAAGATTGCTGCTGTGAATGTTTATCGGATGGGTACAATATTGGCTGGTGGGATCCTTGTATACAAACCTTGAGAAACGAATCCTTTCATTGCAATGGATGCGGCTAAGGTGATGATGCTATTTGTGTAGAGCAGTGTTGGTCTTGAGAAGCTAGTCGTGCCTTTCAGCGTATGCCTTAAATTCACGAGTTTGGACAAAGTTAGTTTGAGATGATGCCTTCTGCTACACAACGT
>CADECP010000029.1 GCA_902825875.1 uncultured Acidobacteriota bacterium
CTTTGCCAGGAATGCCGCTTCCAGGCTCTCCGCCAAAAGCCAGGTCGGAGCAATTGGCGACCGATACTTGCTGTGAACCTTGCGCCGAGCATCCTCCCGGCACGGTCACTGTCACGCCAATCGTTGTAGCTCCGGCAGCTCCAGCAGTCCAGGTGATCGAAGGAGTTCCCTGTCCGGCTGTAATTGAGCCGCCGTTGTTGATCGTCCATGTATACGTCGCATTCATTCCGGCATCGGGCACAGAAGCGACATTACCGGTCGAAGTAGCACAAGCCGCTGCTGACGCAGTGATCGTGGCCACAGGCGGAGTACACGGAGCCGTGCAAATCAAACAAACATTATCTATGGCAAATACTTGTGATCCTGGGGCATCAGTAAAGGAAATCGTATGGCTTGATGACGTTGCGGTAAACGAATATGTGAAAAGCATAAACTCACTTGGCGGGGAACTGATGAATGCCCCTAATTCTTGTGAGTCAAGTCGCACTTTACCTTGTCCTTGATCATAAAAACTCAAGACGCAATTACTACCAGGGGTAATGCCTGTTATGGTTTGGCTTAGCTGTCCTTGTCCCGAACTAAGTCCCGAAATAACAGCCACATTTGAACCATCAGGCACATTACTACCTGATACAATAAACACCCCAGGAATTACATCCCATCCGGTCAAGCCATTCTCAAAACTATGATTTGCAATCAAGTTTCCTGGGCAGCCTTGTTGCAACATTTCCATGCTGTTATTTGAATTTGGCTCAGCGGCTTGGCTTTCTGCCATTACAGCAAAATTTTGATATGAAAACACTGCTGCTATGGCTACTCCCAGCAACAAAAGTGCGCTAATGGCAATATTCTTTTCTGAATTGATTCGCATACTTTTCTCCCAAAGAAGTCGCTTCAGGTTAGACATTGAATTCTTTGAAGCGAGCAGAGGAGTTACACGCCTATTTGTCAGGCTAGCTGAGAGTTTGCGTTGTGAATGGAGGCATCGGTAAGATGGTTGCCGAAACCATTCAACAAGACTCGCTCATTCGGCAATCTTCGAGTGGCGCTTGTAACTCCAAGTAAATGGTTTCAATCGCGGGAAGCGTGTTCCAGACGCTTCCCGCAACTGTTTTCTCGCGCTGGAAACGCAAAAGTCGCGTCTCAACAAAGCGCGTAAGTGCTTTTTCGCCGGTTCCCCAGCGGTTTTGGGTTCAGAAATTTCGCAAAAATGAAAGAAACACCGTCGCCAGTGAAATTCCTGTGTCGTGGGATGTATCCGAAAACTTGCTTCGACGAGTGAGGCACCATAAAGCCAGCAAGCGTTGGAGATACCACAGGATTGAAACGATGTTTGTCAGATGTGAGAACTAACCCGACAAACGCAATTTACCAACCGTCCCCCTGCCCTACAAGTGATTTTTCCCTCTAAATCACATTTCCCTGCGCTTTTCGCTTAATCCGACAAGCAGCGTCAGCGTATCAGCCAAAAAAAACCTCAATCTCGCCAGACATACCCTGACAAGATTGAGGCGTCGTGATTTAGTGTTTTTAGAGTAGCTGCTTAAATTACAGAAACACTAGCTTGTGATCGTGGTTGCCGATTTCGACTTCTTCGTAAATTCGGTCAATCAAATCGTAGCCGTATCGCGCCAAAAAGTACGCGACGTTGAGTTCGCGTTCCTGCAAGCCTTTGTTCGGATACAACACGGCAAAGAGTTTTTCAATCTGCTGCCCGGTGGTTTCGTCGCGCTTGCTGCGGTTGTGGACGAAACGGGTTCGCAGGTTGTTGAGTTGGTAAAAAATCTTTTCGCGTCCGCCTTTCAGCGCATCGCTCAACGTAGGTTCAACCGACACCAACGAAGCTCGGAGCTTTTCCAGTTGGTCGTCAAAAAGCTTTTCGGTTTCGTCAAAGATTCGTGAAGTGTCGTTGTCCAAACTGCCTTCGACGACTTTTTTCAGCACGGCTTCCTGACCTTCAAACAGGTCGCTGAATTCGATGCCGTATTTGGCCATCGTTTTGGCGTGGCGTTTTTCGATCAAGGTGAAAGTCGCTCGCGGCAAAACGACAGGTTCGACTCTGCCCAGCAGCGAATAGTTCGGGCGAAGCTGCGCGAAGTAGGCAATTTCCGCCGGGCCGCCTATGTAGGCAACGGTCGGCAGCAAGTAATCCTGCACAATTGGGCGCAAGGTGACGTTGGGGCTGAAACAATTCGGACAGCGATTGACCGTGTCCAGCAATTCATCGGCGGCAAAGCTCTTGTCACCGTTTTTCAGGTAAAAACGCCCGTCTTCGCGGCGAACCATCGCCGTGCGGCGCCCGTCGTCCAACATAAACAGCGGCACGGATTCCTGGCTGGTGTAAACCTGCGAATGGTATCCGGCGGCTTCGAGTTTGGCGCTGGCGGTCACCAATCGGTCGGCGAATTCCGGCACACGCGCCATCGCGTTGGAGTAAATCTCGCCGGAAACATGCTTCAGCCGATCATCCAGCGGGTTGATAAGCACGACGCCGAATTTGCCGAACAGCTTCATCATCAATTTGCCGAAAGCATCTGCAAATCCGGCTTCGGCTTTGTAGGCATCGCGCAAGTCTTCAGCCAAACGCGGAATGAATTCCGATTCCGGCAACATCGCCAACAACTGGTCAATGTTTTCGCTGACGCCTTCGGCCAGTTTGACGTGCCCGACTGGCTTGCCTTCTTTTGGCGAACAGGCTATGTAATTTACCGTCGCCAACTGACCTTCGCGGTTGACCAATCGTGTGTGATTCACTTCCTCAAAGTCGTGATCTTCAGCGGCAATCCAAAACATAGGAATGGCGTTGACGCCTTGCGCGCGCAGATGTTCAGCCAGCTTGATCGCCGTCAGAGCTTTGAACACTGTGTACAAAGGGCCAGTGAACAATCCGGCTTGTTGGCCTGTGATGACTACGACGGAATCGTTTTGCCGCAAGCGTTCAAGATTGGCGAAAGTCTCTTCGCCTGCGCCTGCCTGCCGGTTTTGGTCGCTTAACACATCGGCGACTGCGTCTCGATGAAAAGTCTGCGCCGTCACCTGCCTGGCTCGCGGAATCAGCGCGCTGATGTCCAAGCCTTCCGGTTGATAAAACTGGGAAACGTGGCTGAAGTCGTAAAGAAAATCTTTGTACAGTTTTGATGTTTTGGGAATGTCGCTGAACTTGATCGTTCGGTGTTCGGTCATCCTTCTCCCTCTTTCGGCGATGGGGAGATTGAGAGACAGAGGGAAAGAGGGGTGGAGGGCAAGAGCCACAATCACTCTATTTCCCTCAATCCCTCAATCCCTCCTTCCCTCAATCTCTGTTTTCAGTCGGCAAACTCATTGACGAAGTGGTGGCTCTTTTCTGACCAAAGGCCGTCTTCGTTCTTTTCGAATAATTCGCTTTCGGCAATCGCTTCAGCGATTTCTTTGCGCTCTTCGTCGGTCGGGTTCGGCAGCGGCGAACGCGACAAAAATCCGTAATAGCCGGTCAAATCCATCGCGGCTTTCAAATGGCCTACGCCGTTGGCGGCAGTCGCCCGCGCCAGTTTGGCCAGTCGGCTTTGCAAATCTTTGGCGTCTTCGTAACGGCCTTCCTGCCAGGCTTGGCGAACCGCGCAAGCTGCGTTCGGAGCCAGACAGCCAACCGCCAGCACTGCGCCGGAACATCCTGTTTCCAGAGCTTCGTGCAAAATCGCTGGCGAACCGACCATCACATTGAAGTCTGTCGTTTTCAATTCGCGGAACAGGTCTTTCATCGCAGACAAATCGCCGGAGCTTTCTTTCAACCCGATGATGTTCGGATGTCCTGCCAGATGCGCGATTGTTTCGGGCATCAACGTGACTCCGGCAAATTGCGGAATCATGTAAATCATGACAGGGATCGGCGCGCTGTCGGCGATGCGTTCGTAATGCGAAATGTGATGTTCGTCAAAAAGCACTTTCTTGTAATAAAACGGCGTGACGACGACGGCTCCGTCGGCTCCGTAATCGTGAGCGCGCCGGGTCATCTCTATGGTTTGCCGCGTCGAAAGCTCGCCGGTTCCCGCCAGCAACAACTTATCGGGAGCCATCGCGCTACGAACGGTTTCAATCACCGCCAGTTTTTCGTCCACCGTCAAATGCGTAAATTCGCCGGTCGAACCTAGCGCCAAAAATCCCAGCAGATCGGTCTGATTCCACTTCTGGACATTGTCCCGAAGTTTGTTGTGATCCACTTCGCCATCGTAGCCATAAGGTGTCGGCAAGGCCGCAATAATACCGTTCAGATTGAGTGACATAACTTACCTTGAGTTTTACGGTTTGTTTTCAATCAGCGCGAATAATGTTTCTGAGCAGTCGCGGATGATCTATTACGTGGTCTGGTTTGGCAGCCGACAGCCGATTCCATGAATCCGCGCCCCAAGTCACGGCAACGGTCGTGACGCCTGCCGCTCTGCCGGCTTGGACATCGGCGACCATATCGCCGACATAAACCGTCGCCGCCGGATCAACGCCGAACCGCTCCATCAAATGCAGCAATCCGTCGGGATGCGGTTTGCTGTTCGTGACCGAATCGCCGCCGATGACTTCATCAAAAAAATCCAGCAAACCTGCGTGGCCGACTCGAACGCGGGCGGCTTCGGCGTTAGCGGCGCTGAACACGCCAAGCTTGACGCCGGAGCTTTTCAATTCGCTGACCAGTTCGCTGATGCCGTCAAACGGTTTGATCTCGTGACCGTCTTCGTGGCTGAACCGGAAGTAATCGGCAATCATCGGTTCGTGAACTTCGATGGCGGGAAACATTCGCTGAAACATGACGCTTTCGGGCGGGCCGAAATACGGCAGCATTTCTTCCAACTGCCACTGGCGACCGGTTCTGTCCAGCATCACGCGGTTGAACAGCCGCAACACCGTCGAAAAGGTATCGGCCAGAGTGCCGTCCAGGTCGAACACAACGGCGTCGAATCTGAGTTTTGAAGTGATTGGTTGCATTGATGAAGTCGGCGCGCATTATAGCGACGGCTTACATGCCGGGCAAATTGAAGCCAAAGCCTGCGTAACCATTCACCGTCGTAAAACGTATTCAGCCTTGCCACGAATTTTCGGCAGGCTTTATAGTCGCGCCGAATTCCGCTTCACCACAAAATCAATTTTGAATCAGTACTGGCAGCAGCAATCGCAGATTTGCCGCAGGCAGGTCGCTTACGCTCCCCGTACTGTAATTTCAACAACGAGGTCTGCCCAATGCAAAAAAACCTGTTTGGTCGCTTGCTGATGGCGCTGCTGCTTTGCGCGCTGACAGCCGTCTCGACTTCTGCTCAAAACCTGACCAGTCCCAAAACTCATTTCGGATTCAACATCGGCGACGATTATCAGCTCGCCAATTACACGCAATACGAAGCCTACATCAAAAAGCTGGATGCGGAATCCGACCGCATGAAGCTGGTCGAAATCGGAAAATCCGCCGAAGGCCGGACAATGTATGTCGGCATAATCACTTCGCCGGAAAATCACAAGAAGCTGGATCGGTACAAGGAAATTGCCGGAAGGCTGGCAAAGGCTGAAGGTTTGACGAACGAACAGGCGCGCGCCTTGGCCAAAGAAGGCAAAGCCATCGTCTGGATTGATGGCGGATTGCACGCGACCGAAGTTTTAGGCCCGGCGCAATTGATCGAAACCATCTGGCAATTCAACAGCCTCAAAGACGAAGAAACGCTGCGCTTTTTGGACAACACCATCATCCTGACCTGTCTGGTCAATCCGGACGGCATGGAACTGGTTTCCAAATGGTACATGCGCGAACAAGACCCTCTGAAACGCAGTTACAGTTCGATTCCGCGCCTTTATCAAAAGTACATCGGCCACGACAACAACCGCGATTTTTACCTGTCGTCGCAACCCGAATCGGAAGCCATCAACCGCATTTTCTATCACGAATGGTTTCCGCAGATTGTTTACAACCATCACCAAACCGGCCCCGCCGGAACCGTACTTTTCGCGCCGCCATTCCGCGATCCGTTCAATTACACGTTTGACCCGATGGTCGTCGCAGGAATTGATCTGGTCGGCGCGGCAATGCACAGCCGCTTCGTCGCCGAAAACAAACCCGGCGCGACGACTCGAACCGGCACTGGTTATTCGACCTGGTGGAACGGCGGGCTGCGCACGACGGTTTATTTTCACAATATGATCGGTTTGCTAACCGAAACCATCGGCAGCCCTACGCCAATGGAAATTCCCTTTGTCGTTAGCCGCCAGTTGCCGCAAGGAAATCTGATTGCGCCGATAGCTCCGCAAAAATGGCATTTCCGGCAATCGGTCGAATACTCGATCACGGCCAATCGCGCTGTGGTGGATGTGGCCTCGAAAAACCGCGAAGACTTCCTGTTCAACATTTACCAGATGGGGCGCAATTCGATTGAGCGAGGCAACCGCGACACCTGGACGGTCAATCCTGGGCGCGTTGCCGCAGTGCAGGAAGCCATTGACCGCGAACGTCGCCAAAGTGCCGAAACCAGAGGAGCGGGTGGCGATGGCCAAGGCGCGGGCGGCGGCAGAGGCGGCGGTGGAGGTCGTGGTGGCGGCGCTTCGATGAAGTTTTACGAAATGCTTCGCAAACCCGAACTGCGCGATCCGCGCGGGTACATCATTCCGTCCAATCAGCCGGACTTTTTGACGGCGACCAAATTCGTCAACGCGCTGATCAAAACCGGCGTCACGATTCATCAAGCTGGCAGCGATTTTCAGGTCAACGGCAAGTCGTATCCGGCGGGTTCTTTCGTAGTCAAAACGGCTCAGGCGTTTCGCCCGCACGTGCTGGATATGTTTGAACCGCAAGACCATCCGAACGATTTTCAATATCCCGGCGGGCCGCCGATTCCGCCTTACGACAACGCAGGTTGGACGCTGGCCTACCAAATGGGAGTTCAATTCGACCGCATTCTGGATGGTTTTGAAGGCCCGTTTGAAAAGATCAACGGCTTTGCCAAACCTCTGCCGAGCAAAGCGCCTGTGGCCGGAAACATCGCCTGTTATTTGCTCAGCCACGAAACCAACGATTCGTTCATCGCCACAAACCGGCTGTTGAAAGACGGCGAAGACGTTTACTGGATCAAACAGCCGTTCACTGCCGGCGGCGTCACTCATCCGGCGGGAACGATTTATATTCCGGCGAAATCCACGACAGCGTCGCGAGTTCAAAAACTGTCGGCGGATTTAGGATTGCGCTTCGCCGCGATGACGGTCAAACCGACGGTCACGGAAATGTTCAAACTTCGCCAGCCTCGCATCGCGTTGTGGGATCGTTACGGCGGCTCTATGCCTTCGGGCTGGACGCGCTGGATTCTGGAACAGTTCGACTTTCCGTTCACGGTTGTTTATCCGCAAACGTTGGACGCTGGAAATCTGGCCGACAAATTCGATGTGATTATTTTCGTCACGCAAGCGATTCCCGCTGCTTCGACTCGCGGCGGTGGAGCGGCAGCGGCTGGCGGTGGCGATGAACCTCCGCAATTCGGACGAGCGCCTCAAGCCGCAGAATTGCCTGAAGAGTTTCGCGGCTGGCTGGGCAATGTCTCGGCGGCCAGGACGATTCCGCAATTGAAGGCTTTTCTGGAAGCGGGTGGTTCGATTCTGACCATCGGCAGTTCGACGAATCTTGGTTATCACCTAGGCTTGCCAATGGCGAGCGCGTTGGTTGAGAAAACGGCTTCGGGTGATGATCGCCCGCTCGGACGCGACAAATACTACATTCCCGGCTCGATCTTGCAGGTGGCGGTGGATAACTCGAACCCGCTGGCTTACGGCTTGCCGAATCGCGTGGATGTGTTTTTCGACAACAGCCCTGTCTTTCGATTAAAACCGGAAGCTGCGCTGAAAGGCTTGAAGCCTGTGGTGTGGTTCGACAGTGGCTCCCCGCTTCGCAGCGGATGGGCTTGGGGGCAGCGGTATTTGCAGGACGGAGTCGCCGTAATTGACGCCAGCGTCGGCAAAGGAAAGCTGTTTATGTACGGCCCCGAAATCGCATTCCGCGCGCAACCTCACGGCACATTCAAACTGCTGTTCAACGGCATTTACCTCGGCAAAGCCGAAACGGTGAAATAATCGCAGGACTTACGCAACATCACGCCGTGTCAGTAGCCCGACCGTAAGGAAGGGCTAGTTTTAGTGAGAAAAGCCCTTGCTTACGCGCGGGCTACTGACGCTTGCGTAAGCCCTAAATCGAAAAGATCGCCGTGGGGCGAATTGGTCTGCGCCAACGCGCGGGCTGCCGAGACTTATGAACCAACAAACCACTTCTCGTTCCGCCTGGCTGCTGTTGGTTTTCTTAACGCTGCTGAACGTTCTCAACTTCGTTGACCGGCAATTGATCGTCAACGTTGCGCCGCAACTCATTCAAGAACTCAAGCTGGATTACAAACAGGTCGCGCTGCTTTACGGTTATTACTTCCTGGTGTTTTACACGCTGATGGGAATGGTGATGGCCGTGATCGCAGACCGTTGGAGTCGTCAGCGATTGATGGCTTGCGGATTGGCGCTTTGGAGTTTGCTGACGGCGGCTTCGGGCGCGGCGACGAACTTGCTGCACCTGGCTTCGGCGCGAGTATTGGTTGGAGTTGGCGAAGCGACGCTGACTCCGGCGGCGATGGCTACGTTAAGCGATGCTTTTCCGCCAAGAAAACGCGCGCTGGCTGGCGGCATTTATTACGCCGGAGTTCCGCTGGGTTCAGGAATGAGTTTGATTATCGTCGGCTGGATGGCTCCGGGGTACGGCTGGCGAGCGTGTTTTTACGCGCTGGGCGTGTTGGGCTTGGTGCTGACGCCGTTGGTCTTGCTGCTCAAAACGCCTGCACGCGGAGCGGCGGAAATGGCTTCGGGCGCGATTTCCGAATCGGTCAAAGCCGAATCCACCAAAGAAATTTACCGAAGCTTGTTCGCCGCACTTCGTAAAACTCCGGCGTTGTGGTTGACGATCACGGCGGCGGTCTTTTTGAATTTTTCGACGGCGGCGGGCAGCTTCGTGCTGACGTGGCTAACGCGCGAACGCGGAATGGATTATCGCTCGACGGCAATCACCAACGGATTGATCGTCGCCATCGCCGGATTGCTGGGAACGTCAGCCAGCGGAGCCATCAGCGATTGGTTTCATCGCAGATGGGCTGGCGGGCGGTTGTGGTTTCTGGTCGCCAAGATGTTTTTCTTTCTGCCTGCACTGATCGGGTATTACTCGCTGCCGATTGATGCGCCGCTCCAATTGTTTTACGTCTGCTGGGCGCTGGCGACATTTAGCTCGCTCAGTTGGTACGGGCCGATTTTCGCTACGGTGCAGGACCTTGCTCCGCTGAAAATCCGCGCAACCGCAGTGGCGTTTCTGATGCTGGCCATCAACATCATAGGCACTGGGCTTGGGCCGTACCTGGCTGCGGCGATTGGCGACAAACACGGACTTGGACTTGGCTTGCCGGTGTGTGCAGCCATCAGTTACGCGGCGTTGATTCCGCTGGTGCTGGCGGCCAGACGTTACAAGATGGATTTGGAACAGAACCGCGACTGTTAAGAAGCGAATTTGGAACTGGCATAAAATGGGGGCAAAAAAACGATCAAACATCCAAAGCATTCTTTTTTTGCCCAGATTATCTGCCGGAAAAAAACCAATGTGCGGTCAGATTATGAAGCGGAAACGAGGAGCAATTCACTTATGAACTTAAAAGACAAAGTCGCAGTCGTGACTGGCGGCGCAATGGGAATCGGGCGCGCGTTGTGCCAACGCTTTGCTGCAGAAGGCGCTCGCGTTGTCATTGCCGATCGTGAAATTGAAAAAGCCGAAGCCGTTGCCACCGAAATTGGTGGCTTGGCGGTCAAAACCGATGTCAGCATCGAAGCCGGCATCGTCAATCTGGTTGAACAAGCGACAGCGAAGTTCGGGCAGATTGATCTGTTTTGTTCGAATGCAGGGATCGGCGGCATGCCGGGCGGTGCAGAGGTTCCCAACGAAGCCTGGGCGGAGATTTTCGGCATCAACGTCATGGCGCACATTTACGCAGCACGCGCCGTGTTGCCGCAGATGCTACAGCGCGGCGAAGGCTATTTGCTGCAAACGGCTTCGGCTGCCGGATTGTTGACGCAAGTCGGCTCGGCTCCGTATTCGGTGACGAAACACGCGGCGGTAGCGTTTGCCGAATGGCTTTCGATTACCTACGGCGACAAAGGCATCAAGGTGTCCTGTCTGTGTCCGCAAGGCGTGCGGACACGCATGCTGTTGGGCGAAGACGGCAAAGGCGAAAACTTTTTGGTGGAAGGTTCGGTGTCGCCTGAAGAGGTCGCAGAAGTCGTTGTCGCAGGATTGGCCGAAGAGAAGTTTTTGATTCTGCCGCACCCTGAAGTCGCCGAATACATCCAACGCAAAGCGACGGATTACGACCGCTGGATTCGCGGCATGCGGCGGTTGCAGGCAAAAGTTTTATAGCCTGAAAAAAGAGCCGCAGATTGATGCAAATCAACGCTGATTGAGTGATCGGCGTTTGTCTGCGTGAATCTGCGGCTTCTTTCTGATTGCCTTCACAAATTACGGGAAGATGCCGAGTTCGGCGTAGGCGCGCGCGACTTTTTCGATTGCATCCAGAAACGCCGCCGTGCGCAGGTCGTGAACGCGAGCATCGGTTTTCCAGATTTCGCGCAACCGTTGATAAGCCACCACCATGGTGTCCTCCAACCCGGAGTTGACGAAATCCAGTTCGTCGGGACCTTTCGAGGCGAGTTTCAATTGGTCTTCGTTGAACGAACGCCCGGTCAGGCTTTCCATCATGTGAATCAATCGCAATTCGCTGGCTTGTTCGTAGCGTTTGCCCATACGGCCTACGCGAACGTGCGACAGGTTTTTCAGCCATTCAAAATAAGACACGGTCACACCGCCAGCGTTGGCGTACACGTCAGGAATAATCAAAGTGCCTTTTTTCCGCAAAACTTCTTCGGCTCCGGGAGTCATAGGGCCGTTGGCGCCTTCGACAATGATGCGAGCTTTGATGCGGTCGGCGTTGGCTTCGGTGATCTGATTTTCCAGAGCGGCAGGAATCAGCGCGTCGCATTCCAGTTCCAGCGCGTCAATGCTGTTCGGAATGTTGGTCGCGCCGGGGAAATTCAGAATTGATCCTTTCGCTTTGCGATGCTGGAAGACTTCTTCTTCGTTTAACCCATTGGGATTCATGATCGCGCCTTCGCGTTCGGCGATGGCGATGATGATGGCGTCGCCTTCTTCTCGGCAGAACTTGGCGGCGTGATAACCGACATTGCCCAACCCCTGCACCACGACTTTTTTACCGGCGATTCCGGCGCTCAATCCCAGAGCTTTCATGTCGTCGGCGTGAGCGCAGGCTTCGCGCAGAGCGTAAAAACATCCGCGCCCGGTGGCTTCGCGGCGTCCGCGAATGCCGCCTTGCGACAGAGGTTTGCCCGTTATGCAGGCGATGGCGTCAATCTGCCCTGGATTCATCGCTGAATAGGTGTCGGCGATCCAGGCCATTTCGCGTTCGCCGGTTCCGTAATCAGGTGCGGGAACGTCCACACCGGGACCGATGAAATTCTTTTTGGCCAGTTCGTGCGTGTACCGGCGCGTGATGCGTTCGAGTTGATCGAGTGTGTATTTCTTCGGATCAATCTGAATCGCGCCTTTGGCTCCGCCGAAAGGAACATCCACGATGGCGCATTTGTAAGTCATCAATGCCGCCAGCGCCTTCACTTCATCTTCGTTGACATCCGGCGCGTAGCGAATGCCGCCTTTGGTTGGCAGTTTGTGGTGGCTGTGTTCGACGCGCCAGGCTTTGATGACTTCGACGCTGCCGTCCGCATGACGAAGCGGAAATTCAAAGTGGTAAACGCTGTTGCAATGTTTGATCTGGTCTAGCAAGCCTTTCGGATGGTTGGTCAGTGCGGCGGCTCGATCTACGTAATCGAGCACATTCTGAAAAAAGCTGGTGTGAGCTGTCATGAACTCTCCCTTTCCTTGATGGTGTGATGAACAATGATCTCAGTTGATTGTTGTTACTCGGTTTCGTAACCGCCGCGATTATAACGGAAGCGATAGCGATTGCTTATAACGCGAAAAGAATTTTCTCCGGTCAAACCAACTGCTTAGAGTACCGAACGGGCAATGCCCTGCCGGTAATTTTTCTTGTTACCGGAATCGGTTGGCAGCCGTATTACACAGTGATCGCAGAGCCGTTTTTCTGAAGGCTCGATTCCATCAAACATTCAAAACCCAATTCGGAAAGGATTCTCCGCATGCGAAGAAACTTGCAGCGTACTTTTGCGGCTTTGTCGTTGGCGTGCTGTCTGGTGTTTTCAAACCTGGCGGCGCTGGCTCAGGGCTTTCAGGGAAATCAGGCTCCGCCGAAACCGCCGATCAACAAATCGGACGATCCGCTTTTGCGCGGATTCGTCTGGCGTTCGATTGGCCCGGCCAGTATGGGCGGTCGCATTGACGACATTGATGTCGTCGAAAGCAATCCGTTCATCGTTTATGTCGGTTTTGCCACCGGCGGATTGTGGAAATCCGTCAACAACGGCACGACTTGGGAACCGATTTTCGACACTTATCCGACGGCTTCCATTGGCGACCTCGCCATTTGCCAGTCGAACCCAAACATAGTCTGGGTTGGAACCGGCGAACCGAACAATCGCCAAAGCTCCAGTTTCGGTGACGGCATTTACAAATCCACCGATGGCGGCAAAACCTTCACGAACATGGGGCTGAAAGAAACTCAGACCATCGCTCGTGTGGTGATTGATCCGAAAAACCCCGACACGGTGTACGTTGCGGCGCTCGGCCATCTGTTCGGCGCGAACAAAGAGCGCGGGATTTACAAAACCACCGATGGCGGAAAGACCTGGTCGAACATCAAATTCATTGACGAAGACACAGGCTTCACCGATCTGGTGATTGATCCTTCCGATCCGAAAACGCTGATTGCAGCTTCGTACCAACGTCGCCGCACGCCTTGGGGATTCAACGGCGGAGGCCTTGGCTCGGCTCTGTGGAAAACGACCGACGCCGGAAAAACCTGGACAAAGGTCGAAGGCAACGGCTGGCCGGAAGGCTTGCTGGGTCGCGTAGGCATTGATATTTCACGCTCGAATCCGAACGTGCTGTACGCTCAGATTGAAGTCGGTCCGAGTCAGGGAACGGGGGTTCCAATGGAAAACGCTGCCGGTCAGCCAATCGCTGGAGGCCCTGGCGGCGGTGGCGGCGGAGGTTTTGGCGGCGGGCAAAACAATCCGAATGCGCCGCCCAACCCGAAACAGGCTGGTTTGTGGCGTTCGGACGACAAAGGCAAAACCTGGCGCATTGTCAGCAACAACAACAATCGCCCGATGTATTACAGTCAGGTGAGAATTGATCCGTCGAACGCGGAAATCGTTTACACCGGCGGGTTGAACTTCAGCCGTTCGACCGATGGCGGCAAGACTTTCAAAAATCTGGCCGGAGTCGCGCACAGCGATCACCACGCCATCTGGATCAATCCGAAAAACGGCAACCACGTCATGGTTGGCAACGACGGCGGATTGGATGTCAGCTACGACCAGGGCGAAACTTTCGATTTCATCAATACGATTGCGGCAGCGCAGTTTTACGCCATCTCGGCTGATATGCGTAAGCCGTACTTTGTTTGCGGCGGTTTGCAGGATAACGGCAGTTGGTGCGGCCCCAGCCAGACTCGTTCCGGCGGCGGCGGTTTTGGCGGCGGTGGCGGAGGGGGAGCCGGAATCACCAATGCTGAATGGTTCCGTGTTGGAGGCGGCGATGGTTTTTACACGCTGCAAGACCCGACCGATCACAACATCGTTTATTCCGAATCCCAGCAAGGCGCGATGCAGCGGTACGATCTGCGAGCTGGTCGCGGTACTTCGATTCGCCCGCGAGCGGCTCAGCGTCCCGGCGGTGGAGGTGGGCGCGGCGGCGGTCAAGCAACTCCCGCTGGTCAACAACTGACGCCGGAACAACAAGCTCAGCAGGCGCAACAAGCTCAAATGATGCAAATGGCTCAAGCGATGGGCTTCGGCAATCAGGCGCAATCCAATATCGTGCCTGCGCCTCCGGCTGGCGAAGTGTTTCGCTTCAACTGGAACACGCCTATGGCGTTGTCGCCGCACAATCCCAGCATCATTTACGCGGGAGCGAACAAATTCTTCAAATCGCTTGATCGCGGAAACACCTGGACGGCTTCCGCCGATCTGACCAAGCAAATCAACCGCACGCAGCTTTCGATTATGGGCGTCAAAGGCAGCGATCCTATGGCGTCGAAAAACGACGGCACGGCCAATTACAGCAACCTGACCGTGATTGCCGAATCGCCCGTTCAGCCCGGCATCATCTGGGCTGGAACTGACGACGGCAACGTCCAAGTCAGCAAAGACGGCGGAGCGACTTTCACCAACGTCGCCAAAAACATTCCGGTGCTGGCCGCGAACAACCACCTGATTTCGCGCGTCGAACCTTCGCACTTTGACGCGGCGACGTGTTACGTCGCGGTGGACGGCCATCGCAGCAACGACCACAAACCTTACGTTTACGTCACCAAAGATTTCGGCGCGACGTGGGTGTCGGTGGCGGGCAATTTGCCAACCGGCAACGTCAACGTCATACGCGAAGACTTGAAGAACAAGAATCTGCTTTTCGTCGGTACCGAATACGGATTGTTCGTCTCGCTGAACGGCGGCGGCGAGTGGAAGAAATTCATGACCGGATTGCCGACGGTTCGCGTGGACGATTTGCTGATTCATCCGCGCGATAATGATTTGATTGCCGGAACTCACGGACGCGGCATTTGGATTTGCGACGACATTTCGCCATTGCAGCAATTGAATGACAAAGTGCTGGCGGGCGGCGCGCACCTGTTCGATGTTCGTCCCGGAGTCATTTGGCAAAACGACATCACGCTCAGCCGCTTTGCTGGCGGACAAAAAGCCTTCAAGGGCGAAAACCCGCCGGGCGGCACGGCGATCAGTTACTACTTGGGCACTGCGCCTGTGGGCGATGTCAAAATCACCGTTTCGGACATCACGGGCAAAGTCGTTCGCACCATCAACGGCACGAAAGAACTTGGCGTGAACCGTCTGCAATGGAATTTACGAGGCGACGCTCCGGCACGTCCTGCTGGATTTGGTGGCGGTGGCAGAGGCGGCGGTCAGGGCGCTCCGGGTGGAGCAACTCCGCCTGCAACTGGCCAGACAGGTCAGGCTGGTCAACCGCCTGCGGCTCCGCAACCGACCGGACAAGGCGGCGGCGGAGGATTCGGCGGTCGTGGCGGATTCAATGCCGGATTGCCGCTCGAACCCGGCGTGTATCTGGTCAAACTGACGGTGGACGGCAAAGAATTGGCGAGCAAGGTCGTCATCGAATCCGATCCCAACGTCAAATAAACTCAACCTCAAACCAAAATCGGCGGAAGCATTTGTTTGGTTGCAAGTGCTTCCGCCGTTTCGTTCTTATGTCGAATGCAACGTTGGAGTGCTACGACTTGTCGTCGCTTTGGCGTTCTTTGAGGAGCGAATCACCATGACAAAAACCATTCTTCTTTTGCTGAGTTTGCTGAGTTTTCACACAATCGCCGATGCTCAATGGCAAGCCCAGACCAGCGGGACGACTGCGCGCTTTCGAGGTGTCAGCGCCGTCACAGACCAAATCGCCTGGGCCAGTGGAGCAAACGGAACTTTCGCGCGAACCGTTGATGGCGGCAACACCTGGCAAGCCGCCGTTGTGCCCGGAGCCGAAAAACTGGATTTCCGCGATGTCGAAGCCTTCGACGCGAATACGGCTTACTTGCTGAGCATTGGGCCGGGCGAAGCTTCGCGGATTTACAAAACCACAGACGGCGGCAAAAACTGGACGCTGCAATTCACCAACGCCAATCCCAAAGCCTTTTTCGACGCCATAGCTTTTTGGGACGTGAACAACGGATTGGCCGTCAGCGATCCGGTTGATGGCCATTTTGTCGTCATTCGCACCAGCGACGGCGGCAAAAACTGGACGCCGATTGCCCCGCAAAACATGCCCGCTGCGTTTGAAGGCGAAGGAGCCTTTGCCGCCAGCGGAACGTGTTTAATTGCGCAAGGCAAAACCAACGCCTGGTTTGCCACCGGCGGAGCCAAAACCGCGCGCGTCTTTCGTTCGATGGACAATGGCCAGACTTGGTTTGTCGCCAGCACGCCGATCAAAACCGGCAACGCGGCTTCGGGGATTTTTTCCATCGCGTTCAAAGACGCACGATTCGGCATCATCGTCGGCGGCGATTACCAAAAGGAAAAAGAAGCCAGTGATCACATTGCCGTTTCTCAGGACGGAGGCCGCAATTGGACGTTGCTGAAAAAATCCGGTTTGACGGCGTTTCGTTCGGCGGTGACTTGGATTGGCGCTTCGGAGTTGTTGACGGTTGGGCCTTCGGGAAGTGACGTTTCAATGGATGACGGCGCAAACTGGAAACCAAGCGATACTGCCGGTTTTCACGCATTCAGCGTTGCTCGACGCGGTTCGACCGGATGGGCGGTCGGCGAAAAAGGCAGCATCGCCAAATTCAAACGATAAAAATTAAGCCGGGCGCACTTGAACCAGCACGTCGCCCGGCGAAACGACCTGCCCGGTTTGCACCTTGATGGATTCAACAACGCCGTCCGCAGCCGCGCGAATGGTTTGTTCCATCTTCATCGCTTCCAGAATCAAGAGCGCGTCGCCAGCCGAAACCTGCTGGCCTTCGCTGACCAGAATCTTCAACACGACGCCGGGCATTGGCGAACTGGCCGCGCCGGACGAATTGGCCGATTGCGGAATCGGATGCCGCGGCAAACGAGTCACAACACTGCTGCCCAGCGACGAAAACACATACAACACATCGCCGACTTCGGTGATGCGGAATTCGCGTTGAACGCCACCAATCTCCAATCGAATCTTGCCACCTTCGCAAGCCAACACTTCAGTCACGACGTTTGCGCCAAGCACCGCGACTTCAAATTTGCCGTTTGAAAATTGCCACGAAACTTCCGCCTCCGCTCCGCCGACTTTCAATTTCATCGAAGGCGCACGATACGGATTGTTGCGATAACTCGGCGGAATCTGGCCGAGCAATTCATTCGCCGATTGCCAGCGTTGTTGCAGATACAACGCCGCCGCAATCGCCGAAGCTTGATTCAATCGTTCATCCACGCAGCCAATCAGTTCGTCCAGATGTTCGGTGATGAACGAAGTATGCGCTTCGCCGCCGACAAACTCCGCGTGTTCGATCAATCGAATCAAAAAGTCCCGATTGGTCGTCACGCCTTGAACGGACAATTGCCGCAGCGCACAACTCAGCTTGCGAATCGCCGTCGTGCGGTCATCGGCGTGAGCAATCACTTTCGCCAGCATCGGGTCGTAATAAATGCCGATTTCACTGCCCGCTTCGACGCCGGTATCAATTCGCAAACCTTCGATGTGTTCAGGCAAACGCCAATCGTGCAGCGTTCCGGTGGCAGGCAAAAAACTGTTGTCCGGGTCTTCGGCATAAAGCCGCGCTTCAATGGCGTGGCCATTGGCTTTCAAATCACTTTGCGAAAAAGGAAGCGGTTTGCCTTCGGCAATTTCGATCTGCAATTTGACCAGATCAAATCCTGTGACGGCTTCAGTGACGGGATGTTCGACCTGCAACCGCGTGTTGACTTCGATGAAGTAAAACTCGCCGTTTGGCGTCAGAATGAATTCGACCGTGCCCGCGTTGCTGTAACCAATGGCGCGTCCGACCTTGACCGCCGCTTCGCCCATTTGTGCGCGCAGCTTTTCATCAACCGCAGGCGAAGGACTTTCTTCGATCACTTTCTGGTGACGACGTTGCAGCGAACAATCGCGCTCGAACAGATGCACCAGATTGCCGTGCTGGTCGCCGAGCAATTGCACTTCGACGTGGCGCGCGTTTTCGATGAACTTTTCCAGCAGCAACGCACCGTTGCCGAACGCCTTTTCCGATTCGCGCCGAGCGGATTCGATGGCTTCGGCGATTTCGTGTTCGCTGCGAACCACGCGCATGCCTTTGCCGCCGCCGCCCGCCGAAGCTTTAATCAAAACCGGAAAGCCGATTTTCATAACCTCAGCGCGCAAAGTTTCATCATTTTGCGCTTCGCCATCGTAACCGGGAACAACCGGACAACCTGCGGCTGCCGCGAGTTTTCGTGCAGGACTTTTCAATCCCATTTTGTTGATGGCTTCCGGCGAAGGGCCAATGAAAACAATTCCCGCCGCCGCGCAGGTTTCGGCGAACTCGGCGTTCTCCGACAAAAAACCATAGCCAGGATGAATCGCTTCAGCGCCAGTCAGTTTTGCGGCTTCCAGAATCCGTTCAGTGTTCAAGTACGACTCTTTGACCGGAGCTTCGCCCAGTCGAACGGCTTCATCGGCAAATCGAACGTGCGGCGCATTGGCGTCAGCATCGGAATACACGGCAACCGTGGCAATGCCCATCGCGCGACAAGTCCGCATCACGCGCAGCGCAATTTCGCCGCGATTGGCAATCAAAACTTTGGATAGAATTTTTCGAGATGTTTTCATTTTATTCTTCAGAACGACCGCTGCTGAGGCTGGCCATCAATCCGTTGAGCATCTTGCCAACCGAAGCGCTCATGTTGAGCGCAGGTTCAATCTCCTTCATCGGCAAAAAGCCCAACCGCTCCGCTGTCAGCAGGTCAGTTTCAAGCGCCATCAACGACCCGTGCGAAGCCGAAAGTTTGGCAATGTAATCGCCAAGATGTCTGCGCCCTTTTCCATCTGCAATGTACGCAGGAACTAGTCGGCAATGACGTTTGATGTCGCTGCTCAACCCGAAATTTTCGCTGGCTGGCAGCTTCGCAGCCAACTGATAGCACAGAACGACCAACTCCATTGCCAGCTTCCAAACCTTCAAATCACGATAGCTTTCTATCTTTTCCATTGGCCCCTCCGTTCTTTCAAGTCAGGTTTCAGAGATCGGGGTTCAGGTTTCGAGTAATTTCAAATCTGAAACCAGATACCTGAACCCTGACACCTGGCTACAAAGTTTCGCGCCACGTGTTTTTCAAATCGGGTTTCAGAGATCGGGTTTCAGGTTTCGGGTAATTTCAAATCTGAAACTTGGTACCTGACACCTGGCTACAAAGTTTCGCGCCACGTGTTTTTCAAGTCAGGTTTCAGAGATCGGGGTTCAGGTTTCGAGTAATTTCAAATCTGAAACCAGATACCTGAACCCTGACACCTGGCTACAAAGTTTCGCGCCACGTGTTTTTCAAATCAGGTTTCAGGGATTGGGTTCAGGTTTCAGGCAACCTCAAATTCTCAGTGCCTGAAAACTCCCCATTCCATCGTGCCTTCAAACGGACGCTGATACGCCGCTGTTAGCGCAATTGCCAGCACAGTGCGAGTGTCGCGCGGATCAATGATGCCGTCGTCCCACAACCGAGCCGTTGCAAAATATGGTTCGGATTCTTTTTCGATTTGCGATTCCAGCATTTGTTTGGCTACGGCGGCTTTGGCTTCGTCGAAGGCGATTTTGGCGCGTGCGGCGGCTTCGCGTTTGATGATGTCCATCACGCCGGCCAATTGCTGGCCGCCCATCACTGCAATGCGATGATTCGGCCAGGTGAAGACAAATCGCGGATCGTAGGCTCTGCCGCACATCGCGTAATTCCCTGCCCCATAACTGCTGCCGATCATGACGGTGATGGCGGGCACTGTGGAGTTCGACACGGCGTTGATGAGTTTTGCGCCGTTGCGAATGATGCCTTGTTCTTCGTAATTGCGCCCGACCATGAAACCGGTGATGTTTTGCAGGAAGATCAGCGGAATGTTTTGCTGGTTGCAAAGCTGTATGAACTGCGCGCCTTTGGCCGCGGATTCCGAAAGCAGCACTCCGTTGTTGCCCAGAATGCCAACCAGAAATCCGTGAACGCGCGCCCAGCCAGTGACCAACGTCGAACCATACAGAGGCTTGAATTCTTCAAAGCGCGAACCGTCAACCAAACGGGCTATGACCTCTTTCACGTCGTAAGGCACGCGAACGTCGGCGGAAACTACACCCAGCAATTCGTCAGCTGGATAAAGCGGTTCTTCGTTGGCTTCACGCTGGGGAACGATGCTCGGTTTTAGGTGAGCGACGATCTGGCGGGCGATTCGCAAACCATCCAGCTCGTCTTCGGCCAGATAATCCGACAGGCCGGAAATTTTGGAGTGCATCTCGGCTCCGCCCAAAGATTCTTCGTCCACAATCTCGCCCGTAGCCATTTTGACCAGCGGAGGCCCGCCGAGAAAAACCTGAGCCTGCTTCTTCACCATAACCACGTAATCGGACATTCCTGGCAGATAAGCTCCACCCGCTGTGGAATTGCCGAAAACTACGCTGATGCTGGGGATGCGATTCTTTGAACGGCGAGTGATCTCCTTGAAGCCAGCACCGCCCGGCACAAAGATTTTGTGCTGCACGGGCAAATCGGCTCCGGCGGATTCAACCAGCGAAATCGAAGGCAGATGATTCGTGGCTACGATTTCAGCCAGCCGCCCGTTTTTGCGCGAACCGATTTCACTGACCGCGCCGCCTTTGACTGTGGCTTCGTTGGCGATGATGAAGCACTGGCGACCGGAAACCAGCCCGACTCCGCCGACTACGCCAGCGCCTACAAATTCGGCTTCCATGTTCACACCAGCCAGCGGAGCGATTTCCAGAAAGTACGAGCCTTCGTCCAGCAGCATTTCTATGCGTTCGCGTGGCAGCAGCTTTCCGCGCGCGATGTGGCGTTTCGTGTACTGCTCGCCGCCACCCAGCGTGGATTTTTTCAGTTCTTCTTTCAGCCGTTCGACGCTTGCACGGTTGGCGGCGTAATTCGACTGATAGCTTTCGGATTTTGCGTCAACGAATGATTTGATCGGTTGCATCTTGTGTCGCTCAACAAATGATTTTGGATTGACTGCCTTGAGTTGGGCGGACAGTACGCACCGCAATTTGGCCTGTCAAGCTAAGCCGATTCAAGCTTGGCCGTGCAGCAGTAGCGTACAAAACCACTCTCTGCCACCTGTTCAACAGAGGGTGACAAGGAACTTTCAAAGCACGCTCTTAAAGTTTTTTGGCTTGATGTATTATTCGCGCGACCTCAAGCAGTTACTGAGCCAAATCAAAAAAGGAGCAAGTCAAATGGAACCAAAACCGAGCAAGCTCGAACATCTAAAGATGCTTCAAACCATCATTGCCCGCATGGCGAGCAATTCCTTCATGGTAAAAGGCTGGTGCGTGACATTGGTGTCGGCATTGATTGCCTTGTCGGGCAAAGACGCCCCTAACATGGTTTTCGTCGCTTTCCTACCTGTACTCATTTTCTGGGGACTGGATGCGTACTTCCTGCACCAAGAACGCCTGTTCCGCGAACTTTACGACCACGTCCGCACCAGCGAAAAAGAAGAATCTGACTTTTCGATGAAAACCTTGAGCGAAAACAACAAAGTCAATGTAGCAACTCAGCATGGTGAGCAAAACTCCACTATGCTTTTTTCAAAATAATACTGCCATGACAGACAATCAGGTTACTCGAATATTTGTAGTCGGTGGATTAACCGGCCAATCAAATGAAGATATTACTGCGATGCAGCGCGCTTGTGAGCTTCTAGGCGAATCAATCGGAAGCAAACCTGGCCACCAAATTGTTGTGTGCAGCGCTCACCCAAGCTCTGCTGATGCAAACGTCATTAAGGGGTTTGCGAGAACCAGTCAGAACCAGCCCGGCAATGTCATTGTCCATCTCCCTCTTGAGGGTCGCTCTGGGCTTGGCTCTGGCGAAAGCATACGCGAACAATGGGATGTTCTTATTCGTGACAACAACCTTGCAGAGCCAAAGTTTCGAGAAAGCTCAGAAGCAAGAGTGACGTCCACAAATGGCTTCTCTAATGCCTTTCTCTTATGTCAGATTCGAGCGTTGAAGGAAAATACAGATGTGATTGTGGCTGTAGGTGGAAAGCGTGAGGCGTCTGCGGCACAGCTACTCGCCATTGCACGAGATAACTATCCAATTGTCCCATTTGCCTTTTTGGGTGGAGCTAGCGAACAAGAATACCTTCGGCAACAATCCATGCTTCGTTCCTCTTTTCGAGATCTGGGACTTGTGGACGCACTGGAGTCGCCCACAGGTGTCTGTCGTGCGACTGAACTTGTTGAAAAGATTCGCCATGCTCATGGACATTATCGTGTTTTCTTGAGCTATCCTTGGAAAAGATCACAAGAAGCAGACTATATTGAAGCCTTTTTAAGGCGAGATCCTAAAATCACACTGTTTCGAGATGAAAAGGATATTGACAGTGGTCAACCAATTTCCGACAGGATTCTTACCAATCTGAAAGATTGCGATGCGTTTTTAGCTCTTTGGTGTGCAGAATACGCAGCAAGCCCTCACTGTTACGATGAGTTGCACAAAGCAATTGAACAAAAGGGCTGTCTTGTATACATACTTCGCTTGGACGATACGAGACCCGTCTGGCCAACTCTCCGTGGGCAAGGATCTCTCGATTGGAAAGATAAATGGGAGCTTGCTACAAGCCGAAAGAAAGTCACAGCGCGCCTGACAGAGTTGTTGCAAATGCTTCGTGTGCGTCGTGTTTGAGACAAACCATATTGCAATTAGCGATTAGAGGGCTGAACAGTAATGAAATCAGTATTGCAGCGATGTTCACCATCAAATCCATTTCATTCAAAACCAAAGGGTGTCAGTGATGAAGGATATTTTTGCATTGAAACTTGCCGAGGATTGGAGCATCAGTTTTACAATCCACCCGCTGATCTCGGTTGGGGCAGCAGTCTTAGTGATCGCACTTTACTGGTGGCGACGACGTTCGGCATTACAAGATTGGGAGCCTGTGGAGATTGATGTGCCGTTCGGTGGCAGTAAAGTCAAGATTAAACCCAACCACGAGGTGTTAAAGATCGCGCATCAAGCGTGGGCGGAGTTGATTACACGCAAAGCGGGGTTGGAATTCGATGAAAACAACGACGTCATCGTCGAGGTCTATGACTCATGGTACGCAGTTTTTAAGGAAATTCGCGTATTGATTAAAAGCATTCCAGCACAAAAACTTAAAGAATCCGCCGATGCACAAAAGTTGAGCGAGATACTTATAGATACTCTAAACAAAGGCTTGCGCCCACATCTTACGCAATGGCAAGCGCGATTCCGGCGGTGGTATGCGGTTGAGATGACCAAACACCCAGATTTGTCCCCACAAGAAATCCAGAAACATTTCATTGGGTATGCAGAATTGGTGATAGACCTGAAGAAGGTCAATCACCAGATGATTCAATTCTCCGAAGAGCTTCGTAAAATCGTCCGCCCTTCATAGGCTTACCGCCCTTACTAAATTGGGCTTCTGCTTGACAGAAGCTTTTCGGACATCTTGATGCGCGTCTTCCCTGCCCGGTCAATGTAAGTTTTCGGCTTGCCCGTTTGCGGCAACTGATCTTCGCGCTGCAAGCTGAAACCCGCGACGCCATCCTGACCGGATTGCGCGCCGCTCAGAAGCAGTTCAGCGAGCGATAGCGCATTGCCGTATAGCCAGTTAAAATGCCGGGGAAAGGAGCAAACGTTATGTCTGTGACAGCAACTACCCAAATCGAAGTACGCCAAGTCACCGCGCAATTGCTGATGGAGAAAGCTACCTTGCGTAATCTATCGCTGGACGAATATCTGCGAACGATGGCAGAAAACGACGGTGCGCCTTGGCCAAAAACACTGGATGAAATCCTTGCGCCCTTCCGCGCGGAAGTCGAAGCGAAAGGTTATTCCGAAGATGATCTTGATGAACTTTTTACCGAAGCCCGCAAGGAAGTCTTTCAAGCTAAGCAAGAACAAGCTAATCAGCAAGCGGCGTAAGAATGAACAGAACGGGAAAACTGCGGGTTGTTTACGACTGCAACGTGTTGCTGGTAGCCGCCGCCAAAGAAAAGAGTATGGCGGCAGCTTGCCTGTGGCTGGCGCGCAGTGGTTATGTGCGATTGTTTCTCTCCCAGGACGCGCTCGAAGAAGTGGAAGACGTGCTCAATCGTCCGAAAATTCGGGCGGCATTTGCGACTCTGACCGATGAATTGGTGAGTTCCTTTCTCGATCAACTGTGCGAGGTTGGCGAGTTCGTCCATCCTGTGCCGAAGAAATTCACCTACCCGCGCGACAAAGATGATGAGCAATATGTCAATCTCGCTGGTGCGGTGGAGGCGCATTATCTGGTAAGCCGCGACAAAGATTTGCTCTACCTGAATACCGGTCACTCTGACGAATGCAAACAGTTCCGGCAACGTTTTCGTCCATTGAAAGTTATTGAGCCGTTGGATTTGCTGAGGCACATCGCACAAGCGCGAAACATCTCCGTTACGGAATTGCGAGCTGAACACGAACAAGCAATGGATTACTGAGTCAAAATCCCGCTTACACAAAATATCCCATAAATCAGGCCACCCCTAGACTTCGCGCTGATTGTGGTTGCATTACGCGACCGCGTAGCGTTTCACCATCTTAGGAGGAGCCACCTTATGAAGCCTATTTTTCGTCTTTTCCCTTTCGTCATTTGTTTATTGTTCGCGTCGTTTGCTCACGCGCAATCGCCCGAAGCGACGCGCGCGTTGCTGGCCAACGTAGCCAATGCCGACGTTGATCCTGCGCCGTATCTGGTCAGCGAAAAGTATGACGGAGTGCGCGCGTTGTGGGATGGCAAGGCGTTGCGTTCGCGCGCAGGCAATGTCTTTGCTGCGCCTGAGTGGTTCATCGCCAAGTTACCCAAACAGCCGCTCGATGGTGAGTTGTGGATTGGGCGCGGGCAGTTTGAAAAGCTGTCAGGCGCGGTTCGCAAAGCTACGCCGGTGGATGACGAATGGCGGCAGGTCAAATACATGGTCTTTGAATTGCCGGATGCGCCGGGGACTTTTGCCGAACGTTACGAACAGATCAAACGCATCGTCGCTGCGGCCAACTTTCCGCAGCTTGTCGCCGTGGAGCAATTCCGTTTGCCTGACAACGCTGCGTTGCGCCGCAAATTGGAAGAAATTGTCCGCGAAGGCGGCGAAGGCTTGATGTTGCATCGGGCCGACGCGCTTTATGTCACGGGTCGCAACGACGCTCTGTTGAAGTTGAAACCGCTGGATGACGCCGAAGCGACTGTGATTGGCTACGTGCCGGGCAAAGGCAAATACACTGGCAAGATGGGCGCTCTGCGGGTTGAGATGGCCAACGGCAAACGCTTTCAAATCGGCACGGGCTTTACCGACGCGGTGCGCGCCAATCCGCCTGCGATTGGTGCGGTGATTACGTTCACCTATCGCGGGTTGACGAAAAATGGGTTGCCGCGTTTTGCCAGTTATCTGCGAATCCGCGAAAAGTTTTGAGTTCGGTACGGAACCAGGAGCGGTAGCGACTGGGTACTGACATAAATGCGGAATCAACCCGGTCGCTACCGCTCCCGGTTCCGCACCACTGGCAAAATTATTGATGGCAAATCACTTTTATTCGCACAGACTTCAGTTAGTCATCTTCGTGGAGTTGCTGACGGCGATGCTTGTGGCTGCGGCGGTTTCAACAATTCCAGGCTTTGAGCTTTGAGCAGCAGGTTGCCCGCAATAGGTGCGGCGATGCGGGAGCCGTAGCCGCCTTCTTCGACCATGACGGCCCAGGCGATTTGCGGATTTTCGACCGGAGCGAAGCCGATGAACCACGAATCTATGCGCAGTTTTTCGGACATTCGGATGCGCGTCTTTCCTGTTCGGTCAATGTAAGTTTTCGGTTTGCCAGTTTGCGGGTCAATTTCGGGAACGGTGCGTTGCGACGTGCCGGTTTTGCC
The DNA here is from genome assembly GCA_902825875.1 of uncultured Acidobacteriota bacterium. Classification (GTDB taxonomy): domain Bacteria; phylum Acidobacteriota; class Blastocatellia; order RBC074; family RBC074; genus RBC074. The sequence goes on from CADECP010000029.1 coordinate 25,808, forward strand.
TCCGGCGTTGATGCGACCGCGAATCAATCCGCCGAAGGCTCCGGCGGCGGTTCCGCGCTGCACGACCGAAGCCATCAGCGTGCGCATCTTTGCGGCGGCATGCGGCGACATCGCCTGACTCATTGCCACAGGTTGCCGTCCCATTTCCAGCATCGGTTTCATGACGTTGCCACCACTGTTGGCGGCGGCTCCGGCAATCATGGCCATTTGCAACACGGTCAACTGCACATACCCTTGCCCGATGGATTCCAAGCCCAGGTCGTATTTCGTGACGGTTTTGCCCGCGACAAATGTCGAATAACGCGGCGACATCACTCCTGACAGCACGGCGTTTTCGGTATTCCAGAAATCCGGCGCAAAGCCCGCGCGCAAAGATTCCACTCCGGTATCGAACACTCGCAAACCGAAACGCGAGGCGGCTTCGCCCATTCGCTGGCGTTCGAGTTCTGCGCCAAGCTGCGCGAAATACTGATTGCAGGACACGGTGTAGGCTTCGAGCATGCCGATGGAGCCGTGTTCGTGGCCGTCGTCGTCGCGGATTGGGCGACCGGAGCCGGGCGGCGTCCAGCCTCCGCCTCGGCAGGTGTAAACCTTATCGTCCATTCGCGCGTCAATTCCGGCAGCGGCGGTCAAGGTCTTCAACGTCGAACCGGGCAAATAGTATTCATTGATCGCTCGACTGAGCATCGGTTTGTTGGCTACGTCGGATTGCAGCTTCAACCAGGTAGGATCGTTGTTCACATCGTCGGGATCGAACCCGGGCGAACTGGCCATCGCCAGAATTTCTCCGGTCTGCGGATTGAGCATGACGATGGCTCCACGGCGATTCTGCAATTGTTCGGCGGCGGCGCGTTGCAGATCGAAATCTATCGTCAACGCCAAATCCTGCCCAACGGGCGGGCGCGGAGGTTCGCTGCTGAAATCGGTTAATTTCTGCCACCAGCTTTTTTCTTCGGTTGGCGGCGGCGGAGCGGCGACGGCGCGTTCCAATCCGTCTTCGCCACGAACCAGCGTCGCAAAGCCGATGATGTGCGATGTCGCCGCGCCGAGCGGATAATCGCGTTTGATCTCGCCGTTCAGGTAACGGTATTTGGCCAAGGCTCGGCGCGTGTCTTTGTGGCGGTCGAAAATCCATCCGCGCAACGTGCTTTCGTTTTCGCGGCGATTGCGTTGATCGCGGCGCGCTTTCAATCCGGCAAAGTCTGCATCCGCGCCCAGCGGCCCGGTTGAAAACAATCCCCAGTAAAGATGAAATCCCAGCGCCGCCAATACCGTTAGAGCGAACGCCCATCGCACCCATCGCAATCGCTGGCTGGTCAATCGCGGCCCGAATTCTTCTTGCAGATTCGGTGGCAAGTTCGGATCGGTTTGCGCCGTCGTGCGCGCTCGATAGCGCCACGCCGACAGAAACAGCGACAACACCAAACCGATCAAACCGGTCAGCAAAACCAAAGTTGCAATGAATGGAAAGTTCATAGACAGGAAAGCGTAGGACAATTTTTCAAATTGTCCGGTAAACATTCGTCGAAGTGTGACAATTTGAAAAATTATCACACTCACTTTTATGCATCGTTCGGTTTCACTTCCAGCAGCAATTCGACATCGCCGAACTGCAAGCGGTCTCCGTGACGAACAATTTTGCGGTCGGCGGGTTCTAGCTGCACGCCATTGATCGAAGTCCCGTTGGCGCTGTTGCGGTCGGCCAGTTCCAAAGTGCCGTCGCCGCGCAACACAAACGCCGCGTGAAAGTTTGAAACCGAAAGATCATTGACGTGAATGGCGTTCGCCGAATTGCGTCCAATTCCTGTTGGTTCGGCAGTGCTTTTGACCGTCGCGCGGGCTTGCCACTTTTTCGCGGAATCGCGCAGCGCCACTTCGCAGCTTTTTTCGGCGATGGCTTCAGCGACGTTTCCGGCTGGCGGAAGCTCCCGGTTGAATTGAGGTGAATCCAGCACAGCGGCTTTGGCTTCGCCGAATTCGGCTTTGACTTCCAGGCCGAGCGTAAAAGCGTCATAAGCGATTTTGACCTGAACGGTTCCGGCGGTTTCGTAGCGGCGATTGTAAATGTATTCGTAAATGTTGGTGGTCAGTTCGCGTTCCAGATATTCGCGGCGAGGCGCTCCCATGCGCGTGTAAGTTTCGTAATCGTATCGGAGCGTAATCAGATTCGGCGCGATGATCTTTTGCCCTTCCTTGCGGAGCTTGTCATCCACCGCCTGTTCCAGATGCGGAACCAGCGCCGCCAGATCAGTTCGCGGCACAGGCGTTCGGCGCAATGCAAAATCAATCACGCCGCCGACGCGCTCTAAAAATCGCCGAATGAAAAACTCGGCGCGATTGGTGACTTCAGCTAATTTCGGTTCTCCACTCATAAGCTTTTCAGTTCAGCCGTTTCGTGCAAGCTCCCAAACGTTGTTTATCTGACCGGAGTTCTGCGAAAGAAAATTTCGTTAAGCGAACAGCGAAAGCCCGGCAATAAGTCTTCGCTCGTCAGTTCGCTGTCCGGCGGGAAGGCAATGATGTTGGTCGCCGATCGGTAAATCGTCACCACCTGATTTTCCGGCGACACCACCCAAACCTGTTTGACGCCTGCGGCCAGATACTCCATCGCCTTGGCGTAAACCTTTTCGTAAAAATCGTTGGGCGAAATGATCTCAATCGCCAAATCAGGCGGCATCGGCCACTTGGTTTCCGGTTCACCTTCCGGCGGGATTCGTTCGGCAGAAACAAACGCAACATCCGGAATACGTTCGTTATCGCCGATTTGAAAACTGCCTTCCGGGTAAATTTCGCCAAGATCATATTTAACAACGAAGTCTCTCAACAGATGAGTGAGCCTTCCACACACACCGCTATGTCTTGCTCCGGGCATCTCTTTCTCCTCCAGTTGGCCGTTGACGATTTCAAACGACCTTTCGGAATCCAGTTCGGCAACAGGCTTTAATTCAGTCGCAGTTGCAGTAGCCATACTTCACGCTCCTTGATGAAATTTGTGGGCGAATTTTACCGATCAATCGGTCACTCAGCCAGACCGACTTCTGACTGGCTGAGTTCGCGGAAAAGCCAGGCTTTGGCCTTGGCCCATTCGCGCTTGATGGTGATTTCTGAAACGCCGAGCACTTCGGCGGTTTCCTCGGTGCTCAGGCCGCCAAAGTACCGAAGCTCGACGATTTTGCTTTTGCGGTCGTCAATGGCTTCCAGCCGTTCCAGCGCCTGATGCAGTGCCAGCAGTTCAACAGAGTTTTCATCGCTAACAGCCAGCCCTTCGTCCAGAGTCACCTGAACAGCTCCGCCTCCGCGTTTGGCGTATTGCTTCGACCGCGCGTGGTCTACCAACAGGTGACGCATGACCTGCGCCGCGATGGCAAAAAAGTGCGCGCGGTTTTGCCAGTCTACGTTTTGTTGGTTGACCAACCGCAAATAGGCTTCGTTGACCAGCGCGTTGGTTTGCAGCGTGTGAGACGCGCTTTCGCGCCGCATGTAGCGTTTCGCCAAGCCGCGCAGTTCGTCATACACCAGAGGCATTAATTGATTCAGCGCGTCGTTGTTTCCTCCGCGCCAGTCAATCAACAGTTGAGTGACATTCGCTGAAGTCGGGGTAGTCATAAGGTGTCATTTCCTTGTTTTCAAATTCGGTTCGTTTTGGTTTTGGGCAACGAGTCTGACCTTTTCAAACCGCATACATCTTCCTGCTTCAGGCCAACTCGCGGCGGATTATAACGCCAGCCGTTATCACGTGCATAAGCCCAGCCAGCTTTCTCAACGATTCCTGCCCGCATCGCTGAGAAAACTCTGACAGGCAATTTTTATTTCAGCGAATGTGATACCCGCTTGAACCGCTTCGCGCTTAGACGTGTGAAGGCGAATGAACAACGCCTGACAAGAAGCAAAAAGCAAAGCTGTCGTTTTCAGCCACAGCCTTTGCCACAAATTGACACCGTAAAAATCATGGAGGAAACGTTATGACTAAACTGCAAACATTGAAATCCGCTCTGATCGCTCTGGCCTGTTGTTTCGCGTTGACCGCAGCCGCACAAGCGCAAACTGTGGTGGGCCGTTTTTCAGCCGACAACTACTTCGCCGTCTTTCAAGGTAACGCTACTGGCGCAACCAGCTTCGTCACTTCGCTGGACTGCACCACCGACGCCAGTTGTATAGCCAACGGCAAATCGTTCAGCATTCCCAACGTCAAAAACGGCGATTACGTTTACGTCGTCGCCTGGAGCGATCATTCCGTCGCGCAAGGTTTGTTGGGATCGTTAAGCGGCTTTGTGCTGGATCAGGGTTGCGGGTACACGGAAACCGGAATGGCCGGCTGGCAGGTTTATGCCAACGGCGCAGCTTTCGGCGGCAAGCCGGATTCGACTTCATTTCTGGTTGACCTCAACACTTCAATCGTCAAGGCCAACAATGGCATCAACGGAACCTGGGGAGCGCCTGCCGTCGGCACTGCCAACATCGGCTCCAGCGGAAGCGTGCCAGTGACCGTCACCGGAAACACTGGAACTGCCAAATGGGTTTGGCATAACAGCGGCAATTGCATCGGCGCGATGCAGCCGTTCCAGGATGGCTGCAATCACAATGAATATCTTGTCTTTCGTTTTCCGGTGAACAACTTGTTTACGGCTTGCCCGTTGCCGCCTCAACCCCGTTGCTGCGACATTGCCAGAACAGCCGTGACTGTCAGCCCCAACGACATAGCGTTCGACAGCACCAACAGCGTGACAGTCAACGCCAATTTCCTGTCGCTGCAACCCAACGTCAGAGAAGTGAAGGTCACATTGCTGAGCGCGTGGGAAAGCTTTGCTCCCGGAGCGTGCAAAACCAGCGGGCCGATTGACGCTTACTTTACCAATGCTTACTCGAACGTTCCCTTCGCTGGTTTCCTTCCGCAAGCGTTTGGCAATGAAGCCGTCTGGAATTCGTTAAACCCAGCCGGAGCGCCTGCGAATGGAGTGTTCAAATATCGGCTGTATCTGCCGACGGCGGCCACTTACCCTTGTACTGGCCAGCTTAGCTTCTGCGTGAAGTACACGATCACAACGGCGGATTGCCGTAGCTGCGAAATCATTCGTTGTTACACCGCCGGTCCCAGAACCTATCGCCCGTGCGATCCGTTGAAACCGAATTCGGCGGCTTGCGCTGATATTCAACATAACTAAAGCTTCAGCCAGAAAAGCGAAACCGCCGCCGGAAGGAGCTTCCTTTCGGCGGCGGTTTGGCTTTTTGTATTCGCAAAGCTCACTTGCGGCTCATCACATAAACTCCGCCGGAAAACGATCCGGCATAAAGCCGGTTGGAATCGAACGGGTCGCCGGTCATCGCAAACATCCTCAAGCTGGGCAGTTGGCTGATGTCCATCTTGTCCCAGTTTTTGCCGCGATCTTTGGAGTGAAACACCGCAAGACGAATTTCGTCGTACAGATACAGTTCGTCGGGGTTGGCTGAGCTGACGACCAACCCGCCTACGTTGACCATTTGCGGCATTCCTCCGCCGCGATGTTCCCAAGTCTTTCCGGCGTCCATTGAGCGGAAAAAGCCCGCCGAAGTTCCCAGATAAATCGTCTCTGCCGAGCGAGGATCGAAAATCACCGATCGAACGCTTTTTACGTCTTCGTCAATTTCCACTCGGCGAAAGTTTGCTCCGTTGTCACGCGAAACAAACAAACCATCGTGCGTGGCAACGTACATCACGCCCGGCGCGTGCTGGCTGGTGGCCAACGAATTGATCGCGGCAGCATTGATCGCTGACGAACCTTCGCCGGTTGAAGGCAAATTGATTTTCAGCAGCTTCCAGCCTTTCTTTTCGTCTTCGCTGAAAAACAATCCGTCCCAAGTGGAAACGATCATCCAATTGGCGTTCGTCACACTTTCGGCGTTTTCAATTCGAGCCGTGAACGGAAAGATGGCGAACACCTGGCTTTGCAAATCCACGCGGTCGCTGACCGGTTTCGGCGCAGGCGGCGGCTCAGGTTTCTTTTTCGATTTGGGAGAAGGTTTTGCGCCCGGTTTGTTTTGAGCGAGTTTGCCGCTGGTTTTTCCGGTGGCCGTTTTTGAACCAGCCGCTGGTTTGGCCGGAGCTTTTTTGGAGCGAGCCTGGACGATGGGTTTGATCGGCTTCGCAGATTTCTGCTGCGGCTGAGCCTGAACCACACGCGGTCGAGACGTCGTTTTTGGCGGTTCAACCGAAACGGCATCAGGCATTTTTGTCGTTGCATCAAGTGGTTTCCCCGCTTCGGGTTCAATCGGCTCTTCGCGTTTTACCTGCACCCAGTTGCGACCGTGATCGTCAGAGCGAAACAGGCCGTGATTCGTTCCGGCGTAAATCGTTTCGGGCTTCGCCCGCGATTGATGAAGCGAATACACATCGCGCACGCCCATGCCGTTCATTGATTGTTGCCACGTGACGCCGCCGTCTTCGCTGACAAACAACCCGCCGTTCAATCCGTCAAACAACACTCCGGCGTAAACTCGTCCACGCTCTTTGCTGTCGGCCAATACGGTTCGCACCTGACGATTGATAAAACCGGCATTGCTCGCTTCATAAGTTTCGCCGCCGTCCAGGCTAATCAAAATGCCGTTGTCCTGAGTCCCCAGAAAAACTCTGTCGGGCAACGACGGATGCACTGCAATCGCGTTGATGACCAATTGCGCCGAAGTCACTTGTCGCCAGGTGTCCTGCTTTCCATCCTGCGTCGAAATCCACAGCCCTTCGGTTGTGCCGGCAAAAATGGTTTCCGGCTTGGTCGGATGGCGATAAACCATGTGAGTTCGACGGGCGCTGTACGGAATGCCTTGAAACTTAGTCCAGCCTGTCCCGGCGTCTTGCGAACGATAAATACCGCTGCAGGCGCTCATCATAACCACGTTTGGATTTTCGGGATCAACCTGAATGCTGAAGATGTCGGAATCGTCAATCATACCGACTTCTTTGTGACCGGTGCGCTTCCAGGTTTTGCCGCCGTCCAGAGTTTTCCAAGGCAGGTGATGCGTGCCGACGTAAATAGCATTGGCGTCGCGCGGGTCAATCGCCACCGAATGAAATCCGCGAAGTTCGGGATTGCCAATCGGCGTTATCAATTCCCAGTTATTGCCGCGATCTTGAGAACGATAGATGCCGTTGCTGGCGGCAATCGCCATCACATTGGGTTCGCTGGCCGATTGCGAAAAACTGCGAACGGCGCGTCCGCGCAGAGCTTCGATTTCACGCCAACTTTCACCGTCGTTTTCGCTGATAAAAAATCTTCCGGCAGTTCCTAAGCCATTTTCATCATCAACTTCAGTTTGAGGCTTAACGCCCGCGTAAATCACGCCTGGCTTTGCGCGGTCGAAGTGAATCACCGTGACGATAAATCCGGTTGCCCGAATTCCGGGACGAATTCGTTTCCAAACAGTTCCGCCATCTGCGGAACTGAAAATCTGCCCGTCGCTGTTTCCAATCAGAACTCGATGCTCGTTTCGCGGATCAATCGTCAGCACGGTGACATCTCCGCCAAACGGGCCTGTCATTTGCCAGATGCGGTCGTAACTTTCCGAAGCAATGCGCCCTGTGAAATTGACGATGCCGCTTTTTGGTGGAATGACATCAGAAACTGAAATTGCCGGACGGTCAGCCTGATTCAGCGGAAAATCCTGAGCCAGTGGCGCAAGCGTGAGATTGAATAGGAGGAATATCGTGAGAGTAAATGACAAACAATGTTTCAATCGGTTCAACTCCATACGGATCAAAGCTCCGTTACCAAATTTCCGGTTCGGCGGTCTTTATCGTTTCGACCTGCCTGCGGGGGCAAACAAATCTGCTTCAAGCGGCAAGGATTCTAAATCAACTCATTCAAGATTTACACGACGAAGAATTAGCGCCGGAGGCATTGTTGGCAAATCGTCCGCCAATCACCGAAAATGCCCGCGCCATCAGAACTGAAGGAGTGAATTCAATGAGAAAACTATTTTGGGGGGCTGCCTTATTCATTTGCGTTTTTGCGGCCAATGATTTTTTTTCGCCGATCGCGGCTCAGACACCCGCGCCGACTCAATTGTCGAATCAACCGCTGACGTTGCAGGAATTGAATGTTCTGTTGCGGCGCGCAGTCGGTAGAAATATGACCGAACCTGATTTGGCTGTTCATATCGAAAGAGTTGGTTTGGCATTTGACCCGACACCCGAAGTCATAGCGCGGTTAAGAGCAAACGGCGCGCATCCACATTTGCTGAATACCATCAAACGTGAAGCCGAAAAATTGTCTGCTTCTCACGGCAAGCTGACCGTCATCGGACCGCCTCCGCCTGATCCTTTTCTGGAAGAAACGCGCAAAAACGTCCGCGATTATCTGGAAGAATTACCCGACTTCATCTGCCAACAGGAAGTTCAACGGTATTACGACATTGACGGCTCCGGAGCCTGGGACAAAGCCGACACGCTGGCTTACGAACTGACGTACAACCGCAAACGCGAAAGTCTGAAACCGATCAACGCCGTCGGTCGCCCCGTCACCAAAGCCCCAGGCCAAGCCGGAGGCGCGTTTTCGACAGGCAATTTTGCGGTTTCGCTGGCTGCATTGTTCGATGCTGAAACCAAAACTGTTTTCAAACCTGCTGGCAAAGACCGGCTCGGAACTCGGCCAACATTGATTTACGATTACCGCGTGCCGAAAGAAACTTCTGCGCTGACTGTGCAGGCCGAAGGCGCTCCGCAAATTATTTCTGGTTACAGCGGCAGCATCTGGATTGATGCCGAAAAGAAACTGGTGCTGAGAATCGAACAGGCTGTGGATGATCTGCCGAAAAGTTATCCGGTCACGAATTCAGACAGCATCATTGATTACGATATGGTGAAGTTGCGAGGGATTGATGTGGAATCGCTGTTGCCCATTCGCGCGGAATTTATGATCGGCGACCGTCGAAAGCGGCAACAATCGCGCAACATGATTTACTTCAAGTTCTATCGGAAGTTCGAAACCGACATCAAATTCATTGACGACCCTCAAACTCCGACGCCGCCGCCAACCAAGCCGCCAGAAAAGCCTTAACGAAAAGAAAATGGACAGGATTTACAAGATGGTTCAGGATTCAAAGAAAGAAATCCTGAACCATCTTGTAAATCCTGTCCAAATATTCCGTGAGCTTTTAGACTTCGTTATAGCTTTCGCGCACCGCGCAAGTCGGCACGCTAAACCGTTTCAACCACATCGCCACCAACCAGACCAATCCGGGACTGGCTGACAGCAAGCCTGACACAATCACCATCGAACGCGGACTGACCCATTTCAACAAAGCGCCAGCCACCAACATCGAAACCGTCATCGTGCTCAATTCCAACGCCCGGTCAGTTGTGAAGACCCTGCCGCGATATTCGTCAGGAATCATTCGCATCATCAGCGTTTCCTGAACGCCGAATTCTGCTCCGAGAATCAACCGGCTGACAGCAATGCAAATGGCGAAACTCCACAGCGAAGGCATCAATCCCGCCGCCGCAAAAAACAGCCCGTGAACCAGCAACGACCAGCCAACGAAATTCCCTGCTCGCCGTTCGTCCGAAGCCCACGCACCGGCTCTGCGAGCCATCGCCATGCCAATGAACAATCCTGCGCCAGCGGCAGTCATCAACACAGCCAAGCTCCAATCGCCCGGATCGCCTGCGCCACGAATGAATTCATGCCGGGCAATGCGGTCGAACACCAGGTTGTTCATGCCTCCGCCCAACGCCCAGCCAACATTGACCAAAACGATTCCGCGCACAAACTGCGTTCGCCAGATGTAAACCAAACCTTTGCGAACATCTGTCACGAAGCGATTGGCGGCAGGCTTGTTCTCTGCTCCTACCTCAAGCCCCACATTGGTTTCAGACGGTTCCTCCGCTTTCCGGTAAGCCATCAACGCCGCCGGAATAACCCAGATGAACGCCGCCGAAGCAACAAACGAAATCGAATTGATGATGAACGCCGTGCTGTAACCAAACTTCGCCGCCGTCACGCCGCCCAACGCCGCTCCAAGCGTCAACTGCAAAAAGCGCGTTGAAAACATCAACACGTTGGCCGTCAGCATTTCCTGTCGCGTGACCATGTTAGCAATCGAAGCGTTCTTTGCCGCTTCAAAAAACGTCCCCGCCGAAGCCATCACACCACTGCACAAAATCGCCACCCAGATTGGAGCGCCAGCGCCAATGGTCAAAAACCCAAGCGCCGCCAACGCGCGGATCAAGTCCGCAGCAATCAAAATCTGCTTGCGATTCATCCGGTCAACCGCCACACCTGCCAGCGGTGCAAAAATCAGCACCGGCAACAAACGCGAAACCAGCAGCCCCGCAGTCATCCAGGTCGAGCCGGAATACATTTGAATCAATCCCAATTCGGCAATAAACGAAAACCAGGTTCCAAGTTCACTGATAACCTGGCCGAACCACAAACGGCGGAAGTTGATGTTGTTTTGAAGTAATTCTTTGAATGTTGCGGACTGCATAATTCCGGTTGAGCAGGCACCAATCAGCTTCCCTTCATCAAAGGTATAACTGATTGATACCTGCTTATTCTCCTTCTCCTGATGTCATCATTTATTTTGAACAGGCGTCATGATTTTTATGACCAAAAGATTGCGCCTGTTGTTTGTCGTACGTTCGCTTGAAATGCTGTTCAACTTCCCGGATTTGCGGACAATTGGGAAGATGGAACGTGTTGGATTTTATATCAACAATTACTTCGACTTTCGTCTCCGCAATTGCCTTTGGCTTCGGGTTGGCCATGGTGTTGTTCGAAGCAACGTCTGAGTTGGGTCGTATGCTGTCGCTCGACAACCGACCACTCGTCATCGAAATCACCGATAACGCCGCCAACACAACAACAAAAATCATCACCGCAATCGCAAGCACCAACGTCGGCGAAGTGCCGCTGTTGTCGTCAGAGGTGATGCTTCTTTTATTGATTCTCACAGTGTTGAAGAATCCTCTCTTATACAAGATTTCTCCTTTGCTATCCTGAAATCGGCCAGGACTGTCAGAGAAAACTTGCCCATCAACTGTTCTGATTACGCGTCGAGACATGGTTCCTCCTTTATGGAAAGACGGGGTAACCACAATGGATCCCGTGTTGATGCTCAAGAGTTAATGCTTGTCTTCCTTGTTACCGTGTGTGTTAGCGAATTTCCCGAAACGTTCCTTTCTATTGTTGGTTATTTGGTCGCTTGAGCACTTTTGCCAGAAGCACTCAAGCGATAAGCACACCTATGCCTTGACGAAGGCTGGACTCTTCACCAACTACTGCGGTTTAACGCTAAAGCGTTACAACACGCGCCTCGAATTCTTTGGCTTCATCGTCTTCATTGGTAACCGACGAGTAATACCTTACTGAGCGTGCTCGTCGGCTACCCACCACCCTGAAATGACTGCGGACAAAACTTGATAAATGACTCGGAAAAGCGAAAACCCCAACCAGTTTCCATTTTTGGATACCGGTTGGGGTTTTTCTGTGAACCCTTTGTCGAGATCGTTTTAGGTTCTTTGCCTCGATCTCTTCCGGTATCCGCTTTGCGGGGCTTTTGCGTCGTGATTTACGAGCAAAACATTACCAATACCAGCGCCAACAAAACCCCAAGCAGCCGATTTCAGGCAGGTTGCCTGGCGGCGACGCGCCATCGGCGCGATCAAAGTTGGGATTGAATTGAAGCTATACGGTTTATTCATAAGCTTTATGCTTTGTTCAAACCTTTTACGAATCTAAAGTTGTTATTGTTGATAAAACCACTGGCGCGTGATTACGCCTTATGAAGCGAGCGGATACTAACACAACATTTTTCTTCGTCAACAAAAATGTCTGTTATGGCATTAAATTTGTTATAAAGCTGGGGACTTGACGAAGTATCAGTTTATCGGATCAAGCTAACGCCTGTACCCAATTATCAACTCAGTCTTCTGCTCGGCATTGCCACGGTAAAATATCACAGCCACTTTACTCCTTGGTTTGGATAACCGGATGCGGCGATTAAACTCTTCGGGCGTCCGCACCTTGAAACCATTGAATTCAGTGATCACATCTCCATCACGCATTCCGCCAAGATCAGCCGGGCTGTTGTCATTCAAACCTTGAATTTCGACGCCGCATTTTTGCTCCCCCGGAATTCCGCAACGACGAATGGAGTTGTTTACCCCAAACCAGCCTTGCTCGCGCGTTTCCAGTTTCAGTTGCAGCGGAGCGTAATTTCGGTCGGCAACTTTGATCCACAAACTTAACGTTTCGCCTTCACGATAAACTTTGACGGGAACGACCTGGCCAACGGAAAGGCTATCTAAAACGTCTCGAAGCTCGGTGATGCTGCGAACTGACTTGTCATTCAGTTGCAAAACCAGGTCGCCCGCTTGAATGTTTGCCAACGCAGCCGGGCCATCGTCCGTGACCAGACTTTCAACATAAGTGCCTTTGACGTCTTGCGGATACCCAGCGTCGGAAAGCAAACCAGGGCGAAAACCAAAAGCGTTGGGTACGTCTTCCGCCGAAACCCTGCGAATTCTGTTTTCCATGACGTTTCGGCGAGAGTTGCTCACCTTCATTCCAATGCCGACGCCGACCATCATAAACATCGAAACCAGCACCAGCGCAAAAATCCAAAATGATTTTTGCCGCAGTAACCGCTTGCGCAACGAAGCCGTTTTGTATGGAGAACTCTCCATTGACGAAGTCGGATAAACCGAAACCGGCGGAGCATAAAATTGCCCGGTGAATCCACTCGGCGTCCCTTGAGCCGCAGATGGATTGAACCGGCGTGTATCTTCCAACTCTGCGACAGACCCTGCCGCAGGAACTCCGCACGAACGGCAAAAACGATCCTGACTGCCGCGCTCTGCACCACATGACTGGCAAATAGTCATTGAAACCTCCTGAATCAAACTTTTTGATGAAACTCTCTGGGTTGCTTGCTGGCGTTTACGACTGCCAACGCCGTTCGGTTCGCGGTCATTTCTAACCGGCAGCCAGCAATCTCACTTTTTGATTTCCAGTTCGACTTTGTTCAACTTGCCGCTGAAGACAAACTCGCCTTTGTCGGCGTAACTCGGAGTCACTGGCGACAGCGAATCGCGCCCAACATCGAAACCTTCCCACGAAATCAAAAACGGCAACGTGCGCGGAATCGCTGCTTCAGCGACTTTTCGGTCATTGATAAACAGCGCGCCAATTCCTTTCTCCTTCTGAAATTCAAAACGCAGAGCCGTTACACCAGTCGGAATTTCTTCGCTGGATTCGATCTTCGTGAATTTGCCGATGAAGTTGTATTCGTAAACCAAGCGGTTGTTTTTTACATAAAAGGTATAACCGCTGCGATAACTGCCAAAAGCCGCAAGCACGCCTTCGGCGGTTTTGTCTGCGCGTTCGACATGAGCCGTAATCGTGTGAGATTGGCCGCGAGTGTCTGGCGCGGCTCCCGGATTCCAGTGATCCATTCCCGGATAAAACGTGAAGCTGTTACGGCTTTGCGGAGATTCGGCAATATGCGGAAACCAAATTTGAATCGTCCGATCATCCAGCGGCAACACGCCGTACTTTTCGGCTTCGCGTTGCCAGACGGTTTGCAGCTCTTTCAGCTTGTCGGGGAATTTGTCGGCGACGTTGTGAACAGCCGAAAAGTCCTCCATCGTGTTGAACAACTCCCACTTGTCCTGATCGAACGGAGCGCCGCGATTGTGAGCGACGGCGGCAGTCCAACCTTCGTGCCAGATGGCGCGGTGGCCGATCATTTCAAAGTATTGAGTCGTTTTCCGAGTCGGCGCTTTCGCGTCGGCAAAGGTGTAAGCCATGCTGACGCCAGCGATTGGCAACTGTTCAACTCCGCGATGAACCGTCGGAGCTTTCAAGTTCAGAGCTTCCAAAACTGTCGGCGTAACATCCGTGATGTGATGAAACTGCGTGCGAATCGCGCCTTTGTCTTTGATCCCGGCTGGCCAGTGAACGATGAATGGATCGCGTATGCCTCCGAAATGCGTGTTCTGTTTGTAGCGTTGAAACGGCGTGTTCGACGCCTGTGACCAGCCCCACGGAATGTTGCTGAATCCGCGCTCGGTTCCGATCTGGTCAATGCGCGCTAAGTTGTCGGCCAGGTTTTCAGGAATGCCGTTGTAATACGCCGTAGCATTGACGGTTCCCGTCGCGCCGCCTTCCTGGCTGGAGCCGTTGTCGGAAACCAAAACCAGCAAGGTGTTTTCCAGCTTGCCGCTTTCTTCCAGATATTTTGTCAGCCGTCCGATTTGCGCGTCGGCGTGTTCAATAAATCCGGCATAAGCTTCCTGCAAACGAATGAACAATCGCTTTTCGTCCGCCGACAAAGTTTCCCAAGCTTTGACGCCCTCGTTGCGTGGAGCCAGTTCTGTATTCTGTGGAACGATTCCCAGCTTTTTCATTCGCGCCAATCGGTCGGCGCGAATCGCGTCCCAACCTTTGTCGAAAACGCCTTTGTAACGATCAAGGAATTCTTTCGGAGCTTGATGAGGCGCGTGGGCTGCGCCAAAGGCCAGATACGTGAAAAACGGCTTGCCTGGCAAAGCCATTTGCTGATTGCCGATGAACTCAATCGCCTTGTCCACCAAATCTTCGCTGAGATGATAACCCGCGCGGCGCGTAGGTTCGACACGATGATTGTCGTAAGTCAGCGCCGGAAAGTATTGGTCGGTTTCGGCGTCCAGAAATCCGTAAAAGCGATCAAAGCCGCGTCCCAACGGCCAGTTGTCATACGGCCCCGCCGGAGTCGTTTCATACGTCGGAGCCAGATGCCATTTGCCCAACGCAAAAGTGTTGTAACCGTTGTCGCGCAAAACTTCTGACAACATCGCGGCTTTTTTCGTCACTTTGCCTTTGGCGTTTTCTTCGGTAGTGACCATGTTTGTGATGGCGCGAACGCCTACGGTGTGATGATTGCGCCCGGTCAGCAAAGCCGCCCGCGAAGGCGAACACAACGCCGTCGTGTGAAAGTTGTTGTAACGTAATCCCCCAGCCGCCAGCCGATCAATGTTCGGCGTTTTGATTTCCGATCCGTAACAGCCCAGATCGGCAAAGCCTACGTCATCCAGAACGACGTAAACGACGTTGGTCTTTGGTGATTGGCTGGCTTGCTGCTGTATGGCCAAACCCGGCTTCGAGCCGAACAAGCCAACCAACAACACGACAAACAAACACAGATTGAGTCTTTGCGGATTCGGTTTCGATTTCACAGAGTTAGCCTCCAGTCGAAGAATGTTTTTGAGATAACGGAACAAACGGAAATAACGGAAAAATACCGTCTATCTTTTTCCGTTTATTCCGTTATTTCCGTCTGTTCCGTAAGCTTCAGTAGTTTTTCTGAAAAGCGATCACCGCTTCAAAGCACAAGCTTTCAATCCAAACCATGCTGAGATTCGGTGACGATTCACCGCTACCAGTTTGTAGCCGATGACTTCACACAGCAGCAGAATCGGCAGCGCATAAGTCAAAACGATCAGCGGCTTCCAGACTGGTCGTTGCCACAAGAAATAATTCACGCCAAAGGCTCCGCCGTAAACGCGGCCACTCCGAGTAATCACTTTCAATTCTTTCGTGCAGCTTTCGTAGCTGATGCCAAATTTCAGTAATTCGCTTTCGTCAAACATCAGGTAAGACTGAACGACGAATTCGCTGTTCACTCGTTTGGCAAGCTCAGAACACCACGTGCAAATGCCGCAATCGCCATCAAACAGCAGATGATCTTTTTCCGCTTGAATCACAGCCGGACTCCTTTTCGCACGATGATCGGCGAACCGTCGGCGACAAAAGCCGAGCTTGGTTTGCCGCTTAAAGCTTCGACAAACTGCGCGCCGTAAACGAGTTCAACATCGCAATCGAACTCGGCTTCGCTGACTTGCCAGACATTCCACGACGGATGTTCGACTTGATATTCAACCGTGCCGCCATCGCGTTGCCGCGCGTAGCCCCAGTAATGTTCGGTGATGAATTCTTCTTCGGAACCGGCGACCAGCGGCTGAGCTTTGCCAGTGGCGCGAATGCGCAAAAAGTTCCGGCCAGTTTTTTCCATCCAGCCGTATTCGACCAACCCGCTTTTGGTGAAGGAAGCTTCGCCCAAATCCGTGCCGTGCCACATCCGCCTGGCCACATAATTTTCGTTGTAAGCCACACGCGCGACAGCGGCAATGGCAAAACGCGGAACGATTTCTTTGACAAAAACGACGCCGCGCCGCCAACCGTCTTCAGCTTTGCGGCGAACGTAAAAGCGCAAATTGATCTCTTCAAAGTTGCGATGAAACGGAATCGCCAAGCCAGCAACGCGCGTGTTCAAAAACAGGAAGCCGACTTCGCTGACGAAGGTTTTGCCTTGCCACGTGTCCAACTCGGTTCCGCGCGGAACCAGCGGCTGCAAAATCGCCGGATCAATTTCGTAATTTATCATTGCCAGAGAGCGCCACTCTGCGGTCAGAAACTCTTGAGTTTTCATATCGGTGTCTCTGGCGCATTATCATTCGCCGACAGAAAGCCATCAAGAAACCGCGAACCACAAACTGATCTTCTCTAAAATCGCCACCGAGTCGCATCTTTCGGAAACTGT
Organism: uncultured Acidobacteriota bacterium; assembly: GCA_902825875.1. Lineage (GTDB taxonomy): Bacteria > Acidobacteriota > Blastocatellia > RBC074 > RBC074 > RBC074. The sequence continues at coordinate 42,356 of CADECP010000029.1, forward strand.
GTCCACGCCAGTACAACTTTTGGCGTGAAGATAAAGGTTCCCGGCGCTTCGTAATCTTCGGGCTTCGGGCGGTAGCCGTACTTTTCAGCCGAAAGATCAGCCAGTTGAACGGTCAGAGCCTTGTCCGGATTCGCCATTGGACGCGCCTCGCCCTGCAAAATTACGACATCCGAACCGCTTTCCAGATGAACCGTAACCGCTGAATTTTCGGCCAGATTGCGGCTGCGTTTGGTTGTCATGCCTCCGCCAAAATACAGCTTGTTTTCTTTCCACAATCCCCACACCGGAGTCGCATGCGGATGCGCGTCGTGGCTGACTGTGCAAATCCAATAGTTTTGCGCCGCCGTCATTCGTTCAGTCACGTGCGACCAATCCAGCATTCCTTTTTTGTTTGCGGGAATGCCGTAACCGGGCATGTGCGGACGGTCAGCTATTGGAGATGTGGTTGCGGTACGAAATTCCTTTTTCATGACTTTTCCTTTCATCTAGTTTTACGACGCCTGAAACACGCCGTGAATGAAAGCAGTGATCCGATTGCGATAAGCCTCTCCGCCGCGGCCGGCCAGATTGTGGCCGCCGTTTTCAATGATGAACAACTGTTTTGGTTCTTTCGCCGAAGCAAACAACTTGCGACCTTGCGCGACGGGAATCGTTCGGTCGTCGGTTCCGTGAGCCACCAGCACAGGGCAATTGGCGCTGGCGATTTTGCGAAACGATTCAAATCGGTTTTTGGCCAGCCGCCGCACAAAGCCAGGAAGAAACGGCAGCGCAAACTCGCCCATTTCGTCGGCAGAACTCAAGCCGGATTCGACCACCAACGCGCCAACCGGTTTGCGCGAAGCCACATCAATCGCCACAGTCGTCCCCAGCGACATTCCGTACAGCACCAGCTTTTCCGGCTTCACGCCGCGTTCGTTCAGCAAATAGTTGTAAGCCGCTTCGCCGTCGGCATTCAGCGCCCATTCGTCTGTCACTTCGCCGTCGCTGCGTCCGTAGCCTCGATAATCGAAAAGCAAAACATCAAAGCCGTCTTCGGCCAGCTTCACGCCGTACCAGCCCGCGTTGGTGATGTTGCCGCCGTTTCCGTGACAGTGAAGGATCGTTGCCAGCGGAGGTTGCTGGCGAGCTTTCAAAAACCATCCGTGAATCCGCTGGCCGTTGGCAACGTTGATCCAAACATCTTCGCCATTCGGCGGCGGAGTCCATTCCACGCCCGGCGAATACCGATCCGGATGATGCGTCATGAATTGCTCCACGCGGCGCAACGTGACGAAGCAAATCACCGCCAAAATCGGCAGGTAAATCGCCAGCCGAGCCGCGCGCGGCAGCCGAAAGAAGGAAAAGCGTTTGGGTTTGTTTTCCATGCCAACCGGTACGAAAAGAAAAAGCGCAGCGTTCGACAGAACTCTGCGCTCAGATGAGAAACGGGAATAGACAGGATGAACAAGATTTACGGGATGGAGATAAATTCTGTTACATCCTGTAAATCCTGTTGAATAATCCTATCTTGAAGCTGTCGCGCCGCCCGGCTTCAACCATTGATCGAACCAGTCGAGCACAGTCTTGTACCAAAGCTCACTGTTCTGCGGCTTCAAAATCCAGTGGCCTTCGTCGGGGAAATAAAGCAGCCGCGACGGGACGTTTTTGCGTTGGAGCGTGGAAAACAACTGTATGCCTTCGCCAATCGGCACGCGGTAATCCAGTTCGCCGTGAACAACCAAAGTTGGCGTTTTGAACTTCGCGGCGTGCATGTGCGGTGACCATTTTGTGTATAGCTCAGGCTTTTCCCACGGCGTACCTTTGAATTCCCATTCCTGGAACCACAACTCTTCGGTGGCATACATGCTGACCGAATTGAAAATGCCGGCGTGCGAAACGTAGGCTTTGAAACGGTCTGTGTGCCCCATCATCCAGTTCACCATGTAACCGCCGTAAGAACCGCCAGCGGCTCCGATGCGCGCTGGATCAACGTAACCTTGCTTGACGACGTAATCCACGCCCTTCATCAAATCTTCGTAAACCGCGCCGCCCCATTCGCCGCTGATTTGTTCGGTGAAACCTTGCCCGTAACCCGTCGAACCGTGCGGGTTGATAAGCACTGTCACGTAACCGCGCGCCGCCCACATTTGCGCGTTCCAGCGATAGCCCCAATTGTCCAGCCATGCGCCTTGCGGCCCACCGTGAACCAGCAAGACCATCGGATACTTTTTCGCTTTGTCGAATTGCGGCGGCTTGACGATGAAGCCGTGAATTTTGGAAACCTGATTTTTGCCGAAATCCGTGGTGACTTTGGCCTTGCCCAGCTTGTGGGTTTTCGGATTTGGCAAGGAAACCTTTGCGCCGTCGAACCAGAAATCTTCAGCCGCGTTCAAATCAAGCTGCGCTAGCAAGGCTGCGTTGGTTTTGGTCAGTTGTCTGGCGTTCGTGCCATCGGAATTTGCGGCAAAGACTTCAGCGGGCATCGTCAAACTTGACCGCGTGAAGGCAAGCGTTTTGCCATCGGTGGAAAGCGAAATGCCGTTGCTGGCAGTTTTGGCTATCAACGATTCCACTCCGCCTTCATTGATTGAAACCGAACCGAGCAGTTCGCGTCCCTGGTCTTCGGCAACCAAAAACAATCCCTGACTGTCAGCCGCCCAAATCACTTCGCCGACGCTGCGGTCAAAATCCGTCGTCAATTCTTTCACTGCGCCGCTTTGCCGGTTGTACAGCATCAGCTTGAAGCGGTCGGCTTCGTAGCCGTAACGATCCTGCGAGCGGTAGGCGATCCATTTTCCGTCCGGCGAATAACGCGGCGTGCTGTCGTAACCGGTGTTCGCGCCGGTGATGCGTTTGGCTTCGCCGCCCGCGATTGGCACGATGAACAGGTCGTTGTTCGTGCTCAGAGCTTCCTGCTTGTCTGTGTTGCGCGCAAAGCAAAGCTCTTTGCCGTCGGGCGAAAAGTCATAAGCCAGCGGGTCGCCAAGCGAGAACGGCGGCGAATCGAAATCCCCTGGCGTCAGGTCTTTGGCTGCGCCGCCATTCGCCGAAACAACAAACACGTGCGAACGCTTGCCGAGCTTGAAATCCGACCAGTGACGATAAAGCAATCGGTCAGCGATGACGGCTTTGACTTTGCTGGCGTCGGCGGCTGCGGCTTTGTCGGCGGTGCATTTCAGGTCGGCGCATTCGGGATAAACTTCGGTGGAAAAGGCGAAGAGCTTGCCGTCAGGCGACCAGGTGAAATCAGCCACGCCGAGCGGCACGTCCGTCACTTTGCGCGGATTCGAGCTATCCGCAGCCGCGACGAAAATCTGCGGCGCTCCGTCGCGCGAAGATAAAAACGCGATCCATTTGCCGTCGGCAGACCAGCGCGGCGTGTCGTCGTTGCGCTGCGAAGTAATCAATTGTCGCGCCTCTCCACCAGCAGTCGGGACAAGCCAGATGCTGCGTTTGCCGCGATTGGCTTGTTTATCAATCGCGTTGACGACATAAGCGACCCATTTGCCGTCTGGTGAAATCTGAGCGTCGGCCACACGCTTCATCGAAATCAGATCGTCGAATGCGATGGGGCGTTTGGTTTGAGCCAACACCGTCAAGCTGAAATAAGCGGTAAACGCCAATAGGCAGATTGTTTTCAAAAAAGACTTCATTACTCTCTCCGTTTGGAGTGCGGCGACTGGTCGCCGCTTTCCTTTCTTTGTCGAACATTCCGGTTGATCGGCAGTGATTTGAGACTAATGCAAAAGCGGCGACCAGTCGCCGCACTCCAGAAATTATTGTCCGCTGCCAGCAGCTTTTGCCGCAGCTTTCGGCTGTCGTTTATGAGCGTCGAACCAGTCGAAAATGCCTTTGAAACCGGGAACGGCAATGTCTGTGTGATTGCCGCCGGGTACTTCGATGTATTTGATTTTGATGCCCAGCGCCTCGCCTGCTTTGACCATCTTGCGCGATTCTTCGACGGAAACGGTCGGGTCTTTGTCGCCGTGGATAACTATCCAGGGAATGTGCGCGATCTTCTTCAAGCCCATCATCACGAAAGGTTGGCCGCCTCCGGCAATCGGACCGATGGCGGCAAACAGATCAGGATGATTGACGGCCACAGACCACGAACCGTATCCGCCCATCGAATGCCCCATCAAATACACGCGGTCGTCGTCAATCGAATAATCGCGCTTCATGGCTTTGATGACGTCAATCACGTCGGTTTCCGCCGAACCCATGTACATCGAGGCAGGCGCTCGGCCTTTGGGGCAGACGACCAAATAGCCGCGCGCTTCGGCAATGCGTTTGAGTTCGCCATTGTTGTAACTGGCGAAAAAGCTGTTTTCGTCTCCGCCCATCCCGTGCAGCGCGACGACCAGCGGCCATTTCTTTTTGGCATCGTAATTCGTCGGAACGAAAAAACGGTAAGGTTGAAAAGTCTGATCCACGGCTGACTGATACGCCCAGTGAATGTCGCCTCGAATAGTCGCCAACGGGGTTCTTCCAGACTTGATTACATCCAGCAAGGCGTTGGCTTCGGCGATGGCAGTTTTCAAATCCGTGCGAACAACAGACAGTTGCCCGGAATTGACCAGATCAACCATCGTCGCTTTGTATTCCGCCGCTGCCAGTCCCGTCATCAGTTGATCGTTGAATGGCGTGAAGCGACTTTCCAGATCAGCTCGAAGTGCCTTCAGGCGAATCCTTAGCAAGCCAGCCTGCGCGTTTACGTCGCGCGCGATGCGAATGGAATTCGACTTGTAGATTTCCTCGCCGGTTTTGGGAAAGAGTTTGACGACGATTTCGTAATTGCCGTCCGGCAGATTGGGAATCACGGCTTCGAGCGTGAGCGGTTTGGCGAAATCGGCTGTGACCTCAGCAAGCTGTTTCAATTCTTTCAACGTTTCCTGTTTGCCGTCTTTGGTGACGGCGATGGATAACGCGCCTTTCAACGTTCCTTCGATCGGTTCGTCCAACGTGAACATCTGCGACAACGTCAGCTTCACGGCGTCGCCCGGATCAAAAATGGAGCTTTCCAACTTCACCGCCGCTGCTTCGGTCAAAGCGGCTGCCGGAGTCCATTTGCGGTTCCGCATCAAATACATGCCGTGCGTCAGATGTTTGAGAGCTTCGCCGTATTTTTTGTCGTTATTGGCGGTGCGGGCTTTGGATTCCAAGTCTTCAACTTGTTTGCGCGTTTCTTCGTTCATCGGCACAGAGTTTTTCAAAGTGCGATAGCCGACGGACGTTCGCAAAACCAGCCCGGCGTCTTGCGCGAATGCTGAACCGAAAACCAGCGCCGCGACAAACAGCGCCAAGATCGAAAGTCGAATCGAACCAGGTTTCATTGTTGTAGCTCCTAAATTGGGAAGGGTTGGGTGCGAGCGGCATCCTACTCTCGAAACTCTGTGGTGGGCAAATAAAGAAAGTCTTGGGAAGTCGGGAAAAGTCTTGGGAAGTCGGGAAAAGTCTTGGGAAGTCGGGAAAGGTCAGAAAGCCTCGAACCCAGAGCGGCTGGGCTTTAGCAACTTGCCGAGACTTCTCAGACTTATCGAGACTTCCCCAGACTTATCGAGACTTGATTACTGTCCCGTCGAACCAAAGCCGCCTTCGGCGCGTTCGGTGTCGGCGAGTTCTTCCGCCCAAATGTAATCGCACATTGCGGCGTGTTCGATGATGAGTTGAGCGATACGTTCACCAGCAGCGAAACTCACAGGTTGCTGGCCAAGATTGATGAGAGGCACTTTCAGTTCGCCACGATAATCGGCGTCAATCACTCCGGCCAAAACATCAATCCCGTGTTTGACCGCCAGGCCAGAGCGCGGAGCTACGCGGCCATAAAAGCCCGGCGGAATTTCAGCCGCCAAACCTGTCGGCACGAGTTTGCGTTCGCCCGGTTCCAGCGTGAAGGCTTCGACACAGCAAAGATCGGCGCCCGCCGCCCAATGGCTGCCGCGCACAGGAAGCCGAGCGGCTTCGTGAAGTTTTTTGATTTTGATCGGCGGGAAGTGATTGTTGATTGGCATGATTGATCGGAATCTCAAATGTCAGAAGCGGCGTTTGCTACCGCGCGCGGTACTGACTCGGCGCTTGCCACCGCGGGCGGTACTGATTCGGATTGCGAGGCGACAGGTAATTTGATTGAAAATTCGCTGCCCGCCCCGACTTCGCTGGTGACGTAAGCTTCGCCGCCGTGCGCACGCGCCAGATGTTTGACGATGGCCAAACCCAATCCCGTGCCACCGGCTTCGCGCGAACGAGCGCGGTCAACCCGGTAAAAGCGTTCAAACACGCGCGGCAAATGTTCTGCCGGAATGCCGCTGCCGGTGTCGCGGACTTTGATGATTTGTTGCTGTCCGTCGGCGGCGGTTTCGGCGCAAACCATGACGCTGCCGCCGGGATGATTAAATTTGACGGCGTTGTCCACCAGATTTATGACGATCTGTTCCAGACGCCGCCGGTCAGCAAAGACGTAATAATCTTCGGCGACCTGATTGTCCAATCGAACACCTTGCTGCACGGCGCGCGGAGCAAGTCCGGCAAAAACTTCGTTGACGAATTGGCGCAGCGGCAAACGTTCCGGCGACAAACTGACCGCGCCGGATTCAATGGCCGACAACTCGGAAACGTCATTGACCAATGCGCGCATGCGCTCGGCGTTGCGGTGAATGGTATTCAAAAAACGCAGTGAGTTGTCGGCGTCGTCCAATCCGCCGTCAATCAGCGTTTCGGTGTAAGCCGTGATCGCTGCCAGCGGCGTCCGCAGTTCGTGCGAAACATTCGACAGAAATTCCTGCCGAACCTTTTCCAGTCGTTCCAGCTTGGTAATGTCAATGAAGGCGCTGACCACACCATCAATGTTGCCATCGTCCGCTCGCAAAGGAGCGGCATGCATGTTCAAAATTCGTTTGTCGGCAGAACCGGCAGAAGCGCGGATTTCCAAACGAGCTTCGACAATTTCTCCGGCCAAAAGGACTTTGGATAGCGTACGATGAATTTGCGGCTCGCGGCTGAGATCGGCGACGCGAACCACAGGTTTGCTGCCCAAACCAAACAGTCTGCGCGCAGCATCGTTAATCAACAAAACTTCGGAATTGCGCCCGGTAATAACCAGGCCTTCGGCGACGGAAGCGAGTATCGAACGCAGCAAGGTTTCATCGCGTTCGGATTTGCCAAGTGTTTCGCGCAAACGCTGATTGCTTTGTTCGCGTTCGGCTAGCAACTGGCTTTGCTGGCGATAAACGTAAAAGGCGATGACAACGCTGATGATTCCTACGACGATAATCGAAATGATGTGCGATGTAACCACGCCCATCGCCGGAAACAGCACGGTCTTCACCGTTTCGTACAGCGCGAAAAAGGCGACCATCAAAATCGTGGCGCGGATGATTTTTTTGCGGCGAGTAAGCATTTTGGAGAGTAGACAGTAGTCAGTAGACGGTAGACAGTAGGTTGCCTTCGTAAAGCTTCAGTTGTCTTTGGTCGTTCAACAACAAGGCTTTTTCTTGCCCCGTGCCATTTGTAGGCCAGCGCGATTCCGACAGTCAGCTACTGTCTACTGACTACTGTCTACTTGCCTGAACCGATACCCAATTCCAATCACAGTTTCGATGCAATTGCCGCACGCGCCGAGCTTTTTTCGCAAGCCGCTGATGTGAACATCGAGCGTACGGGCTTCGCCGTAATACTCCAATCCCCAGACTTGATCGAGCAATTGTTCGCGCGGGACGACACGACCTTTGTTCCGCGACAGGATCGAAAGCAATGCGAATTCCTTGCGCGTGAGTTTGACGGGTTGCCCCTGACTGAAAACCGCGAAGTCGGAATAATCAATCAGTAACATTCCATCGTCGTAAGTTTTCGGCGCTTGCGCTTCAAAGCCGGAACGACGCAACGCAGCTCGCACCCGAGCAACCAGTTCACGCACGCTAAACGGTTTGGTCATGTAATCGTCCGCACCCAGATCAAGCCCGCGCACCTTGTCGCCTTCTTCAGTGCGAGCCGTCAAAACAATGATCGGCGTACGCCGCGTCAATTCTTCGGTGCGAAACCTCCGGCATAACTCAAACCCGCTCATTCCCGGCAAATTCAAATCCAGGATCAGCAAGTCCGGCGCAATCGCGCTGCCGTCGGGGCGGCGCTCCTGCCCTTTGCCAAGTGCGATATTCAAACCTTGTTCGCCGGTCAGCGCCACTTGAGCCTGAAACGCGCCTTCGCGTTCAAGGTTGTAACGAATGCTTTCGGCAATGTCGGGATCGTCTTCGATAATTAGGATGTAAGGCTTCATATCTTTTTGGGAGTAGACAGTAGACAGTGACAGAAGACAGTAGGTTCTTGCGTCAGGCTCTGTTGATTTTGATTGTAGCAACCGCAGGCGACCTATCCTTCTTCACTGCGTCAAAAACGACGAAACTCTTGCTGAAAACACCTACTGTCTACTGTCTACTGTCTACTGTGTTTAATCACCATCGCATCTTTCATATAAACAATCAGTTCGCAGATGTCTGTGACGTAATCTCCGATGCGTTCCAGGTGTTTGGCGACCATCAACAGCCGTGCGGCTCGGCCAGCCGAAGCCGGATCATTCGACATGCGATCCAGCAATTCATGAAAGATGCGGTCGTAAAGCCGATCAATCTCATCGTCGCGCGCAATCACCGCGCGAGCCGTGTCGGCGTCTGCAACGGCAAAAGCATCCAGCGAAAGCCGCAACATTTCACACGCCAGCCAGCTCATTTTCGGCAGATCGAAATACGGTTTCAGTTGTGGTTCGTCGTTCAGGTAAATCGCTGCGCGCGCGATGTTGCAGGCGTGATCGGCAATGCGTTCCAGAATCGGAGTGATCTTGATGGCTGTCACCACCAACCGCAGATCGTTCGCCGCTTGAGGCTGTGTGCCCAACAAGCGAACGCACATTTGATCGGCTTCGAGTTCCAGCGCATCCACGCGGTCGTCGTCGCGCAAAACCTGTTCGGCCAGTTCGGAGTCGCGTTCGATTAAGGCACGAGTCGCTTCGTCAATGGCGCGTTCGACTTCGCCGCCCATCAACAACACGTGGTCGCGCAAAGTGTTTAGCGAAGATTCAGGCAGAGCGGATTCCGACAACTCTTTCATGGGTTCAATTAGAAAAATGCCCGGATTGAAGCCGGGGCCAGCAAGTGGTGGATTGGGTTCAACGAGTAGGAAATCTGCCATTTGCATATCTGAAAGACAAGCTCGATTTTTTAGAATTGTGATGTTCGAGGCGCGGATTTTACGGGCAAGCGGTTAAGTTGAGTTCAGGGAAACGTGAAATCCATGTAAGTTTTATGTTTGCTTGCCACGATCAAGCGGACTCACTAAGCTGCGCGCGTTCTGTCAGCGATACAATTTCACCACAAGGACAATCCATGACTTATTTGCTGATTCTGATTGGTTATTCGGCGTTGATGATTGCGCTGGGCGTGTATTGGTCGCGGCGCGTTTCGGTGTCGAGCGATTTTTTTGTCGCTGGCAGAGGCTTGAGCGCCGGCCTGGTCTTTTCGACTTTGTTAGCCGCCAACATCGGAGCTGGTTCGACGGTCGGCGCGGCGGGTTTGGGTTATCGAGACGGTTTGTCCGCGTGGTGGTGGGTCGGTTCGGCGGGCATAGGCTCGCTGATTCTGGCTTTTACCGTAGGGCCGAAAATCTGGCGAGTGGCGCGCGATAACAACCTGTTCACGGTCGGCGATTACCTGGAATTTCGTTATGACCGCCGAGTTCGCGGCATTGTGGCGTTGCTGTTGTGGATTGGCTCGCTGGCGATTCTGGCCGGACAGTTGATCGCCATCGCCTGGGTGCTGAACGTGACGATAGGTGTCAGCAAACCCGTTGGCTGTCTGATTGGAGCCATCGTCGCCACTGTGTATTTCGCTTCGGGCGGATTGTTCGGAGCGGCGCGCGTGAATGCCTTGCAGTTGGTGGTCAAGCTGATCGGGTTCGGCCTGGCGCTGATTTATCTGCTGGAATTCAAAGCTTCGATTACCAACCCGCAAATCAATCCGCCTGCCGATGTAGTTGAAAAGATGCAACGCTTTCAGAGCTTCACGGGAATTGGCGCTTCGGGAATTTTGAAGTATCTGGCCTTGCTGGTTCCGTCGTTCATCATTTCGCCTGGATTGCTGCAAAAGATTTTTGGCGCACGCGACGAAAGCGCCGTTCGCAAAGGCGTGGCGTTGAATGCTGTCTGTTTGTTGCTGTTCGCTGCTGTTCCCGCGTTGCTGGGAATGATCGCGTTTTATCACTTTCCGAATTTGCCAAACCGCGAACTGGCATTGCCAACCTTGATGACACAAGCTTTGCCTGTGTGGCTGGGCGGTTTGCTGTTGGGAGCGATTTTCGCCGCCGAAGTAAGCACAGCCGATGCTGTGTTGTTTATGCTCAGCACGTCGCTCAGCAAAGACCTGTACAAAACCTTCATCAATCCCGCTGCTGACGACAAACACCTGCTGAAAGTCGTCAAAATCACTGCGGTCATTTGCGGCGGACTCGGCGCATTGCTGGCGATTGTTTTGCGAGATGTCATTTCGGCGCTGACGATCTTTTATACTTTGCTGTCGTCGGCTCCGCTGTTGCCTTTGATTGCGGGTTTGTATTCCAAGCGCATTTCGGCGCAAGCAGTAATTCCAGCAATGCTGGTTTCGGTTGTCGGAACTTTCAGCATTGACTGGCTGACGGCAGGAAAAGGTTTTAGCGGAATTCCTTCGCTGATTTTTGGCGTGGGAACCGGCGCATTGGTCATGTTTCTGCTGAGCTTCGCCAAAGCAAAAAAATAGGCTCGCAACGTTTCCGCTGCGAGCCGTCAAGTTTTCCGCCAGTACAAACTATACAAAACTTACTGTTTGGCCATGCTGCCAGCCGGTTCGGCCAGCACCAGCGTGAATTTCTGGCCGCGCGGCGTGATCGAAGCGATTGAGCGAGTGCCATCCGCATTTTCACGATAGGTCATTTTGTCAGCTTCAGCTTCTGTGGCGTTCGCTTTTTTGGTGAACTGAGTCGTGACGACTTTTTTGCCGACTTTGATCTCGACCGTGCCTTGTTCGGCTTCCGGGATGGTGACTTTGTACTCACCTTTCTTAATCAGTTCATTGCCGACTTTGCCGTCCAGATAAAACGAAACTTTCTTTTCGACCTTGCCCTGAGCCGCCACGACGATGCTCAAAGCCGCTGTCATTGCCAATGCTAAAACCTTATTCGAGAAACGGTTAAACATAAAATCCCTCCTATGCTCCTGCTGTGTTTTATTTGCTCTTGAGAATTAACTGACCGGACGGTCAACACCATTCTCAAAAAATTTAGCGGTTTATCAGGCCGCTTTTGCCAGTACTACAGTTTGGCCGCCGGTCAGGTAATCTAAAACAATCCGTTCACACCGGCGACGGTAATCGTCGAACGTTCCCTGAGACGAAAAGAACCATTGCATCATCATTCCGTCAGTCAATGCGCGAACCATTGAACTGGCGTCGTCAATATCCAACGATCGAAAAGCTCCTGTCTTGATTCCCAATTCGATAATTTCTCGATCGTGACCGCAACAGCCTTCATAAAATTTGGCATTCAAATCATGAAAACGGCGGTTTCGAGTTCCAATGCTGATGAAATCGGAATAGGCCAAAAAGAACTGACGACTTTCCTGAGCATTGCCAAACACCACGCCAATCACTGCTTTCATCTTGCCGACAGGGTCAGGTGCGCTTGCGATGGCCTTATGGATTCGCTCGTGGACTTCCCCGATGATCCATTCCAGCGCGCCCAGAAACAGGTCTTCTTTCGTTGCAAAGTAATACAACGTAGAGCCTTTGCTGACACCAGCGCGTTTGGCAATGTCCTGCAAGGTGACTGCCGAGTAGCCTTTTTCCGCCACTTCGTAATAAGTCGCCTTGATTAACTCTTGCCGACGCTGGTCTTCATAATCCTGAACAAACTGTTTTGCTGCCATCTTAATTGTGGACTCTGGCTCCGCCTAACTTTCAAACTGCTTTTCTTCAATTTCAGTCAATCCCCGTCAATTCCTTCAGTTGACTGACCGGTCAGTTTTATACGCTTCGCACCAAATCCTGTCAACGGACTTTTTTAACTTCTTTGAAAAAGTTTGCCCCTCGCAGTGTAAGGATCAAGCTTCGACAGAAATAAGCCCTTTCAACTGTTCACGATGAGCGCGCATGTTGGCAATGAATTCGTCGAACAGATAAGTCGCATCGTGCGGGCCAGGGCCAGCTTCAGGATGGTATTGAACCGAAAATACAGGCAATCGGCGATGGCTCATTCCTTCCAGACAGCCGTCGTTGAGGTTGAAATGAGTCAGTTCGATGTCATTCTGGTTCAAGCTGTTCGGATCAACCGCGAAGCCGTGGTTGTGCGAGGTGATTTCACATTTGCCGTTGCGATGGTTTTTGACGGGTTGATTGCCGCCGCGATGGCCGAATTTCAGCTTGAAGGTGTTGCCGCCAAACGCCAGCCCTAAAATTTGATGGCCGAGACAAATGCCAAACACCGGAGCAGCCGTCAGAAGCTTTTTCACTTCGCCGACGATTTCCGGCAAAGCCGCCGGGTCGCCAGGGCCATTGGAAAGGAAAATTCCATCGGGAGCTAACGCCAAGACATCGTCCGCCGAAGTTCGCGCGGGAACTACAGTCACGTCGCAGCCCACCGCAGCCAGATAGCGCAGAATGTAATACTTGATGCCGAAATCGTAAGCGACGACTCGGAACGGTTCTTCGCCGGGTTGGAGCGCGCTGGCTGGCGTAAATCCGGTCATCGGATCGAAAGTTTTTTGATCGTCTTTGATGCTCGACCAACGATAAGCATCGCCGCAGGACACTTCGTCAACCAGATTGCGACCAAGCATCGTCGGCGCATTTTTGGCTTTGGCAATGACACTGATTTCGTCCGCATCAATCGAAGAGATGCAAGCGCGCATTGCGCCTTTTTCGCGGATGTGCCGAACCAACGCGCGTGTGTCCACTTCGGAAATCCCTACTATGCCGTGCTGCTTCAGATATTCGTCCAGCGACATTCCGGCACGCCAGTTCGACGTGACTTCTGAAAATTCGCGCACAACGAAACCCTCGGCAAACGGGCGGCGCGATTCCACGTCCTCAAGGTTGACGCCGTAATTGCCGATTTCGGTGTAAGTCATCGTCACGATTTGGCCGGCGTAAGAAGGATCAGTCAGGATTTCCTGATAGCCGGTCATTGAAGTGTTAAACACGATTTCGCCAGTGCGTTCGCCGTCCGCCCCCCAGGCGCGTCCACGAAAAGTTCGTCCATCTTCTAAGGCTAAAATTGCTTCTTTGTTCATCACAGATAAATTCAAGTTTGAAGTTTGAGCGTGTGACAATTTTCCAAATTGTCACTCCTTTGCTGATGACTGTGGCAATTTGAAAAATTGTCACAGCTCACCTGCCGGTCAAGATTGTTGTTCTCGCAAAAAGCTCTGCGCCAGATGCAGCCATTGGCGCTCGGTTCGGTATTTGTAAGCCGGTGCGGTTTTCACTGACTCAATGCAAGTTTGCATTTCCTCTATGGCTTCGGCTGTGCGCCCCAGACTGTGCAACGTCATGCCGCGCCAATATCTCCCTTGAGCATCCGAAGGCCGGTGCTGCAAAAACTTATCGAACATCTCCAAAGCGTCCGGGTATTGTTTCGCCGAATAATATGCCAGCGCGGTTTCGCGCCAGATTTCGTATTGGCTGTGCGTCGCATCCTGGCGAATGACCTGTTCGAAATGATGTATGGCTTCGTTGAGCCGATTTTGCCAGCGAGCAATGCGGCCAAGCTGGTAATGCGCGTCGGTTTCGGTCGGGTCAATTTCGATGGCTCGCTGAAACGAACCGATTGCAGCATCCAATTCGCCACGCTGCTGATACAGCAATCCCAGATTGTAATGCGCTGAAGCATCCGCCGGATTCAATGTTGCAGCTTGCAGATTTTGCCGGAACGATTGACGCGACTGGTGCGATTTCATGAAATCGTCCACGCGGTCGCGCAGCAAAAAAAACAACAGCAGAAGCAAAAACGGCGAGCCGCAAACAAACGAAGTCGCGTCAATAAACAGCGGCATGATGATGAAAGACAAAAACGAAATCAGCACAGTGCCGATTGCCGCAATCCAGTGATATTGCCCGCCTTGTCCCAAATGAAAAACCGTTCCGGTGGTCAGCGTCATCAACCAGGCAAAAATAGGCAGCGGAATGACAATCACCAGCACAAAAAAACCTATCACGGCGTCGCTGCGAAACCGTGCGCTCTGCCAACCGATGATTATCGCCGGCAAAATCGTCACCAGAAACGTCGCCGCCAGCGACATCAACGCGCACGAAACCATCGGAGCGAACTCTTCGCGCACGACCAGAGAAAAACTGGCGCGTTGTTCAAACAGGTTGGCGATCAAAATCACGAATGGAACGTAAATAACCGCAATGAACAAAACGATCATCACCGCCGTCATCAACGAACGGGTAATGTTTCCAAAGAGCATGCCGGTTCGGACGGAAACTCCAGCCGCAGCCTGAACTCCTGTCCCTGCTTGAGCAAATACCGCCATTGCCACGACCACCAGCGAGTAAATCCAGCTCATCAACAAAGCTGCGCCAACGGCAAATCCAACTGGCGCGCGGTCTCTCAGCGAACGGATCGAGGCTTGCGGCTGCCACAATAATCCAAATAAAAGGCGAAGGTTGGTGAGCATAACAGTCGAATAAAACTTCCAGCAGCTTACCGGCTTGTGGCCGATACGAGAAAGCGCGGACAGCTTGCCGCCGCCGCGCCTTCAAATCAGTTCAGGTCTTTCTTCAAGTTTCTTTGCAATTGAAAACAGGGTTAATCAATTTTCCCTACGCGCTCGAACGGCGTGAACGGGTAATAACGAAAGATGGCTTTGCCATAAATGTATTTTTCCGGCACGTAATCCCAGTACCGACTGTCGCTGCTGTTGCGGCGATGATCGCCCATCACGAAATAATGATGATCCGGGATTCTTTTCGGAGTCGCCAGCGAATTGTGGTCAGTATATTCAGGATCAAGATACGGCTCTTCGACCAATTGGCCGTTGATATACAGCTTGCCGTCTTCGACGTTGATTTCTTCGCCGGGCAAACCGACGACTCGTTTGATGTAGGATTTCGACGGATCAAGCGGATACAGCAGCACAACAATGTCGCCGCGTTTGATCGGCTCTTTGTCGCCCATCCATTCGCGCAACGGGTAAATGAACTTGTTGACGAAAATGCGATCCTGATCGTGCAGCTTCGGCATCATGCTTTGGCCTTCGACGCGAACCGGCTGCACGACGAACACGACAATCAGAATGGCGATCAATCCGGCAAAAACTATGTCGCGGAACAGCGATCGAAGCTCGCCCCACAAACTTCCATCCTCGTCATCGCGCAACGACGAAAGGTCTTCAATCACGCGAATATCGTTGTCGTCATCGGGCGAATAGCCCACCCACTTATCTTTTTTCATTGATTACTTCACCTACTGCTTTGTGTTGAGATGGATTCAACGCGGAAGGCACGCTCCCAAACGCGCCGCCGCAATCGTTCCGCGCTATCGTTCCGAAAGATATTACGGGGTCTCCAGCGTGTCAAACATCGGCTTTGTTGCAACTTTGGCGCTCGACGATGTGGGCTGTCAGTGCTGAATCGTGCCTTCCAGCGAAGTGTCAATCTGGGCTTGAATGCCTCCGCCGAACAAAAACGCTTCCATGTTTTGAATCAAAAATTGCTGGTGTTCGGGGTTGATGGTGCTCAAACCGTAATGATTGATGAGTTGGTTTTGCGTCGCCAGCCAGGCTTTCCAACAAGCCTGACAAATTTCCGCATGAATTTTTTTGCCAAGCGCGCTGCCGAAAGGCGGCTTTTCCAGCGCGGGCAGTTTTTTGCCGCAACGTTCGCATTTAATGACGTCAGCCATAAGTTTCTCTCTCCTTCTGAGTTGATTTTTGAAGCGCGGATTATCCGGCAGCCAACGCTGCTTGGCAACTTATAGCTCAAGACAACTCAAGGCCCGCTTGCTACGACGTGTGGCGCTGGCTTAGCATAGCTTTTACCGGAACATCGCTCAGCATAAGAAAAACTTTTTATGGACTCATCAAACATTACCCAAGCAGACATTCGCAATATCGCAATCATCGCTCACGTAGACCACGGCAAAACCACACTGGTTGACGCCATGTTGAAACAGTCAGGCCTGTATCGCGCCAACGAAAAGATCGTTGAGCGCGTGATGGATTCGATGGACCTGGAACGCGAACGCGGCATCACCATCATGGCCAAAAACACCGCCGTGCAATACGGCAAAACCAAGATCAACATTCTGGACACGCCCGGACACTCCGATTTCGGCGGCGAAGTCGAACGCGTTTTGAAACTGGCCGACGCCGTCGCCTTGTTGGTTGACGCTTCTGAAGGCCCGCTGCCTCAGACCCGTTACGTTTTATCGAAAGCACTGGAGCAAAAACTGCCGGTCATCGTCGTCATCAACAAAATTGATCGTCAGGACGCTCGTCCGCAGGAAGTCGTCAACGAAGTTTACGATCTGTTCATTGATCTGGACGCCGCGGACGAACAAATTGACTTTCCGATCCTATACGCCATTTCCCGCGACGGCATAGCCAAACACGAACTCGATCACGAAAGCGACAACCTGCAACCGCTGTTCGAGCAAATCCTGAAAACCGTTCCGCCGCCCGCAGGCAGCCCGGACGCTCCGTTGCAAATGCTGGTGGCGAATCTGGCTTACAGTGAATACGTTGGCCGCCTGGCAATTGGCCGAGTCTTTAACGGAACCGTCGCCATCGGCGATCAGGTTTCGGTTTGCAAGATTGACGGCAAACTGGAAAAAACCAAGATCACTCAGCTTTACACTTTTGAGGGCTTGAAGCAGGTTCCGGTAGAACACGCCACAGTCGGCGACATCATCGCTCTGGCCGGCATCGAAGGCATCAATATTGGCGACACGGTCACTTCGGCGATTGATCCTCGCCCGTTGCCGCGCATCGTCGTGGACGAGCCGACGATTTCTATGATCTTCGGCGTCAACAACTCGCCATTTGCAGGTAAAGACGGCCAGCACGTGACGTCGCGCAAGATTCGTGAGCGGTTGGACAAAGAATTGCTCGGCAATGTCGCCATCCGCGTTGAAGACACTGAATCGCCGGATCAATTTCGCGTTTCCGGTCGCGGCGAATTGCAGCTTGCGATTTTGATCGAACAAATGCGCCGCGAAGGCTACGAACTGAACGTCGCCCGCCCACAAGTCGTCACGCAGAAAATTGACGGCGATCTGTGCGAACCCATTGAACTGGCGGTGATTGACGTTCCCGAACAATTCATCGGAGTCATTACCGAAGCCATGGGACGTCGCAAAGGAACCATGACCAAAATGGTCAATCACGGTCACGGTCGAGTCCGCATGGAATTTGAAATCCCGTCGCGCGGTTTGATCGGTTTCCGCAACGAATTCCTGACCGAAACCAAAGGCACGGGATTGTTGAACACTCTGTTTTTGCGTTGGGGCAAATGGCAGGGCGAATTGGCCGGACGCGGCACAGGCAGCTTGATTGCCGACCGCCAAGGCGTAGCGACCGGGTATGCAATTTACAACCTGCAAGAGCGCGGCGAACTGTTCGTCAAGCCGCAGACCGAAGTGTACGAAGGCATGATTGTCGGCGAAAACTCCCGCGACGTGGATTTGGATGTGAACATCGTCCGCGAAAAGAAACTGACCAACATGCGCGCTTCCTCGGCAGACGAAGCCCTGCGCCTTGTCCCCGTACGCGACCTGACGCTTGAACAAGCGATTGAATACATCGCCGACGACGAACTGGTAGAAGTGACTCCCAAGTCCATTCGGATGCGAAAGAAAGTGCTGCCTGCGAATCAGCGGCCAAAATCGAAAAAGACAGCCGAGGCATAATAGCCAATGCCTCGGCTGTCCGTTTTAACCAATCGCCTTGAGGCTCTGTCTTGTCAGCATCAAGAAAATTTGGCTTGAGGTCAGGCATCTTGCCTTTACCCACTTTTTTTGTCGCTGCCTTAGATTACGACCGCACGCCTGTACCGTGCCACTCAGCGTCAAATTTCATCAACCCGTGAGTCGGCTTTTCTGAAACGACATCGAACTGATACATCTGGTTGTGAATGTCCGCCGGGTCATTCCATTCCGGCGAACCATCCGCAGTGAAAGCCTTCAGCGAAAGGAAGTACACGTTGTGCGAAAGTTCCAGCGTCGGAATGTGCAGGTCAATCGAACTGGTTCCGCGTTTGATTGGCAAGCTGGCGGCGTGAGTGTCCAGATTGTTGATGCTGCCGATGAAAATTCCGTCGTAACGATGAATGTCCACGGCAAAAATTGGCTGCGGGTAATCGGCGTCGGATTCAATGTGCAATCGAATGGTCGCGTCTTCGCCGTGAGTGAAAACCCAGGTAGCTTCGCCACGCGAGTTCAGCATTTCGACATTCGTGAATCGAATCTTGCCGCTGCCCCAGCGTGAGCCGGTCAGTTGTAGTTCTCGCAAAATCGCGTCGTGTTCGCGCGAACCGATCCCGCCGTTTCTTGCAGCATTTCTCAATCGGTCATCTTCCAACTTGGCGCAGAAAGCTTGATAAGCCGTGACGACTTCGCGGGCGTTGCCGGTCATGGCGACTTTGCCGCCTTCGATCCACAACGCCGTTGTGCAGAACCGCTGAACTAACATCGGGTCATGAGAAACGAACAACACGGTCTTTCCGGCTTTGCGAAAGTATTCCATCCGATCCAGCGATTTCCGCTGAAAGTAAACGTCGCCCACCGACAAGGCTTCATCAACGATCAACACATCCGGGTCAACATGAATCGCCGAAGCGAAGGCCAGCCGCATCAACATTCCAGTCGAATAAGTTTTGACCGGCTGATCCACAAAGGCTTCTAGTTCGGCGAACTGAACAATCACATCCATCCGCCGCCGCATTTCGTCTTCGCTGAAACCCAGAATCTGACCCGAAAGCAAAATGTTTTCGCGTCCTGTGTATTCAGGATTGAAACCGCTGCCGAGTTCCAGCAGCGCAGTCACGCGACCTTCGACTCTCACATCGCCGGTTGTTGGCTGCAACACTCCGGCGATGATTTGCAGCAAAGTGGTCTTCCCTGCTCCGTTGCGCCCGATGATGCCAACGGTTTCGCCGGTAGGAACTTCCAGGCTGACGTTTTCCAGCGCCCAAAAATCTCGGTGATACTTTCGCCGTCCGCGCAGCAGGATTTCTTTCAACCGGCCAGACGGCGATTCATATACGCGATAGAGTTTTGAGACGTTGTGAACGGAAATCATCTGGAAATCAAAAGGCAAATGGCAAAAGGCAAAAGGCAAAAGTACAAGAATGCTTCTTCATTTTTGATTTTTGATGTTTGCCTTTTGCCATTTGATTTTAGTCGTATAAACCATCCGGGAAGCGATCAAACTGCTCACTTATTTTTCGGCCAACCGCAAAGATGTTGTCGCCGCGAAGCTCGCGCGGCACTGTCGTTTGATCCAGCCATTCCAGAAAAGCTTCGTCGGTTTGCGCCCACAAGTCTTTGGTAAACAGTTTGATAGTTTTGAATCCGGCGGCATTGAGCGCGATTTTGATGTCGTTCGGAGTGTATTCGCGACTGTGCCGGTCGCCGGGACTTTTCGGATTGTATTCGCCGTAAACGTAAGGACTGTTGCCCGCCAGAGCTTTGCCCAAACTGAATGCGCTGGCGATGTTCGGAGTGGTGACAATCAACAGCCCGCCCCACTTCAACACGCGGTTGAGTTCAATCAGCATGTGCATCGGGTCGGTCGTCAGGTGCTCGATCAGTTCGCAGCACAACGCCACATCGAAATGTTCATCGGGAAAAGGAAAGCGGTCGCGTTCGACATCTACGTTGAGCATATCGAAGCTCAAACTTTCTCCAGTCGCGGAGTTGGTGACGGTTTGCAATTGGCTGCGCGTGTCGCCTTTCCACCAGTTGGTCAGCGTGATTTCGCCGTAAGCGCCATGACGTTTAATCAGTGGAGTCATCTGCAAATAACTGCTCAGTTCCAATAATCGCTGGCTTTCATCGCCAACCGGAACCAGTTCGACGGTTTCGATGATTCGCCTGCCGTGTTTTTGCAGATAACCGGTGGCGTTCGGGTCTTCGGCAAAAAAGCCTTTGACGTATTCCAGCGATTCTTCGGGATTGAGCTTGATCGTTTCCGCCTGTTTGAATTCCAGCGGTCGCGTTCGTAGTTCCGCCTTTAGGCGGTTGGCGCTTGCTTCAGCAAGCCTGCCGCCTAAAGGCGGAACTACGAACGTTTTTGCCAATCGCTCAGCAAAATCCAAATAACGCGCGGCGCAGCGGCTGATTTCGTTTTCGCTGCGAATCCATTCTGCGGCTCGGCGGCTGATTTGTTCGCGCAAAGTCGGGCGATAAACCAGCGCACGAAGTTTCGCGTAAAGCTCTTTTTCTTCGTCCGGCCCGGCTGTGACTTTCAGACAAACATCGTCAGGCAATTCCGCGAACTGGCCAAAGTCAGTGACGATGACGGGTTTGCCCGCTCCCAGCGAACGAATCAACGTTCCCGAAGTTTCTCCCGCAGTCGGAAAGCGAAGGTTGACGATGGCGTCGGCGGCTTTCAGATAACGGAAGAAATCTTTTTCCGTCGTATACCCGGTAATGCGAACTCGGTCGCTCAAACCCATTTCTTCGATCAATGGAGTAACGCTCCATTTCCAATGGTCTTCGCCGACGATCAAGTACATCGCGTTCGGAGCTACGGCCAGAAATCGTTTGAACGCTGCCAGCACCGCCGGAATCCGTTTCGCCTGAGTGACAAACCCCATCGAAGCAATCACCCAGGCGTTATCAGGAATGCCTAAACTGCGACGACATTCGGCAGCGTCCAGATCATCCAATTCGTAAGTTTGCGGAGCCAGATGGTGCGGAATCAGTTCAATCGGCGTCTGTGCATCCAGGCTTTCCAACTGAGAAGCGGCGTAAGCGTTATGCGTGATGATGCCCAAACTGCTGGCGACCAATCGGCGGTTGAGCGGCATCAGAAATTGCTGATACTCGCTGCCGACGCCAAGTTCGCGCATCTCTGCCACGCGAGCGCCCAATCGTCCGTAGGCATAAAAAAGCTCATCCCAGTATCCATCTTCGTTTTGGCGGCCAAGCGTTCGCCACGCGATCAGGTGATGCAGGCAATGTTCGTGCAGCACCAGCAAACCCGGAGTTTGCAGCGCGCGTTCATAAACAAATTCGTGATGCGGATTATTGCCTTGATGATAAATGCAGAGGTCGAACGGCTGCTGGCTGTGGATTTCGTCAAAGTGTGTTGCGCTTTGAACCGCGTAATCTTCGCGGTTCTGATTCAGCCGCAACTCTTCGTCTTGCTCGACAAAAACTGTGATGTCAGCGCCTTTGGCCAGGTACGGCAACAGTTCGGCGCTGTAATCGGCTATACCGGATTTGCTCGGCGGTAATGGGCTGAAATAAGCGAGACGCATAAATGCCAAATATAACGGCTTGATTCAGGCAGCCTTCTTTACCGGTTTGGGTGTGAGGTTGGGAATCGTGGTAATCAACGCACGCAAGACATTATTTACGGATGCTGAGTCAGAAAAAATTTTGGCCACGTCAGGATCAAGCGCGATCACTACCTGGCTTCTTTCAATTCGCCCGGCAAAACGATTTGGCTTTGCTTTGCTGTAATCAAAATCATATTCCGGCAGCATATCGTCAGTGGCCGTAACAGATTGCTTATGAGTTTTCTTCATATTTTCCCCGTTCTTTTTTCGTCAGAAACCGCGCGCTGATAATTCGCAAAATGCCGTTAGGTCGTTCAGTAAAGCACACCAAGATCAAGAGACCAGTCAGCGAATGCCCAATGATAACCTCTCGGAATTCGCCAACTGAATGGGCATCGTCATCGAAAATGCGAGCCAGCGGGTCGTCAAACACCGTGCTCGCTTCTTCAAAACTGACGCCATGCGCGATCAAATTCAGCGATGCTTTTTTACCGTCCCACTCAACTTTAACGCCCATAACGCCAAGCTCCCATTAGACCCCAGAAGCGACTGGCTTAGATGTAGAGGTTTGTTTACGCCATTGATAAACGGCTCCCATCAAGGCTCCGATGAAAAACAGCACCGCTATAAATTGAGAAGTCGAAAAAATGAAAACCTCGCCACGCGGATCGTCGCGCCAGTATTCGATGATGAATCGGGCGACGGAATACAGCATCGCGTAAGCCAGCACGATCTGGCCATGGAATTTGCGATGGCGAAACATCACCAGCAGCAAGACGAAAATCACCAACAACGCCCCAGCTTCGTAAAGCTGAGTCGGATGTAGATTGATCGGCGCGGTCAAACTGCCAAGCTTGTCCGCCCAAACGTTGCGCTGAATCGCATCGCCAAGCTGTTCAACGATGGTCGGGACTCCGGTCGCTTCATAGCCTTTTTCGGTGAAATGAACTCCACACCACGCCGAAGTCGGTTCGCCCCAGCAGCATCCGGCGCTGAAACATCCCAGCCGGCCAATGAAATGGCCGATGGCAATGCCAGGAGCAAAGGCGTCGGCGGTTCGCCACCAAGGCATTCCGTATTTACGCATGACAATCACCGAAGCAATGACCGCTCCGATGAAACCGCCGTAAAAGACTCCGTTCGAGCGCAGAAAATCCAGGCTGAAAATCGCTCCGATGTTGCCGCTGTAGCGGTCGTTCCACTCGGTGATGATGAGCAGAAGTTTCGATCCGACCAGCGAAGCCACCAACACCCACAATCCCAGATCGTAAACTTTTTGTTTGTCCAATCCGTCGCGCGCCGCCAGCCGCGACATCACCCACAAACCGATGATGAACGACAACGCCACCAGCAAACCGTAGGTGTAAATCGTGAAGTTGAAGTAAGGGATTTTGAAAAGTTCGGGGAACATAACTTGAATTTAGCCTTCGGGTTGTTGAGCGTTGAGCTTGGCATCTTCCGCCTGAAGCTCGGCGCCGGTTGTCACAGCGACAGGTTTTTCTTCAAACAGCATTTCCAGCGCCAGCAATCCTGCGCCAATGCAAATTGCCGTGTCTGCCAGATTGAAAATCGGCCACGAGTATTGGTCTCGCCAATGCAGCCCTATGAAGTCCACCACTTCGCCCAGCCGAACGCGGTCAATCAAATTGCCTACGATGCCTGCCAACAATAACGACAACGACAGACTCAACCGCAATTTGCCGGTCGGAGTTCGCAGCAAATAAATCGAAACGAAGCTTGCCGCCACCAATGAAATTCCGGCGAACACCCACCGAGCATCGAATTCACCGTCGGCAAACATGCTGAATGCCACTCCGCGATTTGTGGCGTACACCAGCCGAAAGAAATCGGGAATGACTTCGATCAAAACAACAGGCTTGAGCTTTGCCACAGCCCAAGCCTTTGTCAGTTGATCGGCAGCCAAAACAACGGCCGCGATGATGAAGTAAGGAAGTTTGTTTTTCATTCGTAGCTCAAACCAGATTTACTTTCGCGCGAACTTCGCGGATGTCGTCTTTCATATACGAATGTTCGCGCGTGTAAACATCCACTTTGATGTCCAGGTCTTTGATCTGGCGACTGAGTTGTAGAAATCTCTCAACCAGTTCACGCCTGAGACCAGCAATTTCTCCTTCCATTCGACCTTCCATTCGATCCATCCGGGCCAACATTAGTTCGAACTGTTGTTTGACGAATTGCTGGAACTCAAGTTCCTGCGTTGATCTGTTCTCAAGATTGTTGCCATTGTCACCCGACATAATTTGTCCTCCTAAAACTCAAAGGCTAGCGGGGTGGCCGAACGTCATTAGACTACTGCGCCAACATCTGTTCAAGGTTGGCTGCACAGCGGCGGCACGCTCCCGGATAGCGCGAATCGCTGTTCACGTCGGTGGTGTAATGCCAGCAACGTTCGCATTTTTCGCCTTCGGCGCGAGCGACTTCGACTTTCAATTCAGCGCCGTCTTTCAATTCAACGCCGGACACGATGAAGAAAAAGCGCAGGTCTTCGCCAAAAGATTCCAGAAAGCTTCGCGTGTCGGCATTGGCGGAAATCGTGATCTTCGATTCCAACGCTGCGCCGATCAGTTTGGCATTGCGCGCATCTTCCAGAGATTTAGTGACGGTGTTGCGAATCTCGAACAGACGTTCGTAACGTGCAAGCAAATCAGCGTTGGCCAGCGAAGCGTCGTAAGCCGGAAACACTGTCAGATGAACCGACTCGGCTTCGGCTTTTGCGCCAGGAATGTTTTCCCAGATTTCATCCGCGGTAAAGACCAGAATCGGGGAAACCAACCGCGAAAACTTGTGGACGATTTCATACAGCGCAGTTTGAGCCGAACGCCGCGCCAGCGATTTCGGCGCGTAGGTGTAAAGCCTGTCTTTCAAAATGTCGAAGTACAACGCCGACAATTCAATCGTCGCAAAGCCGTAAAGCGCGCGATAGACTTCGGTGAAGTCATAGCGTTCGTAAGCTTCCAGAACTTTGCGGGTCACGTCATTCATCGCCGTCAACGCCCAGCGATCAACTTCAAGCATTTCGCCGACCGGCACACAGTCTTTGCTCGGATCGAAGCCGTCCAAATTGCCCAGACAGTACCGCGCAGTGTTTCGCAATTTGCGATAAGCGTCCGAAATGCGTTTCAGGATTTCATCCGAAACGCGCATGTCTTCGTGATAATTCAGCGCCGAAGCCCACAGTCGCAAAATCTCTGCGCCGCTGGTTTTCAACACCGTGCCGAGTTCAACGCCTGTGCCTTTGGATTTCGACATCTTGTCGCCACTAACATCCACGACCCAGCCGTAAGTGATGACTTCGCGGTAAGGCGCAGCGCCCATCACTTCCAAGCCAACTACCAACGACGAATTGAACCAGCCGCGAAATTGATCGCCGCCTTCCAGATAAACGTCAGCCGGGTAAGGCAAGCCATATTCTTTCAGCACAGCAATCGAACTCGCGCCCGAATCAAACCACACGTCCAGAATGTCCATTTCTTTTCGCAAGTTGGCCGAACCGCATTTGCAGGTCGCTCCCGCTGGCAAGAGGTCTTTGGCTTCGCGTTCGTACCAGGCGTCGGCAGATTCCTTTTCGAAAATGTCCGCGATGTGATTGATAACTTTCGGATCGCACAGCGTGTCTCCGCAATCGTCGCAGTAAAACACAGTGATCGGCACGCCCCAGGTTCGCTGGCGAGAAATGCACCAGTCAGGGCGATCCTTGAACATGCTCTTCATGCGGTCGCGTCCCCAAGCCGGATACCATTCGACCTGGTCGCAGGCGGCAATCGCGCGTTCGTTCAAGTTCGTCGCCGTCATCGAAATGAACCATTGCGGCGTCGCGCGAAACACGACCGGATTGTGGCAGCGCCAGCAATGAGGATATTGGTGCTGGAAAGATTCGACTTTCAGCAGCGCGCCGATTTGCTGCAAATGTTCGATGACGGCTTTGTTGCCGTCGCGCGCAGCGTCGGCTTTGGTAATCGGCACAACGCGCAGCCCGGCGAAATGCTCAACGTCTTTCATAAAAAAGCCGCGCCCGTCCACAGGGTTATAAGGTTCGATGCCGTACTGTTTGCTGATGACGTAATCTTCGTAACCGTGTCCCGGCGCAGTGTGAACCGCTCCGGTTCCGGCTTCGAGCGTGACGTGATCGCCCAGCATCAACAAGCTTTCGCGTTCGATGAACGGATGGCTAGCCTTCAGCCGGTCAAACTTTTCTCCGCTGTACGTGCCGACGATTTCATAGTCTTCCCAGCCGACTTTTGCCGCAACCTGCTCCAATAACCCGCTGGCGACAATGAAGATTTCTCCACCGACCGAAACCGCGCTGTATTCAAATTCAGGGTTCAAACTGATCGCCAAGTTGGCCGGAAGCGTCCACGGAGTCGTCGTCCAGATGACGATGTTGACGTTCTTGCCCGCCAAGGCTGCGTCAACTTTGTCTGCTTCAAGAAAAGGAAACTTGACGTAAATCGAGTGGCTGGTGTGATCGTTGTATTCGATTTCGGCTTCGGCCAGCGAAGTCACACAACTGACGCACCAATGCACAGGACGCATGCCTTTGTACACCGAACCTTTTTCGACGAACTTGCCGAAGCTGCGAACGATGTCGGCTTGATACTTGAAGTTCATCGTCTGGTACGGATTGTCCCATTCGCCCAAAACGCCTGCGCGTTTGAAATCGTCGCGTTGAATGGCCAGAAACTTTTCGGCGTGTTTGCGCGCGGCTCGGCGAATTTCGACCGCTGGCATGTCGTGCTTTTTCGATCCCAGAGCCTCTTCAACTTTGATTTCAATCGGCAATCCGTGGCAGTCCCAGCCCGGCACGTAAGGCGCCCAATTCCCCATCATCGAACGCGACTTGACGCAGAAATCCTTCAAGGTTTTGTTCAGGATGTGGCCAATATGAAGCCGCCCGTTGGCATACGGCGGCCCGTCGTGAAGCACATAAACCGGTTTGCCCGCGCGGACTTCGCGGAGCTTGCCGTACAAATTCATCGCATCCCATTTCTGCAATCGAATGGGTTCGTTCTGTGGCAGATTGCCTTTTTGCGGGAATTCGGTGTTGGGCAGGTTTACGGTCGTTTTCAGGTCAAGTTTCTCGTCACTCATTGTGTTCGGTCGTTCCAATTATTGATTGATGTAAGCAGCATTTGATGCTGATAAAAAAGAAGCGGGATCATAACGTAAAACGCCAGAAATAAAAAAAGCGCCTGCATCTCAACCGAGCTATGCAGACGCTGGCCTTGCCCATTTCGTTGGGCAATCAATAGCGCGAAAAGTTGAATTCAATTTGGCCAATTACGGTAATCGGCTTCCCGTCTTTTACAGCAGGAGTAAATTTTATCTTTCGGGCAGCTTCGACAGCGCTTTGAGTCAATCCATAGCCTAGCCCTTTAATCACCAGCAGGTGCTTTAATTCCCCTTCAGCAGAATATGTCACCAAAAGAAGGACAATCCCCGCAATACCGGCATCAAGCGCTTCCTGTGTGTACTTGGCTCTTTCTCTGTAAGTTATGGTTGGCCTCAAACTAACACTAATGGGTACTGGCTGTGGAGATTCAGACGGTGCTCGTCTTTTTACCTCTGCCCAATTGGCATAAAAACTCATGGCATCCAATTGCTCACGCCAAAATTCTTTTTCCGTCGGGTCTTGCGTCAGTTTCAGATAGGTTGCCAAAGAATTTGCCGCTTCGTTGAGTCGCTCGTAATGAGCATACTTTTGGCTACTGGGCATTTCCGATTTGGTTTTTCCATAAAGCGCCATTGCCTCTTTTCTAAACATCCCCAACCAAATCTCAGTCTTTAACAGCCAGGCTTCCCGAAAATTGCCGTTCAGCTTCAAAGCACTTTCAATTGCGTTCAACGACTGTTCCATCTCCCCATTTCGCAACCGAGTTTCCGCAACTACGTAATGCGCTTCCTGATTTTTCGGATCAAGCAACAACGCCTGTTCAGCCTCCCGCGCCGCCTCTTTCAACTTGTCGGCGCGCAACAACAACACCGCCAAACTCACCCGTGAAGGCGCAAAATCCGGACGAAGCTTGATCGCTTTTTGAAAAGACTTGATGGCGTCTTTGACTTGGCTTGTTCTGTGCTGAGCTAACCCAAGAAAATGCCAGAGATCAGCGTTATTTTTTTGATTCTTCGACGCCTGCTTCAAAACAGCTACGGCTTCATTATATTTTCCGGCGCGATAAAGTTGGATGCCCTGAGAAACAGGGTCGCTGGCGAGTTGTGGATTTGATTGCGCTTTAGAGGTTGTCAGCAGAGCAACCAGCAAAACTGGTGCAACAAAAACAAAAACAAAAATTCTGTTCATAGCTGAGAATCCTTCAGGGGAGAAAGTTGAACTAATCAGAAAAAACTGCGATCTGCTAGGGCTGTGTGGAAGCGGATCGCAGTTGTCAGCGTCAAATAAACATCTCTTCGTCTTGATAAGCCTGATCCACAGGCAGCCGGTTTCCGGCAAATAAGACTTGCATCGCTCGGCGCAGGCCAAACATGACGTAAGAAAATTCGCGCGCCGGTTCCAGAATGCTGTGTTGAACCATGGCGGTTGTGCGCTGGAACTGATCGGTGGCTACGGCCAGCGTGTCCTGAACCTTTTCGACTTTGTCCTGAGCGCGTTCAACTTCGCGGCGAGCCAGCGCCGTTGTATCGCCAAGCAAGCTGCGAAGTTCGGCGGCCTCGTCTTTCGCCATTTCGGCGATGGCGTTGATTTGTTCGGCTCCCTGAGCGAAGTAACCGGCGGCTTCTTTCAATTCGCCCATCAGGTTGTGAGCCAGTTTCAAAACCGGTTCGGTGTTGGTAATCAGCAATTCGGCGCGCGATTGCAAGGTGCTGGCGCGTTCAGCCAACGTCACCAGCTTGCGAGCCAGCATGTACAAGCCGATGAAAACTCCGACCTGAACGATCAACAGAATTCCAACGCCGACTGCGATAAGTGTGATTTGCCAGTTCTCCACTGCCTGCTCCCAGTTGGTAGCCGGTAGTCGGTGGCCAGTGGCCGGTATGAACAACCGACAACCGAACACCGACAACCGAACACCTGAAAATCTAGCTTTCTTCGACCGCTGCGCTGCTGCGAACCGAATCGCTCGACTTTGCTTCGCGGTAACCTTGCTTGCCAGCTTCGATGGCTGCGGCGAATTGAGCTTTTTGGTTGGTGATCAAATCTTTGCCGCGTTGAGTCAAATCAGTGACGGCTTCGCGGCTCCGCGAAGTCAGGTCTGCGGCGCGTTCAACACCAGTGTGGTAATACTCCTGCGCGCGCTCGCCGACATCGCGTCCGGTGTCGCGTGCCAGATCAAGTCCCTTCTTGGTTGCATCGGCGATTTCCGAACGCAACTCGCTGCCGGTTTTCGGCGCAAATAGCAGCGCAGTGACTGCGCCGATTCCGGCTCCGATCAAAAAGTAAACCAGCTTGTCGCCGCTATTGCCGTTATTGTCTGCCATAATCTCCTCCTATGTTCTGAACCAACTCTTAGCCTCGCGCTCTATCATTTGGCGAAGCGAATCGTTGCCAAGAAAACCCGGCATCTTGTCCGGGTTCACAGTAAAAATCCGAACGCAGGCCTAAAGCCTGCGGGACGAACTCTGGTAAAAAACGTATTGATTTTGTTGATGATTGAACCGCTCATCTATAACGCGCGGCACTATAACACCCGCTATTGGCAACATCAACGTTTCGTTCGGTTCGGAAAGCCTAAACACCACATTCGGCCAATTCAGCACCTTCGGCGGGCGCTGATTGCATCTCGTAATTAAAACCGTAAGTTTCTGCCAGTTGGAAGTATTCGACGAACAACGGCTCCATTTCTTCGACTGTGGGCGAGCGCAAAACCATCTGGCGAAGCGGCGTGCCGTTGGGAACTCCGCGCAACAGTTGAGACGACATCATCTTCATTCTTCCGATGACGCCTTTTTCCGGCATGTGTTCGCGCAGCAAGTCGCGGAATTCCAGCAAGGTCTCGTGCAATTCCTGCGGAGTCGGTTTGTATGGTTCCAAACCCTGCATCGTTTCCCACGTCTGGCGAAAAATGTACGGATTGGCGATGGCTCCGCGACCGATGTGAACCGCGTCGCAACCCGTCATATCGAACCGGTTCATGGCGTGTTCAGGAACCAGAATGTCTCCGCTGCCCGAAACCGGAATCGAAACGTTTTCCTTGATCGCGCGAACCAAATCCCAATTGGCGAATCCTTTGTACGCCTGGACGCGAGTGCGCCCGTGCAGCGTGACCATCGAAGCGCCGCAATCTTCGATCAGCTTGGCGACTTCGACGCAGTTGATGGAATTGTCGTCCCAACCGGCGCGAATTTTGACGGTCATCGGAATCGTGATTGCGCGTTTGACCTCTTTCAGAATCTTTTCCAGTTGCGGTAAATCGCGCAGCAGATTCGATCCGCCGCCACCATTGATGACTTTTTTGGCTGGGCAGCCGCAATTGACGTCAACGAAATCGGCTCCGGTTTCCTGAGCGATTTCCGCCGCCCAACGCATGCGAACTTCGTCGTAGCCGAAAATTTGAATGGCAATCGGGCGCTCCTCCGGTTTGAAGCGCATCATTTCATGCGAACGAATGTTGCCGCGCGTCAGCCCTTCGACGCTGATGAATTCGGTGACGAACAGCCCTACGCCGCCACGCTTTTTAACCAGGCGGCGAAACGGCGAATCGGTCACGCCAGCCATCGGCGACAACACCAGCGGTGGCGAGATTTTGTGGTCGGCAATGTTGAATGAAGTCGGATAAAACATAAGCCTGTCACTCGAACGGCGAATATAGCATACGGTTGACGGCATTGGTCAAAACCGATAGCTTCAGCGGCGTGATGACTGAAAGTGCAAATATCATCTCGTTTCTGACTGAATTGATGCGGTTGAAAGCCGTTCCGCGAATGGGTTGGTTGTTGCGTGGAGTCCGTGACGTGGAATCGGTCGCCGATCATTCTTATGGCGTAGCGTTCATTGCAATGCTGTTGGCGGATTTGGCTCAGCGGCAAGGTTTGGAACCGAACGTCGAAAAGATTTTGCGGATGGCTTTGCTGCACGATCTGACCGAAGCGCGAACCGGCGATTTGCCCAACACCGTCAAACGATACTTTGACAAAGGCGCGTTGCACGCCGCCGACCAACGAGCCGCCGATGAAATCCTTTCCGGTTTGGGAGCCATCGGCGAAGAGTATTTGCTGCTCTGGCAGGAATACGAACAGCGAACCAGCCTGGAAGCGCGCATTGTCAAAGCCGCCGACAAGTTGGACTTGCTGTTGCAGGCGCGCGAATACGAAAAAGGCGGCGCGCAAAACCTGCACGAGTTTTGGCAAAATTCCGAACTGGATTTTTCCGGCCTGCAAATTGATGAACTGATTTCCGACCTGGTCAGCGAACTGACCAAACTGCGGACGGGACGTCCGCGCTCCCAAGAACAATGAACTGGATCGAACAAGGCATCAACTGGCTTCAACAACTGCCGCCCGAAGGCGTGCTGGCGTTGATGTTTTTTCTGGCTTTCATCGAAAACGTCTTTCCGCCTTCGCCAAGTGACGTGCTGTTGGTGTTTGCCGGAACGCTGATCGGTTTGGGCACGATTGATTTCACTTCGGCGTTGCTGGTTTCGACCATCGGCAGCGCCTGCGGGTTCGTGCTGGCTTATGTTGTCGGCAGATATTTTCAGCAGCACATCGTCACCGGACGTTTGAGCCGTTACCTGCCGCTGTCTGCCATCAACCAGGTCGAGTTGCTGTTTCAACGATTCGGTTACGGAGTCATCATCGTCAACCGCTTTTTGGCCGGAACGCGCGCCATCGTTTCATTCGTCGCAGGCATGTCCAAGATGAATTTGCCGATGACGACTTTACTGTGCGCGTTGAGCGCCGCCGCCTGGAACGCGATCTTGCTTTATCTGGGAATGGTCTTCGGCAAAAACTGGCAGAAGGTCGGCGAATACCTGAGCATTTACAGCACGGTCGTCACCGTCATTGTATTGACTGTGCTGGCCGTTTTCGTCTGGCGTTACCTGAAAAATCGCCGCAGCCAGCCGACAACTGAAAATTGAAAATTCTTGTTCAGCCTCTTCGCCGCACTAGCGGCGGTTGAATTTAGCCGTGGGTTTCAACCCAAGGTGAGATGGGAAACGTTCCGCGTCGCGTCAGCGACGACTGAATTCAGACGTCGCTGACGCGACTTGGTGAAACTTCTCGCCATTCCCGGCGTTGAAACGCCGGGCTAAATTCAGCCGCCGCTGACGCGGCGAAAAGGAGGCTGAACAGTGAAAACCGGAAACTTATCTAGATGGACATTCTACGCAAACTCCGAGTTCAAGCCGCCACCAAGTTGCAACACATCGTCCTGCCCGAAGGCGACGATGACCGAACGATCATTGCCGCCGCCAAAGTCGCCGAAGAACGTTTGGCGCGTGTCACCGTGCTGGGCAACGAAGAAAACATTCGCAGCCGTGCCGCTGCACTCGGCGTCAGCCTGACCAATGTTGTGATTCTGGATCATCGCCGCTCGCCTGACCTGCCGCGCTACGCTCAGGAACTTTACGAACTTCGCCGAGCCAAAGGCGCGACTTTGGACGAAGCCAACAAGCAGATTCTCGATCCGCTGTATTTCGGCAACATGATGGTGCGTCACGGCAAAGCCCACGGTTCGGTTGCCGGAGCCACAAACACTACGGCGCACACGGTTCGGTCGGCGTTGATCTGTCTGGGATTGCGCGAAGGCTTTTCGCTGGTGTCGTCTGTGGTCGTGATGGTTGTGCCCAACGAAGCCGTAGGCGTCAACGGCGCGTTGATCTTTGCTGACCCGGCAGTGGTGATTAACCCGACAGCTCCGCAACTGGCTGAAATCGCCATCGCATCGGCTGAAACCTGCAGAGCTTTGCTGGGCGCCGAACCTCGCGTGGCAATGTTGTCGTTTTCCACCAAAGGTTCGGCTCAACATCCGATGGCTGACAAAGTCATCGAAGCCACCAAAACCGTTCGCGCTCGACGACCGGATTTGGAAATTGACGGCGAACTGCAACTCGACGCCGCTTTGGTGGAAAGCATAGGCCAATCCAAAGCCAAAGGTTCCACAGTCGCAGGCCGAGCGAATGTGCTGATCTTCCCTGACATCAACGCCGGAAACATCGGTTACAAACTGACCGAACGCCTCGCCGGAGCCACAGCCATCGGCCCGATTCTGCAAGGCCTGGCCAAACCCGCCAACGACCTTTCTCGCGGTTGTAAATGGGAAGACATCGTAGACGCTGTCGCCATCACTGCCGTGCAAGCTCAAGCGGTCAACCATGATTCGCGTTTGGCGATTCCGATCTGAAAAGATTTGGGCAATGACAATTCTTGCAGTAACGCCACTAAACACAAAGGCACACTCAGTTGAAAACTGATATAAAAACCAGATCAGCAAAACGTTGTGTTGAGTGTTTTCACGTATGAGCAGGCTTCAAACCAAAAAATTCGCGGCGCTGGAAATTCAGTTTCGCCGAACAGGAGAACGCCGGTATGCGGTGACGATCCATCGAAGCGGCCAGCCGACGTTGGAAATGAATCCTGCGCCGGGTTATGACTCCGCGATGCCGCACGATCTGTTGCACTTCATCGTCGAAAGCGAGTTGGGATTGCGGCAGGGGATTTTCGGCCAGATTGCCGATGGCGGAACCGCCGGGACTTTTCGCTCGGTGCAATCGCCCGGAGAAGATCACCGGGAAGCCGCTCGTTCACGGCGACGCGAAACCCAGCGCGGCAGCAAGCTGTTACGTCAGTGGCAGGAAGATTCGATGCAATCAGAACGCGCGACCGTTATTTGTCTGTACGAATGGCTGGCGCAATCGGCTGATACTGCTCGGCGAGCGTTGGCAGCGGAAATGACTGTGAATGCCAAACACGTCCGCAGCCAGCTAACCGCTGCCGAAAGCCAGGCGTTGAACGAATCGGCTATCAAACGAATTTGCGCTCGGATGGAAGAATTGAGCAATCAATGGGCGGCTCTGGAAATTGGTCAGGCTCTGACGGTGTTCTGGCCGGGAAAAATTCGGTAGGTATGGGCTTGGCTGGACTCGAACCAGCGGCCTACTGCTTAGGAGGCAGTCGCTCTATCCACCTGAGCT
Source organism: uncultured Acidobacteriota bacterium (assembly GCA_902825875.1). GTDB lineage: Bacteria > Acidobacteriota > Blastocatellia > RBC074 > RBC074 > RBC074. Next base: position 75,963 of record CADECP010000029.1, read on the forward strand.
ACAAGCCCTGTCAAAATTACGAGGCGTATTTTAGCAGCGAGAACACGTCATAACCAGCCAGCTTTTCCCTGCCCGGCAGAAACTCCAGTTCGACGACAAATGACAATCCAACGACATTGCCGCCGAGTTTTTCCACCAGTTGAGTGACGGCTCTGGCCGTGCCGCCAGTCGCCAGCAAATCGTCCACGATGATGACGTTGTGGCCTTTGCCAACGGCATCGCGGTGAATTTCCAGCGTGTCGGTTCCGTATTCCAGTTCGTAGCTGATGCTTTCTTTTTCGGCAGGCAGCTTTTTCGGTTTGCGAACCGGAACGAATCCCGCTCCGAGTTGCGCGGCAATGTACGGCGCGAAGATGAAGCCGCGCGATTCGATGCCGATGACAGTGTCAATCAGCCGATTCTGGTAATACGAAGTCATGCGGTCGAGCACGATTTTCAATCCGCGCGGATGTTTCAACAGCGTGGTGATGTCATAAAACAAAATGCCGGGTTTGGGAAAATCCGGGACTTCGCGGATGTGGCTTTTCAGTTCTTGTTCAAGCGTTGCGTCAGCAGGCATTAGTGACTGGTCTCCTCAGATGGTTAGTGGTCAATGCGAAAATCGCGGTAACGGCCTGTCACGGTCAAATCGGTTTCTTCGATGTCGGTGATTTCGGCCATCATCGGCCCGGTTGCCAGATCGTTTTTGAATTCGTCCATCGCTTCGCGGTCGCCTTCGACCAGCACTTCGACGCGGCCATCGGGCAGGTTGCGAACCGTACCCAGCACTTGATGCCGAGCTGCCGCGCGCATCGCAAAAAAACGATAACCCACACCTTGAACCATGCCTGAAATGATAAATCGCCTGGCAACCATAGAAATCACTTGAAAAGCTTGACTGTGACAAGACCTGAAGGCAATCTGCGGCCAGATTCAATCGAAATTATCCATAGTTGGCCGACAAAATTTTTGAAGCCGGAACTTATCCGGTGAATCCTAAGTTGTCAATTCAACAGTCAGCTTTGCTTTAACCCAACAATTCGGAGAGCACCAATGACGAGAAAACCTGTCAACGTTTCGTGTCTTGTCGCTGCGTTGGCCGCAGCGTTGTGGATGAATCTGGGCGATTACAAACCTTTGACGCTGGAATCCACGCTGGCCAAACCCGCGTCCCAAGCCGTCCCGCAACGGGCTTCAGCATACAAAGCGCCGGAGAACATCGAATTCCGAACCGCCAATGTCATCAGCGAAGGTGTTCGTTTGCACACGGAATTGTTCTCGCTGAAATCCAACGCAAGCAAAAAACTGCCGACCGTGATTCAGGCTCACGGTTGGGGCGGCACGGCTTCGGGCTTTCGCTGGGATTCGGTCAAGCTGGCCGAAGCCGGTTATCTGGTCATCAATTTCGATTATCGCGGTTGGGGCGAAAGCGATTCGCGGCTGATTTTGACCGGCAAAGCTCCTGCCTGGAAAGACGCCGCCGAAATGCGCGAAGCTCGCAAATTCACCGCCGAAGTGCAGGAAGTCCGCGGCGTGGTTGATCCGCTGGAAATGACGATGGATTGGTTCAACGTCGTTCATTGGGCGATGGCCGAACCGATGGTGGATGTGAATCGCGTGGGCCTGCGCGGATCGAGTTATTCCGGCGGCCACGTGTTTTATGTTGCCGCGCGCGACCCGCGCATCAAAGCCATTGTCAGCCAGGTGGGTTCGTTCGATTCGCGGCCCAAAGCTGTTTCGGTCGCCGGAGCCGCAGACGCTCAGGTTCTAGGCGCATACGAAGAAGCGACCAAGCGCGCTCGCGGCGAAATCGGTTATCCGCCGCCGTTTCACAAAGCCATCGGCAATTTGATCGGCGCTCCGGTGAGAGATCATTTGCTGCGTTACGCTCCGGTCGAAGACGCCGCCAAGATGACCAACTGCGCCGTGCTGTTCATTGACGCCGAAAAGGAAGAACTCTTCGACAACAAAGACCACGCGCATCTGGCCTACACGCGCATGCCCGGCAAAGACAAAAAATACGTGCTGGTTCCGGGCATCACGCATTACGGCATTTACACCGCCGAACGCGAACGCGCCATCAAACTGGCGATTGAATGGTTCGATCAGTATTTGAAGAAGTAGGATCAGATTGGGGTTGCGGGACGAGCCGCTGCTTGTCCCGCAAAAAATTTCAGAAGTACCAAAGGAAAAGCGGCTTGGCCATCAGCAAAACAATCAAAGCTGCTGCTCCCAAACAGACGCCGAACGGCAATGCCGTTTTCAATCCTCGTTGGCTGCGCCAGGCCATCACGATTCCAGTCACGGAACCAACTATCGAACCAAGCAGCAAAACTCCGAACGCGCCTTGCCAGCCCAGAAACGCTCCGATGATCGCCATCAGCTTCACGTCGCCCAAGCCCATGCCTTCGGCTCCACGAATGTAAAAGTACGCCGCGCGCAACCACCAGATCGGCACGCTGCCAATCAACGCTGCAACGACGGCTCGCCATAAACCGCCGTACGCCTGACTGAAAGCATCGGGAAATTTCGGCGAAAGCCAGAACACCGCCACTGCCCAAATCGCTGCCACGACCAAGCCGAAAATCATCGAAGCCAAGATCGTCCGCCGGTAACGGCGCTCAGCCGCTTCCTCGTCAGCCATCGTGTCAGTAGCCTGCGCGTCAGCAAGGGCTTGAGCCTCAGAGTTCATCCCCTCCCTTACGGTCGGGGTACTGACACTGCCAGCCTCTTCGTTCATGTCTTCCCATTCGAAGTATTTGTTGTACAGACGCAAATCCAGCCAATCCAGCAGCCAGAACAACGGAGCCGCAATCACCAGCAAAAAACCTCCGATCAAAGCGGCGGAGGTTCGCGGAAATCCTGCGCCTGCGCTCTGGAAGACAAACGAAATGTCGAAACTGTAAGTGATCGGTTCGCCCCAGCCCGCCCGCGCAGTTGCCGCAGCCAGAGCAAAAACGATGGCCGGATAAGTGATGACGTTCGGCAGCAGATGATGAATTGCGTCAATGAACACCAGCGAAATCATCACGCAGGCAAACACCATCTCCAATCCGGCTTGCCAGGTCGGGCCGTTTTTCAACACGATCACGGTGAAGACAATTGCGGTCAGCAATTCAACGGCAGGGTAACGCCAGGAAATCGAATGGCTGCAATTGCGGCAGCGTCCGCGCAACAACAAAAAACTGACGACCGGAATGTTGTCCACCGGACGAATACTTGTTGAACAATTCGTGCAGTGAGAACCGGGAAAGATTACGGATTCGCCCAGCGGAACACGATGAATGACGACGTTGAGGAAGCTGCCGATCAGCAGTCCCAGAATTGCAGCGGCGATGGCGTAAATGGCTACAGACATATTCAGTTCGGTCAAGTGGCATCCTTTGTCGGCTTGCGCTAAAGTCTCGCGCACATTTCCAGAGGCATAATTAGCTTAGCGATATAACGATGAAGATTCTACAGGTTTGTTCGGCGGAAAGCTTGGGCGGCGGCGAGCGTCACGTCATTGATTTGACGCGCGCGTTGATCGAACGCGGGCACGATTTGCATCTGGCGGTTCGCCCGAACAGCCCGCTGCGCGAAGAATTGCCGCACGCTTCGATCAAATGGCACGAACTCAGTTTGCGAAACGCGCTGGACGTGTTGAGCGCCGGAGCGTTGGCTTCGATCATTCGCCAAAACGGCATCGAAGTTGTCCACGCACACATCGCGCGCGATTACACCTTCACAGGCATTGCGGCGCGCATGGCTCAGCGAGCCGGACAGAAAGTTCGTTTCTTCCTCACACGCCATCATTTCAATCCGATCAAGTCGAATCCTGTCTATGCCTGGACGATTGGCGAAGCCCGCGCGTTGATCGCCGTTTCCGCCAGCGTCGCCGAAACGATGGCCGAAGTCTTTCCGCAATACGCCGACCGCGTAGTGGTTGTGCCGAACTGGATTGATGCGCAAGGTCACGGTTTGCTCGGCCGCAATGCCGCGCGCGAAGCCTTCGGGTTGAAACGTCGCTGGGCGATTGCCATCGTTGGGCAATTGACGCCGCTCAAACGGCAAGACTTGTTTTTGAAAGCTGCTGCCAAACTCATCAAAGAGCGCCATTGGTCAGACGTGGATTTTCTGGTCATCGGCCAGCCGGGCGCGAAAAACGAAGACGTCGCTTACGCCAACGAACTTTGCGAATCAGTGAACACAACGGGCATCGCCGACAACGTGCGCTTCACCGGATTCGTCAACGAATTGCCGTCGAAACTGGCCGCATTCGACATCGTCGTCGTGCCTTCGCAAAACGAAGCCTTTTCGCTGGCACTGGTCGAAGCGATGGCTGCCGGTTGCGCGGTGATCGCTTCGCGCGTGGGCGGAATGGCTGAAATCATCGAACACGAAGTGACCGGATTGTTTTTGGAACGCGACGACGAATCGGCGCTGATTGGAGCTTTGTCGCGGTTGCTGACCGACAATCAATTGCGGCAACGGCTGGGCGGGCTGGCGCAAGCCAGTGTCATCGAACGCTTCGACCGCGAACACGTCATCACGCGCATCGAACGGCTTTACCAGATGAACGCCGAAGAGAAAGTTGAGATCGTACAGGGGAAGCAGAAGTCGGAATGATGAATGATGAATCAATCCGGATAGCTGCCCGAAAATTCATCATTCATCATTTCGCCTTCATCATTCAGAATCAGGCGAACGCTTTTCGTAGCACATCCAAACTCTTCGGCACGGCAATGTCGGCTTTTTCTTTGCCTTCCATTTCCAACGACACATAGCCTTTGAATCCTGCGTCACGCAACATCTTAGCCATGCGTTTGTAATTCAGATTGCGCGTGTAATAAACGCCGCCGCCGTAATAAGTTTTGGCTTGAACGACTGTGGCGTGTGGCGCAAGTTTGGCAAATTGTGGATAAGGATCGCCCACGAAATTGCCTGTGTCGGCGTTGATTCCCAGCCAGGGCGAATTGACTGATTTGTAAATCCGCAACAAATCATCCACCTGAGTGGTTAGCCCCCAGTGATTTTCCAAAGCCAATAAAACGCCCGCCTGTTCCGTATGCGGCAAACATTCATTGATCGAATCAATGCACCATTTGAACGCATCGTCGTTTGTGTAACCGGGCAGCGGCTGTTCGACGCCGCCTGCGTCCAGCATCTTTTGAAAATCGGGAATGGTTCCCCAACGACCGGAATTCAAACGAATAGCCGGACAGCCCAATCGCACAGCCAGATCAATGCAGCGTTTGGTGTGGTCAATGTGTTCCTGGCGTTTGGTTTTGTCCGGCGAAACGAAGTTCTGGTGAATCGAAAGGAAGAACAAATCCAAGCCCAACGAAAACGCCATTCGTTTCAGATTGTTGACGTATTTCGGAGTTTCGTTTTCCATCTGGCGATGAAGAATTTCCACACCATCGAAGCCTATCTTGGCGGCGTTTTCGATGACCTTTTCAATCGGATATTTGACCCGGTCGAAATGCCAGTACGAATAGGTCGAAACTCCAATGCGGATTTTCGGTTTGGGTTGTGGCGTTTGCGCGGCGGTTTCGGCAGCAGTTGGCAAAACGCCAGCCAGCCCAGCCGCCGCTCCGGTTTTGAGCAGAGAACGTCGAGTGATTTTCATGGTTTCTCCTGAAAGGTTTAAGTTGAGAAAAAGAAGTTACGCTAAAAACTTAAAACTGTTAAGGAGAAAATCCCTGGCGAAGCACGCTCCATCAATTTCAATTCGTGCGACAACGCCTGATTCATAAAAAACGCGCGCCGAGTCCAACACAATGGTCAGACTCGGCGCAAAAATCAGATCGTGTTTTTCCCGCTCGCCAGATTACGGCGCGAAATAACCTGACACGTCAATCACGACATGCGTCGTGTTTGAGGCGAACATCTTGAACGCGCCGTCCGTCCCCAAACCGACCGTAAAGTAGCGGTTGAAGATCGAACCTGCCGTGTAATTTGAAGTCGCCACCAGCGGGCGCGTCGCGTTGCTAGGCCAGAAAGTCAGGAAGCCGCCGCTGGCCGGTTGAACGACTGTCACGTTGCCGACGATGGCTTGAGCGGTCGCCGCGACGGTACAGAAATTCCGCGCCTGTTGCGACGCTTCCGTTCCGCCAGTCAGCGGCACTCCCGGAGTCGTACAGCCCGGCTGTGACGGGCGAGTTTCCAGCAATCGCGTTGGCGTCAACGGATTGAACAGCAAACCTGTTCCGTTCGCGTCTACGGCGTCAGGGCTGTAATACCCCAGCACATCAATCACCAACTCAGTTGTCGCCGTCGTGTAAATCTTGAATTGTCCCGTCGGCGACAAACCGACGGTAAACGGCGAATTCAAGATTTCGTTTTGCTTGTAATTGCCACTGGCGATCAATGGCCGAGCAGCGTCTGCCGGATACATTGTCAAAAATCCGGCTGCCGCTGGCGACACGGTCGTCGCGTTGCCGACCAAGGCTTTTGCCGCAGCCGGAATCGTCACTCCGCTGCAAGTCGTTGTGCCTTGCTGAACCGAATCCACATTGCCCGGCAATGGAGCGTTCGGCGTAAAGCAGCCCGGCTGACCGGCGCGTGTTTCCAACAAACGAATCGGCGTCGGCAACGGATGGAAATACAGCCCGCCGGTCGCAGGCGGCGCGTAATAACCGGTGATGTCCATCACAACGTGAGTCGTCGTTTGCGCGAAAATCTTCAGCGAGCCGTCGGCATTTCCCAAACCCACAGTGAAGACGTTGTTCAAAATATCGCCCGCCGCGTAATTGGTATTGGCTACCAGCGGCTGCGAAGCATCACTGGGATAAATCGTCAGGAAGCCGCCGCTTCCCGGCACGACGACTGTGACGTTTCCGGTGACGGCTCTGGCCGCAGCCGGAATGCCGCAGGTTCCTCGCGCCAATTGCGTCAACGAATTCCCGCCGTTAATCGGCACTCCCGGCGTGAAGCAGGCCGGTTGCCCCGACCGCGTATCCAGCAATCGAACTGGCGCGGGCAACGGGAAGAACTGCAAACCGCCGCTGGAAATCGTGACGGAATAAGACTGAGTTCCCGTGCAGCCCAATCCGTCTGTTGCGCGCAAAACAAAATTGAACGTGCCGACTGTGGTCGGATTTCCATTCAAAGCCGAGCCGCTCAGATTGACGCCCGGCGGCAAAGTGCCGGAATCCAGCGCGAAGATATAACTACCGAATCCACCGGTTCCGCTCAACGGCTGGTTGTAAGTCGTACCGACAAAACCATTGGGCAAACTCGACGGATTGATGCCGATGGTTCCGCAGGTCAGATTGACGACCAGATTGTAAAGGCGGCTGCCGGTGCAGTTATTGCTGTCCGTCGCCGTAACCGTAATCGGGAAATTGCCGGATTGCGTCGGCACACCAGACAACGTCGAACCGGTAAAGCTCATGCCGTTCGGCAACGAACCGGACAAACTGAAATTGACCGTGCCGACTCCGCCAACTTGAGTGAAGTTTTGACTGTAATTGATTCCGGCAGTCGCAGCCGGAATCGTCGTCGGGTTGACGGTGATCGTCTGGCAATTGATGACCAAGGTGTAATTGCGTCCGCCTGTGCAGTTGTTGCTGTCTGTGGCCGTCACCGCGATTGGGAAAACTCCTGCCTGAGTAGGTGTGCCCGAAAGCGTCGCGCCGGAAAAACTCATTCCCGCAGGCAGCTTGCCTGCCAACGAAAACGTAATCGAACCAACTCCGCCGACGTTCGTGAACGACTGGCTATAAAACGCATTGACCGTTCCCGAAGGAATCGTGGATGGATTGACTGAAATCGTCGAACAGTTAATCAGCAACACGTAATCGCGGAATCCAGTGCAGTTGTTGGAATCGGTGGCCGTCACGGTAATCGGAAAACTACCGCTTTGTGTAGGCGTGCCGGAAAGCGTGCCGCCGACAAAATTCATGCCGTTGGGAAGTGCGCCTTGCAGCGTAAATGTCACAGAGCCTATGCCGCCGTTGTGCGTAAAGGTCTGGCTATACGCAACGTTCGCAGTTCCCGCCGGGATCGTCGTCGGGTTGACGGTGATCGCCTGGCAATTGATGACCAGATTGTAATTGCGTATCGCCGTGCATCCGTTGGAATCGGTCGCCGTGACCAAAATCGGGAAGCTGCCGGTTTGCGTCGGAATTCCCGACAACGCTCCGCCGCTGAAACTGATTCCGGTCGGCAATTTGCCGCTTTGCGAAAACGTCACCGAGCCTATACCGCCGTTGTGCGAAAAGCTCTGGTTATACGCCACATTCGCCGTTCCGGCGGAAATCGTGACAGGCAACACGGAATAAGTCTGGCAATTGATCGTCAGCGTGTAATTGCGGCTGCCAGTGCAACCGTTCGCATCTGTCGCCGTCACGATGATCGGGAAACTGCCGGTTTGAGTCGGCGTGCCGGAAAGCGTCGAGCCAGCGAAGCTCAATCCAGTCGGCAAGCTTCCGGTCAAATTGAAATTCACCGCGCCGACACCTCCAGTTTGAGTAAACGTCTGGCTATACGATGTGCCAGCCGTTCCAGTCGGAATCGTCGCCGGATTCACTGTGATCGTTTGGCAGTTGACCACCAGCGTGTAATTGCGGCTGCCCGTGCAGCCGTTGCCATCGGTCGCCGTCACTGTGATCGGGAAACTGCCGGTTTGCGTCGGACTTCCCGAAAGCGTCGCGCCTGAAAAAATGATTCCGTTTGGCAAAGCTCCGGTCAGATTGAAGCTGACTGTGCCTATGCCTCCGCTGTGCGTGAAAGTTTGGCTGTACATTGAATTCACAGTGCCCGCCGGAATCGTCGCCGGGTTCACTGTGATCGTTTGGCAGTTGACCACCAGCGTGTAATTGCGACTGCCGGTGCAGCCGTTGCCATCGGTCGCCGTCACGGCGATTGGGAAACTGCCGGATTGAGTTGGCGTTCCAGACAACGTATCGCCGGAAAAACTAATGCCGTTTGGCAGCGTTCCGGTCAGATTGAAATTGACCGTTCCGATGCCTCCCAAATGCGTGAAGCTTTGGCTATACGCTGAACCAACCGTGCCCGCTGGAATGGTCGCCGGATTCACCGTGATCGTTTGGCAGTTGACCACCAATGTGTAATTGCGACTGCCAGTGCAGCCGTTGGCGTCGGTGGCGGTAACGGTAATTGGAAAGTTGCCCGTTTGAGTTGGCGTCCCGGAAAGCGTCGCCCCAGTGAAGCTCATTCCGTTGGGCAACGTGCCGGTCAGGTTAAATCCGACAGCGCCGATGCCTCCGCTGTGCGTGAAGGTTTGGCTGAAGCTGGTTCCCGCCGTCGCATCGGAAAGCGTTGCAGGATTGACGGTAATCGTCTGGCAATTGACGACCAGCGTGTAATTCTGACTGCCGGTGCATCCGTTGGAATCAGTTGCCGTGACGGTGATGGGGAAATTGCCGGTTTGCGTCGGCGTGCCGGACAGCGTATCGCCGGAAAAATTCATTCCAGTCGGCAAAGTTCCCATCAGCGAAAACGTAATCGTTCCGATGCCGCCGCCCTTTTCCGTAAAAGTCTGGCTGTATGCCGTTCCGGCTGTCGCCGCAGGAATCGTGTTCGGGCTGACCGTCAATGTCGAACAATTGACCACCAGCGTGTAATTACGATTGCCAGAGCAATTATTTATGTCAGTTGCCGTCACAGTGATGGGAAAACTGCCGGTTTGAGTCGGTGTGCCGGAAAGCGTGTCTCCGCTGAAGGCCATTCCGGTTGGCAATGTTCCGGTCAGATTGAATGTATAGGGAGCGGCTCCACCTGAAGCCGAAAAGGTTTCGCTGTAACTCATTCCGGCTGTCCCTGAAGAAATCGTTGCCGGGCTGACCGTCACGGGCAAACAGGCGTTGCAAGTGTTCAGCAGAATTGTGATTGCGCCATCGCCCGCGTCTGAAGTGGCAATATCCGGGCGGTTGTCTCCGTTGAAATCTGCAATTGCCAGGTGGCTCGGCAATTGGCCTTTGGCCAAAGTAGTTTGAGGCCCAAATGTACCGTCTCCATTGCCCAAAAACACAAACGTATTGGCGGCACTTTCGTTGGCGACAACCAGATCGAGCTTGCTATCCAGATTGACATCCGATGCGGCTACGACCATTGGGTCTAAGCCGGTGAAATAGGGCGATCCGGGCGCTTGAGAAAAAGCGCCTGCTCCATTTCCCAGCAGAACCACCATGTTGGAGCTGATGCGGCTGACAACAGCGAGGTCTTGAAAGCTGTCGCCGTTAAAATCTCCCAGCGCCGCAAAGGATGTGATGTCGCCGCAAGGGATTAGCCCACCGGTTTGCGTAAAGGTTCCATCGCCATTGCCCAGAAAAATCCTCACGCCTCCTTCCGCCAGATAAACAACTGCTAAATCGGCGAAAGCGTCGCCATTGAGACTGCCAATCACAGTATGGAACGGAGCGTCACCGGTCAGAAATGGAGAACCGGAGGCGTTTGAAAACGTGCCGTCGCCATTTCCAAGCAGAATGGACAGTTCGTCCGAACCGCCATTGCTGACCACCAAATCCTGATTGGCATCTCCATTGAAATTGCCAACCGCCACAGCGCGCGGAAATGTGCCAACAGTGATCGGCGAACCGGACGCCTGCACAAAAGTTCCATCGCCATTGCCCAGCAAAATCGTCAAACTGGCGGCTCCCTGATTGGTGATTGCGACGTCAGATTTGCCGTCGTTATTGAAATCACCGTCTTCGATGGTGATCGGATCGTCTCCGGTTGGAATTCTAGGGCCCGGAGTTTCAGTAAAATTTCCCGTGCCGTCGCCCAACAACACGCTCAACGTGTCTTCATCGGAATTGGTGGTGACGATGTCCAAATGGCTGTCTGCGTTAAAATTGCCGACGCAAACGTAATGCGGATCAAGCCCAACGCTTTCCGGCGAGGTCGGCGCCTGCGCGAAACTCGGCAGTGTGCATCCCATCTGCACTGCAGCAGGGTTCCCAGCCAACGTCGGACGAAACAAGTTGGATTTGTTAATTGCCGAAAGCTGCTCGCGATCGGCTGGCGATGCCGAGCCTGAAACAGTAGCACCACCCTCAGAATCAGTGAGCGAAATGGCTCTCGCAACAAAATCACGGTTGTAGATCAAAGACCCGATAATCAAAAAGCTGAGAATCAGGCTAATGGCAAAACGTTCGCGGAATTGAAACTTCATTGGGCTTTATGGGTTAGCAAGCGGGTGGGGCTGTTTATCCGCTCTTTGTTTTTTAGCGACAACTGGTGTGGCCAATTGTGTGGCTTCCGATTTTCAACGGCAAAAGTTATTGCCGCTGAGCATCGTCAACAATTCATATCCTGGTTGTGGGGATTTACAGGGACTCGCGGGGATTGATTTGGCAGTTGTTCGTAGCAGATTTTGGCTGCCCAAGGCGGTTAAATCGAGGCTTTATTGGGGCCAGCCTCAATTCTGAAAGGCCATTGAGCCATAAGCCAATCACAGAGTCCTAAACCAACCTTATGCCGGTCAAAGCTGGTTTTCGGCAGGGCTTATAGCACAATAAGGTAGGATATGTCTTACATTTTTCGACCAGCATCCAACCTCAACCCATTAAATCGAGGGCAAAACTTACGCAAAAAAAGCAAAAGGCGCTGTTACGCGCCTTTCGCCTTTTTTGCACCTTGAGTTCGTAGCCCTCAACAAACGATCTTACGGCGCAAAGTATCCAGACACATCTATCACCAGGTGAGTCGTCGTGTGAGCGTACATCTTGAATGCGCCGTCCGCTCCCAGTCCTACGGTGAAGTGTCGGTTCAGAATATCGCCAGCCACATAATTCGACGTAGCCACCAACGGGCGAGTCGCATCGCTCGGCCAGAACGTCAGGAAGCCTCCGCTTGCTGGTTGAACGACTGTCGCGTTGCCGACGATGGCTTGCGCCGTTGCGGGAATGGTGCAGACTCCGCGCGCAGCCTGCGAAGTTTCCGCTCCGCCCGTCAATGGAACTCCAGGCGTGAAGCAACCCGGCTGGTTTACGCGCGTGTCCAGCAACCGTGTCGGCGTGATCGGGTTGAACAACAATCCGGTTCCGTTCACATCAGTGGCGTCGGGACTGAAATAACCCAGTACGTCCACCACCAGATCGGTCGTCGTGTGCGCGTAGATTTTGAATTGCCCGGTTGCCGACAAGCCTACTGTAAATGGTGAGTTGAGGATTTCGCCTAAGTCGTAATTGCCAGTGGCGATTAACGGACGAGTCACATCTGCCGGGAAGAAAGTCAGGAAACCTCCGGCGACCGGATTAACCGTCGTCGCGTTGCCAACCAGAGCTTTTGCCGACGCTGGAATTGTCACGCCGCTGCAAACTCCTGTGCCTTGTTGAGTAAGCTCGGTTCCGCCGGTGATCGGAACGCCCGGAGTAAAACAGCCCGGTTGGTTAACACGAGTTTCCAACAAGCGAACCGGCGAAGGCAGCGGATGGAAATACAAACCACCCGTCGCTGGCGGCGCGTAATAACCGGTGATGTCCATCACCACGTGCGTCGTCGTTTGCGCGAAAATCTTCAACGAACCATCGGCCACGCCTAAACCTACGGTGAAAACGTTGTTGAGAATTTCGCCAGCCACGTAGTTAGTGTTGGCCGCCAAAGGCTGTGTCGCGTCGCTGGGGTAAATCGTCAGGAATCCTCCTGCCGGCGGAGTGACGACTGTGACATTTCCCGTCACGGCTTGAGCGTTGGCCGGAATGCCGCAAGTGTTTCGCGCCAACTGAGTAAGCGTAGCACCTCCGTTAATCGGCACTCCAGGCGTAAAGCAGGCCGGTTGACCGGAGCGCGTATCCAACAACCTCATCGGAGTCGCCAACGGATAAAACTGCAATCCGTTGCTGGGAACAGGAGCAATCGTCACCGAATAAACTCGCGTGCCCATACAGTTATTGGCATCGGTCGCTTTGATCGTGAACCCAAACGTGCCAGACGTATTCGGTGTGCCGGAAACAACGCCGCCAACCAGATTCAGTCCGGGCGGCAAACTGCCCGCACTGACGGAAAACACATACGGCCCGGTTCCGCCGCTCGCGCTCAGGTTTTGCGCGGGATACGAAACTCCGACCGTGCCATTGGGCATGCTGGTCGGGTCCACAATGATTGTCGGACAAGGCTGATTTATCGTCAGCGTGTAGGCTTGTTCGCCAAAACAGGATGCGGTGTTGTCGGTGGCTCGGACGGTGAAGTTGAACGAACCGAACACAGTCGGCGTGCCATCCAGCAATCCCGATGGCGACAAATTCATTCCTGTCGGCAACGCTCCGACCTGCACGTTGAAGGTGTACGGCGAAGTGCCGCCGCTGGCCATCAATTGAGTCGCCGGATAAGGCGTTCCGGCAGTTCCCGGCGTCAACGTGTTCGGCGAAATGGTGATCGGCGCGCATCCAAGCTGAATTTCCCACAAACCACGACCGTGCGTGGCAATGCGTAAAATGCGGTTGGCGTTCTGAATTTTCATGTCGAAGACCGCCACACGCGGCAAACCCAAACCGAACGGCAGCCAGTTCGCGCCGCTGTCGGTCGAACGATAGACGGCAATGTCCGTTCCGGCGTAAATGTGCGTCGGATTGGCCGGATCAATGGCCATCGCGTTGACCGGCACATCGGGAATTCCGCTGCCCGCCGCAGTCCATGTCGGAGTCGCGTTGCTCAGATTGGTGGTTTTCCAAATGTGCTGATTGGCGGCGACTCCGAAACCGGTGTAACCGACATAAGCAATTTCAGGATTGATTGGGTCAATGACGATGCGACCGACAAAGCGCGCTGGCATTCCCGCGCCGGTGACGTTGGTCAACGTGCTGGACCCTGTGGTCGTCCGCCAGATCGTTCCGTTTCGCAAGCCAACGATGCGGACGCTGTCATTCGATGGAGCGATGCCAATGGCCGTGATCGGCTGGCCGGAAACAATCGGCTCCTGACTGACTTTGGTCATGGTCGTTCCGCTGTTGGCGGAGCGGTAGAGCACGTCAGAACCGAAGTACAGGGTGTTCGGATTGCCCGGCCCTCGCGTCATAGGCGCATAAAACAAAATCGCCGTTGCCGTGCAGGTCATTCCATTCGCAGTTCCGCCAAAACCACAGCCGAAAAACGACCAACCATTATCCACGGCGTTGGCGACGTTCGTCACGCGCGCGTAACCCATGGCATTCGTTTGGTTGAAGTACGTGTGGTACATCGTGACGTTGGTCGTGTTGGCAGCATTTTGGTCAATCACCGCATAACCGCCATCGCCAAAATCCGCACGCGTCCAGGTGTCGTTTGGTTGCAGGAAGTTAGTTCCGTTGTCCTGAGTGCCGCCGATGGAAAAGCGAGGATCGCTGGGGTGCAGGTCTACGCTCATAAATTGCGTTGCCATAAAACCAGCGATATTCATGCTCGTCCACGAAGCTCCGTTGTTCGTGGATTTGTAAATGCCGCCATCGGTTCCGATCCAGGCTTGATTCGGGTCGGAAGGAGCAAAAGTTGCCGCGTGATTGTCGGCGTGAACTCCGCTGGCGACGTTGGTGAAATTGGTGCCGCCATTGGTCGAACGTGCAATCAACCGCGAACTGCCTCCGGTGACGTTGCCGCCCAACAAAACCGTGTTGGCGTTGTTGGGATCAACTGCCAGCGAGATGTTGTAAAAACATTGGCCACCGCAGAATCCAGTAGCCGCAGCAATCGCCGCCGACCAGGTTGCGCCGCCATCGGTTGATCTTCGCAAGTTGCCATTTGAAGTCCCGTCAGCTTCATAAACTGTGACGGTTCCGCCGGATGAATGCAGTGCCAATTCCGAACGAACGCTGTTCAACGTCAACGTTCGAGCAAACGTTGGAGTCGCAGCCAGAGCGTCAGTCGAAAGATAAATTCCGCCGCCGCTGCCTGAAGCCGCATTGACCGTCGTCAAAACCCGATTGGGATTGTTCGGGTCCATGGCCACATCCACGTGGCTGGCGTTTCCGGTCGTTGTCATTTGAGTAAACGTGCAGGCTCCGGTGGCGTTGGTCGAACGGAACAGGCCGCGATTTGGCAGCACGTTGAATGCTTCGCAACCCAATCCGCCGATGCCCGAAGTCGTGCTGGCAAAAATAATGTCCGGGTTTGTCGGATGAACAACGACTCTGCCGACTCCGCGACCGGTGAAAACATCTGCCGCGCCAGCCATATTAAATGGCCCATTCAACACCGGCGAAGTGTCTGCGTTGTTGATGCGATAAATGCCTACGCCAAAGAAACTGTCGCAAGATGAATTCGGTTCGCCTGTGCCGACGTAAACAATTGTCGGGTTGGAAGGCGCGATGGCAATCGAACCAATCGCCAGCGACAAGGCTGAATCGAAAATCGCAGTCCAACTGGCTCCGCCGTTCAAGGTTCGATAAACGCCGCCCTGAGCTGTGCCGACATAAACGATGTTCGGATTGGTCGGATGGACTGCGATGGCTGTCGTTCGTCCGCTGACGGCAGTTGTCACTCCTTCGGTTTGGCCGTTTGGAATTGGTGACGGACCGATTTCCGTCCAGGTGGTCTGGTTAATCAGCGGCAAATTTCCAGATTGCAATTCCAACTGACGAATCGCCTGAATGCGACGATCCGGCTGGTCATAAGGCAGTCCGCGCAACAAATTGACGTTTTCCTGACGCCGATCCAGGTATTCGCGTTTTTCGATCAACCCGCGCGCAAACGGCGGCATATCCGGGTCAACTTCTTCGTTATCTGCCGAACCCGATCGGCTTTGCGCCTGATTTCTTCCGGGTTGTTGCTGACCGGTTTGCGGCTGCCCGGCTTGTTGGCCGGCTTGCTGTTGACCGGGTTGCTGTTGAAAAGCTCCGGCCTGTTTCACCAAAACCAATCCAACTGACATCGTGACCAACAAACAGATGACGGACAGCATTAACCGCCACGCATGCTCTTTCCAAATCGCGTTTAAGATTGCTCGCGGACTCATACGGGACTCCTTTTTTTCTAAGAGAGAAACTTGGATTAACGGCAAAGGACGAGGATGTTTTGTCAGCATAACTCTCTGACGAATTCCTTACACCATTCAGCGAATTTACAAGATGTTTCGTACAGCTTTGGGGAGGGCGCTTCAACAAGGCCAGTGAACAGAAGAACCCTTTTTTTGACGCGGCGAAATGTACGTTAGCGATTTCGACCTGTCAACTTTCGGCTCTTTCGTATCACAAGCTTGACTCGATGCGTTGCTGCCACGATAGTTTGCGCTTTGTAAATCCCTTGTAACTGCTCAGCCGGTACGGAACGGGAAGCGGTAGCGCCCCGGTTTTTCGTGAGGAGTGAGCTTTGCAAGCATCCCGTCGCTACCGCTCTGGGTTCCGTACCGAGTTTTTGACTCTAGGCTGAGCAGTTATAAACGGGAAGCGGTAGCGCCCCGGTTTTTCGTGAGGAGTGAGCTTTGCAAGCATCCCGTCGCTACCGCTCTGGGTTCCGTACCGAGTTTTTGACTCTAGGCTGAGCAGTTATAAACGGGAAGCGGTAGCGCCCCGGTTTTTCGTGAGGAGTGAGCTTTGCAAGCATCC
>CADECP010000030.1 GCA_902825875.1 uncultured Acidobacteriota bacterium
ACGAACAAGCTTTGGTCATTGACCGCGAGATCGGCGACCGACGCGGCGAAGGCAATGCGCTCGGCAATCTGGGCCTCGCCTACTTCAACTTGGGCGAGACGCGCAAGGCCATCGAGTTTTACGAACAAGCTTTGGTCATTGACCGCGAGATCGGCGACCGCCGCGGCGAAGGCAATGACCTCGGCAATCTGGGCCTGGCCTACGCCGACTTGGGCGAGACGCGCAAGGCCATCGAGTTTTACGAACAACAGCTTGCCATTGTCCGCGAGATCGGCGACCGCCGCGGCGAAGGCAATGCGCTCGGCAATCTGGGCCTCGCCTACTTCAACTTGGGCGAGACGCGCAAGGCCATCGAGTTTTACGAACAAGCTTTGGTCATTGACCGCGAGATCGGCGACCGCCGCGGCGAAGGCAATGCGCTGTGGAATATGGCTCTGGCGTTGGAAACATTGGGCGAACGGAATCAGGCGATTGGCTACGCGGAAGCCGCGCTGACGATTTTCGAAGCCATCGAATCGCCCTCCGCCGCAAAGGTGCGCGCGCGATTGGCGAAATGGCGATCCTGAATGCAGTACCGGGAGCGTGAGCGACCTGAGCTTCCCGCAATGCGCCCACTTGCAAAAGCGCAGGTCGCTTACGCTCCCCGTACTGCATCTAAAGCAGGTCGCTCACGCTCCCCTACCACATCAAACCCAATCCGGCTTAAAACTGCACCGTTGCGGCGCGGAACGTGGCGGCGGCTTGTTCGTATTCGGCCTGGATTTCGATCAGTTTCAGCCGCGCTTCGGCGGTGGCGCGTTCGCGCTGGTTGACCAGAAACAACGTGCTGTCGCCAAGCTGGAATTTGACGCGCTCGCCTTCTTCCAACCGTTCGGCCAACGTCACTTCTTGAGCCGCCGCGCGATACCGGTCAAACGCCGTGTTGATGGCGTTCAGCGCGTCCAGCACTTCCACAGTGATGCGCTGGCGTTCGTTGACCAGATCGAAATCCACTTTTTGAATTTTGGACAGCGCCGTGCCGATTCGCCCATCGGCGGCGCGCTGGCGCAAAGGCAGCGAAAAACTGACACCGGCTTTGACCGTGTTGCCGATGGCTCCTAAACCGGTGTCGCGTCCGGGGCTGAAACTGAAATCCACCGCAGGCAATCGCTGGTTGCGCGCCAAATCCAAATCCACCTGGGTGATCTGGCGATCCAGCGACAACATTTGCAATTCCGGCCTTCGCGCCAGAGCCGAACGCTGGCCTTCTTCGGCTTGCTGAACGGTCAACAAAACCGGCGGAGCCAATCGCGTCGGAGCCTGGCTTTCTTCCGGGCTGGGAATCGGACGCCCGTCCGGCGCCCACAAAAATACCGACAGTTTGAACGCCGCTTTTTGCAAATCGCGCTCGGCTTTGATGACGCCGCCTTGCCGCCGCTGAACTTCCAAATCGGCTTCGGCGGAATCAATTTGCGGCAAATCGCCTGCGGCGACTCGCTGGCGAACGGCGTCGGCGCGAAATTCGGCCAACGTCAACAGATTGCGCGCCACGTCGAGTTTGCCTTTGGAAGTCACCCAATCCCAATAACTGTTCGCCGCTTTCAACAGCAAATCCAACCGCGTCAGTTCAAATTCGGCCTGCGCCATCGGTTCGCCCAGCAAAGCCTGGCGTTCGGCGGCGGATTTTTCGTTGATGCGCGCTCCGCGCAACAGCGGCAGTTTGAATTCCAAGAAGTATTCGCCGCCGCTGCCCGTTGGAGACAACGGAGATTTGACCTTGCCCAGATTGAACCGCGTGCCTGCGCCGATCTTCACGCCGTAACGAGTCAGCATTTCGATGCCGGCGTCGGCCAATTGCATTTCGCCGACTTTGCCGCGTTGAGTTTTGGCGTCGAATTCCGTGTTGAACCGCAGGTAATCGCTCCCGGCGGAAACGACCGGATCGAACGCGCCTTGTTTTTCCAGCCGTTTGAACGACGCGATATCGCGCTGCAAATTCGCGCCGCGCAGTTTCGGATGATTGCGTTCGACGTTCGACAACACATCTTCGAGCGTGATTTTCGGCAATTGCTGGCCGGTTGACGTTGCCGCCGGTTCGACCTTGCGCCCGTTTTGCGGTGGCAGGAATCTCTTTGCGGAATCGCTCAACGTCGCACGAATCGAATCCGTCATCGCAGAATTTTGTTCGGAAGAAGTCGCAGAAGATTGGGCGCTTGCCTGCAAACTGAGCAAGCAAAGACAACTGATTGCCGCGATAAAAAAACATCCGCCAACAGAATTCTTTTTCACCGCAGAGTCGCGGAGAACGCAGAGGAGGCGCAGAGTGTTCAAAAAAGTCTCTGCGAAACCTCTGCGGCTCTTTGCGCCTTTGCGGTGAATTGATTTCGCTGCTTTCTCTCGCCACTCAAAACTGATGATCCGTAAAAAACTCCGTTGATCCTTCAAGCTACTTCCCTTCCTTCTTCTCAGCAGTTTTTTTAGCGTCGTCTTTGTCTTTGATGATCGAACCGCTGTTTTTGCGCTCTCCGATAGGCGGTCGTTCGACCGTCGGCGGAAATGCGTTGAATTGCCGCCACAACTCGAATCCCAGCGAAACCTGATCGAGCATGACCCATCCGTTGACTTCGCCGCCGGGACGCAATTGATCCAGCGACGGCCATGGTTCTTCCTTTCCGGCTTTTATCAATTCTTCGTCGGGAGTAATCAGAATGCGGAACCGCGCGTTGCCGTCGTCCACGGCGTCAATCACTTTCACTCGCCCGGCGAAAGTTCCCACCGCAATCGAAGGCCATCCGACAAATTGCACGGCAGGCCATCCGGCAAAGTTCAATCGCACCTGCCGCCCGACCGAAACCAGCGGCGCGTCGTAATCCGACAAATACAATTCAACGGCTTGATCCGTCGTTGCCGGAGCCAGCACAGCCAATTGATCTCCGGCCTTGACGGTTTCGCCGGAGCCGACTTTCAACAGGCGCACGATTTTTCCGGCGCTCGGCGAACGAACAAACCGCTGTCCGGTTCGTTGGCGGACGTTGTTGATTTCGACTTCGAACTTTTGCAAATCGCCGTTGGTTTTGGCCATCGTTTCGCGCACTCCGGCCAGCGAAGCGCGCAAACTGTTCAATTGCGCCGACGTGTCGTTTTCGACGCGATCACGATCTAGTTCGGCCACTTGAAAGGCTTTGCGCGCGACATCCAAACCGGCCTGCATGCTTTCCAGCCGGGTGGTGGCCGTAACGATTTCCAGTTCGGCCAATTCCAAATCGCGTTTCGACCGCAAACCTTTTTCAAACAATTCCTGCAATCGTTTCTGGTTCAAATCCGCAGTGGTCACTGCTTGTCGGGCTTGAGCGACATTTTGTTCGGCTTGTCGAACGGCGTCGGCGGCTTGGCGCGCGCGCTGAGTTGCGGCGGGAATCGCCCGTCCGCGCGAACTTTCCAGGTCTTTCAACTGCGCCAGCATCGCCGTTTCGCGCGCGGCGGTTTGCGTCAAACCGGTTTGAGTAAATCCAAGCTGCGATTGCAATCTTTCGACCTGATCGTCGGCCAGAAACTTGGAATCAATGTCTTCCAGTTCGGCCAGAATTTCTCCGGCAGTGACGGTTTGGCCTTCGACAATTCGCCAACTTACCAATCTGCCGGGAATTTGCGCTTCGATGGTTTGCGGACGATCCATCGGAGCAAACACGATCACGCGCCCGTAACCAGTGACCGATTGCTGCCAGGGCACGAAATACAAACTCAGAATGACCAGCATCAACAGCATCAGCATGACCACCGCCGCCGGGCGAAGCGCGTGCGGCGTTTTGAGCAGGTCAATGGACTTCAGGTTTTTCATTTGTGGAAACGTTTCAACCATCAGGCTAATTTCACCTCACGGCGTTGCAGACTTGGGAAGAGTTGTGTGAATTGACTGCTTCGCTGGCCGATCAATTCGGACGAATGTCCTGATTCCAAAATGCGCCCTTCGGCCAGCACGTACACTTTCTGTGAGCGCAGCACCAGTTCAGGATCATGCGAAATATCAATGATCGTCCAGGAATGTTGCGGGCTGTAAAGCTGATCCAGAATTCGCAGCTTGTCGTGTTCGTCAATGCCTGTGAACCCTTCGTCCAGAATCAGCAACTGCGGACGGGCGACAATGGCGCGGGTAATCAACAATCGCTGCAATTGTCCGCGCGAAAGATTGCGACCTTCGGCGGCAAGTTGCGTTTGCAATCCGCGTGGGAACTTTTCCAGTTCAGCGGACAAATTGGTCAGTTCCAACGCCCACTGCAAATCTTCGTGCGCGATGTCGTCGCGTCCGAGCAAAATGTTTTCTTCGATGGTTCCGGCAAACACTTCGTTCGAATCTCCAACCAGACTGACCACGCGGCGCAAACTGTCCAATCTGGCGTCACGCACATCCATGCCGTTGATCTGCACCAATCCGAACTTGGGCGCGTGCAATCCGCACAGCAAAGCCGCCAACGTGGATTTGCCCATGCCACTTTCGCCGACCAGACTGACGTGTTCGCCGGGTTTCAAGTTCAACTCCAAGCCCGACAAAATTTCGTGGCTGTCTTCATACGAAAAATGAACTTTGCGACAAACGACGCTCGCTCCCGTTTGTGAATCGGACATCTGCCGCCCCGAAGCTCGCTCGACCGGCAGATCGCTCAAATGGCCGACCTTGTCCAAGCTGGTCAGCAAGTCGTAGCCGTTTTCCATCAACCGAATCAGCTTTTCCAGATTTTCCAGCATGCCGAAAACGATGATTTCCGCCGCGACCACCTGTCCCAAAGTGAATTGCCGATTGATGACCAGCCAACCGCTGATGGCCAGAACTCCCGCGCTGGCGACTGCTTTGAAAAAATACGCCCCGAATGCCTGACGAAACAGCACGCGAAAATGGCGGCGTCTGGCTTTGGTGTATTCGACAACCAGTTGATCGGCGCGTTCGACGGAAAAAGCTGGTGCGGCGTTCAACTTGAAACCGCGCTGGCATCGAGTCACTTCTTCCAACCAGTCAGCAACGCGATATTTGCTGATGGATTCTTCGATGCTGGTTCGCAAGCCTCCATAGCCCAATCCCCAAACCACCAACACGACAAACAGGATCAGAAAGAAATCAAACGCCAACAGATAAGGGCTGTAAAACGCCAGAATCACCAATCCCACCAACACCTGTAACAACGATCCAGGCCCGTCCAGCAAAATTTTTGCCGCAGTCTTTTGAATCATAATCACGTCGAAAAACCGGTTGACCAGATGCGGCGCGTACTGGCTGGTCAACACATCGTGTTCGATGCGCGGCAATCTTTCCGCCAATTCCAGGCTGATGCGGGCAAAAATGCGCTGCTGCAATTTTTCCAGCAACGTCAGTTTTAACAATCTCAACACGCCTGCAATCAGCAATGCTCCGAGAACGCCAGCCGTCAAAACAATCAGCGGTTGCATCAACACGCCTGCGGCAATGGTGTTGACCAAAGCCTGCGCCGCCAACGGAACGGCCAAAGCCAGTAAGCCAATCAGGCTGGTGTAAATCAGAATCGCCACCAAATCCGGCAACTCCAAACTCAACAAGGCGCGAAGCCGCTGGTAAGGCGTCAAGTGATGCGAATGTAAATTCGGTAAGTGTGGTGTTGTTTCCATCATTTCTTAAAGTCACGCGAGTTACGGATTAAGTTCGCCTGCCGAATCAATTTGCGAGCCAAACCCGAATTTAGGCGGATATTTCGTGAAATCAGGCTGCTTTGCAGATCGGAAGGATTGGCAATGATGGGAAAAGTTGCCGCAAGCTGCCGCAATTCTGAGGCAGAACGCCCCAGAATTGTCTGTAAAAGCTGAAGATTAAAAAAATTGTTTACAGTCGAAGAGCGCCATGTATAATCCCGCTTCGTGGTGCCCGACGGTAAATCAAGCGCCACAAGCCCCGAAAACAAATCCCCGATTCTCATCCTGCCAAACAGAGGAATCGAACCTTCCAACCCCCACCTGACGATTCGGTCAGTCGTGTAATCAATGTTGAATTTGCTATTCTCTCCATAAATTCCCAGTAGTATCGGTCTGTTGAAATTCAGGATGCTGCCTCGACATGAGGTTTCCTATCAAGGTCTGACTGTTGGGCGGAAGTGTGCCTACAGTCCAAACTGAAACGAAGTTTTTCCAAACCACTAAACTTTTGAAATCAAACTCTGCCCAAAACGAAGCTGCCGCCAAATTGCCTGTGTTACGTATTCAGCCTTCGCACGGCTGGGTCTCGCTGCGACTTGGCGAATTGTGGGAATACCGCGAACTGCTGTACTTCCTGGTCTGGCGTGACATCAAAATCCGTTACAAACAAACCTTCCTGGGCGCGGCTTGGGCAATCATCCAACCGTTTTTCACGATGGTCGTCTTCAGTTTGTTTTTCGGCAAACTGGCGGGAATGCCTTCGGACGAAATTCCTTATCCGATATTTTGTTACGCGGCGTTGGTTCCCTGGACGTTTTTCGCCAACGGGCTGACACAATCGTCCAACAGTCTGGTCGGCAGTTCGAATTTGCTGACCAAGGTTTACTTTCCGCGCCTGACGATTCCAATCGCCACAGTGTTTTCAGGCATCGTTGATTTTCTGTTGGCCTTCGGAATTTTGCTGGCGATGATGGTGTTTTACAGCGTGCCGATCACGTTGAAGCTTTTCTGGTTTCCGGCGTTTTTATTGCTCGCGCTGGTGACATCGCTGGGAGTCGGATTGTGGCTTTCGGCGCTGAACGTTCAATACCGCGATGTTCGGTATGTGGTTCCGTTCATCACGCAATTCTGGATGCTGGCCACGCCGATTGCTTATCCCACCAGTTTGCTGAGCGATCCCTGGAAAACGATTTATGGATTGAACCCTATGGCAGGCGTCGTCGAAGGTTTTCGCTGGGCGTTGCTGGGATCGAAAATTTCTGTTGGGCCGATGCTGGCGGTGTCTTCGCTGGCGGCGTTGCTGATTTTGATTGGCGGCGCGTTTTATTTCCGAAAGATGGAAAAAACTTTCGCCGACATTGTTTGATTGCTCCTGAAACTCATCCGCCTTTACCCATCTTTATTCATCTGTGATTAGAGTCATGAATTTACGAAAGAAAATCGCTTATGCAGGTCGCCACTTCACACCGACCTGGCGATATGGATTTAACCTAAAATCCACGATGGCTTATCTGTTCGACCACACAGTTGCCAACGACGAAGCCGCGCGCATTTTGTCGGAACTGAATCAAAACGGCATAGCCATTAGTTCGGTGGACAAACTGCTGCCGGATTCTTCGCTCTTTGCCGAAATGTGCCGCGAAGTCGAACAATTGGAACAGGCTTTCGCCGACAGACTGGCCGAAGCGCGAATGGCCGCCAATCAGGACACCGAAAGCCTGAAGACCTTCATCTTCAAATTGCTTGGCGAAGTTCCGGTGCTCGATCCGCAAAGCGTGTACGCTCGGTTTGCGTTGCAACAGGAAATTCTGCACATCGCCAATTCCTATTTCGGCATGTTCACGCAACTTCGTTATTACAACGTCTGGCATACGTTGGCGTCTCAATCGCGCGCCCGCGAATCTCAATTGTGGCATCGTGACCGCGAAGACCACTTGATACTGAAACTGTTCGTTTACTTCGCCGACGTGGACGAAGGAGCCGGGCCGTTCACTTACGCTCCGGGAACGCATCGCAAAGGCGCAATCAAACGCGAACCGGAAACCTTCGTCGAAAAAGGCGTACAACGCTGGCAGGACGAAAAAATGATTCCCATCGTGCCGGAAAACAAATGGATCAAGGCTTTGGGAAAAAAAGGCGACATCGTTTTTGCCGACACGCGCGGCTGTCACAAAGGCGGTTTGGCCAGAACCAGCGACCGATTGCTGTATACCTGCCTGTTCACTTCGCCCACGTCGCAGGTTTCGGAATTGTTCGACAGATCGAAACAATTTCCGATCCCAGCCGACAAATCCCAGGCATTCGCTTTAACACGAGGCTGATCTGATTCCAGTATGAACTCCCCCACGCCGGTTTCGGCGTC
The DNA here is from genome assembly GCA_902825875.1 of uncultured Acidobacteriota bacterium. Classification (GTDB taxonomy): domain Bacteria; phylum Acidobacteriota; class Blastocatellia; order RBC074; family RBC074; genus RBC074. Next base: position 7,997 of record CADECP010000030.1, read on the forward strand.
TGACCATTTCTGGTTGGAAATCAAAAAGTACCTGAATCGCAAACAGGGCTTGCTGAGCGCCGCTCGTGCGATTCGCGCCATCTGGTTGTTAGGCCCCTGGCGAAAATTGCTGGTCAAATACCACCAACGGTTCAACCACAATGAACCGTTGCCGCGAACGCACAATTCGCTTTTTCAGGAATTGAATGTTGACGTGGCGGTGAATTCTCTACGCAGCAATGGATATTCGCCCGGCCTTCAATTACCGGAATCGCAAATTGCCGAACTCCTGCAATTCAGCAATGGATCGAACAAACGCAAACATCGCAATCCGCATTTGTTCTGCGAACCGGTTCGACAAATTGCTCACGATCCCAAAATCATCGAAGTCGCCAGCCGTTACCTGGGCGCGGAACCGATACTGTATCAAACCGATTTGTACTGGACGTACCCAACAACCGACGAAGAAAAGTATCAGCGGCTGCTCGCCCAAAAATCGCGGTTTCATTACGATGTCGGAGACTTTCGTTCGCTGGCGGTGTTCATTTACCTGACCGATGTTGCCGACGATTGTGGCCCGCACGTCGTCATCGAATCCACGCATCAGACCAAATCCGCCTGGAACCTGCTCAGTCGTTTTCTGACCGATCAAGCCGCCAAACAAAAATACGGCGACCGCATACGAGTCATCACCGGCAAACAAGGCTTCGGCTTTTTTGAAGACCTGACCTGTTATCACAAACATTCGGTCAGCAGAAAAACTCGACTGGCGTTGACGATTACATACATGCTGCAACGAAATCCGTTGTAACAAGACTGAAGGAAAATTTTTGCAAAACTGGTTCGATCAATTCGGAAACACAGAAAACCCTTGTTTGGTCATCGGCGAAATCGCGCAAACTCACGACGGCAGTTTGGGAACGGCGCACGCTTACATTGATGCCATCGCCAACGCCGGAGCAGGCGCGATCAAGTTTCAAACGCACATCGCCGCAGCCGAAAGCACTCCAGGCGAACCCTGGCGCGTGAAATTCAGCCGACAAGATGAGACTCGTTACGATTACTGGCGGCGAATGGAATTCACTGAAACGCAATGGCACGAATTGGCCCAACACACCCGCGAACGCGGCTTGATCTTTCTGTCGTCGGCGTTTTCGTTTGAAGCAGTCGAATTGCTGGAACGAGTCGGCGTTCCCGCGTGGAAAGTCGGCGCGGGCGAAACTTCCAACTTGCCATTGCTGGAAAAAATGGCGCGAACCGGCAAACCAGTTTTGCTGTCGAGCGGCATGTCGGATTGGAACGAACTCGACGCGGCGGTTGCGTGCGTTCGCCAACACAACGCTCCGGTCGCCGTGTTTCAATGCACGACTTCTTATCCTTGCCCGGCGGAAAAACTTGGCTTGAACGTGATGGCGGAATTGCGCCAGCGGTATCAATGCCCGGTCGGGTTGTCCGATCATTCCGGCGTGATTTATGCCGGATTGGCAGCGGCGACGCTCGGCGCAAAACTGATCGAAGTTCACGTCACGTTTTCGCGCGAATGTTTCGGACCGGATGTCGTCGCTTCGATCACCACCGCCGAATTGAAGCAACTGGCCGAAGGCGTTCGCTTCATCGAAACCGCTCTGGCAAACCCGGTCAACAAAGTGGCGATGGCCGAATCCCTGAGCGAATTGAAACGCGTGTTCGGCAAAAGTTTGGTCGCTGCGCGCGATTTGCCTGTCGGAAAGCAACTCACCGCCAGCGACCTTGCCATCAAAAAACCCGGCACAGGCATTCCCGCAGCGCGTTACGGCGAATTCGTCAATCGAACGTTGCGGCGCGCGGTCAAGGCAGACACTCTGTTTTCGGAGGAAGATTTTGAATAAACGAAAAGTGTGCGTGGTGTTGGTTGACCGCGCCAATTACGGGCGGATCAAACCGGTGGTGCAATCCATCGCCAGTCGTCCCGAACTGGAATTACAGATCGTCGCCGCAGGCACGATGGTGCTGGAACGGTTCGATCAACCGGTCAATGTCGTTCGCAAAGACGGGTTCAAGGTGGACGGCGAAGTTTATCTGGAACTGGAAGGTTCGACTCCGGCGACGATGGCGAAATCGGTCGGTTTCGGCGTTGTCGAATTCGCCAGCGAATTTCAGCGGCTGAAACCGGACGTGGTGCTGCTGATCGGCGACCGTTACGAAATGCTGGCGGCGGCGATTGCGGCGGCTTACATGAACATTTGCATCGCCCACATTCAGGGCGGCGAAGTTTCCGGTTCGATTGACGAAAGCGCGCGCCACGCCATCAGCAAATTCGCGCATTTCCATTTTCCCAGCACTCATCGTTCGGCGGAGTATTTGATCCGAATGGGCGAACGCCCGGACACGATTTTGGCTGTCGGCTGTCCTTCGTCGGACATTGCGCGGACCTTCGATCGCACGCTGAGTTCGGAAATCATCAACACCGGCGGAGGCGGCGTGCCGATTGATGTCACCAATCCTTTTCTGCTGGTGCTGTTTCATCCAACGACGACCGAATACGGCGGCGAACGCGCGCAGATGGAAGCCCTGCTGGAAACGCTGCGACGATTGGCGATGCAAACCGTTTTGCTGTGGCCGAACATTGACGCCGGGTCGGATCACATCAGCAAGGCCATTCGCAGTTTCCGCGTCAACCATCAACCAAGCTGGTTGCGAAACCTGACTAACCTTTCGCCGGAAAATTATCTGAAAGTGCTGGCCAACGCCGCTTGCGCGATTGGCAATTCCAGCAGCTTCGTGCGCGACGCGGGTTATTTCGGAACTCCGATTGTGCTGGTCGGCAATCGGCAGGAAGGCCGCGAAACCGACGCTCACGTCACGCGAGTCGAGCCAGCAGCGGAAACAATTTTTGCCGCAACTCAACGACAACTTGAACACGGACGTTACGCGCCGAGCACTTTGTACGGTGACGGTTTTGTCGCTGAACGTATCGCGGGCGGCTTGGTCGAACTTCAGCCTTACATTCAAAAGCGGCTGAATTACGTTTACGAATAAGATGCGAGTTTTAGGATTGATCCCGGCGCGCGGCGGTTCCAAAGGCGTGCCGCGCAAAAACATCAAACTGCTGGCAGGCAAACCGTTGCTGGCTTACACGGCAGAATCGGCATTGGCAGCCAAACGGCTGGCGCGTGTTGTGCTCAGCACGGACGACGCCGAAATTGCCGAAGTCGGAAAAGACTGCGGCATCGAAGTTCCCTTCTTTCGCCCGGCAGAGTTGGCTGAAGACAAAACGCCGACTTTGCCTGTGGTGCAACACGCGCTGAATTTCCTGGAACGACAAGGCGACCGGTTTGACGCGGTTTGTTTGCTGCAACCGACCAATCCGTTGCGGCGCGCGGATGACATTGATTCCTGCATTGAATTGATGGAACGCCACACGGCAGATTGCGTCATCAGCGTTTTACCGGTTCCCGCCGAATACAATCCGCATTGGGTGTACTTTTTGAACGGCGACGGCAGCTTGCGGTTGAGCACTGGCGAAACGACTCCGATTCCTCGTCGGCAGGAATTGCCGCCAGCGTTTCACCGCGAAGGTTCGATTTACATCACGCGCCGCGACGTGGTGATGACGCAAAACAGTTTGTTCGGCGCGCGCGTGGTTGGATACGAAATGGATCCCGCGCTAAGCGTAAACATTGACACTCCAGACGATTGGAAACTCGCTGAACGTCTGATCGTCGCCAACTCTAAACACTGAAATGTGTGGAATCGCCGGCTTGTTCGGCAACAATTGGAATCAAGCGCAACTGGCGGCGGCTGTGGGCAGTCAGCGGCATCGCGGCCCGGACGCGGACGGCGTCTGGTTTTCTCCGTCGAAGCGTGCCGGATTGGGTCACAACCGGCTGAGCATCATTGACCTCTCTGAAGCCGGTCGCCAACCGATGAGCAATCACGATGGCTGGTTGCAGATTGCCTTCAACGGAGAGATTTACAACTACCTGGAACTGCGCGCGGAACTCAGCGATTACCCGTTCCGAAGCCACAGCGACACCGAAGTCATCCTGGCCGCTTACGAACGCTGGGGCGAACGTTGTCTGGATCGGTTGATCGGCATGTTCGCGTTGTTGATCTGGGATGAACGCGAGCAAAAACTGTTTGCCGCGCGCGACCGATTCGGCATCAAACCGCTCAATTATCATTTGAAAGCCGATGGTTCGTTGGCGATTGCCAGCGAAATCAAAGCCTTGTTCGCCGCTGGCGTCGCCGCCGAACCGGACGAAATCGCCTGGGCAAATTATCTGAACGCAGGTTTGTACGATCACAGCCCGCGAACTTTTTGGCGCGGAATCAATTCTCTGCCCGCCGGTTTTTGCCTGACGTGGCAAGCGGGCGAGATGAGCATTTCTCGCTGGTACGATCTGAGCGAACGTAGCGGCAAAGCATTCGATCAGCGCCACGAAGCCGAAGTCCGCGAAGAATATCTGGCCTTGTTAAAAGACAGTGTGCGGTTGCGATTTCGTTCGGACGTTCCGGTCGGCATCAATTTGAGCGGCGGTTTGGATTCATCCACGTTGCTGGGTTTGGTTCACGCCGTGCAAGGCGCGGAAAGCGATGTCAAAGCTTTCACCTTTGTCACAGGCGACGCCAATTACGATGAACTGCCCTGGGTTCGACAAATGTTGTCGCGCACAAATCATCCGTCTGTGGTTTGCAAATTGAACGTCGGCGAAATTCCGCATCTGGCCGAGTCCGTTCAACGTCATCAGGATGAACCGTTCGGCGGTTTGCCCACGCTGGCTTATGCGTGCGTGTTCGAACGTGCGCGGCAGGAAGGTGTGATTGTTCTGCTCGACGGACAAGGAATGGATGAACAATGGGCGGGTTACGATTATTACCAAACCGCCGTGGCGTCGGGATGCGGCAGCGTCGGCGTAGTTCAAGGAACCAAAGATCGCCCGGTCAAACCCGAATGCTTGCAACTGGAATTTCGCGGGTTGGCTGAAGAATTTCGCGCGCCGCAACCGTTTTCTGACCGGCTACGCAATTTGCAATACCGCGACGCGGTGTTTACAAAAATTCCGCGCGCGCTGCGCTTCAACGACCGAATTTCGATGCGAGCTTCGACGGAATTGCGCGAACCCTTTCTGGATCATCGGCTGTTTGAACTGGCGTTGCGCCAACCACCCGAACGGAAACTCCGCGACGGCGCAAGCAAATTGTTACTGAGAAACATTGCCGCCGAATTGATGCCGCAGAAACTGTCGGAGGCTTCCAAACGCCCCGTGCAAACTCCGCAGCGTGAATGGTTGCGCGGCGAATTGCGCGATTGGGCGGCGGCGCAAATCGAAATCGCCTTGCACGGTTGGGGCGCAAGCTGGTTGGACGCGAAGGCAGTGCGCGCCGTCTGGCAACAATATCTGGCCGGTGAAGGCGACAACAGCTTTTACGTCTGGCAATGGATTAACCTGGGATTGATGAACCAACAATGAGTGAAGTCGCAATACGAGTCGAAGGAGTTTCCAAGCAATATCGCATTGGCATCCGGCGCGAAAAATACAAAACGCTCAGAGATTCGCTGGTCGAAACCGCTGCCGCGCCTTTTCGGCGAATGAACGATATGTTTCGCGGCAACGGAAAAAAATCGGATGACCGGCCCGGTTCGGAAACCGATTCGTTCTGGGCGTTGAAAGACGTTTCGTTCGAAATCAAATGCGGCGAAGTCGTTGGTGTCATCGGTCGTAACGGGGCGGGCAAAAGCACGTTGCTGAAAGTGCTGTCTCGCATCACCGAACCGACCGAAGGGTTCGCCGAAATTCACGGGCGCGTCGGAGCTTTGCTGGAAGTCGGCACAGGATTTCATCAGGAATTGACCGGGCGCGAAAACGTCTTTTTGAACGGCGCGATTCTGGGCATGCGCCGCGAAGAAATCGCCCGCAAATTTGACGAAATCGTCGAATTCGCCGAAGTTGGCAAATTCATTGACACTCCGGTCAAACGTTATTCGAGCGGCATGCATTTGCGGTTGGCGTTTTCGGTCGCCGCACATCTGGAACCGGAAATCTTGCTGGTGGACGAAGTGCTGGCTGTCGGCGACGTGGCGTTTCAGAAAAAGTGCGTCGGCAAAATGGAAGACGTTGCTTCGCAGGGACGCACTGTGCTTTTCGTCAGCCACAATCTGGCCGCCATCAAAGAGCTTTGCCAGACCAGCGTGGTGATGAACAACGGCCAGTTGGATTATCGCGGCCCGGTGGTTCAGGGACTGGCGCATTACGGTCAATTGATCGCCGCCAATCCCAAGTCCGAAGAAATGGGGCGCGGAACTCACTGGCATCGCGTGCGGGTCAACGGACTCGGCAGCGGGTTTGCCACCACGCTCAACAACAACGACCCTCTGTTTGCCGAAGCCGAATTCAACGTTAATCAGGAAATATCACACGGCTATTTTTTCTGCATCATCAACGACGCCACAGGCAACCAGCTTGTCCACCAACGAACCGACACCCGCGCGCTGGGATATGAAACATTGCCGACAGGCACATACAACTTATGCGCAGACTTTCCCACGCTGTGGTTGGCACCGGGCGTTTACACCGTGCATTTCAAATTCGTAGGCAACAAAGTGGACGGCACACAGCAAAGTTTGTTGTCCGAACGGCTGTTGCTGGATGTCATCGGCAAAGAAACGGCAATCAGCCGATCGTTGCTGGCGCCGCCATTGCGCTGGACGGTAGAACCCAAATCTGCGTCAACAGAAACCGCTGAAATCTCAGTGTTCCAATAACTCTTCGTCACCATGAAAACCATCTGCTGTCCAATTTGCCAAAGCCGTCGTTCGCTTCATTTGTGGTCGCACGGACGAGACCGTTTTTTGATGCGCGTCGGGAATCGCAACCGCATCCGTGACGTGGTGTGTTCCGATTGCGGTGTGGCCTATGCCAATCCGCAACTCGAAACGCAGGAAATCGAAAGCCTGTACACGGGCTTTTACCGCGAAGAAGACGAATTGGGCGACAGCCATTTCGCCAACAAAGAACGACAAGCGCACGATCGTATCGGCTGGCTGCTGGCTCGTTGTCCGTTGAATCCGGGACGTATGCTCGAAATCGGATGCAGCGAAGGCACGTTGTTACGACAACTGCGCGACGACCATGGCTGGACGGTCAGCGGATTCGAACCAAACAGTTACTCAGCACGACACGGTTTGGAAGCCTGGCAACTGGACATCGAACCTGGTTTTTTCCGCAGCGAACGTTGCACAGACAAATTCGACGTGGTGACGCTGATTCACGTCATCGAACATCTGCCAGACCCGACGGCGTTTCTCGTCGAAATCGGGCGAGTGCTCAACAACGGCGGATACTTCTTTTTTGAAACGCCGAACATGGAATCGCCGCGCGTAGGCCGCATCAGCGCCGATCTGTTCGCTGCGCCGCATCTGGTGATCTTTTCTCCTCAGACCATCGAGCGGGCATTGCGCAAAGCAGGCTTTGAACTGGTCGCGTTGGAAAGTACGCACAACCTGCGCGGACTGGCTCGGTGGCGTGGCGAACAACTGCCGGATCATTCGGCCAAACCGGTTCAAGCTCTGCGAACGGCGCTACGGTATCGGTTCTGGGCGGTGCGAGAGTTTCAGTATTTCGCCACGCAGCGGTTGAAATCCTCGTTGGTTCAAGCCGCCATCTTTTGTTTGGGTGAACAGCGGTATCGGCAATTCCGACCACGCCGCTAAAAAATGACTACCGAAATTGCCACCATTCCAACGCCGATGATTCGCCAACAACCGGAAACTGCCAATGACAATTCAGCCCGAAAGTTAAACGTGTTGACGTTGTCGTCATCACTGCTGACCGATCGCATGTTGTTGTACACGGACTTCCTGGCAACGTTGCACCGGGCGGCGGACGTGAAGTTGTGGACGATGTCGGCGCGACAATCCGATGCTACGGCCAATTTGTCGGCGACAATGAACGGCGCAATCGAACCAATGCCGGAAATCAAACCGTTCAAGGAATTTCCGTACAATTACCTGCGGCGATTGAATGACCTGGCATGGGATTTCCGGCTGCGTTCGCCAAGCAGGATGAGCAAGATCAAGCATCAACCCGGTTTCAAAAATCTGCGAATGCGCGCGCTCAAACCGCCCGCGCGATTGTTGGCGGCGCTCGGCGTCGAAACCATTTTGGAAAATCGGCTGGAACAGATGCTGTTGAATTATCCGCGCAGCCCCGAAGCCGAGCTACGGTTACGCGATCTGCGCCCGGACATTTTGCTGACCACAGGAACATTCCGTTACGAAGAACCCGCCATTTATGCCGAAGCTCGCAAGCTGGGCATTCCCTCGCTGGCTTTCATCACATCCTGGGACAACGTTTCGACCAAAAATCGCATGGTGTTCAAATACGACGGTTATCTGGTTTGGTCGGAGCGAATGAAGCAGGAGTTGCACGAATTTTTCCCTTACACCAAAACTGCGCCGATGTACGTGGTCGGCGCGCCACAATTCGACGTGTTTTTCCAGCCGCGTTTTCACCAATCGCGCGAAGAATTTTGCGCTGAACAAGGGTTGCGCCCTGATTTGCCGATAATCCTGTACGCGCTGGGTTCGCCCAATTTCCTTAAAGAGCATCACGGCGCGATTTACCTGGCTGAACGATTGCTGCGCGGCGAATTGGGCGAAGCGCAAATGCTGGTGCGCCCGCATCCGTTGCACGACAACGGGCGCGAAGCTCAGATGCTGAGCAATTTCGGCGACCGCGTTGTTGTTCAACGCACAGGGCAAACCGGCACAGCCGTTCCCGCTCGTTCGCAAGACGAAAAGCAAATCAAGGAATGGATAAACACTTTTCGTCACGCCGATGTCGTCATCAATCTGTCGTCAACGGTGGCGATTGATGCAGCAATTTTCGACAAACCGGTGGTCAATTTGGATTACGATCCGCAACCGAGCCGGGCCGATCAGCAATTGATCGAAGACATCAATCACCGCTGGACGCATTTCAAACCCATTGCCGAATCCGGCGGCGTTTGGTTGACCAAAACTCCTGCGGAAACTCTGGAAGCCGTTCAAACTTACCTGAAACATCCTGAGCTTCATCGTGAACGTCGGCGCTGGATGGCCGAATTTGTCTGCGGTTTTCTGGACGGACGTTGCGGCGAACGCATGGCCGAAAGCCTGTTGGAATTCACATCTCGATTCGTCAGTAAGGAGCGCAACCGATGACGGTGATGAATCGCGCCGGCGAACCATCTGCCGCCGTTGCGTTTGATGCCGGTGCGGCGGCGCAGCGAACGTTCAATGACGCGCACGGCGGTCTGGTTGCCATTCTGCCGCGCGGCGAAGCCATACGAAATTTCATTTACTCCGGCGCGTTGGATGCCGTCGCCGAACAATTGCCGGTTTCGTTGCTGACGGTCGTCCCCGATGACGAGTACCTGCAAATGATCGAACATCGTTTCGACGAATTTCACGAACTCAACGCCGCCACCGCCGCTCCTGAAAGCCTGCCGGTCAGAATCCTGCGCGAACAATTGGATGTCACACACGGGCGTTATTTGTGGTCGGAAGCCGCCAAAGAGCGTTGGCGTTTGCGCGATTACGATGCCAAAACTCCATCGCAGAAAATTCGCCGCGCCATCAAAAAGCTGTTTGCCACAATGCTGGCGAATCAGGCCGGATTGAATTTGCTGATGCAGTTGGAACGTCGCGCCAGCCGATGGTTCAGTCCAAACACCAACGACCTGGAATTGATGCGACGACTGAAACCTGCGCTGGTGTTTAATTCGTCGCATTCGCACAGTCCCAACGCCGTGCAAACCGTGCAAGCCGCACAATGGCTCGGCATTCCGACGGCGACGTTTTTGTTTTCGTGGGACAACCTGACTTCTCAGGGGCGGATCGTTCCGCTGTACGATTATTATCTGGCCTGGAACGAAGATATTCGCCAGCAACTGCTCGACATTTATCCTGCAATTCGCCCGGAGCAGGTTTTCGTCACAGGCACGCCGCAATTCGATTTCCACTTTCGCCCGGAGTCATATTGGTCGCGCGAAGAATTTTGCTCGCGCGTCGGAGCCGATCCGTCGCGTCCAATCGTGTTGTATTCAACCGGCATGGACAACCACATGCCCGGCGAACCGCTCATCATCGAAAACATCAATCGCGTTTTGAAAGAAATGCCGGAATTCGGCAAGCCGCAATTGCTGGTGCGTTTGTATCCCAAAGATCGAAACCCGCAGCGGTTCGATGAAGTCAAACATCGCAATCCCGACATACTGTTTCCTGAAATCCCCTGGAGCGCGAAATTCAATACGCCAAAGTTGGAAGATGCAGCGTTGCTGACCAACACGCTGCGCCATTGCGCCGTAGGCATCAACGTGGCTTCGACCGTGTCACTGGAACTGTGCATGTTCGACAAACCTGTCATCAACGTCGGTTACAACCCGCCGGTGGATATTCGCCCCAAAAATTACGCACTCTATTACAACTTTGACCATTACCGCCCGGTGGTTGAAAGCGGCGCAGTGCGCGTTGCGTGGGCGGAAACGGAAATGAAGTCGCTGTTGACCGAAGCCCTTGCTCATCCTCAAAAAGATAGCGCCAATCGAAAAGCTCTGCTTAGCCGAATGTTCGGAAACACGCTGGATGGCCGCTCCGCCATTCGCGTCGCCCAAACGCTGACGCAACTTGCTCAAACCCGGCACTGACGGGAATTCATGAACTCGCCCGAAGTTTTATACGTCGTCAATTCTTCTCTGGCTTCTCCTACCGGCGGAGGCCGCACTCGCGTCATTGCGGCGGCGCGACAGGCCACCAAACCGGATGAACAACCGTTGAAAGTCCGCATTTTGTGTTTTTGTCCACCGCAACAATTCCTGCTCAATCGGTCGCGGCTGAGCAAAGGCAAAACCATGTTGGCGAACGAATCCGGCTGCCCGGTGCATTACGTTCCCAGTTTGCCGCTGACGCGCATCGGCTGGTTGCGAACCTTGAACAACTGGCACGGCGCTTTGTTGGTGGCGCTGTGGTGCTGGTGGCACGACATCGTCATCGCGCACGGACACGGACTGCGTCCGACGATCTTTGCTTTGCTGGCGCGGCGGCTCAAACGCGATTTGCGCGTCGTCGCCGATGTTCACGGAGCGACAACCGCCGAATATCTGTATGAACGCGAAGTGATCGGTTTCGACGATTTTGCCAGAGAGTTGGAAGCGCAAGAACGTTTGATGCTGCGCGAATCCTCCGGGCTGATTTTCGTGTCCGAAGCAATGCGCGCTTATTACGAATCGCATTTCGGAATGACGTTTCCGCGATCTTCGATCATTCCTTGTGCGACGGAATCGAATTTTGCGCCGGACGCTGCGCGAAGAACTGAGTTGCGCCGCAAACACAAACTCGACGACAGACTGGTCGTTTGTTACGTCGGCGCGTGCGAAAGTTATCAACTGCCCGATCAGATGTGCCGATGGTTTCAATCGCTGCGAACGGAATTTCCGCAGGCGTTCTTTCTGGTCTTTTCGCATCACCGCGAAGCGTTTTTGAGCTATTTCGCCAAACACGGCATCACGCCGGATCATTCGCGCGTGATGAGCGTCCGGCACGACGAAATTTTCGACTTGTTGCAAATGGCCGATCTGGGCTTGCTGCTGCGCGATCAATCCGTAGTCAATCGCGTCGCGTCGCCAACCAAATTTGCCGAATACTGTTTGTGCGGAGTTCCCGTGCTGGCGGCAGAGGGCATTGGCGATGTCAGCACGCTGATCTACAGCTACCAATTGGGATTGATCGTTGACCCGGAAGCTCCGCAGGTGAATGAGGCGTTGCGCCAACTTATCAGCGACACACAAACCCGGCGAAGCGTAGTTTCTGAACGTTTGACCAACTTCGCGCGCGAGCATTTTTCGTGGAACGCTTACGGCGCTGAGTTGCGACAGTTGTACCGGCAAACCGCGCATGTTGCTCGCCAACCAAAGTGATTTCGACGCAATGCACCTGGTCGTTTTTTCCCACAAACTTTGCTGGCCGTCTGAACATTCCAACTGTGGATTTGCCACCGACGGCGGTTTCCCTATGCAAATGCGCGCACTGTCCGAACTGTTCGACAAAACCACTTTGGTTGTGCCCGTGACGCAAACCGGAAACGTGAGAGGCGAATTGCCGCTGACAGGTCGAAACATGAGCGTCGTTCCGCTCAGCAATCCGGCGGGGCAGGATTGGCAGCGCAAATTGCGAATGCTGCCGTGGTTGTTGACCAACGGCCTGACCATTTGCCGTCAAACGTTACGCGCCGACGCAGTGCATGCGCCGATTCCGGGCGATGTCGGAACGTTCGGCATGCTGGGGGCATATTTGTTGGGCAAGCCGTTGTTCGTTCGATACTGCGGCAACTGGCTTGCGACGCACACCACAGCAGAACGATTGTGGAAACGGTTTATGGAACACGTCGCAGGCGGTCGAAATGTGATGTTGGCGACGGGCGGCGACAGCGCATTGCCTTCGGCAATCAATCCAGCCGTGCAATGGATTTTTTCCACCAGCTTGACCAATCAGGAAATCGAATTGGTCGGCCAGGCTCGTAAGTTGGATGAACGCAAAGCCCCGCGATTAATCATCGTCGCGCGTCAGGAACACGGCAAAGGAACCAACATCGTGATTCAATCGCTGCCCAAATTGCTGGCGGAATTTCCTTCGTTGCAATTGGATGTGGTCGGCGACGGAAGCGCGCTGGCCGGATTAAAACAACTCGCGTCGGAGTTGCTGGTTGCCGAACGAGTGAAATTTCACGGCAAAGTGAATCACGACGAAGTGCTCCGGCTGTTGCAACAGGCCGATCTGTTTTGTTACCCGACCGATTCCGAAGGATTTCCAAAAGCCGTTCTCGAAGCTCTGGCAACCGGACTGCCTGTCATCACAACGAAGGTTTCGATTTTGCCCCACTTGATCGGACAAGGCGGCGGCGTGTTGCTGGACGCTGCAACTCCCACAAACCTGGCAAACGCCGTGTATCGTTGTTTGAGTGATGAATCGCTGTATCGCCAAATGTCCATCTGCGCAATAACCACCGCACGCGAATACACGCTGGAAAATTGGCGCGATACGATTGGCCGCCATTTGCGATCGGCTTGGGGAAACTTGAATGGTTGAACTGGCACGATTGCGCGTGTGTTTTCTGGCAGGCACGCTTGGGCAGGGCGGCGCGGAACGGCAGTTGTTTTACCTATTGAAAACGCTGCGCGAACAAGGCGCGACAGTTCAATTGCTGTCGCTGACGCGCGGCGAATTTTGGGAATCGCCAATTGCCGAACTCGGCGTGGACGTTCGCTGGGTTGGGCAGGCTCAATCTCGTTTGACGCGACTGGCCAGCATCACCCGCGAAGTAAAAACATTCCGACCGGACATTTTGCAGAGCCAGCATTTTTACACCAACCTGTACGCGGTTGGCGCAGCTCGCTTGTTGAAAATTCGAGAAATCGGCGCGTTGCGTTGCGATGGAATCAGCGAAGTTGCCGAACACGGGCGCGCTCTGGGAACCCTGAGCTTACGTTGGCCGCGCGTGATTGCCGCCAATTCTCAGGCGGCGATTGATTACGCTGTGCAGGCCGGACGCTCGAAAACAAGTCTGTTCTTTTTGCCAAACGCGATTGATGCGACACAGTTTTTGACTCGCAACGGAAACGCTCAACCATCAAACGGCGTGGTGCGATTGCTGGCCGCCGGGCGATTGGAAGAGCAAAAACGCCTGGATCGGTTGATTCGCCTGTTGGCACAATTACGGCGACAAAGTCCCGTGCCTTTTCGAGTCGTAATTGCGGGTGACGGCCCGTTGCGTTCTCAACTGGAACGACAGACCGCAGAAGCCGGGCTTTCCGATCTGGTGGAATTTCGCGGCCTGGTGCGCGAAATGAAAACCGCATATCACGAAGCCGATATTTTTCTGCTGACTTCCGATTTCGAAGGCACGCCCAACGTCGTGCTGGAAGCAATGGCTTCGGGGCTGCCCGTTTTGGCAACCAACGTGGGTGGCGTGCCCGACGTTGTAGAACATGGAGTGACCGGATTTCTGGCGGCTCCGCAAGCGGAAACAGAATTGACTTCGCTGTTGCAACAATTGATCGAACAACCTCAACTGCGAGCGCGGTTGGGAAACGCCGCACGTGCCCGAATCGAACAACGACATGCATTGCACCGCTTGCCCCGAATGCTGACGGATTTATATCGCCTGGCTTTGGCTTAATCTACTTTGCAGTTATGGCAATACCTGTTTTTCAACCTCAACTTTTCGCGCCGCGACAGAGAGCTTTTTCTTTGTCCCAACCGACGATTCAAATGTACGCCTGGATCATCGGGCATCTTTTGTTGGGGCTGATGATGGCCATCGAACCCATCAAACCGATTCTGGGAACCGCACATGCCGTCGTCACTCTGGCCGTTGGATTGTATTTCGCAGTGGGCAATCGGCACGAACGTGTGGTGTATGTCGGCGCTTACATCGTCAGTTCCGAAGTGCTGTGGCGCATGACTCAGGCATATACGTTCTGGGAATACGGCAAATATGCTTTGTCGGCAGTGTTAGTGACGGCAATCATTCGCCATGGAATGTTTCGCGGCTCCATGTTGCCGTTGTTGTATTTTGCGCTGTTGCTGCCTTCCGCCATTTTCCCTTTGGCCAACGTTCCGTCGGATTCTCTGCGGATGTATCTGAGTTTCAATCTTTCCGGGCCATTCGCGCTGATGGCCAGCGTTTGGTTTCTGTCTCAAATTCGACTGACGACGGATCAAATTTATCGAACGTTTTTGTCGCTCATCGCACCGGCAGTCACCATTGCGACGGTGGCGGCTTATGGATTGCTGACAGCCAGCGCAATTCGATTCGGGCGCGAATCCAACGCTCTGGCCAGTGGAGGATACGGCCCCAATCAGGTTTCAGCGTTGTTGGGACTGAGCATTCTGTCTGCGTTTCTTTACCTGTTGCTGCAAAAACGTGGCTGGAACGTCAAGGTGCTGCTTTTCCTGGTGATCGTGGGGCTGGCGGCGCAAAGCGCGTTGACGTTTTCGCGCACGGGTTTGTACAGCGCGGGATTGTCTTTGTTGGTGGCGCTGTTTTATCTGGCGCGCGATACCCAGGCACGTTTCAAACTGGTCTTGTTCGGGTTGAGCTTATTCCTGCTCGCCAACTATCTGGTTTTCCCGGTACTGGATGAATACACGGGTGGCGCGTTGGCCAACCGATTCCAAAACACCAGCCTGACCGGGCGCGAAACGATCTTGCAATCCGATTTATTGATTTGGTCGCAAAATCCTGTGTTCGGCGTCGGGCCGGGAATGAGCACTTTCAGTCGCGGCACTTTTTACCGCGAAAGCGCCTCTCACACGGAATTTTCACGGCTGTTGGCTGAACATGGTTTGTTCGGGTTGTTTGCCTTGATGGTGCTGATGTTTATGGGTTGGCAACATTGGAGGTTGACGCGCACCGTTCAGGGTAAGGCGCTTTCGCTGGCCTGGCTGAGTTGGAGCGTGTTGTTCATGCTCTCCACCGGAATGCGGCTGGCGGCTCCGGCGTTCGTTTTTGCCCTGACGGCAATCATCATGTTGCCCGAACAAGCCTTTCAACCTGACCACTCGACAGATTCCGAAAAAACGGATTGGCCGGCTCCATCCGGCCAACCCGCCTTCGATAAACGTTCCTGGTCGGCAAGATAAATCGCGCTTCAAAGCTCTGCGTTAAAGCAATTTCGATGGCTGGTTTGACAGAAACTATTTACCTGAACAGTCCCGTCCCTGTGCAGCAGATGATCGTCGGGATGTATGGTTGGTGGTGGTATCGCCGCCGGTTCAGTCGCAGCTTTCATCAATTGGTGGCGGAATTCAAAACCCGCGAACGATGGTCAGCGGAACAGTTCGCCGATTATCAAACTGAACGACTCGGTCAATTAATGACGGCGGCTTGGCGTGCTCCGCATTATCACCGCGTGTTTGAGCAAACCGGGCTGACGCCGGACACACCGCCGCGAATCGCGCTTTCCCAACTTCCGCTGCTGAGCAAACAAACCTTGCGAACTCAGGCGCGCGAACTGCTGACCGAATCGCCCGTGCCGCGTGGCGTCATCATTCAAAAATCCAGCGGCACAACCGGAACTCCGACCGAAATTTATTACACGCCGGAAATGCATGCTTTTGAACTGGCCGTGCCCGAAGCCCGCAACTTGAATTGGGCGGGCGTCAATTACCGCGACCGCCGCGTCATGTTCGGCGCGCGCAAAGTCTGCCGATTCGATCAACCCAGTCCGCCGTTTTGGAGATTCAGCCCGGCGGAAGATTTGGCTTACGCTTCGATCTATCACCTGTCGCCGCAAAACCTGCCGAGTTATTTGGCGTTCCTGCGCGAATTCAAACCTTCGGTGGTCATGGGTTATCCGAATGCGCTGAACATTCTGGCGCAACATGCTTTGGCAACAGGCGATTTGCCCGCACCCGCCAAAGCGATTTTCACCACATCCGAAAACGTCACCGAACAACTCCGCGCCAATCTGGAAGCCGCCTGGCAATGTCGAATTTACGACCGTTATGGCGCAGTCGAATGCTGCTTCTTCGCCTCGCAATGCGAACACGGTCGCTATCACGTCAGCCCGGAAGTCGGCTTGATCGAGATTCTGGACGAAGCCGGACTTCCCTGCCCTCACGGCGTCATCGGCGAAGTCGTCGCCACCGGGCTGCAAAACACTTTGCAACCGTTGATTCGTTATCGCACGGGCGATGCCGCGCGTTGGGCGGTGAATCAATCTTGCCCGTGCGGTCGCCAAATGCCGATTCTGGAATCCATCGAAGGCCGCATCGAAGATTTGTGTTACACGCCGGATGGACGACAGGTGCTGAGGTTCGACACCGTGTTCAAAGGCGTCAGCACGATTCGGGAAGCTCAGGTTGTGCAGGAAAGTTTGAACCGGTTCGTCATCAAACTGGTTCCGGCAGAAGGATTCAACGAAGAAGACCGCGCGCGATTGCGAGAAAACATGAAGCTCCACGTCGGCGAAGTGCAAACCGACATCGAACTGGTTGAAGCCATTCCGCGCCGTTCGTCGGGAAAATTTCAGGCCGTAGTCTGCAAACTGTCGCGCGAAGAAATTGAACAACTGAAATGTGTGGTTTAGCCGGACGATTTCATCCTCAACAATTGCCGCCTGATTCGCATTGGCTGGCCGAAGCCAATCGGCGGTTGGCGCATCGCGGGCCGGACGGCGAAGGCGTCTTTGCCGACGAGCGTTGCGAACTGGCGCATCGGCGATTGGCGCTGCTTGATCTGTCCCCAACCGGCCATCAACCAATGAGCAACGCCGACGGCAGCATTTGGATCACTTACAACGGCGAGGTGTACAACCATCTCGAATTGCGCCGCGAACTGGAATCGCGCGGTTACAGGTTTCGCGGCACATCCGACACCGAAGTGTTGGTTTGCCTGTACCAGGAATTTGGGGCGCAAATGGTCGAACGCTTGCGCGGCATGTTCGCCTTTGCCGTGTACGATCAACGTCGGCGGAGCCTGTTGCTGGCGCGCGACCGCTTCGGCATCAAACCGCTGTATTACGCTGCGCTCGGCAATCAATTCGTTTTCGCCAGCGAGATCAAAGCGATTCTGGCGCTCGATGGATTTGCGCCGACGATGGATCGGCAGGCTTGTTTCGATTTTCTGGGTTTGAGTTACGTGCCCGAACCGATGACGGCTTTTTCGGAAATTCGCGCCTTGCCGCCCGGTCACACTTTGACGATTGAAAACGGCCAGCCGAAATTGCGCGAATACTTTCGGCTGGAAGCTCACATCAACGAAACGGCGCAATTGCCCGAAATTGCGCGCCAAACTTCCGAATCGTTGCTGCGCGCAGTCGCCGCCCAATCGGTCGCGGACGTTCCGGTAGCCGCATTGCTCAGCGGCGGCATTGATTCATCGCTGGTCGTCGCGGCGTATTGCCAAACCGCAGCCGAATCGCCAACCACGTTCAACGTCAGTTTCCCCGATCAAAGTTACGACGAAACGCCTGTGGCATTGGCGGTTTCGGAACAGTACGGCACGCGGCATCAAACAATCACCTCTGCTGATTGGGAAGTCACGCCGGAACTCGTTCAACGTTTGCTGCTGCATTTCGATCAGCCGTTTGCCGATTCTAGTTTGATTCCGACTTTTCGCGTTTCTCAGGCGATTCGGGAAAGCGGAATCATTTGCGCGCTGTCAGGCGATGGCGGCGACGAAGCCTTTGGCGGGTACGAAAGTTTTTGTCGCGCCAATCGTTTTGCGCGGCTGATGCAATTGCCCGGCTGGTCGCAAAACTTGCTGGCGCATGCTGCCGACGCGCTACGAAACCACACACAAGATTTCGGTCGGCAAATCGCCAAAGCCGTCCGGTTGGCACAACTCGGCGCGCGCGACGGCGCGGTGATGCTGGCCGGAATGTCGAATTACCTGAGCGAAGAACAAAAAATCGAATTGGCTTTGCCTGACGCTTTTGCCGCGTTGCAACCGGCGGCGCGGCACTTCGACGGTTATGAACCTGCCGGCATCAACGGCTTGGAAGATTTGTCGCGCCGACTGACCGAAACGCATTTCACCGTCAATCTGACTTCGGACATGCTGCGCAAAGTGGACATGATGAGCATGCTGGCCAGCATAGAAGTCCGCGTGCCAATGCTGGACGAAGAAGTCGTCGCTGCCGGGTTGGCGTTGCCGCATCGGCTGAAAACCGACGGGCACACGGGCAAGCTGGTGCTGCGCGACATTGCGCGCGAATGGTTGCCGCCGGTCGTCACCAATCATCGCAAGATGGGTTTCCGCATTCCGCTGGATAGAATGGTGACACCGCAATTTCACGAATTGCTGGCGGATTTGCTGCTTGCGTCTTCCGCTCGCGTCGGAGCATTTCTCAATCGCGGCGTTGTCGAACAATGGCTGCGGCAATTCAAACAAGCGCAAACCACGACTCACGGCGGCGCTGTCAGCCGCGAAGGGCTTTATCAACGAATCATCATTCTGCTCGCGCTGGAATTATGGATGCGCGAACATCATCTGAACTGGTAACAGTATTATGCTCAACAGAACTCCGCGACTCTGTTTTATCGGGCCGCTGGTTGGACGCCATCCGGGGTACGTCACCACGCAAGGCGAAATTCTTTCGGATCGGTTCACCGAAGCTGGCTACAAAACAATCGAAGCTTCTTCGCACCCGAATCGTTATGTTCGTCTGGCAGACATTGCGGCGACGATCATCAAACATCGCAAAGAAATTGACGTGCTGGTGTTGAACACTTACAGCGGGCCGAGTTTCGTTGTCGAAGATGTGGCCAGCCGTTTGGGGCGGTTGTTCGGCCATCGCATCATCATGGTTTTGCGCGGCGGAGCGATGCCGGATTTTATGGCGCGCTTTCCGCGTTGGACGACACAGGTGCTCAGTCGTGCGGATGCGATCATTGCTCCGTCGGGGTATCTGGCCAAAGCGATTGCGCCTTATGGTTTTCAGGCGCGGGTAATTCCCAACGTGATTGAAATCTCGAATTATCCGTATCGCCGACGCGAACGATTGCAGCCGAAACTGTTTTGGATGCGCGCATTTCACGACGCCTGGAATCCGTTGATGGCGATTCGCGTGTTGGCCAAACTGCGACAACATCGCCCGGACGCTACGCTGGTTATTGCCGGACAGGACAAAGGGCTGGAAAGCGAAAGCAAACGATTGACGGAAGAATTGGGCGTCAGCGACGCCGTGCGCTTTCCTGGCTTTTTGAACATGGAATCGAAAACGCGCGAAGGCGATGCCGCAGATATTTTCATCAGCACCAATCGCATAGACAACATGCCTGTTTCCGTCGTCGAAGCCTGCGCGATGGGTTTGCCGGTCGTGTCCACCGAAGTCGGCGGCATGGCTGATCTGATTACCAATGGCGAAAACGGATTGCTGGTTCCCGACAACGATGACGAACGAATGGTCGAAGCGATTTTGGCGTTGCTGGACGATCCGGAACTGGCCGAAAAACTTTCTGAACAAGGACGCGAACTGGCTGAGCGTTCTTCATGGATCCGCGTAAAACAACAACTGGACGAAGTCTTTTCCGAAATTCTTTGATCGGAAACGAGGAACAATTTGAATGTGTGGATTATGCGGAATTGCTTTTAACGACCGTTCTCATTTGCCGAACGAGCGGCAATTGACAGGCATGCGCGACAGCCTGGCGCATCGCGGGCCGGACGACGCCGGAAACTTCATTGCGCCCGGCATTGCGCTTGGTTCGCGGCGATTGGCGATCGTGGATTTGTCGCCGCGCGGTCACATGCCTATGGCCAGCGAAGACGGTCGTTATCACATTGCCTACAACGGCGAAGTCTACAACTACCGCGAACTGCGCCCGGCGCTGGAAGCCCGTGGCTTTCAGTTTCGCTCGAACACAGACACCGAGGTTCTGTTGAATCTGTATCGCGCGGAAGGGGCAGCGATGCTCGACAAACTGAACGGCATGTTCGCCATCGCCATTTGGGACGAGCA
Source organism: uncultured Acidobacteriota bacterium (assembly GCA_902825875.1). Classification (GTDB taxonomy): domain Bacteria; phylum Acidobacteriota; class Blastocatellia; order RBC074; family RBC074; genus RBC074. Next base: position 28,460 of record CADECP010000030.1, read on the forward strand.
GGAAAAAAGCCTGTTCATTGCGCGCGACCGGTTGGGCGTCAAACCGTTGTATTACGCCGAACGCCCTGAAGGTTTGTATTTCGCTTCGGAAGAAAAAGCGTTGTTTACCGCCGGAGTTCCTGCGGAATTCGATCAAAGCTGCTGGGAAGAATTGCTTTGCTTTCGGTATGTCGCGGGCGAACGAACGCCGTTTACCGGCGTCAAACGATTGCTGCCCGGTCATTACCTGACGTGGAAAAACGGTCAACTGGCAATCAAACGCTGGTGGAATCTGGCCGAACGCGCGATGGAGTTGCGCGAAAGTTTGCCGCCTGACCCGGTTGACTGGTTTCGCGCGACGTTCGACAGCGCCGTGAATCTGCGACGCATCAGCGATGTTCCGGTCGGCGTGTTGCTCAGCGGAGGTTTGGATTCGAGCAGTGTCGCCGCGTCACTGGCCTTGCAAGCTGGCGAAGGCATTTCGACTTTCACCGTGCGGTTTGACGAAGCCGCCTACGACGAAGGGCCGCTGGCGCAACAACTCGCTGCACAGTATCGGCTGGATTACCGCGAGCTTCGCGTCAAAGACGACGACCTGTTGTCGCGCATTGAACAGGCGTCGTGGTTCAACGACGAACCGCTGGCGCACGGCAACGACATTCATCTGCTGGCGATTTCGGAATTCGCCAAACCGCGCGTCACCGTGCTGCTTTCCGGCGAAGGCGCAGACGAAACTCTGGGTGGATATGTTCGCTACAAACCGTTGCAACATCCGATGCTGCTGAACGCCGCGCGGCCTGTGCTGCCGGGCGTTTCGTCGGCGTTCAAACTGAGCGGACGGCTGGACAAGCTGGCGCGATTTTTGAAGTTGGGCGCGACGGATCGAATGGTCTTTTTCAATTCCTGTGATTTGTTGCCGCACGAACTGGACGTATTGGCCGAACCCGCTCGCCAGACATTTGAATACCGCGAAAGTGTTTTGGCTGAGGCGCAAAAACTTTACCCGAACGATTTCGTCCGGCAGGCGATGTACAACGATCAACACACGTTTTTGTGTTCTGTGCTCGACCGCAACGACCGCACGACGATGGGCGCTTCCATCGAATGCCGCGTGCCGTTTCTGGATTACCGCCTGGTCGAAGGCCTGGCGGCGTTGCCCAGCGAAAAGTTGCTGTCGAAACAGGAAAGCAAACACGTGCTGCGAAAAGCCGTCGAAGATCGTTTGCCCGCCGAAATCCGCTCGCATCGTAAATGGGGATTCGGCGTTCCCTGGAAAACATACTTCCGGCAGCAACCGGATTTTCACCAATTCATTCGCCAACTTCCCGATCACGAGGCGCTACGCAATGCGCCGTTTGTGCCTGAACGATTGCGCCAGACGGCAGAAGCTTTTTTGGAAGGCGACGACCGCCACGAACCGTTGGTCAGACAGTTGGTGATGATTGCGCTGTGGCGACAAAGTTATTTTGCCCGTTTGAACGCCAACCGGTTTCGCACCGCCCCGGCGGCGGCGGATTAACCGTTTAGAGAATCTACAATGGCCAACGCTTCGCAAATAGAAATTCGCCCGCTCAAGTCGGCAGATTTGGAATCCGCCGCGCGCGTGCATCTGGCGGCCTTTCCCGAAAGCGCGTTGACGGCGTTGGGACTGGAATCGGTTCGTCGGTATTACGACTGGCAACTGACCGGGCCGCACGATGCGTTGGCCATCGGCGCTTGGTGCGACGGCGAATTTGCGGGCTTCTGTTTTGGCGGCGTGTTTCGCGGAGCGATGTCCGGCTTTTTGCAGCGCAATCGCCTGTATCTGGCTTGGCGCGTGCTGACGCATCCGTGGTTGGCATTGAATCCGCTCTTTCGTAATCGTCTGGTCAGCGGATTGAACATTTATCGCCGGTTTCGCGGTTCGGCCAAAACGTCAACGACGACGAAGCCCGCCGCTCAACCGCGATTCGGAATTCTGGCCATCGCCGTCAATCCCAAATTTCAAGGCTTCGGCGTTGGAAAACAGTTGATGCAGGTTTCAGAAACCGCCGCCCGCGAACGCGGCTTTACGCTGATGCAATTGAGCGTGAACACTGAAAATTTCCAGGCGATCAAGTTTTATGAATCTCTGGGATGGCAAAAATCGCTCGTTCAGGAAATCTGGAAAGGCGAAATGCTGAAGCCGTTGGCCGAACGTTAATGACCAATCCGATTACTCAACCTGAAACTGATTGGCCGTTTGTGTCGGTCGTCATGCCAGTTCGCAACGAAGCCGCGCACATTGCCGAATGTCTGGCGGGCGCGCTTGGTCAGGATTATCCGGCGGATCGTTTCGAGGTTTTGGTCGCTGATGGCGATTCGACCGACGCGACGCCGCGAATCATCGCCGAACTTCACGCTCAGCATCCGAACTTGCGGCTGATTCCCAACCCGCGACAAATCACGCCGACAGGCTTGAACGCCGCCATCCTTGCCGCTCGCGGAGAAATCATCGCGCGAATGGACGCTCACACCGAATACGCGCCCGATTATCTGCGCCAATGCGTGATGGTGTTGAAAGAGACCGGCGCGCAAAACGTCGGCGGCGCAGCGCGCACCAAAGCCACCGGCTACTTACAACAAGCGATCAGCCTCGCCTATCACTCGCCTTTTTCCGCCGGAGGCGCGCGCTTTCACAACGTCGAATACGAAGGCGAAGTTGACACCGTGACTTATGGTTGCTGGCGCAAACAAACGCTGCTTGATCTGGGATTGTTTGACGAAGAACTGGTTCGCAATCAGGACGATGAACTGAATCTGCGGTTGACGCGACAAGGCGGCAAAATCTGGCAATCGGCGCGGATTCGTTCGTGGTATCACCCGCGCGCTTCGCTGACGGCGTTGCTTCGGCAGTATTCGCAATACGGATACTGGAAAGTGCGCGTCATTCAAAAACACAAGATTCCGGCTTCGTGGCGACATCTGGTTCCGGGCGCGTGGTTGGGCAGTTTGTTTGGGTTGTTGCTGCTAGCTCCGTTCAGTCGTTGGTTTCTCGCGCTTTTACTGCTGCATCTTTTCACCTACCTGCTGGCCAATCTGACGGCGACCGTGCTGACTTGCCGCCGAGCAGGCCAGTTTCAATTCCTGCCGATTCTTCCCATCGTGTTCGCGTGTTACCACTTCGGCTACGGCTTCGGTTTTTTGCATGGACTGATTGATTTCGTGTTGTTTCGACGTGGAGCGCGCGAAAGTTTCAGCACGCTGACACGCGGCAAAACCCGCTAATTGTCATTTGCGGCGTCGCGTATTTGCCGTTCAGGAAAAAAGCGTTGACCGATTTTTTCCCGATGGGCTACACTCCGGCTGTCGGTGAAGCTTTTCTCTCAACGGTTTCACTTCCACCCCATTCAATTTGATGCGCATGCCTCGCAGCATCAGTTCCCCTGTATCTTTGGTTTCTTAAGCAGTCGCAGACTATGCTGACGAACGTTTCGGCTTATGGTCTGATACTTTGCGCGAATCGCCGGGTCTCGCCTGCGTTTCGCGGCTGTAATCTTTTACGGTTCGGAATCTTCCCCAGCGTGTACCATCACGCAAGTCATAACAGGTTTTATGCAATACAGTTTTTCCCATTTCCGCCGACTCTCTGCGATTTCGTATTTGAAAAAGCGTGTGACTCCTCATCTGACCTTGGCTGCGCTGAACGGCTGGCGAGTTTCGGCATTGACGTTGAGCCTGACGTTAATCATCAGCGCGCTGTACATCTGGCGACCGACAACGGCGCAAATCAACAATAACAACATCAGTCTGACCGGCTCCGTGACCGGTTCGGCAGAGGTGCAATTGAATTGGCGTGTCGTCGGTTCAATTTCGGTGACTTCGTTTCGCGTGATGCGCGCATTGTCTACTGCTCCTCAATCGTTTCAATTGCTGACGACGCTTCCCACCAATATCACCAACTACAAAGACACGACGGTTTCACCGGGAACCGCATATCATTACGTTATTCGTGGAGTTCTCGCCGGTTCATCGTTGATTACAATTCCATCCAATACGTTGACGCTGACTATTTCTGGGACGCCAACGCCAACTCCAATCACAACACCTACTCCAACTCCGACGCCAACACCGGTTGCGACACCAACGCCTTCGCCGACGCCGGTTGCAACGCCACCTTCTGCACCAACCAGCGGAATTTTTGCCGCGCCGAATGGCAGTTCGCGGAATCCTGGCAGTTTGCAAAGCCCGCTTGATCTGGCAACGGCATTGGCTGGCAACAGCCCTGCGCGTCCCGGCGATACCATCTGGCTGCGCGGAGGCGTGTACAGCGTTCCGGGTGCGCCGCTTTCCGGCACCGAAAACTGCGCTTACGCCTGCTTTTTGAATGGCACGTCCGTGTCGCCGATTACAATTCGCGCTTATCCCGGAGAGCGAGTAACCATTCACGGCGGCATACGAGTCGAAGGTTCGTACACGACCTTCCGCGATTTTGAAATCACCAACCCCAACACGGACCGCACGCGCGAACGCCCAAAAGGAATGAACGTGCTTGGCCACCACATCAAGATCATCAATATGGTCATCCACAACAACGGCGACGGCATAGCATTTTGGGCGCCCGCCGTTGATTCGGAAATTTATGGCACTGTGTTGTATCGCAATGGATGGGAAGGCGAAGCTCGCGGAAACGGACACGGCATTTATTCGCAAAACCGCGACGGCACAAAACAAATTCTGGATTGCGTCTCGTTCGACAATTACGCAACTGGAATGAAAGGCTTTGCCGAATCAGGTTACGTCATCGGCTACAAGTTCGAAGGAAACATCTCTTTCAACAACGGCTCTCCGGCCCGCCCGCGAGATGAGTTCGACCGCCAACCCAACATTTTGGTCGGCGCGGCTATCAATCCGTCCGACCGGATTGAAATTCTCAACAACTACACTTATCACCCACTGAATTCGCGCGGCGCATCGCTCGGCTTGGGCTACATCGCCAACCCCAATGGCCGCACAATCGTGCAAGGCAATTATCTGGTCAGCGGAAATGCCGTCACGGCTTATTTGAAATACTGGAAAAATCTGAGCTTTACAGACAACACGGTCATCGGCAACGACCAGATCATTTCGGTGCATCCTCCGGCCAACACGGTTTGGAACGTTTATCAATGGGACAATAACCGGTATTTTTCCAATGCCCAGAATCCCTGGGACACTCCTGGGCGAGTGTACAGTTTCAACAATTGGAAACAGGCCAGTTCGCTGGATCAAAACAGCCAATTCGGCGGCAATCGCCCGACCGGCGTCAAAGTTTTTGTTCGTCCCAACCGATACGAATCCGGGCGCGCGAACATCGCCGTTTACAACTGGGATTTGCAAAATCAGGTTGCTGTGGACGTGTCTGGCGTTTTGCAACCTGGCGCACGCTACGAAATTCGCAATCCGCAGAATTTTTACGGCGCTCCGATTTTGTCCGGCACTTACAACGGTCAGCCGTTGAATCTGCCAATGACCAGTTCGACGACCAGCCCCGAATTCAATGCCTTTGTGCTGATAACGACAGGCACTGGTTCTGCCCCGCCAGCAAATCCGACTCCGACTCCGACTCCGACTCCTACCCCGACTCCTACGCCCAAACCAAGCCCCACTCCGACTCCGACTCCGACACCAACTCCAACCCCGACTCCAACTCCGACACCAACTCCGCCGCCAAATTCAGCGACGGATATTCCACTCGAAGACGAAGAAAGGCGCTTGCTGGAGTTAATCAATCAATACCGGCTTCAACGTGGCCGCAGCCCGCTTGGCGCAAGCATCAGTTTGACCAAAGCCAGCGACTTTCTGGCGCAGGAAATGGCAACGGCCAATTACACAGACACCATTGATCTGGCTGGACGCGGCCCGGCGGAGCGCGCGTACGACTTCGGCTTTGAAGGCGGAGCAGCGCCGATTCCCGAAGACGCGCTGGTTTCCGATGTCAGCAACTCGGCTCAGGGAGTGTTCACGGTTTGGCGTTCTTCGACCATCGGAAAAACCCTGTTGCTAACGCCGGAGTGGAAAGTCGCCGGAGTGGGGCGAGCTTTCAACGCGGCAACCAATCGCTGGCATTGGAACGTAACCTTCGCCGCTTATTGGGACGCGACGATTCGGCTGGCGGGAGAAGATCAGGAAGGCAGAATTGACGGCAACGAATTGATTCGAACTCGACCGCCATCAAACGCCTTGCTGGAAAATCACAGCTTCAGCGGATACGGCGACGACGGATTTCCTTACAGTTCGGTTCATTGCGATGTGGATGTGACTCCGCGCGTTTGTTGGCGAGACCCGCCGCCGCAAACCAACTCAAGATTGGCGGAAACTTCGACGGCGGAAAACTTCGTCGGCCTATGGAAAGTGATGTACACAATCAATTCGATTGGCGTTGTTCACGCCGATTACGAAGGCTGGGATCGCACGGGTTATGCGATGGAACTGCAGATCAATCCCGGCGGAACCTGGACTATGCGCGGGTACAGAAGCGGCACGGGCGCGCCATCGGTGGAATCCGGAACCTGGAATCTGACTCACATCGCCAACCGTAACGAAGAAGTCATCAATTTCATCCGCGCCGGTTCACTGCTGCGAGCCACCATTCGTGCTCACGTCGTAGCGGGTCAATTGACGCTTTTCGCCATTGACGGTGGCGGTTCGATGAAAAATTTCCTTCGTGGAGTAACCGGCGACGACAACAACCGTGACGATCCGCAAGTGATCTTCGTGCCGAAGCAGTGAGGGCGGGAGAGATAGAGCGACGGAGAGACAAGGGGACGGAGAGAAATAGAGGGAAGGAGAGAGATAGGGAGTGAGAATGCTTTCAACAGCCCTCAATCTCTCTTTCCCGCCTTCCCTCTATCCCTCATTCCCGCCATCCCTCCTTCTCTCTTTCCCGCCATCACGCCTTCCCTCATTCCCGCCTTCTCTCATTCCCTCTTTCCTTCAATCATTGCCGCAGCAGCCATTGTCATAAAGGCATTGAACTCATCCGCCAGATCGCCGTCGCTGCTTAATCGTTGCAGCAAAATCACACCAACCAATTCTTTTTTCGGATCAACCCAGCCGTAGGTTTTCCACAATCCGCCGTGTCCATAAGTTCCGATTGAATTCAGCCGAAAGGTTCCTTCGGTGTTGCGAACGACCGCCCAGCCCAGTCCAAATCCGATGCCTGGCGAAAATCCAGCTTTCAACTCATCCGTGTGATTGGCCGTCATCAACTCAACGGACAACTTCGACAAGATGCGTTTGCCGTCGAACGCGCCGCCGAGCATCATCTGGTAAAAACGAAACAGATCAGGCGCAGTGGAATACAGCCCGGCTTCAGGGGCGGGGTATTTCGCTTCGGCGCGAAACAAATCCACGTCAGCTTTGACCAGCTTGTCATTGTCCATCCGGTAAATCGTCGCAATGCGTTCGCGTTTGCTTTCGGGAACGAAAAAATGGCTGTCGTGCATGCCCAGCGGTTTGAACAATCGTTCTTCCAAAAACTGCTCGTAGCTTTTGCCGGAAACCAATTCAATGATGCGCCCCAGCGTGGCAATGCCCATGTTGCTGTAGCTCCATTTCGTGCCCGGCTCAAAATCCAGAAAGCGAGTTGGGAACGCTTCGACCGCTTCGGCCAAAGTGCGGTCGCGTTTGCTGAACAGTTCAGCAAAACCTTCGGGATAACCGCCGCTCATTCCTGAAGTGTGAGTCATCAAATCGCGGATGGTGATTTTGCGCGAGGGCTTGCGAATTTCTTCAATGTCGCCGTCGCCTTTTTCCCGAACTTGAAGTTTGGCAAAACCGGGAAGAAATTTTTCGACCGGGTCGCTGATCGCCAGCAATCCATCTTCGGCCAACATCATCACACCAACACAAGTGATCGGCTTCGTCATCGAAGCGATTTGAAAAATCGTGTCTTGCGTCATCGGCTTTTGGCTTTCCAAATCCTGCACGCCGAACGCCAACGATTGAACCGGTTTGCCGCGATGCGCCAGCAACGTGACGATGCCTGCCGCGCGCCCTCGATCCACAAACGACTTCATCCGCTCCGAAAGCCTGGCCAGTCGCTCTGCGTCAAAAAACGGCGAAGGTTTTTCCGAAGCGGTCTTAACCGCCACCGGTTTCGGCGGACGTTTTTTGCGCTGCGGAGTCGCCGTAACGCTGCTCGTCAACAACACAATCACCAGACTGAATGCAAAAGCTCGTTTCATTTCGTCGCTCTGATGCCGTGGTATTTCACGTCCACGTTGAATTTCCCTGCCCACTTTTTCGGCACGGGCTTGCCCACCGCCCAATGAATCCCGTTGATGACCAGCCGTTGGAACGATTCCACCTGGAAATCTTCGGGATGGCCAAGCGTCGTGACAAACACCTTCGCGTTGGCCTTGTTTCGCCAAGTCCACGCGACAAGATTTTCCACCGCATCTTTGCGCTCCGAATCCACCGCACGTCCCATCAACAATTGTTTGGCATCAGCGGGCGGAAAATTTGGCAGCACGTGATACAGCCACGACCGCACGTGAAAGCTGGGATCAACACCAGTCAAAATGGGATGGCTTTCCGCTCCTGCCACGATGCGAACGTCGGCGCTGGATTTGTGTCCGTAATGGTAATGACCGTTTCCCCAGCCCGGCGGAGCGCCCAGATATGCCGGAGCAAAGCTGTTCCAGATTTCCATCGGATGGCCTTTGGGATAGTTGAAGGAATGCGTCGTCGTTCGGAACGCGACGACCGGCTTGCCGGAATTCAGATATTTGCGAATGTGTTCGATTTGCTCAGCGGGCAACCGTCGCCAGCGAAGAAAGAACACCGCCACGTCCGCATTGGCCAGAGCTTCCAGGCCGGGAATGTTTTCTTCGGCGTTTTCATCGGGAAACGATTTCAACACAGTCGCCTGCATGCCGTAATGCTTTTCCAGTTCGGCAGCGAGGATCGGAAAGGTGCTTTCCGATCCGTACTCGTGATCTCCGCTGACAAACACAACGTGCGGACGCTTCGGAGCCGCCGCCCCTCCCCACGACAACGCAACCGCCGCGCTTACCACACAGACAACTGCCAACAGCTTTTTCATCGCTTCACGCTCCTTACGCCTTAACACGGACTCTCTGACTTATCTGCGTTTGCTGACTCACACGCTCGTAGATGTTAACTTCAGAATTTTCATGCAGAAGCGAAACCACGACAGCGAATCGCTGGTTGGTAGTTTCCGCAAGAGCCCACTTCCGTTGGCAAATCACAGCTAGATAAAGCGGGTTGCCGTCATAACGCCAACTCGCCTTTGAAACGCGGAGAAGGCCTTTTTGAAGTGTGCCGCACTTCCTCAAATTCTTCCCTGGCTTAAGATCAATCTCATTCGATTTGAGGTGTTTCAATGCGGGAATGTCAGAATCTTCCCAGTTTTCTTTTTCTTCTATGTCCCACTTTCGTAGCGCATCGGCAATATCTTCTGGGGAAATATTACGAAAGAGGGCAAATTCCATCGTAACGCCGAGATAACTGTCTCCTCGTGTATGACGAGTCGGAGGATCGAAAGCCAATGTCACACAGATGTAGCCACTTCCTTTAGCAGTCAAAAACTCTTCTGGTAATGATGGTAAGGTAAAAATCTGAAACGAATCCAAGTCTATCAATCCATCTGTCATCAGGAGAGTCTCGTTTGTATCCGACCAACGCGCTCGTGTGAAGTCCGGCTGCCCGTAACCATATACTCGCAACAAGTTTTTCTCCCAACTTTCCTTTTCAGAAAAGACAGGCGGACGGTTAGTTGGCAATCTGGCTGAGTCAACAATCAACGCTCGAATCAAATTCGACGAAGCAGTGGGAAACTCCCGAAAAAGCCGAGCTGCTAAATTGGCAACACGCGGCGCGGCAAAGCTGGTTCCGGCAACAGTGCGAAACAGCCTGCCATCTGGCGGCGCAAAGTTTTTCGCCGTTGTCGGCACTCCGGCATAGTCTGACGAGTTAGTACGGATACTCCCCCGCTCAAACCTCAAATCGCCTGCGTAGTCCACTACTTCCGGTTTGATGGCTCCATCTACTCCAAGTCCGATTCGAGTAAATGGCGATGGCCAGCCCTTTTCACCAGCGACTAGTCGTTCAATACCTTGTTCGTGAAATTGATGCCTGTCCCTGCCGGGACCGTAAGACAGTCCACCAACCGTAATGGCGAGGGCAGCGGTGGCAGGGCTAATGACGCGCGCTTCATCGGAATCGAGCAGATAAGCTGGGTATTCACCTAGAATATCTTCGTCTTCCAACTCCGATGGGAAGAAATTTCCGGCAGAGATCACAAACACAATCTCTCGGTCACGATGCTTATAGGCGAGTTCATCAATCGCCGCCGCCAGCCGAAATTGATAGCTCCCATCTGTGTAAACCAGCTTTTGATCTCCAAGTGAGATGTTGATGACCTTGACTGTAGGGTAGTTCTCCAAGAAGTAGTTGATCGCTGTCTCCAGTTGATGTTCCAACAACTCACCTTCGTCGTACTCATTGTTGTTGTCGGTGACGCGCGCTGAAAATAATTGCGCAGACGGGCTGAAGTTTCTGGTGGCAATGCACTCGCCGATGTCGTGATAAATAGCAATACCGCCAACCGCTGTTCCGTGTCCTCCGGTTTTCTCATCTCCGTCTGCTGCGCTCTCTGATATGCGCTCACGTAAGCGATCCGGGAAAACCTGAGCATCTCCCAACGCGGGGCCAATCAACGGATGCTGTTGCATTACACCGCTATCCAAGATCAATACACCAATCAAATCGTCCGGTACGTTCGCTTCAATCGTGAGTTGTGAAACGTCGAGTTTTGCCATTTCAAGCATCTCGAAGCTGGGGCTTGGTCGGCGCTCGATTTCTTTGACGTAATCAATGCCAAGCAGTGTAGGCAGCACACTGGCAGTGACCTTTGCTCGCAACAAACAAAGGTTTTCCCCAATCCACCAATCTGTGACAGCCAGCATCTGTTGTTTTAGGAAGTTTTCAATTTCATTGACCCGTTGCTTAGATTCCTGGCGGTTGCCGCTGTGCCAAAGCTCGATGTCGAGCGCCACAATCTCGTCATCCAACAGGGGTTCATCTCTCAGCCTTGTGCCAATCCTATCTTCCGGAGCGATTTCTGTTATGCCTTCTATCACTGCTAACCCTGAGTACTGCTCCGCGCGTGCATACGCGCCCAAGCGCCGACGCAATTCTTTCAACGAATCTTCATTGGGGAATACCACAATTACGCGTTTGGCGTCTTTCGCCAGCATTCGCAATCCCATTCGCCCAAGTTCCTCTTCGTCGAGATAGCCTTGATGGTGAAGTTGAAGCTTAAAGATAAGCTTTGGATTGATACCTTGAGGTGCAGTTTTCTTTCTTACTTGTAAGCGATTGGCAATCTGTTCGGCTTGTGCGAGCAACGTCTGTCCATGCCCTTTGCGATCACCTCTGGCAGGAATTTTCCCGCCACTCTGTTTGCGTTTAGGCAACGCTTGTTGCCACTGAGGCAATTCCAAATGCTCAAGATTTCTGGCCATAGGCTGAGTCCCCTGTTATTCATTACTCAATCAACTTGCCTGCGTTTTCCCGTTGTGTGTCGGTTTGTCTTAGCAGGCGTAAGATTACGTGAGATCGTCCGCCGCTCAAGATACGAATCAAGTGAAGTTCGTACATCCCCCTTATTGATTTGAGTTCGTCCATCCAACAAGGCCAGCCGTGCAGCTTCAATACTAAAACGCTCGACATCCGCCCCGGTTGCGTCGGCGAGTTGCTTTGCAAGCGCCCCAATGTTCAACAATGAGCAGTCAAACCCTCTCAAAAACTGCCGCAGCATCAGCACACGGTCCTGCACAGATGGCGCAGGAAACTGAACGACTGTCTCAAATCTACGCCATACTGCTTTATCTAGGAGCTTTTCATGGTTAGTGGCAGCAATGAGTAAGCTTTCGCCGCGAAAGGCATCCATCAACTGCAACAATGTGTTGACTACCCGCTTTAGTTCACCATGTTCGAAAACGTTATCTCGATCCTTGCCAATAGCATCGAATTCGTCGAATAGAACAACCCATCGCCCGCGTTGAATAAAATCAAAGACACGCCTGAGATTAGCTGCTGTTTCGCCGAGGTAAGAAGAAACCACAGCATCAAATCTGACGATGGCGAGTGGAGAGGACAGCACACCGGCAATGACTTGAGCCGCCAGAGTCTTCCCACACCCAGGTGGCCCAAAAAACAAAACGCGCTGGGTCGGCTTAATCCCGCCCCCGACTAGCAAATCTTTATGACGATGCTCACGCACAATTTGCTTTAGTGAGCCTAAAGAAGATTCTGGCAGAACGAGCCGGTCCCAATCGTAGGGAGACTCAGTAATGTCCAACAGAGGAAAACCACGTTCTCTATCTTTAGGAATTTCGTAATGACTGACATTGTTGGGCTTCCCATTTCGATGCCCAGTACCATTGAGCAATATTCTTTCCAAATCATCGGCCAATAAGCGATGGTTCTTAATGCGCTCTTCTTGAATTAGCTCTGAAGCAGCAGAGCGAAAAGCCGAATCATCGTGCATAGCGTAACCGCGAAAAAGTTGGCGCAGCAGGTCTCCGTTTGTCATTGTTTTACTCTCCACTGTTCATCTTGGTGGGGCTGCCTGCCCATTGGGCAGACTTGCTTGCAAATCCAGCCTTGCAAGCCCCGTCATACACGTTGTACCCGCAGCCGCTTAAGTGAAATAAATGAATTTCACAAGCCCCCCCCCCTCTGAAACGCCACTTGAAAAGGTTTAGATAGGTGCTAAGTTTGCCTTGTGCTTAAGACTGAAATCAAGGATGGTAAGAACTCAAACTCGGAGTTGAGGCAAACCGCTGCCCCAACTCTGTTTGTGCGCCAAGAACGATGCCCTACGCTTTCACGTAAATCTCCGCCCCGGCTTTTTTGAACTCTGCCGATTTCTCTGCCATTCCAGCGATAATCGCTACTTGTTCATCCATCTCTTTCTGTGCGGCATATTCGCGCACGTCCTGAGTAATTTTCATCGAGCAGAAATGCGGGCCGCACATCGAACAGAAATGCGCCTGCTTTGCGCCTTCCTGCGGCAGAGTTTCGTCGTGGAATTCACGCGCGGTTTCAGGGTCGAGCGAAAGATTGAATTGATCTTCCCAACGGAATTCAAAACGCGCTTTGCTGACGGCATTGTCTCGAAGCTGCGCGCCGGGATGCCCTTTCGCCAAATCCGCTGCATGCGCGGCCAGCTTGTAAGTAATCACGCCGTCTTTCACATCTTTCTTATCCGGCAAGCCCAGATGTTCTTTGGGCGTGACGTAACACAACATCGCCGTGCCGAACCATCCGATCATCGCCGCGCCAATCGCCGACGTGATGTGGTCGTAACCCGGAGCAATGTCCGTCGTCAGCGGCCCCAGCGTGTAAAACGGAGCTTCGTCGCAGACGGCCAATTGCTTTTCCATATTTTCTTTGACCAGGTGCATTGGCACGTGGCCAGGTCCTTCGATCATCACCTGACAATCCAGTTCCCAGGCGATTTTTGTCAGTTCGCCCAGCGTGTCGAGTTCCGCAAACTGAGCTTCGTCATTGGCGTCGGCAATCGAACCCGGTCGTAGGCCGTCGCCCAAGCTGAAGCTGACATCGTAAGCCCGCATGATTTCGCAGATCTCGCGGAAGTGCGTGTACAGAAAACTTTCCCGGTGATGCGCCAGACACCATTTGGCCATGATCGAACCGCCTCGGCTGACAATCCCCGTCGTGCGTTTGGCCGTCAGCGGGATGTAAGGCAGGCGAACTCCGGCGTGGATAGTGAAGTAATCAACGCCTTGTTCGGCCTGTTCGATCAACGTGTCACGGTAAATTTCCCAGGTCAGTTCTTCGGCTTTGCCAGAAACTTTTTCCAGAGCCTGATAAATCGGCACGGTTCCAATCGGCACGGGAGAGTTGCGAATAATCCATTCGCGCGTGGCGTGGATGTTTTTGCCTGTGGACAAATCCATGACGGTATCGGCTCCCCATTTCGTCGCCCAGCGCATTTTTTCGACTTCTTCTTCAATCGAAGAAGCGACGGCGCTGTTGCCGATATTGGCGTTGATCTTGACCAGAAAGTTGCGACCAATGGCCATCGGTTCGGTTTCGGGGTGATTGATGTTGTTTGGGATGATGGCTCGGCCACGAGCGATTTCAGAGCGAACGAACTCCGGCGTGACGTGCGAAGGCAACGAAGCTCCGAACGATTCGCCTTTGTGTTGGAAGTTCAATTTGCTGCGGTCGTTCATGGCTTCAAAGGCGGCTTCGCGCCCCAGGTTTTCGCGGATGGCGACGAATTCCATTTCGGGCGTGATGATGCCTTTGCGCGCGTAATGCATTTGAGTCACGTTGTGTCCGGGCTTGGCTTTCAGTGGTTGGCGACGCAAGCCGGGAAACTCTTCCAGCTTGCCTTTGGTTTTCTGAGCGGCGTAATTCGCTTCTTCGGAAGAGCGGTAGCCGTTGTCTTCGGGTTTGATGGAGCGGCCTTCGTATTCTTCAACATCGCCGCGTTCGATGATCCAGTTGCGCCGCAACGCCGGAAGCCCGTCGCGAACGTCGCCTTTGAATTGCGGATCGCCCCACGGGCCGCTGGTTTCGTACACGCGAACGGGTTCGTTGACTTCGACCTGTCCGTTGAAGCCTTTGGTGACATTCAGACTGACTTCGCGAAACGGCACGCTGACACCGTCGGCCTGGCCGGGGATGTAAACGCGCTGCGAATTCGGAAGTTGTGTTTCGATGGATAAAGACGATGATTGATGATTTGAATTGTTTCCGTTGTTTTTCATGGTTTCCTTTCTTCCTACGACGGTGCTAACCGTGTCAGGTTCCAAGGGTCTCCTGATTGCGGATTGACGATTGCGGAATGCGGATTTCTTCAATCAACAAGCAGAACTCTCAGCCGGTTCTTCGGCTCCCCTGAAAGTTGTTGAGTAAGTTCATAAGCAAAGAGTTCGTGGTGGGCATTTTTGCTGTTTGGACGGCAAAACTTGGAGCATAAATTTTTGTTCGCTTTCAGTCTCGGCCTTTACCTGAATCTTCTTTTGTTGAAGCGTCCGAAACTGATAAGCCTCAATTTTTATGTCGTAAATGCCCACCGGAAGCTCCGTTTCAAATCGCCCATTTGCCGGGTTAGAGGTTAAAACCCATTTTCGACCTTTACCTAAAATCGTGATTTTTGCCGGCAGAATCACGGCATCGTTCTGATCTACGATCACACCATTTATCTTTCCAGTTTTCACCACCTGAGCGTCGGCAAAAGCCGATAGTGATGCCAACATAATAAAAACCGTAATTACAACTTTTCTCATTTGGCGCTAACCTCCTATACAAGACATCGTTCTGAGCGGTTGCACGAACTCCGGATCGTTGATGTGGTGGCGCTCTTCTTTCTTTTCGATGGTCGCTGCGATGAACTCAATCAGGTCATCGTGCGTCGCGCCGCTCCGCAACAAAGCCTTGATGTTGTGCTCGACGTTGGAAAACAGACACGTGCGAATTTGCCCATCGGCGGTTAGCCGAATGCGGCTGCAATGGCCGCAAAACGGTTGCGTGACCGGATTGATGAAACCGATTTCTCCGGGCGCTCCGTCGGCGAATCGCCAACGCCGAGCCGTTTCGCTCAGGTTTTCTGACTGAACTCGTTCCAGCGGGAAGACTTCGTGGATGCGCGCGCGAGTCTCTTCGCCAGGGATGACCATTTCGCGCTTCCAGACTTTGCCGTTGTCCAGCGGCATGAATTCGATGAAGCGGACGTGAACGCCTTTGGCGCGCGCGAATTCGGCGAAGCTGACGGCTTGGTCGTCGTTGATGCCACGCATCATGACGCAATTGACTTTGACCGGGTGCAGCCCGGCTTCGATTGCGGAGTCAATTCCGTCCAACACTCTATGGAGTTCGTTCCGTCCGGTCAGCAGCGAAAACCGCTCCGGCGTCAGCGAATCCAGACTGATGGTGATGCGCTGCAAACCGCCGCGCTTCAAGGCTTCGGCGCGACCACGCAGAAAGTGCGCGTTCGTCGTCATCGCCAAATCGGACATGCCAGGAATCGCCCCCAGCCGTTCGACCAGACTTTCCAGATCGCGCCGCAACATAGGTTCACCGCCTGTGACGCGCAGTTTGTTGACGCCTAAACCAACGAACACTTCGGCCAGCGTAATGATTTCTTCGTAAGTCAGAATTTCGGGTTTCGGCTTCCACTCCATCGCCTCGGTCGGCATGCAGTAAAAGCAACGAAAGTTGCAGCGGTCGGTGATGGAAATCCGTAGATCGCGGATGGCGCGGCCAAAACTGTCTTTGAGCACTGGTAAATTCATGATTGCTTGCCTTTGGAATTGAACGGAACGTATTCTAACAGCCGCCTGTCGGAAGTCACAAAATCAATCAAAGAGACAAAAGGAATCCGAGCAATGTCCGAACAACTGGAATCGAAGATCGTCGCACGTCTGCGCGAAATTTTGGGCAAAGACGCCGTCGCTGCTGATCACGACGAATTGATGGTGTACGAATGCGACGCGATGACTACGCATAAGTCGCTGCCGCTGGCGGTGGTCTTCCCTCGCAATACTGAGCAGGTTGCGTTTGTCGTCAAACTGCTGGCGGAACATGGAATCCCATTTGGCCCGCGCGGAGCCGGAACCGGCTTGAGTTCGGGTGCGGTGGCCGTTGGCTGTGAAAAAGGCGAGCGCGCAGTCATCATCGAAATGGCGCGGATGAACAAAGTGCTGGAAGTGGATTACGCCAATCGCCGAGCCGTCGTGCAGCCGGGACTGATCAACGTTCGTTTGTCTCAAGCCGTCGCCGCGCGCGGATACCATTACGCGCCCGATCCTTCGTCGCAGACTTCCTGCACCATCGGCGGCAACGTAGCCGAAAACGCAGGCGGCCCGCATTGCTTGAAATACGGGGCGACGACCAATCACATTTTGGGTTTGGAAGTCGTCTTGCCAACAGGCGAAATCGTCAACCTGGGCGGAGCCGGAGCCGATTCGATTGGTTTTGATTTGCTGGGCGCTTTCGTCGGCAGCGAAGGCACAATGGGCATCGCCACCAAAGTCACCGTGCGATTGACGCGCACGCCGCAAATGGTCATCACGTTGTTGGCGGATTTTCTGGATTTGAACGACGCCAGTCGAGCCGTTTCGGCCATCATCGCCGCCGGTTTGCTGCCCGCCGCGTTGGAGATGATTGACAAGGTCGTCATCGCTGCCGTCGAAGATTCGATTTATGCTGCTGGCTATCCGCGCGATGCGGCGGCTTGTTTGATTGTCGAACTTGATGGTTTGCAAGCCGGGTTGGAGACTCAAGCCAAACGCGCGACAGACATTTGTTTCGCCAACGGCGCTCGAAGTGTTCGCGCGGCTTCGGACGAAACCGAACGCAAAAAACTCTGGGCTGGTCGCAAAGGCGCGTTCGGCGCTTTGGGCAGAATCAGCCCCGACTTGTTTGTTCAAGACGCCGTAGTTCCGCGCACCAAATTGCCCGAAGTGCTGGCTGGCATTTACGCCATCGGAGCCAAATACAACATTCGGCTTTCAACGGTTTTTCACGCCGGAGACGGCAATCTGCATCCGAACCTGAATTTCGACGGGCGTGACCCTGACGAAGTCGCGCGCGTTCACCAAGCTAGCAAAGAAATCATGAAGCTCTGCGTTGACGCGGGCGGTTCGATCTCCGGCGAACACGGAGTCGGGCTGGATAAAATTGGCTACATGCCGATGATCTTCGATCAGGCTTCGCTGGACGCGATGCTGGCCGTCAAAGACGTGTTCAACCCGCTCGGACTTTGCAATCCCGGCAAAGCCGTTCCCGCGCAGAAAATGTGCCGCGAACACAAAAAAGGCTTCGAACATCTACTGGCCAACTGAACAATTGTCCATTCACATGAAACTGAGAGCGCCACGAAATCGAACCATCACGCTGACTGCCGAAGAGCAATCGCTCTACAAGCGGCGTTTGCTTCGGTTAAGTGAGCCACTTTTGATCGAATCCCTGACCGATAAAACGATTTGTCAAAATGTATTTGAGGCGACCCCTTTTCTGCCGGACGGGTTTGTTGATTTGTTGATCGTTGATCCGCCTTACAACCTGGACAAGTCTTTCAACGAAAACAAATTCAAAAGCTTGTCGAGCAGCGATTACGCCGAATGGATTGATCGCTGGCTTGGCGGTTTGCGCCGAGTGCTGAAACCCACTGCTTCGATTTACATCTGTTCGGACTGGCGTTCGTCGGCTGCCGTTCAACAAATCGCCGAAAAGTATTTTTGCGTTCAGAACCGTATCACCTGGGAACGCGAAAAAGGGCGAGGCGCGTTGTCGAATTGGAAAAACTGTTCTGAAGACATCTGGTTTTGCACGGTCGGACGCGAATACAACTTTAATGTCGAAGCCGTGAAGTTGAAGCGAAAAGTCATTGCGCCGTACACCAACGGCGACGGCGCACCAAAAGACTGGCAACGCAGCGACGACGGAGATTTTCGACTGACTTATCCTTCCAATTTGTGGACGGACATTTCCGTGCCGTTTTGGTCTATGCCGGAAAACACAGACCATCCAACGCAAAAACCTGAAAAGCTGATAGCCAAACTGATACTGGCCAGTTCCAATCCGGGCGATCTGGTGTTCGACCCGTTTCTCGGTTCGGGAACGACTTCGGTTGTCGCTAAAAAACTTGGCCGTCATTTTGTCGGAATCGAACAGGAAGAGTTGTATTGCTGTCTGGTGGAAAAACGTTTGGAAATGGCTCTGGAAGATTCTTCAGTTCAGGGTTATCACGACAGCGTTTTTTGGGAGCGCAATACGTTGTCAGAGCAAAAAAAAGACGCGATCAAAATCAGAAAAGCAGCGGCTGGCACTGGCTCGCTTTTTGATGGCGAGGGTTGGGAATGAAAAGCACATTATTTTCCACAGACAGATACAAAGAAGTAGAAAACAGAATCAAAGACTTCCTCAATCAACAGCAGGATTTTCTTTCCGGCAGCACAGTCAACAGCACACGAGCGACTGGAGACGCGATTCAGGAAATTCTGGCAGAACATTTTCAAAAGATTCTCGGTGCTGAAGTCTGTCAAAACTACTCGTCTGACTTTGCCCGACGAGCGATGGCAGATTTGGCGTTTGAAGACAGCAACGGTTTGTATTACGTCATTGATGTCAAAACTCACCGATTGGACACGCGATTCAACATGCCCAATCTGACTTCGGTCGAACGATTGGCCAGATTTTACGAAGACAATCGAAATCACTTTGTCATTTTGATGATCGCTTACAAGATTTCCGACTTGCACGCTGAAATTGAAGACGTAAAGTTCGCTCCGGTTGAATTTCTCGGCTGGGATTGTTTGACGATTGGCGCGTTGGGCTGGGGGCAAATTCAAATCGCCAATTCCAACGTTGTGACGATCAATCCACAACAATCTCGCAAACAATGGATGCTGGAACTTTGCGATGCCTTGCTGGATTTTTACCCCAAAGAAATTGCCAAGATTGATCGGCGAATCGAGCATTTCAAAAAGATTCGCAGCAAATGGGAAGAACGATCTGAATAAAATTGCTCCGCTCATTTGATTCTCGTGCCGAGGTAATCGGCATCCTTTCACCTGGAGACAACACATGCGATTTCGCAAACTATCACTTGGAATTTGTTTTTTGCTGTTCACAGCTACCGCTGTTGCTCAACAACCGGCTACCCAAACACCTGCGCCGGATTCGCCCGAAGCGTTGAAACAGCAGATTGATCGGTTGCAACGCCGAATGCAGGACTGGCCTCAACTCAATCGGTACAAGGAAGCCAACACCAAAGTTCCCGCTGCGGAAAAGAACGAAGCTCGCGTGGTGTTTCTGGGCGATTCGATCACCGACGGCTGGAAGCTCGCCGAATACTTTCCCAACAAGCCGTACATCAATCGAGGCATCAGCGGGCAAACGACTCCGCAAATGTTGATTCGCATGCGCCCGGATGTGATTGCTCACAAACCCAAAGCCATAGTCATTCTGGCCGGAACCAACGACATCGCAGGCAATACCGGCCCGATGACCGTCGAGATGATTACCGACAATTACGCTTCGATAGCCGAACTGGCCAAAGCCAACGGCATCAAAGTCATCTTCGCGTCCGTGCTGCCGATTCACGATTACGGCAAGAACAAGGTCTCTGAACGACGTTCGCCCGAAAACATCCTGAAGCTCAACGATTGGCTGAAAGCTTATTGCAAAGCCAACGGCCACACGTACCTGGATTACTTCAGCAAGATGGTGGACGACAAAGGCATGCTCAAAGTTGAGTTGGCTAACGACGGCCTGCATCCGAATGCCGAAGGTTACAAGCTGATGGCTCCACTGGCGGAAGCGGCGATTCAGCAAGTTCTGAAAAAGAAATAGGAGTTAGGAGTTAGGAGATGGGAGATAGGGTACAAAGAGGCACATTCAGATAACGCCTCTAACTCCTAACTCCCAACTCCTAACTCCCAGCCATGCACAAAATCACTGTCATCAAAGGCGACGGCGTTGGACCGGAAATTTGCGACGCGGCGATGCGCGTCATCGAAGCCACAGGCGTCAAATGCGAATGGGAGTTCGCGCTGGTTGGCGGACAAGCTGAAAAACAGTTTGGCACGCCGTTGCCCGCTGAAACCGTCGCCAAAATTCGCCAGAACAAAGTCGCCCTAAAAGGCCCTGTCATCATCGAAGCGATGGGCGAAAAGGTTTTGGTGTCTCACCCCGATCATTCACAACGTGTCTATTCCAACGTCAACACGGCGATGCGAATCGAGCTTGGAGCCTTCGTCAACGTTCGCCCGTTGCGTGCGTTTGAAGGTGTCAATTCGCACGCGCCCAAACTCAACGTCGTCGTCATACGCGAAATCACCGAAGACCTGTACAGCGGTTACGAACACGCCATCGGCGCTGACGCTGCCGAAGCGGTCAAAATCACTACGCGCAAAGCGTCGGAACGCGCCGCTCGGTTCGCGTTTGAATACGCCACGCAACGTTGGCGACGACGGCTGAGCATCATTCACAAAGCCAACGTGCTGCAATTAACCGACGGATTGTTTCTTCGCACCGCGCGCGAAGTCGCCGCAAATTATCCGAAAGTGAAATGCGACGACGCGATGATTGACGCTTGTGTCTATCAACTGGCTTGCAAACCCGAAGGCTGGGACGTGTTGCTGATGCCGAACCAATACGGCGACATCATTTCGGATTTGTGCGCCGGGCTGGTCGGCAGCTTCGGACTCGCGCCCGGAGCCAGTTTCGGTGACGACATTGCCATCTTTGAAGCCGCGCACGGAGCCGCGCTCGATCTGGCCGGACAAAACAAAGTGAATCCGGCAGCGATGATTTTGTGCGGCGCGATGTTGATGGAACACCTGGAAGAATTCGAGGCAGCACAACGCATCCGCGACGCCGTCAAAGCCGTCATCAAAGACGGTCGCGCCGTCACGCCTGACCTGGGCGGCAACGCCAAAACAACCGTGATGACCAACGTCATCATTGATCATTTGTAAAAAGTAGACAGAAGACAGTAGCCAGTAGCCAACGTTCGTAAGCACAACTTTGGCCAGTCACTACTGTCTACTGTCTACTGTCTACTTCTGCTATGGATAAACGTTTTGATCTCGTAGGCATCGGTTCGATGGTGGTGGATTTGATTTACCGCACGCCGCGCATCATCGGCAGCGAAGAAAAAATCGCGCTCGACCGATACGAAAACGGTTCGACCACGCAAATGCTGGTTGGCGGCGTGACGCTGAATCATCTGTCGTGGGCGGGCTTGCTCGGTTTGCGCACAGGCATTTTTGGCAAACAGGGCGACGACGAATACGGTCGTTTTTTGCGCGCCGGAATGGATCGGTATTCGATTGATAAACACATCACGCTGGACGGCGCGTCGTCATCGTTCGCGCACATCTTCGTCGCGCCCGGCGGAGGCCGCGCCATTTACATGAGTCCGGCGGCCACCAGCGAAACCACCAGCGATTACATTCGCGCCGAACACGCCGATTACATCCGCAGTTCAAAAATCGTTTCGACTGAAATTTCTCAACTGCCGCTGGACGCAGTTGTTGCCGTACTGGAAATCGCGCGCGAAGCTGGCGTTGTCACCGCGCTCGACGTGGACATTCCGCGCAGCGACGCGCTGAAAGCTCTCGGCAACGCCGACCAATTCGAGCGCGCGTTACATCTGGCCGATTACATCAAACCTTCCAAAGCCGCCGTGATCGAAATCACCGGCGAAAGCGACGCGCTGCGGGCGGCGCAAATTCTCCGCGAACGGTACAACGCCAAAGCCGTCGTCATCACCGACGGCGAAGCCGGATGCGCTATTGCTTCGGACGAACTAACTGCGCGCGGCGCGGCTTACCCGACAACAGCGATTGATTCCACAGGAGCAGGCGACGCCTTTTTTGGCGGAATGCTGGCCGGATTGCATTTCGGATTGGCGTGGAAAGACATCTTGAAACTAGCAAACGCTTGCGGCGCGGCTTGCTGCGAAATTCTTGGCGCAACGCCTGATTTGTCGAAAAGCAAAGCGCGCGTGTTTGAGTTGTACGACGGAGCACAACTTAACGTTCAAGCCCTTGCTGACGCGCGGGCTACTGACACAAAAACCGATTCGCCTTACGAAAACGCCATTCCATTCTTCCTGGACACGGCGATTGCCGAACTGTCGAAGCTGCGCGCCAAAATCGGCGGCGAAAGCTATTTCCAACGAGTCGCCGATTTCATCACCGCCGCTGAAGCCAACGGCAAACGAGTTCACGTCACGGGAATTGGCAAACCGGAGTATGTGTCCGGATACATCGCAGCGCTGCTCGCCAGCGTAGGCACACCGACGTACTTTCTGGACGCGACTGAATGCGTTCACGGCAGCGCCGGACAAGTCGTTCCCGGCGACATAGTCATTGCGCTTTCCAACAGCGGCGAAACGATGGAACTGAAAGCCGCGATCATTGCCTTGAAAAAGACCGGCGCGAAGATCGTCGGCGTATCCGGCAATCCGACTTCGTGGCTGGCACAGCAAAGCGACGAGTTTTTATATGCAGGGGTCGAATGCGAAGGCAGCCCGCTGAACTTCGAACCGCGCGCCAGCATCCTGGCAGAAATTTACGTGCTGGCCGCGCTGAGCATCGAACTGCAAGCCCGCAAAAACATCTCTCGAAAAGAGTACAACGCCTGGCATCCGGGCGGCTCAATCGGCAAAGCGACCAGCGACTGATTCAGCGTTGCGTTTCAGCCCCGTAAGTTTGGCTCGCTTGACGGGGCTTTTGCGGAAGCGAGTCGAAAATTCTTCCTGCGACATTTCGATCAACTCTTGCAGCTTCGGTTCGATGATTCCTTCGCGCGGCGTGAAGCGTTCTTCCCCGCTCTGTTTGGAAAACCTCGACCACGGGCAAACGTCCTGGCAGATGTCGCAACCAAAAACCCAACCTTCCAAGTTTGATTTGATCGGTTCGGGCAATTCCGGCTCGCGCAGTTCAATCGTGCCGTAAGAAATGCAGCGCGTTGCGTCCAGTTGATACGGCGCAATGATCGCCGCCGTTGGGCAGGCGTCAATGCAGGCCGTGCATTTGCCGCAATGGTCAGGTTCAATGAACGAGTCGTAATCCAATTCCACCGACAACAGTAACTCACCCAGAAAAACCCACGAGCCGAATTCTTTGGTGATGACGTTGGTGTGTTTTCCCAGCCAGCCGATTCCGGCGCGCACCGCCCACGCCTTGTCCATCATCGGCGAGGTATCCACGCAGATTTTCCCTTCGACTTCGGGAGCTTGCTGTTGAATCCAGGCGAGCAAAGCTTTCAGCTTGTCGCGCAGCACGTCGTGATAATCATCGCCCCAGGCGTAGCGCGAAATTTTCCCTACTTCGGGCGAGTCGGAATGCTTTTCCGGCTGAAAGTAATTCAACGCCACGCAGACAACCGATTTGGCCGAAGGCATCAACAAGCGCGGATCGCTGCGTTGTTCCGGATCGCGCGCCATGTAGCTCATCTGTCCGTGAAAACCGCGCGCCACCCATTCACGCAAACGCGCGCCCTCTTCGGTCAAAGCTGCGGCAGGAACGATGCCGACTTTGTCGAAGCCGAGCGCGCGGGCTTGGCGTTTGATTGTTTCTGCAAATGAAATGGCCGTAGCTGTGCTCATTGCAACCGGCTTTCCGTCCATCAACTGTTCTGGTAATCCAGTTTCAGTTCGCCGTTTTCTTCGGTGACGATGACTTTGCCGCCGTTTTGCAAACAGCCGAACAGAACTTCGTTGGCAAGTTTTTCTTTGACCTGAGACTGAATCAGCCTGGCCATTGGCCGAGCGCCGAATTGTTTGTCGAAGCCTTTGTTCGCCAACCAGGCGCGCCCTGATTCGGTCATTTCCAGTTCGATGTTTTTGTCTTTCAACTGCATTCGCAACTGACCGATGAATTTGTCTACGACACGTTCGATGTTTTCAAAACTAAGCTGGTCAAACGCGATCCAGGCATCCAACCGATTGCGAAATTCAGGGCTGAAGGCGCGCTCAATCGCACCTTGCGCTTTGCTGCCTGTGCCGCCGATGCCGCCGTCGTCGGCTTGCTTGAAGCCCATCTTGGTGCCGCTCAATTCCCGCGCTCCGGCGTTGGTGGTCATAATCAGAATGACGTTGCGGAAATCGGCTTTTTTGCCGTTGTTGTCGGTCAGCGTGGCGTGATCCATCACCTGCAACAAAATGTTGAACACGTCCGGATGCGCTTTTTCTATTTCGTCCAGCACCACCACAGAGTATGGCGTTTTGCGAACCGCGTCGGTCAGCAAACCGCCTTGATCGAAACCGACATAACCCGGAGGCGCTCCAATCAATCGAGACACGGTGTGTTTTTCCATGTACTCGCTCATATCGAAGCGCAGAAATTCCACGCCCAGACTCTTGGCCAGTTGTTTGGAAAGTTCGGTTTTGCCAACGCCAGTCGGACCGGAAAACAGAAACGAGCCAATCGGTTTTTCAGGATTGCCGAGCCCAGAACGCGAAAGTTTGATCGCGTCCACGACCTGTTTGATGGCGTGGTTCTGTCCGAAAATCACCATCCGCAAATCGGTTTCCAGGTCTTGCAACCGCTCCTTGTCAGATTTGGAAATCGAACGCGGAGGGATTTTCGCCATCTTGGCGACTACCAATTCGACTTCGTGAACAGTGATGGTTTCGGGGCGTTCTTCCGCCGGTTTCAGCTTTGTGGCCGCGCCGACTTCGTCAATCACGTCAATGGCTTTGTCGGGCAGGTAACGGTCGTTGATGTGTTTTGCCGAAAGCTCGGCGGCGGCGCGCAGAGCTTCGTCGGTGTATTTCACGCCATGATGTTCTTCGTAATAGCTTCGCAACCCTTGCAGAATTTTGTAGCTGTCTTCGATGCTCGGCTGGGAAATTTCAATCGTCTGAAATCGCCGAGCCAGCGCACGGTCGCGCTCGAACGAAGCCTTGTATTCGCTGTAAGTCGTCGAACCGATGCAGCGCAATTCGCCGCTGGCCAACGCCGGTTTCAGAATGTTCGACGCATCCATCGAACCGCCCGAAACTGCTCCCGCTCCGACAATGGTGTGGATTTCATCAATGAACAAAATCACGCCGGGCTTTTTTTGCAAGGCGGTGATGACGGCTTTCAGTCGTTGTTCGAATTCTCCGCGATAACGTGTTCCGGCCAGCAACGCGCCCATATCCAGCGAATAAATCTCCGCGCCTTTCAACACGTCGGGTACTTCTTCTTTATGAACTTTCAGCGCCAGGCCTTCGGCGATGGCGGTTTTGCCCACGCCGGGATCGCCCAGATAAAGCGGATTGTTTTTCCTTCGTCGGCACAACACCTGAATCGTTCGTTCCAGTTCGATCTGGCGACCGATCAGCGGATCAATTTTGCCTTCGGCGGCACGAGCAATCAGGTCGGTAGTGAAAGCCGTCAACGGATCGCGGACTTTTTGCGGTTCGAATTCGTCGTCATCGTCGCCAAGCGGAAGCTCTTCGCCTTCGCCGCTGAGTTTGGAAATGCCATGCGAGATGTAATAAAGAATGTCTGTTCGCGTGATGCCTTGTTTTTCGATCAGAAACTTGGCGTGTGAATGATGTTCGTCAAACAGCGAAGCCAGAATGTTGCCACCGTCAATTTGATCCTGCCCGGACGATTGGGCCTGCATCAACGCGCGATCAATCACGCGCTCGAATGCGGCGGTTTGTTCGGGGTAACGATCCACTCCGCGCGGCAGCGGCGTCATGGTGTTTTTGAAAAATTCATCCAATTCGCGCCGCAACAATTCGATGTCGCCGCCGCAATTGAACAACACATCGCTGGCCGTCTGGTCTTGAGTCATCGCGTAAAGCAGATGCTCCAACGTCAGAAATTCATGCCGACGCTTGATTGCTTCGTTGGCGGCGTGGGTTAGAGTGGCTTGTAATTCTCTGGTAATCATAATTCCCGTTCGCAGTTCGCAGTTCGCAGTTCGCAGTTCACAGCTCACAGTTTTGACTGTGAGCCGCGAACTGCGAACTGGATTATTCTTCTTCCAGCGTGCAAAGCAGTGGATACTCGTGCTCCTGAGCCAGCGCGGAGACTTTGGCGATTTTGGTTTCCGCGATTTCAAATGTGTATACGCCCGCGACGCCCAGCCCCAGGTTGTGAACTTGCAGCATGATGCGAATCGCATCGTTTTCCGAGTGATGAAAGATTTCCATCAGGATCAGCACGACGAATTCCATCGTCGTGTAGTTGTCGTTGTGCAACAGCACCTTGTACAGCGGAGGCTTTTGCAGCTTCTGCTGGCTTTCGGGCAAAACATCCGTGCCAAGTTGATGATCGAAATTCGGCATTGTGTGATTCTTCGGAAAATTGCGGTTACGTTTGCCGCCAGATGCTAACAAATTTTGCGATTCAGGCAACAGCCGAAACCACACCGCAATGCCAGCAACAAGCAAGGTCGAACAAACCGCTTTTTCCCAGATTGCTGTTCAGTCCAAAAAGCATTTTCCCTAGCCCAGCCGTTCACGGCTAGGAAAAGCGTCAACCAATCATTCAGCCCGGTTTACCGGGCTTGCCCCGTCGGCTTTAGCCATCTCTTCTTCAGAGAGCCAATCATCCTGGTCAATTTCCATTCGCTCCATCAAAACTGAAAGATTTCCGTTTCCATGATGCTTTTCCTGCTGGTCAATGTAACGACAGACTACTTCGAGTTCATCCTTGCGAAGACTAAACACGCCATAACCTTCCTGCCAAACCAATTTGAATTTGGGCTTCAGGTCTCGGTTCACGCGAAAAGAAGTTGCGCCTTTCACCTGACCAATAAACTCAGACAGATTGATTTTCGGTGGAAGGCGCACCAATAAATGAACGTGATCTGGCATGGCGTTATGTCGAATCGGCTGACCGCCACGCTTTTTGACTTCTTCATTTTCATTCAGAATGTTCAACAACTGCGGTCGCCATTCACGCTCAATCAAAGATCGTCGGGAATGCGTCCCCCAAACAAAGTGAAAATAGAGTTGATGAAAAGTATGCGGCATTGCTGCTCTCTATTTGGCTGAAGCCGATCATAAGCCCGGTGAACCGGGCTTATTCCTATTCTTTCCGCTATTCCCAGCCGTGAACGGCTGGGCTGGGAGAAAATCAAATTGCGCTCGAAAAAGTTTAAGGTTTCTTTGTAGCTTCTCCCTGACTTTCCTTTATGGATGGTTCATTACCAACAGGCTCCCGCATCTTCTCTTTGATCGCCTTGAATTCCGGCATCGCCGCCAGCGGTTGCAGGTCGGGATCGTCCGCGTCGAAAAACACAGGTTGTTCGGCTTCGGTCATCAATTTCAAAGCGGCTATGGCTTCGCGTTTGCGGCCAAGCTGAGCCAGCGAACAAGCGCGTTCAAATTGAATGTACGTCGCCGTGTCGTCAAGCTTCAGCGCCTGGTTTGCGGCGGTCAGAGCTTCGGTGAAGCGGCGCTGCTGGCGATACAACCGCGACAACGATTCGTAATCTTCGACGGTGGCTTCGATGGCGATGGCGCGTTGTGTGGATTTGATCGCATCGGCAATTTTGTTTTGCGCTTCCTGCAAATCGGCCAGCAAACGTTGCGCCGACTGGCTGGCGGCGATTTCTTTCGGGAAAGCCAGCAACAAATCTTCGCGCAGTTTGGCCGAATCGAAATCGAAGCCTTCTTCATCGGCCAGATATTCAAACGCTTCGTCAGTTGCGTCCTGTTCGGCGGCGATTTTCAACATCTGAGCAAACGCCGTTCTGGCTTTGGCGGGTACTTCCTGATTGAGCAGGAAATTGACCAGCGCCGCGTGATGATCCAGATAAATGCGGTCGCGTTCGATGGCGGCGCGGTAAGCGGTTTCGGCTTCGACAGGTTTTTCCAGTTGTTCGTAAGCCTGCGCCAGTTCGCGCCAGACGCGCGGATCGTCAGGCACAAGCTTAGCGTAACGCTGCAATGCCGCGACGCCTGCTTCGGCGTCTTTGCTGAGCGGCGAAAGAGCTTCTTCATCAAAAGGGGTCAGCAGTTCACGCCCAAGCGTCAGTTGCGCCAAAGCAAAGTCAGGCCAGCGCGTGGCAATTTCTTTCAGCAATTCCAACGCACGATCAATTCGCGGTTCGGCGGGCGCTGGCTGCGTCGGCGGTTGATTGGCAGGCTGAGCGGGTTGCGGCGAAACCGGTTTGTCCTTGCTGTCTTCTGCCTCTTTCATCATCCGGGCGAGTTCTTCTTCGTTTTGCTGCGAATCCAACACGCGATACTTCAGCAACAGCAGTTCGGGCTTCTCGCCTTCGGCGGCGATCAATCGTTCAACCTGTTTCATCGCTGCTTCCAGCGAAGTTTCGTAAATCACGCCGCGCCGAGCAGCCGGGTTGAGCGCGCCATTCAACGCATCGGCGAATTCCGGCAAAACGTCGTCAACCATTTCGTGTTCAGCGATGAACCACGCGCCGTCGCGCCGGCTCAGCGTCAGCCGCAACATCGCTTCGCCGCGCAAAATTGTCAGAACGACCAGATTGCCTTTTGGTTCGTTGCGAATGACGCGCACCGGTTCGTCGAATTCAGGATTCCAGGTATCCCACATTCCGGCGACTGTTCGCTCGAAGGCTTTGATAACCGCATTGCGTTGTTTGTCGTCGAGTTGGTTCCAGCGTTCCGCGCCGAGCGTTTGTTCGACCGTCAGCGACAGGTCAAACGCCAGTTCGCGTTTCGATTCGTCCTGGCTGAATTCTTTGACCAGTCGAATCGGATCGCGCTGGAATTCCGCGACCGTTCGCCGGGCGGCGGTGATTTCCAATTCGATCTGATTCAACATCGCGTAGCTGGTGAAGGCGTCGCCGTCGAATCGCAAATGCGTTGCGTCCACGTGATCCATCAAACCCCAGGTCGGATCAAGCTCGACCCATTTGCCCAGATAAACTTCAACCCAGGCGTGAGCGCCAAACGCGCCGCCGCTCAACGCGGCTCCGGTCACCACTCGCGCAGGCAAACCCAACGAACGCGCCAGCGCGACGTAAAGCTCCGCGTGTTCCAGGCAATCGGCTTCGCGCGAAGCCAGCGTATCCACCACATCGCTTTCGACTTTTTTCCATTTCAGGTTTTGGTAAGTCCACTGGCCGATTTTGCGAGCTATGCTGCGACCATCTTTGTCGTTGCCCGCAATCTGTTTGCCGAGTTCGACAATTTGCGGCGCGTTGGAATTGATCTGCGGCGTCGCCGACAAATATGGAGCGAACTCTGCGCCGGTCACGGGCAATTTCACCGTCAAGCTTTCGGGAATTCGGCGCGCGTTGGCTGTGACGACGACATTGTTGTCGTTCGACGATTCGATTTTTTGCCATGGGAATTTCGCCAGATCGTCGCGCACGCGCTGAGCCAGTCCGGGTCGTTTGGCAGCCACGCGCAAAGTCATGGCTTCGACCAGGGGCGATTGAATGACGCTCAAACCTTTCGGACGTATCGAAGCGTTGGCCACATCGAATTCGCCTGACCTTGCCGCCAGATCGCCAACGGCATAACGACCTTCGCGGTCAAAGGACACAGACAAATTGCCGCGCAAACCGTCTTTGTCCGAGGTGAAAAACACTCGTTGACTGTGAAAAGCGTTGACCAGCGCACTGATGAACGGCAGCAATTGCTGCGATTCGCCTTTGCCAATGACCTGAGCAGCCTCTTCAAATGCGGATTGCAGATTGTAAGTCGCAAACAACGTCACGCTGTCTCCGTTGTTTGGCGCGTTTTGCAGCGAACGAACGAAATCGCGCGAAGTCGAAAACTTCTCTTTCGGAGCAGCTTCCAATTGTTTCAACGTTTCGACGCTGTCGGCCAGCAACAGGTATTCGCCGGTGATGGCGGCGAACATGGAATCTTCTTCTTTGGCCAGCGAAATCACCGGCGAACCAAAAGCGGTGATGCTTCCCAGCCGCTTCGATTTGGGAAATAGCTTGCCGGATTTCATTGCCTCGGCCAGAGCGCCGTTTTTCAATCGCGCGGCAAGCACCGTCGCAGGCCAGTCGCCGTTGTCGTACAGCGGTTTGAAACTGACGATTGCCAGACCGATTTCGCCCTGCATTTCCGGCACAATCTGTTTTTCAAATACGTCGTCGGTTTCCTGACTGTCGAACATGAACTTGAAAGTGGATTCGCCAGCCATCTTTTTCATGGCGCTGAACAGCTTCGTCGGATCAACAACCGCTCCGGCGTACAGCGTCGTAGTCGCAGGCAACAGTTCGCGCGGCACAACCAGCGAATCGGCGCGAAACGGTTTGAAACTGCCTGTAAACTGATTGTCGGCCAGCGCGATGTTGAACACCGTTTCCCACGAATTCGCCGTCAATCGCAACGCGCCGCTTTCCGCGCCAAAAGCTTTCAACAACGATCCGACGAATTCTTCACCGGCCAATTCGTTGTCGGCGTCGGCGATTTTCAGAATGCTTTTCAGGTCGCTGAAGAAAACGATCTCACCTTGTTCGCGGCGAGCCTGTGCAAAACCAGCCGATTCAGCGACGGCGGGTTTGGCTCCGGCGGCGGTTTGCAGCGCGTCAATCAAAGCCGATTGCGACGAAGCGACAATTGCCGTTTCACCCAGATAGGTCAGCCACAAACTTTCCCACGAAACGCCGCCGTTGGCATTGATCGTCGGTTTGTCGAACACAGTCACCGCCAATCCGCCCAGCGTTTCGCGGCGCACCCATTCAAACGGTTTGATTGGCGAAGGTTCCGGGCTGGATTTTGAAAGCGGCAATTTCCCAGCGATGGCATTGCGAGCTTCGTCCGAAGCCACCGCCGCAAACACCACCGGAACCGCAGCCGGAATCAAACCGGCAAAACGCGCCAGCGCAGCCGTAATCACCGTAAAGCTGTTCAGGTCGCCAAGTTGATCGTGATACGTCAGCAACAGCCGTTCAAACCGCGCGCGGTCTGTGACTCTGGCGACGACAGCCGAACGCGAATCAAACGCTTTGCCGGAAATTTCTCCTGTCCAGTTGGCCATCGAAATCGGCGCTTTCAAATCAATGCCTGTCGCCGTCGAAACATCCCCCGTCGAGCTGACTCCGGTTTTGTCAGCCAGATTGGTTTTCAAAATTTTCAGCACCAAACCCAGCGTCATCTGGTCGCGCACGGTTCCCATTTGTACGCCGGACAAAGCCGCATCCAGCCGTTCCATAGTTGCGGCAAAATTCGGAGCCATCAAATAACTGACGGAAGTTTTTGGAAAAATCGTTTCGCCCGTCGTCGGCGCACTGGTCATTTTCGCTGCGTCGAATCGCAACTCCGCCGCGTTGACTGTCGAGTTTTCAGCGCCGGCCATCGAAAACGATTTCGCCCAATCGCTCAGATCGGAATTTTCCTTGCTGAATTCTGTTTGGAGTTTTTGGCGGTCTGCGTCTGTGGCGGTTTTGCTCCAGCTTTCGCGGAACGCGATTTTGCGAACGGCTTTGTCCAATTCGCCGCGCGCCAACGCCAGCCGCATGTCTTCGGATTTGGTTTTGAAATCGGCGAGCGTCGTCACCGAAAACGATTCGACTTTGCCGACAACGACCGTTTCATTGCTCGAAGCTTTTTTGCGACGACCGTTTTTACCGTTGGCTTTTCCATTCGTTGCCGCTTTCGGTTTGCCCAACGCCGCCAATCGAGCGTCCACTTCGGCCATTCGTTTTTTCAACTCCGCGCCGATTTCCGGCGGAGCGATTTCGCCAAGCGCAAACGCCGCCCACCATTCCTGTTCGCCGCGCAGCAACTTGACCAGTTCGGCTGTCGCGTCCGAAACCATCTTTTGCCCGGTTGCGCCGCGAAAATGTTTTTGCATCACGGCGGCAGTCGCATTTTTCAAACCGGGTTCGGTTGCCGTCAACAACTTCACCAGCGGCAATGGTTGATCGAATTTCGGCAAAGCCAGCGCCAGAATCATCGCCGCCAGATATTGTTTGCCGCTGTCGCCGCCCAGCAGTTCGGCAATCAATTCGCGCGAAGCCGTTTCGCCCGCCGCCATTCCCAACCGCACCAACGGCGCGGGAGTTTCGGCCAACGCGGCAAATCTGGCTTTGATGGTTTGTTTCGCCGCCTGGCCGCGCGCCGCCAAAGCCGAAGCCGCCGCCGAACTGGCAATGGCGTCTTTGTCGCTGAGCGCCCAAACCAAAGCTTCGTTGCTCAAATCGTCGGCAGCGGTTTTGCCCAAAGCAGTAATCGCCGCCGCACGAATTTGCGGGTCGGCATCGGCCAGCAAATCCAACGCCGCCGCTGCGGAATTGCCAATCGGCAAAGACGGCGAAAACAACTCTGCGAGTTTGGCGACGGCGGCGGCGAAACTGATTTTTGCCGCACGAAGTTCGTTGGCCAAAAGCGCGGCTGCGGTTTCCTGGCCATCTGGCGAAGCGGTTTTGGCGAATTTACGGTGCAGTTCTTCAAACTCATCGTCCCAGTGACCGGCTGCGCCAATGCGAACCGTCAGCATGATTCGTTTGAATAAGGCTTCGTCTTTTTCCAGATCGGCAGGCAGCGCCGTCAAAGCAAAGGCATACGCGCGCGTGCCAACCGCCGTCACCCACATTGTTTGATGAACCGGCGAACCTTGCCGATCAATGTCATAAGAAATCTCGCGCCATTCCAATCCGTTCATGACGGCTCGGCGAACCAGCACGGAATCTTCCACAGTCGGCTGATTGCGAAGCCCTTGCAGATAATTGCTGGTGTAATTGGCCACGCCGAAACCTTCGGGAATGTCTTCGGTCAAAACCAGCATATTCACCGACTGCGGCGCGGGCTGAAACAACCGAATGCCGTTCGGCGATACGCGGTCTTTCCAGTCTGCCGGATGCCAGAGCGAATATCCTTTTTGACGATCCACGAACCGAACGAATTTGCCTTCGGGCAGCTTGTAACCGTCCCATTGTGCGGCGCGCGTTTCGCGGTCAACGGCTTGACTCATCCCCACGACACAAAACGCGACGGACATTGCGAACAACAAAACGATTCGGCTGAATTGAAATGGAAGCGGGTGATTTCTGCGGAACATACTGCTTACCTCGAAAAAGTTTTACCTTGCGGCGGCTGAGTGGGGGAAGCCTTTCAAAGGTTTTTCAACAGGGCAACTTGCTGACAGCATCGAATTGACTGCGTTGAACGAGCGCGGATGATAGCAGAAGATCAAAGAGTTGTTTACTATTGCGGCTTGGCGAATCAAAAAAACACCCAGACACTTGGAAACGCTATGGAAGAAATCCTCATCGGCACAGTCAAAGGCCCCGGCGAAAACCCGCACGAATTCACTTTCATCACCACCGACAACGCTCAATCGCGCGTCGGCGAATTCGTTTATTACTCCGCCAGCGACGGCGAACACGAATTCAAAATCGTAGGCACGATTGCCGAACGCCGTCTGGTGCGAAATCTGCCGGATAGTTTTTTGTCCGACCCGAACACGCCGCCGTCGTTGGTTGCCAGCTTGATTGGCCTGGAAGCCGACTCCGCCGAGATTTACGAAATCATGGTCGAAACCATCGGCTACTTTCACGAAGTCATCGGCGATTTCATCAATCCGCGCATTCCGCCTACGCCGGGTCAGCAAGTCTTTCTGGCTTCGAACGAAATGCTGGCCAAGATGCTTTCGCCCAAACAAAAAGGCGAGCCGGGCGGAGCGCATATCGGCTGGTTGCTGACGCGAAAGAAAGACGACGTGCCTGTGGTGCTTTCGGTCAAAGACGTGGTTTCAACGCATTTGGCTGTGCTGGCTTCGACCGGTTCCGGCAAAAGCTATCTGGCGGGCGTGTTGATCGAAGAGTTGATGCGGCCTCACAACCGAGCCGCCGTGCTGGTCGTTGACCCTCACGGCGAATACCACACGATGCAGGGCATGCATTCGCTGCCCGGTTTCAGCGAAGGTGCGTACACGCCTGAAGCCAGAGTCTTTACGCCGAACAAAATCAAAGTCCGATTGTCCAGTTTGACCGAAGCCGATCTGGTCTACCTGTTGCCGGAAATGACCGAAAAGATGAAATCCATTTTGACTCCGGCTTATCGCGCGGTCATCAATCGGCACGGCGAACGCGGAACCTGGGGTTTCAGGGATTTGCTGGACGAAGTTTTGCAGCAACGTTACGAAGACGAAAAAGGCAAAGGCGGCGGCAACAGCAGCACGATTGACGCGCTGGAATGGCGGTTGCGCCGACGTTTTGAACAAAGCTCTGTCTTTTCCGATCACGAACACATTTCGTTGCAGGATTTGTTCAAACCCGGCCAATGCACTGTGTTGCAGCTTTCGGAAATTGACGAACACGAACAACAGGTCATCGTCGGCACGCTGTTACGCCGAACGAACAAGGCTCGGATGGCGACGGTTCGCGGCAACGCTGGTTCAGGAGACGAGTCGTTGCCGTATCCGGTATTCGTCTTGTTGGAAGAATCGCACCGTTACGCGCCAGCCGGTCAGCAAGTTGTTTCGACCAACATTCTGAAAACGATTCTGGCCGAAGGCCGCAAGTTCGGCGTCGGCATTGGGTTGATTACCCAGCGACCGGGCAAGCTGGATCAGGACGTGCTGTCGCAATGCATGACTCAGTTCATCATGCGAATCGTCAACCCTATAGATCAACAAACGATTGCTTCGTCGGTTGAAGGAGCAGGCCGCCGCTTGCTGGACGAATTGCCTGCATTAACCAAAGGCCAGGTTATTGTCAGTGGCGTTGGCATCAACACTCCTGTACTGTGCGCGGTTCGTGAACGAACTACCAAACACGGAGGCGAGACGATTGACGCTCCCTCCGAATGGCAAAAATACTTCAGCGAAACTCGCAAAGCTCAACGCGAACGCGCCGAAGCTCCGATGATTAAGCCTCAGCCAAAGGGACAGCAGGTTGATGGCTGGGATGTGTAAGCTAAAATGATTCGCAAGGAGGAAAACTATGAGTGAGTTGTATGAATCGGTTTTGAATGCAGCGCGTCAATTGCCGCTTGTTGAACAACAGTTACTGGCGCATCGCCTGCTTGATCAAAAAGTGGCGACAATGCCGCAGGTAACTGAATCACAACAAGCCGCGTTGGCCGTGGTCGAACAATTGAGAGGCACAATCAAAGGGCTGGATCGGGAAACTGTACAGTGGTTGGCGGAAGACGAGGAGCTTTGTGGATATTAAACTCCTTCCAGCCGGAGATGAGGTTCTGGTTGATGCCAACATCTTCATCTATTACCTGAGCGGCCACTCTGCGGAATGCCATGACCTGATGCGGCGAATCGCGCGCAATGAATTCAAAGCGTTCGTCACCACAATTGTTCTGGCCGAATTGTTACATCGGCGAATGATGGCCGAAGCCGTAATGAAAGGATTGATTTCACCAGGACAGCCTGTCAAAAAGCTCAAAGCCCAACCTCATATCATTCAACAACTCAGCGATTACATTTCTGATCTGGCCGCCTTGCTTCAACTGCCTTTGCAGGTGATCGAAGTTTCGACAGGCGACATTCAAGCCAGCCATGCTTTGCGAAATGCTTATGGCTTGTTCGTCAATGATTCGATCAATCTGGCCTGTGCCCAGCGTTGCGGAATAGCCAGCATTGCCACTCACGACGCAGATTTTCATCGAGTTCCCAACCTGTTTGTTTGGGACCCAACCGACATTTGAACAGACTGAATGCGAACACTAAAACTAACTCTCGAATACGACGGCACTCGTTACAGCGGTTGGCAGGAACAGGCCAACGCGCGAACCGTAGCCGGTGAATTGCACACTGCCGCCGAAGATTTCTTTGGCCGCCCGCTGGAAATTGGCGGAGCCGGACGAACCGATGCCGGAGTCCACGCCATGGCGCAGGTCGCCACGATCAAATTCCCTCGCTGGGGAGCCAGTTCGGCTGCCATACGCGACCGAATCTCGGAACTGAAACATCAGGAAATCATTTACGGTTTGAACGACCGATTGCCTGCCGACATCAACGTGCTGGCGGTCGAAGACGTGCAGCCGACTTTTCATGCTCGACACGATGCCACTTCGCGCAGCTACATTTACCAGATTTCGACGCGGCGAACGGCGTTCCAGAAAAAGTTCATCTGGTGGGTCAAAGACCGGCTGAACGTGCAGGCAATGGCCGATGCCGCGGAATTGATCGTAGGCCGTCACGACTTTTCCGCCTTCAGCGAACGCGATATTCGCCGCGTGGACGAACCGACCATCGTCGTTGTCAACGAAGCCGGGATCGTTGTCGAAGATCATCTGATTATCTTTCGCATCACCGCATCGCATTTTTTGTGGAAGATGGTGCGGCGGCTGGTTGGTTCGCTGGTCGAAGTCGGACGCGGCAACGTCAGCCTGGAAGAGTTCGGCAACTTGATCGAAAACCCCCAGGCGAAAACTAACCTGAAAACCAAGGTCAAACTGCTGGCAAAATCAACGCTTGATCCGGCGCGTGTGACTGCGCCGCCTTCGGGTTTATTTTTGGAAAACGTGGATTATCCCGAAAGAGCCGTTTCTGAATACCGTCCTGAAAGAGCCAAAAGAACCAATCCAAAACTTTCTTTATCCAAGCCTAAGCCTTCACGTCCCAAGCTTTCGCTTAAAAAAGACGGCGCGGTAGAAAAGCGTCCGGCAAAAGCCAGAAAAGTTCATATCAAACTTTCGCTGAAAGAGGTTGCCGCGCAGTTCAAGCAAAATAAAAAACGAGATTGATCCTTCGTTGAGGTTGTCAGGATGAGTACATCAGCACTCTTCAAACGAATTGATTCTTTGCGCGCACAGGCAGACAGCGTGCGGCCATTGACCGGCGCGGCGGCTGGGCGGTTGCGCGAGTATTACCGCGTCGGTTTGACCTGGTCGAGCAACGCGCTGGAAGGCAATAGTCTGACGTTGATCGAAACCAAAGTGATTGTCGAAGACGGGCTGACCGTTGCCGGCAAATCAATGCGCGAATTGCTGGAAGCAACCGGCCACGCTGCGGCTTTTGATCGAATGATGCAGTTGGCTCAGGGCAAAGAAATCACCGAAGACACCATCTGCGAACTTCACCGGCTGTTTTATTTCGCCATAGATGCGAATCAAGCCGGACAATATCGGCAGCAACAGGTTTTCATTTCCGGCAGCGAACACAAACCGCCTTCGCCATCGCAAGTACCCAAAAAAATGGCTGCGTTGTTCCGGCAAGTTCCCAAACAACAAAAGAAGTTGCACAGCGTAGCCTTCGCTGCGTGGTTACATTTGCAATTGGTTTCGATTCATCCGTTCGTTGACGGCAACGGACGAACGGCGCGATTGGCAATGAACCTGGCTTTGATTCAAAAGGGTTATCCGGTGACAGTGATTCCACCGATTCGCCGGGCTGAATACATACGCGCTCTGGAGCGCGAGCATTTGAAACGATTGAAACGTGAAGAAGATTCTTTTGAGCACTTCATCGCTGAATGCGTTGAACAAGCCTTGATCGAATACCTGCGATTGTTTGAAGAATGATGATTTCTCTTATGTCTTATTTCATCCGCTCGGCATGTTTCGTGATGATGGTTTGCTGGTGCGCGCAATCGGCGTTCGCTCAAAATACCGAAGCGATCATCAAACGACTGGCTTCGGCGGAATTCGCCGGACGCGCCACTAAAACTGCTGGCAACCAAAAAGCTGCCGAATTTATTGCGACGCTGTTTCGGGAAGCGGGTTTGAAACCGATGCCGGGCGCGCAGCCGAATGTCGCCGGATTGGTTGAAGGCAAAACGCGGAAAGATGAATTCGTCATTGTCGCGGCTCATTTCGACGGCTTCGGCGGAGAGTTCGCGGGGGCGATGAACAATGCGGCGGGCGTGGCGGTGATGATCGAACTGGCGCGCGCGTTGGCGAAACAACCGCCTCAGCGCAGCGTGCTGTTTCTCGCTTTCGATGGCGGCGAACAAGACAATTCAGGTGTGAAAGCTTACGCCAATCGTCCGCTGGTTCCGTTCGACAAAACTGTCGCCGCAATCAACTTGTCTGGCTTCGGCGGAGGCTTTGGCGATCAATTGCACGAAACTTTGTTCGTCGTTGGCGCGGAGTTTTCGCCGCAATTGGCCGCCGCTGCCACGAAACACAAACGCAACGAAGCCTGGCTGGCAATGGTTGGCGACGATGTGACGCAATTTGTCGGAGCCGAGCATCTGCATTTCAAACTTGGCCAGATTCCGACCATAAACATCACCAACGGAATCCATTACGTCCAACACACCAAAGCCGACGTGCCAGGTCGAATCAAGTTCCCTGCTCTGGAAAAACACGCGACAACGTTGGCCAAACTCATTGCCGAAATCGCCAACACGCCGAAGATCGAACGCGCGGCGCAACCAATTTATGACGCTGACGAAGCTTCGGAGTGGCATCGCCTGCTGACGGAGTTGCGCGAAAATGTGCTCAAGACTTCGGGCAATTCCGCCGGACAATCGCAAATTGACGACGTGCTGTTGGAACTGAAACGCTTCGCCGGTCGCGCCGTCACTGCCACCAAAGCCCGCGAAGCCGTCATTTTGCGAGCCGCGAGCCTTTGTTTTTACATCGCCAATCCGAACGGCGTGGAATACAACTCGCTGCTCAATGTGGCTCGCAGCTATGAACAAAAAGGCGACCGCGCTCAGGCAGTCGCCTCGTATCAAAAACTGCTCAAATGGATCGAAACCGAATACCGGCGCGACGACCAAACCGTCGCCGACATTCGAGCGCGAATCATCAAACTCTCAGCGAAGTAAAAGCACAAAACAGGATTGCCAGGATTTTTTTCAGGATGAGCAAGATGGTTGTATGGGCAATCGCTACTCAGCGTTGCTCCTGATCGTGTCAATCTTGGAAGAAATCCTGTTCATCCTGTTTTGCCTGTCTGCCTGATTGTCTGATTGTCTGATTGCCAAAATTCAAGCTTCGTATTCGGGATAATCGCGCTCGACGACCTGTCCCGGTTTGGCCGGTTCGGTTAGCATCAACAAGGCATCGCGCAAGACTTTCTTTTGCAATTCGCGCTGGCCTGGTTTGCCCAGGCTGTTGCCGACTTTGAAACCTTTCGGATACATCGCGCGCGGCGGGCGCATCTGTCGAGACGCTTCGGGACCGACGGTAATCAGCACCGTAGGGATGCCGCGCATTTCAATTTCTCGTTGAACCGCTACGACCGTGCGGTGACAAACTTCCGGTCAGCCACCAGTCAACACGACCACATCGGCTTTGCACTTTTTATCCACGTACTCGGCCATCTGCGGAGCGATTTCGTCATACATCTTTTTCAACTGCATCGTGTAACCCATGTACCCGACATGCTCTTTGGCGACTTCGCCGATAAAACCTTCGGCCTGAAGTTCGCGCAGCAATTCCAGCGGAAACACGCAGTTGATGTCACTGTCGGCATCCGTGTGGTCATAATGGTGGTGCGTCACCATCAATTCGGAATTGCTCGCGTCACCATTGACGACTCGAAAGGTCAGGTCGCCAAGATCGTCAGCGATGTTGAACGGTTCCTGATCGCGGCGATGGACTCCGGCGGCAGTGACCAACACGACGCGGGATTTGGCAAGTTCGCGCTCAAGCGGCGTGAACGGAACACATTTTCTGGAAAGCGAAGACATAAACTCCTTCTTTTCAACCGTTTCAATGACAAACGGCGAACAGCGCAGTTAGAAAAACTTTCGCTGCTCGCCGTCGGTTCGTTTCAATTTGAATTACGACAGGTTTCGCAACACGTCGTGAATCGTTTCATTGTCAGGCTGTTTGCTGATGTCGTGGATGTTGGCAAAAGCAATTTTGCCGTTCTTGTCCACGATGAACAGCGCGCGTTCGCTGATGCCGTCCGCGTCACGAAATGCGCCGTAAGCTTTGGCAACTTCGCCTTTGGGATTGAAATCGGCCAGCAAAGGATAGGTGATACCACCCAGGCTCTTGGCCCAGGCGACGTGGGAAGGAATTGAATCAATGGAGATACCCAGAACCTGGGTATCAGCCCCTTCGAAGCGACTCAGGTCGGCTTCGTAAGAGGGCATTTGCACCGTTCAGACAGGCGTCCAATCGAGCGGGTAGAACGCAATGAACACGTTCTTTTTGCCCCTGAGATCTGAGAGCTTGACCGTACCACCCGCGTGGCTTTTCAGCTCAAAGTCAGGAGCCATATCTCCAACTTGAAGACTCATAAGTTCTCCTCTTTTGATTTTTTGGATTGTAAAGTTGCCACATCAAAACCCCTGCGGATTTTTGAGCGGCATCGCAATGTAATTGTTTTGGGTTGCGACGCCGGGATTATATGTGCCGCTCTATCCTGCGGCAAGTAAGGCGCTTAGCACTCGCATAAATCTTTGCGCCGTGTAAAAATCGGCGCGTCTTTTAATTTCCAACGGGCACTTTTTACAGAGAACTTCATCAGGTGTAGCCAATAAACACACCTGCCTGCCTTCACCCGAAGGCGAAATTTTTAAGAAAAAAAGTTGCTAACTTAGGGGAACTATTCAATTAAGCAGGCGTGTTAGGCGATGGAAGATCACTTCCTTTCGCTTGTGCTACGGTAATTACTAAGCTGGTTGATTGAAATTTGAGATGAAATTCTGAAGTTTTGAGCCACCAAGTAGCCGCTAGTTAAGACGCTTCACCCGTCGAAAGCGAACGCAAATGAATGATCTTTCGCACAAAAGTCTTGAGTCGCCCCGCAACCTAGAGCGGCTTGAACACAGCAATTCACCGATGACAACATTGACGTTAAGCGCCGGACTGAAAGACGCTGAGTTGGAGACGGAATCCCCGGTGCTGGCAGTTGAGCCTTCAGGTGACGTTCCAGTCGAGAAAATGGACGATCATCAATTGTTGGCCGCGACGCTCACCGGCGATGAAGCTGCTTTCAGAGAGTTAGTTCGACGCTACCAAAATCAGATCACCAATTATGTCTACCGAATGCTCAACGATTACGACCGCGCGGTGGACTTGGCTCAAGAGACTTTTGTTAGGGTTTACACCAGCGCCGAACGTTATCAGGCGACATACAGTTTTTCGACTTACATTTATCGCATCGCCCATAACCTGGCGATCAGCGAGTTAAGGCAGCGAAAGCGCCGACGGTTGATTCCGTTCCCAACGTTCTTTTCAGATAAAGACAGCGAAGAAATCGAAGTCGAAATTGAAGACAAGCGTCAGGTTTTGGCAGACGATTCAATGATCGCAGATGAGCGCCGCTTGGCAGTGCAAAAAGCGATTGCCAGCTTGCCGGAAAAATACAGGGCAGCGTTGGTGCTCTGCGACATTGAAGAAAAAAGTTACGAAGAGATTTCCGAAGTGCTTGACCTGCCGGTCGGCACAGTTAAATCGCGCATCAATCGAGCGCGAAACCTGTTGAAAGAAAAACTCAAAGAGTATCTCTAAAGGTTTGAAATCCAGGTTCTTTGGTTCTACCCAGTTAATCGCAATCTTACTGAAGCCAAAAGCTTCAGAAGTTTTCCCAAGTGGAGACAAAAACAGATGAATTGCAAAGACGTTAAAGCGTCAGTTGACACTGCATCGCGCCGGAACCCGATGGAACGCGAAGCACATGCTCATTTGGCCGGTTGCCCGGATTGCCGCAGCTACTCCGATCAATCCAGCACTTTACTGGCGTTGTTGACGGCTCAACCGCGCGTCGCGGCTCCGGCGGATTTCGATTTCCGTCTGCGCGCTCGCATCGCCCGCGCACAGGCCGAACCTGCCAGCCCGTTCGCCTTTCTGGAAAATTTCTTCGGTCAGGCGTTTTCGTTGAAACAGGCAGCGGCTTCGTTGGCGGCATTGGCCGTGATGGCGGCTGGCACAACGCTTTATTTCACGCAAAGCAATCAGCCGACTCAAAACACGACGATCGCTTACAACAAGCCTTCGGTGTCTACAACCATCGAAACGCCGAAACCGCAGGTTGAAGCTCCGGCCCCTGTTTTCGTTGGGCCAGTCAAATCATCTGCGTCGGTTGTCAGAACTGCCGTGCTGACCAACAATTCGGCTAAACCGATGATGGTTGCCAGCAACAACGACACGGCCAAAGCGTACAACCGCCAAAAAGGCGTTTTGATCGCGGCCAATAACAGTTCCGTTGTGTACGGAGCGGAAAAATCCGTTTCCGCCACCAAATCACAGGAATTCATTCCTTCGCTTTAAGCATAGCGAAGCGTTGCGAACAAAATTCAGGCCGCAGGGTGTCCCAAACGCCGTGCGGCCTTCATCTTCTTATAGGCAAGCTATTTTCTGCCGATTGTTTTTCAGCATGTCATTGCGAATCCTGTTTGTTAGTTGTTGGATTTTCGCGCTACTTGCCTCAGCGTCTGCCCAAACCGTGCGGCGCAAAGCCCAAACTCCACGAACTGGCCAAGTTCAACCGTCAACTCAATCGCCCGGCGACAAACCCGGAACACCTGCGCTCAGGCAAAACGATCCGGTCGGTTGGGCTTGGGTGACGCAAACAATTGATCTGTCGCAGCAACTTGGCGGTGAAGAAAACATCTTCACATTGGATGGCGAACCGCCGCCGTCGTTGCAGCAAAAACGTGTCGCACTCGGTTTAATCATTGACGATAAAGGCCATGTCGTCACTCGATTGGTGGATGTCACGCCGAGTAATCCGCCGGCAGATTTGACGGTTAGGGTTTCCGGCAGAGGGCCAACCAAAGCCAGATTCGTCGGCATGGATACCGTGACCGGATTTTGCGTCATCAAAATTGACGAACTATCTCTTCGCCCAGGCGAACCATTGCCGACTCCGGCAAACACTGACACAACGTCGGCATTGTTGCCGAGACTTTCCATCAGACTGGTTGGTTTTCATCCCAATCAATCGTTGCGACCTGCCGGACAGGCGACGATGACGATCACACCACGTTTGAACAGTTTTCAAGGTTCAATTGCCAAAGCCATAAACGACTTTCGTTACAACGCGAACAATCCGATTTATTACCTGCAAACTCCGCAGATTACCGCGATGCAGGACGGCAGCTTGATTTATGCCAAAGACTCACTGTTCGGCGTTGTGCTTTACAACACTGGCCGCGAAGGCAGCCACATCGTTTATCCGATTTCGCGCGTGCTGGCGATTGCCGAATCGGTCATCAAATCCAATCAAAGCATCGCTTACGGCTGGTTGGGAGCGAACGGCCAGAATTATTCTCCGGCGTTGCCAACCCAAACCAGTCGAACGCCAGGCGAATCCGGTGTCATCATCACCACCATCGCGCCTGACAGCCCGGCGGATTTGGCTGGCGTCAAAACCAAAGACATTTTGCTGAGCGTCAACGAACGTCGTGTCGAAACACGCGACCAACTGGCTTCGGCACTTCGGCAAATTCCCGCTGACAGTGAAATTTCATTACGAGTTAGGCGCGGGGCTGAATACAAAATGTTCAAAGCCAAGCTGGTTCCCGCGCCTTCGACTGAACCGGAACAGCAGATTTTTTCTTTTGTTCGCCGCCTGGAAGCGATGAAAGAAGAACTGAAAGCCATTCCCGCGGGCGATCCCAAACGCCAAAATCTGGAGGCGCGATACAGCATGATGTCCAGCTTTGTTCAATCCGTGTCTTCGCCTGCTCCACCGGACATCCGCCTACGTGTGTTTTACGGCCTCGAAGTACAGTCAATGACCGGCCAGTTGATGACTTATTTCGCCGTCACCAATGGTTTGCTGGTGTCGTGCGTGTCCGACAAAAACAAAGCCGCGCTCGGCGGATTGAAGCCGGGCGATGTCATTGTCAAAGTTGGCGATCAACAGATCAACTCACTGCTTTCACTGGTCAATGGGTTGGACAATGCCCAAGGTGATACCATCGAAATCACTGTTTCCCGTCGAAGAGAAACAGTAAAACTTTCTCTTCCTCGCTGATTTCCCACAACACAATTTTCGGCGAAAAGGCTCGTAACTTTCTCTTGCTGGAAGCGTTGCGGCTCAAATCCCTAGCTGTTATGCTCCGCGCCTGTAAGCAGCGCGGACAGCGCCGAATCCAAAATTCATAGTTGCAATCATAAAAAACGCCTGGCTGAAAATTCGTCGGGCAGGTGGGAATCGAATTCTGATGTCAGCCAAAATCACTGTCATTGTTTACATTGTCATAAGTTTCGAAATTGGCATTTTGTTGTTGCTGTTGCCATGGTCGCCGTGGTGGCACGACAATTTTTTCCTCTATTTTATTTCTGGAAAACTCCACGCGCCTTGGGTGGCGACCTTCCTGACGCACAAAGCCGTGCGCGGAGCCGTCACAGGAATCGGAGTGTTGAACATTCTGGCCGGGCTGTACGACATTTTCACGTTTCGTGAAAGCGTTCAAAAACTAACCTCGCTGGACGAAAAACCCT
This sequence comes from uncultured Acidobacteriota bacterium, assembly GCA_902825875.1. Lineage (GTDB taxonomy): Bacteria > Acidobacteriota > Blastocatellia > RBC074 > RBC074 > RBC074. Next base: position 73,164 of record CADECP010000030.1, read on the forward strand.
CCCGCGAAATTTCTGCCATCGAATCGAAAGAAACAAACGTTGAACCTGTCAACACTGCACAAACCGCTTCTTTATCTGATCACCGACCGCCGGTCGTTCCTCCACAAAACTGATTCGGAAACGGCTGCCTGCCAAATGCAGATCGAAGCCATCGCCGAAGCCGCCGCCGCTGGCTGCCAATTGATTCAAATTCGAGAAAAAGATTTGAGCGACAAAGACCTGGCTGAATTCACGCGGCAAGCGATTGCTGTCGCCCGGCCATTGGGCGCCAGGATTTTGGTCAACGACCGGCTGGACGTGGCTTTGGCAACTGAAGCTGACGGCGTTCATTTGCGCGCGACTTCCCTGCCCGCGCGCGAAGTTCGCCAGAAAGTGCAGCAAAAAGGCGTGGAGGATTTTTTGATCGGCGTTTCGACACATTCGCTGGTAGAAGCCGAAACTGCGGCTGGTGGCGGCGCGGATTTCATTGTCTGCGGCACGGTATTCGACACTCCGTCCAAACGCGAATTCGGCCAGCCGCTCGGCCTGGAACGTTTCGCCGCCATTTGCCAAACCGTTTCGATCCCTGTGCTCGCACTTGGCGGCATCAATCTGCAAAACTTCCGCGAACCACTGCGACTAGGAGCTTCCGGCATTGCTGCGATTGGATTATTCAACAACACTGAATCACTCAGCTTAACGATCAAAACATTGTTGGAACCGACTCCCATCTAAATGCAAAATCAAATGTGATTCATTCCCGAAGCTCGTCAACGGCCATTCGCAACCCGCTTTGCAGCAACAATTTGGGACGCCTCACCCATCACAACAACTTTATTAAAAAATTTGCCTTCAACGTGGCAACAAATTTTTATTGATTCATCATCTGAGACAGCCTTAAGATCACGTCGCATTCGATCCCCGAAAAGTTATTTTCGTCCTTTTCAAGTTTTTATAGCGTTCACCGCTCAGCATTTTCACGTGAAGCCGATTCCATCAAGCCACCCCTGATCGAATTCTGCTTCGGCCATAGCCCTGCTCTTCGACAAAGTTGACAACAGTCCGTCAACAGAAAGGTTAAGTCATGAAATTTACTCGCTCGTTTGCCTGCCTGACCTTGTTCGCCTTGCTGGTCATGCCCGTTTTCACCGTCGCCCAATCCAAAGACTGGAAACCGATTGACCCGGCCCATCTGGCGCTGAAAGCTCCGGTGGTTGAAAAAGACGCCGACGCTGAAGCTCTGCTGTGGGAAGTTTATGTCAACGACGCTTCGGATGCCGGCACGGATTTCATCCATTACCTGCGCGTCAAAGTTTTCACCGAACGCGGCAAAGAAACCCAAAGCAAAATAGACATTCCGTACTTCAACGGCACTTCGGTCAGGGACATTGCCGCGCGCACCATCAAACCCGACGGCTCAATCGTTGAATTGAAAAAAGACGCCATCTTCGACCGCGAAGTCGTCAAATTCGGCAAGTTCAAACTGAAATCAAAATCCTTTGCGCTGCCAGCCATCGAACCCGGCGCGATCATCGAATACCGCTGGCGCGAGGTTTATGAATACGAAACCAACTACGTCAAGATGGATTTTCAACGCGACATTCCCGTGCAATTGGTTCGGTATTACCTGAAGCCCGATCCGCTGGCGACGTACCCGATGAAAACCATCACTTTCCAAGGGCAAACTCCGAACTTCGTCAAAGACAAAAGCGGTTATTACCTGACCGAGGTTCAGAACATGCCAGCGTTCCGCGAAGAGCCGAACATGCCGCCCGAAGATCAGGTCAAAATGTGGATGCTGGTTTATTACGCGCCCGATGTCAGAAAAGAACCGAACGAATACTGGCGAGACGAAGGTAAACGCCAGTTTGAACTTCGCAAAGGTTACATGAAAATCAACGACGACATCCGTCGTGCGGTCGCCGAAGCTGTTGGCGATGCTTCGACGCCGGAACAGAAACTGGAACGCATCTTCAATTACTGCCGAACGAAGATCAAAAATATCAACGACGATGCTTCAGGATTCACTGCCGATCAATTGCTAAAACTGAAAGACAACAATTCGCCTGCCGACACCTTGAAACGCGGCTACGGAACCGGCACGGACATCAATTTCCTATTCGCCGCGATGGCCGGAGCCGCCGGGATGGAAGCGCGTTACGCCCGAATCGGCGACCGCAGCCGAAAATTCTTCGATCCAGGTTTTACCAACCTGTACTTTCTGGGCGGATACAACATCGCGGTCAAATTCGGCGATCAGTGGCGATTTTTCGATCCGGCCAGCACCTACGTTCCATTCGGCATGCTGCGCTGGCAGGAAGAAGGGATTCAGGCGCTAATCACTGATTCCAAAGAATCTGGATTTATTTCTACGCCGCTTTCTCCCGCTGAAAAATCCATGAAGAAACGCACGGCCAGATTGAAACTGGCCGAAGATGGTTCAATAGAAGGCAGCGTTCGTGTCGAATATACGGGTCATTGGGCTGTCGAAATGAAAGAAGATAATGACGACGACACACCCGAACAACGCGAAACCAAGTTACGCAATTCCATCAAAGGTCGTTTGGGCGGCGAACTGTCCGACGTAAAGATCGAAAGCGCCAACGATCCTGTGAAACCTTTTGTGTACTCGTACAAGATTCACGTACCGGCTTACGCCGAACGCACCGGCAAACGAATCTTTCTGCAACCGGCGTTTTTCCAAAAAGGCGTTGGGGCAATGTTCCCTACACAAAGCCGACAAAACGACGTTTATTTCCACTTCCCCTGGAGCGAACTGGATGAGATTGAAATCCAGCTTCCTGAAGGTTACGTGCTGGATAATCCCGAAGCTCCAGCCGAAGTCAATTTTGGCGGTGCCGGGTATTACAAACCGAGCTTGAAGATGACCAAAGATGGAAAGACATTGATTTACAAACGGGACTTCAAACTTTCAGCCCTGCTTATTCCGAAATCCTCGTACTCCGGCCTGAAAACCGTTTTCGACGATATTCAGCAGGGCGACAATCACGCCATCACGTTGAAACAAGGCACGGCGGCAGCCATCAAACAGTAACCAGTTGAGAGGGACAATTTTCCAGATTGTCCCTCTCTCGCTCCGACAAGGAGGATTTATGCTGAAGAAAAACATTGCTTACATCAGCCAAACTATTCTGCTGGCGATGGCCTTAAGCGCCCTCGCCTTCGCCGACGAACCGCCCGCGTGGTTGAAACAGGCCTCCACGACCAGTTTGCCGACTTACGGCAAAGATATTCACTCAGTTGTGCTGCACGACGAAATTCGCAAAACAATCGAAGAGGGCGGTAAGATCAAAACCGTTAGCTGGCATGCGGTAAAAATCATTACGCGCGAAGGCCGCAGCGAAGCCCGCGCCAGTGAGGATTACAACACCGGTTCCAGCAAGGTGAAAGAAATGCGTGCCTGGCTGATTCGCCCCAGCGGCGAAGTCCGCAGTTACGGCAAAAAAGAAATTATTGATCTTGCCTGGACTGACAACGATGTTTATAACGATTCGCGGTTGAAAGTGCTTTCCGCCGCAGACGATGCCGAACCTGGTTCTGTGTTCGGTTACGAAATCGTCACTGAAGAGCAACAAATTTTTTCCCAGTTCTTGCACTTCTTCCAAAAACACCACCCGGTGCTGTTGTCGCGCGTCACGGTTGGTTTGCCGCAGGGTTGGCGCGCTGAGGCTCTGACATTCAATCACGCCAAACTCGATCCACAAGTCAGCGGCAACAGTTACACGTGGGAAATGCGAAATCTACAGCCGGTCGAACTGGAACCATCCAGCCCGCAGCTCTCAAAACTCGTGACGCACATTGCCGTAAACATCTTTCCGCCCGAAGCCAAATCAACGATGCTGCGCGGTTTCGGCAGTTGGAAAGACGTTTCGCGGTATGCCAGCGAACTCAGCGACCCTCAAGCTGGTTTCAACGACTCGATGTCCACCAAGGCGCGTGAACTGACCGCTAATGCCAAAACTGAATTCGAAAAGATTCAAGCAGTTGGCCGTCACGCCCAAAACGTCAACTACATTTCCATACAGGTTGATGTCGGTCGAGGCGGCGGCCATCGCCCGCATTCGGCTGTGGACGTGTTCAACAAAAACTACGGCGATTGCAAAGACAAAGCCAATCTGATGCGCGCGATGTTGAAATCACTCGGCATCGAAGCTTATCCGGTTATGATTTTTTCCGGCGATCCGAATTACGTTAAACCGGAATGGCCTTCGCCCCATCAATTCAATCACTGCATCATCGCCGTCAAAGTCAGCGATCAGACCGAAGCCGCGACGGTCATCAAACATCCGACGCTGGGACGTTTGCTGATTTTCGATCCGACCGATGACGACACGCCGGTAGGCGATCTGCCAGATCACGAACAAGGCAGTTATGCGCTGGTGGCCGCTGGCGAAGCGGGCGATCTGGTGAAAATGCCTGTCACTCCGCCCGAAGCCAATCGTATGGAACGAACCATCGAAGCCGTTCTGGCCGCAGACGGTTCGCTGAAAGCGACGGTCATCGAACGTTCGTTCGGTCAGGCTGCCGTCGAAGAGCGTCGTTTGTTCAAACGCGCGGCTCGCCCGCAGTACCAGAAATACATCGAACGCTGGATCACGCAAACGGCTCCGGCGGCCAACGTGCTGAAAGCCGAACCGGCGGACAGTTCGCAAACCGGCCAATTCGCGTTGGATGTGGAATTCAGTTCGCCAGGTTACGCCAAAGTCATGCGCGACAAGTTGTTGGTCTTCAAACCGGCCATTGTCTCGCGGCGTTCGTCTGTGTTTCTTACTTCAACCAAACGAACGCATCCGGTCGTGCTGGAAGCCGAAGCGTACAAAGAAACCGTCAAGATCAAATTGCCTGAAAACTTCATCGTAGACGAGCTTCCCGAAGCTGCCGAATTGAATCAGCCTTTCGGCAATTACGCGGTGACGTACGAGGTCAAAGACGGTTACTTGATCTTCAAACGCTCGCTGGTGCTGAAACCTTCTGTGATTCCTGTCGAACAATACACCGCCGTCCGCAACTTCTTCGGCCAGATTCTCGGCGCCGAACAGGCTCCGGTCGTGCTGGCCAGGAAGTGAATGTGGGATTGAGGGATTGAGGGATTGAGCGACTGCTGAGTAGCAATGTTCTTCCCACCCTCCATCTCTCTTTCCATCATTCCCTCCTTCCCTCCGTCTCCCCTTCCCTCTTTCCCTCTTCACATTTTCAGTAATCCATTTCCCGCCCAGCCGTCGTATCATCCGGCGAAGTCAATTCCACGATCAGGAGTCACACAATGAACAGTAGGCAAAATGGTTCCCGACCGCGTTCGCGCGGAACTCGATGGGTGCGTCGAGTGCTGTTGGCGTTTCTGGCAATGGTGATCGTCGGTTTAGGCTGGCTGGCCTTCGACCTTTATGGCCCGCGCCAGCACAGCTTGAAGGATTTCGAGCCGAAAGTCGTCGCACAGTTGGAAACAGACATGTGGCGTTCGTATTACGCCAAAGAGCGCGTGAAGCTTTTTCGGCAACTAGCGGAGTTAATGCGGTCGCAATATGGCATGCCTTATGCGACCTCCAACGCCGTTGCGTACCAGGCCGCCCAAGCCGCCTTTGTCTTCAAAGAAGGCAAGAAACGCGAAGATTACGAAAAGGCGTTGCCTGCTCTGGTCAAGTTTTATCAGGCGATTCACGACGGAGCCGACGTAAATTTCGATGTGGAAAAAGCCGCCAAGCTGGAATTGGAATGGTGGATCATTCACCGCCAGCGCAACAAATACTCGCTGGAGGATTTGAACAAATCGCTGGCTGAGCTTCCGGCAGAAGTTTACAAAGTCCCGGCTGATCGCTTGCTGGAACACGCGCGATTGCGTCAGGAAGCCATGACCATCCGTGACAAACGTGCCGAAGCGGGCGGCGTCACCGAAGCCGATTGGAAACAGATCGAAGCCCTTTTGCTGGCTTCGTGGCAATCACTGCACACCGCCGTCAATGCCTCCTGATTGCTTCACAGTTTTAGCAAATCACTAATTATCGTCCTCTTTCCTGTTGGCTCAGGCTGCTGCGGGAATGACCTCGCGCTCAATCCGCTTGGCGTTTTGGATTTCAGCGACGCGCAAGTCATACGCGGCCTGCAAATTCATCCAGGAGCGTGCATCGCCGCCAAAGTAAAAAGCCAATCGCATCGCTGTGTCTGCGGTAATGCCGCGCCGCTCGCGCACAATGTCGTTGATGCGCTGCGCTGAAACACGCAGCGCCTTGGCCAAAGCGGCTGCGCTCAGGCCGAGCGGAATCAAGTAATCCTCACGTAGGACTTCGCCGGGATGGACTGGCCGCATACCGTTCTTAAACATAGGAATTCTCCATCAGTGATAATCCACAATCTCTACGTCTTCGGGGCCGTCTGCCGTCCAGCGAAAGCAAACGCGAAACTGGTCGTTGATACGGATGCTGTGTTGCCCTTTGCGATCCCCCTTCAACGCTTCCAGGGCGAGTCATTTTTCGGCAAACAAACTGAATTCGCTGATGCATGGACTGGCGGCGGCTTTGGTAATTCGCAATCGCACTTTGCGCGTCGTCACCGATTGCCCGCGCAACAATCGCTGAGCGCCTATGCCGACGGCTTTGCCAAATTCTTTCCACTGGCCGTCCGCCCAAACATCAACTACGAATTCATCCACGCGATGGCCAAGTTTGATGTTTTCCCGCACGCGCACAACGTTGAAAGTTTTCTCCGCTCCCAAATCCAATTCAAGCTCCGCCGTCGTCACGGCGTCGTCAGTCGCCCAATAACTGAATCGGTCGGCATCCAGAACTTTAGCCGCAGCGAATTGTTTGTCGTTGCCGCGCACGTTGCTGGCTTTTGCTTTTGAGCCTTTGGCCAGATTGACGGCGAAGGTTTGCCGCATCCAATCGCCAAACTCGCGCAAAGACTTCGCGTCGTTTTCGTGAATGCGGCCTCGACGATCCGGCGGCACGTTCAGCAGGAAAGAGGCTCCGCGCCCGACCGACGCGAAATACAAATTCTTCAATTGTTCAGGAGTCTTCACCTTGTCGTTTTGGGCTTCGTGCCAAAACCAGCCGGGGCGAATCGAAACGTCGCATTCCGCCGGACGCCAAACCGTGCCGTTGCGGTCGCCGCTGTTCAATTGTTTTTCGACGCCTTCCTGACCGGGATAAATCTTTTCGCCGTTGATCGTCGTCCAGCAAGGATCGCCCGCGATTCCTTTTTCGTTGCCAACCCAGCGAATGTCCGGCCCGGCGTCGCTGAAGACCACCGCGTTCGGTTGCAGTTGGCGAATCAGATTCCACGTCGTTGGCCAGTCGTAATAAATCGTCTTATCAATCTTGCGACGTTCCCGCGCTCCGCCGTAAAAGCCATCGCCGCCGTTTGCGCCGTCGTGCCAGACTTCAAACAACTCGCCGTAATTGGTCATCAACTCGCGCAATTGTTCGCGGTAAATCGCCACGTATTCCGGCTTGCCGTAATTGGCGTTGTTGCGATCCCAGGGAGAGAGATAGACGCCGAACTTCATGCCGTGACGACGACAAGCGTCAGCGAACTCTTTGACCACATCGCCTGCGCCTTTGCGCCAAGGGCTTCTGGAAATGTTGTGATTCGTCGTTTTGGTTGGCCACAGACAAAATCCGTCATGATGTTTGGCCGTCAGAATAACGCCTTTCAATCCACCAGCTTTCAAACTGGTGACGATCTGGTCGGCGCTGAAATCCGTCGGTAAAAAAATCCAGGGGTCTTCGTCGCCGTAGCCCCATTCTTTGTCAGTGAAAGTATTCGTCGTGAAATGCACGAAGCCATAAGTTTCCAGTTCGTGCCAGCGCAACTGGCGTTCGCTGGGAACGGCTCCAAACGGTTTGGGCGGTTGAACCGGCGCGACGTAAACAGCGGCAATCAGCACCGGAATTAGGCATAGCAAAAGTAATAATTTCAGTTTCATTGTTTTGTGATCGCTTCGTCTAAATTCAAAATCAAACTCGCCGCAGTTGCGTAAGCAGCCAACTCCGCAGTGCTCAACTTCGGATTGTTGCGGCGTTCGCCGATGGCCAGCAGCCGTTTGGCCTCGTCCGGTTTTTCTTTGAATGCCTGAAGTTGAGCGGCGAAACTTTTCAGCAACACGTCCAGTTCGGTTTCAGACGGTGTGCGAACCAGCACCAGCCTGAAAATCCACGCCAGCCGCTGGCGTGGATTTTCTGACGATTCCGTCATCGCTCGTTCGGCCAACAATCGCGCGGCTTCGACAAAGGTCACGTCGTTCATCAAATTCAAAGCCTGAAGCGGCGTGTTCGTGCGGACTTCGCGCACCGAACACAGTTCGCGCGCCGAAGCGTCAAACGTCAGCATCGCCGGATTCAAAATCGTGCGCTTCCAAAACGTGTAAAGACTGCGCCGCCACAAACCTTCGTCTTTGGCCTGGTCGTAAAAAGTCATGTTTGAAAAAGTCATGTCTTTCCACAGTCCGTCTGGCTGATACGGTTTAACCGAAGGGCCGCCGAGTTTTTCCACCAGCAATCCGGAAGCCCCCAACGCCTGATCGCGGATCATTTCCGCCGACAACCGTAACCGAGGCCCGCGCGCCAACAAACGGTTGGACGGGTCTTCCGATTGCGGATTCAATTTGGATGACTGGCGATAAGTCGCGCTCATGGCCATCAACTTCAGCATCGCCTTCACATCCCATGCCGGTACGGAACCGCGCGCGGTAGCAAGCGGGTTGTCCTTACTGCCAGAGCCTACCCGGTCACTACCGCTCCCGGTTCCGTTCCGTTCACCGTCTCTGAATCCGACGGCAAGCCAATCCAGCAACTCCGGGTGACTGGGGAGTTCGCCTTGCGATCCGAAATCTTCAACCGTTTTTACCAGCCCCGTGCCGAACAGCATTTGCCAGAACCGATTGACCTGAACGCGCGCCGTTAGCGGATTTTCTTTGCCGACCAGCCACCGAGCTAAACCCAGACGATTGTTGGGAACCAACTCCGCTTCCTGACGGTCGCGGTTCCGCATCAACACGGCTGGCAAAGCGCGTTCAACTTGTTCCGCCGGTTGGTCATAAGCTCCGCGCCGCAACACATAAGCCGGACGCGGCGTGGCGGTTTCCTGCATGACCATCAAGGTCGAAAATTCCGATTCCAGATTCAGCTTTTGTTTTTTCAATTCCGAAAGCTGTTGCCACAAATGTTTGGCTTCGGCGGGCGCGGCGGATTCCAAAAATGCTCCCTGCATTTTCAACTGCTGAACGCGCGTGCGCTTTGCCGGTGAAATGGCGGCGATGGTTTCCAGCGAATCAGCGCAAGCCAGCACGGCGATTTCGCCAGCCTCGGGCAATGCCTTGTAAACACGAATTTCGTCCAGCCGTCCTTTGAACCGATAAGCAGCGCCGCCGCCTGCGCCGAATTTCAGCGTGCGATTGGCGTCGCCGAACGTGCGGAACAATCGCCCGTGAATGACATTCAATTTGGCTTCGCGGCCATTGACGTAAATCTTCACCTTGTCGAGCGATTCCGAACCGTTGAACATCGCCACGACTTGATGCCATTGATTGAGCGGCAACTTGTCTGCGATTTCCACTCGGAACGAATCGTCCGCCCACACGCTGACCACGTTGAAATGCAATTTGCCGTTCTGGAAAAACAGGCTCCAACCTTTGTGCTTCGGCAAACCGTAATCGCTTTCGCCGACGTTGTCGTTCATGTGCGCGACGATTGCGCCGCTCTGATCGGCTTCAGGATAAAACCAAACGGACACGGCAAAGTTGTCTTTGTAATCGCGTTTGCGGTCGCGGTAATCGAAGTTGGCGACTTTGCCCGCGTCAAAATACTGCTTGCCGTCGAACGCCGCGCCCTGTCCCACAGGCGAAGCCACGAATTGCGGCTTGCCGTTGCGAAAGCCGATGTCGTCTTTTTTGATTTCCTGCTGACGAGGCTTTTCGGTTTCTTCGTCGTCCGGGCGGGCGACGTTGATCCGAGCCAGCTTGCTGACGATTTCCAGTTCGGCGCCTTCATCCATTGAATGCCGCAACAGCAAATTGTCCGTCGGAAACCATTGCGCGTTGGCAGACGGTTTCAGCGACTGTTCCCAGCGACGTTGCGCGGCAGAGTTGGTTTTCAGCGACGCCGCCAGTTGGCGTTCGGTCAACGCAATGTGGTTTTCCAGCCGTTTCATTCGCTGCTGCTGTTCTACAGTCGGAGCCGAAATCCACGGCGAAGAGTTGCCGTAATTGCTGGCGCGTCCGTCTTCCGGAATGCTGTTCAGGTAAGCCGACAGTTGGTAATACTCGCGCTGGCTGAGCGGATCGAATTTGTGATTGTGGCAACGCGCGCAACCCATCGTCAGCCCCATAAACACAGTCGAAGTCGTGTCCACACGATCAACGACGTATTCAATTCTGTACTCTTCTGGAACCAAACCGTCTTCGGAATTGCCTCGATGATTGCGGTTGAAAGCTGTGGCGATGATTTGATCCAGCGCGGCTTCGGCGTTTTTAGGTTGCGGCAACAAATCCCCAGCCAGTTGCTGAATCGTGAATTGATCGAATGGCAAGTTACGGTTGTAAGCGTTGATCACCCAATCGCGCCAACGCCACATCGAACGTTCGCCGTCCAGTTGATAACCATTCGTGTCGGCATACCGCGCCGCATCCAGCCAACGAAACGCCATTCGTTCGCCAAAGCGCGGCGAAGCCAACAAACGATCAACGACTTTTTCGTAAGCGTTCGGCGATTTGTCGGCCAGGAATTCATCCACTTCTTTGGGTGAAGGCGGCAAACCAGTCAGGTCTAAAGCCACGCGGCGAATCAACGTCGCGCGGTCGGCTTCGGGCGAAGGGCTTAAACCTTCAGCTTCCAGCCGAGCCAACACAAAATTATCAATCGCGTTTTTCGGCCACGCGGAGTTTTTGACTTTCGGCAACGCCGGACGAACCGGCGGAATAAAAGACCAGTGCTGTTGCCAACGAGCGCCTTGCCGAATCCATTCGGTCAGCAATTCAATTTCGCGTTCAGTCAGCGCGCGGCCTGAATCGGCTGGCGGCATTCGCAAAGTTTCGTCTTTGGCGTTGATGCGGCGAACCAACTCGCTCTGTTCGGGGTGATTCGGCACGATGGCGTGTTTGCCTGCGCGCAGTTCGGCCAACGTGGCAGCTTCGGAATCCAACCGCAGCTTGATCTTCAAAGCCGCCGCGTCAGGGCCGTGGCAAGCAAAACATTTGTCCGAAAGAATCGGCCTAATGTCTCGCATGAAATCAATTTGTCGCTGACTGCGTGTTACGGTTTGCGGCCAGCACAAAGCGCCGCCAATCGTGGCCACCACGATCAAAACCATCATCTTCAGCCGAAGAGTCACGTTGTTCATTTGTCCGCCAGAATTTGAGTAATTGATGGGTTACTGCTTACGGTTGAGATCATAAAGAGGTCGTCCGAAAAAATCGAACGCATCAACACAAAACGCAGAGGCTTTCTTCAACCTCTGCGTTTCAGGTTCGGAATTCCGGCAACGGTGAGTGTTATTCGACGCTCCACAGCGAAATGTTCGCGTCGTCTTTGACCAAAATCTGTTTTCCCCAGATCACCGGATGCGCGTACGTCGCGCTGTCGGCGACGGAATACTTCGCCAGTTGTTCAAACTTAGCCACGTTCTTTTTCACCACGATCAATCCGGCGTCGTTGGTCAGTACAAACAGCAAATCTTTCGTGTGTAAAATCGCAGCGTTCGCGCCTTCGCGGCCTTCGGTTGACCACAGGATTTTGCCGGTCGCGGCTTCAGCGCAAAAGATGGAGCCTTTGCGCTTGTTGGTCATCCCGTAAAAGTGATCGCTCGCCAGCACAGGCGAATTCATGTACATCGTCAGTTCGCGGTTGTGCCACAACGGTTTGGCTTCCCACTTGTCGCCGGTTTTTGTCGGTTCGACAGCCATCGTGCCTTTGCGAACGCCGGACAGAATCAGCGAAGTTTTCCAAACCAGCGGCGTGACGATGTTTTCGTTCCATTCGTCCGGCCATTCCAATCGCCACAACAATTGGCCGTCTTTGGCCGCAATGCTGACAACGGATTTATCCGTCATCGTCACGATCTGCCGAACTCCGCCAAACGCAGCCACAATCGGCGAAGCGTATCCCGGTCCTTCGCCTGCCCAGCGCCAAACTTCTTTGCCGGTAGCGGCGTTGAGCGCCGTCATCACTCCGCCTTTGATGTCGTCGCCGGTATAAACAATCAAGTTGCCGCCTTCGATCACCGGAGACATCGCCGTGCCGCAAAAGTTTTTCGATGTGCTGGGTTTGCCGAAATCCTTCTGCCATTTCAGTTCGCCCGTCGCGGCATCAAAACACGAAAGCACAGCGTTGACGCCCAACGTGTACAGTTTTCCAAGATGTAACACCGGAGTCGAAAACGGCCCTTTGCTCATCGCCGTTGCGTACTGGTTTTTGGTGAATTGCGCCGGGTAACGTTTGCTCCACAGAGGCTTGCCGGTTTTCAAATCCAGACAGGTGATGGTTTCTTCTTCGCCGTTCATGCTGTGAATCCAAGCGCGGTCTTTTGAAACCAGCGGCGATGAATAACCCGCCCCAATCGGCGTTTTCCAGACTTGCTTCAACTCTTTTGGCCATGCGGCAGGAGCGATGAAGTCTTTGACCACTCCATCACGATTGGCTCCGCGCCACTGCGACCAGTCTTGCGACTGAGCCAGCACATTGAAACTCGCCAGCAGCACAAACACCCGAATTAACTTGATTGGCATAACTCCCTCCTCAGGAAATGGGTGGGACAGGTTCCGAACCTGTCCCACCAGTTTTCATTA
>CADECP010000031.1 GCA_902825875.1 uncultured Acidobacteriota bacterium
CCAACTTTTTGAAAAATAAAAAAAACATCCACGGAGTTCCGTGACAAGCTGCGAAGATTTCGCAGCTTGTCACGGAACTCCGTGGATGAAGTGCCAGTACCAAGAAAGCTGCTAGAAAGAAAGTTTCAAGGCGAACTGAATTTGTCGCGCCGGATTGGCGCTGCGAATCGTCCCGAATCCGCCAGCCGTGCGCAGCGTACCATCAGTATTGAACACAATGCCGGAAGCATTGGGATTCGGTGTACCGAAATTGGTTTTGTTCAGCAGATTGAAAAACTCCGCGCGGAATTCCAGTCGGGAGCTTTCATTGATGATCGGCAGCGCAAAGTGTTTCTGCAATCCCAAATCAAATTGGTAAAACGACGGGCCACGTCCGATGTTGCGCCCGGCGTTGCCGAACGGCTGATCCTGAGTCGGCAATCGAACGGCTTCGGTGTTAAACCAGCGATCAATCGTTCGTCCGTCGGACAGAATCGGATTGCCAACCAGATTCGGTCTGAGCGCCACGCCGCCGATGAACGACGGCAGGTTGGCCGTCACCGGCGAAGGCGTGTAGCGGAAATTCACCGCCTGTCCGCTGCTCATCGTGTTAATGCCGGTCAGCGCCCATCCGCCCAACGCAGCTTCCAGCGCGTAAGGCAGACTGTCCAACCAGGCGCGGCCTTTTCCGAACGGCAGTTCCCAAACGAAGCTGGTCGTGTTGTTGAACGGCTGGTCGTAAGCGCCAATGCCTCGGTCGGCACGAATGTTGTACACGTCCTGAGGAGTTCCGGTGTTGCCGCCCGGTTCTTCCAACACCTGCGAAGCGTTATCAATCGCCTTCGACCATGTGAAGGAGTTCAACACATAAATGCCGCGCGAAAAGCGGCGTTCGAGTTTCACCTGCAGGGCGTGGTAGTTGGAATACGCTGCGGGCAACGTCGCTGAAATTGAACGGAAGCCGGAAATCGGGCGACGAGCGTCCAGCGAAGGACGTTGCGCCGCGGGCAGAGCCAGTTCAGCCGTCGTCAACGGACGCGCCTGATTGTAATCGGCCAGCAGAATCATCTTCAGCGCATGGTTTCCGACGTAAGCCACATCAAGCAGCATGTTGCCCGGCAGTTCGCGCTGCACCGACAATTGCCAGTTTTGAATGTACGCCGTGCGGATTTCGCGCGGAACGAACAGCACAACATTATTCGGCAGATTGGTTGGATACCCGGCTTGCGTCGGGCGGAAACAGTTGTCGGCAAACGCATTGCCCGTGCAAAGCGCCAGCGCGGCATTTTGCGTGATGTTGGCGCGTGTGATTTGCGGAAAGTTCGTCGCCAGCAAATCGGCGCTGCCAACGCGGTTGAAGTGCGAATAGCCGATGCCGTAGCCGCCGCGCACGACGGTTTTGTCCATCAAGTTGTAAGCAAAGCCGAGTCGCGGCGCCCAATTGTTGTAATCGGGATCAACCAGCGAACGGTCGTACAACGAACCGTCTTTGGCTTGAAGAATCGTTTTCGTCGCCGGATCGAAATTCGACAAACGATTTTGCGCTTCGGTGTAAGGCGAAGCGAATTCATAACGAACGCCCAAGTTCAGCGTCAGCTTCTGATTCACTTTGAAATCGTCCTGCAAGTAGGCGTAATGCAATCGCCGCTGCATTTCCACCACCAGCAAGTTGGCGAATTCGTATTGCGAACGCGCGCCGAACAAAAAGTCAGCCAGGTTGTAAATCGTGTTTGCGCCGATGCCCGTCGGACGGCTGAACTGGCCAGCGTAAGTGTCCAACCCCATCAGCGGGTTGGTATCTTGAACGTCTGTGTTGACGGTCAGATGCTCATAACCGGCCTTCAGACTGTGGCGGCCAAACGTCGTCGTGTAATTGAATCGCGGATTGATAGTGGTCGGATTCTGGAATTGTGGATTGGTGGCTTGCCGTCCAATCTGCGAAAACCCTGTGATGGTTTGCGTGGTCAAACCGCCAGTGATCGAACGATCTTCGGGCAAACCTGTGATGCCATAAAGTTCGCGCACGCTCGGCCCGCCGCTGAGCGGAGGTCGTTTACCGCCTTCGATTTTAGAAATGCCCAATCGCGCTTCCAGCGCCGAACCGTTTGTCAAAATGTAAGTTCCGCCGAAAACTAATTGCTGGTTCAGCACATTGATAAATCCGTTGCCGCCGCTGCCGGATGGGCCAGGAATCGTCGGGCCGTTGAATTCATTCACCTTGCGATGGCTAACACGGACAAATCCGTTCAGCTTTTCGCTGAAGTGATGATCCAGCTTGACGTTGAATTTGTCGTTGAAATTTCGGTTGGTCACCAGTTCGCTGTAATTGTTGGCGAAGTTGGTTTCGGTTTTGCCCGCCGTGATGTTCGGCGCTGGCAATTCATTCAGCACCTTGCGCGCCAACGCGGTCATCGGAACCGGCTGACCGGCGTTGATGATCGTTCCGGCTCTGACTGTCGCTCCGGTCGAATCCACAAAGTCATAAGGGACTCGGACATTACCCGTGAAAATTCCTTGCCGCTGTTGCAAGGTCGGCAAGGTCGAAAACGAAACGTTCTTTTCCACTTGCCGGAAACCTTCGTAATCCAGAAAGAAAAACGTGCGATCACGGACAATCGGGCCGCCCAACGTCAGACCGAATTGATTGCGAATCAGCGGAGGTTTGACGCCGCTGACCGGTTTGAAAAAGCCCACGGCGTTCAAAACCGTGTTGCGATGAAATTCCCAGACGTTGCCATGAAATTGATTCGTGCCGCTGCGATAAGCGGCATTGATAACCGCTCCGCCGCTGCGTCCGAATTCCGCGCTGTAGGTGTTGGTTTGGACTTTGAATTCGTCCACGGCGTCGGGCGAAACCTGCACGACTTGCGAAGAAAATCCCTGATTGCTGGTTCCGTAAGCATTGTTGTCCACGCCGTCCAGCAAAAAGTTGTTCATCGTGTTGCGAAGCCCGTTGACGTTGAACGCCGCTTCGCGCCCGCCGCCGGTTGCGGCGTTCTGGCTGGATTCACGAACTCCCGGAGCAAGCAAAACCAGGTTGGCGTAAGAACGTCCGTTGAGCGGCAAGCTGACGATTTGCTGTTTCTGCACAACCTGACCGCGCACGCTGGAATCGGCTTCCAGCAATTGAGCCGCGTCCGTGATGACTACGGTTTCGGTTACTGCGCCGGGTTGCATTGCCAAATCCACTCTCTGACGAGCGTTGACCGTGATGTTCACACGCTCAGCCACGGCGGTCGAAAAGCCCTGCTTTTCGGCGCTGACTCGATAATCGCCGATTCGAACATTGGCAAACTGGTAATTACCGTCGGAATCCGTTTGAGCATTGATGGAAATCGCCGTGCTGATGTTTTTCAACGTCACGGTCACACCGGGCAAAACGGCTCCGTTGGAATCGCGCACAGTGCCAAGCACCGTCGCGCTGTCGAATTGAGCCAATCCGACGGTGGTCGTAAATAAAAACATCAAGCTGAACGCGCCAAAACGCGCCAAAGCCTGAACAAAATGCTTTTTGTTTTTCAAAACTCCTCCTTCTGAAAAAAACGATTATTTATTTAATGGAAGTGACTCCGGCGCGCGACCGCAGAAGATTTCGCGCCGGAGTCATTTGGCTATGCTTTGCTTGTTTGATGGAAGAATCTACAGGCCTAACCTTAAGTGCGACTCAATAAACTGTAAGACCTGAGTTAAATATGGCGAGGACAATTTTCAGACTCGTTCACGGTGAACAAAGAAAGAAAGCGTGGAGCCTGTCACGCTGCTACGCCCGGTAATCAAAAATACAATCAGCCACAACGCCTGACAAAAAAGAATCACCGCCGGATTCCACAGCACTTGCAACCCCTCGGCGATTGCAGCCGTTGGCGCCGACACGCCTGAAAAAACAAACGGAATGATGGCTGAATACACCACCATCAATAAGGCCATGACCTGATACGCCGAAATCTTTTCCGCCTTGCCACGCACATCCGCGCGAAGCGTTTCCGACAAAAACCGCCAAAGTTGCGTTGACAACAAAGTCAGCAACATCGCGGTTTTGAAATGTGATTGAAGAAAAAGATAAGTTCCTGCCAGCCCGATGAATACAAAAATGACCGAAGTGATGGCTTGCACAGGAACCAACCGCACGCCTTCCAGTCGGCCTTCGTAGGCAGCTTTTTTGGTCGCACCGGCAAAGGTAAAGCTGAGCGAATTGAACCAGCGTTGCATTTGCGGTGAAAGCTCTGCGACCGATTTGCCGTAACAGCATCCGAAGCTGATGCAAGCCAGCCTGCCCAACCCTTCGCCATAAGCGTAGCCGATGGCCAGCGCCGCCAGCGCAGGAACAACCGGAATTCGATTGCCGGACAGGCTTCCAGAAAATCGGCTGAACGCCCAATTAACCAATTCAATCAACCCTGGAGTCGCTAACACGCCAACAAACGAAGCTCCGCCGATGGTGAAGGTGTGGGCTTTCTTTTCAACCACGCGGGCAATCCATCGCGCCGCTGGCCAGCAAAGCGCGAACACGGCGACGATCAACGCAAACACGGCATTGGCTTCGACGCCGATTGATCCCAGCAACACAAACAGTGCAACGATCCCCAGCGTGTTCGAGGTCGCCTGAAAGAATCCGTAAAACGTCAGATTCAATCCCTGCCATTCCCCGGATGCGGTTTTGTGACGAGGCAGCGCCGCTAAAATCTGCCAGTGTTCGCGCGGCAATGTGCGAAACGCCCAACCGAAAATTGCCCCAAATCCCAAAGCCAGCCCCAACAGGAAAAGTTCATTGCTCATGTCACGTTCTCCGTTGAAATGGCGATGCAGGAACGCACCGCCACGTCTGTTTCCACCAGCGCGCGCTCGAAACCCTGCGAAAAGCGGCTTTGCGCGTCGTGGCGAGATAAATTGCCGACCAGATCAGCATCAAAAACGATTCGTCCGGGCTGAAACAACAACACGTCCGTGCTGCTGCCAGGACGATACAAACTTTTCGGACAGCCGCGTTCGATGAACATTCCCGTAGTGATCGGCTGCGGATTGTCGTATCGCTGACGGCTGTAACACTGTTTGACTTCGCCGATCATCAACGCGGTTACTTCGATCATTGCCACCAACCCAACGCCCGTTCCACCTGCGACATCAGTGTCAATCACCGTAATCGTTCGAGTGTTTTTGGAAAATGGCGTAACTTCGGCCACCACCGCCGAAGGATTACAAGCGTGGTATTGCCCGCGCACTTCGTAAAAGTCTTTAACCACGCCGGCAACCGGCGTGTGGTTGTAATGGTATTTGTCCGGCGTCAGCCGAAAGATGGCATAAGCCCCACCGGTAAAAGCCGCCAGCCAATTGCGTTTATCGCGTCCGAGCAGTTCTTCAAAATCGAAAAACTTCCCTTTCAATAACAGCGATGAAGCTTCATGAAACGATCCAACCAGCACTCGCGCGTCCGCAGGCGAAACCACAACATGGTTTTCCGTCGGCAACGGGCGACAATCCCAGTATCGAATTTGTCGCTCGAACAACTTTCGCATGGTGTTCAGCGACGCTGGCGATTCAACAAACTCTTCGACATTGACGCCGCTTTCGCGCAGAAAGCGCATCGCGCCGGAAAACGAACCACCCAACGGCAGGTCGTAATTCAAAAAACCCAAAACGGACGAAGCGCGCGCGCTCAGAGCCAGGCGGAACAGTGCCGGAGCGTTTTCGCGCACCGACGAATACAGCCATTGCACCAGCGAATCGCTGAAAAGCTGTTCGGTTTTGACCTGCCCCGTGCGACGATCAACAAACTGGTGCGGCATTGAATGCAAATTGGTCATAAAGGTTTTCGGCGGGCGATTGCCATTCCACTCGTTCCTGTTGCGATTCGGCGGAACGAATTCGGTCGCAGGCAATCGAAACCAACATCAAATTTATCAACCACAGCAATTTCGATTCGGTGATTTCATCGGCCAAAACAAACGCTTGTTGTTCAGCGGCCAGTTGATGAACGTCGCGTTCGCCGCACAACCAAAACAGCGCGCGACGAATTTCAGTTCCGGGCAGCGCGTCCAGTTCATTCAAATCCTCAAGCAGAAAAGCAAAGGCTTCGGCAATGTGGCGGCGGCGCAATTCGTTTCGGTAAAAATGCTCAGCTTGCGAATTGAATTCGCTGGCGCTGAATTCCAGCGGCGAGCGCGTTTTGCCGTCGCCCAAAATTCCCTGCATCAGCTTGCCGGCGGCGGAATGTTCTTGCGGAACATCCAACCGGGCTTGTAAATCCCGGATCGTGTTCTCAATCCCGAACAGTTCGATCAAATCCGCGGCGTCTTCGCGCAGAGTTTGCAAAAGCGCGCGACAGTAATCGTCATTGCGAACTCGTAAAAAGCCTTGATACCGGCGGCTTTGCCGTGTGCGTTTTGTCCGCGCCAAAATCGCATTCAACAATTGATTGCTCGTATCCTGGCGAACATAAAAAGTCGGAATGCCAATCGCCGCCCCGAAAAACACCTGCCGCCGTTCGCTTTCGATAAACGGCGTGTCGGGAATCGAACCGTGCGCCACCTGCCCCGTTGCCTGGTATTTGAAAGCCAGAGCGGTAATCAATGCTTGCAAGTTGACGGCGTGCGTCATGTCTTCGCCGAAACTTTCAAACAAGCTGTAATAACGGCCTTCAAAACCAGTGAATCCCATCTGCTGAAATTCGCGCAGCCGGTACAGCGCATACAGCGACATTTTCGAGTCGAAAATTCCCAAATCGGCCAGGTCGCGTTTCAGCCGGTTGACGTTACCGACGCTACCGTCGAACGCCGGGCTGCGTTCGGTGCTCATCACCGCCGCCAGATAATCAATCAGCCGAAAATCCGCCACGCAATCGCCTTTCAATCGAAAGGTTTTGCTCAGCAAACGATCAAGCCACAGCGGCCCGAACGGCGTCAGCCGATAGCCAAAGAAATTCAAATCGGCTTTTTTGCGCCAACGCCGCCAGATCATTCGCAAATGCGTGTAATCCAGTTCGTGAGGCAAAAACCCCAACACGCGCTCCGGGTGGAAGTCCATGAAATCCAACCGATAAGGCGCGGCGCTGTATGTCCCGACAAACAGCGGCAAAAAGTGTTCGACAATTTTGATTGCCAGATCGCCAACCTGTTTTTCTTCGACGACGCCAAAATCGCGCTGACTGAATCGCATGGCTTCGGTCAATCGCCGACTGCCCAAACTGACGTGCGTGCCGTTGTTGGCCAAACTGATGTTCGACACGTTGGGCAATACAACCAGATTGTTGATGACGATTCCGGCTTCGCGCAGTTTGGCGACGGCGTTGAGCTGGCTGCGGCTGAGTACCTGATGGCAAAGCTTCATGTAATCGTGCTTGGCTTCGCCGTCGTCCCAACCAGACAGGCAGGGACTCATGAACAACTCACGATAAAACGCATCGGAAATGCAATCATTGAGTTGTTTTTGACGCACCGGCGGATGCGGCGCGAAATACACCACAGTTTGCTGGCCGTTTTCGCGCACCCCGAATCGGCGGTCGGCAAACATCACCAGCAATTGGCAGAGCAAAAATCGTTTGGCTTTTTCGCGCGCGACCGTGCGCCCCATTCCGGTTTCAGGGCGCACTAAAACCACGTTGAACGAAAACGTTTCGGGCGAAGTGTTGTCGCTCAAAAAATGCTGCATCAACTCGCTGCCGGTCTTTTCCACCAACGGCGGTAAATCTGTCTGGGAACCAACGGCTTCTGCCAAAGCCAGTTTCAACAGATAACTGACCGGCAACCGAACCCATTCTTCGCCTTGATGAGTAAACAGAAAGCGGTTTGAATCCGAACGCAATCCGCGCCGCGAATCGCGTTTGTCCGCCAGCAAATCCTGTTGGAATACTCGCTGGGCAAACCGGCTCAACCGAGCGCGTGGAAAACGAACCCAACTGTTTTCCCACGCTCCGGTGGAATTCTCGTTCAAATACGCTTCGAGTTCGGTAATGGCTCGACGTGGCGTGTCTCCGGCGGCGATGCGACGAATGGCGTTGGCGTAATAATTCGACTGTTCGATTTGCAGCGGCAAATCCACATCGGCTTTGTCGCCGATGACCACAGTTTGCAGTTCGGATTCAGAACCAGCGGTGATGTCGTTGCGGCTGAAAGGCAGGGTTTCGACGACAACCTGAGCGCCGACCGTGCGTACGCCCAAGCTTTCCAAAATGGATTTGGTTGATCGCATTCTGCCTTTGATGATGCGCGAATTTGCGGTTTGAAAAGCAGAGTTTACGACTGAGGGTTTAACGACCGGTTACGAAGTGCTTAATTCTTCATCAAACTTTCAAGCGGGAATTTGTTCGATTCGTTCGGCGTGTTTTCGCGTCTTCGCGGCAAAGTAAATCCAGCACCCGATTAACAGCGCGGCTGAAACGACGGCAACCAGCAACGACAGCGTCAGGAAAAACTCCAGAAAGTTTCCGTTGGATTGTGTTGCGCCGCGCGCCAGCATCACGGCGACGTAGCCCAGATACCCGAACGAATCGGCCAGATACATCAAAAAACCTATGTTGCCTTTGTCGCCGGTCATCGCCAGCAACCGTTCAAAAATCGTGGTGTGAACTGCGACGTACGGCAGATACAGTCCAAGCCCGACCAACACCATCAACTGAAATCCATTGACCCAGCTTTGACGAAATCCGACCAGCGCCACCCCAACCAACGCAAAGCCCGTCACCGAAGCCATCATCGCGGCGAAAAACGCTCGGCGATTGTCACGGATAAACACCGCCAACCCGTTAATCGTTACTACGCCGAACATCACGTAAATTTCCGAACGAGTGAACACAGACGGCGGCGCAGCCTGCCCCAGCCCTTTCCAGATTTCCGGCGCGAAATCGGCGCGCACGCTTCGCAAAATCGTCAGCAACAAATACGCACCGACCAGCAACGACAACCCGGTGGCATATTTCCAAAACAACCGGCGGCGATCTTCGTAAGTCATCGGCGCGCGTTCGTGGCGATGTTCGACATCAGCAACAGTCGGCGGCGGAATCATCGCCAGCATCCAGGTAAAAAGCAGCAACGGAACGGCAAACACAGCGCCCGCCGCAAACGGCATCCAGAATTGATTGACGCCCAACGCCAGCAAATACGCGCCGACGGATTTCGTCACGCCGTCAGCCAAAATAAAACTGGCGCACAATCCGGCGGTCAGGGCTTCGGTCGCGCGGCGGCCTTCCAGAAAGCCGAGCACCAAGCCGAACACCATTCCCAGCGGCAATCCGTTGACGAACAAACACAGGAAATTCCAGGGAGCCGGAACCAGCGCGAACAACAACAACGCTGCTTGCGCGATGGCGACAAACAGCAACAGTGTCTGCGCTCGGCGCGCCGGAGGCATTTCGGAAACGACGCGAATGCCCAAAAACTTCGACAGCATGTAACCGAGCACTTGCGCCGTAACCAAAACGGATTTGTAGCTCAACCCTATCAGCGTGAACTCTTCGTAACCGGCAGAGGTGAACGGTTTGCGAAAACCGTACATGCAAAAGTAACTGCCAAACGCCGCGACTATGCACCAAATGGATAAACCCAGTTGGCTGGCAGGCGGACGCAAGCTCAAGTAGTTTTTGGCGTCGGTCATTCGTGATTCTCGAAAGTAACCGCAGGGCAATTTCTCAAATTGTCATTTTCAGATGCCGCATCTGCGATGTGTGACAATTTGGAAAATTGTCACACCGGTTCGTTTAGGCAGGGCTGTGAACAAACTGTTCA
Organism: uncultured Acidobacteriota bacterium; assembly: GCA_902825875.1. Classification (GTDB taxonomy): domain Bacteria; phylum Acidobacteriota; class Blastocatellia; order RBC074; family RBC074; genus RBC074. Next base: position 9,696 of record CADECP010000031.1, read on the forward strand.
AGCAACAACCGATAAGATTCCAGTTCCGGCGTTTCCAAATCCTTGATCTTGCCAGCGTCGTCATATCGGCGCAGCCGCGCAGCCGCTTCGCCGTGTGGATTTTGCTCAAAAACCGCCGCTTCTTCGTCGGTCATAACGCCGCCCTGCAATTGCAAACTGCGCTGCGACGCTTCTGACAAACCGTCAAAGTAATTCGGCACTTTCCAGCACAAATACCGCTTGGCCGCGACGTGCAATCGAATCGGTTCGACGATTTCGGCGGGAAACCAAACCGCCAGACGATTTGCGCCAAGTTCTTCGTGCCGGGCATCCAAGCCGCGTTCGGCGATGTCTTCGCCCAAGTCGTGAACCAGATGGCCGTAATCGTGCAGCAAGCAAGCCGCGACAACGTGCGGAGCTTCGTTGTTGCGCGCGGCAAAGGCAGCACATTGCAGCGCGTGTTGAAGCTCTGTCACATCTTCACCGTATTGCCGATGCCCGCGTTCGTGATACAGCGCAAAAATCTTGTTGATGACTTCCGTTGCCTGCATGCTCACTCCATCGAATCCACGATCATTTCAGCGATGCCGAACGACATGGTCATGCCGCGTCCGCTGGGACTGCCGACGATGGTGGCTCCGGGCGCGGGTTGAGCGTTATAGGCGACTTCAGTCGGATGTTTGGCATACACGCCCTGCCAGCGCGAAGCGATGTGCAGATTCGGCAGGATCAAAAACTTCCGCAGGTATTCCAGAATCAACTGGTCAATTTCGTCTTTGTCAAAAGGCGTAATGTCGTCACCGTATTCGTGCGAATCGCCAAGCGTGATTTCGCCGCTGCCGTGCTGCGAAGCCATGACGTGAATGCCGTATCGCACATACTCCGGCAATTCGCGCTCAAATCGTTCGCGCAAGGCTGGCAGCGACGGACAATCGCCAAACGCCGGGTAATGACACAGCGTCAATCCGGCAGCCAGCATCGGCCCCAGCTTTACGTCCGCGCCGTATGCTTGCGAACGCATCATCTGCAACTTGACGCGGATCATTCCGCTGGCTGCAAACGTTTCGGGATAAAGCGTTTGGAAATCTTCGCCGGAACAGACGATCAAACGGTCAGCGCGCCATTCGCGTCCGCCAGCCGTGACTTTCGGCTGATCGTACGCCGTAACAGCGCAATTGAATTCAAACTGCACGCCGTAGGTTTTGTTCAACCAACCGGGTAACGCGGCGATTACCTGGCGCGGGTCAACGCAAACTTCGGTCGGACTCCACATTCCGCCAATCAAATTATCGGAATTTACCAGCGGCGATTGCTCCAGAATTTGTTGGGCGTCACGCCATTCGCAGTCGTAACCAGCTTGCGGCCCAGCTTCAATAAACTCGCGCAAGACGGCGGCCTCGTCGTCTCGATACGCCAGATGCAACGAACCTGTGTGTTCGTGCCAGATGCCGCTTTGCTGCAAAACTTCCAGCCAGATGTCGCGGCTGCGTATCGCGCGGCGATGCCATTCTCCCGCCCACAACCCAACCGGCCACAACATCCCGAAATTTCGCACCGAAGCACTCATCGCGCGCGGGTTGCGTTCAAAAACGATCACACGCTTGCCGCGTTTGGCCAACGTGTAAGCGTGCGCCAATCCCATAATCCCCGCGCCGACAACGGCGACATCCCATTGAGTTTGATTGCTCATTCGACTGTTCCTGTTAAGGTTTTTCTCCGCGCGATAACCGCTGATTGATTTCGGCGATGGCGTGCGGCAAATCGGCGACGCTGTCAATCACCAGATGCGCGCCCGCGTTCGACAATCGCAGGTAAGCCTGTTCCAGCCGCGACTGCAACTCTCCGGCAGGCAGCGCAAGGATTTCGCGCTCGCTCAAACCTAATTCGTTTCCGGTTTTGGCCACACCGACCGCCCACATCCCGGCGTTCAATCCTTCTTCGATGTCAACGATGGTGTCGCCGACTTTGACCGCAGCGGATGGCGGATACACGTTTAATCGCGCCAACGCCTGCCAACACATAAACGGAGCCGGACGCCCGACCGAAACTTGCGACGGTACAATCACACAATCTGTTTCGTATCCTTGACGATGAGCTTCAGCAGTCAGAATTTCCATCATCTCCGCAGTGTACCCTGTCGTCGAACCGATCTTCATGCCCAGTTGCCGACAGGCCGCGACAGCTTCGATCACGCCGGGAATCACATCGGCATAATCTTTCAAACAGGCTGTTTGCAACGGAATGAATTCCGCATATAGCGATTCGACATCGGCGTCGTTCGGTTGGCGACCGTGAACCTGTTGCCAACGCTCGGCGACCGATTCCATTTGCAGAATTGCTTGCAGGTGATCTTTTTTCGGCAACCCCATCGGCTGGCGCGCTTGTTCCATTGTGATTTCCACGCCGTGCCGGAACATCACATCCAGAAACACCGCCGCCGGAGCGCACGAACCGTAATCCACTGCCGTTCCCGCCCAATCCAAAATAACCGCTTTCAGCATTGATTCCTCAAACTTGAAGATTGAAATTGAAATTGTATGACTTGATGAAGCTCTTAACTCACGGCTTCGGTTTCCAGTAAGACCACAGGGGAATCCGGCTCTGCCTCCGCTTTGGCCGGATACAATTTGACCAACGCCATTTCCACAACCCAGGCCATCAATCCTGAAACCGCTGCGCTGACAGGCCAGAATTGCCAGTAACTGCTGAACCAGATTTTGCAGGATTCATAAGGCGTGTGTGCGATGTTGACGTTCAGTTCCGGCGCAGTGGTGTATCGCGTCACCAATTGCCAGAACAAAAACCAAACGAGTGCAGCCAACCAGCTTTTGCCGGTCGCGCCAATTTTGCGAATGGCGTAAATCGCCAGCAAAAAACCACCGAGGTGCGACACCACCGAAGCGATCCAGAGCACTTGAAAAACCCAGGCGTCAATCAACCACATCGGCAATCCAATGACCAGCCAGATGGCGGCAACACGAATGCCCAAGCGCCAACCGGCAAACATCGCCACCGCCAACAGCAAAGTCGAAAGATGGCAGTTGTACATGATCCAGTCAGGCGTGCCTACGCTGATGTATTGCGCCAGCCGATAAATGAAAATCAGCAACGGCACGATGCCAACCAACCGGAATTTTTTGTCCAGCAACTCATGTGAATCCATACCTGCACCTCAGTGGAATGAATTTACGACTTGTGAGAATACTTTTGAGCAGCGGCGCATTCAGGATGGCGTTCCAAAAACGAAGGCAAAGCGACTGCTGCTTTGCAGATGGCCACGCAGAGATTTTCTTCCCGCGCCAGCACAGAAGTCATTTGCCGCCAATTGACGCGCACTTCATTGAGCAATGAATGCTCACCGGCTTTTTGGAAAAAAAGCGCGACATTGTCACCCAGTTGCTCTTCGATTCGTTGCAACAAAACGGCAGCGGCTTTTTCATTGCTGACTGGATCACTTGATTCCTGGTCGCTCCAGAATCCCGTTTTGATGAGTGCGTGTCTCAATCCCAACTTATCGCCTGCTCGCATAAACTCTCCGCACAGCCCGGATCAGGTTTGTAATGCTTTTTCGTGGTTTGCAGCGCCTTCGGCTGAAGCAGGCGCAATTTGCTGAACCTGCTCCGTCGTCGTATCAGGCAGCAGGATTTCCAAACCACGCGCAATCATCGGCAAAAATCCAACCACCACCACGACGCTGACTACATTGAACAATAACTGAGCGTTGGCAATCTGGCGACCGACGCCTCCGGTTCCCGAAGCCAATATCGCCAGCTTGGCCAGTTGCGGAGCAACCGCGATGCCGATGGTGGCTCCAACCAGATTGAATAAGAGATGAAAAACTCCGGTTCGCAGGGCAGGTCTGCCGCGACCGATGGTTGCCACCAACGTGTCGGCGCAGGTTCCGACTTCGGCTCCAAGCATCAAGGCAATACCGGTGGAAAGCGGCATCATCCCTGCGCTGGCCAAAGTAATCACAATCGCCACAGTCGCCGATGAAGATTGAATCAACACGGTGAAGACTGCACCAACCAATGCTCCCAACATCGCTTGATCGCCAAGTTTCTGCATCCAGGAAAGAAAAACCGGATGCCCGCGAAACGGAACCATTGCGTCTTCGATCACGTCGAGTCCGAAAAACAGCAAACCGAATCCGAGCAAAACTAAACCGAGGTGTTTCTGAAATTCCTGTTTGCCCAGAAAGTGAAACAGAATTCCGGCCACCATCAACAGCGGAGCATACAGATTGATTTCCAGCGCAATGATTTGTGCGCCCAGAGCCGTTCCGATATTTGATCCCAGCACCACCCCCAGCGATTGAACAAACGACAACACTCCGGCGCTGACCATCGCAATCACCATGATGATTGTCACTGAAGAAGATTCCAGCGCCGTAGTCGCCACAGTTCCGGTCAACACTCCGACAAACCGATTGGACGTAAACCGGCTGACCCAATTTCGCATTCGCTCGCCGGCGACATATTCCAATCCTTGAGCCAGTCGCGTTACGCCGTAAATGAACAACGTCAACCCGGCCAGTGCGCTCATACTGACGCGCAGGTAATCAATGCTCTTCACGCCAGCCAGGTTTTGTTGAGCCTGCAACGAATCAACGGTTTGCGCCAATGCAGGAACCATCCAACCGATGGCGACCAGGGCAAAGATCAGCCCTGCTGAAAGAGCGATCGCCGACCATGAACAGACTTTTCGATAATTAGCTCTCACGGGCGAATCCTCACAGAATTTTTGCGTTTGTGGCGGGGAACGAAAACCACCAGAAGCTAACAAAGTTTCCGTTAAGACCGCATCAGCGCCGTCTTAAGCCTTCGTAAAACCTGTAACTTAACGGTGATTTAGCCCTCTTCTGACAAGGATTTAGTTTTGGCTTGAACTCGACGTTACACGCTTCGCCTAGTCTTCAGCTTCTTTTTTGCGCCCGCAACACCCAACTCACAAAACTCAGGAGGACAATACATGAACCGCGCTAAAACGCTGACGCACGTTTACGAACGTGCAGGCAAAGGCCTGTTTTCCGCCTTGAAAGGGTATCAAGCTGCCGCGTCGTTGCATTGCCACACCAGCTTTTCCAAAGAGTTGCTGACTTTCATTCCTCATTACGCCGGGATGATTCCGATTGTCGCCGGTCTGTTCAAAACCGAAATGGATCGTTACCTGACAATGCACGGTCGAACAGTGGATTTTGGTCAGGCGCATTGGACGCCGCCGGTTTCGCCGCGTCAGGTGCTGGAAATCGAAACCATTCAGATCGAAGCCCGGTTGGGTTTGCCTGCGTTTGTTTCAATCACCGACCACGACGACATCGAAGCCAGTTCGCGTTTGCAGGTGATTGATTCGGGTCGTCGCATTCCTATTTCGCTGGAATGGACTGTGCCTTACCAGAATGGATTCTTTCACGTCGGAGTTCACAACCTGCCGCAGGAATTCGCCAACGAAATCTACAGGGAGTTGATGAAATACAGTCAGCAAACCGATGACGCGATGCCGCTGGTTGATTTACTGGTATTGCTGAACGAAGCGCCGGAAACGTTGGTAGTGTTGAATCATCCGCTGTGGGACATCGAATTCATAGGAGCCGATCAACATCAAGCCTGCCTGAAAGCTTTCTTGCAAGAACATCGCCAACACATCCACGCATTTGAAATCAACGGATTCCGTTCGTGGCGCGAAAACCAGGCGACGATGCGGCTGGCCGAAGATTGGGCGATTCCCGTTGTCACCGGCGGCGACCGGCACGGTTGTCAGGCGAACACGTTGCTGAACCTGACACGCGCGACTTCGTTCGCGGACTTCGTGGTCGAAATCCGCGAAGACAATCACAGCGAAGTTTTGCTGATGCCTGAATACAAAGAATCAATGGTGGCAAGAACGATTCAGGTGGCGGCGGACGTGCTGAGGAATTATCCGAATCATCCGCTGGGGCAGGAGCGATGGAGCGACCGTGTTTTCGTGGACATCGGCGACGGGTGCGGAAGCTGTTCGCTGAGCAAGCATTGGCCGAACGGCGGCCCTTCGTGGGTTCGCGCCAGCTTGTGGATGCTGCGTATGCTGGGAACTCGCTTGCAGCCCGCTTTGAGAATGGCGCTTGCAGGAGAAAAAGTCGCCGTCGAAGTTGCGGCGGAAAGGATGGGTTATGAAAACTGAACCAAGAATCGCTTTTTTTACCGACTCTTACACCGAAGTGAACGGCGTGGCACACACCAGCCGAATGCTGGCGGCGTTTGCTCGCAAACGCGAATTGCCGTTTCTGTGCGTTCACGCAGGCGACAAAATCGAACAAGTTGAAGAAGGCAGTTTGCAGCGATTGGCGCTGCCGCGAACGAAATTTGGCTTCAAGCTGGATGCCGATTTGCGCTTTGATTTGTTGATGATGCGACACGCGCGACGGACGCTGAAAATCGTCCGCGAATTCAACCCGGATGTTATTCACGTTACCGGACCGAGCGACATTGGATTGCTGGGAGCTTACATCGCTTACAAGCTGAAGCTCCCGATTGTTATGTCCTGGCACACCAACGTTCACGAATACGCCAAACAACGGTTGGAAAAATTGCTGCCATTTTTGCCGGACGTTCGCCGGTTTTCGCTGGCAGGCAGCGCCGAACAACTGAGCCTGAAATTGACGCTGTTGTTTTACAAGCTGGGAAAAGTTTTCCTGGCGCCAAACGAAGAGCTTGGCGAATTGCTGCACAGAGCAACCAACCGTCCAGTTTTCATGATGCGGCGCGGAGTGGACACGAATTTGTTTTCTCCAGCCAAACGCGAGCGAAAAGACGGGCTTTTCACCATTGGTTACGTTGGACGGCTGACGCCGGAAAAGAATGTGCGGATGTTGGCTGATCTGGAAAAAGGATTGTTGTCAGCCGGCGTCAAAGATTTTCGCTTCGCCATTGTCGGCACTGGAAGCGAGCAGGTTTGGATGGAACAGCAAATGCAAACAGCCAGCTTCGCCGGTGTGTTGAAGGGCGAGGCGTTGGCACGCGCTTACGCAAATCTCGATCTGTTTATCTTCCCTTCGCGCACAGACACTTTCGGCAACGTCGTGCTGGAAGCGCAGGCTTCGGGCGTGCCCGCCATCGTCAGCGATCAGGGTGGCCCGAAATTCATTATTCGTGACGGCAAAACGGGAGCGGTGGCGCGAAACAATGCGGAGTTTTTGAAGGCAATAACACAGTTGATTTCGCAACCGGAGCGTCTGAGCCAGATGCGCGAAGCTGCGTGTGAACTGGCGCGACAGGCTTCGTGGGACAGCGTTTTTGAAACTGTCTGGAAAGCTTATGAGCTTTGCGTTCAACGCGCAGCCGCAGAGCGTGCCGTTCGCCAACCGTTGACGCCGTCAACTGTGAGGCAGGATGCAATCAGTTGATCGTGATTTGAATTCACCGACCGTCGGCGAAGCAGCCTTGAGCCTGTTTCGCCATCCGGTTCAAACGCTAGTTCGCCAATGGAATTGGAAATCGGCAGTGCTGAGCGCACTGACGCGCGGCACGTTGTTTTTCTTTGCCAACCTGGGCGCGGGGGTTTCGGCGGCAATTGGTGCAATGAGCCTGGAAGCGGCTTTTTACATCACTGTCGCAGGGTTTTACGGCTCGGCAACCGAAGCCTTTCGCAAAGCGCGTCCGGCCTGGTTGGCCACAATTGTGATGATGATCGTTATGCCGACGCTCAATCATTCACTGGAATTCGCGCTGCATTGGGCAAGCGGAACCAAGAAATTGACCACCAGCATCATTGCCTCGGTCGTGTTTTCCATGCTCTCGGCGATGTTCAATCTGTTCGCCATGAAACGCGGAGCCTTCATTGTCGGGGCTGAGCGCCAATCTTTGCTGGATGATTTTCGCCAGACGCCACGCATCATTTTCGATTTTCTGACTTTTGTGCCGCGAGCGGTTTGGGTTCGGGTCAGACAGGACTGAAATGCCAATCAAAACTTTACACATCACCAATTCTTACCATCAATCTTCGGGCGGGATCAGCACGTTTTATCGCGCCTTGCTGGACGGCGCGAATCGGCTGGAACGGCAGATGACGTTGGTGGTTCCCGGCGAACAAACCCGCACAGAAACCGTTGGCGAATTCGCCCGCATCCATTTCATCAAAGCGCCTCACGCCCCTTCGTTTGATCGCCGTTACCGCTTGCTGATGCCGACGAAGTATTTGCCAGCTTTTGACGGTGAGTTGAAACGAATTCTGGCGGAAGAAAAACCTGAATTGATAGAAATCTGCGACAAATACTCCGTCAGTTGGCTGGCCGGATTGTTGCGTCGTCGCTGGTTGAACGGATTGCCGCGAACCGTGTTGGTCGGCATGAATTGCGAGCGCATGGATGACAACGTTTCTGCCTTCATCACCAAAAGCAAAGCTGGCAAGACGTGGTCGCAATTTTTTCTGGGGCATATGTACATTCCGCTGTTCGATTATCACATCGCCAATTCCGATTACACCGCTGCGGAGTTGTTGTCGGCAATGACTGCCAAACATCCGCGCGAAGTTCGCGTGCTGCCGATGGGAGCGCAAATTGCCGAATTTGCGGCTGCCATTCCAAACGAAACCAAGCGGCGACAATTGCTGGCTCAGGTCAATGGAGATCAAAACACCCGGCTGTTGCTGTACGCCGGACGATTGTCGCCGGAAAAAAATGTCCCGCTGTTGATTGAAATGTTGGAGCGATTGGCCGACGAAAATTTCCGATTGGTTGTTGCCGGGGCAGGGCCTTTGACCGATTGGCTGGAAAGCGAAGCTCATCGCCGAACGCCCGGAAAAGTTCTCTCACTTGGCCACGTGCAAGACCGACAGGCTCTGATCAACCTGTACGCCAACTGCGATGCGTTCGTGCATCCAAATCCGCGCGAACCGTTCGGCATCGCTCCGCTGGAAGCAATGGCTGCCGGTTTGCCGTTGATCGCGCCGCGTTCCGGCGGAGTGCTTTCTTATGCCGACGACACCAACGCCTGGCTGGCCGCCGCCAATGGCGAAGCGTTTACCGAAGCAGTGAAATCCGTTTTCGCCGATGCCTCAGTTCGCAAAGACAAACTGGCGCGCGCTCGGTGGACTGCCGAACAATTTCGTTGGCCAGAAGTCGCCGACCGGTTTTTTGCTTTGTATGACGAACTGCACGCGGCGTTTCCTTCGTCGCGGTTTGCTCACCAACTCAGCCAAAAGCGATTTCCCAAATCACCGCAAGAAGTCGCCGCCGAAAAAGTTTGATCGAACGTCTGCCGCCGCCAGCGCCGCGTTGCTTGAATTCCAGCCAACCCGCCTCTACAGTCTGCGCCCGTCACACATCTCACTTTACGGGCGGCAACCATGAACAAACTAAAAACCGGAATCGCATTCGGTTTGGCGCTGACGGCGGCATTGTTCGCCTTCAGTTCTCAGGCTCAAGTCAAAAAGAAATACAGCGGCTGGACTCAATTCGGCGGCGGCGAAGAAAACATCCACTATTCGACGCTGTCGCAAATCACGCGCGACAACGTTCGCCAGCTTCAAATCGCCTGGCAATTTGACAGCGGCGATGAATTCAACGGCTCCGAAATGCAATGCAATCCGATTGTCGTTGATGGAGTGCTGTATGCCACGACGCCAAAGCTGCGCGTAGTCGCGTTGGACGCCGCGACCGGAAAACAAATCTGGAGCTTTGATCCGAACGAAGGCAAGCGCGTCACCGGCAAGATGCGAAACCGCGGCGTGACGTATTGGTCGGATGGCAAGGAAAGCCGTTTGTATTTTGGCTATCGCAATTCGCTGATTTCGCTGGACGCCAAAACCGGCAAACCGGCGGCAGGCTTTGGCGAAAACGGCGCGATTGATTTGCGACAAGGTTTGGGACGCGATTCGGTCGCCGGACTGACTGTGACGCTGACCACGCCCGGCGTTGTTTACAAGGACGTTTTGATTTGCGGCAGCATGACCAGCGAAGGTTTGCCAGCGGCTCCGGGCGACATTCGCGCTTTTGATTTGCGAACCGGCAAACAACGCTGGGGCTTTCGCACGATTCCGGCTGCGGGCGAATTCGGCGCTGACACCTGGCCGTCGAATGCGCGCGAGTTTTTGGGCAGTGCCAACAACTGGCCTGGCTTGGTTGTAGATCAACAACGCGGCTTGGTGTTTGTTCCAACCGGTTCGGCGGCGTTTGATTTTTACGGCGGCAATCGTCCCGGCGACAATCTCTTCGCCAACACGCTGCTCTGCCTGGACGCCAAGACAGGCAAGCGCGTCTGGCATTTTCAAGCCGTCAAACACGATGTTTGGGATCGTGATTTTCCCAGCGCGCCGCAACTCGTTACGGTGAAACGCAACGGGCGAAACGTTGACGCCGTCGCGCAAATGACCAAGTCCGGCCACGTGTATTTGTTCGAGCGCACGACCGGCAAACCGCTCTTTCCGATTGAGTACAAAAAATATCCAGCTTCGCCGATTGAAGGCGAAAAGCTGGCCGAGACTCAGCCGCTGCCTTTACTGCCACCCCCGTTTGCGCGGCAACGATTGACCGAAAGCTTGCTGACCAATCGCACGCCTGAAGCTCGGCAATACGCGCTGGAAAAATTCCGCAAGCTTCGCAGCAACGGCCAGTTCGAACCGCCAAGCCACGAAGGCACGATTATCTTTCCGGGTTTTGACGGCGCGGGCGAATGGGGAGGCGCGGCGTTCGATCCTGAAACCGGATTGTTTTATGTGAACTCCAACGAAATGGCCTGGGTACTGAGAATCATCGAAAAGCCAAAACCAAAAGCTTTGCCGAGCGGTAAAACGCTGTATGAAGAACACTGCGCCAGTTGCCACAAAAGCGATTTCAGCGGTTCGCCGCCGGAATTTCCCGCGCTGAAAGAGCTTGGCAAAAAGATGAGCGAATCCGACGCGCGCGGCATCATTCGCAATGGACAAGGCCGCATGCCGGGTTTCAATCGGTTGGGCAACGAAGCCATTCAGGCAATGGCGTTGTACGTGCTGACCGGCAAAGACACCACAACGACCGCTACGGCAAGCGATCCGCGCATAGACCTGAAGTACACGATGGACGGTTACAACAAATTTCTGGATCACGAAGGTTATCCGGCCATCGCTCCGCCGTGGGGAACGTTGAACGCGATTGACCTGAACGCGGGGCGCATCATCTGGCAGATTCCGTTCGGCGAACACCCAGCGCTGGCTGCTCAAGGATTGAAAAACACCGGCAGCGAAAATTACGGCGGAGGCATTGTCACCAAAAACGGTTTGTTCTTTATCGGCGCGACCAATTTTGACAAAAAGTTTCGCGTCTTCGACAAACTGACTGGCAAGTTACTTTGGGAAACCTTGCTGCCTGCGGCGGGCAATGCGACTCCGGCGATGTATGAAACAGGCGGTCGTCAATTCATCGTCATCGCTTGCGGCGGCGGAAAAGGCTCTGCGTCGGGCGGCAGTTATGTGGCGTTCGCTTTGCCCAAAAATTAACTCAAACTGGAAATACAATTGAACAAGAATTTGAACGATCCGCGCACTGAATACACTCACCGACTGACAAGCAGGCAGGCTACGCTTGAAATTGAGCAGCAACAAAGTCGCAAACTCTGGATTGCGCGACGAAGCGTGTTTGCTGTCTTTGCGGTGCTGGGAGTGCTGGCGTTTGACGGACACGTTTCCTGGTGGTGGCTTGCCTTGCCGGTTGCGGTGTTCATTGCGTTGATGGCCATTCACCAGCGAGTGCTAGGCGAAATCGAACGGCTGACCCGCGCGGCAAAGTTTTACGAACGCGGTTTGGCGCGGCTTGACGACAACTGGGCGGGCAGCGGCGAAACCGGCGAACAGTTCGCCGACAAGTCTCACGCTTACGCCGAAGACCTGGATTTATTTGGTCGCGGTTCGTTGTTTGAATTGCTTTCGACCGCGCGAACTCGCGCTGGCGAAGCGAAGCTGGCAGCGTGGTTGATGTCGCCTGCCGATGTCGGCGAAGTTTGTGCGCGCCAAGTCGCTGTCGAAGAATTGCGTTCGCGTTTGGATTTGCGCGAAGACCTGGTGCTGCTCGGCGCGGAAGTTCGCACGGGCGTTCACACCGAAGAAGTCGAAGCGTGGGGAAATGCTGCGCCGATGTTTTCGATGAAACAAATTCGCGTCCTGGCGATCTTCACAGCAATAACCGGCTTTCTGACGATTGCATCGGTTGTCGTGTGGATTGCGTTCGGCGTGCGATTGCCCGCGCTGGCGGCGATTGCGTTCGTGTTGTTTTTTTATGCGCGCTACAGCCGAGCGACCGCCGCGATCATTTCGGCGGTTGAACGCCCAAGCCGCGATTTGAATTTGCTGGCGGGGATTCTGGAGCGATTGGAGCGCGAACCTTTCGCTTCGCCGAAACTGGCGGCGTTGCGCGCGCGGCTCGACACAGAAGGTTTGCCGCCATCGAAACAAATTGCACGGCTGAGCAAACTGCTTGAAATTCTGAGTTGGGCGAAAAATCAGTTCTTCGCGCCCGTTGCGTTTTTACTGCTGCTGCCAGCGCAAATTGCCGTCGCCATCGAACGCTGGCGGCAAACCACCGGCGTACACATCGGCGAATGGCTGGACACCGTCGCCGAAATCGAAGCGTTGAATTCGCTGGCCAGCTTTGCCTACGAACGCCCGGACAATCCTTTTCCTGAGCTTGTCGAAACCGAAGCCTGTTTTGACGGTGAAGCTCTGGGGCATCCGCTGCTTCCTGCTTCGCGCTGCATTCGCAACGATGTGCGATTGGACAGCCGCCATCAATTGCTGCTCGTCAGCGGATCGAACATGTCCGGCAAAAGCACGTTGATGCGAACCGTAGGCATCAACGTCGTGCTGGCTTTGGCCGGAGCGCCGGTTTGCGCTCGCCGTTTGCGAGTTTCGCCGCTGAACATCGGCGCTTCGATTCACATTCTGGATTCGCTGCAAACCGGCGCATCAAGGTTTTACGCCGAAATCACGCGACTGAAACAAATCGTCGAACTGACGAACGACAATCTGCCGCTGCTGTTTTTGCTGGATGAAATTTTGAGCGGAACCAATTCGCACGACCGCCGCATCGGAGCCGAAGCCGTTGTACGCAGTCTGGTCAAACGCGGAGCAATTGGTTTGGTGACGACGCACGATCTGGCGTTGACGCGAATCGCCGATACGTTGGACGAACGCGCGATCAATGTTCACTTTGAAGATCGGCTGGAAAACGGCAGGATGATTTTCGATTACCGAATGCAGCCCGGCGTCGTTCAGCGCAGCAACGCCCTGGAATTGATGCGCGCTGTTGGAATCGAGGTTTAGAGTGTCCACCCAAATTTATGCCACTGCTAATTCCCGTTCGCGCAAATACTTGATCTTGTCGCGCAATTCGGCGGCGCGCTCGAATTCGAAGCGTTTGGCAGCTTCGCGCATGTCGTGATTCAGTTGGGCAATGGTTTCGGCAATCTTTTCCGGGCTGTATTCGTCGTAAGCTTCCAGTTTCAACGGCACTTTGAAGTAATCGGCTTCGTAAGCCGTGACCAACGTGGCTTCAATCGGTTTGACGATGGATTGCGGCGTGATGCCGTTGGCTTCGTTGAAAGTCGTTTGTTTGGTGCGGCGGCGTTCGGTTTCGCCAATGGCGCGGCGCATCGAATCGGTCATTTTGTCGGCGTACAAAATGGCTTTGCCTCGTGAGTTACGCGCCGCGCGGCCAATGGTTTGAATCAATGACGATTCGCTCCGTAAAAATCCTTCCTTGTCGGCGTCCAAAATCGCCACCAACGAAACTTCGGGCAAATCCAAACCTTCGCGCAACAGGTTGATGCCGACCAGCACATCGAATTCGCCTCGCCGCAAATCGCGCAGGATGCGAATGCGTTCCAGCGTGTCCACTTCGGAGTGCATGTACCGCACCTTGACGCCCAAATCGCCGTAATAATCCGTCAGGTCTTCGGCCATTTTCTTGGTCAGCGTAGTCACCAGCACGCGCTCGCCGAGTTCGGCGCGTTCGCGGACTTCGCCCAGCAGGTCGTCAATCTGGCCGCGCACCGGGCGAATTTCGACTTCAGGATCGAGCAAGCCGGTCGGGCGAATGACCTGTTCGATAAATGTGCCGCTGGATTTTGTTAGCTCATACGGACCAGGCGTTGCCGAAACGTAAATCACCTGGCCGACACGGCGCTCCCACTCTTCAAATTTCAACGGGCGGTTGTCGAGCGCCGACGGCAGCCGAAATCCGAAATCTACCAGGTTCTGTTTGCGCGAACGGTCGCCGGTGTACATCGCGCGGATTTGCGGGACGGATTGATGGCTTTCGTCAATCACGACCAATGTGTCTTCGGGCAAATAATCGTAAAGTGTCGGCGGAGGTTCGCCGACTCCGCGACCGGTCAGATGCCGCGAGTAATTTTCGACGCCTCGGCAAAAACCGAGTTCGTTGAACATTTCCAGATCGTAAGTCACTCGCTGCCGCAGCCGTTGCGCTTCGATCAATTTGTTTTGCGCGATCAGTTGCGGTTCCCATTCCTCCAGTTCGGCTTTGATGGTTTTGGCGGCGCGTTTGGTGGTGGCTCGCGTGGCGACGTAATGCGTCTTGGGATAAATCGGCAGCCGGCTGTCGTGCTTTTTCAGGACTTCGCCCAGCAGCGGATCAATCGTCGAAATCGAATCAATTTCGTCACCCCACAATTCAATGCGGTAAGCCTGCTCCTGATAGCTTGGGTAAACTTCGATGACATCGCCGCGCACGCGAAAACTGCCTCGCCCGAATTCGATGTCGTTGCGTTCGTACAGCAGTTCGACCAGCCGTTTGATGATTTCGTTGCGACTGATTTTCTGGCCCGGCTCCAAAAACATGACCATGTCGTAATAAGCGTCCGGGTCGCCGATGCCGTAAATCGCCGACACCGAAGCGACGATGATGACATCGCGCCGCTCGAACAAACTGCGCGTGGCGGACAATCGCAGCCGGTCAATTTCATCGTTCACTGTGGATTCTTTTTCGATGTAAGTGTCGGTCGCCGCAACGTAGGCTTCAGGCTGGTAATAATCGTAATAACTGACGAAATACTCGACGGCGTTTTCGGGAAAGAAGGTTTTGAATTCCTGGTAAAGCTGCGCGGCCAAAGTTTTGTTGTGCGCCATCACCAACGTCGGGCGATTCACCCGCGCCACGACTTGAGCGATCGTAAAAGTTTTGCCGCTGCCGGTGATGCCGAGCAGGACTTGATGCTTTTCGCCGTCGGCCAAGCCCCTGACCAGCGACTCGATTGCCTCCGGCTGGTCGCCTTCGGGCTGGTAATCCGAAACGAGTTTGAAGTTCATACGGCGATTATAAAAACGGGCTTGTCGGGCGGGCAAGCAGGGTCGATGCGGGAGCGGCCTAGCGGAGTTTTTCAAGGATCGAACTGGCGCTGTAAACAGCCATCAGACGCTTGAATAGGGAGATTGACGGATAACTCAGGACGCGCAGCGTGTGGTAAAGCAGCGCCGCCCAATACTCGTCAAGGAAGTTATCAGCGACTCCAGCATCGTGATAAATGTCTTTTGCCGTGCCGCGAATGAGTTGAACCAACTCAAGGCAGGAGATGACATTCTCTTTGTGTCCAGGTTGCTGCCAGTCTTTATCGTCAGGTTTGAGTTGTGCCCAATCATTGAGCAAGTGCTCTTCCAATTCCAACCAGAGAGCCATTTGAGAGGGTGTGTAATCAAACGCCGGGAGCTTATCAGCCGGACTATCCGCTTGCCGATCCAGCAGCATGAACTTCATTTCAACTTCCAGCCGCGCAAAATCCTGCGGTAAATGTCCCTGTTCCTGATAGAAAGGAAAATCTATCAGAAAAGGATGCTCCTGCTGTCCCAGCCAGAGCAAAACGTTAGCCGCATTCAAATCGCCATGCGCGGGTGAAAGCAAAACATTCAAAGAGCAATCCAGTTTATCAAAACCCGTCTTCCCGTCATCCCTGCTCAACAATTCGCGGATTAGCACCACCCTCTCGCTCCATGTCGACGAAGTGTGCAGTAGCAGAAAACGCTCTCCCAGTTGGGCGTCAAAGCCGTCAAGAAAAGCGATGATGCGTTCTTTGGTTTTGCCGGTAAAGCGATACGGCGGGTGTTCGGAATACTGAGTTGGCGGAGCATCCGGTGTTTCCCAAAGCTGTCTGGGTTCCAGGCCAGGTTGCGCCTTGTCATACCATTGGCTGCACAGCCACTCCAAAACCTTTTTCAACATTTTCTGTCGATCAGCGCGAATCGTTGTAGGAGAAAAAGTGAATTGTGGGGTTGGCTTTTTCACTGATGAAGCCTTCTTCGACAATTCGTTCGCTTCGGCAATCAACATAGATTCAAGGTCTATGAACGGGCCAAGTTCCTGGTTACCAATAGAAACATAACAAATCGCCTCCCAGGCGTTTCCACTGGTCGAGGCAACATACTCAAATAAATCCGACGTAGGCGGAGCCTGCGGTGAAATAGTGGGGAGAAGATCGGTAATGTGTTGGCGAAAAGGTTTGGCAAGAAATTCACGCGCTTTTTGATGCCCGGCGATCTCGGAAGCAATCTTCCACTTATCCTCCTCCTTGACCAACTTGAGAACGAATTCGGAATTGGCGGCAACACAAGGATCGGGACGGATGCGGAAAACTCTGGAACCGGATTTCCCTTGGCCAAGTCTGTTGACCATAACTTTGTCCCAGATGAAAAAACCACGGACAAGTTGCGCTAACAATGCCTTGCCGTCATTGAGTTTCCGACTGTTCGTCAATGAGCGAACTTGCTCTTCTAGTAACAAATCGTTATCCAACAAAACCTTCGGCCAGCGCGGAGACCAATTTAACCATTGCCTGAACTGACCGATAATCTGCCTTCGTTCATTTTCTCCAAGCCTGGCAGCCGGAACAAAAATCGTCTCACTGGCAGAAGATGGTCCTAGTAGATCAGGCGGGCCGTCGTCACCATAGACGCAGATAACTTTGCTTCGACCAGACACTTGAACGTATAGCGCATTGAAGTGATGAGTGAAATCAATGCCGGTTTGCTGTGGGTAGGGGAGATCTGTAGCGACAAGAATAATGTTCCATGAAGCTGTAGCCACATGTTTATTTATCTCGTCGAAGTGTTGAGCCGGGAGAATTTCGGTAGAAAACTCTGTTGTGAGAATCTCGCTCAACAACTCAATCCGGCTCTTCTCAATTCGGCTCTGGTTTATGTCGCCGATCAAGATTCTTTCAGGAAAATCAGCCATCAGACCCCTCCTCTCCGGCGCTGAGCGGAGGCAAGCCACAATCGCGCCATCGTTTGCGGAATGTTTTGCCATCCACGCCAGCTTCTTTTGCTGCTTGAGAGATGTTGTAGCGCGCGCGTTCCAGCCGGTGTTGAAGGTAGATGCGGTCGAAAACGCGCTCGTATGGCAGCAGTGACTCACGGTAACGGAGATCCAGCCAGTTTGATGGCAAGAGCCTCAACAATTCTTCATACAATTTTTGGTGAGTCTGAGCGCGTTGTTCCGGTTGCGCTACTGGTTCAGTCTCTACTGCCGGAGTTGCCTGAGCCTGTGGCAAAAGAAAAGCGCCCATACTTCTCAGCGGCAGATGGTGCGGCAAAACGATTTCACTTTCGCATTCGATCAGAGCGCCTTTGACCAGGTTCTCAAGCTCGCGGACATTGCCTGGGAAAGGATAGCTACGGAGAATGGTCAGAGTTTCGCGGGCGAAGCGAACGTTGCGCGTGCCACGATATTTCGTCAGAAAGTGATTGAGCAATAACGTCAGGTCGCCATCCCGTTCGCGCAAAGAGGGAACCTGAATCGTGAATTCAGCGATTCGATGATAAAGGTCTCGGCGAAAAGTTCCTTCATGAACCGCAACAGCCAAATCACGATTGGTTGCGCAAATCAGCCGTGCCGCGAAAGGAAGCGTCTTTTTCCCTGACAATCGGCGGAACTCGTTCTCTTGGATGACGCGCAGCAATTTGACTTGAAGCGACAATTCCAGATCGCCGATCTCATCCAGAAACAGTGTGCCGTTGCCGGCCTCCTCCAAATAACCGACATGCGGATTGGCCGCGCCTGTGAAGGCTCCTTTTTCATGGCCGAAGAGCGCGCTTTCAATCAGAGTCGCCGGGATTGCACTGATGTTGACCGCGACCATCGGAGCTTTGGCGCGCGTTCCCAGTTGATGAATTGCCTGCGCGATCAGTTCTTTTCCGGTGCCTGATTCGCCTATCAGCAGCACACGCGAATCGGCGTGAGGAACCGCCTTGGCCAGTTGTGAGACCATTTCCAACAGCTTAGGAGACTGGCCCAAAATGGTTTGACGTGCCTTTTCGACCAACGGCGAAAGAGGATCGCGCTCGGCCAACAAACGTTGCAGACAGGCCATAACGCGCTCGGAATCAAGTGGCTTTTCCAGAAAGTCGCTGGCCCCCAAATGAACCGCGCGCACCGCCAAACCGGCATCCAGCCGCCCGCTGACAATCACGACCGGCATCTCTGGCCAGACTTGTTTGCATTGCGTCAACAGATCGAATCCGAAAGGCGGACCTGGGATTTCCCACAGAATGACCGCCGCGGCATAACCTTCGTCCGCTTTTGCAATGACTCTTTCAGCCTCCGCGCTTGTTTCGCAAACTCCTGCTTCCCAGCCGTCTTTGGCCAGTATCCGACCAAAGCGTTCGGCGTCGCGCGTGGGACTGTCAATGACCAGTACTTTATGCATTTTTCGCCAGTGGTATGAAGTAGGTAATGACATTTCCTTGCTCGGATGGCCT
Source organism: uncultured Acidobacteriota bacterium (assembly GCA_902825875.1). Classification (GTDB taxonomy): domain Bacteria; phylum Acidobacteriota; class Blastocatellia; order RBC074; family RBC074; genus RBC074. Next base: position 28,386 of record CADECP010000031.1, read on the forward strand.
GACATTCAAGCTTCCGCCGCCGCGCAAAGCCACTCGATGAACGACGGATAACCCCCAGGCTCGACCAAAACCGTCATCCGGCGGCAAGCTTTTTCCGGCATTGACCTTCTCGGCTTTGAATCCAGGGATATGATCCAGGTTATCCTCAAAACGAACTTCGGCCTTCCCGTTTTTTTCAATTCTGTTCACGGTAATGCGGATGTCTTTCGACAGATTATTCTGATCGGGCAGTTCGTTGATGGCCCCCAGAATGATTTCCTTGAGCACAGTCTGCACGTCCGCGCCGAAAGAGGTCACCTGCATATCGCGCTCATCGGGGATATTTTCGATGATGACTCGTTTGATGATCAGGCAGGACGATACCTGACTGACTGCCTTGCGCAGCGCATCTTCGATAAACACGGTGTCAGGGGCATCCGCCGGCTTTGAGTCTGGATTCAGTTGAACTTGTTCAGACTCGTCGGCCAGAGCAGCCGGCAATTGATTGACGAAAAGGTGTTGGTTGCCCCGTGTTTCGGCCCACTCTCCCTGGGCCTTATGAACCGCCTGTCTGATCTCTTGTAGATGGGTGAACAGCGTGTCACTCTGGGCGTCAAGTCCAAAACGCTCGCTGAAGCTGCGCTTCATGCTTTCGACTTTCCGCAAAATAGCCTGATCCAGTTCAGAGAAGGAGGAACTGACTCGGTAAATGAACTCGCTTTGGTCAGAGGGGATCAGAGTTTTGAGACGGTTTTCAAAAATTCTCGCGCTTTCCTTCAGTAACCTTCGTTCCCAAAGCTGCAAAATGCAGCGTTGTAGGTCGTCCGGGTTCGAAGGTTTGGGGATGAAATCAACAGCGCCGCGGAGAAAAGCCATCGAAACGCTGTCGAAGTCTGTTTTGGCCGAAACAACTCCTATTTCCTTTGCCGCCTTTTGCTCGTGCGCAAACTCCAGCAAACCATGTCCGACCTGCACTCCTTCTTCTTTTCCACCTGGCTTGTTAGGCAGGTTGAGGTCCTGCAGAAGAATGTCGTATGGGTCTGATGAACGCGAAGCCCATTCCAGTTTTTCACGCGCGAGTTGCGCGCAATCGGTCTTCTCGACGGAAATGTCGTCTATGCCGTAACGTCGCCGTTTGGCTTCAGGGATGGAATGGAAAGCAAGCTCCAACCCGTCCAATTGATCGAGATCATCTTCCACTAGCAGCGCTCGCAACTTCATGTGTTTTTCTCCTTCAATGCCAGGGGCAATGTGACGGTTACTCTGGTTCCAGCTCCCTTCACGCTGTCTATCACGACAGTCCCTTTGTTGGCTTGAATCAACAATGTTGAAATCAGGACGCCAAGTCCTGTGTGACCGCGGGTTGTAATGAACCCGCTTCGGGCCGCGTCAACTTCCTCTTTCGTCATTCCCTTGCCGGTATCGGCGATCAAAATCCTGGCCATTTTTTGAGGTTGGTTGGCGCTTACTTCAATGGTTAGCACTCCACCATCCGGCGAGGCTTTGATTGCATTGTGAATCAAATTGTAAAGCGCCTCCCGAATCTGGTCTTCTTCAGCCATAATGTGGATTTTCAGCGGAATCAGCTTATTCACGACGACTTGTCCCAACTGAGCGCCAGCCATGTCCAGGGCCTCTTCAACCAGTTTAGACACACTACAGGGGCGGGGAGTCATCGTCACTATGCCCTGGCCGATTCTGAGCGGTCTTTCGATCATTGCTGCGCCACTTTCCAACCGCGTTTCCATTCGGGAAATTCTGTCCTTGAACAAAACTTCATCCGGACGCGCCTGGGTCAGCAGCGCTGGCAGATATTTCAAATATTGAATCAGATTTGTCACCCGGTGGTTAATTTGAATCAGCATGGCTGCCATTACCTGCATGGCCGATTGCTGAAGCGCTGCTTCGGTCCTGGCGTCTTCCCGCTCTGAGAGTAGCTTGTTGCGATGATAGGCCGAAGCGATTTGATTGCCGAGAGCCTGCAGATGGGTGGAATCGTCCCGGATCAGCATGGGATCAACACCTACCGTTTTATCCCACCGAAGATCAATCACGCCAATCAAGCTGTTGGCAATGGTCAAAGGAATGCAAATGCGCTCAACGATGCCTTCGGCCACGTCGGGGAGGAGTTCACCTTGCTGGCGCTGGATGTTGGGGCGCTCAATATGAACTTTACGCGTACCACCTGTCAGATGGATGGAGTAATCAGGAACTGAGGGGTCATGATTTTGCCGGCGGGTTGGCATTACTTCGGAAGCGATCAGCGTACACTGTGCCACATTTTCTTCCGCACATTCATAAAAGTTGGCTTGAATGGCGTTCAGAGATTTGGCCATTTGCCAGCACAGCTTTTTCGCCAGGTTCTTATAATTTTCTGGCTCGGTGAAGACGCCCAGAATTTCTTCCCAGCGTATTTGCTCTTCCTTTACCCACAGAGCTTCCCGGTGGCGTTGCAGGGCATTGATGAACACCGCCAAAGCTTCGGCGCCTTCCTGCAAAAGCTCCTGGTCGGTGGTTACAAATCCGCTTTCGCCGGCCCTTTCTTTTGGGATGCGCCGATGCAACGTCAGAACTCCAAGTCGCTGGTCGCCGATCTTCAACGGCAGACCGATAGACTCGACAGTCATCGTTTCTGGGATTTCAGCGCCATACATTTGCACGGCGTAACGTCCGCGTTCGTCCTGGGCAGTTTTCTTTTTCCGAATGCGCATGTCCGGAACATATTCAGCCTGGTCGGACATCGCCACACTGCCGGTCCAGCCGTCACCAATGTGATAGCTGGCGCGATTGCGCCAGCTTGTGTCATCCCACCCGTGCTGAGCCTGCAAAATAAGTTTCTTTTCCGTTTCATCAAATAGGTAAAGCGAAGCCGTTTCAGCCTCAAATGCGTTCCAAAATCTGGAAGTAATCTCTTCTTGTAATTTCCGCAAAGAATTCGGGTCGTCCCCGATCTCTACCTGGTGCCAGATGTCCAGTTTGAATTTGAGCAGTCTGCGGGCTGCTTCTTCCCTTTGTTTACGCCTGAAATGCTCGATCATAAAGCTGAGGTGTGTCCCCAGCGACATAAGTGATCGAATCCGAGGCGGAGAAAAGTACCAGGGCTGATCGGAGTAAAGCCCAAGAACTCCAAGCTTTTCTCCTTGCTCGTTTTCAAGCGCCACAGCGGCAAATGACAGAATCTTTTCCAGATGCTTCGCTATATCAGGGTATTGCTTTCTGGAACGTTCAATCATTTGCAGGTGAGTCGGGTCACAAATAGTTTCGTTGACTGTGGTAGCCCGCCCGGCCATAAAAGCTCGGCTAAGGGGGGAAATGTCATCAAAAAGCACTTCACGGCGCTCTTTCATCACTTCCGGGTAGCACGGCCCATCACCGGCAACCAATGTCAAAGTTCGCCGCTGATGATCAGCCAGTCGAACATATCCGATCTTCAAACCGAATTCTTTGAGGAACTTTTTGATAAGGGTTTGCAATCCGTCCTCAAGCGTCGAGGCAGAAAGGCTTTTATCAAATTCATCATCAAGTAGCTTAAGGATTTTAGACTGTGTTTGATTGTAGATTCGATTGAACGCGGCGCCGAAGATTGAGCCGAACGAATCAAGCACATTTTTTACTGGAGTTGGAAGCTCGCCGAGGTATCTCAAATCCCCCAGATCAACTTGCAGCACGCCAAGCGCTTTATTATCCAAACGGTGCAAAGGCACGATGTATTGACTGATAATGCCTGAATCTCTAACAGCTTCGTGATTGCAGCGCGAGTCCAAAGACGAATCCAGAATAAAGAAAGGCCTTCTTTCTCTGGCGGCAATGGCCAATATGTTGTCCCCCATCAGAGAACGACTTGCTACGCCTTTGGTCTTAACGAATCGCTTGCCGAGCGATTCTGCAGCGACGACAAACTTTTCCTCTCGATTGCGCTGCACCAACCATAACTTGGCACCCGGAAAGCCAGTTTCAACCACGATTTTGAGCGCCTTCTTTATGGCTTCATCCATGTCTTCCGTCCCCGTCATGTCTGCCACATTGTCAGCCAAGGCACGGAGTCCCAGATTGGCTACTGAGTGTTTGCGCATTTCATCGCCGAAGATCAAACCAGCCACTCCGCCGTTGCCGAATAAAGAGCGCCCGGTTTTATCAACGCCAACTTCTCCATCAACAAAGCCGCCAACGCAGGGAGTGCCTGGAAGAAACTCTTCGACCCGGCTCAATAAACTGTCTATCTGAAGACCCAGGTTCTGGTAGCGTAACCGCCAGGCGTTGCAGGGAAACATCAGGCAAGCAAGCGGGCTGGCAATCGGAACTTTCTCTCGGGCTTCGGTCAAATCCCTTTCGATGGTTTCCTGAATCTTTATAGGGTCGGGTTTCAGAACTTCAAAAAAAGCCCCGTTTTTTACCTCGCGCATCAGTTCGACTGATGTTCCGTCGGCGGCTTCACGCGGAACATCTATTACCGGTTCGCTGCTGATGGACATTTCGCCCAGCATCACGAATGGCCCTTTTTGGCGTATTACTTCGGCGGCGGGACGGTTATCGAATTCGTAAACGGTTCTTCCATCCGGGGAAATACTTGTTACTTCGACGTGCTTTCCGGTTTGAGAAAGCCCATGTCCAAAAGTAACAACGAGAGGCGTGCCAGACCTGACCAGCGCAGTGACAATGGCGTCTTTCAAGACCAGGCGGCCGGCGAATTGCAACCCTGATTTCTTGCGGGTTCGATCATTGGCTGAAGAAACTCCGCCCGCAATCCAGATGCGTTTTCTGACGCCTTCACGCAACAATTGGTGAAGCTTTGGCGCAGGATAATCTATGGTCAATCCCTCAGATCCGAATCCGGGAAGGAAGGTCAGAATCTTTCGGTCAGCGTCAGGGTTCATATCTGCTTTGTCCCCAGGAGTCAGGCCTAACTGATTGAGTACATGATTAACAGCGGTTTCCGGGTTCTTTCGGGCGTCCACTCCAATGGCGACCTTCGCTTTGACCAACCGCGATGCCAGGCAAATCAGCAATGCGCCATTTTCATGAACCTGCTGGTCGAAAAAGACCGCGGCCACAGTGCTGCCAATCAGCGGAATGTCATGATAGCCCGCGTCGGCAAAGGCGTAATGCACTCCGGCAACCAGTTGGGCAGCTTTGGATGCTTCCAGGTAAGCTGGCGTGGCAAGCAGGATCAGCAAGGCGGGAGGAAAGTGATCCGGGTCTTTAAGTTTATTCAGTTCCGTTACACATTGGTTGCCCAATGTTTTTCCGTCTTCTATCGGCTGGCTGGTTGGAGAAGAAAGTTTTCCATAAAGAAATGCCAGGTAACTTGGAGGGCGGTTTGACATAAGTGTTGACTCCCATTGATCTCGAAAATTGAGATTGTCAAAGCCTTCACCGCATTTGCCGGGACTGCTTATCGCCTAAGTGGTGAGGTGCGATTTCTGGTAAAAGAGAATGCAGCGACAATTTCCGATGCAAAAAAGTGAGGGAACTCTGCAAAGCTTTTCAGTCTGTGACGATCTATTCGAGGCCATATTGTAAATCTTCAAAGAGTTCCCGAACAATGTTTAAGTTTCTTGGTGGTGGACGGCCTCGGCTGCAGTAAGGCAGGAGCCAAAGAATAATGCCGTTGTTTGCTTCCTCCAAGGCAGGTTCCTGCTCTTCTTTTTCAATCTTTGCACAGCCAGCAGCGGCTTCTGTATCGTAAACCGGCAGAGGAGAAAGGCCACCTCCCCCGCACCAACTGTGCGGCATTTTGGCTGCCAAATATGCATGAAAAGATGTGATCGGCGAAATAATCAATGGAATGTCAATAGTAACTTTCATAATAGATACCTCCTTGTTGTTTCTGACGACCACCATTATGCAGATGGTGTGCCAATGATCTGAAAGCAAAGCCTAAAACCTGTAACCACTGCTCTACCTGATATTTAGCTGAGCGTAGCCAACCGGAAGAGCCTCAGGCCGAAACACTCAGAGCAAGTTAGGGAAGAAATGTATTCCCGGTTTCGAGGAATCCGGAAACTTTTGGCGGTCAAACAGCAATTCGTAGTTTGAGAATTGTGGATTGGACCTTTACCTCGACTGAGAGTTACCCCTGGTCAAGCGCGGGCAGAGATAAGCCGGAGTAATTGGAAAGTAAGCAAGGCACAAGAGGACTGAATATTAGGCTGACTTCTAATCTCAGAAAGTTCACAGAAGGAATTTTTTCCGATTTTTTTTCTATAGCGTTCGAGGTTCTGCCCAATTTTTCCGCTTATGTAAGTGGAGGGGGCAAGAAGAAGCCAAACGGAGATTGCGACGGTGTCCCGGCACAATCAACCGATCACTTCTGAAGGCCTGTAATCAGCAACGTCCTTTGAAACTGCAAAGCTTCAAAAGCCATTAGGGGAAGCCGCCGACAGCCATTTCAGGCGGCACCGCATTTTTTGATTCGGTAAGTCGTCTTCAGCCAGAAGGGTATTTACCACAGCAACTTTTTTTCAACTCAGCCAAAAACGCGAGCCGGTGATTATTGGGCATTCACCGGCTCGCACTTCTTTACTCAAGTTCTAAACGCACAGACGAAAATTACGACGGGCGTGTAATCGCGCCTTCCGAAGCCGACGAAACCAGTGCGCGATATTTGGCAAACACGCCGGTTGTATAACGCGGCGCGGGCGGAGTCCATTCAGCCAACCGCTGCTGGATTTCTTCGTCGCTCAGTTCCACGTTGAGCAATCGTTTTTCCAGGTCGAAAGTCACGATGTCGCCTTCGCGCAAAGCGGCAATCGGGCCGCCAGCATCGGCTTCAGGCGCAACGTGGCCAACGCACAAACCTTTGGTGGCTCCGCTGAACCGACCATCGGTCATCAACGCGACTTCTTCGCCAAGCCCTTTACCAACGATGGCAGCGGTCACGCCCAACATTTCGCGCATGCCGGGGCCGCCTTTTGGTCCTTCGTAACGGATGACAACCACGTCGCCGGATTTGATCGCGCCGCTGGTGACGGCGTTCATCGCGTCTTCTTCGCGTTCGAACACACGAGCCGGGCCGCGATGCAGTTTCCGCTCAAAGCCGGACAGCTTTACCACCGAACCTTCCGGCGCCAGATTGCCTTTCAAAATCACCAACCCGCCATTCGGCTTCAGCGCGTTGTCGGTGGAAAACACCACATCCTGACCCGGAGTTTCGTCGGCCAACTCGGTTTCCTGGGCAATGGTCAATCCGCTAACGGTCATCTGGCTGCCGTCCAAATAACCGCCTTCGACCAGACGACGCGCGACCAATCCGATACCGCCCGCTTTGCCCAATTCGACCGCAGTGTATTTACCGCCGGGTTTCAAATCGGCAATCAGTGGCGTGCGGCTGCTGATCGTATCGAAATCGTCAATCGTCAAATCAATTCCGGCTTCGCGCGCCATTGCCAGCAAATGCAGCACGGCGTTGGTCGAACCGCCTGTGGCCGCCACGCCGGTGATGGCGTTTTCAAACGCTTTGCGCGTCAGAATGTCGCTGGGTTTGGTTCCACGCCGCAGCAAATCCACGATGTATTTGCCGGATTCAAACGCAGTTTTTTCTTTGGTCGGATCGGTCGCCGAAACGCTGCCGGTTCCCATCACCGCCAAACCGATGAATTCCATGACCATGGCCATCGTGTTGGCCGTGTATTGCCCGCCGCAAGCTCCGGCTCCGGGACAAGCGACGTTTTCGATTTCCAGCAATTGCGCGTCGTTGATTTTTCCGGCGGCGTGCTGGCCGACGGCTTCAAACACGTCCTGAACAGTCAACGCCTTGTTGTTCAGGTACCCCGGAGCAATCGAACCTCCGTACAAAATCAGCCCTGGAATATCCAATCGGATCAAGCCCATCGCCGCGCCGGGAATCGTTTTATCGCATCCGACAATGGCAATCACGGCGTCGAACAAATACCCACGCGCGACCAGTTCAATCGAATCGGCGATCAAATCGCGGCTGACCAGCGAAGCTTTCATGCCTTCGGTTCCCATTGTCACGCCGTCGCTGATCGAAACCGTGTTGAATTCCATCGGCGTGGCTCCGGCAGCGCGAATGCCCTCTTTGACCTTCGCGGCCAGATCACGATGGTTGAAGTTGCACGGCATGGTTTCGATCCACATGTGCGCAACGCCGATAATCGGTTTGGCCAGGTCTTCGTCATCAAAGCCTATGGCTTTGAGCATTGAACGCGCTGGTGCGCGATCACGTCCGTTGGTAATCAGATGACTTAAATGTTTCGGGTTGAATTCCATAAAATCCCAGCAGCAGGTTTTTTTCGCCTGTAGTTTCCTTTCCTGTCTGAAAATGATTTGTGAGTTTTCCGGCGCGGAAACCGGAAACGCATTTTGCGCTCTGCCCAGCCAAGCGCGCAAGAAGTCCCATAATTCTTGAATCTACATCAGCATGGCTTTGACTTCTAAAAACTCTTCCAAGCCGTATTTGCCCAATTCGCGGCCATTGCCGGATTGTTTGTAACCGCCAAATGGAACCAGCGGATTGAATTTGCCACCGTTGATTTCCACCTGGCCGGTTCTCAAACGCCGCGCGACTCGTTTGGCGCGTTCCGCATCGCCAGACCAAACTCCGCCCGCCAAACCGTAAATCGTGTCGTTGGCGATGCGGACGGCGTCGTCTTCATCTTCGTAAGGAATGATCGAAAGCACAGGGCCGAAAATTTCTTCCTGAGCGATGGTCATTTTGTTGTTCACATTGGCAAAAACCGTCGGGCGAACAAAGTAGCCCTTCGTCAAACCTTCTGGCATTTCGGCTCCACCACAAACCAGGGTCGCGCCTTCTTCGATTCCTTTTTTGATGTAACCGACAACTCGTTCGCGCTGAGTCGCCGAAACCAGCGGCCCCAGCTTCGCGGCTCCGCCCAGCGGATCGCCGACCGTGAAGCCTTCGGCGGTCTTTTTGGCGATGGCAACAGCTTCGTCGTAGCGCGAACGCGGAACCAGCATCCGCGTCAACGCCGAACACGTCTGGCCGGAATTGAAGTAACAAGCGCCGACGCCGCTTTTGACGGCTTTGTCGAAATCGGCGTCATCCAAGATCACGTTGGCTGATTTGCCGCCGAGTTCCAGCGAAACTTTCTTGATGGTGTTTGCGGCCAGTTCGCTGACTCGTTTGCCTGCGCGCGTCGAACCGGTGAACGAAACCATGTCTACATCGGGATGCGCGGCAATCGCTTCACCAACAACCGGGCCATAACCCGTCACCAGGTTGAACACTCCGGCGGGCAATCCGATGTCGGCGACGATTTCCGCCAGCACAAAGCTGGTCAGCGGCGCGACTTCGCTGGGTTTCAAAACTACGGTGCAACCGGCGGCCAACGCCGGAGCGATTTTGCAAATCACCTGATGCAGCGGAAAGTTCCAGGGCGTGATGCAACCGACTACGCCGACCGGTTCTTTCACCACCAGAGCTTTGCCGATGGTTTCTTCAAACTGAAAACTGTTTAGCAATTCCGCATACGAACCCATAACCATTGCGGGCATTCCGGCTTGGACGGCGGTCGCCAGCGGCAAAGGCATTCCGACTTCAGCGGCCACCAGCGCGGCGATTTCTTCTTTCTTCGCGGCCAGCTTGTCGGCGATCAATTGCAGGTAGCGCCGCCGCGATTCCACTGAAGTCGTTGACCAGCTTTCAAATGCAGTTTTGGCGGCAGCGACGGCGGCATTCACGTCGTCGGCAGTGCCTTCGGGAATGCGCCCCATTACTTCTTCGGTCGTAGAGTTGATGACATCAATGGTTTCGGTTCCGGTGGATTTGACCCATTGGCCGTTGATGAACAGTTTGTCGTGAGTTTTGATTTCCATTGTTGCAGTAATTCCTTTTTGAGTTTCAGATTTCCCAGTCTTCCAGCGTCAGATTGGGAACGCGACTGAATTCGCGGGTGTTGTGGGTGACAAGAGTCAGGCCATGCACGAGCGCAATGGCGGCAATTTGCAGGTCATAAGAGCCTATCGGCGTTCCTTTGCTTTCCAAATCGGCACGCAATTCGCCACAAATGCGCGCGGCATTTTCGTTAAAGTCCAAGCTGGGGTAACTGGCCAGGAAGTTTTCGATGATTGGCAGGCTGGTTGACTGTCGCAGGCTTTTGTAAGCGCCGTAGAAAAGTTCAAATCTAACTATTGAACAAACCGCCTTGTCCTGTGCGGGAATGCGAATGAAACGCAGATTAAGTTTCGGAATTCTTTGGTGAATGGCGTTGATGCACACATTCGTGTCGAGCAGATATTTCATAGCAGCTCAAGCTCCGGCCTAACTGGATATTCACCCTGGGGCACACGCTCTGGAAAGTCGGGCAAACAACCCAGGAATTTGAGACCGTGAAGATCAGCCACTTCTTCCAGCTTCAGCCCAAATTGAGCGGCTTTCGCTTCCAAATCCTGTTCGTCAAGCTCCTGCAATGAATTGAACTCAATCGGGCCGGCTGTGGACTGGAGTAAGTTCGCCTTCGCGGACTCCTCAGACTCCGCTTTCGGCTCCGTAGCACGCGGTTTACCTTCCAGCGACAGAATGATGACTTCCGCACTGTGATTCAGCATTTCAGGCGGCATAGGAATTGTTCGCGGCAGCTTTTCGTAAATCTGTCTGATGGCTTCCATAACTTTAACATCTCCTTTGTTCCGATTGTGGAGGCAGTATCGGCAAGCCTCCGTGGAGCGTCAAGCCGCTCATTCGCGGTTAATCAGGCTTGCCACAAAGCCCGCGCCGAAGCCGTTATCAATGTTGACCACCGTCACGTTCGACGAACAGGAATTCAGCATTCCCAGCAGCGCCGCCACTCCGCCGAAGCTCGCTCCGTAGCCGATGCTGGTGGGAACGGCGATGACCGGCACGCTGACCAAACCGCCGACAACCGAAGGCAACGCGCCTTCCATTCCCGCGACGCAAACGACGGCTTTGGCCGATTGCAGCACTTCGCGCTGGCTTAACACGCGATGAATTCCGGCGACGCCAACGTCAAACAACCGCACGATTTGATTGCCCATGATTTCGGCAGTCAGAGCGGCTTCGTCGGCAACGGGAATGTCCGAAGTCCCGGCGGTGACGATGGCAATTACACCCCGACCGCGAACGGTTTTGTCGCGCTGAACTGAAATCGCTTTGCAGCTATCGTGAAATTCGGCGTCGTCGGCAATGCGTTTGACCTGCTCAAAGGCTTCGCGGTTTGTGCGCGTCACCAACAGGTTCGACGACCGTTCCAGCAATCGTTCGGCTATGCCAGCGATGTGTTTCGGCGTTTTGCCTTGCCCAAAGATGACTTCGGGGAAACCTTGTCGAATGGCGCGGTGGTGATCCACCGTGGCGTAACCCAGACTTTCAAACGGCAAGTGGCGCAAACCATCCAACGCCTGATCCAATTCGATCTCGCCGCCTTTGAATTTTTGCAGTAAATCTTTCAATCGTTCCTGATCCATAACTTCACGATAGCCGCCAAAACCCTTGCTTGACAAGCTTTCCGAGCGACTCCTATAGTTCCCGCCTGGTTGAAAAGTGGCCAGAAACGAGTTCACGCCAATGAAAATCATCACAGTTGGAATCACCGGAGCGAGCGGTTCAATTTACGCCCAAAGCTTGCTCAAACACCTCGATGACAGCCCCGAAGTTGCACGAATTGATCTGGTTATTTCGCAAGCTGGCATCAGAGTCGTCGGCGAAGAATTGGGTTTGAAGGTCGCCGGAACCGATGCGCGTGTTGTGCGCGAACTGCTCGGCAAAGAATCCGATAAGGTGATAGTGCATTCGACCAATGACATTGGCGCAACTGTCGCCAGCGGCTCTTACCTGAGTGATGCGATGGTGATTGTTCCGTGCAGCATGAGCACTCTGGCGGCAATTGCCTGCGGGCTGACCCGCGATCTGGTTCATCGAGCCGCCGATGTGGTTTTGAAAGAAAATCGCACGTTGATTTTGGTTCCCCGCGAAACCCCGCTGAATGCGATTCATCTGGAAAATATGCTGAAACTGGCTCGACTGGGCGTCCGAATCATTCCGCCAATGCCGAGCTTTTACCACTTCCCGAAAACGATTGATGGTCTGATCGAACATTTCACGCATCGGTTGCTGGATCATCTCGGCGTTGGGCATTCCCAAGAAACCAGATGGCAAGGAAGCAAAAGAAACTGATCGTAACAAGGAGGAAATATTATGTTGACAGTTGAAGGAATTTATTCGGATGGCAAAGTGGAGCTTTCTGAATTCCCGTCATCCATCAGTCAGGCCAAGGTCTTGGTAACTTTCATTTACCCCAAAGAGATTGATTTGGCAGCACGCGGAATCAGTGAAGAACAAGCAGCCAATTTAAGCGCGCGATTAAGTGCATTTGCTGAAGAATGGAACCGCCCGGAAATGGATATTTACGATGAAGACTAATCGAGGTGATGTCGTACGAGTGTTGTTTCCCAACTCTGATTTGCGGACTTCTAAACGCCGCCCGGCGCTTGTTATTCAATCCGATCAGCTTAAATCAGGGCTGGCGCAAACAATTGTCGCAATGATTACCAGCAATTTGGTCAGTGCGAATAACCCAAGTCGCGTGCTTGTAATGAAAGCATCATCCGAAGGGCAACAGGCAGGATTGCGTTTGGACTCTGTAATTTGGACTCTGTAATTATGACTGAGAACCTGGCCACAGTTTTGGAGACGGAAATTGATTCTGTGCTGGGAACATTACCCGCAAACAAAATGGCAGAAGTTTCCGATGCCCTTCGACATACTTTGGAATTGTAGAGATGCTCAGAAATCTAAAAACCACGCTGGAAATGATAAAGATCGAACACACGTTGTTCGCGCTGCCGTTCGCTTTTCTGGGAGCCGTGCTGGCGGCGAATGGATTGCCGACCTTGCGGCAAATGTTCTGGATTGTCATCGCAATGGTCGGAGCGCGTTCGGCGGCGATGGCGTTTAATCGGCTGGTAGATCGTCGCATTGACGCCGCGAACCCCCGCACCAGCATGCGAGCGATTCCCGCCGGATTGTTGAGCGTGCAATTCGTCGCCATCTTTACCGTAATTTCTTCGGCGCTGTTTTTTCTGGCGGCGGCGATGTTGAACCGGCTGACGCTGTTGCTGTCGCCTGTGGCCCTGTTTTCGATTCTGTTTTATTCGTACACAAAACGGTTCACGTCGTTGTCGCATTTGGTTTTAGGGTTGGCGCTTTCGATTGCGCCGACCGGAGCCTGGATTGCCGTGCGCGGCAACGTTGATTCGCCTGTGCCGTTGCTGCTCAGTTTGGCGGTGATGTTGTGGACTGCCGGGTTCGACATTATCTATTCGTGTCAGGATCGTGACTTCGACGCCGAAGCCGGATTGAACTCCATTCCGCAACGATTCGGCATTGATGCGGCGTTGTGGATTTCGCGCGGGCTGCACGCGGCGATGTTGGCAGCGTTGGTCTGGGTGTACTTTTTAACCGGCTTGCACTGGATTGGCTTGCTGGGCATCATCGCTACGGCTGCGTTGTTGTTTTATCAGCACCGCTTGGTGCGCGCCGACGACCTGTCGCGGTTAAACGTGGCCTTCTTCAACACCAATGCCTGGGTCAGCGTGATTCTGTTTGTGACGATTGCGGCTGACATTTTTTTGATGAAGTAACGGTACGGAACCGGGAGCGGTAGCGACTGGGTCTTGAGGTAACGTGAGATGAAAAACCTGCTGAAGACATTTTGCCTGTCCTTTGTCATCGCTGTTGCCTTAAGCGCGACCGCCTTTGCCCAACACGATAAAGGCCATCATTACGTGCCAATGCGCGAAGTCGAGATGGAAATCAAAGACTTCAGTTTCGCCACGCTCGACGGCAAAACCATCAACTTGCGCGAAGCCGTCAAAGACAAAAAATTGGTCTTGGTTCATTACTTCGCGGCGTGGTGCCACAACTCGAACTTCGACGTGAAGACGATGAAGGAGCTTTACGAAAAGTATAAAGATCAGGGCTTTCTGGTGATCGGAGTTTGCGAATACTCGAACGAAGCGGAACTGCGCGGATTCATCGAACGCCATCAACCTGATTACCCGATCTGTGTTGAAGGCGACGGAAAAACCAAGAACCGTACCGGCACGACGCACTACACCTATCGCAGCAAACTGGATGACAATCGCCACTGGGGAACTCCGCTGAACGTGTTGATTTCCGGTGAAGATATTCAGAAAAAAGGCGACGTCATCGCCAAGCGAGTCCGCATCGCTCCGGGAGAAGTCATCAAGTCCGAGTTTGAAGAATTGATACAGGAGAAACTGAAAAAGTAACCGCGTTTGTAGTTCCGCCTTTAGGCGGCTGCGGCTTCAGCCGCCTAAAGGCGGAACTACAAACGCGATGGAGCCAAAGCATGCTAAACAACTTTTTGATTGATCGCTGGCTGGCCCCCATTGCCGAAAAAGTTTTGGCCGATGAACGGTTGAGTTTTGAAGACGGAATGACTCTCTTCAACAGCCACGACTTGCATGGCGTAGGCCGTCTGGCTGACATCGTTCGCCGTCGCAAACACGGCTTGAAAACTTATTTCAACGTCAATCGTCACTTGAACCCGACGAATTACTGTTACGCCGATTGCAAATTCTGCGGCTTTTTCGTCAAACACAATCAGGAAGGCGGATACACGCACAGCCTGGACGAAAGCTTGAAAGTCGCGCGCGAAGCCACCGAGCAAGGTGCGACCGAATTGCACATCGTCGGCGGATTGAACACTCGGCTGCCGTTTTCTTACTACACCGATCTGCTTTCGACGTTGAAGCGCGAATTTCCCAAGCTGCACCTGAAAGCCTTCACGATGGTCGAGCTGGATTTCTTCGCCAAGTTTTACAAGATGACGGACGAAGAAGTGATCGAAAAGCTCCATCGCGCCGGAATGGATTCTTGTCCGGGAGGCGGCGCGGAAGTCTTTGCCGAAGAAACGCGCGCCAAAATCTGCACGCACAAAACCGACGGCCAACGTTGGCTGGATGTGGCAGGCAAGGTTCATCGCGCAGGACTGAAAACCAACGCGACGATGTTGTACGGTCACATCGAAACCATCGAAGACCGTGTAGATCATTTCGTCCGGTTGCGTGAACAACAGGATAAATCCGGCGGGTTCCAGTGCTTCATTCCGCTGGCGTTTTTTCCGGCAGGAACTCAGTTGTCGCATTTGCCTGGCCCATCGGGAATTGACAGCCTGAAAGTCATCGCTGTTTCCAGGTTGATGCTGGACAACCTGGAACACATCAAAGCTTATTGGGTGATGTTGGGCAAAAAACTGGCTCAGACGGCTCTGCATTTCGGAGCCAACGATTTGGACGGAACCATCACAGGCGGAGGCGAACTGATGGAGTCTTACCTGGTCGAAGCCAAAAACGACAACGAAGCTTCAAAAGGCGAAATCGTCCGGCTGGTAAACGAAGCCGGTTTCGAAGCCGTCGAACGTGACACGCTTTATCATCCGCTGCGCGCATTTGCTGCAGCATAATTTTTCCTACACGAAGTACACGAAGAAACACGAGGCTTTCTGAAACTCTTCGTGTTCCTTCGTGCCTTTCGTGGATTTTTATTCCTATGAACAAAAGAGAAATCAAAGTAGCTCACAGCCCCGATTCGGACGACGCATTTATGTTTTACGGCCTGGCCACCGACAAGCTGGACACAGGCGAATTGCAGTTCACGCACGTTCTGAAAGACATTCAATCGTTGAACCAGATTGCGATGACAACTCAGGAATACGACGTGACGGCGGTGTCATTTCACGCTTACGCCTACATTTCGGACAACTACGCGCTGCTGCCGCACGGAGCCAGCATCGGCGATGGTTACGGTCCGATTGTCGTGGCGCGCGAACCGGCTCCGGCCAGCGAACTGAAAAACATGCGAATCGCCATTCCCGGCAAACTGACCAGCGCCTTTCTGGCTTTGAAACTGCACACGCCGGAATTTGAATACGGCGTCGAACACTTCGATGAAATCATTGACCTGGTCGCGGGCGGAAAGTACGACGCGGGATTGTTAATTCACGAAGGCCAATTGACCTTTCACGAACAAGGCCTGGACAAGATTGTTGACTTGGGCGCGTGGTGGAAACAGGAAACCGGGTTGCCGCTGCCGATGGGCGGCAACGCCATTCGCCGCAGTCTGGGGCCGGAACTGCAAAAACAGGTTTCGTACTGGCTGCACCGCTCAATTCAATTTTCGATGGACAACCGCGAAGACGCCTTGCGTTACGCCATGCAGTTCGCGCGCGACATGCCTACGGAAACGGCGGATCGTTTTGTGGCGATGTGGGTCAACAGTTCAACGCTGAGTTACACCGACCGTGACCGCGCAGGCGTGAAGTTGTTGCTGGATGAAGGCTTCAAAAAAGGCGTGATTCCCAATCAAGTGCAGGTCGAGTTTGTCGAATAAAGCTTTCGAGCCATTGCCGGTAGCGTGATTTTTTTACCGATCGCCATCTGGCAAAGGTTCGACGTGAATCGTGGCGGTGACTTTGCCGAATTCTTCTGTTAGCCGTTGTTCGACAGTTTCGGTTATGGCGTGCGAAGCAACGTGGTCGGCTTCGACTTCAGCCGCGACGTGCAAGTGCATTTCGATGAAGATTTCTCCGCCGTGCGAACGTGACCGCACATCGTGAACCGAATGAACTCCAGGAACTTTTTCAGCGACTTCGGCTATCCGAGCAGAAGGCACTGGCGCAGCGTCAACCAGCACAGGCACAGTAGCCTTGAAAATCTGATACCCGTTCCAGCCGATAAACGCCGCCACAGCCAGCGACACCAACGGATCAAGCCAGACATATCCCAGCCGAATCAAAAACAGCCCTGTCAGCACGGAACAACTAACCAGAATATCGCTGCGAGTGTGAATGGCGTCGGCAATCAAGAATTCGCTTTTCAATCGGCGACCTTCGCGCTGTTCGTAAACGGCGACAAAGACATTGACCGCAATCGTCACCAGCATTACGCCAAAGGTCAGCGTCGTAACTTCGATGGTCGCTGGTTCAGGGCTGAACAGTTTTTTGAAGGCGCTCAATCCAATCTGGTAACAGGTGACGAACAAAAAACCTGCGATGGCAAACGCCGCCAGCGTTTCAAATTTGGCGTGGCCGTACGGGTGTTCGTCGTCCGGTTCGGCTGTGGCATATCGCATCACGACCAAACCGACCACGTTGTTCAGCGAATCCACCGACGAATGAATCGCATCGCTGATGACGCTCAAACTGCCGGCCAGAATTCCGGCAATCAGCTTGCCGATGACGACGGCCAGATTCAGCGCAAGCGTCAGCATCAACACACGACGCACGCCGCGTTGATATTCGTTGATGGTTGGAATTGAGTTCGTTTGGGCATTCATCGTTTTGACCCGGCCTCTGACAACAGTTGCTGCAACATTTCGATTTGTCTTTGCTGCATTTCGATCAACGCCATCCAATCGTGTTCACGCAACTGAGTCAACTTTTCCTGCAATTGCAAAATTTCCAGTTCGGCTTTGATGTTTACTTCGTAATCGTGGGCAGCCTGTTCGCGGTCTTTGGCAGCCATGCGGTTCTGGCTCATCATAATCACCGGAGCCTGAAGCGCGGCGATGCAGGACAGAATCAGGTTCAGCAAAATGTACGGGTAAGGATCGTACGCTCTGGCTGCCAGCACGAAGGTGTTGAACAGCATCCACGCAACCAACAGTGCCAGAAACAGAAAGATGAATTTCCAACTGCCGCCGAACTCAGCGACTTTGTCGGCCACGCGCTGACCGAACGTCAGTTGTTCGTCAAATTCGCTGATCACATCGCGCGCAATGTGGCGACGGTTGATGAAGCGTTCGACGATTTCGCGTTCCTTGGGCGGCAGTTTTTCCAGTTCAATCTTGAGCAGTTTGCGCGCAGTTTCCTGGCGATTGATTTTGACAACTTTATGATTCATCCGGCCTCCGTTGGGTTATGGCTTCGGCATCGAGATCAGGGTTTCGCCCGGCAACGAAGGTTCAAAGACTGACAGTTTTTCGTCTTCAACCAGCGGGCCTGTGATTTCAAAGATGGCTTTCAATCGCGGATCGGCCATCAATCGTCGCCAAGCGTCGTCAAATTCCGCCAGCGAATCGAATTCCCACAATTCCAGGTATTCCTGAGCATCGCCAATCACGCTGCGCCAGATGCCCCAGAATCGAAAGCCGTGTTCGCGGATCAGCGGCAAGGTTCGTTCGGCGAATGTTTGATCGTACAGTGCCACGTGATGTGCGCGCAGCTTGTAAGAAATTTTCAGCAGAACCATGTCTGTTCCTTTTCAAAAATAAGTTCGAATGAGTTTGGGAAGGTAGGCATTGTCCAACGAAGCGGGCTGGCTGACAAATTGTCACGAGGCTGAGGAAATGTATGATTCAAATCATTCGTAACGTAAAGCTTCGACCGGGTCGAGCCGCGAAGCCCGAACTGCCGGATACAAACCGAAGATCAAACCCACCGCCGCCGAAACCCCAAACGACATCGCAATCGAAGTTCCCGTCACGACTGTATTCCATTCCGCATAAAGCGCCACCAGCCGTGAAGCCGCAAAGCCAAACATGACGCCAATCAATCCACCGACGAAGCTGATCGTCAGGGCTTCGATCAAAAATTGTTGCCAGATGTCTCGCCGCCGAGCGCCCATTGCCCGGCGAACTCCGATTTCACGAGTCCGTTCCAGAATGTTGGCCAGCATGATGTTCATAATGCCAATGCCGCCAACCAGCAGCGAAATGCTGGCGATGCAGCTCATGACTATATTGAAAATCCGCTGAGTCCGCTGGTTCTGTTCCAGCAATTCGCGCGGGACGACAATCGAATAATCGTCGGCTTTGCCGTGAGTGTTGGCCAGCACCTGACTGATTAAAACTGCGCTGGATTTCAGCGCGTCGGTGTTTTTCAAACTGACGACGATTTCATCCAGTTCGGATTCAAAGCGTTTCAACTCAAATTTCTTCAGCGCCGTCGCCAGCGGAACGTAAATGTCGTTGCTGAAATCTTGCAGCTTGACGCCCTCGAATTCGTCTTTGCTCAGGTTGTTGTCGGCCAAAACTCCAACGACGGTGAACCACATCTTGTCAATTTTGATCGTCTGACCCAGAGGCGAAGCCGTGCCGAAAAGTTTTTGTTTGACGCGGGTGCCGATAACGCAAAACTGTTCAAAATCTTTTTGATCGCTTTCGGAAAGAAAACTGCCTTCGGCCAGATCGTAGCGGGCAAGTCGGAAATAGCTGGGCGTGACACCGACAACATTGGAATCGTCACTTTTGCCTTTGAATGAAAACACCTGAAAAGTCTTGACCCGTTTGCGCGCGGAATAAGTTTCCAGATCGGGCGTGACATCGTTGATGGCTTTTACGTCGCGCAAACTGAGGCCGATGGAATTTTCTCGAATCTTCTTCAAGTCTTCGTCTTTCATTTCGCGGTCTTTGACGATGACGTTTCGCAATCCCATCGTGTCAATGATCCGCAAACTTTCCTTTTCGGCTCCAGCGCCGATTGAAAGCATGGCGATGACTGCGCCGACGCCGAAGATCATGCCCAGCATCGTCAAAAAAGTTCGCAGCTTGTGACCGGTCAAATTGCCAACGGCCAAACCAATTTCGTTTAGGTGTCTCATAGCTACTCATTCGATATGTGGAGTGCTGCGGCTTGACGCAGCTTTGATATTCTCAGCTAAACGATTTCTGTAACCGGAAGCTTTTAGCTGCGAAAGAAAAGCGGTGTCGAGCCACCGCACTCCAAAGTTTTTTATTTGTCTTTTTTCGCCTCGTCTTTGGTTTCGCGTTTCACGTCCGGCGGATTCAGCGCCAAAGTTTGTCCGGCTTGTAATCCTTCGGTAACGACGACCTGGATCATGTCGCCGGTTCCCAATTTCACTTTGATTGGTTCAAACTGGCCAGCACCTTTGACGACATAAACGAAATAATCGGATTCCTTTTTCACTACGGCGCTGCGCGGAACGACGATCACCGATTGCAAAGAAGTCGCGCTGATTTCTGCTTTCAACTTCACGCCGGGTTTCATCAGATTCACGTCGTTTTTATCCAGTGAAACCACCGTCTGGAAATATTTGACCGGAGAATCCCGGTCAATCGGACGCGCCAGGTTGTCTATGCTTTTGACCTTTCCGGTGAACGTGACGCCGGGAAACGGGTCGAGCGAAACGGTGACGGTCTGGTCTTTCTTCAATTCTCCCGCGTCTTTTTCCAGCACGTAACATTTGGCTTCCATCTTGTCCGGGTTGACCAGATTGAACAGCGTCTGGCCGATGAAAACTGTCCGACCGGATTGAATCGAAAACCCTCCGAAAAAGAAATCCGGGTTGGCGTAAACGATGATTCCCGAAGCAGGCGAAATCAGTTTCAACGAAGTCAGCGCGCGTTCGACCTGACCGATTTTGCTGTTGGCTTGCTGGCGTTCCAGCAACAGGATGGCTTCGTCCAGCGTGTAAACCTTGCCTTTCAAACTCAGCCGCGCGTCGGCAAAGACCAGTTTCTGTTCGGTGAATTCCTTGTCCAGTTGGCCTTCGATGATCTGGCGGCGGGAGTAAATCTTTTCGTCTTTCGGCAAAAACTCGTTGATCTTTTGCAGTTCCAGTTCGGCGATGCGTTTGTCTTTGCTGATGTCGGTTTTCTCGGTTCCCGAAGCCAGTTCGCCTTTGGTGATTTTCTGGTTGGCGGCATTCAGGCTGGAACGATGCTCCAACATTTCCAAATCCAGATCGGTTGGATCGAATTCGGCCAGCACATCGCCTTTGTTGACGTGACGGCCATCGGCAACGACTTCGGCAATTCGCAAACGTTGCACAGGCACAAACGGCACGGCGATGGTCATTGATTCCGAAGACTGCAATTCTCCGTTGGCGGAAATGCGAATGGTGAAATCGCGCGGCTGAATCGCCATCGTCAACGGCAAGACTTCGGACGAAGTCGTCGGCCACGCTCGGCGAGCGGCGTAAATGACTGCTGAAACCAACGCCGTCAGCAAGACAGCAATCAATGCGATGCGAACAAATTTGGGTGGTCGTTTCATTCTCTTTGGCCTTGTGGGATTCAACCCAGCGAACGGTTTGGAGATAACGGAACAAACGAAAATAACTGAAAAAACGGAAAAGAAGCGGCTGAGCTTCCGTCCATTCCGTTATTTCCGTTTGTTCCGTTATCTATTTTTCAATACCCTCAGCCGCTATTTTGCTTTGGAAAAATCACTGGCGATTTTGTCGCCAGCTTTCAAACCTTCGGTGATGATGATGTCTGTGCCGTTTGAATCGCCCAGCTTGACGGTGCGCTCTTGCCAGCCTTGTTCGGTTTTCAATTTAACGCGCGAACCTTCCGCCGTTGATCGAACGGCTTTCAGCGGAACGGCCAGACAATTTTCCACCGCGCCGGTTTCGATTTTGGTTTTGTTGCTCATACCCGGACGCATCGTAGCCACGTCCAATTGATCCAGTTCGATTTGCACATCAATGATTTTGTTTTGAATGTCCCAGGCTTTGGGGCGAATCAACGTGCCGATTTTTTTAATCGTGCCCGCGTAGGATTTGCCCTGAAAAGCATCAATCGTGATTTCGGCGCGTTGGCCTTCTTTGATTTTGCCCAGATCAACTTCGGGCACGAAGGCTTCGGCGATGATCGTCGTCAGGTTGGGAATTTCCAGAATGGATTGGCCAGACCAGACGTTTTCGCCAACCTGGAATCGTTCGCCGTTCCACTTGGTTTTGTAAATCACCACGCCGTCACGGTCGGCTTTGGCCTGAAAGTTTTTCATGCCGTCGTTGATCTGAGTGACTTTATTTTCGGCGCGCGACTTTTTGCTTTGGATGATTTGGTAGGTGGCTTCGCTGGATTTCTTGTGCCATTCGACGCGCTCTTTCAACGCTTCGACTTCGCGCCGAGCCTGTTCAAACGCCAGCTTGTCTTCTTCGACTTTGTTGGGCACGTCGAATTTCGGATCGCTGGTTTGTTTCAGCCGCAACTTTTCGTAATTGTTTTCCGCCGCAGCCAGCCGCGATTTCAATTCCTGCCGTTCCAGGTCAATCTGGACTTTGGTTTTTTCCAGTTCCTTGTTGGCTTGATCCAGTTCGTTTTGAAACCGCTGCAAATCGTCGCGGACTTTTTGCGCGTCAAAACTTATCAGCGGGTCGCCGAGTTTCACCTGCTTGCCTTCGGCGGCCATGTTGACGATCTGGAATTGCCAGTAATTGCCGAACTCCGGCGGAGCGCCGAAATCCTGCGTCGAAGTGGCTTTCAAAACTCCGACGGCATCCACGCTGAATTTCAAGTTGCGCTCAGTGACGGTGAATTCTTCGCCGGTGGCAGTGACTTTCGGAAACAGAGACTGCCATTTCGATTGGCCGCTCGGCGAAAACAGAAAGTATCCGGCAGCGGCCAAAGCGGCGATGACAACGAAGCTGATTGCGATTTTGCGGGTTCGTTTCGGCATGGCTTACCTCATTTTCTCATCCACGAAGGACACGAAGAAACACGAAGAAACTTTGAAAAACTTCGTGCCGCTTCGTGTTCTTCGTGGACGTTTTTTTACCGATTCAATATCTTGTCGCCCTCTTTCAGCGCGCCGTTGCTGGCAACGACGTAATGCAGCGCGTCGGCTCCCAAAATGGTGACGGCGATTTGGCGTTGTTCGTTTGGTTTGCTGCCGGATTCCAATCGAACGACGTTGGCGGCTTCGTTTTCAAACCTGACCGCAGAGCGTGGAATCAGAAATTGCGCTTCGGTTTCGTTGACGATCACCGAGACCTGAGCCGACATGCCCGGCTTCATGATTTCGGTCACGGTGCGATCCAGTGAAATTGTCACGCGAAAGATTTTGGCTTTGGACATCCAACCGGCTTTGACGGCGGTTTGAGAAATCTCTTTGACCGCGCCCGTAATCATCGTCTCCGGGTAACTGTCCAAGCGGATTTCGCAGCGACTGCCGATGGAAAGCTTCGGCCCGTCCACTTCGTTGACCATCGCCAGCACTTCCATTTCGGTCAGATCGGGCAAACGAACAATCGGCCAACCGCTCCACACGACATCGCCGACCTGCATGCGGCGGCGGCCTTCCCAGTGTTCGGCGTAAAGCACCATTCCGTCCGCCGGAGCCTTGATTCGCATGCCGTCAAGGTTGGATTTGGCTCGGTCAAGCTGGACTTGCAGCTTTTGCTTATCAATCGTTTTGACCTGCAATTCGGCGGCGAATTCTTTTTTCTTCTGTTCGATCTTGGCCAGATGGTTGTCGTATTCAGTTTTGGCTTTTTCCAGCGTCAGTTGAGCTTCCTGAAATTCGCGCCGAGCTTGGACTTCGGCTGGAATTTTGGCTTTCAGCTTGGCTTGTTCCTGTGCCAGCCAGAGCTTGCTCAATTCGACTTCCAAATCCCTGAGTTGCGCTTCGTGTTGAGATTGAGTGCGGACGATTTCGTTGTCGGCGGCGACGATGCGGTCTTCGGTGTCTTTGATTCGCGTCAGGAAGGTGCTGCTGTCCAATTCGACGACGCGCTCGCCCGCTTTGATGACTGCGCCTTCGGGCGGCATGAAAACGATTTTCGCGTCGTCCGAAGCCCCGGAGTAAATCGTCCGCGAACGTACCGCGCGCAATTCGCCATCCAGCAACAAAGTTTTCTTGATCGAACCTTTGCGAACTTCGACGGTTGGCAAATTGGAGCTAGGCGAATCCGCAGAAGCAAGCGCGTTCGTTATCGGATTGGTGCGAAAACGAGGAAAGAAAATCAGCGCCAGCAGCGACAACAGCAAAACGCAGCCTGTGCCAATTACAAAAATTTGGCGCAGATGCTCGCGCGGTTTGAAAGCGTGGGTGGTCATAGCTTTCTCCTACAGTTGATTGATGGATGACAAGATTTCTACCGAGACAGTCGGCCAAACGTTGAACGGAGAATTGAAGTTTCAATTCTTTAGTAATTGGGAGGAAAGGGCGGCGAGGTGGCAAAAAGCAAAAGGCAAATATCAAAGATCAAAAATGAGAAGCGAGAGAGCTTCTGACTTTTGATCTTTGATATTTGCCTTTTGCTTTTTGATTTTCAGTTTACGGACGCGCTGGCGGCAGAGCAGGCATCTGTCCTGCGGCAAAACGCGGCAGCAGGTTGTCGCTCATTGCCAGATGATAAATCGCAGCGGCGATGACGATGGCCGATTTTTTGGCGTCGTCTTCGATGATGCGTTCGTAAGTATCCAGGTTCGTGTGCCAGGTGATATTGAAGTATTCAATCGGGTCTTGAGCGACGCCGATGCCCGGCAAACCGGCCTGGTTGAAAGAAGTGTGATCCGAACCGCCCAGCCCACGGCTGCGCGAAGGCAGCACGCCGAAAAAGCCATAATCTTCGAACGGTGCAAGCGCGGCACGTAATCCGGCAGCAGATTCGTCGGAGCCGAACACGCTCATTCCGCGAGCCTTGCCGGTTCCAGAATCAATGTTGAAATAACCGCCGAACTTGGCGAATTCCGGTTTGGGATTTTCCGCCGAACCGAAATGTTCTTTGACGTAGGCTTGCGAACCGAGCAGTCCCTGTTCTTCGCCGCTCCACAGTGCGACGCGGATCGTTCGGCGCGGAGCCTTGATCGCGCCCGCTTTGACCAGCGCGTTGATGATGCGCGCGGCTTCCATCATCGTCGCGCAGCCGATGGCGTTGTCGGTCGCTCCGGTCGCGGCGTGCCACGAATCCAAATGGCCGCCCAGCATAATGACTTCGTCTTTTTTATCTGTGCCGGGAACTTCGGCAACGGCGTTGTACGAAGTTTTGCCTTCGGGATAGTTGCGATTGACGATGTTGACTTCGACTTCGACCGGCGTGCCGTCAGCCAGGACACGGCTGATGCGACCGTAATCTTCATTGCTGATGATGGCCGTCGGCACATTTTTCGACGGATCGAATGTGCGATTGTTAAACGCGCGAATGCGGCGCTGTTCCATTCCGCTGTCGTTGAACCGAACCAGCGCGCCGCCGGTCAGCAAAAAGTCATCAAGCCGTTCGGCGACTTCGCGGGCGTTGAGCTTTTTGGGTTGGCCGGGTTGAGCTTGCTGTTGCGGAGGGCCGCCGGGTCCGCCCGGACGATTGCCGCCACCGCCAGCAGTCGGGCTGCCGGAAAAGCGAGCTTTGGCTTGAGCTTCGTCCATGCGCTTGGCGGGCGGGTTGATGATGACCGGCAGCACGGCGTGTTTGCCAACCATGACAACCTTGCCTTTGATCTTCGGACGTTCGGAGTCCAGAAAAGCCTTGAATTCATCTTCAGTCGGATTGGAGGGCGGAATCAGTTGGTAAATCTGAGCCGTCACTGTTCCGTTGGTGCTCGGCGTCCAGCCAAGAATTTCGATCATCAAAGGCTCTTTGAACGGCGACAACACATGAGCCGTCGCTCGTTCGTTCAACCAACCGGCGTGGCCGAAATCCCACGATTCCAGATGAGCGTTGGTGAAGCCCCACCGCTCCATTTCCTTGATCGCCCACTTGGCGGCATTTTCGTGATTGGGCGAACCGGTCAAACGCGGGCCGTACACATCCGTGAAGTAATGCAGCACTCGCATAATTTGAGTGCTGTCCATTCCTTCTTTGCGGATTTTGGCCTGGATGTCAGCGTCGGCTCCGGCCAAAGGGGTCTGAGCCAGCGCCGACAACGGGCTAGCAAGCAGGGTCAAACAGAGCAGCATAACTCTGAATTTTCGCAGCATAGAGTTCTCCTTGTTGGGATGCGGGTTAAATAGACAGGATTTACAGGATTCAACAGGATTTAGGAGTTGGGGTTTAGGAGTTAATGGCAATTGCTGGCCAGCCTAAATCCTAATTCCCAAATCCCGCTAAAAGCGCGTTCATCCTGTGAAATCGTGTAAATCCTGTCGAAAAATTTTGTCTTTATCGGCGGCTATTGTCGCTTTTTCGCGTTGCTTGACAAGCTTTCAAGCGCAACTTTAGACTCCGCGTCCAATTCGACAGACCAACAACGAACGCTTCATTTCCCTAAAACAAACGATGCGAATCATTCTGGCTTCTTCCGAAGTTGTGCCTTACTCAAAAACCGGCGGGCTTGGCGATGTGGCTGGAGCTTTACCACAAGCCTTGTCTCGCATCGGTTGCGACGTGGCGGTCATCACGCCTCGTTACACCGGCTACGGTAAACGCAGCGGCGACGTGGTCAGTCATGAAACCGGCGAGATGATCTTTGACGATTTGCGCGTGCCGTTTGCCGGGGCGATGAAATACGCCGCCGTCTGGCGAGATTACGCCGATGGCGCGCCGGTTTATTTCATTGATAACGCCGAATACTTCGGGCACGGATATATTTACGGCAGCGGAAATTTCGACGCCGAACGATTCGCCTTTTTCAGCCGAGCCGTGCTGGAACTGGCAAAACGCATTGGCGGCTCGCCCGATGTGATTCATTGCAACGACTGGCAGACGGGATTCATTCCGGCTTATTTGCGGAATGTTTACTGGAACGATCCGTTTTTTGCGCGGACGGCGACGTTGTTCACGATTCACAACCTGGCGTATCAGGGATTCTTTGAAAAAGACCTGCTGCCGAAATTCGGTTTCGATTGGCAGGTTTACGACGGCATGGAGTTTCACAACGCCGTCAGTTCGATGAAAGCCGGGCTGCATTTTTCGACCGCGCTTTCCACCGTCAGCCCGAAATACGCCGAAGAAATTCAAACAGCGGAATTCGGCAACAAACTCGATCCGCTGTTGCGCTGGCGGGGAGGCGATTTGCTGGGCATTCTGAACGGCGTGGATTACAACGAATGGAATCCGGCGACGGACAAACATCTGGCGGCGCATTATTCGGCGGATAATCTGGAAGGAAAACTCGCCTGCAAACGCGACCTGCTGGAAAAGTACCACTTGCCGATTGACCTGGATAAACCTGTTGTGGCGATTGTTACGCGGCTGACTTCGCAAAAAGGAATTGACCTGACACGCGAAGCCATCTGGCGAATTCTGGAAACCGGCGCGTATTTCATCCTGCTGGGTTCGGGAGCCGAAAGTTACGAAAACTATTTCCAGCACGTCCGCGAAACCGTGCCGAAACAGGTCGGCGTTTACTTCGGATTCAACACCGCGCTTTCGCATCAGGTCGAAGCCGGAGCCGATTTGTTTTTGATGCCTTCGTCGTACGAACCCTGCGGGTTGAACCAGATGTACAGTTTGAAGTACGGAACCGTGCCCATCGTTCGCGGCGTAGGCGGTTTGGACGACACCATCACCAATTTCGAACGCACGACCGAACGAGGCAACGGTTATAAGTTTTACGAATACTCGGCGGATCGGCTGGCGGAAAAGTTCTATGAATCTTTGATGGTGTATTACGACCGCGATATGTGGCGGAAATTGCAGCGCAACGGCATGCGCGAAGATTTTTCTTGGGAACGTGCGGCGCACAATTACCTGAACGCCTATCACAAAATCGTCGGAGCCAGACTGGCTCGCGGCTGGTAAAGAAATGTTTTCCCTCGAAGAAAAACCAAAACAGGATTGTCAGGATTGGTTTCAGGATTGACAGGACGGCTGATCCTGCTCACCCTGAAAAAATCTTGTTCATCCTGTTTTGAAAATCCTTGTGGGAAAAGCTGGTCTGTTTGCTGGCTGACGAAGGGCGTTTGGTATAATGCCCGCCGGTAAACGAACCGAATTTGAAACCAAAGCAAACCCTGAGTTTGCATAACTTTTTCAAGGAGTAAGCAATGAGTCAATTTGTTTCTGAAGTGAGCGACGCTAACTTTGCTGCTGAAGTGTTGGAATCGGACAAACCCGTGCTGGTGGATTTTTGGGCGCCATGGTGCGGCCCTTGCCGCCAGATTGCGCCTTCGGTTGAAGCCGTCGCCGAAAAATTCCAGGGCAAAGTCAAAGTCATGAAAATGAACGTGGACGAAAACCTGGACGTGCCGTCGAAATACGGCGTCAAAGGCATTCCCACGTTGCTCGTATTTTCGGGAGGTCAAGTCGCCAACGGCTACGTCGGGGCTTTGCCGCAGGCGGCGATTTCCGAACTGGTCGAAAAGGCTTTGGCCTAAGCTTAACGATTCGCTTGATCGCAGAAATGATCCACAAAGTACACGAAGGATCACGAAGGCTTGGTTGGTTTTCGTGCTCCTTCGTGTTTCTTCGTGGAGGAAAAAGAAACGCATGAACTTAGCAATCATCGGCGCGCAGTGGGGAGACGAAGGCAAAGGCAAGATCGTTGACCTGATTGCGCCGCATTTCGACATCGTTGCCCGTTATCAGGGCGGTCACAACGCAGGCCACACCGTCATCATCCGTCGCAATGGCGAAGACCAGAAATTCGTCCTGCACCTGATTCCTTCGGGCATTACGCATCCCGGCAAAACCTGCGTCATCGGCAACGGAGTCGTCGTTCACCCCGGCGCGTTGCTGACCGAAATTGACGAACTTCGCGCCAAAGGCATCGAAGTCACCGCCGCGAACCTGCTCATCAGCAACCGCGCGCATCTGATTTTGCCGCATCACATTGCTTTGGACAGAGCTATTGAAGCTTCGCGCGGCAACAGCGCAGTCGGCACAACCATGCGCGGCATCGGCCCGGCTTACGAAGAAAAAATGGCTCGGCGAGGCATTCGCGCAGGCGACCTGACTGACGCTGCCGGATTGGTCGAAAAGCTGGCTCACAATGCCAAACAAGCCAACCGTTTGCTGGCCATGTTCGGCAGCGATTTGATTGACGAAAAACAGTTGATCGCGGACGGTTTGCGTTGGAGCGAATTGCTTGCTCCGCACGTTACTGACACAACTTACTTTTTGAACCACGCCACGCGCGACGGCAAATCGCTGCTGCTGGAAGGCGCGCAAGCCACCATGCTGGACATTGACCACGGCACGTATCCGTTTGTCACTTCGTCCAACTCTTCGGTTGGCGGAGCCTGCACCGGAGCAGGCATTCCGCCATCTGCCATCAACGCCACCATCGGAGTTATCAAAGCTTACACCACGCGCGTTGGCGGCGGCCCATTCCCGACGGAACTGAACGACGCCTTGGGCGAAGCCATCCGCGCCAAAGGCGGTGAATACGGCGCTTCGACCGGACGCCCGCGCCGCACCGGATGGTTCGATGCCGTCGTCGCTCGGTATGCGGTGATGGTCAACGGATTGGATGCGCTGGCGCTGACCAAACTGGATGTGCTGGACGATCTGGACGAACTGAAAATCTGCGTGGCATACAAAATCAACGGCCAAGTCACGGAGCAAGTTCCTTACGATGCCGACCAGATGAACGCCGCCGAACCGGTGTACGAAACCATGCCTGGCTGGCAATCCAACACCGTAGGCATATCGAACTTCGACGACCTGCCCGAACGTGCCCAACAATACTTGGCGCGACTGTCGGAAGTTTCCGGCGCTCCTTTCGCGTTCATCTCTACCGGAGCCGAACGCAACGAAACCATCATCTCCGCTGATGTGTTGAGCCGTTGCGGTTTGCATTTGACGGTCTAACCCAACCAAATCCGCAACTGGCAGCAAGCGACGAATCAGCCCAACGCGCTTGCTGTCAGTTGCAGAAAAATCATTCCATCAGCGCGACTGCTTTGCACTTTCGGCGGTCGAGGCTTCGCCACTGGCTAGCAGGCTCGCCGCACACTTCAGGCCGAATCAAGTTCGTCATCCTACGGACTGATCGCGCACCTAATGACGTGAATTTCAGATGAGGTTAGTGGAAGTAAAGGTGGCGGTAAAAAAGAAAGGCTGCAATCAAGCAGCCTTTAACTTTTTTATTCTATTGATGCGCCCGGCACGACTCGAACGTGCGACCTTTTGGTTCGTAGCCAAACGCTCTATCCAACTGAGCTACGGGCGCTTTTGAAGAAGGCGGATTCTGCCATCTGCTCCTTAGGCTGTCAACAGCCGCGTTTGGCTCTTTCGCTCAATCGGCTTTCGGGCCGGCGGCCTTCACTTCGTCAGAAACTCCGGCTGCGAATTGCTCGAAATTGTCGCGGAAGAGCTTGGCTAAATGCCGTGCTTTTTCATCGTAAGCCGCAGGATTTTTCCAGGTGTTGCGCGGTTTCAGGACTTCGCTGGGAACGTCCGGGCAACCAATGGGCACATGAACTCCGAAAATCGGATCGGGTTCGGTGGCAACATTGGCCAGATGGCCAGATAACGCAGCGCGAACCATCGCACGAGTGTAAGCAATCTTCATTCGCTGGCCTTCGCCGTAAGCGCCGCCCGACCAGCCTGTGTTCACCAGCCAGCAAGT
Organism: uncultured Acidobacteriota bacterium; assembly: GCA_902825875.1. Taxonomy (GTDB): domain Bacteria; phylum Acidobacteriota; class Blastocatellia; order RBC074; family RBC074; genus RBC074. The sequence goes on from CADECP010000031.1 coordinate 58,522, forward strand.
GGCATTGTGTTTGGCAATTCGCTCACGCAGCAGTTCGGCATACACGCCCGGATGGTGAACCATAAATGGCGCTCCGAAACAGGCGGAAAACGTCGCTTGCGGCTCTTTGCCGAGTCCTTTTTCCGTTCCGGCGACTTTGGCCGTATACCCGGAGATGAAGTGATACATCGCTTGTTCAGGTGTCAATTTGGAAATCGGCGGCAAAATTCCATAAGCGTCCGCCGTCAGCATGATGATGTTTTTTGGATGGCCGCCCGTGCCCGACGGTTCGAAGTTGGCAATGTGCGACAGCGGATAAGCCGCGCGAGTGTTTTCGGTTAAGCTGCCGTCATTCAAATCCAGCCGCCGCGTCAATGGATCCATCACCACGTTTTCCAGCACCGTTCCGAAGCGGCGTGTGCAGGCGTAAATGTCCGGCTCGGCTTCGGCAGACAAGTTGATGACTTTGGCGTAACAACCGCCTTCAAAATTGAACACGCCGCGATCTGACCAACCGTGTTCGTCATCACCGATCAACTGCCGTTCGGGATCGGCGGACAAAGTCGTTTTGCCGGTTCCCGACAAGCCAAAGAAAATCGCTGCATCACCGTCCTGGCCGATGTTGGCCGAACAGTGCATCGAAAGCACTCCTTTGAGCGGCAACAGATAATTCAACAGCGTGAAGATGGATTTTTTGGTTTCGCCCGCGTAACTGGTTCCACCGATCAAAATCAATCGCTGGCCAAAATCCATCAGAATAAAAGTGCCGGAATTGGTTCCATCGGTTTCGGGATTGGCTTGAAAGGTGGGGGCGTTGATAACGGTGAATTCGGGCACGTGATTGGCGGATTGTGTATTCCAGTCAGGCCTGACGAACATATTGCGTGCAAACAAACTGTGCCAGGCGTATTCGGTGATCACGCGAATCGGGATTCGATATGCTGGGTCGGCTCCGGCGAAACAATCCTGAACATAAACGTCTTTGCCTTCCAGATGCTTCAGGACTTTGTCGCGCAGCCGGTTGAAGTTCGCCTGATCGAATGGGCGATTGACCTTGCCCCACCAGACATGTTTTTCCGACGAAGTTTCGCGGACGACGAATTTGTCGTTCGGTGAACGCCCTGTGTGTTGACCGGTGTTGACCACCAGTGGACCAAGATGTGCAACTGTGGCTTCGTCACGTTTGACTGAATGTTCGTAGAGTTCGGCGGTCGTCAGGTTCCAGTACGAATGATTGATGTTTTTGAGGCCGTGATTCTCCAATCCGAAAGAACTCGGATTCCAACCGGTGTTTTTACTCATGACTCTCCTTGTGGTGCTTAATGCTGCTTGGTCAAACAATCAGTACATGTTTGATCCTTAAATGGACGAAAGCGCGGACTGCGCCGCGCTCACGATCTTTTCTTCCAATTGTATTTTGGGCGCGGTAACGATAGCCAAATTGCCGGAACTTGTCGAGAAGCTTGTTGGCGTAAAAGCCATTTCTTGACCTGTTCAAATCGCCCGCGTACACTCCTGGCCGTTCGCTGATAACTGTAAACCTTATTGGGGGTGCATTGGTTTCGATGGGAGACCTGAGGCGACGGATGCATACCGGGAAGTCTGTAACCCGTAAACTGCAGGCAAAACCTTAATTGCGAACCAAGAACTCGCAATGGCAGCCTAGTTAATCCTAGTTCACTGCCCGTTCGCTCCGGCATCGCCTGTGTGCCGGAAGCCGAGCGCCGACTTTGCAGGCTAGCGATTTGACGCAGGTCAGAGTTAAAAAGCGAAACTCATCTGGCATAGTTTGCGCCCGGTTCTTCGCCGCTTCTGCTACCGGGTGCGAGCGAAACTTTAAGCGAAGTGGCTAAGTATGTAGATTCCTTCGAAGACGGCTGCCAGACGAGAGTTCGATTCTCTCCACCTCCATCGTGAGATCAAAAGGCAAAAGTCGAAAGGCAAAAGTCAAAAATGGAAAGAAAACTTCCGACCTTTTGCCATTTGATTTTTGCCTTTTGACTTTTGATTTTCCCGAAGATGAATTCTCTACCAATCGGCATTTTCGATTCCGGCGTAGGCGGGTTGACCGTGCTCAGAGCCGTTCGCCAGCGATTGCCACGCGAAAGTGTAATTTATTTGGGCGACACGGCGCGCGTGCCGTACGGAACAAAATCTCGTGCGACGATTGAGCGATACGCCATCGAAGATGCCGCGTTTCTGGTGGAAAAAGGCGTCAAGATGATTGTCGTCGCCTGCAACACAGCTTCGGCCATGGCACGTGAACGATTACGACAGGAATTCGATGTTCCATTTTTGACCGTGCTGGGGCCGGGCGCTCGTGCTGCGGCAAGAGCTACGCGAACAGGGCGCGTTGGAGTCATCGCCACCGAAGCGACGATCAACAGCGGAGCTTATGAACTTGCCATCCACGAAGCCGCAAACCACAAATCGGTCGAAGTCTTTTCGCGCGCTTGTCCGCTGTTTGTGCCGCTGGTGGAAGAAGGCGAAACCGATTCTCAGGTTGCGCGACTTCTTGCCGAACAGTATCTTGCCCCTCTGCGCGAACAACAGATTGATACGTTGGTGCTGGGCTGCACGCATTACCCGCTGCTGAAAACGGTCATCGCCGAAACGATGGGCGAAAGCGTGACGCTGATTGATTCCGCCGAAGCAGTGGCAGAAGAAACGGCTCAGTTGCTGGAACAACACGACCAACTGATTTACCAACAAACTGACGACAAGCAAACGTCACAAAGCCGGTTTTACGTCACCGACGCCGCGCAACGATTTCACAAAATTGCCGAAAGGATACTGGGCGCGCCGCTCGAACATCTGGAAGCGGTGGAAGTCTTTGGACATGACAAACTCAACTGAAAACAAAACTCGAAACGACGGACGACAGCCGAATGATCTGCGACCGGTCAACATCATTTGCGGTTTCACGAAATACGCCGAAGGTTCGGTGCTGATCGAAGCCGGTCAGACGCGAGTGCTTTGCACGGCTTCGATTGAAGATAAAGTGCCGCCGTTTTTGAAAGGCAAAGGCGTCGGCTGGGTGACAGCGGAATACTCCATGTTGCCGCGTGCAACACAAAATCGAACTTCGCGCGAAATTGGTCGCGGCGGGCCTTCGGGACGAACGCATGAAATTCAGCGATTAATTGGTCGCAGTTTACGGTCAGTGGTGGATATGGCTGCGCTGGGCGAACGAACCCTGACTGTTGATTGCGATGTGATTCAGGCCGACGGCGGCACGCGCACGGCTTCGATCACCGGAGCATTTGTCGCACTGGTGTTGGCGCTGGAAAAACTGTTCGACGAAGGCAGAATCACCCGCCCTGTGTTACGCGATTTCATTGCCGCTGTCAGCGTAGGCATCGTCGGCGAACGCGCGTTGCTCGATCTGGATTACGTCGAAGATTCCGCCGCCGAAGTGGATATGAACGTCGTGCGCACAGGCGACGGACGTTTTGTCGAAATTCAAGGCACAGCGGAAACCGAACCGTTTAATCGTGAACAAATGAATGAAATGATTGCCGCCGCTGAAATCGGTGTTGATGGTTTGATTGCAATTCAAACCGAAACCCTCGTTCAGGAACTTGGCCGCAAAGAATTGCGCGTGATAATTGACCCCGCTTCGCGCGCCCGGATCAACTGGAAGGAGAGCGCATCTTGATGAAACGCAATTTTGTTTTTGCTTTTTCGCTTTTGATTTTGACGGCGGTGTTTGCCGTTGATGGGTTGGCTCAGGAAGTGTTTGAAGACCCGGATGGCAAATACTCCATTTCGTTACCCGCCGGTTGGCTGGGCATCGTCAACAAAGACGGGCTTGGTCGCAACGACGTGAACATCGTGTACAAAGTCCGCGAAAACGGCGCGTTGAAAGTCACTCGCGTCGAAGAAGCCGAAGGCAAAATGGACGCGATGGAATACGCCAGCAAAGACGAATCCGAACGCATTCGTTTCAATCCGAAATACGACAAAATCTCTCTGGAAAAATTTGTCATCGGAGCCGGCAAATCCGGCGCGCTGTTGTCGTACGATTATTTCTCCACCAGCGGCCAACCGTTCACCGGGCGAGTTTATTATTTGAAGACAGACGAAAACACGATTTACCGGCTGCAATTCACTGGCAGAAAAAACATTCTTTCCACGTTGCGCAGCCACACAGATGCAATAGCGCGATCGCTGAAAACCAAATAACTTTTGGTTGTTGAGAGCGTCGTCTGGACGACGGCGCTCCTTTTTGCCCCTTTTCCTAAAAGCCATTTACCAGCTTTTGATAATTGCGATTTTGTACAGCCAACTCAACAGACAGGCCGCGATCAGCAAATACATTCCATAATCAACGCCTTTGGCGTAAATCAAAGTTGACCACGGAATACGACGCCACAACAAAACCAGAACCAGCGGGATGCTGACGACGGTCAGGACAAACAAAATCCCGCCGAATGGTTGCGTCGTGAAAGCTTCATAAAAATGCAGCCGGGCGGAATGCGCGAAGCTGGTGGTCAGTCCGCAACCCGGACATGGAATCCCTGTGAATTGCAAAAAGAAACACGGCGGCAAGCCAAGTTGTTCGTGTGTGCCAACGCCTGCGGGAGATGGTTTGAGGATTCTGGCCACGGTCAGCGTGAAACCGGCAAGAATCAGCAGTACCACATAAATAACCAGGTCACCAAAGGAAAACGCCACAGTTTGAGCGCCGTCTGTAGACGGAACAGCAGCGAACGGCAAGTTATGTGATTGTTGTTCGGTAATCACTGTTTTCAATCAATTGCAGAGCCAATCATTCCCAAGAATCCCATTGCTGCTCCAGCCAGGCAATAAATCACAGTTCCGGCAATCCCCAGGTAGTAACCGACTTTGGCCAGCGTTTCGCCTGCGCGCGGAGCCTGTCCGGCAGCAATCGCGTTCATTTCCATTTTGCCCAGAATCATTCCGGGAATACTGGTGAAAAAAGCGCACATCACCAACCCAAGAATGCTCAGCACCATTGACGCAATCGCGCGATTACTGGCGCTGCCCTGAACAGCCGGTTGCCCCGCGAATGAGCTTTGGTACACAGGCGCTCCCTGATAACCGGGATAAGGTGGCGGCGGTGTTTGTTGCGGCTGGCTGGGAGTGGAATAAGGTGACGGATTGGCATAAGCGCCGGGTTGTGGCTGACTAACGGGGCGCGTCAGCGGACTGGAACAGTTGCGGCAAAAACCTGCGTCATCGGGGTTTTGAGTACCACATCGGGTGCAAAACATTAACGGTGCCCTCCTGGGAGAATTGGGAAAAATCAGTCAGTGGTTTCAATTGGTGTCACGCGACGAAGCCATTGGAATCGGTTCGCGCAATCGGGCTGTCGTCGGTTCGGCAATGCTGTAATCGGAAATCGGTTGCGCGGAAGATTCGCCAATCTGTAAAACCGGCGACGTGTTCGGAACAGCCGCAAACAAAGGTTGCGGAGCGTTTTCGGCGTTCTGCTTTTTCAATTCGACGATGCGTTTGCTGACGAACAAGCCGTTAAAAATGAAGGCCAATCCGATGAACAACGGAACCAGGCCGACCGCCCACAAACTACGCAAAATGTCGGCTTCTGGCCCGCCGTTAGCATTGGCGATTGCCGAAAAAAGAAAGTTGAAAAAAATGGTGATGGCCAATCCGATGCTGGCAGTAATGACACCACCTTTGACTTCTTCCAGTCGTTTTTCTTCGGGGGATTTTCGTTTGTTCTGCTCGCGCTTTTCCTGGTGCTCTTCGATCCACCACTGATTCCAGTCCGCTGAATTGCCTGCGCCGCCTTTGCTCATGACTCCCTGAACCCGTTTCAGATTGGTTCCGCACTTTTTGCAAAACTTGATGGCTTCGCGGGTTTCGGTTCCACAGCTTGGGCAAAACATAATTTTTCCTTTCGACAAATCCTGGTGCGTTCGGGATCAACGCTTCAGGTGTTTGGTTTCGTCTTCGGTCACACTGATGGTCGGTTGCACCGGGTCGAGTTCGTTGGTGCGAGGTGCGTTTTGATGAATCGGAGTCGCAGCAGAAAACACTGGGACAGGTTGTGCCGGTTGTATTTTGAGTTGAGTCGAAGAAAACGCTGCTGGCGAGATGTAATTCGATGTCGCCGATTGGACTTCAGGGATTACACGAGAACCGACGATCTTGGAAATACCCACGGCAAAAACTATGAAGGCAATAAAACTGCCGAGTCCGAAAGGCGAACGCCAGCCGTTAAACGGCGCAAAAAAGAGAAAGCTGACGATTTTGTAAACCAAAAACCCGCCGCCAAGCATGGCCATCGTGATTCCTTTTCGGATTTCATGATGGCGGTCGTATTCAGGTTGACGAATGACTGGCGGCAACGGATGAACGACAGGTTGAGGCGGGGTAAGTTGTCCGGTCAGCGCCTGCGAAACGATAAGCAGATTGGTTCCGCAACCGGTGCAGAATTTTTTGCCGTCTCCTTGATTCGATCCGCATTTCGGACAGAACATCACTTACCCCTTTACTTGCTTAACTGCGGCGAAACGCATTGAGCAGTTTTCGCACGCGCCCCTGAAACAGCGACATCATGGACATGTATCCGTAACCCAACAGGAAGATCATAAGAAACGGAATCGTCGCGTAAATGTTCGAGCGAATTGCGTAATACACCGCTCCGACGAAATACAACGCAAAGGCCAGTTCGATAAACGGCAGCCAGCCGCCTTTGCGTTTGTATTTTTTGGCCACTTGCAGCCAGTTGTCTTTCTTGTTTTCGACGTTGTATTTGGGCGTGCGGACAAAGCTGGATTCGACACCAAACAGGGCTTCAAGCACGGCGCGGGTATTCGAAAACACCAGCCCGATGCCCATGGCCATCGCCATTGGAATCAACCACAGCCGCCATTTTTCTTTCGGATAACGATAATGAATCGCTGTGCCGTAAAAACTGACGACCGAAAAAGTGGCAAAGATCATCAGCGGAGCATCGAACAGCAACATCTGGAACATTCCCTGATTGAATCGAACAATCAACACAGGAATGTGCAAAATGCTTAGCACGATCATCAACATCGCCGCGCAATTGCCGAACAGGCGAAAAAACAATTCGATCTTTTGCTGTCGCGTCAGCGTTGGGTGATGCCAAATTCTGGGCATCAATTTCAAACCGACCTGAACCAGGCCTTTTGCCCAGCGGCGTTGCTGCGTTTTGAAGGCGTTCATTTCCACAGGCAATTCCGCCGGAACTTCTTCGTCGAGCAGATAGACGAATTTCCAGCCCATCAATTGAGCGCGGAAACTCAGATCGGTGTCTTCGGTCAGGGTGTCGTGTTGCCATCCGCCGCTGTAATCAATGGCTTCGCGCCGCCACATGCCAGCCGTGCCATTGAAGTTGAAAAACGCTCCGGTGCGATTGCGCGACATTTGTTCAACGACGAAATGTCCGTCCAGCAAAACTTCCTGAATGCGCGTCAGCAGAGAGTAATTTGCATTGATGTGTCCCCAGCGCATTTGCACCATGCCGATTTTTTCATCGCTGAAATAATCCACCATCTTTCGCAGCGTATCCGGTTTCGGCGTGAAGTCGGCGTCGAAAATCGCCATCAACTGCCCTTTGGCGACTTTCATGCCTTTGTCGAGCGCGCCGGCTTTGAACCCGGTTCGGTCTGTGCGGTGAATGTGAACGATGTCGAAGCCCTGTTGTTTGAACCGTTCGACAACGTCAGCGGCAATCTGAACGGTTTCGTCTGTGGAATCGTCCAGCACCTGAATTTCCAGCAAATGGCGCGGGTAATCCAGCTTGACGACAGATTCGACCAGGCGTTCGACAACATAAAGTTCGTTGAACAGCGGCAACTGCACGGTGATGTGCGGCAATTCGTCTTCGGCAAATTTGCGGCGAGGTTGCGGTTTGATGTCGCGGTAACGCCAGAACTGATAAACCATTCGGATGCGATATGCGCCAAGTATGGCCAGCAGCGCCAGAATGGTGAAATACATGATGACGATGGTCCAATCGAATCCATCCATCGAAGAAATGTAGCTGATGTTATCTCGCCCGTGTCGCAAGATCGGATCAAGCAGGATGTCCACGCTTTCCGGCGGATCAGCTTGTAGCAGAAAAACAGAAAATAAGTTCATAGCTTTATAAATCCAGAAAATGAAGGTTGTTTATCAAGAATGCCTGCCAAAAGCGGCAGGCAGGCCAGCATGGTAGCTGCCCGACTGCCGCTGTCAATGTTGCGGGGCTTGAACATCGAGCCATTCATTTGGTCGCGGGTTTCTGGCCGAGCTTCACCAAAGAAGTCGCTGCTTGCTGCACCGATGGCCAAGCTGCCGACTTCGGATCAACGATGTGAAAATGGTCGGCGTCTTTCACTGAGATCAATTCGACATCGCCGTCTTTTTTGCGCTTGGCTGTTTCCAGATAATCCATTGCCATTGCGGGCGGAATGATCGTGTCGGCTTCGCCCTGAACGATTTTCTGTTTGACGCCGAGCGGAACCAGCGCAATCGGCGAGGCTTGATCGTAAATTGCCGCTTTGTCTTTGGCTTCGCCGCCCGCGAATTGAATGACTTCCTTATCGCAAGCCGTACCCGTTCGGCGCAAGTCTGTGATTCCGGCCAACGAAACTACGCCTTTCAGCTTCAGCGGATTGACCGAATACAGCGGATTGTCTTTTTTGATCTGCGGACGCGCGCCCAGCAACAACGCCAGATGCCCTCCGGCGGAATGGCCAACAGCGATGACCTGGTTCAAATCGAGCGAATGTTTGTCGGCGATTTCGCGCAAATAATCTGTTGCGCGGGCGGCGTCTTCAAAAGTTCCCGGCCAGCCTCCGCCAGCGTTACCTACGCGACGATATTCTATGTTCCAGGTGGCAAATCCCGCTTCGGTCAGCGCCGCGCTGACATGCCCCATGTAGCTCAAACCGAATTGCGACATCCAACATCCGCCGTGAATGACAATGGCTACGGGATGTTTGCCAGCAGTTTTTGGCAAACGCAATTCGCCAAATTGAAATTCGTCGCTGCCATACGCGATGCGATGGTCTGCCGCCGGAGCCGGACGAATCAAAATGCCGCGCGAGCTTTGGCTTTGCGTTCGAGCGACGACGACAAACCCGGCAACTGTCAAAGCGACGATGAAAACAAAGGCGAAGAGTTTCTTTTGATTGAGCATTAGAGTTTCACAGAAACATCCCCTTGCTTACGCGCGGGGTACTGACACGGCCAAACATCCCCTTGCTTACGCGCGGGGTACTGACACGGCCAAATCATTTCCCGAACAACGATTTCAGTTTTGCGGAGAGTTTCGACGAAAACATCGCGCCGACCACACGCGCGAACCAATATTCGGTTGTCGCTGTGTACGGATACCACATGATTTCTCGCTTCAGGCCGAAACGATCCGTGACGATGACTTGTTGATGACAGAATCGGCGAATGCCTTCGGCTCCGTGACGTTTGCCGATGCCGCTTTCTTTCAATCCGCCGGAAGGCGCATCGCTGACGCCAAATCCGACCATCACGTCGTTGACGCAGGTGATTCCGGCTTCGACTTGCGCGGCAATGCGTTCGCCTTTGGCTTTATCACGAGTCCAGACGCTGGCGTTCAATCCATACGTTGTGTCGTTGGCCAGTCGCAGAGCTTCGTCGGCGTTTTTGACGCGCATGATCGGCAGCACAGGGCCAAAAGTTTCTTCGGTCATGATCTTCATCGAATGATTCACATTGCTGAGCACCGTCGGCTGATAAAACCTGCCGGGCAGATTCGCGTCCAGCTTGCCGCCGGTCAGAATTTGCGCTCCGCGCTCGCGGGCGTCGGCCACGTGAGCTTCGACGGTTTCGACCTGTTTGGGAAAGGTCATCGCTCCGACATCTACTCGGTTGTTGGTCGTGGTTTCATTGGCGTCAATTCCCTGACGCAACACACAAGTTTTTTCGACAACGCGCCGCGTGAATTCATCGGCGATGGCGTCTTCGACATAAACCCGTTCGACCGAAATGCAGACTTGCCCGGAGTTGGTGAACGCTCCCCAGACGGCGGCGTTGGCGGCGCGTTCGATGTCGGCGTCTTTCAAAACTATCATCGGGTCTTTGCCGCCGAGTTCCAGACTGACGGGAATCAATCGGCGCGCGGCGCGTTCGGCAACGGCTTTGCCTGTGCGAATGCTGCCGGTGAAAGAAATCATGTCGGCTTCGTCCACCAGCGCCACGCCGGTTTCACCGTAGCCATTGACGACCTGCAAAATTTCCGTCGGCAATCCGGCGTTGGCGAAAGCCTGCTGCATCAATTCGGTTCCCCGCTGGGCAATCAGCGGAGTCCATTCCGAAGGTTTGATAATGACGGCATTGCCTGCCATCAACGCTGGGATGGCTTCGCCAATGGTCAGAATCAGCGGAAAGTTCCATGGAGTAATCATCCCGATAACGCCGCGCGAGTTGTAAATGGTCGTTACTTTTTTGTTCTTGAGCAGATGCGGACTGACGCGCTGCGGCTTCAAAAAACGGCGTCCTTGTTTGGCGTAAAACGTAATTACGTCGCAGACGTAAGTGATTTCAATCAACGCTTCCAGTCGCGGCTTTCCGTTTTCCTGGCAGATCAACTGAATCAATTCTTCCTGATGTTGCAAAAACAAATCGCGCGCCGACAGCAAGACTTTCGCGCGTTGTTTCAAATCCAGAGCCGACCACGCGCGAAATGCTTCTCGTCCGCGAGCGACAAACGCGCGAACTTCAAACGGCGAATTGATGACGACTTGCCCGATCTTTTTCAGCGTCGCCGGGCTGTGGACTTCTATGAATTGATTTGGAACTACACTTAATTTTGGGGTCATTTTTCCTCCGAAGTTTCCAAAACAGGATTGACAGGATTTACAGCAGGATTGTCAGGATCAGATTGGGATCGGATGGCGGCTTGTAGATTCGATACTTTCGCTTGACCTACACAGAGGGCGAGCCGAAATTGATAAGCAATCCAGTCTCGACTTTGGTCGCAGTCAGGTAATGAACCAATTGCATTTCGTAGTCTCTGACCAATGATTGCGCCGCTTTTAATTCGACAATGATCCTGTCTTCGACCCAGAGGTCAGCAGAATAAACGCCGACAACTTCTCCGTCATACCAAACTTTGATGTCCGCTTGCTGGACAACTTTCAAACCTTTCTTCGCTATCTCTTTGCGTAAAGCGTTCTCGTACACCTTTTCCAGAAAACCCGGACCGAGTTCGTTATGAACTGTGTAAGCACACCCGATGATGACTTCAGTAATTTTGTCGTCCGGCATTTTTTCCATGTTTGCCGCCAATCCTGAAAATCCTGTCTGAAAATCTTGTACATCCTGTTTTGAAAGAATTCTTCAAGTTTTTGCTACGATGTTGAAGTTGACGGTGATTTCGTTTTTGACCTTGATCGTGCCGCCCGCCGCTGAATACGGTTTGATGCCGAAATCCGTTTGCCGCAGCGTGTATTTGCCAACGGCGCGAAGCTCTTTCGCGTTGATGGTCAGCGCAACCGGCACGGCGATGCGTTTGGTGACGCCGTGCAAGGTCAAATCGCCGCTCAGCGTGAAGTTGTAACCGTCGCCGCCGGTTGGTTTCAGATCGTTGACTGAAACGGATTTGAAATTGATTTTGGGATGCTTCGCCGATTCCAGAACTTCGTTGTGCATGGAATTGGCAATTTTCTTCTTGTCGTCTTCGCTCGGTTTTTTGTCGAGCACGGTCAGCGAAGCCGCATCCACGTCCAGTTCCAGCGAACCGCCGCCAGCGCCCGTTTCGGGAACGACGATTTTGCCAGTGAACGATTTGATGCCGATTTCGTGGTCGTGAGCCAGTCCGCTCAGCAACCCGGTTTTAGGTACGAACACCCAGAAACTGCTTTCGCCGGAAACAATCGTATAGGTGCGCGACTTAGTTTGCGGATGCCTGGCCAGAGACATTGAAACCATCAAGGCCAGAAGAAAAGCTACATGCCGTTTTTTTATCTTCATGTTCATTCACCGGGACAATTTGAAAAATTGTCCCACCTCGTTTTACGGAGTTTTGGCGACGACGTTGAACGCAACTTTCAGATCGTCCCCGACTTTAATCAGTCCCATGCCTTTCTCGAATGGTTTCAAACCGAAATCGGTCAGCTTTAATTTTTCTTCGCCGCTGGCACGAAGCTCTTTGTCATTGATCGTAGCGGTGACGGGAAAACTGACGCGCTTGGTTGTGCCGTGAACGGTCAAATCGCCGGTCAGCGTGAAGCTGCGTTTGTCGCCGTCGCGTTGTACGTCGCTGACGCTGACCGAAACAAATTTGATCGAAGGAAATTTGTCGGCTTCTAAAATCTGGTTTCGCAGAACGTTGTGGAATTCCTTGCGCTCGAAATCGCCCATCGCGGCGTCCACGTTGGTCAATTGCTTCGGATCGGCTTCGAGTTCGACAGTCAGTTTGGTTTCGTCTTTGGGCAATTCGATTTTGCCGTTGAAACTTTTGGCCAACACTTTGTGCGTCGGGTAACGGCGTTTGATCATACCTTCCTGCGTCAGGATGACGGCGATTTCACTGTTCGTTGCGTCAAAGGTGAACGCGCGCGGCGGTTGAGGTTTGGCTTTCTGGCGTTGCGCTGAAACTGCTGGGGCAAGAAGAAGTAAACAGACAGCCAATACTGAAAACACGCAATGCTTTTTCACCGCAGAGGCGCAAAGAACGCTGAGGTTTCGCAGAGAAACATTTCGAGGCGGAGATTTACTTGAAAGCCCTCTGCGCTGACTTTGCGTTCTCTGCGCCTTTGCGGTGGAAGAAGTCAGCATTTCGTTACGAACTGATCGCCAAATCATTTTTAGCCTCCTGAGTGTTTCAGCTTCGATAAGCGGCAGGTTCCACAGGTTCGACGACGACCGCCGTGCCGTAAGCCAGCACTTCCGTCACTCCACCCATGACTTCGTTGGCGTCATACCGAGCGCCGATGATCGCGTTGGCTCCGATTTCCGAAGCGTGCTGAATCATAATTTCAAACGCCTCTTCGCGCGCCTTTTCGCAAAGCTGCGTGAACAGCGAAATGTTGCCGCCAACCAGCGTCTGCAAACCGCCGCCAATCGTGCCGAATACCGACCGCGAACGAACGGTGATGCCACGCACCACGCCCAGATTGCGAGCTACGCGAAAGCCGGGCAGTTCAAATGCAGTTGTGACCATGTGATGCGCGACGGAATACCGCGGCGCGGCGACTTGGTAAGGTGGTTGCGGAGTGGGAAGGTTTTCCATTGTCGGTTCCTCGTTTGGTTCAAGAAAACAAACTGCCTTGTTGATTGTCCTTGGACTCGGCGTCGTATTCCGGCGGAGTCCACAAATAAGTTTCGATTTTGCAGCGCCCTTTGTCGTTGAACGTGATGCCTTCGGATTCCAGCAATCGCTGTTGCAAATCCGGCGGCGTAGTCATTCCGGCGGTCGAACAGCCGCCTTGCGAATTGATGACGCGGTGCCAGGGAATGTTCCGTTCGTCTTTCGGAGTGGCATACATCAAATTGCCAATGGCTCGCGCATCGTACCCCGCGCCCAGCACGCGAGCGACCAGACCATAACTCATGACTCGACCGGCGGGAATTCGCATAACGAGTTCGTAGGCTCGATTGCGGAAACTTTCGTCGTCGCGCGGACGGTTCGGCGCAGCGTTGCTGATGATTCGTTTGTCGGGTTTATTCGACATTGGTTTTGTAAGCACCCGGTCGCTACCGCTCCCGGTTCCGTACCAAGCATCCGGTCCCGGTTCAGTATCGAAATCATTGTTTGAAAGCGACGATTCGCAATCGCCGGTAATCGGCGAACCACAGGCCATCGCGGAACAGTCGTTCACGCAGAGCAGTTTTGACTTCGGCAAAGATCGCTTGCTGTTCTTCTTCGCTGAAGCCAATTACCAATTCGCGGCGAAACATCTTGATCCAATTTTCCAAGCCGTCTTCGCCGCCTTCCAGTTTGGTTGGGCGATCAAACAGCAAGGCGCTGGCGACTTCGATGCCGTGTTTTTCCAACAGCGAAGAGTATTCGCCAACGGCAGGAAAATAGTTTGTCGCTTTGGCTTCGCGCCCGTGCTGGTTGCGAATCGCGCGTTCCAACGCCGTAGCGATTCCGGCGATGTTTCCTTTGCCGCCCATTTCGACGACAAACCGTCCGCCGGGTTTCAACGCGCGAGCCATACAGATGATGGCAGCTTCGGCGCGCTGAACCCAATGCAGCGCGGCGTTTGAAAAGATCGCGTCGAGCGGTTGATCAAAAGAAAAGTCCGAAGCATCGGCAACCAGAAAGTTGATTGCCGGATACGCCGCTTGCGCCGTCGCAATCATTTCCGGCGAACTGTCCAGGCCAACGACGTCCGCGCCAGCGTCGGCAATCTGTTTCGTCAGATGGCCGGAGCCACAACCAACATCCAAAATTCGCTCGCCGGATTTGGCGTCCAGCAACGACAGCAAATCTTCGCCGTATTTAGTGACGAAGGAATGTTTCTGATCGTAAAGACTGGTATCCCACTTCATAGTTTTGGTACGGAACCGCGCGCGTGAGCAAGCGGTGAGCAGCTAAGCCAGCCGCTTGCTTACGCGCGCGGTACTGCCTCGATTAGCCAAACAGCGGCGGACATTCGCAATCAGCAATTCGCAGGTAAGTGTACAACTGCCCGCGATGATGGATTTCGTGTTCCAGCGTCAGATTCAGCAACACGCTGCGAGGCATGGCTTTGTCCGGACCAAAAGGTGCGACCGTTTCTGCCAGTTCTTCGGCGGTGAAAGCCTTGGCGGTCGCAACCGCTTCTTCGTGGGTTTTGTCGAAGGCAGCGATCAATTCAGCAGTGTCGTTGATTTGCGGCGGAGCTTCTTTCGGAAAGATTCCGGTTTTGGCCGCGGCGACCAATCCGGCTTCGGCGATCCACAAATGGTTCATCAATTCGCCCAGTGTCATAGCCGAATCCGCCGGTTTCCAATCGTATTTGTCGTTTGGCGCGGCGGCCATGATTTTGGTGGTTTGTTTGTGAATGCGTCGCCAGTTGCTGACCAAAGAATCCATGTTCATTGTGTTGATACTCCTGTTATGAGTTGGGTTGATGGAATAAGCGCCGATTGATGGCGCTCACTTTGTTCGAGAAAGTTATTTCCGCAGCACGACACGAGCCGGGCTGCCGTCGCCGTCTTTGATTTTCAACGGCAAGCAAAACAGTTCGTAATCTCCGGGCGGAACGTCACGAAGCGCCAAGCCTTCGACAATGACGACGTTTGCGCCCAGTAAAACCAGATGAGTTGTCGGCTCGTCAAAGTTGAATCGTTCGACCGACAGATAATCAATGCCGACCAATTGCACGCCGCGTTCGACCAACAGCCGGGCGGCGTCCGGTGCGATGTAGGTGAAATCTTCGCGGAAGGTTTTGACTTGTGGCCAGAAATCGGAGTTGCGCGATTTGAACAGCACGCGCGTCGCTCCGTCCAAATCGCTGCGGCTTAAAACTTCAGCGGTGATTGCCGGAACGTCGCCGACATCCACAACTCTGACTGTGCCGATCAAAGTTTCCAGCGGCAATTGGTCAACGGGTTTGGCTCCGGCGATAAAGTGCGATGGCGGATCAATGTGTGTGCCGATGTGCGTGGTGCAACAGAGCCAGGTGACGTTGGCTACGTCACCGTTTTCCAGCGACATAATGCGTTCCATTTGAATGCTGGGATCGCCCGGATAAACGGGCAAGTCTGCTGAAATCGGGACAGTGATGTCGTAAATTTTCATCGTCTCCTGCCGCCAAGATGTGATTGTTGTTGGTGTAAACGCGAAAGCGGCGGCGAGTATAGAAACGGCGTTTTGTAGTGTCAAACTTTGCTCAACCCCGCAGGCCTGTGTAATCTGTTTGTCTGCTTCCGACGAAACAAACTAAAACAAAGGACAACATGGAACACGAATTAGAAGTAGCAAGGCGACTGGCGCGCGAAGCCGGAGCCATCCTGATGGGCTTTTACAAAGGCGACGCCAAAGTCGAATGGAAAGGATATGACGACCCTGTGACCGCCGCTGACAAAGCTGCCAACGTAATGTTGGTGCGCGAACTGGCAAAAGCTTTTCCGAACGACGCCATTCTTTCGGAAGAAGCCGAAGACGATAAAACACGATTGACCAGCGAGCGCGTTTGGATGGTTGACCCGATGGACGGAACCAAACAGTTTATCGAAAAGCTGGATGAATTTGCCGTGATGATTGGCTTGGCTGTCGGCGGCGAACCCAAAGTCGGAGTGGTTTACAACCCGGCGACCGACCGAATGTTTTATGCCGCGCCAGGCATTGGAGCTTTTGTCGAAGAAGCATTGACCACCAAACGATTGCGCGTTTCCGATCTGGCAGATTCGACGCAAATGATCGCGGCGATGAGCCGTTCGCATCACAGCACGACAGTGGACGCCATTCGCCAAAAGCTGGGTTCGACCGGCGAAATTCGTTCGGGCAGCGTCGGATTGAAACTGGGGTTAATTTGCGACGGACAGGCGCATTTGTACATTCACAACGGAGCCAAAACCAATCAATGGGACACCTGTGCGCCCGAAGCCATTTTGAAAGCCGCAGGCGGCAAGATCACGGATACTTCAGGCCAGCCGCTGCAATACAATACTTCTCACGTGCGAAATATGAACGGGATCATCGCCACCAATGGAACGATTCACGACCGTGTGGTCGAGGCTACGATGGCGGTGTTGGCGGAAATGCGTCACTAAAAACAGAAAGCAGGGCAATTGTTCAGATTGCCCTGCTTCAGAGTTGCGCTTAGTTCGATGCGCCTAGTTCGAGAATGAGACTTTGACGCCGGACTTGCTTGCCCTTTCAAGTGTTCCCACCGTTGTCGTGATAATCACGTCCAGATCGGCTTTGCCAGCCAGTGCCGGTTTCAGCTTGGCGTCAATCATATCAATGGCCGGAACCGTGCCGCCGGAGCCATTCGGTTGGCCGCCGACAAACACATTGTCCAGAGTTTCGTCGCCGATCTTCAACACAACTTTGTCGGCAAAGCGCCAACCGGTGCCAATCAGACGAATGATGTTCGGAGCGGCTTCGGTTCCAACAGCGCAAGGCGGGTTGCTGAACGTAATCGAACCGTCAGCATTTACCTTGCCGCATTGCGCGCGCGCTGTGCCGTTGCCGTCGCCGGAGTTGGTAAAGATTCCAGCCGCCGCGTCCAACACGCGAACTCTGCCACGAACGTTTGTGCCATTGTTGTTGATGACGACTTCAACCAGTTCGGCGGGTTTCGTGGTGTTGGGAAGAATGAAATTGACCTGTGTTGGCGAGATGAATTGAATTTGTGCCGGAACGCCACCGACTGTGACTTTCACGCCTTTCAATTCGGTCGGGTAATTCGGACCCGGAGCTTCCATCGTGTCGTTGGCCAGTTTGTCGCCTTGAGCCACAGCCAGCGACCCGCGAGCGACAATGCCTCCATCGAAACTGGCGGCGTTGAATGTGGACAAAGCTTCTTCAAACGCCGAAAACGAAGTCGTCGTTTTGTTGCTGTCAATGTTCGTGGTGGCAACGACACTGACAGTGATCTCCTGATCCAGCTTTGCGGCCAGGTCTTTGGTCAACGTGACATTGATTTGATCCAGCCCTAAAAATTCCGGCTGGGAACCGGCGAATTGCGGAGTCAGCGTTACGTCGCCAATTTTGACTTGCAGATTGGGAGTGTTGTGCCAGCCCGTGCCGTAAATAATCAGCAAATTGAATTGCGAATCGTTGCCGACAGCACAGGGTGGCGGCGTTTGCAGAAAGCTCAATCCGTCTGGTGAAACCTGCCCGCATTGAGCAGTGGATTTTCCTTTGCCGTCTCCTGTTGCGCTGAAAACTCCGGGAGCGGCATCAATGATTTTTGCTTTTCCGGCAGACTGCACGCCGTTGTTGTTGATGGTGAAATCCACAGTGTCGCCAACGGCAATTTCGTTCGGCACAACGAAGTTGATTTGCTCTGGCGAAACAAAAATCAAACGCCCGGCCAGACCATTAACAGTAACGGTCACGCCGCCCAACTGAAATGGCAGGTTGCCACTGGGAGTCGAAAGCGTCGCATTCGCCAATTGAGTGCCGAACACCGCAACAATCGAACCACGAGCCACCTGTGTGTTGTCGTAACTGGCGGCATTGGCAAACTTGGCTTCAGTGGCGTTTTTGGTGGCTACTGGCAAAACGTACGCCTGAAAAACATCCTGAATCGCCAGAGCATTAGTGGCAATAACGTTCGCTTCGTAATTGAAACTGATCGTGTCGCCGGTACTGTCGGCGAAGACCGAAAAATTGTTGGCTCGCTGATCCAGGACGGTAAACGACAGGTCCGTGAAAGTGATTTGTCGGATTTTGTTTGCGGCAATGTCGTATCGGAAAACTTCGCGGCTGCCATCTGCATTGTCGGATTTTATTCCGCTGGTTGTCGCGGGAGTCAGATTCAGCACCGACGTGAAAACGACATGCGTTCCGGTGGAATTGACGCTGGGAAAATAATTTAGATCGTTTTTGGTGACATCAACCGCCGTTTGATCTGTGATCTGCGTGAATTTGGTGGTCGCCGTGCTCAAATCGGCCAGATAAACTTCGCGGACTTTTTCCGTGTTCTTTCCGGCAAAATCACCCGCCGATTCAAACACCAGCTTTGTGCCGTCGGAACTGATCGGATGCGTGAAGGCCAGAAAAACGTTCATCACGCCATTGGCGGGAAAAGCCGGAGTCCCCGTCGTGTCTGTCACCTGCCGCATCGTATTGGCCGGATCGCCGATTTTGTACGTGAAAATTTCGCCATTGAAATCGGTATTCTTGTTGGCAGCGGTGTTGGTGAAATTGAATCCCGACACAAACGCCAGCGTCTGACCGTTGCCGCTAAGATAAGGATTGATATTGAAACCTCTGACGACAAAATTGACCGTGGCGTCCACGTCGCGTGTTGCAGTGGCCTGCGAAAAACGTTTGGTGTTTGAGTTGTAAACAAAAATTTCGCCGTTGCCGTCAGGGTTGTCGTTGGTTGGGCCTTCTTTCAGCGCCGTGAATGCCTGAGCGCCTCCATCAACCGCTTTGAAATTCTGGCGCGTTGAAACGAACGCTATCACCGAACCATCGTCGTTAATCGTCGGCGTGTAATTGCTGAAAATTTCCTTGACGAATTCGGTGTCTGTGTCTTTGCCGGTGTCGGTGATGCGTTTGATGGTTGGCGTCGTCGAATTTCTAGGCAGATCGGCAACGAAAACTTCGTAATTGCGGTCTTCATTTTTGGTTCCGCCCAGATCGGCATTTGAAACAAACACGATCTTGGTTCCGTCGCCGCTGATTGCCGGAGTTTCGTTGTTGATGGTGGTCGTCACCTTGTTGACGTCGGTTGTGTCTTCCTTCAAATCGGCGGTGTCGGTGATTTGAATGATGCTGCGCGAATCCACGTCGTAAACCCAGATGTCGCGGTTGCTGTCCACATTTTTGCCGTTGTAATCGTTGATGGAATCGAAAACGATTCGTTTGCCGTCATTGCTGGCACCGCGAATTTGTGTGCCGATGACGTTGGGCGTAACCGGCAGCAGGGCAATGGAAACTTCGTCGGTTACGGTTTGTTGGGCGGTGGTGCGGTTGAGAGCGGCAATTGTGCCAAAAACGGCAATGATGAATGAAAGCAGAAGAATTCTTTTCACGCTCAAAAACTCCTTGATCGAAACGCCTCGCTCGCGCGAGCAGCTACGTCGTAAAAACTGTCCGAGCCTGTGTATGCGCTGTATTGTCTGTTGAGATTGGTGTCGGATTTCAAGCGGCGGATTATACAGAAAGCCCCACTTGCTGTCGAACAGCGGACATGGCGCTCTGAAAGTATTCCAACGCCTTTGGCCGCGTGTCCCGACGTTTCGATGAACGACGGGTTGCTGCTGCTCTTGCGAAACAAAAAAACGGGAACACGTCTTTGAGACGCATTCCCGTTTTGGCCGGACCTTGAATGGAGATTGACTTGTTCACTGCCGTCATGCGGCTTTGGGACTGATGTATTGGTCGTAATGGCGGAACGGTTCCCAGGTTCGATTGCTTTCTTCTGCAATTGGCTCCGGGAAGCGATCTTCAATATCAACCATCTCCACAGCCTCAATGTAAACCCGCTCCAGGTTTTCGGGATTGAACCCGTTCTGCTGGCAGGCTCGCACGTGCCGCCGAACAATCGCATCCACTTTTTGGCGCTTGTCATTCGGCAATTTGTTAATCAACTTCAAAGTGTCACTGGTTATTTTCATCATCCCTAACTTCCCCCTTTCCTGAATTTAATTGTTCTTTTGTTTTTCCCTCGGCTGACAAACCGTCTTACGACAATTTTGCCAGCCAGGTTCTTTTAGCAAAGCCTTCCTAAGCCGTCTTCTGAACGCAAAATATACTCCCGACACACATAATCCGTTCCTGTTTTTTATGGTCATACCGATTAATTTTCCGTTAGCCAGACACCGGAAATCACCAGCCATTCTATGGAAAAAATCTACCCGGTTTACAGGATTTTTTCCGTATTCCCACAGACAGAACCCACCAAAGTTCGGATTCACCCAGCCAGCTTGACGGCGTCAAAAGCCGTAAGGCACACTGCCCGCGCTTTAATTCTGATAATCCCACTGACCGCTTCCACAGGTTCATTACTCATAAATTATGCCGAAGTTTGAACAACACGTTTTTATCTGCACCAACCAACGCCCGCCGGAAAACCCACGCGGCTGCTGTGATCCGCAAGGGTTAGGAAATCTGCAACTGCTTTTCAAACAGGAACTTTCGGCGCGCGGTTTGAAAACTTCCGTCCGAGCCAATCGCGCCGGATGTCTGGATCAGTGCGAGCACGGCCCGACGGTGGTCGTGTATCCCGAAGCCGTATGGTACGGCGAAGTCACCGCTGAAGACGTTCGGGAAATTGTTGAATCGCACATCATCAACAAAGTTCCTGTTGCGCGGTTGATGCTGGCAGATGAATGCCTGAACACCCCGAACTGCGCGCACAAATCGTCGAAACAATCCGAGTAGGTCTTTCCAATTATGGCTTCACCCGATCCAATCAAGATCGTCTCCATTGGTGGCGGCACAGGGCTTTCGACTTTACTTTGTGGGCTGAAACGATTTCTCCATCCGCATTCCGTGGAGCCTGAAATCCAACTGACCGCAATTGTCACAGTCACCGACGACGGCAAAAGCTCCGGGCGGTTGCGAACGGAATTCGACGTGTTGCCGCCCGGAGACATTCGCAATTGTCTGGTTGCGCTGGCCGACGAAGCCAATCCGCTGACCGCGCTGTTCCGCCATCGGTTTCCGGGCGACGGTTCGGTTGGAGGTCATTCGCTGGGCAATTTGCTGATTCTGGCGTTGCACCAACTTGGCGGGAACTTTCTGACGGCGATTGAACAAGCCGGGCAATTGTTGGAAATCCAAGCGAGAGTGCTGCCTTCGACGTTGGACAGAGTTGATCTGGTAACTCGACTAAACGGCAAAACCGTTCGTGGACAGGTGGCGATCAAATCTCAAAACACGCCGATTCGTGAATTGGCGCTTGATCCGCCGGATGCGCGCGCCTTGCCGGCGGCTGTCGCAGCCATTTACGAAGCCGATCTCATCACGCTCGGCCCTGGTTCGCTGTTCACCAGCGTGATTGCAAATTTACTGGTCAAAGGCGTTGCCGAAGCTTTGGCGGAATCTCGCGCACGGAAAATTTATATCTGCAACGCGATGACGGAATTCGACGAAACCGATGGGTTCAGCGCCGAAGACCACGTGCGGCAATTACTGGTTTATGCGCCCGCGCTGAAATTGGATTATGCGCTGTTCAATTCCACGCCGATTTCTGCTGAGATGTTGAAAAAGTATGAAGCTGAAAAAGCTCGACCGATTGAACTGCCGCAGTCTGAACTGTCGGAATCGGGCGAAACTCGTTACGCGGCGCTGCCATTGATTTCCGAATCGCGCGCGGTGCGTCATGATCCAGAATTATTGAGCCGCGCGATTTTTGAAATTTACGCTCGTTAAGTTGTTCACCTTTGTTCTGCTGAACCCAATCCGCTAACCCATGCAAGACGAAGATTACGAATACCTATACGCTTTGGAAGAAAGCTTCTGGTGGTTTGCCGGTATGCGCGAAATCACTGCCAGCCTGCTTGATCCGTTTCTTCCCAACCGCGCCCGAACGATTCTGGACGCCGGTTGCGGCACAGGCGGCAATCTGGAATGGCTGATTCGTTATTCCGGCAAAGGTCACATTATCGGAATTGATCCGGTTCCGCTGGCGATTGATTTCTGCCGCCAACGAAATCATCTGATGCTCTCGCAAGCTTCGGCAACGGATTTGCCGTTCGCCGATGAAAGTTTCGATCTGGTGACCAGTTTCGACGTGCTGGTGCAAATTCCTGGCGAAGGCACGGACGACCAATCCATTAAGGAAATGTGGCGCGTGTTGAAACCCGGCGGCATCGCATTCGTTCGCGGCCCGGCGTATAGCTGGATGCGTAGCGGGCACGACGAAGCTTTGGACACAGTTCGCCGGTACACGTTGGGTGAGTTGTGCGACAAGATGGAAACGTTCGGCTTTGATGTGGTGCGGAAAACTTACGCCAACAGTTTGCTTTTCCCAGCCGTAGCCGTTCGGCGATTACTGTTCAAACGGTTGGGATTGGCCGACGGCGGTTCGGACGTGAAACCGTTGCCGCCTTCTCTGGATTGGTTGAACCGGTTGTTGACCAAATTCTTGTTGGCCGAAGCGGCCTTTTTGCGAAATCCGAACGCGGCGTTTCCGTTCGGATTGTCAGTGGTTTGCATTGCGCGCAAACCCGAATGAATGTGTTGACGCTATGATTTCCTTGTTGGGCAAAACCGAAGCTGAACTGATCGAATTCGCCGCCAGGCTTGGCGAAGCGGCGTTTCGTGGCAGGCAAATCTACCAATGGATTTACGCTCGACGCGCGTTGGATTTCGACCAGATGACCGAGCTGTCGAAACCGCTACGCGAAAAACTCAACCAGTCGGCAACAATTACCGAAACTACGATTGAGCGCGTGTTTTATTCGGCGGACGGCACTCGACGGTATCTGTTGCGACTGGGCGATGGCCGCGAAGCCGAAGCCGTCTTCATGCCCGAAGACCGCCGCGACACCATCTGTATCAGTTGTCAGGTCGGATGCGCCGTCGGTTGCAAATTCTGCATGACTGCTCAGCTTGGCGTGAAACGAAACATGACCGCAGGCGAAATCATTTCTCAGGTGGTGATCGTTTTGAATGAAGTTTACGGCGAAGGCAGCGAGACTCCGCACGGCACGAATCTGGTGTTTATGGGCATGGGCGAAAGCTTTTTGAATTACCAGGAAGTTATGCAATCCATTCGCGTGATGGCCGACCAGAAAGGATTGAGCATCAGTCCGAAGCGCGTGACGGTTTCGACTTCGGGCATAGTGCCGCGCATTTACGAATTCGCCAACGAAGTTGTCCGCCCTCATTTGGCGATTTCGCTGTCTTCAACCAACGAAGAGCAGCGCAACGATTTGATGCCGATCAATCGCAAATACACGCTGGCGGAATTGATGAAAGCTTGTCGGGAATATCCGCTCGACGAACGCGAACGGCTGACGTTTGAATACGTCATGCTGGCCGAGGTGAATGACAGCGATGAAGACGCGCGCCGATTGGTTCGGCTGCTCAATGGCATTCGCGCCAAAGTGAATCTGATTCCGCACAATCCTGCGCCCGAACTGCCGTACAAGGCCTCGCCGATAGAACGCATTCTGGCGTTTCAAAAAATCCTGACTGACAAAGACGTTCCGGCATTCATTCGCCGCCCGCGCGGGCAAGACATTTCCGCCGCGTGCGGCCAGCTTGCCGCACGCCAACAAGCGCAGGCATAAATTTCTCTGCTCACTGCGCCATAACAAAGACGAGGTGAATTTATTGCCATCTATAGAAAGTTTATTCGCCGTCTTCTACAATCCGCGCTCGCCGAAACCGGCACTACTCAATCGCTCAAAACTCGGAGATTCAAACTTATGAAAACGGCTGCCCTGCTGTTTTGTGTGTTGCTGTTGACCACAACTGTTATGCCAAAAACTCAAGACAATCTGCCCAAATCGCGCGCTGAACTTTCCAATTACGAAGAAACCAGTCGCTACGAAGACGTGATGCGGTTCATCGCTGACCTGCAAAAACTGACGGACAAACTGCGCGTGGAATCTTTCGGCAAAACCGAAGAAGGCCGCGACATGCCGTTGATGATTTTTGCCAATCCGCCGATTTCCCAACCGCGCGAAGCTCGCGCTTCTGGCAAACCCGTCGTCTTTATCCAGGCCAACATTCACGCCGGAGAAGTCGAAGGCAAAGAAGCGATGCTGCATCTTTCTCGCCGCATCGTCGCCGGAGATTTGAAAACCTTGCTGGATAAACTGGTGATTCTGGTCGCTCCGATTTACAACGCCGACGGCAACGAACGGATCAACGGGACGAATCGAACGGCTCAGAACGGCCCGATCGGCGGAGTCGGCACGCGCGAAAACGCCAAAGGCATGGATTTGAACCGCGATTACATGAAGCTGGAATCGCCCGAAGCCAATGCGCTGGTCGAATTGATGAATCGCTGGGACCCGCATCTGACCGTAGATTTGCACACGACCAACGGTTCGTATCACGGTTATCACCTGACATATTCGCCGACGCTGAATCCGAACGCCGACGCGCGATTGATCGCTTTCGGTCGCAACAAAATGCTCCCGGCCATCACTCGCACGCTGCAAGTGAAACACAAATTTCGCACTTACTTTTATGGCAACTACGCGACAAAAGAACGCATGAACCGCGAAGTGAACACCTTCGAAATGCAGCGCGAAGGACGAGCCGCTCAACCTGCCGACAAACCGGAAACCAAAATCTGGCGCACCTTCGATCACAAGCCGATGTTCGGCAACAACTACGTTGGATTGCGAAACCGGCTGACGATTCTTTCCGAAGCCTACAGCTACCTGGATTTCAAAGGCCGCATCGCCGTCACCGAAGCCTTTGTCGAAGAGATTTTCAAATACTCCGCGCTGCACGCCGCCGAAATCACTGCGCTGATTAACCGAGTGGACGCCGACGCCGTTCGCGGCAAGCTGCCAGCAAAAGGCGTCGCGTTTGAAATCAAGCCGCTGGATAAACCCGTCAACATTCTGGTCGGCGAAGTGAAGAAGCTGAAAAATCCTCGCAACGGCAAAGACATGACCGTGATGGTCGAAGGCAAATTCACGCCGACACCGATGCCGGATTACGGATTGTTCGCCGCCACCAAAAGCAACGACGTTCCGCGCGCTTACCTGTTCAAAAACGAAGCCGGGTTGAAAACCGTGATTGAAAAGCTGCTAGCGCATGGCATCGCCATCGAAGAGTTGACCGAGCCGCTGAACACCGAAGTCGAAAGTTTTGTCATTGATGCGGTCAACAAAGCTGTTCGCGCTTTTCAAGGCCACGCCGAAGTCAAACTGAAAGGCCACGCGCAAAACGAAACCATCACCTTTCCCGCAGGTTCGATTCTGGTTCGCACGACTCAGCCGTTGGCGTCGCTGATCTTTTACCTGCTCGAAGCCGAAAGCGACGATGGATTTGTTCGCTGGAACTTCCTGGATGCGTATTTGGAAAAAGGCAGGACGTATCCGATTTACAAACTGACGGGAGAGGTCAAAGCAGCCAGCCGGTTACGGCAACCTTAGGAGTCGCGTCACGATAAGTTGACTAATTTTCCCTTTCGCCCCGGAGCGATGG
>CADECP010000032.1 GCA_902825875.1 uncultured Acidobacteriota bacterium
TATCAAACCGTCCCTGCCGGGACGAAAACTGTGTCAAACCCAATGTTCGATTCTTCAGCGCGTAGCGTCAGGAACTAATAAAAGCTGGCTTCTTTCCAATTTAGCTCTGAAAGAGCGCCAGAGAATAGCCCCGTGCGAAGCGCGGGGTACGTGCGGAAATGACACCAAGCCCCGTGAGGGGCGGCAGAGTCAACGTGGAGTGTCGCTCCTTTCGGAGCAGGATTGGCTTGATTCAATTCTTCGCCTTGGCCAACGCATCCTGAGCCACTTTTTGCACGCTGGGGTCTTTGTCGGTCGCGGCGGCTTCTTGCAACACGGCGCGCGCTTCTTCGGTTCCGAATTTGCCCAGCCAGTACGCAGCTTTGCGACGAAACTCCGGGTAAGAATGTTGTTTCAAAATCCCTGCCAGTTCGTGATACCCGTTGCGCGTGTGGCGCAATTCCAATCCCGTTTCTTCAGCTATGCGACGAAACTCCGGTCGTTCGTGATCCTGAAACACAAACAGAAAGCTGATGGCTTTGCGCGAAAATCGCACGTCGCGCAATTGGTTGACCATCAAAATGCCAAAACAGCGGACGCGCAGATCGTGTTCGTCGGTGATTTTTTTGTCGCCGGGATTGGTCAGCAAATTCAACACGGCATTGTTCGACGGATATTTCTGAAACGAAGCCAGCGAACGAATCATCGCCCATCTGACTTGCCAATCCTGGTCGGGAATCGCATCCACCAACGGAGCAATCGCTTCTTCATCGCCCAACTGCCCCAGAGCTTCAACCGAGGCCACGCGCACCGCCAGCGTTTCGTCTCTCACCGCGCTTATCAACGCTTCCGTTGCTCGCTTGTCACACAACTTGGCCAACGTCCGAGCGGCTTCGACGCGTTTCTGCGGGTCTTTGTCTTTCAACGCCGCCATCGTTTTCGGAGCCGCATCGCCACCGCTGACCAGCGTTTTGCATTGTTCATACAGCGGTACCGCGCGAACCGCCGGCGAAGAGTTTGCTCCTTGCGCCTGCAAAACCGCCGGAGCAATCAACCAACAAATTGCGATGGAACAAATTCGGTAAACCATGAACTTGATTATGCAGATCAGGAGGATTTTTCGGAAACGGTTAACAAAACCTGTTCAGTTGTAACAAGGAACTTTGCACATCCAGACACCGATTGAACGTCGAAAAACGAAAAGCGCGAGAAATCAGGAATAAAGCCACCCCTGGCCGCCTCCTGATCCCCGCGCCTTCGTTTGCAGCGTTCAGCGCCAAAGCAGTCGCTGCAAACTCACTGCTGGTCGCGTAGGGCAGATTTTCCCATCTGCCCAGGATTTTGCACTTGCGGACATCCCGGCAAGTTGGAAAACCTGCCGTCCATTCATCTGAAAACCGGCTTATACCGGAAAACAAACAAGCCTACCTGATTGGCTCGCCGATGACGTAACCGTTGACCAGAACTTCCGGCTCTCTGCCCAGACGCACGATGCAGGTGTTGGCGAAACCTTCCTTGTTATCGTTCTTCGGAGTCCAGGTGATTTCCAGAGCCTGCACCGCCCGGCCGACCGCCACCGTAGTCGTCGTCTGCCCGATGCGAATCTTGTCCGAACCGGTTCCGAGCTTGTCACCAGCCTTCTGATCTATCGTCACCGCATTGCCCGCCGACTTGGATTCCGTCTCGCCCGAAGCCAGCCGATTCAGCGTCACCGGCTTGATCGAGATTGTGTACTGCTTCATCTCGGCGGCAATCAGGACTTCGACCTGCGCCGTCGAATCATCCAGCCGCTGCGCGACAATGGCTACGGCGTAATGGGGCGTCAATGTTCCCAGTGCGTGATTGCGTAACGTCTCATCACGCCATTTTGCGTAAGCGGATAATGCTGTTGTCGTAGCAAGATGAATTGCAACTTTGTCCTGACCTTGAATTGGGATGATGGTTAATGCCAATAAAAGCAAACAAGTTATCATCGTTTTCATAGAAACTCCCTTTCGTCCAACAAATTGATTGGCGAGCTAGCTTATGTATCATAGGAATCAAGGATCGTTATCGGAAATTGCAGATTCAACATAGCTCTTCCATTCAGGTTTCTTTACTTGAATGAGGCTAATAGCCATATGCAAAGCATTTCCTCTAAGTTTACCGAGAACATCCATATTGACGCGTTCTTTACGGCACCATATTTCTGCCAATGATTCACTACACCTTTCAGCTAAGTGAGTATCTGTTGATTCGTCAAGGGCTACTTTGCTCAACGCTTCTTCTGCTTCTGGCTCGTCGTAATCACTCAGGTCCATTGCTGCGTCATCTCGATCCCCAAACTCAGCAGTTATATCCAAAAGAACGCTTATTAGTCCCTTTGGTTGTTCCGTAACTACTCTAGCTTTCTTCTTCCAAAAGTCTTTAATAAACATATCACTCCACTACAGTAACATCTACTTTACAGTTAGAAGAGTTACTGCCACAACCAGCCCTCGCTGCAGTGCCCAGAGGCCCTGTTATCATTCCGACACCGGCAGAAGCAGATGGAGAGAGAGGGGGTTCTAAGGGTACATGCCCTAAAGCACTTTTTGGTCCAGGCCCAATACGACCAGTGAAAGGATCCCAATATTGACCAGGACCAGTGCGATAGTCGAAGCGTGGTCGGTAGCTATCAGGTTGCAAACCGGAGTTCTTGGCCGCCTCGTGCTTAATGTGAAGGCGCTCAATACCACTTTCCCACGTTTCAGTATAACCATGACCTGGTTTATTGCTTAACCCTCTCGACTTCGCTATTTGTCTTAACTTTTGTATTCTCCATAACTTTTGAGCTTTGCTTGCTAAGCCAACCCCTAACGCGCCAGTTCCCGCATCAATCAATGCTTCTTTCCATCCATAGCATTGCCCTGTTAATTTCGCAATTAAGAACCCAGTAATTACGCTGGTTCCCGCTCCTATAAAAATCTGTACGACCTCTCCGCTTGGGTCTATGTTACCAATAGGGTTATTACCAACATAGCCATACAAATTCAAACTACTTTCTTGATGTACTTGGTCCTCGCTAAAAAACCTTCCCTGATATGGGTCATACCATCTCGCTCTATAGTGCATCAGTCCAGTCAAATCATCCCGTTCTCTACCAGTGTAGCCATACCGTGTCCGCTGGCTGATATTGCCACTACCAAAGGCTTCGTAACTTTGCAGCAGCTCAACCATCTCGCCACTAGTTGCTGTCAGCCCTATAGTACTGCCGAGATGATCTCGCAAGAAATAATTCGTTCCCCAAGTGCCATCACTCTGCCGTAGTTTTTCGTCAACCTCAAGACCGTTCAGGTAATCAGTCCCTACTCCCCCAATGCGATCAATCACCACATCCGCGCCATCATATTGGAAAGTCGTCGTTAGTCCATTTGCCGCGCGATTGACTCGCCGCCCCAACACGTCATAGCCGTAATCCACTATTTGCCCGCTCGGTAAAGTTGCTCGCGTCAATCGCCCACGAGCATCCCATTGATAGCCAGTAGTTCCAGAGATATCCGTCTTTGCAGTCGTTTGCCCTTCCTGATTGAAGCTGTAGCTGGCCGCGCCGAATTGCGCGATGCGATTGGCGGCATCTGCCGCAGTCGCCATCTTACTCAGTGGAGTCAGCGGCGCGGAGGCCAGCGAGGTGATCTTCGTGATTTCGTCGTCGAGGTTGTATTCGTACTGGAAGTCTTCGTGCAGCGTGCCGGTTGATACGCGTGTATGTTTCAGCCGTTTCAAGCGGCTGATTTCGTCGTATTCGTAATCGGTGGTGACAATGCCTGCGCCGTTGGCTTGCCGTTGCAGTTGAGTCCGCCGCGACAGCGGGTCGTAACTTGGGGGTTAAGTTCTTGGTACCTTGCATAGGTGGTTGCAGTTGAGTCCGCCGCGACAGTGTGTCGTAACCGTAAGTGAAAAGCTCCGTCACGCCATTCATCGTCTGGCTGATGGTCTGCAAGCGCCCAGCGGAGTCATAGCCGTAATTGACCGGCGGGCGGTCTGCCGCCGTCATTGCCGTGCGCTGGTTTGCGTTGTTATAACCATAACTGACTGTTCCCAGGTTTGTTATTTCGGCTGTTACCCGATTGGCATTGTCGTATTGCCAGGTGATCGTGCCGCTGGTGTCGCTAACACTCGTCCATCGCCCCGCTGCATCGTAAGAGTAACTGACAGTAGCATCAACATAACTGACCGTCGTCGGGCGGTTGATGTTGTCGTAAACGATTGTCGCTCGCCTTTAGGTACCTGGCTATTCCCGAAGCCGAGTGCGTTGAAGGAAAGTAAAAAAAGGAAATGAACTTCTGCGTTACCTGATCGGCGAGCCGATGACATAGCCGTTGACCAACACTTCAGGTTCTTTGCTGAGCCGGATGATGCAGGTGTTGGAAGGATCGTCGGCCTTGTCGTTCTTCGGCGACCAGGTGATTTCCAGAGCCTGCACCGCGCGGCTGACGGGAACCAGAGTCGTTGTCTGGCCGATGCGAATCTTGTCCGAACCCGTGCCGAGCTTGT
Organism: uncultured Acidobacteriota bacterium; assembly: GCA_902825875.1. Classification (GTDB taxonomy): domain Bacteria; phylum Acidobacteriota; class Blastocatellia; order RBC074; family RBC074; genus RBC074. The sequence goes on from CADECP010000032.1 coordinate 4,495, forward strand.
CGCCCGCCTTCTGATTGATCGTCACCGCATTGCCCGCCGACTTGGATTCCGTCTCGCCCGAAGGCAGCCGATTCAACGTCACCGGCTTGATCGTGACGGTGTACTGCTTCATCTCGGCAGCAATCAGCACCTCGACCTGCGCCGTCGAATCATCCAACCGCTGCGCGACAATGGCTACGGCGTAATGAGGCGTCAACAAACCTTGCGGATAGTTGAGCAACGTATAAGAGCGCCATTTGCTGTAAGCCGTTAAAACTGCTGGCAAATGGGATGCTTGAGTGGGTGCTGAGTTCTGTCCCATCTCAGTGCTTTGTGTCGTTGTAGACTCCTGCGCTTGTACTGAGGCACTCGCCAGTAACACCCAAAACAAGCCTCTTAAACATATCTTTTTCATTGGTATTCCTCGTTAGTATCTTGTTGTCAGGATAAGAATTGTGCTAGCCGTGTAAATCAGCGTCACCAGCATTCTTTTCCTACCAAAACTTACAGCAGTTTTCAGTTGTGCAGATAAAATCTCTGCGCTCAGAGTCAATGTTTGTAGGCTATCAAAGGTTTTGCCGCAGCTTACTCCGACGGCAATCACTGTATACCCACTTGCTTATCAGGGTCATCGGACATCATTTCAATACTAGAATCTATGCCGATCCTATTTTGATCAAATAGGTTTCCTGCAAAATCCAGGCAAACAACATATTCCATCTTAGCATTGGCTCTCAGCTTAGATGGATCAAGCACAAACGAATACTTGCCTCCGCCCTTGACTACTCCTAAAAGGAGAAACCTTGAAGGATATTCCGGATATTCTATCGGCATCTCGCTGGTTTGAGGCGTTATTATTAATAAGCCATATTCTCTTTTGCTCATCAGTTTATCAAGATGCACAAAAGAAATTTTGTGGCTTAATATCCAATGATCCTTAGGCAAAATATACTTCAGCGTTACCGGAGTCGGCACTATCATTGGCAATGAGCCTCTCGGCACACCTGCCCTTGTCCAATCCCAAAACCACAACAGTACTGCTCCCAGCAGAAAAAAAAGAAGAAACCTTAATTTAAGAAAAATCTGCATAGCTGTTATCTTTCACGGCTTAAGCCAATTTACAAACCAAGGATTACTATAGGGCACCCAGGACGGTAGCGGAGGAGTGATCCCAGCATCTTCCAGAACCTTACATGCCCAACCTGTGCAATTATAGGCGCCCCCCGGAGCAAAGACGCTAATATTGAACGTAGAGTAAGGTAAGCCATTATATCCGTCTATAAGCTTTTCGATTTTTCTTAATGTTTCGCTACATACCTTATAAGGTATTGGCTTAGACCTATTAACGTATCCACGATCGTCTTGATGCGCTCCTTTGCCGATACCAACAGCTGCACCAATTGTTGGAGGACCAACTCCCACCGACCGTGTTGGTGTTTGTAGAAAAGTATGAGGAGGCCACTCATTTGTGAGGTTCCACAAAATAACTGTTTTTGTTTCACAACACTTCCTACCGGCGTCATCGGTAACTAAATTAACGCAGCACTTTTGACCTGTGTCATCAAGGCCTGGGTGCTTTTTAGGAGAACTGTTTGACTGTCTTGAAGGGATTAACTCGCCAAACCTTTGGCTATCATATTCTCGCTGATTTCCGCTCGGATCCCTGTACATCAGCGGGTTGTTACCAACATATGCATAAAGATTTAAACCATCTGATGTCCCTGCCGGGTCTTCAGAAATGAAGCGCCCTTGTTGAGAGTCATACCATCTTGCTCGGTAATACATCAGCCCTGCCAAGTCATCACGCTCTCTCCCTGTATACCCATATCGCGTTCGCACGCTACCTGCGCCTGCTCCAAATGTTTCATACTGCTGTTGGGTTTCAACTAATCCGCCGCTTGTGCCTGCCAATCCAGCCGTACTGCCAAGATGATCCGTCAAGAAGTACATCGTGCCCCAAGCTCCGCCGCTCTGCCGGAGTTTGTCGTCAACGCCATTCCCGCTTAGGTAATCATAGGAGCTTCCATCACTAACACGATCAATCGCTACGTTCGCACCGTCATGTTGAAACGTCGTAGTGAGTCCGTTTGCTGCCCTATTGGTTCGCCGCCCCAGCACATCATAGCCATAATCCACAATTTGCCCACTCGGTAAAGTCGCTCTCGTCAATCTGCCGCGAGCATCCCATTGATAATTGGTTGTGCCGGAAACATCCGTCTTCGCCGTTGCCTGCCCTTCCTGATTGAAGCTGTAGCTGGCTGTACCAAATTGCGGGATGCGGTTGGCGGCATCTGCCGCGGTCGCCGTCTTGCTCTGCGGCGTCAACGGAGCGGAAGCCAGCGAAGTGATCTTCGTGATTTCGTCGTCGAGATTGTATTCGTACTGGAAATCTTCGTGCAGTGTGCCGTTCGACACCCGCGTATGCTTCAACCGTTTCAGGCGGCTGATTTCGTCGTATTCGTAATCGGTGGTGACGATGCCTGCGCCGTTGTTTTGCCGTTGCAGTTGCGTCCGCCGAGACAGCGTGTCGTAGCCGTAAGTGAAAAGCTCCGTCACTCCGCCCGTTGTCTGGCTGATGGTCTGCAAACGACCAGCGGTGTCGTAGCCGTAATTCACTGGCGGGCGGTCTGCCGCAGTCATCGAATTGCGCTGGTTGGCGTTGTTGTAGCCGTAACTGACCGTTCCCAGATTGGTAATTTCGGCGGTGACTCGATTGGCGTTGTCGTATTGCCAGGTGATCGTGCCGCTGGCGTCGCTGACCGATGTCCAACGCCCTGCCGCGTCGTATTGGTAAGTCACCGTTGCGTCAACATAACTGACTGTCGTCGGACGATTGATGTTGTCGTAGACGATTGTCGTCTGACGCCCCATTCGGTCGGTCTGCGCCGTGACGTTGCCGACCGGATCGTATTCAACCGTCACCTGTCGCCCCAGCGGATCGCGGCGGCCTGTCAGCCGGAACAGTTCGTCGTAACTGAAAGCGGTCGTGTTATTCCGCTGGTCTTTCAGCGTAGTTAGATTACCCCTGTTGTCGTAACCAAACGCGACGCTGTTGCCCAAGCCATCGGTAATCGTCTGCTGTTGCCCGCGCGCATCGTAGGCGTAACGCATCGTCCGGCCCGACGGCGCAATGACTTGCAGCAGTTGATCCGCCACGTCGTATTGCCAGCGAGTCGTGCGGCTGGCGGGCAAGGTTGGTTCAGTGACAGTCCCCTGCCGATTCTTCGTGTCGTAAGTGAAGGTCCAGGTTTTCAGATTCGCATCCGTCACGCTGGTGCGGTTGCCGTTGTCGTCGTAGCCATACGTGTAGCTCGGATTGCCGGTCAGGTTGGCCGGGTTGCGGACTTCGGTCAGGCGATCCAGGTTGTCGTAAACCATTCGCGTTTCGCGTCCGAGTGGGTCAAAGACGTTTTTCAGGTTGCCGACCAGGTCATATTGAAAAGTTGTCGCGTGATTGAGCGCGTCGGTTTGCGAACTGACGTAACCGTTCGCATCGTAAGCCATCGTCATCGCGTGGTTCAAGGCATCTGTGACGGTCGTCAGCCGTCCGAAGCCGTCATAGGCATAATTCGTCGTCTGGTTCAGCGCGTTGGTGACGCTGGTCAGGTTGCCTTTGGGCGTCAACGTATTTGGCGACACTGCGTCGTAACCGTAACTGGTCACTTTGTTGCGCTTGTCGGTGTAACTCGTTACCTGATTGAGCAGCGGATCGTAGCTACTGGCCGGACTGAAGGTACGATACTGCCAGCTTTCGGTTTGTTGCAGCCGGTCTTTGACGGTCAGAACGTTGCCGCGAATGTCATAAGTCTTTTCAGCTTCCAGACAGCCGCACGGACCGCTGGCTTTGAATGATGTGTTTGTGCCGATGTTGCGATCTATCTTCGACACCTGGCCTAAAGCATCAACCTCTTCGATCACGTAGCCTTGCGCGTTGAAGCGTTTGCTCATCGTCCGGCCAAGCTGGTCAATGATCGTGACGCCGGTGACTACATCGCCTGACAGCGCGTAGTTATAACGAATCGTTCCGCCGTCGGCGAAAGTCTGCGAGATGACTCGGCCATTGGAGTCATAAGTCAAAGTCTTGATGGTGTTTCCTCGACGATCTTTGACTTGAGACAGATTGTTTCCCGAATAGACGTACTGGTAATCCTTGCCAAGCTGGTCAGTCGCTTTGGTCAAACGGCGGCCACTGTCATAAGTGTAACTGACGATGCGTTGCAACGGGTCGCCCGCTTTTCCGGCGACGACCTGGCTGACGCATTTGGCGCAGTTCGGCGAGCCGTAGCTGAAAGTCAGTGTGCGCCCGACCGGATCAATCACTTGCGTCAGGTTGCTGCCGGAATAGGTCAGCGTCGTCGTGTTGTTGTTACGGTCAGTAATGCTCTTCAGGCGATAGTAATTTTCCACAACCAGATTGCCCGGATTGAAATTCGGCTCGAAGCGAAGAATGAAGCCGCGCGTGCTGCGGTATTCGAGCGTCACGGAATCAATGCGGCGGATCGTGTCACCAAGCATGCTGCCGGTCGTTGAATTCGTAAAAGTCGTCACGCCGGAAGCCGACAGCGTCGCGTCGTAGCTGAACAAGCGCCCGCCGTTGAGTGTCTGGGCTCCAACCAGAGAAAAAGGCGTCTGTTCAGGCAACACCAGATATCCCGAACCATTGGCCGCAAACGAACCAATCAGCCGCAAGTCGTAATTGTCCCGCGTCCCAACGCCGAAGCGGAAAACATTGCTATCGGCGAAACCATTGCCGGTGTAGAAAATGGCTTGATGCGAGGTGTAAGTGCGCGCCAGTTCCAATCCGCCGCGCGCTCCGCCGATGGAAATATCAGTCATCGTCTCTATCTTCATTCCAGTCGAGTAATCAACAGGTTCGCCACTACGATTAGACGGGCAGGAACTTGGATCCCCGGGATTGCCGCCATTTCCGGATGGAGTCGAAGCAAAATGCCACGAGAAATCTCGCAAGCCTACGCCTGCGTTCGGAGTGATTCGCTTGCCGTCGGCGCTGACTGTGCCCAAGCCATACTGATACCAATTCACGTTGTTGTGATCGAATGCCCACAGCGGAACTTGTTCGCCGGGATTCGCTCCGCTCAGATTCGGATAAGTCACAGGCATCTTTGGTCCGGTGTCGTCGGTGTAACAGGCTCCATTCGGTCCGGCATTCGGATTCCAGACACAAGCATTGCCTGGCTGGCTGGTGTAAACCAGCGACGCGCGAACTCCGGGCGGCAAAGGCGCGGGCGTGCGATCAATCGGAACGGGCGTAATGGAGACATGAGTGACATCGCCAGCCGGGTTGTCGAAGGCATTCAATTCTTTCAACGAGACGCCTTGTGGAATGGTCATCTTCAATTCTTCCAAGCCAGGGCGGGTTGAAACGACATTGGTCGCGCCATTCGTGTTAATTGGCGTGTCGAGCGGATCAATTGCAGGCAAGTAAAAGATATAAGGCACGACGTTCGATTGGTTGGCGCTGACGTCGGCTGGCTCTTTGATGTTTGGATAAAACGAACCAGGAGGCTTTTGAATGAAGATCGGGCGCGCTGGGCCGGCCTGCAAGCCGATAAGCAGGAAGTTGCCCGCGGCATCAGTCGTGGCGCTCACCCGTTGACCATTCGGAGCAGGCGCAGAAACCGGACAATTAGCTATCGGCACACCATCGGTTGAAAGCACTCGACCGGCCAGAGTCGTGCTGCCCGAAGCCATGACGGTGAACGAACCGCTGGTCGTTTTGGCCAGGTCGCTGCCGTCCACTTTGGCTACGCCCTGAACGGTGAAGTTGTAGCTGGTCGGCGAAATCACCGGCGAGAGTTTGATCGTCAGCGTGGATTTGCCTCCGGCGGTGATCTGCGAAGGATTGAAGGTCGCCGCTGCGCCTGACGCCAAGCTCGGCGCGGTCAGGTTGATGAGTTGCGTGAAGTTCGTTTGCGGGCTGGTCGCCATCACTTCAAAGGTCGCGGTCGAGCCTTGCACGACGGTCATCGTTGAAGGCGCAAGCGTCAAGGCAAAATCCTGTGATGGCGCGATGGTGAACGGCAAAACGCTGGTTGCCGTGCCCGCCGTGGTGATGAGTTCGATGACTCCGGTGACGGCATTGGCCGGAACGGTGGCGCGGACTTCGGTCAGGCTGGCGAATGCAACGGGCGCATTCAACCGAGTACTGTTCGGCCCGGCAAAGGTGACGGTCGGAGTCGTCGTCCCAACCATCAGGCTCGAACCTGTGATCGTGACCAGCGTTCCGATGGGGCCGGTTTTCGGATTGAAGTCGGCGATTGTTGGCGGCTGCCCGCCGCTCAAAGTGAAAGCGACGCCGTTTGATGTGCCCGCGGCAGTTTGGACGGTGACGTTGCCGGTGACGGCTCCGGCGGGAACGGTAACGATCAATTCCGAACGAGTCGCCGAAGTCACCGTCGCGTTGACCGTTCCGCTGGCAGCAGCAAACTTGACGGTGTTGAAGCTCGCGCCGCGCGCGTCAAAGCGATTGCCTGCGATGGTGACGGTTGCTCCGACCGAGCCTTGCGATGACGTGAGTGAAGCGATGACCGGCGGCAGGAGAATTTTTCGCAGCGTTTGATTGCCGGTGTCGGCAACGATGACTGCGCTGGAAGCGAGCACGGTGACGCCAGCGGGTTTGTTGAATTTGGCGACGTTGCCTGCGCCATCGGTTGAGCCGCGTCCGCCGGTTCCGGCCAGCGTGAACACTGCGTTGGGCTGGTTATTCAATGCCAACGCAGGATCAATTTCGCGCACCAGCGAGTTGGTAGTTTCGGCGACGATGATGTGACCTGCGCCGTCAATGGCTATGCCGGTCGGATCGGCAAAGCGCGACTGCGAAGCCAGGCCGTCTTTGAAACCGCGATCCAATCCGGCCAGGGTGATCGTTGTCGGGTTGCCGTCCAAACGGCGAATGCGATGGTTGCCGGTGTCGGCCAGATAAACATAAACCGTCTGTCCGTCCACGGCTACGCCAGCCAGACTGTTGAAACGCGCCGGGTTTCCATCCGTCGTGCCCGCCGTTCCATCGCCCGCCAGCGTCGTGACGTTGCCTCCAGCGTCAATTCGGCGAACGACGTGATTGCCTGTGTCGGCAACCAGAACTCTGCCCAGATTATCAACGGCCACTCCTTTCGGATTGTTGAAGCGCGCCGCCGCGCCTTGTCCGTTCGTGAATCCGGCAGTGCCGTCGCCAGCAAGCGTCGTGACGTTGCCGCTGGAATCAATTCGCCGAACGCTGTGATTGCCTGAGTCGGCGACGTAGATCGAATTGGTGATCGGATCGAAGGCGACGCCTTGCGGATTGTTGAATTCAGCAAAGCTTCCCTGGTCGTCATAAAATCCTGGCGAGCCGGTTCCGGCAACGGTCGTCACAGCGCCGTTTGCGTCAACACTGCGGATGGCGTGATTGCCTGCGTCGGCGACGTAAACGACTTCGTTCGGCGCGGCGGCGATTCCTGCCAGTTGGCGGAATCGCGCTGTCGCTCCCGAACCATTCACAAAACCCGGATTGCCTGCGCTGCCCGCCAGCGTGGAAACAGTTGAAGAAGCTGCACCGGGCGGCGTGACGGCGTTGACCGCGAACGCATCAATTGCGGTTACAACTTCGGCTCCGGTTGTCAGAGTGACATTGCGCGGCCCAAGCGCGGCAGTTGCTGAAATCGTGATTTGTGCCGTGGCTGCTGTTGCGCTGGTGACGTTGACCCAATCAACTGTGATTTCTCCGCCGAAAGAAGCGGTCGTTTGTCCGGCAACCCAGTTCGTTCCTGTGCCGGTCAGGTTGACGACCATCGTTTGCCCTTGATTGCCGCTGGTTGGCGACACGGCCAGCGAAGCCTGGTTGGCCGTCACCGTGATGGTGATGTACGAAAGAGACGGACCAATCAAACTGACTTCGATGTTGTTGTTTGCCTGCAGCGAAACGGTGCGTATCTGCGGCGTCGGATTGACGCTGTGATAACAGGTCGGCGACAGAACATTGACGCCGTTGAGCTTGATGCAGGCTTGCGTGACTTTTTGAGTTCCGTTCGGCGCGCCGTTGCTGACTGTCATTTGATACGGCGGAATCGCGCCGCTGGGCAGCGAAAACGATGCGTAATACGTGGTGTTGATTTACGCTCGTGTCGGTAGCCTGCGCGTAAGCAAGGGCTTTTTTCACCAAACCCAGGCCCTTCCTTACGGTCGGGCTACTGACACAGCAGGTTTTGCGTAAGTCCTGAGAAAATGGCGGGACACCGAAAGCGAGTATAGACCAGGCTCACCGATTCCGCTGCCGAGCCACATCCGCATCTGTCGCCGCCCGCCACAAGAGAATCGAAAAATCTCCCTTGCTGAATCCATCCCTGCCAGCCGAAGCAAGGGTCTTGCCGTCGGGCGCGAAGGTAACTGAATAAACAGAGAATTCGTGACCTTTAAGAGTGTTGAGTAGTTGTCCGCTGCGGGCGTCCCAGAGCTTAACCGTATTGTCATTGCTTGCCGAAGCGATGGTCTTGCCGTCGGGCGCGAAGGCAACTGAATAAACAGAAGATTCGTGCCCTTTGAGAGTGTTGAGCAATTGCCCGCTGCGGGCGTCCCACAGCTTGACCGTCTTGTCAGAACTTGCCGAAGCGAGGGTCTTGCTGTCTGGTGCGAAGGCCACTGAATTAACCGATGAGTCATGTCCTTTAAGAGTGTTGAGCCGTTGTCCGCTGCGCGCGGACCAGAGCATAACCATCTGGTCATGGGAGCCTGCTGAAGCGAGCGTCTTGCCGTCTGGTGCGAAAGCCACTGACGAAACAGTGTTTTCGTGCCCTTTCAGGGTGTTAAGCAGTTGTGCGTTATGGGCGTCCCATAGTTTAATCGTTAGGCTAAGTGCCGAAGCAAGCGTTTTGCCGTCAGGCGCGAAGGCCACTGCGGAAACAATGTCTTCGTGCCCTTCGAGAGTGTTGAGTAGTTGCCCGCTACGAGCATTCCATAGTTTGATAGTCTTGTCATTGCTTGCCGAAGCGATAGTTTTGCCGTCGGGCGCGAAGGTCACTGATCTAACAGAAGATTCGTGTCCTTTGAGAGTGTTTAGAAGTTGTCCGCTATGCGTGTTCCAGAGCTTGACCGTCTGGTCATCGCTTGCCGAAGCAAGCGTTTTGCCGTTAGGCGCGAAGGCCACTGACAAAACATAGGATTCATGCCCTTTGAGAGTCCTCGGCAGTTGTCCGATGCGTGGGTCCCAGAGTTTAATCGTACCGTCAATGCTTGCTGAAGCAATCGCCTTGCTGTCTGGTGCGAAGGCCACTTTGGAAACAATGCCTTCGTGACCTTTGAGAGTGTTGAGCAGTTGTCCGTTGCGCGCGTCCCAGAGTTTGACTGTCTTATCAATGCTTGTCGAAGCGATGATCTTGCCGTCTGGCGCGAAGGCCACAGACGAAACAGAGTCTTCGTGTCCTTTGAGAGTGTTGAGCAGTTGTCCGCTGCGGGTGTCCCAGAGCTTGACCATCTGGTCCCAGCTTGCCGACGTGAGCGTCTCGCCGTTGGGCGCGAAGGCCACCGACGACACAGAATCTTTGTGCCCTTTGAGCGTGTTGAGCAATAGTCCGCTGCGGGCGTCCCAGAACTTGACCGTCTTGTCAATGCTTGCCGAAGCGAGCGTCTTGCCGTCGGGCGCGAAGGCCACTGACAAAACGTAGTTTTCGTGCCCTTTGAGAGTATTGAGCAATAATCCGCTGCTGGCTTCCCAGAGCTTGACCGTCTTGTCAAAGCTTGCCGAAGCAAGGGTTTGGCCGTCCGGCGCGAAGGCCACTGAATAAACAGGGAATTCGTGCCCTTTGAGAGTGTTGAGCAGTTGTCCGCTGCGCGCGTCCCAGAGTTTGACCGTCTTGTCATCGCTTGCTGACGCGAGCGTCTTGCCGTCTGGCGCGAAGGCCACAGACGAAACAGAGTCTTCGTGTCCTTTGAGAGTGTTTAGAAGTTGTCCGCTGCGGGCGTCCCAGAGCTTGACCGTCTTGTCATCGCTTGCTGACGCGAGCGTCTTGCCGTCTGGCGCGAAGGCCACAGACGAAACAGAGTCTTCGTGTCCTTTGAGAGTGTTTAGAAGTTGTCCGCTGCGGGCGTCCCAGAGCTTGACCGTCTTGTCATCGCTTGCTGACGCGAGCGTCTTGCCGTCTGGCGCGAAGGATACTGACAAAACAGAGGATTCGTGCCCTTTGAGCGTGTTGGATTCCTGATGGTTCTCGTTCCACAAGTGATACCAGTAAAAATCTCGCAGATTGGATTTAGAATCGGGCGGCAGGTAGACATTGATTAGTTCATAACCTCTAGCACTACTTTCGCTGGCAAATGCGTTTTGCGCCAGATTCATATCGGCGACGTACAGCAGTTGGGTGACTTTCTGGCGATCCGCATCGCTTTGTTGCTTGGCTAGTTCAGCAACAAGCCGTTGCCGTTCCGCTTCCAGAAAATTTGTTTCCGCTTTCTGGCGTTCAGTTTCGGCATTTTTCTTCTCCTGCTCCGCACGATTTCTTTCCTTAATGGCTTCCTGACTTTGGCGCTCGGCTTCCTGCTTTTGACTGACGGCTTCACCACGCAAAGAATCAGACAGCTTTTTGGCAGCATCCAGATTCAGCGCCAACACGCCAAAGACTGTTGCCAGCCCAAATCCCAACAAGGTCAGCGCAGCCGTCGCTAGTCGGCGATTGCGTTTGGTTCGCCGAATGGCCGCCTGTTCCTCATCGCGGGCTTTGCGGCTTTCGGCTACAAAACTGACGGCGGTATCGAACCGTTGATCCGCTGCTTCGGGTTCCAGATCGGGGAAATAGCGCCGTGCCCAGGCGTGATTCGGGTTTCGTTTTTCCTGCCATTCCAGCGCCGACGTGAGTTGCGAACCTTTCAGTAAGTCTTCGTTCTTGCCGCTTTGTCGGTGAATTTCGGCGTCGTGCGAAAGGCGTTTGTACCGGTCTCGCCATTCAGTTTCGGCTTTGACCCAATCGCTCATTTGCCGCCACTGGCGAATCAGGCTTTCGTGCGAGATGTCTATCAATGGATCGGCTTCGTTGGTGGCGGTCAGGAACGAGCGTCCGCTGCCGGAAAATTCTTCAATGATTGTTTCGATGGTGTCGCGGTCGGCTCCGGTAATGGCGCAAAGTTCGCTCAAATGCGCCGGGCGGCGAATTTGCCGATTGCGCGCGTCGGTGTCGGTCAAGGCTTGAAACATCCGCTCGGCAATTTTCTGGTTTTCTTCGCTCAAAGCATTCAGCGCTGCTTTGGCGTCGTTCGACAAAGCTTCGGTCAGTGTGCCGACTTCGTCATAATGCCGAACGTCCACCGATTTCGGATTCTTCGATTGCGGATTGCGGATTGCGGATTGCGGATTCGCTTCGTCTCCCAATCCCTCCGTCTCTCCGTCGCTCTTTCTCTCTTTCTGCCATTGTTCAAACGTTCGCATCAGCGCGTGCTGCATGACGGGTAGTTGATCGGATTTATCGCCGACATCGTTCAGCACACGATCAAGCAAGCGCGGCGTGATGCTGGCTCCGAACAGACGGATCGGGCCTTCGATGGCTTGTTGGCGTTGCTGGCGCGTCAGGCGCGGAACCAGATATTGGCTGCGGTTCATCGCTTCGGGCAGGCCATAAAAGTTGTCGCAATCACCGATGAAATCCGATCGCATGGTCATCACCACATAAATCGGCAAGGTGCGCTGTTCGGCCAACGCCAGCATCAAGCCAACAAAATCTTCGGCTTCTTCGCGCTGGTCGGGTTTGTTCGATTCCACGCCGAAGCGGAAGATTTCTTCAAACTGGTCAACCAACAGCAACAGATTCGACGACGCATCGCCGAGTTTCGCAGCCAGCCGCGTGGTGATGGTTTCGGCTCCCGATTGGCGAATGGCTTTGACGAAATCATCAACCATAGCTTCGGGCATCGCTTCGGTCGTGTCGCCGAACACGGATTCGAGCAAAGCCGCCGCCAGATTTCGCAGCGGCGCATCGCCCGGCTTCATCGTCGCGGTCAACCATCGGTCGCGGTCTTCGACCAGAAATCCGGCTTTGAGTTTGGGAATCAGCCCGGCGCGAATCAACGACGATTTGCCGCATCCCGAAGAGCCTACGACCGCCAGAAAGCGCGTGCGATGGAGTTGCTGCAACAATTCGACAGTTTGTTCATTGCGCCCGAAAAACAACAGGCTTTCTTCGGTGCGGAACGGACGCAATCCGACAAAGGGATTGGAGGCAATAGCGGGCGCAAGGAGTTCCAGACTCATTGTTTTGCTCCATTGCCTCTGCCAAAGAACTTTGTCAGCCCGTTTGGCGAGAGAAAGTCATCCATGTCGAAATAATCAACAGGGACAGGGCCAAAGTTGAAAAGCTTTTGGTCAGCTTTGTTACGAGGCGGGGCGAAAAAGACAGCACAACGATTGAGCGGGCATTTTTCATTAAGCGCGAAATGGATGGCGTGAATTAAACGTTCGCGCACCCAATCTTCTGCCGCTTCGTTGAAAACGATGATTAACCGGGCGGCCTTTCGCAATCGTTCTTCCAGGTCGGCCAGACTCAGCTTCGGGTCTTCGACACGAGGACTGATGATTACCGGCTCGTGAAATTTTTGCAGAAACTGATTCAGCCAGGAAACGTGCGAATAATCTTTGGGATGCGTATGCAGTAATGTGGCCACCTCTTCCGGTTTGGGCGGGGGCGGTGGTTTTAGTTGTTTCAAACGGTCGAGAATCTGGTCTGTAATAACGCTCACCGGTTCGCTGACGAAGCGATAACCTGACGTTTCGCGCTCTCCATTCGCCAGTCCATCAAGTAACTTGCGTTGCGTCTCATCGCTGATGGATTTGATGTCCAGTGATTGCGGCACCCAAATTAACTGTGCCGGGGCGTGTTTCAAAGCCAACTGGATTTGTCGTTGCGGATAGTTATTGCTTTCATCTTCATCAATTGGCTGGCCGCGACGGTCGTTGAACAAATGCACAGACAGATTGGCACGTTTGAGTTGTTCAATCACTTTCGCTTCGTGTTGGGCGGCGGGATAGGGCGGGGGCATTCGCGGAATGACTGTGACACCATTGCGAATAAGTTCATTTTCAACCAATGCTCGCCGCTCCTTCAGATCGTCGTGTGTGTAGGCCAGGAACACGATGTCTTTTTTTATTGTCTCCGGTTTTTCGCTGGGTGCGGGAATGGCGGATTGTTTGATGGCATTCAGCGTCGCGGCAATTTCATCGCTCAGCTTTCGAATTCGTTGACGAAACTCTTCGCTGTTGAAAGAAATCGGACGCCCTTTCTCTTTGCTTTCTCCGGCATCGTGAAAAGGCGATCCGATGCGACCTTTGAATTCTTCAGGCCATTCATGAGGCTGAAGGTTGTAAAGCAGAACATTGAAAATTCGTGAAGCATCGCCAACCTTCAAGCTACGACCTTGTAGCGCAGCGTTTTCGCTAAACCAGCGAACCTCTTTTTGGCAATACTCCGAATTCGCAAAGCCGACGGAATTTAGCGCCAGAAAAATGGCTGAATTGCTGATGGTGTGCCTGATGGCTTCGTCAAAGAACCGATTGCCTTCCAGTTCCTTATCCCACCACAATTCGACTACATTCATTCGACCTGCAAATGCCTGGCTCAATTCTATTTCCAGATGGCGCAGAAACACCGTTACCCAGCCGTCACTCAGGTCAGCAGTTTTATTGTCCACGCGGGCGTGGCTGATGAAAATGTCTGTTTCAAACTCCGGCAAAAAGGCCATAGCTAGATCGTCGCTCAAGTTGTGCTTTGGTACTGCTTCGGGACTCGGCTGCGGGTGGGAGCATAGCACCGCTATTCTTTGGCAACAACGGTTTTGACGCCGCTGACTGTTTACGAAGCGGAGCATTGCTGACGACAACTTTTTTCTTCGCCGAAAGCGGAGATTTGTTATCTTACCCGACGCTATGACCGACCGAATTCTGATCACCAACGCCACCATCATCACGCTCGATCCGCAGAACCGCATCTTGCAGGGAAGCGTCGTCGTCGAACGCGGACGCATTGCCGCGATTGAATCGTACGCGCCGCACTCGGATTCCGGATTCGATGAAGTGATTGATGGGCGCGGGCGCGTGTTGTTGCCGGGCTTTGTGCAAACGCACATTCATCTTTGCCAGACGTTGTTTCGCGGAGCGGCGGACGACCTAGCGTTGATTGATTGGTTGAAACAGCGCGTCTGGCCGATGGAAGCGGCGCATACGCCGGAATCGCTTTATGCATCGGCGCGGTTGGGAATTGCGGAGTTAATAAAAGGCGGCACGACTTGCGCGCTGACGATGGAAACGGTCAATCACACCGACGTAGTGTTTCAAGCAGTCGAAGAATCCGGCTTCAGGGCTACGGTGGGCAAATGCATGATGGACGCGGGCGAAGGCGTTCCCGCTGAGTTGAACGAACAGACAGACGAATCAATCGCCGAATCGTTGCGACTGTTGAAACGCTGGCATGGAGCCGCCGACGGACGCATTCGCTATTGCTTCGCGCCGCGCTTCGCCGTCAGTTGTTCGCGCGAATTGCTGGAACGAGTTGCCAAACTCGCGCGCGAACACGGCGTACTGGTTCATACGCATGCTTCGGAAAACCGGGAAGAGATTGCCATAGTCGAACGCTTGAGCGGAAAGCGAAATGTACATTACTTGTGCGAACTTGGACTGACAGGTCAATATATTGTGCTAGCTCATTGCATTCACCTGGACGATTCCGAAATGGAAGTTCTGCGAACTACTGGCACTCACGTCGCACATTGCCCTTCATCGAATCTGAAACTGGCTTCCGGCGTCGCGCGCGTTGTGGAAATGCTGGATCGCGGAATTTCCGTTTCACTCGGAGCCGACGGCGCCCCCTGCAACAACCGGCTGGATATTTTCACAGAGATGCGAACGGCTGCGTTGTTGCAAAAAGTCAGTCACGGCCCTGAATCGTTGCCGGCGTTGACGGCTCTGCGAATGGCGACAATCAACGGAGCGAAAGCTCTGGGCTTGGCGGATGAAATCGGCAGCATCGAAATCGGCAAACGAGCCGATTTGGTTTTGATGAACTTGAACTCGTTGAACGCTGTTCCCAGCTTCGATCCGGTTTCGACGATTGTTTACGCCGCTGACCCAGCCAATGTCGAAACGGTGATTATTGACGGCAAAATTGTGTTGAAACAAAGAGAACTGCTGACTCTGGACGAAAATCAAGTACTGGCAGAAGCTCGAAAATACGCCGAGCGATTCGCCGCCATTCGGCGTCAAGCTTAAACGGCAAAGGCCGATAGGTGATCTTTCGATGGCTTATCGGCCTTTGAGTTTTTTGTGAGTTGGTTTTTGGGTTAAACAGCGTCAGCCGTCTTGAATGGTTTCATTTCAGCCATCTTCTGGTCTGGCTTGTTCAAGCCTTTCGCGTCTTTGCCATCAATCATGTGGCTCTTGCCGTCAAACACCGCTCCGTGTTCGATAATCAGCGACGGCGAAAAAATATCGCCGTAAACGCGACCACTCGGATGAATTTTCACGCTGGTTTTTGCCGTGATAGTTCCTTCCACAATGCCGCTGACTTCGACAACTCCCGCCTTGACTGTGGCTTTGACGCGGCCTTTTTCCATCACCAACAAACTGCCGGAATCGGAAGTGATCGTGCCGGAAATTGAAGCATCAACGCGCATAATTTCCGTGAATTTGATTTCTCCGACGATGTCAGTGCCTTCACCCAGAAAACTGCGAAGATCGGTGGGACCGTCATTGGACGATGATCTGCTGCCAAATTTCATAAAAACGCCTCCTAAACTGAATTTGTGGACGATTGAATTTGATAAGAAGGGGCTTTGCCGATGATAGAAGATTGTCGCGTGGAAACCCGTGTTCGCGGTGTGCGGGGGAGGGCTAAGCGTCTGACTTCCGCATTATGATCGAATATATCCTGTCCAATTCACTCATCGAACCGAACTCTATTTCGATCTTGCCTCCATTCTGACTTTGGTTGATCTTGACTGGAGTGCCAAGAAACCGTTTCAACTTTAACTCGGCGGCGCGGATGTTAGCATCATTGTTTTTTGGTGTCGAGCTTTCTCTAATTGATGCGCCAGAAGTCGCACGTTTAACCGCTTGTTCTGTATCGCGGACAGACAATTTGCCAGCAATGATCTCTTCGGCCAGTTTCAATTGGTCAGCTTCCGATTCCAATCCGAGCAGGGCGCGAGCATGTCCCATCGAAAGTAGCTCTTCTTCCAGCATCTTTTGGATTTGTGCCGGAAGTTTCAGGAGCCGCAGATAATTGGCAATCGAAGATCGGTCTTTGCCTACGCGCTGAGCAACTTCGTCCTGCGTCAATCCCAGGGTTTGAATCAGCCGCTGATAAGCCAGAGCTTCTTCAATCGGATTCAGTTCGGCACGTTGGATGTTTTCGATCAGCGCAAGTTCCAGCAACTTGGCGTCGGGAATGCTGCGGATGACGGCGTTGACCTTGTGCAATCCGGCTCGCTGAGCGGCGCGCCAGCGGCGTTCACCCGCAACAATCTGATACCGCCCGCTGGCGATTCGGCGCAGCAGAATTGGTTGCACTAAGCCATTGGCTTTGATGGATTGTGCCAGTTCTTCCAGCTTCGTTTCGTTGAAATGGTATCGCGGCTGATCCGGATTCGGTTCGATCAGGTCAATATCTACTTCCAAAAGTTCGTCGCCTTGAGCCAGCGAATCGGCCAGCAGAGCACTAAGCCCTCGCCCTAAAGCTCTTTTTGTCATTTTCCATTACCTCTTTTGCAAGGTTCATATAACTTTCCGACCCACGCGATTTGATGTCGTACAAAATGATCGGCTTACCGTGACTTGGGGCTTCGGCCAGTTTTATGTTTCGCGGAACCACGGTGTCGAACACCTGGCTGCCCAAAAAATCCCGCAAATCCGACACTACCTGATTGGCCAGATTGGTTCGTTCGTCGTACATCGTGAGCAAAAAGCCCTCAACTGCCAGAGTCGTATTCAAGCTGCGGCGAATTCTGACCAGCGTGTCCCACAGGTCGGTGACGCCTTCCAGCGCGAAATACTCACATTGAATCGGGACAATCACCGAATCGGAAGCCGCCAGGGCGTTCAAATTCAATAAACCCAGACTCGGCGGGCAGTCCAAAATGATGTATTCAAAATTGGCGCGTTCTTCGGCCAGGACATTTTTCAGAAAAAACTCTCTACCTTCACTGTCAATCAATTCGACTTCAGCGCCAGCCAGATTGCGGTCAGAGGGAGCAACTTTCAAATACTCCAATTCGGTGCTGAGCAGAATTTTTCCGATTGGCTCCTGCATCACCAGCGAATGGTAGACACCACGTTTGAACGAGCCTTTTTTTATACCAATTCCGCTGGTCGCATTGGCTTGCGGATCAAGGTCAATCAGCAAAGTTGGAATTTCAGCGACCGCCAAGGATGCTGCCAGATTAATTGCGGTTGTGGTTTTACCAACACCGCCTTTTTGATTCGAAATTGCGATGACTTTTCCCATTTGTACCTGCTTGAGGAGACTTTCAACTGACGCTTCACGCGAAGCGGCACATTACCATAAGCATTGAATCGTTTCACGTGGAACTCAGGCGGCAGAGAAGAATGAAGTGGAAAAACTCAGCTTGATAGGTTTCACGTGAAACATTCGGCAGCGACAACAAAGCGGCGGTCAGATTCAGGAATTGGAGCCATCTTCAGTCGAAATGAGGATTCAAGCTCCAGCCTGAACAAATTGCCAAAATCCTCCGCCCCTAAAACGATCAATTGCCGACAATTTCTCCCCAAAGCGACCATTTCGGAAACGACGCCTTCCATTTGCTCAACTGCGCGGGCAATAAGGCAGGAATTTTCCGAAAAACCGCCAAGCGATTCGATTCTGGCCTCAACGATTTTGGTATTCACCAAGTTCAGCGACGAAACCGCCTCTTCCAAAAAGATGATCTTGTTGCGACGCGATTCAACCAGATTGACCGCCAGTTCCGGCCTGAGCACGGAAATAGGAATTCCGGGAATTCCCAATCCGGTTCCCAAGTCCCAAAGTTGACCTACGGAAGGCAATATAAAAGTCTCGGCAAAATCCGATTCGAAAATATGACGGTGAAAAAAAGAGAAAGGATCAGTCAGCGTGGTCAGATGGAGTCTGGGATTCCATTTCAGAACCAGTTCGTAATACGTCGCCAGTCGTTCGCGCTCAAAATCTGAAAACGCGACTCCGTTCGAGCGCCTTCGATCAACTAGCAGGTCTTCAAATTGACGAAGCTGACTTTGACTCACGATTGTTGCTGGCGGGAAATCAGTTCTACGTGGACGGTCAGCAGAGAAAGCGCCGCCGGAGTAATTCCCGGAATTCGCATCGCCTGACCGATGGTTTGCGGGCGAACGCGATTCAGCCGTTCGATCATTTCGTTCGACAAACCGGGAAGCTGCGAAAAAATTAGGCTTGGCGGAATGATTCGGTCGGCAGCTTTGGCCAATCGAGCCGCCATCGTTTCCTGCGAAGCCAGGTAGCCTTGATACTTGAAATCAGTCACGACCGTCATCAGTTCGTTCAGATCGTCAGTCGGTCGCAGAGTTGCGGGCAATAAATGAACCAAATGTTCGGGCTGGACTTCCGGTCGTTTGGCCAAATGAGCAAGATTGACCGCTTCCGGCAAATTGACGCCTGACGTTTCGGAAAATTTTTGAAAACCATCTGACTTGGTAGAAATGGTTGTGCGGCGGAAAAACTCTCGAAGCTGTTCTTTGCGCTTCAGTCGAGCGACAAAATCCTGATAACGATCTTCGCGCAGCATTCCCAACTTATAACCAACCTCGCTCAAGCGCTCGTCAGCGTTATCAATCCGAAGTTTCAATCGCTGTTCAGCACGGGAAGTGAACATTCGATACGGTTCGTCCACACCTTGAGTCACCAGATCGTCAATCAAGATGCCAATGTAAGCTTCGTCGCGTTTGATAACCAGAGGTTCCTGCCGATGAACATACCGAGCGGCATTGATTCCGGCGATGATTCCTTGAGCACCAGCTTCTTCGTAACCAGTCGTTCCGTTGACCTGACCGGCGTTGAACAGACCTTTCAATCGTTTGGTTTCCAGCGAAGGCCAAAGCTCAGTTGGGTCAACCATGTCGTATTCGATGGCGTAACCTGGACGGATAATCGCTACATTTTCCATTCCGGGAATTTGCCGAACCAGTTCGCGCTGCAAATCGGCGGGCAGGCTGGTCGAAAAGCCGTTCAGATATGTTTCGTAGGTGTCGAAGCCTTCCGGTTCCAGAAACAATTGATGCCGATCTTTGTCCGGGAATTTTACGATTTTGTCTTCGATGGAAGGGCAGTAACGCGGCCCAATCCCTTTTATCTGACCGCTGTACAGCGGCGACCGGTTTATATTGTCGCGGATGTGCTGGTGAACCTTGTCGGTCGTATAGCCGATGTAACAGGAAATCTGCCGCTGAGTAATCGCCTTTGTCGTGAAAGAAAACGGCGTCGGATTCTGATCTCCAGGCTGTTCTTCAAACTGTTTCAGATCAATCGTGCGGCTATCCAATCGCGGAGGCGTTCCAGTTTTCAGTCGGGAAATGCGAAATCCATGATGGCGCAAATTTTCGGCCAGTTTGATCGAAGGCAGTTCTCCTGAACGACCGGCAGAGAATCGCTTTTCGCCGATGTGAATCAATCCGTTCAAAAACGTGCCGGTGGTGACAACAACGGCTTCGGCTCTCAGTCGTCGCCCGTCCATCAACTCCAATCCGATGACGCGCCCCTCTTCGACCATAATTTCGGTAACCTCGCCTTGTCGCAAAAACAGATTCGGAATGGATTCCAGTTCGCGCCGCATCTGTTTGCGATAGAGCGCGCGGTCGGCTTGCGCTCGCGGAGCCTGTACCGCCGGGCCACGACTGCGGTTGAGCATGCGGAATTGAATTCCGGTCTGATCAATCACTCGCCCCATCAATCCTCCGAGCGCGTCAATTTCCCGAACCAGATGACCTTTGGCAATTCCACCGATGGCCGGGTTGCATGACATTTGCGCGACCAGATCAAGATTGAAAGTGACGATGGCCGTTTTGGCTCCTAGCTGAGCCGAGGCGTTCGCGGCTTCGCATCCGGCGTGACCCGCGCCGATGACAACCACATCGAAGATTTCGTCAAACTGCGACATACGACCTCAGCCAAAATTCTGCGGCTTACTTTCCAATGCAGAAGGTAGAAAAAATCTGATTGATGATGTCGGCGATCAACGTCTCGCCGGTGATGACGCCCAAAGTTTTAAGAGCCTGGTGCAAATTCGCCAATGCGATTTCTTCGGTGAACCCGGAAAGCAAATCCTGCTTCGCTTGTCGCAACGAATCCAGCGTTTGCTCCAAAGCCTGATAGTGACGTTCGTTGGTGATTATAGCACTCTCGTTCATTTGCCAGCTTTCGGCAACGAACTGCCGATAAATGAATTGCTTCAACTCTTCAATACCTTCGCCGGTCAAAGCCGATACGCGCAACAGCGGTGCGCGCTCGGTCAAAAAGCGAAGCGACGCTTCCGATAATTCCGCGCCGAGATCACACTTGTTGACGACGAAAAGATTGACAGGGAATTGAGCCAACAATTCTTTTTCGTCGTCCGGCAAAGTCGAATTCGATTCGACGACGGCAATCACGAAGTCGGCTTCGCTTATGGCAGAGCGAGTTCGCTCGACGCCGATTTTTTCGATCAGGTCTTCGGTTTCTCGAATGCCTGCGGTGTCAATCAGGTCAATCGGTATTCCGTTGATTGAAAACGACTCGTTCAAGGTGTCGCGCGTTGTGCCAGGCAAGTGCGTAACGATGGCACGATCTCGTCCTAGAAGAGAATTGAACAAAGAAGATTTGCCGACATTCGGGCGACCGATCAGCGCGAGTTTGATTCCCGACCGAATCAACTTGCCTACGCGATAACTGGAAGCTAGCCGGGAAAGCTGTTCGATGAAATCATCAATTCGGTTGAGAAACAGAGTCAGATTCAGCGGGTCAAGATCGTCTTCGACAAATTCGACTGAGGATTCAAAATGGACGATCAATTCGATCAGGCCGTCTTTGATCGGTTTCAACTGCCGAGCCATTTCTCCACGAAGCTGCCGAACAGCGAGCCGCGCTTGATAAGTCGTTTGCGAATGAATCAGGTCTTTGATGGCTTCGGCCTGAGTCAGATCAAGCCGTTGGTTCAAAAATGCTCGAAGACTGAATTCGCCGGGTTGAGCCAGTTCCGCGCCGAGCGAAGTCAACAGCCGCACCACTTCAGCCAAAACAACAGGGCTGCCGTGACAGGAAATTTCGACAACGTCTTCGCCTGTGAACGAATGTGGAGCTTTGAACCAGGTGACTACAGCTTCGTCAATTTCGACGGCGGTTCCAGGATTGAGCAGATGTTGCAGGGAAGCGTGCTGAGGAACGAATTTGAGTTCGTGCCCGTCGGCCAGCAATTTTCGCAGCAGAGACAAAGACTGACTTCCGCTGAGCCGGATGACGCCCAAGCCGCCGTAACCGGGCGGCGTCGCAACGGCCACAATCGTCTTCAAATCGGAGGTCTTCATTGCACAAGTTGGGCATAAACTGGCTGGCCGGAAAACCGTAAGGGAAGTAAGGGAAGTAGTTGACGGGAAGTTTTTGATCGTGCAACCTGATGTTACGCGGCCAAAACTTTCACTCGGCGCATTTGTCCATCGCCTTCGCTCTCGGTTTTGATGCCTTCAATGTCTACGAGCGCGGTGTGAATGGCGCGACGATCCTGGGCGCTCATCGGATCGAAGACAAAAGGAACCTTGGAAGTCTTGACGCGCTCGGCGGCTTTTTGCGCCATCAACGCCAGTTCTTCGCGGCGAGCATCGCGGTAACCGTTGGCGTCGAAATCAATCTGAATGCCTTCGGCGACTGCTTTGGCAAACGCGCGGCGCGCGATGTATTGCAATGCGTCCAGCAATTCGGCGTGATGCCCCAACAGCAACGGCAGGTCGAAGCCTTGAAACGAAACTTCAATCGCGTCCGGTTCAGGTTCGGTCACGTCAACTTTCAGATCAAGCGAAGACCGGTCAATTAAATCTTTGACGAAGTTTTCTACCTGATCGCGGAGTCCTTCAAAATTGTCTTGTGTCATAACTAGCTCCGATGTTCTGCAAAAAAAGCTTATGAGTTTGCCAACGCCTGTCTGGCCTTTTTCCCCTTCGCTGGTGACTGCGGCGCTTGATCGTTCTTTGATGAACCCTCTGCTGCTGGCGGAGGACTCATTTTATTGATGATGAACTGTTGAATCACACCAACCAGGTTGCTGACCATCCAGTACAACACCAATCCCGCAGGCGCCGACCAGAAGAAAAAGTAAGTCAGAATCGGCGGCATGATGTATTGAATTTTCTTCTGCACAGGATCGGCGTTCGCCGGAGAAGGCGTCAGCGCCGACTGGGCAATCATCGTTATACACATCACGATTGGCAAGATGTGAACGGGATCGGCAACTGAAAGGTCTTTGACCCAGCCAAAAAACGGCGCATTGCGAACTTCGATGGAAACCGTCAGCACCGTGAACACCGCCATGAAAAATGGCATCTGCAACAGCAAAGGCAAACATCCCATCAACGGATTGCCTTCTTTCATCAAGGCAATCTGCTCTTTCTGAAGATCAAGCATGCGCGGATCGTTTTTGTCGAGCTTCTTCATTTTTTCCTGAAGCTCTTTCATTTTCGGCTGCATCAACGCGGCGCGCTTCATGGATTGCGAACTCTTCCAGCGCAAAGGGAAGAACAGCATGTTCAACAACACCGTCAGCACAACAATTGACCAGCCAAAATTGTGCGTGAGCGTGTTGATCGCACGCAAAGCCATCAGCATAAATTGCGCGATGGGCTTCAGAATAACTTTCAAAAAGTTCAGCCAGTTATAACTGACGATGTCTTCCAACTGAGTGCCGTTATTGGCAAGTCCGAAATTCGTGCTGACCGTTTTCAATAATTCCAGGTCTTTCGGCCCAGCGTAAACACGATTGTTTTCGCCATGATTAACCTGAACAGCCATCGAAACTTTTTTGTCATTGAGCAGCCGAGTAGCCGGAACCGGTTTCGACGGCACAATCGCCATCGCAAAGTAATTGTCATCCACCGCCGCCCAGGTGACAGGCGCAGAAATCGTAGTTGCAGGCAGTTTCAGGCTATCCGCCGTTTCGCGCTCGACATCGGTTCCAACGGCATAAGAAATCTGCGGCGCGTGTTTATAAATGCTGGTTTCCTTGACTCCCTGATCGCCGAAGCTCGGACCAATGACAACAAATGCTTGAATCGGTTGGCCATTGCGCGTCACGTTCGCACGAAAATCGAAATCGAAACCGGACGAATTTTCAAAACCGGCACCTTTGAAAATCAGAGTCTTGCTCGCTTCGATTCCATTGCCGGAATAGAAAAACGTGACTTCGCGTTTTTCGTTGCGAGGTAAAAATATCTCCTGCTCAACTCCGCTTTTGATCTCAAAAACTGCTGAGTTCAGCGTCTGCTCCAACCCGGAGTCAGACGGAATGTGAAATCGGAACGGCCCACCAATCTGCCGAGTTAGCTGTTGCGACATCAGCGTAACACCTGTTGGCGCGTCAATCGTTTTACCGTCAGGGAAGTGAGTCATCACCCATTCTGTAATCACACCGCCCTGATTGGACAGGCTCGCCGTCCAAAAATCTGTTTTGACTTTGAACTGTCGCAGTTCTGCTTGAATTGTTGGAGCAACAGGCGATGGATTCGCGGTTTGAACTGGAGCAGGTTCGGCAACAGTCGTTGCGGTTGGCAATGGAGAGACGGAAGGATTGGGAATCGAAGCCGCTTGTTCCTGTGTAACTTCAGGGACAGGCGGATAAAATTTCGTATACAGATAAGACCAACCGAAAAAAATCGCGGCTGACAACATCAAGAATAAAACGAGTCTCTTTTCCATCTATAAACTCAAAAGCAACGAGACCTGGGGAATTCGAGCTTTCTGAAAAGACCAATGCGCCAACCGAAGTCAGCGCACAGGATCATACCCACCTTCACTGAAAGGATGACAGCGCGATAATCGCTTCAAACCAAGCGCCGAACCTTTCCAAAAACCGTGCTTTCCAATCGCCTCAGCAGCATATTGCGAACACGTCGGGGTGAAGCGGCAAGCTTGTGGCAGCAAAGGTGAAATTGCCAGCTTGTACAATCGCAGCAGAAAAATAGCTACCGACTTCATGGCCAACCTCACGTGTCTACTTTGGAAAGCAATTCGCGGAGCCGGGCAATGGTTTTTTCCAGCGCCTCGACAATCTGAGTGAACTCGGCTTTTACAAAATCGGACTTGGCATTCAGCACCAAATCCCCTGTCAGCCCTGACAAATCAATCCGGGTTCTGAGAGCTTCTCTCAATCTACGCTTGCAACGATTGCGAACAACGGCATTGCCGATTTTTCTAGTAACGGTTATGCCGAATCGCAATTCGCCAACGTCGTTTTTCAAAATGAACGCCGAAAAGTAAGAGGTGTGAAATCTCTGCCCTTGATCGTAAACTTTGCGAAACTGCTGACTGTTACTCAGCATTTTGAGCTTCTTCACAGCATTCACTTCGCCGATGTTTCAACAATCGGCAATCAATCTGGCGGTGAAAGTTCGGACGGATTAGTTTAGTAATGATGCGGCGTCAACCGTTTGCGACCTTTTGCGCGACGGCGCTTAATCACCAACCGCCCGGCTTTGGTGCTCATGCGAACGCGAAAACCATGTGTTTTCGCGCGACGACGATTATTGGGTTGAAAAGTTCGCTTCATGATCTATCTCCTTAACATAGATTGCGTAAAGTGCTGATTTTGAAAACGCAGAGACTAACAATCGCCTCTGGGAGTGTCAAGGAATGCGGCTTTGGCGCTCAATCTATTACGATTTGCGCTCGACAATGAACCGCGCAATGGATTCCAGCACTTCAGTGTTTCGTTCCACATTGCGAGCGGCAGCAATGGCTTCGCGGCAAAGTCGTTCGGCCATTTCGCGCGCGCCGTGAATTCCATACAGCGACGTGTAAGTCGCTTTATGACTGGCGGCATCTTTTCCGGCAGTTTTGCCTAATTCTTCGCTGGTGGCGGTTTCGTCCAGCAAATCATCGGCAACCTGAAACGCCAGCCCGGCTTTTTCGCCATAAACAGTCAACGCAGCCAATTCACTTTCGTTCGCTCCGCCCAAAATCGCTCCGATGCGAATCGAGCAACGAATGAGCGCGCCGGTTTTGCCGCGATGAATATCTTCAAGCTCCGCGCCGGTGACGGGCTTCCCTTCCGCTTGAATGTCCAGCACCTGACCGCCGATCAAAGCATTTTTCGTCGCCGACGCGCGAGCGACTTCGGAAATCACGCGCGCTTTTCGTTCCGGGTACGATGTTTCGTAATCGGCCAGCGTCACAAACGCCTGAGTCAGCAAAGCATCTCCGGCCAGAATTGCAATCGCTTCACCAAATTTGACGTGGCAAGTCGGCAAACCGCGCCGCAGATCGTCGTTGTCCATCGCGGGCAGATCGTCATGAATCAACGAATAGGTATGAATCATTTCCAGTGAACTGGCCACTGGCAACAATTCCCTCTCGCCCGCCCCAAAGACTTCACCCGCGGCAATGGCCAAAATCGGTCGCAACCGTTTGCCGCCTGCAAATACGCTGTATCGCATAGCCTGATGAATCGTCTGCGGAGTTTCCGAGTCGGCAGGCAGCAACCGATTCAATTCCGCGTCAATTAACTCAGCTTTGCGTTTGAAATACTGCTTGATATCCACGTGCGCTTACTTCCCTAAAATCACAGTCGGCGCATTATGTTTTTTCAGCGGATCGTTGACCTTCGGCAATTGTTCGCGGATGAATTTTTCGACTTCGGGTACTTTGATTTGAAACTCCGGTTGAATCTCGTCGAAGAATTCTTTCTGCGCTTTGGTCGGAGCCGCGTTGACTCCTTGAATCGTGAAAAACAGCGACGAAAGTTTTTCGCTGACTTGAGGCTTCCCGCCTCGCAACCCTCCATCGGCGCCTGCTCCGGTGGGAGTCGCCAGCTTGCCGATTTCCGCGTCAATCTGTTTGATCGAATCCGCAATGCCCGTCGCCAATTCTTTCGGCGCGTCGGGCATTTGCGCTTTGACGGTACGATCAATTTGTTGAAGTTGTTCTTTGACATTGTCCAGCGTTCGCAAAGTCACGTTCACTTTGGACATCATTTCCTGCAGCTTCATCAAAAGATCAAACTGCTCCTGCAACTCCGCCGCAGTCACTTTGACAGTCGGATCAACGCCAACCTGAACTTTCTTTTCCTGCGATTTGTCGCCGATGACCAACTTGATGGTGTACGTGCCCGGCAATACTTCGGGTCCGCGCGGACGGAATCCGAAACCGCCGCCGAATTGCCCCAATTGTTCCGGCGTCAATTGACGACGTTGCGTTGCGCCGTCCATCGCCAAATCCCATGTCGCGCGGTTGAATCCTTTTTCTTTCGGAATGTTGGCGACTTCACGAATGACTTTGCCCGTCGAATCCAACACCTGAATCTTGGCCGTCGCCTTGGCGTCGAGTTTGTCTTTCAGGAAATAAGTGATGATCGCTCCGCTGGGCGGGTTCGGTCCGGCAAAAGGTTTGTCGCCGATGCCATACCGAGTGAAGCGCGTGGTGAATCGAATCGCCGGACGAACATCGAACAGCGTAGCGTCTTTGCCGGCAATGTCCGCGTTCATCTGCTGAATCGCCGTGGCGTCGTCCAGAATCCAGAATCCGCGTCCGTGCGTGGCCAGAATCAAATCGTTTTCGCGCGGATGCACGAAGATGTCGTGAACGGCTACGCGCGGCAGATTTTTCAATCCCAGTTCGATCCAGGTTTTGCCGCCGTCGTAAGTCGCGTACAAGCCAAGTTCGGTTCCGGCGTACAGCAAGTTGGAATTCTTCGGGTCTTCTTTCAGCGCGTGAACATAAGCTTGCGCGGGCAGATTGCCAGTGATGTTGGTGAAGCTTTTGCCACCATCGGTGGTCTTGAACACGTACGGTTTGTAATCGTCCAGCATGTGACGGTCGAACGACACATACGCCACGTCGGCGCTCTTGGCCGAAGGTTCGACGTGCGACACCGGCGAATTCCCTGCCAAGCCCGGAACATTCTTTGTCACGTTCGACCAGTTCCTGCCGCCGTCAGTCGTCAACTGCAAATTTCCGTCATCGGTTCCAGCCCAAATCAATCCGGCTTTGGCAGGAGATTCGTTCACGCTGATGATCGTGCAGTGATATTCCGCCGTGGAGTTTTCGTTGGAGATCGAACCGCCGGGTTCTTTCAATTTCGCCGGGTCATTGGTCGTCAAATCGTTACTGATCTTTTCCCACGTCTTGCCGAAGTCCACTGATTTGAACAACACATTGCCGGCCAAATAAATCGTCGTTTTGTTGTGCGGAGAAAACACCAGCGGAGAATTCCAGTGGAAGCGATACTTTTGATTTTCCGCCGCGCCGCGTCCAGTACCTGCATAAGGCCGCAAAGATTGCTGTTCGCGGGTTCGCATATCAGTAATGGTGATGTTCCCGCCTTGCGACAAAGACAGATAAATTTCGGGATCGTCAGGATGATTCAACACTTTGAATCCGTCGCCAAACGCAGTCATTCGCCAATCGTCATTCAAAATTCCGGCAGGTTCGCGCGTGCGGCTTGGGCCAGTCCAACTGCCATTGTCCTGCATACCGCCCATCACGTTGTAAAACGGTTGCCGGTTGTCGGCGTAAACGTGATAAGGCTGAGCCAGCGGCAGGTTATTGATGTATTCCCAAGACTCGCCTTGATCGGTGGAAACCGCTACACCGCCGTCCTGGCCGACCCACATGCGTTTCGGGTTCAGCGGATCAATCCACATGGCGTGGTAATCAATGTGAACTTGCGGAGCTATGGCGCGGTAAGTTCGCCCGCCGTCAATCGAAGAAAAGAGCGTTGAGGAAACGGCGTACACGCGATTTTCGTTCTGCGGATCAACACGCACGTCGGTGTAATAAAACCCGCGTGAAACGATGTTCGACTGGCGGTAAACATTGCGGAAGGTGTCGCCTTTGTCATCGGAACGGAACATTGCGCCTTCTTTGGTTTCGGCGATGACGTAAATGATATTGGGATTGCTCGGCGCGCAACGAACGCCAATGCGCCCCATCAACTTCGGCAATCCGTTGGTCAATTTCGCCCAGGTTCTGCCGCCGTCAGTCGAACGGAACACGCCGCCTTTCTCGCTGCCGCTGACAAACGTCCATGGCTTACGCTGAAAATGCCAGACTCCGGCATACAGGATGTTCGGATTCTGCGGATCAATGTCCATGTCCGAAATGCCGTGCTCGGCGTCTACGAACAAAGTCTTCGTCCACGACTTGCCGCCATCCGTAGTCATAAACACGCCGCGCTCTTCGTTCGGGCCGTAGTAATGCCCCATCGCTCCAACGTAGACGATGTTCGGATTGGTCGGATGAATGACGATGCGCGTGATGTACATCGTGTCTTTCAATCCCAGATGTTGCCAGGTTTTGCCGCCG
The DNA here is from genome assembly GCA_902825875.1 of uncultured Acidobacteriota bacterium. Taxonomy (GTDB): domain Bacteria; phylum Acidobacteriota; class Blastocatellia; order RBC074; family RBC074; genus RBC074. Next base: position 32,985 of record CADECP010000032.1, read on the forward strand.
TCTGTAGATTTATACACGCCATCGCCGAACGACACGCTGTTGCGCGGATTCCCTTCTCCGGTTCCAACCCAAATGACATCTGGGTTATTTGGTTCCAAAGCAATGTCGCCGATGGACAGCGTGTTTTGTTTTTCAAAAATCGGCTTCCACGTCACGCCGCCATTCGTCGTTTTCCAGACTCCGCCATCTGCCGCACCGACAAACACCAGATTCGGATTACCGGGAACGCTTTCGACATCGGCTACGCGACCGTCGAAGATCGCCGGACCAATGCTGCGCCATTCCAACCGCTCGAAGGTTTTGGAATCCACCGCACCATTGGCGGCGGACGAATTGGTTGGATCATTGCTGGCGACAACGAAGCTGGAAGCAACGGCAAACACGGCTGCGGCTAAGGCCAACAGCAACGCACGACGAGAAGAAAAGTGACGACGCAAAAACACGGCTACACCTCCGGGAAAAGTTGATGGATTTGATTTGAGTGAATCGGAAGATCAATCGAAACGCGCTGGGAATCTACTTTGGCTGAGCTTGGTTCGTCAAATTCGCGCCACAGATAAGGATCATGAAAACTAAGTGTTTGTGATGCCCGCATCTGCCAAGGCTTTATCGAGCAAATCAGAGATACTAAGTTCAGTAGCCCAATTATGCAGATAATCGTAATCAAGCCTGTCTGTCTGAACTTTCAAAACGCCCTGAACATCATCGAGTTGCTTAGTTAATACCTCTTCGCTTTTCCGAAACCAAAGCAGCTTTTGCAAAACAATATCTTCGGCGCTGCAAAAATAAGCTGACGGAGCAGCAGGCTCACTTGTTAGAAACTCAAGTCTTCTACGCTGTTTTTCAACCTGAGCGAAACGGCTTGTCCCAAGAATAAAAATATCCGCTTTGTATACAGAGTCCAGGTGGATCACGTTGAAAGAGCGATGGTGAGCTATCGCATCACGTACAGATTTGCCATCTATGTAGAACTCGTTCTCCAGTGCCGCAACTAAATCGTCAACCTGTGTTTCATTTAGTTCTGCAACCAAGTCTACATCTTGAGTGGAGCGTGGCCATCCATGAACTGAACTGGCAAGAGACCCGCCAATCCAGTAAATGACACCGAGTTTCTCGAATGTTTGTGCTAATAAAAGTGCGATACGAACAGCATCTGACATCTCAATAGCCTTTCTGGTCTACATCCCAACCAAAAGCTTTCAACATCAACTCTGGTTCAATCCGGCGCGAGGCCAACCGCAATTTCAATTCACGTTCATCAGATTGTGGGTAACGCCTACGAATATCGTTCATTGCCAACTGACAAACTAAATCTGTTAGTTCACCTACTTGTCGCAGCTTCTTCCACACAGGCATTTTGCGATAACCCTCGATAAGCATCTGTTCAATTTCCGGCGACGTGTCCATTGCCATTGGTTTCATAGCTGAATGTTGAAGCAGCAAACAAGGATCGTCAACGACTCAGCGATTCTTTCTGACAACGCGGTAAAACTGTTCGGTGATGTGTTCCAGTTCGTAGCGACTGCGGATCATTTCCAGCCCGGCAGCTTCGCGGCTGTTTTCGCGGACGCCGGTTTGCCAGATTTCAGGATCGAAATCCACGAAGACTTCTCGACCAGCGAAAAAGAAATCGTCAATCGCTTTATCCAGCTTGTCGTCCGGCCAGCCGGAACCGGGCGAAATCGTCCGCCAGTAAGGTTGAACTCCAAGTGAAGCAAAGTAATGAATCAGCGGCGAACGCTGGCCAACAATGAAGCCTGAATTCCAGGGGAGTTTTTCGACTTTGGCGATGAAGCGCAACGCGGCATTGGCATTCCATTCGGCGCTGTACAGTTCTTTGGCTTCGCGGTTCCAAGTCGCTTTGGTCAGCGCGATCAATGCCAGCAACAGAATAGCTCCGCGAACCGGGCGAAGTTTCAGCAGTTCAGCCAGACACCATCCGCTGACTGCAGCCAGTCCTAACAACCCGGTCAGCGCATAACGTGGGTTCACAGGCAAATCGTGATTGGCCAGCAAGACCAAATCAGCCAGAAATCCGCAAAGTCCGAACAACCACAACAGTCGCAATTGTTTTTTTGCCGACAACCAAACCAACGCCAGCGGCACAATCGTCGCCACCGTAGCCGAACCGACAAACATGAACTTGCCAAAGAACCAAAGATTGTTGGCGGAAACCGGAAAGCGGCGGCGCTCTTCGGCGCTCAAGCGATACCATTTCGTCACAGCGTCCAGGTACAAGTTCCCTTCGCGCAGATACCAAAAGATCATGCCGGACGAAGCAGCCAGCGCCGTCAGCGCCAAAGCCAGCAAGATCACTCGCCACTTCACGCCGTACACCCAAGCCGCCAACGCGATGAACGGAAAGTAAAAGACGGCGAACTCGCGCACATTGGCGCTCAAGCCAATCAGAAAAGCCGCGATCAAAAATCTGCCCAGCTTCCCTGTTCGCAAACTTCGCAGCATCCACCACAGCGACCAACTCAGCATCAGGAAGCCAGGAATTTCGCTCATCGAACGTCCGCTGTAAGTGATGAAGTACGGCGAAGCGACAACGATCAAGGTTCCGAAAAACGCTGCCAGCCGACTGGCCGATAACTCTTTGCACAGTGCGTAAATTCCGATGATGGCCACACCGGTTTGGGCGATGACTCCGTATCGCAACAGCAAGTAAGCCTGCTCTGGCGGCCAGTCGAACCAACTGTGCGCCGCCCGCCACAGCAAATGGTTGTAGTCGAGAAACAACGCGCGCCCCAATCCAAGCACGGAATACTTCCCTTCAACTACTGCGCTGGTGTAATCGAATCCGTCCCAATCGGAAATGAATCGGTCTTGATACTTCCAGGCCAGCCACCACGAAATGCAGGCCAGCGGCAGCCAGAGGTAGAAATCAGTTTTCCAGTTGGGAGTTGGGAGTTGGGAGTTGGGAGTTGGGAGTTGGGAGTTGGGATTCAAGTCTTCTGTTTTGCTGGGGCTTCAGCTTGAGGGCTGGAAATCAGGCTATCTCCCAACTCCCAGCCCCTATCTCCGTGTCAGCCTTTCGGCGCGTAATACCCTTTACGATGACGAACCTTCAGTTCTTTCATCTCTTTGTCGGTTTTGTTCTTCAGCTTGATTTCCAGCTTGCGAAAGCTGCCGTCCGTCGCATCGTTTTTCGGTTCGTAAGCCAACAAATACTGTTGGCGAAGATCGCGTTCCAATTGAGCAAAAGCGTCTTCCATATCGCGGTTGCTTTTCGGAATGATGGCGCGCCCGCCGGTGGCTTCACAGATTTTTCGCAGCGTACCTTCGTCAACGCCGTATCGTCCGTGATCGCCAATGCCGATGGCGTAAATCACTACTTCCGCCTTCAGAGCTTCATCAATTGCGTCGCCGATTTTCATGCGGCTGGTGGTGTCTTCGCCGTCGGTAATCAAAATGATGGTTTTGCGTCCGGGCTGGCGAGCCAGCATATCTGCACTGGTGGCGACAATCGCGTCATACATCGAAGTCCCGCCCTGCCGCGAACCGCCGTTGATCGGCGGAGTCGCTCCGCCAAACACTCCAACCGGAGGAGGCGCGACGAATTCAATTTGTTCCAAGCCACGGCGAATCCGCGCCGGATTGGAAGACAAATCCTGCATGATGGTCGTTTCGCCTTCGAACTTCAGAACGGCGGCAGTGTCTTTGCCAAACCGAATCACCGAATCCACAAACCGGCCTCCGGCTTCTTTCAACAGCGGCAGTGTGTATTGTTCGCTGCCGCTGACATCCACCAAAATCGCCATCGTCAACGGCAGATCGAATTCTTTCTTGAACGCGAACACTTCCTGCGGTTGGCCGTTTTCCAGAATGACGACGTCTTCAGTAGTCAGTTCATTCAGATAACGATTCTGTTTGTCCTGCACGCTGAACAGAATGTTGACCAGTTGAGTGCCGATTTTCAGCGTTTGCAGTTCTTCGTCTTTTTTCGGAGGTTTTTGCGGGTCCTGTTTTTGCTGCGTTTGTTTTTTGTCCTGAGCGCCAACGTAAGCCGCCGGAACAAAAACAATCGCCGCGGCCACCAACACGACGATCAAACTGACGATCCGAACTTTATTGATCTGTTTCATACTGCCTTCTCCTTGACCGCGTCTGGCGGTTTTTTGTTGGCCGCTGGCAAAGGGGTGGCAAGCGGCTTCTGTTCATCTACTGCGGATTTGCTTGCGCGCCGGTCACAGTTCGTGGCGGAGTCGCCGTGTAACCGGTCTTCGTTCTGACCTTGTAATCTTTGTGATTCGGCAAACGGACTTCGATCTTGCGATATTTGCCATCGTACTTGTTGTTGACCGGTTCGTAAGCGACGGAATACTGACTGCGAAGTTCGCGGGCAATCGCCGAAAAGCTGCGTTCGAGTTCGATAACTTCCGAAGTGAAGAACGCTCGCCCGCCGGTGTCTTCGGCCAGTCGCTTCAAATCCTTGTCTTCTTTCTTGTCCACCATTCCGGCCTGCACGCCGAAAAAGCCCGCGGCTTTGGTGCTGATGACATATACGATGGTTTCCGATCGCTGAGCGATTTCGATTGAGTCTTTCAGTTCGCGTTCGCTGACGGTGTCTTCGCCGTCTGTGATGACGACCATCGCGCGACGGCGTCCGGCCAGCGCCGGCGACAACATCTTCTCTTCGCAAATCTGATAGATCGCGTCGTACATTTTGGTTTCGCCCTGAGCTTTCACTTTGTCAATTGCTTTGGTCAGTAAATCAATGCGATTGCTGAAATCCTGGTGCAGTTCAACTTGCGAATCGAAGGTCACGAACAGCGCGCGGTCTTTGCGCGAAGTCAGCATGGTCTGCAAAAACGAAACCGCCGCATCTTTTTCAAACTTCAACTTGGGTTTGACGCTGTTCGACGTATCCATCAAAACCGCCACGTCCAACGGCAAATCGGTTTGAGCCGTCAGGTTCAAAATCTCCTGCGGCACTTTGTCTTCGAAAACCTCAAAGTCTGCCTGTTTCAGATCAACCACATACCGTCCGGTTTTGTTGTCGGTCACGGTGACGGCCAACCGCACGTTGACGGTGATGTACTGCTCCTTCTCAGGAACAGGGTCTTGCTGACCGGCGGGTTTGGTTTGGTCGCCGGATTTCTGCTGACCGGCGGGCGGCTGATTTTTCTGTTGGGAACTCTGCGATTGAGCCTGTTGTGCGCTGGCGGAAAACACTCCGACGCACACTAAAACCACAACCGAAATGGCAGCCGCACAGGCAAACCAGCGACGCTTCTTCATAACTCGACCTCCAAATTAACTGCGATGATTTCAAGGGAATGAACGAGGCCAGGATTATAGTTTGCGCGGAAGTTGGCAGTAAAGCGGGCGAAGCTTCAGCCAAAAACACTTCAGGCAGGCTTGAAGCCAAAATACTTCAAGCCTGCCTGAAATTTTGTCAGTGAAAGCGATTAAGCTTTACGGTGTGGTTTTAGGCGCTTCCTGTCCTGTGGCTCCGCCAGCGCCCGCACCTGCCAGCGGAGAACCTCCGCCGTGTGGGACTGCGCTGGGAGTTTTGGCTTCGACATAACGGATTGTTCCGTCTTCGATGACGTTGAAATCGCGCGATGCTGTCGTGGCACTCGACCGCGTGGATTGCACACAGTATTGGTCGGGCGTGGCTTCGGTGGAGGTGTAAACGTATCCGCTGACAGCCGTGCCGCCTGCGAAGTTGGCGTCAATCAAACCTGCCTGGTTCAATTCGGACAGAGACCCGAATTTGCCCTTCATTGCACTGAACTGAGCCTGGTTGTTGTGAACGGTTCGCAGAGTCTGAATGGCGGCGGTTTCGCGCCCGGTTTCCAAATTCTTAAGCAGTTTGGGAACGGCGACGGCGGCCAGAATGCCCACGATGGCGACGACGATCAGCAATTCGATCAAGGAAAATCCCGCTTCAATGCGGCGGCGTGAGTGTTGGTGCTTCATAAAACTTCTTAGCTCCTTCCAGATTTAGGAAAACTTGTTGAGGGTCATTGCGACGATGCTTGTCACGATGGAAGATCAGGACGGTTCCAATATTACACACCGCTGCTGAGATTTGCCAAGCTGCTGACAACCCGGCCCTCACAGATGCCGCACGTAACTCCGCAACGCGACGATCAGCGCAAACAGCGAAATTACCATCCAGGAAACTGCCCAGACCGTCGCGGGGATCATGGTCATTTGCTGCATCGTCACAGCGTCAGAATGCATAGTCGTCGTCGCGGAAAGCACGAACAACGTTCGCAAATCCAGAAAAGCGTTCAGGCAGCATTGCACAGCCAGAAAACTGAGAAAGAAATGCGCGAAGTCGGGACTGGAAATGATCGCCACTCCAGCCAAGCCCAAAGCCAGCAGTATCCCCATCGCCCAAGTGACCCAATCTCCTGCCAAAAACACCGTCACCAACAGAACCACACCGGCGCACGCCGTCAACGCGGCTTTGGCTCGCGTGGTGTAACTGCCCAAAACTAACAACGCCACTCCAAAAACTGTGCTGGTCAAATACCCTGCGCTGGCGATTGCCAGTGGGAATCCTCCGCGCGTCAGCGTTTCTCCGCTGGCATCCAAAAACACGTGCAGCCGCTCCACCTGCCCCAAGGTCATAAACGCAGCAATGGCATGTCCGCCTTCGTGAATGAAGGTTACGAACAATCGAATCGGGTACACCACCGCCCAGGCCAGCGGTAAATAAGAAAACGCGACGGTCAGCACCGAAGCGCCGAGCAAAAACCACAATGGATCACGATTTTTTCTGGTTCGCATAGCTCCGAAAACGCAGACAAGTCCTGAAAAGTTCTAGCGACAATTTCCCCAAGCCTGTGGGACAATTTTGAAACGCAATCACACTTTACCGAAGGAGATCGAAATCAACCAATGCCCGGAAAAGAGTTTGACCTGTTGAAACCATTGTCCGAACGAAATCCATATCTGAACTTTTTGGGAATCGAATTGCTGGACGCAGGCGAAGGCTGGGTAAAAATGAAGCTCAGCTTTCGCCCGGAATTTCTGCAACCGTTCACCGTTCACGGCGGAGCGATTTATTCGCTGGCCGATGCTGCGGCGGCTCATGCCTTGATGACGCGAATCATGCCCGAACAGTATCCGACTACTGTCGAACAGCGCATCAACTTCCTGAAAGCCGTCAAAGATCAGGACGTGTACTGCGAAGCCACCATTCTCAATCTTGGCCGCACGCTGGCTTACGCCGAAGCGACGATGACGACGGCAGACGGCACACTTGTCGCCAAAAGCGCAGCAACGTTGATGCGGCTCGACGTTGCGCGCGCCAAAAAAGAATAACTGCGGAGTTACCGAATAAACCCCGCCGCGTTTTCCAACGCTTCTTTGACCGATTTCCACCCGAAGCCCGGCGAATAAATCTGATAAGCGAAATAGGCCATCAACAGCGTCAGGGCAACAATGAAAAGCCGGTCAAGCAAGCGATACCCGTTGTCGCGCATGGCTTGTGACTCCAATTCAATTTCAACGCTTGTTGAAAGTTCTGATTTTCGGATGAACTAAAAAGGGGGGATTGCGAAAGGTAATGTTGGTTATTTTTGGGGTTACAGTCAACGAAACCAGTTCGCAAGAGCGACAAGCGGGTGATGATCTTATCGCTCTTGCGATTCAATGTTCGATCACAGTCGCATCGGCATAACGATGTATCGGAAATCGTAATCGCTCTCGTCTTTTGATCGAAGCTGTGTTTGCGAATTGCTGTCCTTGAATTCCAACAGCACGTCGCCTTCCTGAATTACACCGAAAAAATCCAGCAGGTAACTGGCGTTGAACGCGGCGGAAATTTCCGGGCCGTTGTATTCGACCGGCAAGACTTCGTTGGCTTCACCGGATTCCGAAGCCGGAGCGGAAATCGTCACCTTGCCCTCCGTCACGTCGAAACGAATCGTGTGTGAACGTTCATCAGCCATCAACGCGACTCGGCGCAACGCCGCAGCAAGTTGTCCGGCGGGAATGGCTACGCGGTTGTCATTGTTTTTCGGCAGCACCAATTCGTAATTCGGGAATTGACCGCTCAGCGTGCGCGAAGACAACAACCGTCTGCCGAACCGGAAAAACAAGTGGTTTTCGTTGAATCCGATTTCAACCGTTTCTTCGGTGTCGGCGCTCAGCCGCGACAATTCCGCCAAAGTCTTTTTCGGAATCAGCACGTCCAGACTGGCTTCGCCCAGATTGGCAGGTTTTTCAACGTACGAAAGCCTGTGGCCGTCGGTAGCCACCATACGGGTTTTGTCCGAATGAATCTCGAACTTCGCGCCGTTCAATGTGTAACGCGATTCTTCGGCGGTGATGGCGAATTGCGTGCGCGCGATCAGCGTGCGAAGCGTTTCCGCCGGCAGCGATGTGAAATGGCCAGTGAATTCTGGGGTTTCGGGAAAATTGTCTTTGGGCAATCCGGCCATACGAAACCGCGATCGTTCACAAACAATTGCAATTTGGTCGTTATCGCCCTGTTTGAATTCAATTTCGGCTTCGGGTAACGAGCGAACGATCTCGAATAGTTTTTTGGCTTGAAGGCAAATCGCTCCTCCCTTTTTCGATTCAATCGGGCAAATGGTCGAAATGGCTACGTCCAGGTCGGTTCCCTTGATCGAAAGCTCGCTGCCTTTCGCTTCCAGCAGCAGGTTTGACAGGATCGGAATCGTGCTTTTCTTTTCAACGACACCTTGAATCAAATTTAGTTCTTTCAGCAGAGCTGATTTGCTAACAGTGAAATGCATGACTTGCTCCCTTTCAGAAATTTCCTCTGGCTAGTTTTCTTTCTACTTACTAAATCCTAAAAAACTATATTTATCCAGCAGTAGTAGTAGTGCCTGTGGAAAAGTGGAAAACCATCCTAAGCAGTTTGTTCCGCTTCGGTTTAACCGAATTTTAGCCTGTGAATAAACTTGTTGACCAACTGACCGCCCTGTGGGCATCGGCTGTGGAAAACTGCAATTGGTGAAAATCATCCGGGAAAATCCACAGATGTTCACCGCCATTCACAGGCCGTTATAAAAATGAGTTGTGAAAAATCGAAAAAGCCTATTTACAGCTAGCAATTAGGCTGTTGATAACGGTGTGGATATTTCCTTTTTTCTCCTGGCACAACGTCTGAATTTTTTTGACGCTGTGCAACACCGTCGTGTGATGTTTGTCGCCGAATTCGCGCCCGATTTCCGGCAGGCTTGATCGTGTCAGAGTCTTGCACAGGTACATTGCCACCTGACGCGGAAAGGCGATTTCGCGCGAGTTCGATTTGGATTTCAGTTCCGAAACTTTCAGTTTGTAATGTTCGGCGACGATTTTCTGAATCATTTCGATGGTGACGGAACGCTCCTCTTCTTCGATGATGTTTTTGATCGCTTCCTGTGCCAGCGCCAGATTGATCGTGTCGCCGCGCAACGAAGACAGCGCCGTCAGCCGAACCAGCGAACCTTCCAATTCGCGTATGTTCGATTTTATTCGTTTGGCGATGTACATCGTCACATCGTCTGGCAGATCAATTTTTTCGCTTTCGGCCTTTTTTCGCAAAATGGCGACTTTGGTTTCCAGATCAGGCGGAGTGATGTCGGCAATCAATCCCCATTCGAACCGCGAATGCAGCCGCTCTTCCAACGTGGGAATGTCTTTGGGCGCGCAATCCGCAGAAATGACAATCTGCTTTTGTCCGTCGTGCAGCGCATTGAAGGTGTGAAAGAACTCTTCCTGAGTGCGCTCCTTGCCGGCGATGAACTGAATGTCGTCAATCAGCAAAATGTCTATCGAACGATACCGGTCGCGGAAAGCCATCGTCTGGTCGTAGCGAATCGCATTTATCAGTTCGTTCATGAACCGCTCTGCGGAAATGTAACAGAGCCGCAAATGGCGATATTGTTCTTTGATGCGATGGCCGATGGCACACATCAGGTGCGTTTTGCCCAAACCGACTCCGCCGTAAATGAACAACGGGTTGTAAGTTTTCGACGGAGTATCGGCCACAGCCTGTGCCGCGGCGTGGGCAAACTGATTGCAGGAACCGACGACAAACGTATCGAATGTGTATTTCTGGTTTAGATGGACTTCTGATTGGTCGGCGTCAGCGTATCGCTGAGTCGTGACGGTCGCGGTTGAAAAATACTGACGCGAAGGCGCGGCCATTGTCCGAGCAGTTGGCTTTTGGACATGAATCGAATCGGCATTGGCAGCCGGACGAACTTGTCCGTTTTGAATCTGCGCTTCGGAATTTGCCATTGCTTCAAAGGCGATAGAACAACCGGCGATGCCAACTTCGTCCAGAGATTCTTCCAGCACGTCGCTGTAATTGTTCAAAATCCAGTCTTCAAACACGCGATCAGGGACTTTCACTTTCAACGTCGAACCTTCCAGTTCCAGGAAAGAGGTCGGCTTGAACCACGTCGTAAAGCTTTCGTGATTCACTCTTTTCTCGACTGCCGAGAGTACCGATTCCCAGATGTTTTCGCTCATAAGGCAACGTTGACGCCGTCAGTTTGGCGCGCAAAAGCCTTCGCTTTTCGCGCGCGGAACTGACTGTTTTGAAATCTTTACAGAAGTTTTCTGACTTAGAAGGGCTGCGAGTATACAGAACGAAAAAGTGATTGCAAGGAATCCATTTTCAGACTTTCGCTGGCAGTTCATAATGTGATTATTGGCTGCGGAATACTTGGAAAGACAAGCCGAATCATCGAAATTGTTTGTCGAGGAGAATTTGAAATGACAGAAAAAAGCATTGCGTCTTACGGTTCGTGGCGTTCGCCGATCACGTCGGATTTGATCGTCGCCGGAACCGTCAGGTTGGGTCAGGTGGAAATTGATGGCGAAACCGTTTTTTGGAGCGAAGGACGCCCGGCGGAAAAAGGTCGCAACGTGATTGTCAGGCCTTCGCCGGACGGTTCGATCCCGGACAGTTCGACAATGGATGTGATTCCGTCGCCGTTCAACGCGCGAACGCTGGTCAACGAATACGGCGGAGGCAGTTTTGCGGTCAGCAATGGCGAAGTCTTCTTTTCCAATTTTGCCGATCAACGGCTTTATCGAATTGCGCCGAACGCCGAACCGCAAGCCGTGACTGCGGAATCGAAGTTTCGTTATGCCGACGGTATTGTGGATTGGCTGCGAAATCGGTTTGTCTGCGTCCGCGAAGATCATTCCGTTGCCGGACGCGAAGCCGCGACGACGTTGGTGGCGATTGATCTGGCCAGCGGCGAGCAAACTGTTTTGGCCGAAGGCAATGATTTTTACTCTTCGCCACGATTGAATCCCGATGGCAATCAACTGGCTTGGCTGGCGTGGAATCATCCGAACATGCCTTGGGATGGTTCGGAGCTTTGGTTGGCCGATGTACGAGCGGACGGTTTGCTGGTGAACAAAACCTTGATTGCTGGCGGTTCGGCAGAATCGGTGTTCCAGCCGGAATGGTCGCCCGGCGGCGATTTGTATTTCGTTTCTGACCCAAACGGCTGGTGGAATTTGTATCGTCAGCGCGCAGGTCGCGTCGAAGCCGTTTGCCAAATGGAAGCCGAATTCGGAATGCCGCAATGGGTGTTCGGCATGTCCTCTTATGCTTTTATTTCGCCGACGCAGATTGTTTGCAGTTATATCCAAAATGGTTTTTCACACTTGGCGTTGATCGAAATCGAAACCGGCGAACTCACCTCCATCGAATCGCCGTACACACAAATCGAAGGCATACGATCTGCGGCGGGCAAGGTGGTGTTTTTCGCCGCTGCGCCAACGCAAGGTTCCGCGATTGTCAGCTTTGATCCGGCAACGCGACGGTTTGAAACATTGCGCCGATCAAGCGATCTGACAATTGATGCCGGTTACATTTCCGTTGCTCAGGCGGTCGAGTTTCCTACCGAGTCAGGGCTGACCGCACACGGCTTCTTTTATCCGCCGCAGAACAAAGATTACGCAGCGCCGGTTAATGAGCGTCCGCCGCTGCTCGTCATGATTCACGGCGGTCCGACTTCGGCGGCGTTTGCAACTTTGAAGCTGGGAATTCAGTACTGGACTTCGCGGGGCATTGCTGTGTTGGATGTCAATTACGGCGGCAGCACAGGTTACGGGCGAGCTTACCGCGAACGGTTGAAAGGCAATTGGGGCGTGGTGGATGTGGACGATTGTGTCAACGGCGCTCGGTTTTTGGCGGAGCAAGGTTTGCCAGAATGGATTGTTGATGGCAATCGGCTGGCAATCACAGGCGGCAGCGCAGGAGGTTACACCGTGTTATGCGCGCTGGCGTTCCGCGACGTGTTCAAAGCCGGAGCAAGTCATTACGGTGTCAGCGATCTGGCCGCGCTGGAAATTGACACTCACAAATTTGAATCGCGTTACTCGCACTCGCTGGTTGCGCCGTATCCCGAACGTGCCGATCTTTACAGCGAACGTTCGCCGATTCATCACACCGACAAGCTGAACGCGCCGGTGATTTTCTTTCAAGGCCTGGAAGACAAGGTCGTGCCGCCGAACCAGTCTGAAATGATGGTCGAAGCCTTGCGGCAAAAGAATCTGCCGGTTGCTTATGTCACCTTTGAAGGCGAACAACATGGTTTTCGCCAAGCGGCAAACATCAAACGCGCGCTGGATGGCGAACTTTATTTTTACTCGCGCATTTTTGGTTTTGAGCTGGCTGACGCGGTTGAGCCAGTACCGATAGAAAATCTCCCGTAACAGAAATTCACCTCATCCACGAAGGAACACGAAGCGGACACGAAGAAAGAAAACAGGACAGGATTTACAGGATTCAACAGGATTTTTATCAGCCTGATTCGATCAAGAGTTTCATCTTGCCAATACTGTAAATCCTGTCGGAGTTTCTTCTTCCTTCGTGGCGCTTCGTGTGTCTTCGTGGAAAGAAAACCAACTTTCAAAAGCTGATTCCGACGAAGCGTTGATCGTCAAAGTCGGGCAGGGCGACATTCGTGCGTTTGAATTGCTGGTCAGTCGCCATCAAAAAGCCGCGTTGCGAGCGGCTCGGCGATTCGTAATTGACCGGCAGGAAGCCGAAGACCTGGCGCAGGAAGCTTTCCTGATCATCTTTCGCAAAGCCAATCAGTACGAACCAAAGGCTTCGTTCAAAACGTGGTTTTTCACGATTCTGCTGAACCTTTGCCGCAACGCCGTAAAAAAGAAAAAGCCGGTTTATTTCGACACGCCGCCAGCGGAAGTTGTTGAAAGTGCTGGCGGCGAAGACCCGACCGAACAACTTGACCGTCGGCAACTTCAGCAGGCGCTGGCCAGTGCCATCGCCAAACTGCCCGAAAATCAACGATCGGCATTTATCCTTTGCCACTACGAAAATTTCAGCTATGCCGAAGCCGCCAAAACGATTGGCGTTTCGGTCAAGGCGATTGAATCCTTGCTGGTGCGCGCCAAACGCAGCTTGCGCGATGATTTGGGGCAGTACCGTGTGCGTTAGCAAGCCGGTAATTCAAAAAAATACCGACACCGGCGCAGGATTTTTCAGGCTTGGTTGTATAACCCACAGACAACCATGAATTACCAAAACGATCCAAACAAATTTTCTGAACAGGAGTTCGACCGGTTTCTGCGCGAAGCCGACGACTTTTATGGCGAAGCTCCGGGCTTGAATGTGCCAACGAACTTCGTCGCTCGCCTCGTTAATCTGGCTCAAACCGAAATTTCGCCCGCTGTCGTGCCGGCCAAAGTTTCGTGGTCACTGCAAAACTGGTTTTACGAATTCAGTCTGGCCGTGCGGCTGGCGACGGCATTCGCGTTGTTGTTGGCGGTCTTGGGCGGCGTTCGCGTCGGGCAGGCAGTGACGGAACTAATTGCGCGGCGAGATGTTCCGCCAACAATTGAAATGGCTGATCCGCTGGGGCTGGCCGTGCCTGAACAATCCATTGTTCAGTTGATCCACAGCGACGAATTGGGCAACCACCAACACCACAACCGCAATGCCGGAGAGCGACGATGAAAAAGAAACTTTTTCAAATCGGTTTTGTCGTGTCGTTGGTGTTTAACATCGCGGCGATTGCGACAGTTGGTTACAGCCTGTATTTCGCCAAGCCGGTTTCCAGTCACAAGACGAATCTGTTTGCCGCTTACGACCGGTTGAACCTGACCGACCAGCAAAGAACGGAGTTATGGTCGCGTTACATGGACATGGTGCGCGGCATTACGGCTTCGCAGGAACAGTACAAAACCAAATGGGCGGAAGCGGTTCAGTTGATCGCGCAGCCGCAACCGGACTGGAAAGCGATTGAAGCCAAACAGTCGGAGATTCTGGAAATCAATCGCCAGACGCAAACCATGATTTTTCAGCGATGGGATTGGGCGAAAACCCAGTTGTCGCCAGAACAGCAACAAGTCTTTTTTGAAATTCTGCAACAGCGCATCAAGTCTGGCGAAATGCTCGGCGAGATCAAAACTGTGCAGGAAATCATCAACAAACAATCTGCAAAACCCTGAGTTCGCAATACGCAACAACCCTGGAGGAATAGTTTCATGAAACGCAGCTTTACCCTGTTTTTTGTGTTCAGCCTGGCACTGGCTGGATGGTTTTATTTGCAACCGGCCAGCGACGCCAAAGAGGCTGTGCCGTCAGCGGCGGCAGCCACTTTCAGTAAAGATGTCGCGCCGATTCTGTACGCCAAATGTGCGGTTTGCCATCATCAGGGCGAAGCCGCTCCGATGTCGTTGATGAATTACAAAGAAGCCCGTCCGTGGGCGAAATCCATCCGCGAAAAAGTCGTTAGTCGTGAAATGCCGCCTTGGTACGCTGATCCGAATCACGGTGAATTCCGCAACGATGCCCGCCTGACGCAAGCGCAGATTGACACCATCAACAATTGGGTTGCGGGCGGAGCCAAAGAAGGCGACGCGAAAGATTTGCCGAAAGCGCCAGTCTTTTCAGAAAGCGGTTGGAAATTCGGTCAGCCGGATGTTGTGCTGGAAATGACCGAAGAAGCTGTGATTCCCGCCGATGGAACCGTTCCGTACAGGTATTACGCCATCCCGACCAACTTCACCGAAGACAAGTACATTCAATTTGCTGAAATCAAACGCGGCGAACCCAGCGTCGTCCATCACGTGATTGTCAGCGTCCGCGACGGCGGCATCCCTGCTGGCGAAATTCGCGGCAATACACGCCGCGTCAATCCCGAAGCCAACGATGAACAACGCGCTCAACGTCGCGCCGCCAATCAGGATGCGATGTTGGTTGGTTGGGCGCCTGGAATGGACCCGCTGACGCTGCAACCCGGCAATGCCAAACTGATCCGCAAAGGTTCGACGCTGGTGTTTCAAATGCACTACACCGCGACAGGCGTCGCCGCCAAAGACCGCACCAAGATCGGTTTGTGGTTTGCCAAACAGCCGGTTGAAAAACAAATGCTGACGCGCGGCGTGACGGTTGACCCTTACAAGCTGGTGATTCCTGCCGGCCACGCCAATTTTGAATCGCGCTCGTCGCACACCTTCACCGAAGACGTTCACATCCACATGTTCATGCCGCACATGCACGTTCGCGGCAAAGATTTTCAATACAAGCTGGTTTACCCGGACGGCAAGGAAAAGATTTTGTTGAACGTTCCCAAGTACGATTTCAACTGGCAATTGACGTACTTTGTCAAAGAACCGATTGCCGTTCCCAAAGGAAGCCGCATAGAATGCGTCGCGCATCACGACAATTCTGCCAACAACAAATTCAATCCTGATCCTTCGATCGTCGTTCGCTGGGGAGACCAAACCTGGGAAGAGATGATGATCGGCTGGATTGATTACACGATTGACGGTCAGAATTTGAAGCTGGCGCAATCTGCGTCCAAATAGTTTTCAAACTAACACTATTCACGGAACCATGAGCAGGATTTTCCGGGATGAATGTCCACCGGAAAATCCTGCGCTCTGTCCAAGTCCCCTCAACAAGGAGCATCACAATGTGGATTAGAAAAGCACTACGCGATCTGAAAAAAGGCGTTGATTCGCCGATGCCTACGCAAGTCGTTTCGAACGAAGAGTTCATCCCTCGTCCGCAAAGCGAGCCGCAAAAACAAGTCGAACACTTGATCGGTGAAATGTCTGAAACGCGCGCCAAAAAACTCGGTATGCAGCGCCGCGACTTCATGCGGACTTCGATGGGGTTGGCGACCTGCTTCCTGGCGCAGAATCAGGTGTTCGGCAAATGCTGGGATGTGGACGACATTGAAACGTGGGAAGCTGCGCCGTATCAGGAAAAATGGCCTAAAGACGAATACTTCATCATTGACGTGCAAGCGCACTTTACCAATGGCGCGCCGCTCACCGGATTCCGCACGATGGAATTCGTCAAGAACATGGGTTTCCAGTTGAAAGACGATGCCGATGCGTATGGCTTCCGCAACTTCGTCAAAGAGATGTTTTTTGACAGCGAAACCAAAATGGTGGTGATTTCCGGCGTTCCGGGCAAGGAAAACCTGCGCGACGAAAATGGCAAAGTGCTGGAAGGCGCAGCGCGTACTCCTGGTTTGGCTGGCAAGGTGTTGCCGAGTTGGGTGATGGCCGAAGCGCGCAAACAGATCAATGAACTCGCTGGTTCGCAACGGGCATTGAACCAGGGCAACCTCGCTCCGAACCATTATTGGGATAAAGTCAAAAATCAGATCAACAAAGCCGAACTAATTGAACAGATGGAACGCGAAATCAAAGTGTACGGCATCAGCTCTTGGAAATGGTATTGCCACACTGACCCGGCACGCACCGGAAACGGTTTCCAGTTGGATGATGAGAACGCGCAATTCTTCATCGAAGAATCTCGCAAACGCGGCATCCGTCTGATCAGCACACACAAGGGATATTCTTACCAATCCCGCACGCTTGGCCATCTGGCCAATCCAAAAGACGTTGAGAAAGCAGCGCTTCGCAATCCGGATTTCAACTTTGTGGTTTATCACTCGGCGATCAAGCACGGGGCGAACGAACCCAATTGGAAAGAATCGAACAAGTACGATCCGAACACGGGCGATTTTGAATGGCATAGCGTTCTGATGGACATCAAAAAACGCAATCCGAAGATGAACAACGTGTATTGCGAAGTTGGCAGTTTCTTCAACACACTCGCAGTGTGGGACCCGGTCATGGCAGCGCATGGGCTGGGCAAGAACATCAAATACTACGGCGCAGATCACGTGGTTTGGGGAACGGACTGTCTGTGGTGGGGATCACCTCAGTGGGGCATTGACGCCTTGAAGCGTTTCCAGATTTCAGATGAGATGTGCGAAAAATTCGGCTACAAGCCGCTCACCAAGGAGGACAAAGCCAAAATCTTCGGTCTGAATGCCGCCAAGCTTTACAAGGTGGACGTCAAAGCAAAGCGCAATGCTTTGCCAGCCGATGCGCTGGAAAAAGCCAAGATCGCATATCACCAACACGGTGGTCAGCCGAGCAATGCGGCTGCGGGTTGGGTTCGCGCTGACGATTAACCACAAAATTCAACAAACAGGATGGGCAGGATTTAGCAGAATTTAGTTTCCTGCTAAATCCTGTCCTCTCATATCAGTTAGCACCACAAGGAGATTTCGATGCGACGAGTAGTGATTGTTGGAGCGGCGTTGTTGCTCATTCAACTTCTGGCTGGTTCCGCTCTGGCTCAGGCAAAATTGGAAGGTCGCTGGGTCGGCAAGGTCAAATCCATTCAAGGCGAACGCGACGCCAACGCCACCATCAAAAAAGAAGGCGACAAATATATCGGCACGATTTCAGGAATGCGCCCGGGTCAGGACATGGAATTGAAAGACATCAAGATTGATGGCGACAAAGTCACCGCCATCGCTGAAGTCGAAACGCCAATGGCGACCATCACGATCAACTATAAATTTACCCTGGCGGGCGACAATCTGAACGGACAAGGGGCGCTGGAATTCAGCGGCAATGCGATCACCTTTGACGTTGAATTGAAACGCGATGCGGGTGGTGCGTCAGCTCCGGCTGCTACAGCACAACAGCAAGCTCCGCGTCAGCAACGCGCAACCGTCGAACAGCCGCAGCAGAAACAATCCATTGATTATTTCGTCGGCAAATGGAGCTTCAAATTCATTGGCCGCGAAAGCGCATTTGCTTCGGCTCCGCGCGAAGGTGTTGTCGAATTTACCAAGCGCGCCGATGGCAAATCGGTTGATGGCGTAGTGACTGGAACCGCCGACGGCAAACCATACAAGGAAACGTTTGCGCTGACTTTTGACGCCGCCACCAAAATGCTGACCAGCGTCGAAAAACTGGCCAGCGGAGTTCAGGTTAGTGGCACTGGCGACTGGACAAGCCCGATTTCGATTCGCTTTGCGCCGGTGACGATCAAAGTTAAAGGTCAGACGATGCAATTGCGTCGGACGATTTCCATTATTGCCGCGCATTCGTTTTCCGTGACCGACGAATTATCAGAAGACGGCGGCCCGTTCGTTCGATTGGGCAACGCCGTTTACAGCAAAGCTCAGTAAATTTGGATTCAGGCTTTCAACCTGTCTTCACCATCTGGAGGATTTGAATGAAACGCACCCGAATAACAATTTTGGCTTTGGCTGTTTGTTTGGCCATCACAGTCGTTGGGCTTTCCAGCAAAGCCAGCGGCGAAAAATCGTCAGCGCCCGCTGCGCCGACTTTCAGCAAAGACGTTGCGCCGATCTTTTTCAAAAACTGCGCCGAATGCCATCGTCCGGGAGAAATCGCTCCGATGTCGCTGATGAATTTCAAGGAAGTTCGTCCGTGGGCAAAAGCCATCCGCGAAAAAATCGTCAGCCGCGAAATGCCTCCCTGGCATGCCGACCCGGCTCACGGCCAATGGTCGAACGACAAACGCATGTCGCAAAAAGAAATTGACACCATCGTCGCCTGGATTGACGGCGGCACGAAAGAAGGCGAAGCGAAAGACCTACCTGCGGCTCCGAAATTTGCCAAAGGCTGGCAGATTGGCGAACCGGACGTGACGTTCCAGATGCCAGAAGAATTCACCGTCCCGGCGGAAGGCACAGTGCCCTATATGTACTTCACTGTGCCGAGCAATTTCACCGAAGACAAATACATCGCCGCGATGGAAGCTCGCGCCGGAGATTTGTCAGTCGTTCATCACATCGTGGTTTACGTCCGCGATCCGAAAGATAGAGCGCCGAAACGTCAGGACATCGGCACGGGATTGCTGGGTGCTTTGTCGCCGGGCAACACGCCATTCATCGCTTCGCCTGGAACGGCCAAGCTCATCAAAGCCGGTTCGCAGATCGTGTTCCAAATGCATTACACGCCGAGTGGCAAAGCGACCAAAGATCGTTCGATCATCGGTTTGAAATTTGCCAAAGGCCCTGTGGACAAAGTCATCACCACGACGGCGGCTTGGGACACGCGCTTTGTGATTCCGCCAAACGCAGAAAATCATGAAGTCCGCGCGACTTTTACCGCTGACGAAGATTTGGACATCATCAGCTTGATGCCGCACATGCACTTGCGCGGCAAAGATTACAAATACATCGCGCATTACCCCGATGGACGCCAGGAAGTGTTGCTGTCGGTTCCGCGTTACGATTTCGGCTGGCAGGTTTATTACTACCCGGTAAAACCGTTGCGTATGCCGAAAGGCACGAAGATCGAAGCCATTGCTCATTACGACAATTCGACCAAAAACCCTGTCAATCCCGACCCGAACAAAGCGGTTCGTTTCGGCGAACAGACTTGGGAAGAGATGATGAACGGCTTCTTCGATTTCGTTCCGGCGAATCAACCGAAGTCGGCGGCTTCGGGCAGCAGCAGTTCCAAATAAGGCAAATCGAGAATACGGAACAGGCAGAAATAACGGAATGAACGGAAGCAAGTCGGTTAATCCGCTTTTTCCGTAGTTCCGTTTTTCTGTTTGTTCAATGTGATTTATCGCCAACCCACTTTTTTGAGGTGAATTATGGTTCAAAATGCTTCAGTGAAGTTTGCCGCTCGCGTGGCCTCGTTCGTTTTGATTTTGTCGGCATGTGTGTTCAGTCTGGCAATTCCCAGCAGCAGTCAAAATCAAACTTCGCAAGCTCCACAAACTGCCCCGCCATCAACCAACGAAGCTCACTTTCATCACTTGCACCTGAACACGACCGATCCGAAAGCGGCGATTGATTTTTACACCGCTAAGTTCGATTGCGAAAAAGGCAGGTTCGCCGGTTTGGTGGACGCGGTGTTTGCTCAGAAATCGTGGATTCTGTTTACTAAAGTGGCTACGCCGCCGCCATCGGAACTGACGTCTTCGATTTGGCATTTCGGCTGGGGCGCGGAAAAAATGAAAGACGAATACGAACGGCAATTGAAGCTGGGCACGAAGTTTTTCACGCCGCTGACCGACATCAGCGACATTGGCGGCAACACAGGCGCGAAGGATTTGTTTTATTACGCCTACGTCGAAGGCCCCGACAAGGCTCTGATCGAATTGAACACGGCCAATCATCATCGCTTTGGCCACCTGCATTTGTTCAGTGAAGACCCTGTTGCCGCTGCCGAATGGTACGTCAAACATTTGGGCGCTCGTGGCCGAATCACGACTTCGCGCACACCGCGAATGTACAAAGGCTACCAGATTGGCCCGTCGGCTTCGTTGATGCTGGACAACGTCAACATCATCATATTTCCGGCTGAGTACTTGAAGAAAGATTATCCCGACCGATGGAAAGACAAGGTCGTGTTGGAATCCACCAAAGGCCGCGTTGTTGATCACATCGGCGTCAGTTTCGACAACGTCACCGAAGCGATGGAGAAACTGCGAAAGGACGGCGTCAAAGTCACAGACGAAATTCGCTCGCTGGCCAACGGCAAAATCAAATTTGGCTTCATTGAAGGGCCGGACAAAATCCGCATCGAAGTAATCGAAGGTCACGCAAAAAAAGAGTAGTCGTTTTTTCTCACTCGGACTGTAAGGCTGAAACCTTTGGTGAAGTCATGAAAACATCGGGAACTGTCAAAATTCTGTTCGTCGCCAAAACGCTCGTGGTTGTTATTGCCGCGAGCGTTTTCTTTTGGTTGTCAGGTTTTCAACCGTTATCGGCTCAGGACAAGCCGCAGGAAAAAGCCGCTGAGCCGCAGCAAACGCAGCCGAAAAAGTTGGACCCGGCGGCTTGGGGTGGCAACCATGTGGGCAAACCGCTCCCGGAATTTGTCTCCGGCGATGAGTGTTTGTTTTGTCATCGCAATACGGTTGGCGCTACGTGGCAGAGCAACGCGCACGGTGTTGCGCTTCGCCACCGCGAAGACGCTGCGGAGTTGCGAGAATTGCAAAACAGCAATCCGAAGCTGAAAGAAATGGGCGATCAAATTGAATACTTTCTTGGCAGTCGCCATCGCGTGCGATTTTTGAAGAAAGACGGCTACGGCAAATTTGCGATTCTGGATACGCAGGCGGTGTTGAACGCAGAAAGAAAGGTCGAACGTTGGGAATCGGCTGACAGCCCAAAATGGGACAAAGAGAAATTTGCCAATCGCTGCGCTGGCTGTCACACGACGGCAGTTGATGCCAAAACCAAAACGTTTTCCGCCTTCGGGCTGGATTGTTACACCTGCCATGGCAGCGTAGACCTGAATCACACCAACGACATTTCGCTGGTGCTGTTGTCGAAAAAACGCCGAAACGATGTGAAGGTCATCACTTCGATTTGTGCTCAATGTCATTTGCGCGAAAGTAAATCGAAAACCTCCGGCTTGCCTTATGCCAACAACTTCGTGCCGGGCGACAATTTGTTTCAGGATTTGGCTGTGGGGTGGGCTAATGCGGAAGACGCGAATTTGAATCCCGGAGATCGTCACGTCTGGCGAAACGTGCGCGATGTGGTGGTCAACGGCGACGAATCCATCACCTGTCTAAACTGCCATCAAGTGCATGCTGCTGGCGGGGCGAATCCAACGCTTCGACATCGGCGAATTTTGCGCGCGCCAATTTGCAGCGAATGCCACGCCGCCGACAGCTTCAAAACGCCCGTGCGATACACGGTTCGCAGTTCATTGTGCGAATACTGATCGGAAAGCCAGAACGATGATGGCCGTAATAGTTCAAGCCGTCACCAATGAACCGCGCACACGATTGCGATAATTGATGCACTCTTCCAGCACTTCCCGGTATTCGGCAACATCAACATCGCGTTCGCAACACAACAACATCAGCACACCGTCATCGCGGAAATTTCCATCCCATTCGATGACTTGTTCATCCGTCCACGCGGTTGAATACTGCCGCATCTTTTCATCATCCATTCGGTCGAAATAAGCCCGCAAGTTTACACCGGTTTCGTCCATTGGTTTATCCGATGGTTCTTGCTCAAAGTTCCAGATTGGTTGTTCCATAGTGATGATCTTTTGTCAGTTTTCTGTCGTTCTTCTTTAGCCGCAATTAATTGCCCTAGTGCGGAACCTTTGTTTGCCTGATTCGTTATGGGAGGCACGGGTGAACCTCCTGATAATGGCGGTCACAGAGAGTCTGGGGTGGGTTCTCAATGTGGCCGCCATCTTTTTTTCCACTAAACACTTCTCAAATTTTCATCGTCATCGCGCTTGCTTGTTGCAGGATCGCCGGGCGGCAGCAAGTATTCGTCCAGGTTTAATCGAACAGAACCTCCCGCGTCGCTGTAAAGGTTGTCGTAACCAAATTTGCTGCGACGATACCGATTCCAATAAAAGTAAGTCCAACCAGATATAAATCCCAGAATGATTGCTACAAATAACATGATGCCCACCCAATAAAATGTTCTGAGGATGACTTGTGCCGTCTGGGACATTTCCTCAAGGGCGAACGGGTCTGGCGGGCGATATGCCAGCGGAATGTGGCTCATCTTTTTGCCTTCCCAATACACGGCAGGAGTGTATTTGATCTGGGAGATAATTTTTTCCGCACTTGGCAAATCTTCCGCTTTGGTTGTCAAGACAATGTAATTGCCAATTCGTTTCAGCAATCGTTGGTTTCGTTCCTGTTCCGGCAAATTGCTGAAGTAGTTGTGAAATTGAGTCTCTCCGTCGGTGGCCAGTTGAGGCGTGTGATATTCGACAAGGAGAAGATTGAAACCGGAGTTTCCGTTGCGATATTTGGCAAATGCGATTTCAGTTCCGCCGGAAAAATTCACTACGTCTTTCAGATCAGAAAAACCATCAAGCCGAGCCAGAGCAGAAGAGCCAACCACATAAATTTCGGAATCCGCAATTTTGTTTTCACTCGGTAAATGAGACGGCAGAAGCGGTAATTCACCGTTGCTGGAATTCAGATTGTCTTTCAGCGTTTGCAGCAAATCCTGCGGCGCGGAATTTGTCGTTTCTGAAGTCAGGCTGACCAGATACCGACCGGAAAAAAATTCGCTTCGATTTTCCGCCAGCTTGTTGCGATTGAAAGTGAACAACCCATAGGCGCCGGAATCGAACTGCATGCGGAACACTTCCACTGTGACGGAATCTTTTCTATTGGTGTAATGCCGCGAAGCCATGCTTTCCAACCAGAACTCTTTGTAAACATCACCGTCTGGCAAAACGGCGCATTGTTCTGCCGACAAGGTGCGAACCGGACTGCTGGCGCGCCAGGTTTCGCCAAGCTTTTCCGGCAATACTGGTTTGGAGTTTGTTTGCTGAGCGTAACTGCCAATTGCCAACAATGGCAGCAAACACAACGCGGCAAAACAGGTTTTGATCGAAGTGATGTTGAGATGAAACAAAAGATTGAGTTTGGGCAATGCAACCCTCCTAAAAACGCTTGTTGCCGATGGGTCGCCCCGCTCTACTCAAAGCAAGATGAAATTCTTGTGTTAAGGCTTTGATGACGGGAAGGTGATTCAATTCCAGTACTGCAATTCGTTCAGAATCAAATCTGCGTACTTGCGCGGGTCTTTGATCGCCCGCATCGGCATTGTACCTTCAATGGTTGCACTGTCAATTTCGATGTCTCCGATGCCGATCATGCGTTCTTTCAGGGTTTGATTGACGGTTACATCCTGAACATGGCGCAGCGGAATGTTGCGCGAAGATTTGGAAAAAACGCCGTTTTCGATTTCGACTTTGACAGTGGTCAAGGTGTACACAGTGTGATTGTGTTGAATGTGGTGATAGATCGGCCTGATGAACAAAATGACAACGACAGCCGCCGCCGTCCAATACGATTTGAAGTAATAAGCGATCAACGCCGTCGTCAGAACTGAGAGAATAACCGCGAAAAAGTATTTCATCCCTACTTCGTAAAAAGCCGGAGTAATAGAAAAGATGACTTCTTCATCGTCGTGCGAGCTTTCAACTTCGTCGTCGTAATCGTCTTCGAGCAACTCCGCGCCTTCGTCCATTTCTTCAGCAAAATCTTCTTCTTCGTAATACTCTTCCTGAAAATTCATCCTGCGGCGAGCCGGACGAGAAATTGGCGGCGGAATCCCACGCGATTGGCGACCAGAAACCCTTCCCGAAACAGCATCCGGCAATTTATTGCCGCAGTAGTTACAGAACTGGCTGCCGTCTGCCAGGTTTTTTCCGCATTGATTGCAATACATAGGGCATGCTCCGCTGTGAGTTACAAAACGTGAAGCTGTGATTATGTTCGCTTCAGAAAATCTCCGACGATCTGATTGAAGCTCGCTGCCGATTCCAGATTGGCCAGATGTCCGGCTTTCGGAATTACTGCCAACCGCGAACCTGGAATTGCGGCGTTCATTTTTTCAGACTCGCTTGGCGGAGTCAGCGTGTCTTCTTCGCCGACAACAACCAGTGTCGGGCAGATGAGCTTCGCCAGCAAATCAGTCGAATCGTCACGCCCGGCCATGCCGATCAACGCCTTGGCGATGCCTTCAGGATTTGCGGCTTCGATCATCGCTCGCACACGTTCGGCAATTTGCGGTTTAGTCTTCAAAGTCGTTTCGCCCAACAGTTTCGGAATCATCAATTCGACGATGACAGACGCTCCTTTGTTCCTGGCCAGTTCCGCAGTTTCAAATCGCCCGCGCTTGCCTTCTTCTGTGTCGGTGACAGCGCGTGTGTCGCACAGGATCAACGAATTCACTCGTGTTGGGTATTTTCGGCAAAGCGCCAACGCTGCATAACCGCCCATCGAAAGCCCGCAAATCGTCGCAGAACCGATGCCGAGTTGATCCAGCAATCCGGCGACGACATCGGCGAAGTTCGGCATCGTCGAATCGGCGGAACTCAAACTGCTGTCGCCAAAACCCGGCCAGTCGAGTGTAATGACGCGATGCTTTTGAGAAAACTCTGGAACCTGTTCGTCCCACATAGATTGGTTCAGCGGAAAGGCATGCAGAAACACAACCGGCTGACCTTGCCCCAAGTCTCGAAACGCGAGCTCCGAATCGTTGATTTTGATCTTGTTCATTGCGCTATGACCTCTGACAAAACTCTACCGCGAGCAGTTTTCATCTCCAACCCCAGCAGCCAGGCGATGGTTGGCGCGACATCAATCAATCGCATGTATTCGATTTTTTGCTGCGCTTTGATTGCCTTGCCGCTCACAAATAACGCTCCTCGCATTTCCGCTCTTGAAGGCAAATATCCGTAAGCCGCGCGGTCAGCGGTTTTCGCAGTTGTCGAACCGTTGGCGCGCGCTGAGATTTGAAACGAAGGAGCTGCGTCCAGAAAAAATGCTGCACGAGGATCAGCTCCCAGCCGAGCAGTTTCGCGCCGCGCGATGATTCGCCACAGTGAGTTGTCGGAATCCTTTTCCAGTTCCAAAAACAGTTTTTCCAATTCTTTCGTGGTCGTTTCGTCCTGTGGATTTTTCAAAAAGATTGCTGCCGAACCGCCAAACGTCTGAGCTACTGCTCGCCACGTCTTCAAGTTGCCCTGGCTGTCGGTCGTCAGAAAACCTTTTTTGGCCAGCCAGGCATTTGGTCGGAATTCCTGTTCGACCTTACTGGCTCCGCGATCGGAAACGATCAGGAACGTTGCCTTGGTTTTCAGTTTGGCGCTTTCAATCGCTGAAACGATATTGCCAATCAGCCCATCAATCTTTTCCATCGCCGATTTTGCTTCTGTCGAAAGCAGGCCGTGACGATGTTGAGCCGCATCGAGCGACGTGAAATTAACGGCCAGCAAATTCGGCTGATGTTTTTCGATCAATCCAATCGCTGTTTCTGTTTTGGAAACATCGGAATCTTTTTCAGTTTCTGGCAGATTGAATTTGATGCTGGCATCGGTGGTCATCGGAAAGCCAATGGCTGCGGTCGTCATTTCGGCGCGGAAAGCGGCTTCCCAAATCGTATCGGTCTTGATCAGTTTGGCTGATTGAAACGGCGAGGCTGATTGAGCGCCCGTTTGTTCATCGAACGGGAAGTCGGAAGTGATGCCGTGATCTGCCGGCAACACACCCGTCATCATGCTGACGTGAGCGGGAATTCGCAGCGACGGATAAACGCTTTCGACGCCGACTGCATGCGAGCCACTGGTACGCAGCGATTGCAGGTTTGGAATTTTCAGTCGAAAGGATTCAGGGTCATTGGCGTGATCTGCGCGCAAGCCGCTGATCGTAATCAACACGATGTGCGAAGTCAGTTTCGGCGGTTTGGGTTTTCCTGAATTGGATGAAGAAGTCGGTTTTGACTGCTGAGCCTGCGGTGGCGACGCGAAGAATGCGCTTAGCAACACCAACACAGAAGCAACTGGCAGGAACATTCGGATTCTCATCACTTCCCTTGTGCTTCACGTATGGCGGAGATCATTTCGCGCACCGCTCGATCCAGTCCAACCAACGCCGCGCGAGCGATGATGTTGTGGCCGATGTTGAATTCTTCGATGTCGGCGATGCGAGCAATCGGGCCAACATTGCGATAAGTCAGTCCGTGACCGGCGGCGACTTTCAATCCTTCGCGGGCGGCGGCTTTGGCAGCAGCTTTGATCCGCGCGGCTTCTTTTTCAATGGCTTCGATGAGGCGAACGGTTTTATCGCCAGGATGTTCGTTCAGGTGCGCGTATTGCGCTGTGCAGATTTCCACCTGAAACGCTCCGAGTTTGGCCGAAGCTTTGATCTGTTCAACGTCCGGATCAATAAACAGAGCCGTGAAAATGCCGTTGTCTTTCAGTTTGGCGATGGCAGTCTTGATCGTTTTTTTGTGGGCGATGGCGTCCAACCCGCCTTCGGTTGTGATTTCCTGCGGAGTTTCGGGAACCAGCGTCACCACGTCAGGCTTGACGCGCGCGGCGATTTCCACCATTTCATCGGTCGCAGCCATTTCGACGTTCAGGTGTGTGATGACCGCCTGCTTCAATGCGATTAAATCGTAATCCTGAATGTGCCGCCGGTCACTGCGAAGGTGCGTTGTGATGCCGTCGGCTCCGGCCAGTTCGCAAATTGCCGCCGCCGAAACCGGGTTGGGTTCGTTGGTGCGCCTGGCCTGACGAATAGTTGCAATGTGGTCAATGTTGACGTTCAGTCTGCTCATCTTTTTGTTTCAGCAATTTCGGATTTCAGGTTCGATAAATTGGCCGCCTGATCGTATTTGCCGGTCAAATCGTTCCAGCGAATCGTCGAAACTTCCATCAGGACTTTGATCGGCGAACCGATGGGGTTTACCTTCGAACCTTCGACATGATTCCAGCGGACTGGGGTTTCCAACAACCGCCAGCCTTGTTTTTGGGCGATAAAAAGAATTTCGGGGTCGAAGCCAAAACCGTCAATTTGTTGCAGCGGAAACACCGCTTGCGCGGCTTCGCGGCGAAACGCTTTGAATCCGCATTGCGTGTCTTTGAAATTCAACCCGGTCAAGATGAACTGAATCAGGTTGCCTGCCTTGCCGATGGTTTCGCGCATTGCGGATTGATGTGTGCCGATCAAACTGCGATCGAGCGCACGCGAACCGAAAACCACGTCGTAACGATTGTCAGCAATCGGCGTGATGACTTTGACAATCTCGCTGGTTGGCGTGGCCAGATCGGCATCGTAAAACAACGCGATGTCACCTGTGGCCTGGAGCATGCCGTTTCTGACCGCGAAGCCTTTGCCACGATTGCCAGGGTTTTCAATCAACCTCAACCGTCCGGAACTTCGTTGGACGAATTCCAGGACTGTTTCTGCTGTTCGGTCGCGCGAACCGTCGTTGACGACCAACACTTCGCTGTCATAACTCTGGGCGTTCAGATATTCGAACGTGCCTTCGAGCGTTCGGCCAATTCGTTGTTCTTCGTTGTAAGCCGGAATGACGATGGATAAAAAAGGCATTTGCGTTTGTCCTCTTGATGAGTCGGCAATATAACACGACGAACTTGGCTGCGAAATTGTATAAACCTTAGCATCGAAGCCATTTGCCAGTCAGTTCGATAAAACCTGTTTTTCACCGGAGGGTTGGCAGATTGTTTAGCTTTTGCGGTTCGCAATGATGAAATTTGAGTCAGCCATATTTCTATGGAGAGCGCGCAATTAAAATGAAGCCTGTGCGTAATTCGGTACGGAACCGGGAGCGGTAGCGACTGGATACTTTCGTGAGCGTTACTTCAAGCCAACCCGGTCGCTACCGCTCCCGGTTCCGTACCATCGCTCAAATTATTGATGGCAAGCCACTTTTATTCGCACAGGCTTCAATTAAAATTGCTGATGGAAAATTGAGGAAGAAAAGCAGAGTTGTTGCTGACCTAATTTTTATCAACGGGTTTTCGGTTTGCTGAAATGTCGGAATCCGCTGAAGATGGAGATGGAAAAGCAAGGTTTTTTCTGTACCCATTTTTCGTCAACGAGTTTTCGATTTGCTGAAATGTCTGAATTCGCCATCGAATTTGATCGAGTCACGTTTCGCCACGCGGGTGGCGCAACGATCCTCGACGAGTTTTCGCTGGCAATTGACAGTGGCGAAACGCTGGCGCTGGTCGGGCGCAGCGGAATGGGCAAAACGACGATTCTGAAACTCATCAACCGACTGCTGTTGCCGCAAGCCGGAACTGTTCGCATCGAAGGCCGCGCGACAACCGATTGGAATCCGATTCAGCTTCGTCGCCGAGTCGGATACGTGCTTCAAGAAGTCGGGCTGTTTCCTCACATGACAATTGGCCGCAATGTCGCCGTCGTTCCTCACCTGGAAAATTGGCCTGAATCCAAAATCAACCCGCGCGTGGATGAATTGCTGGAATTGGTCGGGCTGGAACCGACGAAATTCCGCGACCGATTTCCGCGCGAACTTTCGGGCGGGCAGCGTCAAAGAGTCGGCGTGGCTCGTGCGTTGGCTGCTGATCCGCCGATTCTGTTGATGGACGAACCGTTCGGCGCGCTTGATCCGTTGACGCGCGCCGAAATGCACCGCGAATTTCATCGCATCCAATCCCAAGTTCGCAAAACCATCGTCTGCGTGACACACGACATGGGCGAAGCCTTTGCGCTGGGCGACAAGCTGGGCGTGCTGGCCGAAGGCAAACTGGCGGCGCTGGCTCCACCGAACGAAATCGCGCGGTCAAACAATCCCGAAGTCAAAATCTTTCTCGACGCACTTCCGCGTTTGAACGACGGGGGGACTGAGCGATAGAGCGACGGGGCGATGAAGCTGAAAACGTTTTCTCTCCCCATCTCTCCTTCCCCCAGTCTCCCCATCAATGATTGCTTATGCGCCTCTTCGAATTCTGGCTAAATCACGGCAGCGAATTTCTAAGCGCCATCGCGCGTCATCTGGCGTTGGTGTTGGCGGCGACGGGAATTGCCGTGGCCGTCGGAGTTCCGCTTGGAGTGTTGGCGTATCGACGTCCGCGATTGGGCAATCCGCTGATCGGCTTGGCGAATGTCGTCCAGACGATTCCAAGTTTGGCGATGTTCGGTTTTTTGATTCCGCTGCCGGTGATCGGCGGCATCGGAGCCAAAGCCGCGTTGATCGTCTTGACGCTTTACGCGCTGTTGCCCGTCATGCGAACGACCGTCAGCGGATTGAAAGCAGTTGATCCCTCCGTGCGCGAAGCGGGTTTAGCGATGGGAATGACCGACCGGCAATTGCTCTTTCAAGTCGAATTGCCGCTGGCGCGTTCGGCAATTCTGGCCGGAGTTCGCGTCGCCACAGTTGTCGGCGTCGGAACGGCAACGATTGCGGCGGCGATTGGCGCGGGCGGTCTTGGCGAATACATCTTTCGTGGCGTCGCCAGCGTGGACAGCACAGTGATTTTGGCCGGAGCGATTCCGGCGGCTGCGCTGGCGTTGTTGGCAGATTTTCTACTTGGCAAAACCGAGCAATGGTTTTCGCCGGAACGCTCTTCGCGCAAATCGTCTAAGTTCGTTTTGGCAACTGCGGCTGGAATTGTTGCGCTGGGTTTGTTGATTGGCGGTTTGCTTTGGTCTGAACGCTCAGCGGGAAGCGTCGTCATCGGATCGAAAGATTTCACAGAGCAAGTCATCCTGGGCGAATTGATGGCGCAGTTGATCGAACAAAACACGACGATCAAAGTTCAGCGCAAACTCAACCTGGGCGACACGCTGGTTTGCGAAACAGCTATGCGCGCGGGCGATTTGGATTTGTATGTCGAATACACAGGCACTGCTCTGACTGCTGTTTTCAAACAATCCGTCTTGCTGGACAGTAATGAAGTCAACGCGCGAGTTGCCGCCAGTTATGCAGCGACAGGACGAACGATGTTGCCGCCGCTCGGCTTCAACAACACTTACGTCATTCTGGTCAGAGGCGATGATGCCCGACGATTGAACTTGAAGACGATTTCTGACGCCGCGAAACTTTCCCAAAACTGGCGCGCCGGATTTGGCTCGGCGTTTTTGGATCGAGAAGACGGCTACAAAGGCCTGGTGCAGGCTTACGGTTTGAAGTTTGCGGAATCTCCGCTGGCGATGAATTTGTCGCTGACGTATCGCGCGCTGGCCGAACGGCAAGTTGATTTGATTTCCGGCGATGCGACCAACGGATTGATCGCCAAACTGGATTTGTTCGCGCTGGAAGACGACCGCCGATACTTTCCGCCATATCACGCCGTGCCGGTTGTGCGAACAGAAACGTTGAATCGTCATCCTGAGCTTCGCGCGCTGATCGAACGGCTGGCGGGCAAAGTCACCGATCAAGAGATGCGCCAGATGAATTACGAAGCCGATGTCGAACGCCGCGACGCAAGTTTGATCGTCAAAGATTTTTTCAGCCGTCACCACGAACTTTTCAGCATGACGCCAACGCCATAAGCAGATTTGGGCTTCAATCCGTCTTGATCTGATCGGTCAGCAATGTCGCGCCGATGACTCCAACCGGCAGCGACAACAAATTCACGCCGGGAATCAACAGCATCAAATAACTTGCTGCGCCAAATCCAAACGCGACTGATTTGTTTCGCCAGACGATGCTGAGCTTCTGTTTGAAAGAAATGCCGCGCGCCGACAGTGGCACATCCAGAAAATCCAAACCGCAAAGCGCAATGGCAATAACAATTCCGATGGCAGGGCCGATGGGCGGAATGATGTTCAGTGCCAACGCAAAAGCTCCAACCACTATGTGAAGAATGGCGATCTTCAAACCTTCCTTCATCGCGCGAAGCCAGTTCACGTCGGCGCGAAATCCACTTTCTCCGGTTGAGATGTTGTGAGTTTTGCGGCTGATGGCTTCGGCAAACGGTGCGAGCAACACACGCGCCAGCGGCAGATACAAGAAGTAACTCAGCAACATGGCCAGTACCAACGTCACGACTTGCGCCAGCACTCTTAAGTCATCCACAAACCAGCCGGACACGAATTGCCCAACCAGCCACGCGCTCCCAACGGTCAGCACCACCAACAACACAACAGTCAGTGCAATCGGAACCAGCGACAATGCGACAAGTCCTGAATTGCGAAACAGCATTCGCAAACCCGCGAAGAAAAAGCGGATTCCCCAAAAGAAGTGATACAGCGGATTCGCCGAATTTGTTTTGTAGCTTTTGTAATTGGGAATGGTTTCGGTTGGTGTCACGGTTGAAGCGGTTCAATTGTTGTTGATGTTGATCTGTTTGGTCACGCCGACAACAGAGAACGTCAATCCGCCCAGCGAGGTTCGGTTGTTTTGTCGTTCGTAAAACAAAACGCCGCGTAAATTGCCTTGCGGTTCGATGGTGGCGTTGGTGGGCAATCCGATTTTTTCGTAACTTTCGATGGTTCGTAGCTTGGCGTCTTTGCGATAAAAGCTATTGCCGTAATACTTCATGACCCGTTTCAATGCCTGGTCGGGCGGAATGCGGGTGAGGTTGTTGCCACTGGAATCGCGCAGGTTGAATTTCAGCGAATCAGTTTTGACAGGCGAAGCAGTTCGATTCATCAAGCGCACGTCCACGGCAATGACTCCGGCCAACGGCAAATTGGCTTCGAATCGTTCCAGCGATTGATCGCCGTCCAGAATGGCGGTGACGGCAATCAAGCCTTGTTCGCCGTCGGCAACGTTGTCGGCAGACGCGCTGGCTGGCAGCGGAGCGACTTTATAAAGCTGAGCGCCGCAACCGATGCTGGCCAGCAAGCTCAAACTCAACGCGAAAAGAATGATTTTTCTTCCGATCATGATTCGGGAATGTAGTGGCAGCGGATCGAAACTGTCAACAATTCGCCAACCGTCTGCAACTATTGTCCGGCTCAGGCGTTTGCTGTTTCTGCAAGCCGAAAACTGATTGGCGTTCAACCGTCGCAAAATCCTCGAACGCAAAACCAATTGAGATGGAGTAATGATGAATTCACTGAAAAACTTTGGCAAAAGAATGGCGGCGCATTCATTGATGTTGGCGTTGTTGCTGGGAACAAGCTCTGTTACGGGCGCGTCAATCAACGATTCCAACCGGCCACGACGCGAAGGAGTAACAATGACCGAAACCGACACGACCACACAGAGCGGGCAAACGACTCAAACCGGAACCAGCACCATAGAAGATCAAAAAAACGTCGCCATCACCGTTTACAACTCCAATCTGGGTTTGGTGAAAGATACGCGAACACTGAAATTGCCGCGCGGAACTTCGCAACTGCGCTTTATGGACGTAGCGCAATTGATTAACGCTGCGACGGTTCATATCAAATCGGTGACTTCGCCGGATGCGCTGAATGTCGTCGAGCAGAGTTATGAATACGACTTGCTCAATCCTCAAAAACTGCTCGACAAATACGTTGGCCAGGAATTGACTCTGGTTTTGCGAACGGTCGAAAACAACTCTGAAAAACTGACGCCGACACGCGCAACGCTGCTTTCAAACAACAGCGGACAGGTCTGGCAAATCGGCGGGCAGATCGTCATCAATCCAACCAATATCGCCGAAATCCGCTTTGAACGTTTGCCGCAGGATTTGATCGCCAAACCGACGCTGGTTTGGACGCTCAGCAATACCGGCGCGGATACACACACAATCGAAGCTTCGTATCTGACGCAAGGATTGAACTGGCGGTCGGATTACGTGGTCGTGGTCAATCAAAACGACACCAAAGCCGATTTGAATGGCTGGGTCACACTGACCAACAGCAGTGGAACGGCGTATCGCAATGCCGAACTGAAACTTGTTGCCGGCGATGTGAATCGCGTGCGCGACGAAGTTGGAATGGCCAAAACCATGCGCGTGATGGAAGCCGCTGCCGCTGTTACTCCGCAACAATTTCAGGAACAGGCGTTTTTTGAATATCACCTGTACACGTTGCAACGAAAAACTACGATCAAAAACAACGAAACGAAACAGATCAGTTTGTTGTCGGCGACGGATTTCGGCATCAAAAAAGAATTGGTCGTCAACGGCCAGCCTTATTACTTTCAAGGCTACAACAATCCTGGCGAACCGATCAAAGAAAAAGTCGGGGTATATGTGAGCTTCAAAAATGGAAAGGAAAACGGGCTTGGCCAACCGTTGCCCGCCGGAGTCGTTCGCGTTTACAAAGCCGACAGCACCAGTGCTCAGCAGTTCGTTGGTGAAGATCGTATAGATCACACTCCGAAAGACGAAGCGGTCAAGATCAAACTCGGCGATGCCTTTGACGTGGTGGCCGAACGCAAGCAAACCGATTACAAAAACATTGCCCGACGAGTGTTTGAATATGCCTACGAAATCCGAATCAGGAATCACAAGGAAGAAGCAGTGACGGTTGTCGTCAACGAACCCATTGGCGGCGATTGGGAAATTATCAGTTCCAGTTTTCCGGCGGAAAAAACGGCTGCCTTTGCGGCGCGATTCAATGTTCCGGTGGTGAAAGATGGGGAAGCTGTGTTGAGTTATCGAGTGCGAGTGCGGTATTGAAAAAGAGTGTCCCTAAAAAATTTATGGGGCCCCTTTCGGTGCCCCGATTCAGCAGCGTCCTCAGCCATTAGGGTATTTACCGCTGCTAGTTGAGTGGCAATATACTCGCCATACCTAGATTTGGCAATAGGGTGTCAAAAAAAAATCCATATTCTCGGATTTGGCGCAAGTGGCTTTCTTTTTAGTAGTTTAGGCGACATTTCAGGCCAAGAACAGAAAAGATTTTCCGAAAATTTTCTGCTTCAAGACACATATAACTCCAGGTTCTCAAGTTTCGCTCGCCTATTGTCCAAGACGAAGCATCTCTTCTTCATCAATCACCTTGACGCCCAATTCTTCGGCTTTGGTCAGCTTGGAACCGGGATCGGCCCCAGCCAGGACAAAGTCAGTCTTCTTTGATACAGAACCGGAAACACGCCCCCCCCGCATTTCGATGAACAGCTTGGCGTCGTCTCGTTTCATGGTGGGCAGCGTTCCGGTGATGACGAAGGTTTTGCCTTCAAACACTTTGGGGGCTGATTCAGTTGCTGCTTGAGCCGTTTCCATTTTGACGCCTGCGGATTTCAATCGTTGAATCAGTTCCTGGTTTCCCGGTTGATTGAACCAGTCGAAAATCGAAGCCGCGACTACGGCTCCCACCTCGAAGACATTGGCGAGTTCTTCCGCTGAAGCTGCTGCGAGGCTTTCCATGCTTCCATATTGATTGGCCAGGATGACCGCTGTGCGTTCGCCGACATGACGAATGCCCAGCCCGTAAATCAGCCGAGCCAACCCAGCTTCTTTGCTGGTTTCTATCTGAGCCAACAGGTTATCAACGGACTTGCCGCCCATCCTTTCCAAAGCCAGCAGGTCGTCTCTTTTCTCAGCCAGCAAATACAAATCGGCAACGTTGGCAACCAGCGGCGGTAACACGATTGGCGAACCGGTTTCATCAAGAACCGCATCACCTTTTTTGTCGCGTTGAGTGCGCGGCGAAGTCAATTGATCTACGAGAGCTTCGCCAAGCCCTTCGATTCGCATCGCTCTGCGAGCGGAAAAATGCAGCAACCCAGCGCGAAGCTTTGCCGCGCACTGCAAATTTGGGCATCTGGTTACGGCTTCGCCTTCGGGTTTGATGAGTGAGGTTTGGCAAACCGGACAGTGCGTCGGGAATTCAAAATCTATTTCGTTGCCGGTGCGACGTTCGGTAATGACTTTGACGACTTGCGGAATGATCTCGCCGGATTTTTCGATGAAGACGAAATCGCCACGCTTCACCCCAAGCCGCAACATTTCCTCCGAGTTATGCAAACTCGCGCGCGACACGGTTGTTCCGGCCAGTTGCACCGGATCGAGCACAGCGACAGGCGTCACGGCTCCAGTTCTTCCCACCTGATAAATCACGTCCATCAATTGCGTTGAAGCTTGTCGCGCCGGAAACTTGTACGCAATCGCCCAGCGCGGAGCTTTCGCCGTCGTGCCGAGTTCATCCTGAATAGCGACTTGATTGACCTTGATAACGATTCCATCGGTTTCGTAATTCAGCCCGTCTCGCTTGGTGTCCCATTCGTTGCAGTATTCAATGACCTCTTCGATGTCGCGGCAAAGTTTGCGATGCTGGTTTACCTTGAGGCCGCGCGCGACCATCCAGTCAAGCGATTCAAGATGAGTTGCAAACGCAGGCTCACCGTTGAATAAGAGTTGATAGCAAAAAATATCCAGGTGGCGGTCAGCGACGGCTTGCGGATCGAGTTGTCGCATCGCACCCGAAGCCGCGTTGCGCGGATTGGCGAAGGTCGGCAATTCCTGCTCAGCGCGTTCGCGGTTGACGCGCTCAAAAGCTTCGTGCGGCAAATACACTTCGCCGCGAACTTCGATTTCTTCGGTTCGATCAGTTTCGATGCGAAGCGGCACAGAGCGAATGGTTTTGGCGTTGGCAGTGACGACTTCTCCGCGCGTGCCATCGCCGCGAGTCACGCCGCGCGCCAGCAAACCATTTTCGTAAATCAGCGACAACGACAGCCCGTCAATTTTCAATTCGGCGACAAAATCAAAGCTGCGACCTTCGGCCAGTTTTTCACAGCGCCGTGCCCAATCGCGCAAATCTTCGACGCTGTAGCTGTTGTCCAAAGACATCATCGGGCGTTTGTGGAAATACTCTTCAAAACCTTCCGAAGGCTGGCCGGAAACTCGTTGCGTGGGGCTGTCAGGCGTGATGAGTTCGGGTTGCTCAGTTTCCAGGTCTTTCAATCGCCGCATCAACGCATCGTATTCAACGTCGGCGACGGTCGGCGAATTCAACACGTAATAGCTGTAATCGTGTTGATTGATTTTCTGCCGAAGTTCGGCAATTTCCTGTTCGATGTTTTTTGCTTTTCCAGCCATAACGCCTCGCTAAGGTTTGTTGCTTAGCACTGTTTTTCCGCCGCGATTGGCAAACGGAAACACCGGCAAGCCTTCGATGGAATTCAATGTTTTTTCTTTTTTGTTTTCTTCGGTGAAAAAGAAAATCCGATCACCGCCGAGCCACAACCGGCGCACGTCGGCGGCTTCCAGAAAGATCGGCGGCACGTCGGGGTAAGTCGAGCCGAATGCCATTCCGGTGACGCGACCATTGAGCAGCAAGATTTGTTCGTTGGTGTAAAACGCGATGGACGATCCGGTTTCATATTCACCATTGAAGATGATTTTCGCGCCGGGTTCCCAGCGGCGCTGAATTTCGTCGGCCAGTCCACGAGAAGAAAGCACCGGATCAAATTGTTGCTGTGCCAGATTCGCCCAGACAAACATCAATCCCATTGAAACCACCATCGCCGCCATTGCCAACGAATGCCGCTGGTTTTGCCGAAACCGGAACGCCAGTAAAAAACCAATGCTCAAAATCAGCGCCGCGCCAATCGCCAGCACTCGCAATTCGGCAAAGGTATTTGTTGTCAGGTCGAAAAAATGCCCCAGCGACAACGTGTACTGTTCGGCGTCCGAAGGAGCTTGATTGAGCAAAACGGATAAATCGCCTGTTGGTTGAACGCCGCGAGCCTGCCAGACCAATCCACCCAAAACGGCTGCGGCGATCAATCCGATGACGGCCAAAACGCCTTGCGCGCGAAGCAAAAACTTTTGCGCTTCGAGGCGGTATTCGGCAGTTGCCAGCGCCGCTCCGAGCAACAACGCCAGCGGAGCATACACCGGGAAGGTGTAATACTCCTGGCTGGTCGAGATGTTGAAAAAGACCAAAATCAACGCCGCCCAAATCCACACGTACAAGTTGATTAACCGTTGCCGGTCAGAGTTCAAATTGATCGCAGGTTTTTGCGAAGCGAGTAACGTGACGCCGATGCTCCAGGGGAACAGCCACAACAAATGCATCAGCCAATAAAACACGAACGGGACGCGGTTGTAATCTTTCGGTTCGCGTTTGCCCAAAAAGCGATAGACGTGCTCGTTCATGAAGTAAAACCAGAAAAACCGTTCGTTGCGAAATCCGGCCAGCAAATGCCAGGGCGCGGCAATCGCCAAAAACAACAACGAACCGGTCAACAATCGCAAGTGCCGAAGTTCCGTCAGCAGGCTGCGCGTCAGCAGCAAGAACAATCCAATCGGCCCGACGATGAACACAATGCCGATCAAACCTTTGGTCAGCACAGCCAGCGCGATGGCAGCGTACAAACCGTAATACCAACGTTTCTGACTGCCTTCGCCAAAAAATCCGCGCAGAAAACAGTAATGCGCCAGCGTGAACCACAGCGTCAAAATCGCTTCGGGAATCATCACGCGCGTGAACAGAAACATTCCAACGCAGGTCGCCAAAGTCGCTGCCGCGTAAAGTCCGGCGGTTTCCGAATACGCCCAACTGCCAAACCTATATGCGACAAACGCCAGCGCCAAAATTCCCAGAACAATCGGCAACCGCACGGCAAAGGCGTTAAAGCCGAACACGCGAAACGACGCAGCCGTCAGCCAATACAGCATCGGAGCTTTTTCCAGATAACGAATGCCGTTGACGTGCAACGTCACCCAATCGTTGCGTTCGATCATTTCCTTGGCGGCTTCGGCGTGAGTGGCGTCGGCGTCATCCAGCAGCGAAGGTTGAAACGATGTGGCGAGAAAAACCGCTGCCGTGAACGCCAGCAGCAGCAAAATTGGCAGGTATTTACGCATTCGGAAAGCCAAGCCTATAATCGCTTTCGCTTTAACTAAATCAAACTAGGAAACTTTGAAACAGGATTTCCAGGATTTTTTTCAGGATGAACAAGATTCAAACCACTGCAACCTGACTGGAATTGATGCTCCTGTAAATCCTGCCGCAAATCTTGCTCATCCTGTCAAAAAAAGAGTTTTTCCAGTGTTGTTTGTTCTGATTTAGTCTGTTTTCAGGCGGCGGCTAACTTAACTTGAGGCTGTCGCTTTCGGCAAGTAACCAACTGCTTTACCGAATGGCTGTCCCAACCGAAATCATCAATCGCAAACTCAGTCACTTTGAGTTGTGCGCCCATCACGAAGTCGAATTCCGAACCAAAACCACTCTGCTGGAAAATGTCGAGTTGATTCATCAACCGCTGACTGAAACCGCGCTGGAAGACATTGACCTGAGCGTTAAAGTTCTTGGCAAACGGCTGCGCTACCCGCTGGTCATTACGGGAATGACCGGAGGCGCGGAAGAAGTCGGCGTGTTCAATCGTCAAATCGCAGCCTTGTCCGACCGGCTGGGCATTGGGTTCGGCGTCGGTTCGCAGCGCGTGATGTTGCGCCATCCTGAAATCGCCCACACATTTCAAGTTCGTGATGTCGCGCCGAACGTGTTGCTGTTCGGCAACATAGGCATTGCTCAGGCGCGAGAACTGACTTCGGCTGAAGTTGCGTGGCTGGGAGAAACGATTGGCGCGGACGCAATGTGCGTTCATCTGAACACGGCGATGGAAGTGATTCAGGAGCATGGCGATCATGATTTTCGCGGCTCGCTGGCGACGATCGAACGGTTGGTTGCTGAATCGCCGCTGCCGATCATTGCCAAAGAAACCGGCTGCGGATTTGCGTGCGAAAGCGGCGCGAAGCTGGCGGCGGCGGGCGTTCGATGGGTGGATGTTTCGGGTGCGGGCGGGACTTCGTGGGTGGGAGTCGAAACCATTCGCAACCGCGCGTTGCGCCATCTGGGCGAAGCATTTTGGGATTGGGGCGTTCCGACGGCGGCCAGTCTGTGCGAATTGCGCGGATTGAATTTGAACCTGATTGCTTCGGGCGGCATTCGCACGGGCTTGCAAGCGGCGAAAGCTTTGGCGCTGGGCGCGAAAGCTGTTGGCGTGGCTCTGCCTGTGTTGCGTGCTTACACGACTGGCGGAATCGAAGCCGTCGAAACGTTTTTCCAAACGTTTTTCGACGAACTGCGCGTCGCCGTGATGTTGTGCGGAGCCGCCAGCGTCGCCGAATTGACGCCTCGTCATGCGGTCATCGGCGGTGAATTGCTGGCCTGGATTTCGCAACGAGGGCTGTCGCTGAAATGACTGAGTCGCCGAAACTTGGTGGGACAATTTTCCAAATTGTCCCATTTTGAAATTGTTGAAATGGCCAGCTTGATTCTTTCAACCTGTCTTCGCCGAATCCGGTGGGACAATTTGGAAAATTGTCCCACTCTCAAATTGTTGAAATGACTGACCTGAATAAAGCAAACAACTTGACGCGACTTTGTCTGGTCACTGCCGTAGACATCGAATTCAGAACGGCCACTGCCTTGTTGGCGGAAAAAACCTTTTCAACCGAACGCAACTTCAAACTTTGTCGCGGCGTGATTGGCAATCGCGCGGTCACGGTTCTGCAATGCGGAATGGGCGCGCGTGGGTTTGCCGATTGGCTGGCCGATCATCTGAAAACGAATTCTTACGACACGCTGATGGTCGTTGGGCTGGCCGGAGGGCTTGATCCGCGACTGAAAGCCCGTGACGCAGTGGTTTACGATTGCTGTCTCAATGCGCGTGAACCGAATGAGCAGCCAACGCCAACCGGTTCGGCGATTCAACCTTCGCACCGGCAAGCCGAGTTGGTCAGAACATTGTTGGATGCTTTGCGCGGAGCGGCAATCAACACGTTTTACGGTTCCGGGATCACGGTCAGCCAAGTCGTCGTCAACGCTCAAGACAAATTGTGGCTAGGGCAGCAGCATCAAGCCTTGGCCGTGGACATGGAAAGTTTCGGTGTGTTGCAAATCGCAGCGGAGCAGGGCGTCCCAGCGGCTGTCATTCGAGTGATTTCAGACGAAGCCGAACACGATTTGCCGGATTTCAATTCCGCTGCGGATTTCGACGGTGAAGTAAATCCACGACGAATGGCAGCGGCGATGTTGCAGCGGCCAGTGGCTTCCGCGCGGTTTTTGCGGAGCCTGAAGCCGGTGTTGGCGGCGTTGCGAAATGTCTTGGAAGTCGTTGTGAGAGTGTAATTTGGTAAAGCCAAACTGTAAAAAATTACCGGGTTTGTGTGATTGACAACTGAGTTCTGGCTCGCCTAGAGTCTGCCACTAATTGATGCGTGGCCCCGGCGCAGCAAGCTCCTCCGCTGCCGCTTTAAGCCCCCCGACAGAAAAATTATTTAGGAGAACAGCACATGAAAAACGCGGCAGCTACAGCGGTAGAGGTTAAGCCGAAAATCGTCGCCAAAGAAGGCACTTACAAAGTGGCTTCGACAACGTTGGCCATCACCACCCACGAACGAGTCGAATTGAAAACCATCACCGAACAAATCGCCGAATTCGTTTCCCAAGCTCCTATCCGCGAAGGCATGGTGCAGATTTCGTCGTTGCACACGACAGCGGGGATCATGCTCAACGAAATTCAAGACGCATTGTTGGCCGACATCAAAGACCTGTTCGGCAAAGTCGTTCCTCATGGCGTGTATTACAAGCACAACGACCCGCTGTTTTCCGATTGCGACCGCCTGAATGCCGACGCTCATTTGCGAGCCATCGTCGTCGGCCCGAACCTTTCCATTCCGATCGAAAACGGCAAGCTGAAACTCGGGACCTGGCAACAAGTCCTGTTCACCGAATTTGACGGCCCGAACAATCGCAAAGTCCATGTCCAAGTCATGGGAATCTGAAGCAGTTTCCAACCGCCAGTTTCCGGTTTCCAGCACTCGCTACTCTATCGGTTTTGTTTGAACACTGGTAACTGGTAACTGGTAACTGGTAACCGGGAACTGGAAACTATGAAAGCTTTTGTCACCGGCGCAACAGGATTCATCGGCGGCAATGAATTCGGCCTGCCGCAAAATCCGACTGAAGGAGCAATTGAAAAATCCATCCGCTGGTTCAAAGCGAATGAGCATGTTCGTTAGCGGTATTCGCCCTGAAGCGTGAAGCCCGACCAGAAATACGGCAATGGCCAGCGCCCGCTTTTTATCATTTCAATTTGGGCAGCGCGCAAAGCTTCTGACGGGCGCGCAGCTTTCGCTCCCAGCAATCGCCGGTAAAATTTGTTCATCAAATCGGCTGTAGATTTGTCTTGTTGCGCCCACAAACTGACGACCACCCGCGAAGCGCCCGCGTACATGAAACTTTGCGTCATCCCAACCAATCCTTCCCCTCGCACTGCTTTGCCCAGACCAGTTTGGCAACCGCTCAGCACTACCAAATCGGCTGCAAGTCGAAGATTGTAAATATCTGCCGCCGACACAAATCCATTTTGCGGACGACCGCGATCATCCACCAACGACAACACCACACCCGATAATTCCGCGTGAGAATTGTTGACCAGCGCGTGCGTCGCAAAATGCACAATGCGATACCGCTGCAATTCATCGCCAACCACCAACGCGCGGTTGGCGGCAAAACCCGTTGCCTGCAAACGCGATGCGGCATTCACCAGCGAAGAAATTTGATCTGCCTCCCAGCGTGTGCCGTCCAGTCTGGGGATGCGTCCATCGAAAGCTCCGCCGAAAACTTCACGCGCGTTACTCGCCGATTGGCTCTGCCGAAGATCAAATAAAGAGCCAGGCAACGCAGAGTTCACAAAAACGATTTCCGGTGAACCAATCGCGCGGGAGGTAACACGTTCGTCGTTGGCGCTGAACACAGGGTCAGCGATAACCGCCAGTTGTTTGGGCGCAATCTGTCGCGCGGAGCTTTCCCGCCTCAGCGAAGCCAGCACCGACGCCGATGGCAAATAACTGATTTCGTGTTCGAAGATCATCTGCTGGCGAACGCCAACAGGTTTCGGCAGGATCGCAAACGGAATGAATTGCAACGTTTCCTGAGCGACGATCAGCAATCGTTGATTCCCAAGCCGAGCAGCAACCGGCGACAAAATCAGGCGGCTCAATTCGGCGGCGGCTTGCGGTAATGCGGCGTCGGCCTGAGCGATTCGTGTCTGGCGTTGAGTTGAATTTTCCTGCGACTGACGCCGATTGCGCGCTGTCAGCAAATCGTAAACACGCTGAGCAGCCGCGTTGATTCGGTTACGCGAAGGCAGCGCGTAACTCGTCACGCCATCGCGCGTGACCGCCCACAAAAAACTGCGCTCTTCGCCCAAACTGTATTCCAGCAACATCGTTTCCTGATCCAGCAGTTGCTGAACTTCACTTGCCGCCAAAGATTGCGGCTGAATCAAGGCGGCGTAACGCGGACTGACGGCGCGAAGTTTTGAAAGCGTCTGGCGGTATTCGGTCGTGATTGCCTGGATGTCTTTGGCCAAAGCGTCGCTGCCGGATTGAGTTTGCGACTGCACTTGAGCTTCGGCTTTTGCGCTCAATCTTTGTCGCAGTTCACGTTCGCGCGCCAACAAATCGGCGGGCGCGTCCGAACGAATGTCAATTCGCGCTTCGGCCAACGAATCCAACAGGCTGCGCGCTCGCGCCATTTCGCTGGCGTGCAGCGCCGCACGGTCGTGGCCTTCTTTCGGGCGTTGCTGGTGCAACCGCATCAATACGTCAATGTAAAGCTCGTAATAATCGCGCACCGTGCCGAGGTACGATGCGCGCAATTCCTGGCTAAGGACGCTTCCGCGAATAAATTCAGTTTGTTTCAAAGAGGATTCAGCCAATTGGCGGGCTTCATCCAATCGCCCGTGTTGCAGCGCCAACCGCGCCAGGTGATACAGCGCGTTGGCTTCGCCTTCGCGGTCGTTCAGCGCGCGTCGCACCGACAACGATTGATTCAGGAAATCCTTTGCCCGTGTTTCGTCGCCCATTGCCGCGTGCGCCGTTCCCAGATTTCCCAGCGTGCCAGCTTCGCCAAACCGGTCGCCGATTTCGCGCAAAATCGCCAACGAAGTTTCAAACAATGAAATCGCCTGGCCGCGTTCTCCGCGCGCAGCCCGAATTTCGCCAAGTCCATTGAGCGACGCCGCCAACCCGCGCCGGTCGCCCAAATCGCGCCGTAGCTCCGACGAGAGGTGGAATTGCTGTTCCGCGCCTTCCAGGTTGCCCATTGCCTGAAACAATCGCCCAACCAGATACAGCGTTTGAGCTTCGGTCGAGCGGTTGCCCATGCGTTGTTCCAGCTTCAACGCCTGCTCATAAAATCCCTGCGCCTGACCGCTTTCTCCCAGCGAAGCGTACAATTCGCCAAGCTCGTTCAGCAGCACAGGTTCGTAAAAATTGTCTTCCGCGCCTTTGTAATGCTCCAAAGCTTCGGTCAGAGCGTCAATCGCTTTTTGCTTTTCGCTCGTCAGCGAATAAGCGCGCCCAATGCCGCGCAAACAAAATGCCGTGCCTTTATGCCATTCTCGTTGGCTGACCACGGTTGGGCTATAGTCGCGGTAACGTGTGTACAAATCGGCAGCGCGTTGAAAGGTTTCGTGCGCCTGTTTCCATTCACCCAACGCCAGTTGCGCGTTTCCGAGTTGAACCAGCGTCCACCCTGCCATGTTGTAAGGGCATTTCCCATGGGCAATTTCCAAATCCCAAACCTGCGATGCCTGATGGTAAGCTTCGATGGCGCGGCGGTAATCGCTGAGTTGGAAATGGCACATTCCAATGAACGTCAGCGATTCGGCTTCTTTGAAATGGAACCGTAGCGCGCGACTGATTTCCAGCGTGCGTTCAAACATTTCAATCGCTTTTGTCCATTCGCCCAATTGCCGGCGCGCTTCGGCCATCAACATCAAAGCGTCAAGCTGAAGGTTGGGTCTGCCAAGCTGTCCCCACAATTGCACAACTTCTTCGCCGACATCGGTCATTTTCAAATACGCTTCGCGGTTACGCTTCTTGTTGTAATGCAGCCTGCCCAACTCCTGCTGTAACTCTTGAGCTTTGGCGCGCAGGAAAAACTCCGGCGTTGGTTGTTGCGGAATGGTGACCAGCAATTTGAACTCGGCGCCCTTCGGTCCTGCGTACACGTGAATCCGATAAGTTGCCGTTTCCGGCACAACCATCGAAACGGCCAGATTCGATGGCGCAGCAAATCCGCCGTCTCCCGCCAGAGGCGCTCCATCCACAGTGCGCGCTTCCAGATCTGATAAAACCTGCTGGCTGGTTGCCACGACGGAAAGAAACTGGCCTTTGACCAGATGGATATCGAATTCGTAATGGCGACCGCTCGACGGCGGTATAACGCCTTGAATTACACGGTCGGTTTCTATTTGCTGAACTATTTTTTCCTGAGAGCTAACAGCGATGTTAAGCAGGAAGCCACATACCAGAGTCAGCAAAACCAAACTGATAATTGCCCACCGGCAAAACGACTGACAGATTTTGTGATGAGTTTGCATAACTTTTCAGTTTGTTGAGAAGCAGTGTTGGTAGATCGTTGCTTGGTAAAACTGCCGAAGTCTATCTGGTGTCACCGTCAGGTTTTTTAGCTAAATCAGAGCAGGAAAGATCGGTACAGTACCGCGCGCGTCAGCAAGCGGTTGGCTCTAGCAAG
Source organism: uncultured Acidobacteriota bacterium (assembly GCA_902825875.1). GTDB lineage: Bacteria > Acidobacteriota > Blastocatellia > RBC074 > RBC074 > RBC074. The sequence continues at coordinate 77,902 of CADECP010000032.1, forward strand.
CAGCAGTTTGCTGAGGCGCGCGGTACTGTTTAGTTGGAGCCGCGTACAGACAATGGCAAGAAAAGAAGTCTTCCATCTTTGTACCGTCCTCGGATCATATATTCATCAATCGCCAGTGGTGGCATCGTGATTCTGCCGCCCGCTGTCGAAAAAGAATGGATTGGTTGTTCATCGGTGAAAAACTCACGGAGGCCAGTTTTGGGATTCCGGCGCATTTTCAAAATATCCACCCAAATCACGCCAATTGGGGGAGTCCAGTCCTGAACAAGCCCGAAAGAAAATTTCAAAGTAGCTTCTCCCTCATACGGAATAACGGCGCGAATGGCTGTGTCACGAGCAGTAAACGACCCCATTGATGTGACAGCGGTCAAAACCGAACCGTTATCAATATGAAAATTTGATCCCAAGTCATCGCGCTCAAAGGGAATGGTAATCCGAAAACTGGCCGCCGGAATTGCTGGCACTGGTGGAATTACTTTGCTGTGGGGTTTTTGCAGTTCGCGCGGATTTTGTATTTGCACCTGCTGAGCTGCTGCTGTGACTCCCAACAGCAAGCTAAAAACAAAAGCCGGTAAAAAGAACGAGGTGAGGTTGCGTGTCATAAAAATGCTCCTTTTTGATTTGGTGTTTGTCGCCAGACGCACTGATTGAAAGCAGTTCATCAGACTTTGTTGAACTGAAATCTTTCAGTCTGAACTGACGGTGAATGGTGAGAGGGGCGAATGCCAAGCTATTCTGTAGCCAAAGAAAAACCTGCTTCAGTGTTTTTTGCTGTGTTTTGGTTTTGCAACAAACGCAGGATAGCTTTCGGCCCACTCTGTTTTGTGTTTTAGGCTTAACTGGTAACTGCCAGTGGGAATTCGTCTTAAATCCAGAACGCTTACCAATTGTCTGCCCTTACAACTGGTAACGGTTTTTGTCACGAGAGGGCTGTCAAATTCATCCAGCAAACTGACCTGATATTTTCCTGCCAAACTCCCTTCAGGAAGGTTTAACTTTATCCGTGTCTGCACTGCCTGAAGTTGAATGATTTTCCTGGTTACTTGATTCGCCGTTTCCAGATTCCGCATTGCAATGAACTCATTGAGATCAATGTTGACAGTCGCTTCGATTGCGAACGCAACTTTTGGTCGTCTTGCCGATAAGCTTGGTTGTGGAGCGGGCGGCTCCGCAACGCGAGCAACTTGTTCCAACGGGATCGGGTTTGGTTGTGCAGGCGCAGGTGACGGGGATTGCGCTTGAAGAATTTGCGGGGCGGCGTCCGGTGTCGAAGCTCCAGGGTGGGCGCGCCAGACGGTCCAAATGGCAAAGCCAAGCAACAACGCCGTTGCCGCGCCAGCCCAAACGAGTTTGGGGCGAAACCAATCAGCCGCCGTTTCAATCTTCGCGCGCAGCGTTTCCGGCCACGACGATTCGGGAATTGCCGCCAACGGTTGTCGGCGTTCGGCCAGAGCTTGCCGGTATTCCTGAAAACAGTTGGAACAGCCGAACAAATGCGCTCGCAATTGGTCGTCGGGCAAACGTCCTGACCGGGCCAGTGAATTCAATGTCGCTCCGTTTGGGCAATCGCGCCCGGTTGGATTGGGGAATTCGTTGGCGAAATGGTCACGCGCGAATTGAATCAATTCGTCCGGCGAAATTTCCGCCGAGCTTTGTTGTTGATTGGTTCGCGTTGTGGGCTTCGGCTCGCCATTGCCATTCCCATCCGCCGGATTGTTGCGCCAATTGTTCATCGTTTTTTCCTCTGCCCATGCCCATGAGGGGATGAGCCGCGAAAAAGCGCACACGGTTTTGAAAAAAAAATCGTGTGCGCTTAGCCACGTAGTGGCTTTTGAACTTAGGCAGGTCGTTTACGGCCTGCAAAGCGTTTGGGAATCAACCGCGTCGCGTAGTGACGCTTGAATACTGTGAGACTGTGACCAATTCAGCCGTCGCTACGCGACGAGAATGTTTTTTTCGTTCTTTCACAGGCCGTAAACGACCTGCCTAAAATCAACCGTCACTACGTGACGAAGAGGCCGCAGCAATTGCCACCGATTTTTTACAGGAAGAAAAAATCTCAGAGAATGCAGATTTTCAGGTGAGTTGTTTAGCGAGTTGTTTGATTTGTCGGTCGTAACGCATGCGGATGGAGTGGCCGTTGCTGCCCAATTCCTCAGCGATTTCGTCGAAGGTAAACCCCAGTGTCTGGTATTCAAAAACGCGGCGTGTCCAATCGTCCATCCGAGCCATGATTTGTTGCAGCAAAATCCGGCGGTCTAATTCGTTGGCAGCATGGCTGGTTGGATGGGCTTCAATGGTTGCGGCGAATTGGGTTTCTTCGATTTGACGATGGAGGTTTTGTTTTTCCACTTCCTCCAGCGCCAGCCGACGCCAGGTTTGGTAAAGGTAAGCGGGAAGATTGGTAATTGCGTCCGGCGTTTCGGTGTGTTTTCGCGTGACCAGCGCGCTGGCTTTCATCAACAGGCGTTGTCCGTCAGCCGCGTCGCGCAACATTTGCAGCGATTGGTTTTCGATTTGCGGCCACAACAACAATGCGGCTTCGTACACGTGACGATCAATCGCGCCGAATTCGTCGGCAAAGACCTGAACGGTGACTGGAGGAGAAACGTCCACCGAAATCATGAGTAAGCACCATTTGTTTTGGAGTGTTTCGGGGCTGTTGTCGGAGCGCGAGAGGGCAAAAATAATTTTGGGGGCGGTTGGGCGCGCAGATACTACACACCGATATGGTGACAGGCAAGAATTTATTCGTTGTAACGCGGGAAAATGTTACAAACGAAATGGCCGAGGATTCATTTCGTAAAGATATGTCTTTCCGTTTGTGGCAGAAGATTTATTTCTTTTTCCTTGCCAACTCCGTTTCCGCGGCGATGAAGCCAAACGCTGGCCAGTATTTTCCGCCGACGATCTTGCGAAAAATCTCTTCGGCTTTGGCGCGATTGCCGTTGTACAAGTGCCAATTCCCAAGGCCGTATCCGACCGTCGCAATTTCCAAATCGGTCGCCTTCTCGACGTTCACCAGATCGCTTTCCTTCTTCAAGCCTTTGTAAAACAGCAGCCGGTCGAAATACGACTTGTTTTCGTTGACCTTCATGTCGGGCGTAATGCGGTCGAGCACTTTGGCGGCTTCCATCGGTTTGTTCATTCGGCGATAAGTCATGTACAGCCAATCGGAAACGGCAATCACCGAATCGTCGCGTTTGTCTGTGGTGTCGGCTTCGGCGACCTGGCGGCAGCGTTCATAAGCTTCAGCGGCTTTGGCAAACTGGCCTTTCAAATAATGCGCCAACGCCAGGTGATACCAAACGTCGAAATCCTTGTCGTTCAGTTTTGCCGCCTGAGCCATGTCGGCGACGGCTTTATCGAACTGGCGCGTGGAGATGTACCGATGACCTCGATGACGATAGAGCCGCCAATCGTTCGGAGCCAGTTTGATGCCGCGCGTATAAGTTTCAATCGCGTCGTTGTATCGCCAGACGTTGGCTTGCGCGCGGCCAAGCGCAATCAGCAAATCCATATTTTTCGTATCGGCGGCGAGCTTGGATTCGGCGGCAGCGATTTCGCCTTTTTCATCGGCGTTGGCGAATTGTTTGACGCCGAGCAAGGAAACGATTTCCGGTTTAGGCGAAGCCTGAGCTTGAACGAAAACGGCTAAACAAAAAGAAACAAGAACGACTGCTGCAAATCGGCAAAGCGGTTTCATAGAGGCCTCCTGATTTTGGGGTGTGAAGTCGAGACGTTCATCAATAGACAGGATTGACAAGGTTGCACAGGATTGAGAAGCAACATGCCCAAAATCTGTTTTCATCCTGTTGAATCCGGTAAATCCTGTCGAAAATTTTGTCGCTTGGTTTGGCGAGCGGATTCTATGCAATGCCTTCCCGAAGCGGCAAGCTCAGCTTGTCAGGTATCGTGTCAGCCATTAGCATACGCGCAGCTTTGTCACCGACAGCTAGGAGAAAACCGACACCCTTGAATCCCAAAAAACATCAAGACATTCATTTGGCAGACATTCAATTGACAGCCGTGCGCGGCATTCCCGAAGTTCGACCCGGAGACGATCTAGGCTGGCTGATTGCTCAAGCGACAGAAACGCAAGGCTTCGCGCTGGCCGATGGCGATGTTGTAGTCGTCGCGCAAAAAATCGTTTCCAAAGCCGAAGGCCGATTGGTCAATCTGGAATCAGTCACGCCGTCCGCGCTGGCGGTGGAAATTGCCGCCAAACAGCACCGCGATCCGCGTCTGGTCGAAGTCGTGCTCGGCGAATCAGCCAGCATCATTCGCATGGACGACCATGTGCTGGTGACTGAAACCAAGCATGGATTCATTTGCGCCAACGCCGGAGTGGATCGGTCGAACGTCGCCGGAAAAGATTGGGTGGCCTTGCTGCCTGTCGCGCCGGACGATTCGGCGTTGCTGCTGAAAACTCGATTGGCCGAACTGTTCAAAGTCAACGTCGCCGTCATCATCACAGACACGTTTGGCCGTCCCTGGCGCGAAGGCCTGACCAACGTCGCCATAGGAGTCGCCGGCATGAAACCGCTGAAAGATTTTCGCGGCGAACGCGATGATCACGGCAAGGAACTGTCGGCGACGGTATTGGCAGTGGCGGATGAGATAGCGGCTTCGACGGGATTGTTGATGCGAAAGGCTTCGCGCATTCCAGTGGTTGTCGTTCGCGGCTTTTACTTTGAACACAGCGACGGCAGCGCCAAAGAACTGGTGCGCGCCAAAGAACGCGACTTGTTCCGGTAATTTTTATTAAACGTCCCAAGCTATTTCGTAGCACCCGGCTTGATTCATTTTGCCGGTTGTTCGTTCGCCAATCAGTCTGATTTCCAACGAGGGTTATCCGCCATGCTGACCCGGTTCCGATTTTCTTTGATTGCCGCCACCGCCTTCGGCTTGCTGACCGTTTGCTTGCCCGTGCTGTTTTCCGCTCAAGCCGAAATCCTTCCCGTCAAAACCTACACCGCTGCGGATGGATTGCCACGCGATTCTGTTTGGAAAGTGCGGCAAGACGCGCGCGGATTCCTGTGGTTTTGCACTGCGGATGGCTTGGTGCGATTTGATGGTTACAGCTTCAAACTCTACAGCGATGACGATGGCCTGCCATCACGCCGGGTAATGGATTTCCTACAAGATCGTAACGGCAGGTATTGGATCGGAACCTATTCCGGGTTGGTGCGCTTCAACCCCAACGGCTTCGCCGGAAAACATGCTAATCCCCTGCAAGCCATGTTTGACGAAGTCGGCTATGAGACGCCGCCGCCCACGAAATTCGCAAAAGAGGTCAAACAGATTTACGAAGACCTACAAGGCGCGCTTTGGATCGGGATGGAGGATGGTCTGTATCAATTGATTGAAAAACAAGGACGGCCAACTCTGCGCCGCGTTGAATTGCCGTTTCAGAACAAGCTCGGCTATCTGCCTATTGGCTCGGTACTTAAGGATCGCCGTGGCAATTTGTGGGTCGGCACAGAGCATGGGCCACTACACAATTACAGCACGCTTTACCGTGTCGGGCCGGATGGAAAAATCACTCAGCATAATATACTGCGAGGCGTTGTGAGCGCCTTGCTTGAGATCGAGAACGGCGAGATCTGGGCGGGAATGACTGGCCAACGGTCGGGGCTGTGCAGTTTGGTCGGGCATCCTCCCGAAAACAGCGAGCCTTTTTCGCGCTGTTATTTGCAAAAAGATGGGTTGCCGAGCGCCTGGATAAACGCATTGCGCCAAACCAGTAATGGCACAATCTGGGTTGGTACGGCAGCGGGAGCGGTGAGCTTTTCTCCTGATTTCACAGGGAGAACTGGTTGCAAGTTTCATCCTTCACAAAACTCTCTGAGATTGATCAATGTGA
>CADECP010000033.1 GCA_902825875.1 uncultured Acidobacteriota bacterium
GTTGACCCTGTTGACCCTGTTGACCCTGTTGACCCTGTTGACCCTGTTGACCCTGCTGGCCCTGCTGGCCCTGCTGGCCCTGCTGGCCCTGCTGACCCTGCTGACCCTGCTGACCCTGCTGACCTTGCTGGACTTGCTGGCCTTGCTGACCTTGTTGGCCTTGTTGATTTTGCTGGTTGCGATTGCCTTGCTGGCCTTGTTGTCCCTGTTGCCCTTGTTGATTTTGCTGTTGCCCTTGCTGGCCTTGTTTGCCTTGTTGTCCCTGCTGGCCTTGCTGGCCTTGCTGCCCTTGCTGATTATTTTGAGCCAGTTTGCGGTTCACTGATTCGATATTGTCAGCCAGTTTTCGCATGCGATCCAGGTTTTGTTCTGTTTCGTCTCCGCCAGCGCCTTTGCGGTTGGCATTGCGTTCGGCATCGGAAAGTTGCTGAGCGACTTCGTCCAGTTTTTGCTGCGTGCTTTGTTCGTAAGCTTTGGCCGAATCGAAGGCGTTCATATCGGTCAGTCGTTTGGTAAATCGAATGCCGTCGGCGACTCGATTTTCGCGCAGGTTGCGACCGGCTTCTCGCAGTTTGTTGGCGGCAGATTGCTGATCCTGCCCCATTTGCCGGGCAGCCTGGTCAATGTCGCGTTCCAATCCGGCGACTTCGTTGGCCAGCGTGTCTTTCTTTTCCGCCAACCTTTGTTTTGATTCGTTGGTGTTTTGCCCCGCCTGCCCATTGCGGCTTTGGCGAGCGAGTTCTTCGGTGTCTTTGGAAATTTCCTGTTGCCGCGAAGCCGCGTCGGCTGCGCGTTTTTTCAAATCCTGAACCGACTGGCCGCCTTGTTGTTTTTTCAGCCGATCCATTTGGCGTTGAGCGTCCTGAATTTGTTGCAGAGCCTTTGCCGTGCGGCTTGTGGCCTCGTCTTGCTTGCCGTTGGACGCAGCGTTTTGAGCTTTCTGCATTTCATCGGCAGCCTGATTCAGTTTGTTCGCCATTTCCTGCAACTGAGGATCGCGGCGTTCGCGCGACAGCTTTTCCAATTCGCGCGCAGCCTTGCGAGCTTCTTCCATCATTTGCTGTTGCTGACGACCGCCTCCGCCTCCGCCGCTTTGATTGCGAGCCTGTTGCTGCCGCTGTTGCTGCTGCTCCATTTCTTTCTGTATGCGGCGCGACAGTTCTTCCAGCTTGTTTTTGGTTTCGTCGTTCTGCTGTTGTTGCTGCTGTTGTTGTTCGCGGCGGACGGTTTCGTACTGGTTTTTCTGCTTGTCCAGTTCCAGTTCAAACAGGTCTGCCAAATCCTGCGCGCTTTGCTGGCCTTGCCCTTGCTGGCTTTGGCTCATCGAAACAGTGACTTCGCGGAAGATGGCGTCGGCGCGTTGCAATTGCTGCAAAGCTTTTTGCTCAAACGGCAGAGCGTCTTTGCCTTTGCGGCCACGAAGCTCTTTGGCCGCAGGTTCCATTTCCTTCGACGCTTGCGTGATGTGTTCGATGATCTTTTGGAATTGCGGCTGCTGATTGAGTTGAGCGCCCAAACGACGTTTGATGCGTTCGACCATCGCAATTGCATCTTCCTTCAGCTTTTCCTGACCGAGCGCGACTGTGTCGTAGTTATCGGCTTTTTCCTTGTCGCTGTAAGTCGGCTCTTCTTTGTTGACGCGGAACGTCGCAGCGATCAAATCTCGCTGGCGTTTGGTCAAGCCTTCCTGCTGTTCGCCCTGTCCGGGCTGACCTTGCTGTTGAGACTGTTTGAACTCTTTCTCGAACGGTTTGATTTCGATGAAGTAAATGTCGCTGGTCGCTTCGTTTTTGGCATCGCGCGCTTTGGCGTAATACGAAACCAGGTCGCCCGGTTGCAAACCGTATTCTTCCAAAAAGAAGGTGTGAGCGCCGCTCAAATCTTTGGCCGATTCGCCTTTCAGTTTTTGCAGGTCAACTTTCTTTTCTTCGCCGCCGTTGACCGAATAAAACAAATCCAGCGACAACACGCCGTAATCGTCTTCGGCTTTGGCCAGAGTCAGAATTTCTTCGACGCTGGTGGCTTTGGCGTCGCGTCCGGGTTTTTCAAAACTGACAACTGGCGGACGATCATCCAGCACTGAAATGTCGTATTCGTTCGATCCGTTGTAAACGTCGCCGTCTACGCTGGTGACTTCAATGTGGTAACTGCTGTTTTCGTTGACGACCAACGAAGCGGCGAAACTGTTTTCGCCCACGTTTTCCATCTCGATCTTCTTGCCGTCTTTCAAAACCAATCGAGCCGATTTTGCACGACCGGCTAATTGCGCTGTCAGTTTGACCGTCGTTCCGGCCAGCACGGCCACGTCTGGTGCGTCTTCAATGGTTTTCGGCGCAAGCCCTGTGTAAGAAGGGAAGAACTGCGTTTGATCTATCTGTTTGACCAGCGGCAAATCGGCGACCGTCAGTTTGAATTCGCCCGAACGGCAGCCGGATGATTCGACAAAGTATTCGGTGTCGTCCTGAATGTTGAAAATGAAGAATTGAAACTCGCCAGCGTTTTTAGTCGGCTCCATCGGCTGGCCAACCCATTGATCGTCGCTGGCTCCGGCTTTGCGCGTGAAGATCGTCGCCGTTTCAGGGTTGAAGTTGACGGTTGAAGCGAGAATCTTTTGGTCAGAGTTTTTCGGCACGCGAGCCGTTCCCGGTTTGACGTTAATTTGCAGGGCATTCGCCGCCGCGACAGGACTGGCCGGAGCCGCAAGCTGGAACAATCCGCTTTTGATTTCGCGCGGGCCAAAAACGACAACCGAAATAAACAGCAGCACGCTGGCCAGCGCCGCTCCGCCCAATTGCCAGAAGCGTTTGTTCGGAATTACTTCGTTCATGTTGACCTGATTGGCGTGACGGTCGGCGTCATCCATCAAGCGGTCAAGAATCGCAGTCGAACTGATCTGCTGTTGTTGTTCGTCTGAAAATTCGACGGCGCTGACGAAGCGTTCTTCTACGCCGGGCTGCCTTTCTTCGATCAAGCGAGCTAGTTGCGAATCGCTGATCTTTCGTCGCAACGGGCGAACCAAAAAGAAGAAAGCCGTGGCAATCAAACCGAGCACAGCCGTCAGACGCAACGTAATCAAAGCTCCGCCGCTGTAGCGATACCGGTAAGCAGCGTAACCCAAAGCCAGCAACAAGCCTGCTGCAACGGCCAGCGTGATTGCCGCTCCGCGCAAAGTCAGCAGCAAGGTTCGACGCTTACGAACCGCGTTGATAATTCCAAACAGTTGATCGCTTTGGTAGTTCATACAGCGCTCCTTAAGAAAAAAGCTCACGAAGCTCACGTTCAAACGCAATTTTCTGCTTCAGTTTTTTGAGCTGTTTGTTGACATCATCCAGGTCGAATTCTTCCGGGTCAAAACCGCCGCCACTCCATTCCAAAAAATCTTCGTGTTGTGGATGCTTGGGGTCGTTAATCGCCTTGAGAAAGTTGGCATACCCCCAAACGCCGCCGACATCATCCGGCGGGCAAGACTTTTCGCCTGCCAGACAGCGAGGGTAATAAACGCCCTTTTCTGCGGGGACGATCTTTTCCAGCAGCAGTTCATGTTCCCAGCCGTCGCCGAAATCGTATTCGTAAATCATCTTTGATTTGGCATCAGGCAAAACTTGATTGATGGTCGTTTCGTCTTCGTCTACTGCGTTGCCGTCTGCCAGTTCCACTGGCGAACCAATGAATATAAAGTTCGGACGTTTACCAATAATAAAATGATGTAGGTGATGCCCGCCCCAGCCCATAACAATTTGTATGGCAACATGCAGCGCACCGAACGTTGCGTCACCGCCGATTTGAATTCTGCGCCAGATCGCCGGTTTGAAGTCTTTCAACGTTACTTTAATTTGATAGATCGGCGAATTCGTTGTCGCTTGAGTCACCGATTTTGTCGCCGACTTGCCTGCCGATTTTTTAACAGGCGCTTTGATTGCTTTTTTTGCAGCCATCGTTTTATCCAATCAGTTTCGCCATCCGAGTTCGGCGCGAAAGAATTGCTTCAGTCAAAAACAACAACATTGCTACCACCAGCAACCACCACCAAACTCTTTGCCGAGATTCGATTTCTTCATCACTCAACTTTTCAGTCGCCCCAGCAGCCGCTTGAGCTTTCGGATCGGCTCCGGTGATGGCGGCGACAAATTCTTCCAGGTTCAATTTGGTCAGGTCAGATTCTTTGGTGTCCACGTTGACCGCAGCGAAATCGGATTTGTCAGGAAAGCGCAGCCGATAAAAGCCCGGCTCTTTGGCGGCGACGATCAATTCTCCCGTAGCCGTTTGTTTGCGTTCGGTCAGACGTTCGCCGTTGGGTTGGTCAACCGCTGGCAGAGCGCCGTCTTTCATCGGCGCGACCGTGAACGATTGGCCGAGCAAATGCCACGCGCGTTCTTCACGTTCGCCCAAGTGCCGAGTCATCTGGCGAATTAACGGCAGATACAGCGGAGTCAGCGGCAGGTCGTTCCAACTGGTGTCAAAGCTGGAAGTGAACAACAGAATTTTCCCTGTGCCATGAGTGGCTTCGATCAAAGCCGGATTGCCGTCTTCGTAACGCGCCAGCACGGCTGCGCCTTCGCGTGAAGTCGCGCGGTGATAACCAAACACTCGCGCCGAAGAGAGGCGTCCGCTTTGGCGAAAGACTTCAAAGATCGGATGATCGGTTTTGATCTCGCTCATTGTCACGTAATCGCCGCCGGAGCCTCCGCGAAACAAAACCTTTTCTTCCAGTTTGGCGGGCGCGACGTTTTGAAATGCCTGGTTGAACGAATCGGCTTCGGTGTGAGCGCCGGCAGCGATAATCAATCCGCCGCCAGCTTCGACAAATTTGGTCAATCCCGCGGCCAGCGCCTGTGTGATTGCTGCGTCGTTCAAAATGATTACGCGGTAACTGCTCAAATCCGTAGGGTTCACAGAGCCAGCGGTTTTGGTTTCGACATCGAAAGGCAGATTTTCACCCGTAGTCATCGCGTTGCGAATGTAAAAGCTTTCGCTGCGTCCGCGCGAAGCCGTTTCAATCAACAACGCTTTCAACTGTTCGGTTCGGCGCAAGGTGAAATGGAACTTGTTGTCGAACGGAAAGTTGTCTCCTTCGACGCGGATTTCGCATTGATTGACGCCTTCGTTCAAATTGAAGCCTGTGAATTCCACAGTAGTCGAATCGTTGGCGGCGACTTTCAGTTCGCGCTTTTCAACCGCGCGTTCGTTGAGCAGGAACTCAACTCGCACACCAACACGAGCTTCGTCGCTGAAATTGGCTACGCGAGCGGTCAGCTTGTCTTCGTATTTTGGCTGGTAAATCAGGGCGCGAGCGCTGACATCGGTGACGGCCAGATTCGCGGCCTGAGCTTCGCCGACATCCATCGTTTGCAGTTTGATGTCTTTGCCAAGCTGAAACGCGGCTTCAGCCGGATTGCGTCCGGCTGCTTGAAAGTCTGAAATCAGAATGATGCGCCGATCTTTCAAACCGATCTCTTTGAATAACTCCGCCGCGCCGCGCAGAGCTTGCGTGTAATCGGTTGCGCCATTGCCGACTTTCACGGCATCCAGCGCAGCTTTCAACTTGCTGCCGTCGGTCGTGAACTTGGCCACGGTTTCGTAGCTTTGGCCGAACGTGACAATCGCCGTGCTTTCGCTGCCGGCGGCTTGATCCAGAATTGATTGAGCGCGGGCTTTGGCCTGGTCGAAGCGTTTGCCGAACCGCATGCTGAAAGACGTGTCGAGCAAGATAACGTTCGCCCGTTTGCCCTGGCCTTCGTCGGCTGAACCGCTGCCGAAATAAGGTCGCACAAACGCCAATGCCAACAGCAAAAACGCCAGACAACGCAAAGCCAGCAACAGCCAGTTTTGCACTGTGCGTCGCCGAATTGTTTTTTGCGGAACTCGGCGAACGAACATCAGCGAAGGGAACTCCACGCGCGGAGCTTTGGTGCGCCGCACCAAATGCACAATGATCGGCGCGGCAACCGCAGCCAGTCCAAGCAGAAATAATGGGTTGAGAAAAGACATTTGCTTTATTGCCTTGCTCGCTTGGCTAAAAATGAAAACAGTGCGTGATCCAGCGGCTTGTCCGTCGTCAGCAATTCGTAATCAATTTTGTTGCTGGTGCAGCTTTCTTTGACGGCTTCCAGATGGTTTCGCATTGTTTCGCGGTATCCGTCGCCCAGAACGTCAGGCAGCACGTGAATCTGCTCTTCGGTCTCGCTGTCTTCCAGCAAGACCGGTTCGATGAAGTCGAACTCCAGTTCGTTTTTGTCCATGACCTGAAAGACGATCACGTCGTTGCCTTTGAATCGCAGATGCTGCAAGGCTTCGGTGATAGCTTCGGGTTCGTCGTAAAAATCCGAAATGACAATGATGATGCCTCGCCGAGTGATACGTTCGGCGGCTTGATGCAACATCGCCGACAATCGCGTTTCGTTTCCGGCTTCGATCTGTTCCATTCGTCCAAAGATCGTTCGCATGTGACCGGTGCGGCTGTGAGCCGGAATGTGCGTACGGACTTCGCTGTCAAAAGCCATCAAGCCAACGGCGTCCTGTTGTTTGTTCGCCAGATAGGCCAGCGACGATCCCAGAAATTGCGCGTATTGCAGCTTGGTGATTTCGCCGGTCGTGTAGCGCATCGAGGCGCTGGCGTCTATCAGGATGTGACATTGCGAATTGGTGTCGGCGCGGTACTTTTTGATGTAATACCGATCCGTTCTGCCTAACAACTTCCAGTCCAAATAGCGCAAGTCGTCGCCGGGCATGTATTGACGATACTCGGCAAACTCCGTCGAAAAACCTGTGAACGGCGAACGATGCATGCCGGAGATGAAACCTTCCACAACTGTTCTCGCCAAAAGCTCAAGCGAGGTGATTCTTGCTAAGACTTCAGGCATCAGAAAACGTGGAATTGCGGATGCCGATTGCGCCGATGAATCAGCCGTTTTCGATTTCGAGTTGTCGTTTTTCCACCACATCATTTTTTTAGCTCAACCCTGATTTTGGTTCAGGGACAACTTCGATCAATCGTTTGATGACTTGAATGGTGTCAACTCGTTCGGATTCTGCCTGGAAGTTCAGCAGTATGCGATGGCGCAAAACCGGTTGAGCAACGGCGCGAATGTCATCGAACGAAACGTTATATCTGCCATTGAAAATTGCGCGAGCTTTGCCAGCCAGCACCAAAAACTGCGAAGCGCGAATTGATCCGCCCCACGTCACCCAGCGGTTGACGAAATCCGGCGCTTTAGGATTTCCCGGACGGCTGGTGTGAACCAGGTTCACAGCGTAGCGCGTGACCGAATCGGCCACCGGAACTTTTCTGACCAGCCGTTGAAACGCGATGATTTCTTCGGCGGACATCATGCGTTCGAACTTCACGTCTTGAGGCGAAGTCGTCAGTTTGACTACGGCTACTTCGTCTTCTTCGGGCAGATAACCCATGTGAACGTTGAACATAAAACGATCCAACTGGGCTTCTGGCAGCGGATACGTGCCTTCCATTTCGATTGGGTTTTGCGTCGCCAGCACGAAAAACGGTTTGGGCAGTTGATACGTCGTTCCCTGAACCGTGACGCTGCCTTCTTGCATGGCTTCGAGCAAGGCCGCCTGGGTTTTCGGCGGAGTGCGGTTGATTTCGTCCGCCAGAATGATGTTGGCGAACACCGGCCCGCGAATGAATTGCAGTTCGCGTTTTCCGGTCGCGCGGTTCTCTTCGATGATTTCGGTTCCGGTAATGTCCGCAGGCATCAAATCCGGCGTGAACTGTATGCGTTTGAATGAAAGATCAAGCACGCTGGCGATGGTGCGAACCAACAAGGTTTTGGCCAGACCGGGAACGCCGGTCAGGATGGAATGTCCGCCGACAAACAGCGAAAGCAGGACTTGTTCAACAGCTTCATCTTGCCCCAACACCGCTTTGCGAATTTCTCGCAAGATGTTTTCGCGGGCGACTTTTAATTTGTTCAGCAACACCTCGTCGCTGATCGCTTGTGTGTCAACAGCCATTCAGTCTCCTGAGATTTTGGATTGTGGATTTTTGATTTTGAATTGTTGCGGCGGCCAATTATGTTTGTCCCGCTCACCCCAAAATTCAAAATACAAAATCAAGAATTTAAGATCAGTGTGTTAATGCGTAAATGATGTAATTGACTCCGAACTTATAAGCGTCGTTGGTTTCTTCAATCGGGCGAAAAGGGTTGTCGGAGAACTGCCAATAATCGCTGACGTCGTAGTTATAGTTGACGATCATCATCAATCGCCCGGTTTCATCTTCCAGCCCCCAAAATTCCGGGTTGGCGGTTTCGCCTCTGCCAACGCCAAAACCTCCGCCGTACACCGGATTGACTTCCAGCGTTTTGATCGAAAAAAAACAGTTAAAAATCGGATGCGAGATGTCGAGCTTTTTCAATTGCAGTTCGGGGAAGGCTCGCCGCACGTGTTCCTGCAAAACATAAAATTGCCCGGAGGAACGGAAGTCATCAACCAGCAGAAAGCCGCCTCGTTTCAAGTATTCGCGCATGCCGTTGATTTCGGCGTCGCTCAAATTCATAAAACCGACTTCGCACATGTACGCGAACGGGAATTTGAACAGCATCGGATCGTCCAGGCTCAGAATTGGTTCGTTGACATCCAGCGTGGCGTCAATCTTCGACAGTTCGGACATGATCTTCATCAAGTGGCGACCGGCGACCGGATAATCGTGCGACCACGGAGGACCGCCATCGCCCAGCACGTTGTTGTAACCGTAATACTGAGCGTATTGGCTGGTGTCGAAACGAACGCGAACAAATGTGAATTTGCCCGACCAGTTCGGGTCGGTTTTCGGAATGCCGTTTTCGCTAACTTCCGGCAAATCCATCGAAGGTTTTCGACGCCCGCCGCCGCGTCCGCGCTGGGCCAGCACCAACGTGCCAAGCAGGCCGATGATAATGACAGCAATGATGAACTTCGTTTTGGTCATAACTCACCTGGGAGCGCAGGCGTCTCGCCTGCGACTTTTTACTGTCCTCGAATCTTCAAGAGCAATTCCTGCGCTTTTTCAAAACTCGGCGCGTTTTCCAGCGACCGCAGCACGTACCGGCGGGCTTCCGGCTTTTTGCCTGCGGTGAAATACGCCCGTGCCAGATTGTATTGAGCTTCGGCCAGATTCGCGGGATTCGCCGCCAGAGCAATGTGAAATTCCCGAACGGCTTTTTCGGCTCCGCCGGTTGTGCCGCCGAGTTCCAACAACAAATCGCCGGTCATTGTGTGCGCCAAAGGCTCAAATGGATTGACGTAAAAACTCATTTTCAGCAAGTCCAACGCACGAGCTTTGTCGCCCGCTTCCAGTTTCAATTGAGCCAGTCGCTTCAACGAGTCGTAATCGTTTTCGTCCACTTTGATCAACGCTTCCAACGTTTCGGCTTCGGCGGATTTGTTGCCTTGTTTTTTGTAGATCGCCGCCAACGCTTCGTAAGCGCCGCCGCTGCCTTGCAACGGGAACAGTTCTATCGAACGTTTCAGGTATTTGATTGCCGGTTCGTCTTTCAGATCGGCGGCCAATTCCAATCCGGCGCGCAGATTCAAAATGAAATCGTCCGGGCTGGCTTCGGCTTGTTTGATCGCTTCTTCTTTCGTCAACTTGGCAAGGTCTTTGTTGTCCCAGCCGGGTTTCATCGCCTTGATGTAGCCGCTGATTTTGCCCGTGACGTAAGCGTTGAATTCGCGGTCGAAATCGGCTTCGGAAAGTTTCAGCGCGCTGAGCAAAATCTCCGGCGTCTTTTTCTTTTCTTTGTACCCGCGCAGCATTTCCAGAATCGCGTTGAAGCCGTATTTCTCTTCGACGAAGTGGCAAATCTGAGAAGCTTGAAAATACGCCAGGCCGATGTCGTCCGGTCGTTTCGGGCGCAAAAAGCCGTTGTCAATTTCTGCGATCTTGAACCAGCGTCCATCGGCGAAGGCTTTGATGTGGCCGATGCTCCAATCATCGCCCCAACCCGGTCGGGCTTTGTGTTCTTCGTAAACCGACAAGCCTTCGGAAAACCAACGAGGGATCAAATGATCCGTGATTTGCAGCGTGATGACGTGCGCGTATTCGTGCCAGAGCGTGCTGCCCCAGTTAAATGGTTCACCGGCTCGCGCAGTCGGCGAATCCTGGGCGATGACCTGGCCAAAACAAACTCCCAAAGCTCCTAAACCCGGCAAGCCCAGGGCGCGCACGGCGAAGTCTTCGTGGTTGGCAAAGATTTCCACAGAGATTGGCCCGCGCGGAGTGAATTTGTATTTGGCCGACAGCGTAGCCTGAACTTCGGTCAGCAGATCAGTGGCGTAACCGGCCAGCACGTCGTTTTCTTTTTCGCCGATCTTGACGATGAAGTCGCCTGTCTTGGTCGTCTTGTACTCATTCATCACGTCCAGCAAATCGAGCGTGTTCTTAGCCCAAATGTTAAACGGATCGCCTTTGAACGCCAGTTCGACTTCGGCGCGACCTTCTTCAAAATCGCCCATTCGCAGCAAGCCCATTCCCAAAGCCAGATGTGAGGAATAGAGGTTCGGCGACAGCTTCAAACCTTCACGCAGGAAAGCGACGGATTCGCGGTAACGGCGAGTTTGGGTGGCGAAGTGAGCCAGCGTTTCGTAAAGCGAACCATATCTTGGATTGATGGCCAGCGTAGTTTTGATTTCGTTGTCGAATTCGGCGTTTTTGTTTTGCAGCCAGAACATCGCGGCGCGCAGACTGTGCGCTTCCAGCGAGTTCGGATTGATCTTCAGCGCCGAATCAATTTGCGCCAGCGCAGCCGGGTGACGCTCGGCTTCCAGATCAAGTGAGGCCGTGAAGATTTTGGCTTCGACGTAATTCGGATTGATCTTGTTTGCTTCGGCCAGCGCGGCTTTCATTTCGTCGCCGCCGCCGATGCGTTTGTTGGCTGCGGCGGCCAGATACAATCGGGCGGAGTTTTTGTTGATCTTGGCAGCGTCTTCAAAAAACGAAGCGGCTTCTTCGTAGTTGTATTTGCTGGTGAACAATTCGCCGCCGCCAAGCTGGGCTTCGATATAAGTTTCGTCGGCGGAAATCGCTTCCAGATAAATGTCTTTGGCGTCCTGATACTTTTCCAGGTACGTCAACGCGCGGGCGATTGAGGTCAATTCTTCAGCCGAATCAACGTCGTTGTCTTCGTAGTATTTGACCAACGCCTCAAAGATTTCTTTCGCGGCTTCTTCCTTGCCGGTCAGGTGGAGCAACTCCGCTCGTCGAAGATGGGCGATGACTTTTTGCGCTTTGGGCGAAGGGAGCGGCTCCGGCTTTTCTTCGGCGTCGGGTTTTCTTTCTTTTTCTTCTTTCTCGGCTTTTTCAATCGCCTTTTGAGCCGTCTGGCTGACCTTTTCAAATTCGGCGATGGCGTCGGCATAACGTCCGGTGATGGCCATCACTTCGGCCAAAACCAATCGAGCGGCAGATGATTCACCACGCACAATAAATTTTTTGGCTTCGGCTTCGGCTTCGGCGTATTTGCCGGTTTCCAAATAGGCTTTCAGCAATCCGGCTTGCGCGCGTTCGTCTTTCGGAGCGGCTTGCAGCAGGGAATTGAACGAAGCGATCGCGGCGGAAAACTTGCCGCTTTTGAGTTCTTCTTCGGCGGCTTCGATTGCGGTTGCTTGCTGTGCCGACACGCACGCCAGCAGACAAAAGAACGACAACAAGCTGACGGCCAACAAGGTCGCCGGTTTGCGTAAGCTAAAAGATTGTTTTGAGTTTTGCTTCAACATTGTCATCTTTCCTGCCTGCCGTTTTCATCACCTGAACGCATAACTTCAGCCTGAACGTAGTAAATTTCCAAACCTCGCAGCGCAGCGTGAGCAGCAGGTTTGCCCAGAACGTCTTCAAGTAGTTGCAGCACGCGATCACGATTTACCAGGCCGGGTTCTTTAAGCATCCACAACATATCCAAAATGTCTTTGCTGCGTCTGGCCAGAAATTTCAAAATCACCATCCACTCAGGAATGATGATGCGTCTGTTTTCGGCTAGCGTTACCGCGTCACGAAGCGCTGCTTCATAAAGAACTCGAAAAACATCGCTCCGAACTATCAACTGAACGGGAATGTTTTTCTCGCCAACTTGAATCGAATGCCTGTTACCACCGAAAGCGAGTTGTTGTTCAGACGAAAGGTTTAACGGCTTCGACGCCAGCAAATCAACATTCTCAGTCGCTCGGTGATAACCGTAAAGGTGCATTGCAATTCCACCGGCTATCGCACATTCAGCGTTTTCTGCTTTCGCTTGCCTGGAAATGATCTCTGCTGCCTCTACACCTTCAAGCGTTCCCACTTGTTGGCGAGCAAGCGCAGCTTTGAACAGTTTTTCAAGCTCTTCTTCGCTCATTACTTCTTGCTCGCCTTGATCGTCTGGTTGAGCGTCGCCAGTTCAACCAGCAGCTTTTCCAATTCGTTGTCGAAATCGTCTTCGCTCATTTGCGTTTTGCGACTTTTCAACCTGCCGATTTCGCCTTCCAACCGCAGCCGTTCGGAATAAAGTTTGGCCAGCGCCGGATCGCCGCCCGCCTGTTGTTGTGGCAGGGAATCGAAATACACAAGTTTGGCCAATGAACCGTCGCCGCTTTCCGGTTTTTCCGCAGTCTTTTCGAAGCCTTTGCCGTCGCCATTATCTTCCAGCAGTGAATGTTCAGTAACCAGCACACCTTTTTGCTTGAAGCTGGCTTCGGTCATTTTGCTGGCGTACTCAAAAGCTTCAAAAACAGACACGCGCCCGTTTTTGTCGGCGTCGGCTTCCGTGTTGCCCAACGCGCCAATGAAGTATTCGGGAAAGCGCGTGGCGTTTTGTTCCATTCCGCTGCGCGTTGCAGTGATGATGATGCGACCTTCGCCTGTCAGAGGTTTGACGAATTCGCCGCTGGCACTGGCCATATTGGCGATGACCATGGTTTTGGCGGGCAGCGCGTTCAACATCGCTGCGTATTCGTTGACGCTCAAATCCGGCCCGACCAGATTGAACTTGGCCACCTTGTCCACGAAGCTGCCGTGCCCAATGAAAAACACGAAAAGTTGGTTGTCGGGTTTCAGCGAGTTTTTCAGTTCGACAAACAATTGGCGAACGCCTTCGGCGGTGGCTCGGCGCTCTTCGCCTTCGGGCTTTTCGGTCAGCACGATGACTTTTTCATCGGCAAAGCCTAGCTTGCCGGTCAAAGCTTCACGCAGTTTAGTCGTCCATTCGGCAAATTTCTTTGTGTAGCTTTCTTCGCCGCTGATGCCCGTGATGACCACGGCGAATTTGTTCTGATCCGGCGGCAGTTTCTGCGCCGGTTGCGCCGCAGGCGAAGCGGGTTCGACTTGGGGCGGTTTCTTTTGGGCGACCGGAACTTCTTGTGCGCAGGCGATGATCGCCAGCAATGTGATCAAGCAAATTGTTTTGATTAAATAGCGCATCAGAGGTTCTCGTTAAGCCAGTCCTTTTCGTTTTCGCAGAAACCATTCGGCGCTGGCCAGGGCGACCAGCAGCAGGAAATTGATCGGCATGTCCCAAAGGTCTTTGCTGATTCGTTCGGAGTTTTTGCCTTCGAGCATGGTGATTTCGTCCAGCAGGTCGTTGGCTTTGGCCAGCGAGAAATACTTGCCGCCGGTTTCGCTGGCAACACGTTTGAGCAGTTCGACGTTTTGCGCCGCGTCGAAAAATTCGCGCGAACGCTCCGTCACCAAAAAGCTGGATTGCGCCGTGCCCAGAGTTTCGTTGCCGCGTTTGGCCGTCATTTCCACTTTGTAGGTTCCGGTTTCGCCAGCAGCGAATTCACTGCGGTAATCGCTGGCGACTTCTGCCGCCTGAGCGCCGGAACCTGAATTGAAGTTGATCTTCAGCGGCAATTCGACGGTCATGCCCGAAGGTTTGGTGACGATGGCAGTGACCTGAGCATCGCGGATCGGCTCGAATTTCTTGTCGTTGACTTCGCCGCGCAAGCTGATGGCGTCGCCGGGAACATACACATCGCGTTCGGCGGCGATTTCAAATTGTCCTGGCGTGGTGCTGACCAGATACCGCAACAATTGCCGCCAGAAAGTTTCGTGGTAATTGAATTGCGACGACACTTCCATGCGCCATCGCCACGAATCATTGGTGGTGAAAGCCAGCGTGCGACCGCGCCCGTAACGCTGTTCGGCCAGCAACGGCAGCGCACGGTTTCTGTCGGTGATGTGGCGAGCTTCCAGAATGATTGAAGCGCCCGGCTTGGCCGAAGTTAGCGCTTCAGGAACGGAAATCGGCGGCAATTCGTCCCAGACTTTGGCGCTTTGCGCGCGGTCTTCGTTCAGGCGCGTGACGGCGTGCGTGCGTCCGCGCGAAGTCAGCGCGGCTTTGAAATTCTGCACGATCTGCATTTCCGGTTCTTCGATCGTGTCGTTCAGATAAAGCGGCAGCAAATCGGCAATTGGCGTTTGCGCATATTTTCCAGCGTCGAACGAACGAGCGCCGCCGATGGCCATCACTCCGCCGCCGCGCCGTGAAGCGAATTGTTCGATCTGCCGTAATTGGTCGTAACTGAAAAAATTGGCTTCGACGCTGCCAATGACGATGCCTTGATAGGTGAACAACTCTTCAATCGTTGCCGGAAAACCTGTGGTCAATTCGCCGCCTGAATCCACGCCTTGCCGGTAAAATTTGCCGTCGGCGGAACGCAGCGCAGACACCAGCGTCAGATTTTTTTCGGTTTTGGCTGTGGCGGCTTTTCGCATAAAGCCGTATTCCCAACGCGGTTCGCCTTCGACGTACAACACTTTGGGCTTGTCGTCAGTGACGGCGATCAGCGCATCCAGCGCGTTGTTTTCCAGAGTGGTTTCGCCATCCAGCGGTTTTACTTCAAAGGTGTAAACGTGATTGCCCGCCGAAGTCGGCGTGAATTCGATGGTTATGCTTTGGGCTTCGCCGCTTTTCACGTCAAAGGCTTGAGTCTTCAGCGCCTTGCCGTCTTCGCTGACTGCCAGAGAAATTTTCTGGTTGTCGTAACCGCTCAATCTAACCAGCGTTTCGGCGATGATGGCCGAACCGCTCAGCACGCGACGTGGCACTGTCAGGCGAACAGTTTCGGCGTCTTTGAAGCGCGACGAATTGCCTACGCCGACGGTGAAGACTGGGATATTGCGCGAACGAAGCTCCCGAAGTTCCGCCGCCAAATCTTTTGGAGTGTTCGCTCCGCCGTCGCTGACCAGGACGATGGCGGACAGCGGCGAACCGGTTGATTCAGTCACTGCTCCGCGCAATGCTGAAACGACATCGGTGGCTGCACCATCGGCTTTCAATTCGGTCGCGTCTTTGATCTTTTCGGCGGAGTTGGAAAATCCGTACAGGCTGGTGCGGAATTTGTCGGTCAGGCTTTTGGTGAAGTTGCCGTTGGCGGCCAGCAAGTCTTTGGTCGCGTCCAGACGGCTGCGATTGTTTTCATCGCTCAGCGTCATGCTTTTGGAATTGTCGGCCAAAATGGCTACGCCTGTGCTTTTCGGAATGACCGACGGCACAACGACGACCGGGCGCATCAGCATGATGAACAGCAGCGCCAACAATCCGGCGCGCAACGCGATCAGTCCCCATCTGGATTGCGAATTGAGTTTGTATCCCGGTCGGATGTAGAGGAAATAAATAAGCGCGCCAAGCAGCAACGCCAGCAAAACGACAATCAACCACGAAGGCCGGTTGGCAAAACCGAAGTCGCCTTTGGCAAACGTAGACCATTTATGTTTGAAGAAAAACTGCACGAGACTATCCATTTGCACTGTCTCCGCATGATTAGTTTGCTCCGGGTGAGCCGCCGTCAGATTCGCTCTGCGGGTGTGTTGTTGAGGACTCGGATTATAAACAACCGGTCACGTTTGCGTAAAACTATTTGCACCCAAAGGTATGAAAATGATCGAATTAGCCGCCGTATCCAATAACGTTCAATAAGTTTTGAAGGAGAACCACCGTATGAACGCTGCCGAATCCGCCTCGTTGCAGTCTTCTAGTTCGCCGGGCAATTCGCCCGCAGGGAATTGGCTAAAATCGAATTTTCGCTGGATGGCATTGTTGCCTCTGGGGTTTTTCATCGCGCGAGCCATTCAATACATTTCCGTCGCTAAAACGCCTGAACAGATTTTGTGGAGTTGTCATATCTCGAACCTGATGATGGCTGTGGGAATCTTTTTTCGCATTCCCTGGCTGATTCGGATTTCGGCGTTCTGGCAGATTCTGGGATTGCCGCCGTGGGTGATTGATATGTTCAACAGCGGCATCACGCCGATTTCAGTCATCACACATCTGGGAGGTTGCACAGTGGCGATGGTCGCGCTGTGGGTGGTGCGCTCCGAGCGCGGAAGCTGGTTGCCGTCGCTGGTTTACTTCATCATCTTGCAACAAATCACCAAACTGTTGACCGTGCCGGGCCCGTACACCAACGTCAACGTCGCTCATTTTGCTTATGGCGGAATGAAAGATTGGTTCGCCAGTTATTGGACGTACTGGCTGGCGAATACCGCTGTGACGGCAGTCGTGCTGTGGTTGATGGATTGGGGCTTGGCGAAGATTTTTCCCAAACGGAAAAGCTGAGAGGCGAGTTGAAAGCCGTCGAAGTTATTGGGCTTCGACGGCTTTCAACTCGGTGTTTCAGAGTTACATAAGTCAGCCATTTATAGTTTGCTTTCTTTCCATTTGCCGCGTTTGAAGATGACCATTGCCATAATTGCCAGCACGGATTCGGCAATTGTCACTGCCAGAAAAACGCCTCTCGCTTCCAAGCCGGTTTTCATTGCCATCCAATACGCCAGCGGCATTTGCAGCGCCCAAAAGCAGATCAGGTTAATGACCGTTGGCGTATATGTGTCGCCCGCGCCATTGAACGATGCCGACAAAACCATTCCGTAGCCGTAAAAAATGTAGCCGTAACCAATATATCTGAGCGCATCAACTCCAAATGGAATGACGGTTTCGTCCTGAGTGAAGATACGAATCAGCAACTCCGGGAACACCGTGTACAGAATTGTCACTCCGGCCATGAAAACCGCGTTGCTGTGACAAGTCAGCCAGACAGATTTTTCTGCGCGCTCAGGCTTTTTCGCGCCCAGGTTTTGCCCGACCAGCGTTGCCGCCGCGTTACTCATGCCCCAAGCCGGCAAAATCGTCACGACGATGATGCGAATGGCAAAAGTGTATCCCGCCTGAGCCGCGCTGCCGAATTTGCCGACCAAACTCATCAACACCATCCACGCCGAGGTCGCAATCAACATCTGGAAAATGCCGCCGAGCGAAATCCTGAGCAGCGTTCCCATCAATTCAAAATCTGGTTTGAACAGGCGACTGAATTGTAACGGTACTCGGCTGTGTCCGCCGCTCAACCGCGAAAGCTGATACATCACTGCGACGCCTCGCCCGATGGTCGTCGCAATCGCCGATCCCATCACGCCGAGTTCAGGAAAAGGCCCAAGTCCGAAAATCAGGCAAGGATCAAGAATAAGGTTGATGATGTTGCCGATCCACAGCGAACGCATGGCAATGGCCGCGTCACCCGCGCCGCGAAAGATGGCGTTGATCAGAAACAGCAGCATGATGACTACGTTCGCGCCGAAAATCACCATGATGTATCCAGCGCCAGCCGACGTGACTCCGGCTTCGGCGTTCATCAAGGCAAACAACTGGCGATGGAACAGCACTCCGATCAAGGCCAACGGAATCGAAACCAGAATGCCGAGCAGGATGGATTGTTCTGCCGCACGTGCTGCGCCCTCCGAATCCTGTTCGCCGATGCGCCGCGCAACCATTGCCGTCGTGCCCATGCTCAATCCCAACGCCACGGTGAAGACAATCGTCAACAGAGATTCGGTAATGCCGACAGCCGCAGCTTGATCTTTGCCGAGCTTGCCGACCCAGAAGATGTTGACGAGGCCGAACAGCGATTCCATCGCCATTTCCAACACCATCGGAACCGACAGCAAAAAGATCGCTCGACCGATGCTGCCTTCGGTGAAGTTTTGTTCCGAGCCAGCGACCGCTTCGCGCAGCGTCGCCCAGAATCCGTGATTTTCATTGTTGGCTGCCGCTTCAGACTGAGTCAGTTCAATTTGTTCCTTCATAAATCTATGTGTCCGCTATCTATGTGTTCGCTTCTGTGAGCCGTTTGGGCGATGCCATATCGAGTCTTTTCGTTATTTGTGCGGAAAAACGCACTAACTCACACTTTCTCGAAATTGGCATAACGAATCGCGCGATGTTCGGCGACCGAAGTGTTTGCGGCTTCAAAGGCCTCTTTCACTTGGTTGAAATCGCGCACGTCCAAAGCTTCTTTTAGGTTTTGCAGTTCTCCAATCAGAACGCCCAGCGCGACGGAAAGGTTCGGTTGGTTTGTCAGGCAGATGTCTCGCCAGACGCTCCAACTGCTGCCGCCCAATCGAGTCATGTCTCGCCAACCGGTCGCTGCCAATCGCTGCGCCAGTTCACGCCGAGCGATTTCGCCATCATGTTCAGCGCCAAGCAACGAAGATAACGCTGTTGCTGTCAGTTGCGGCAAGTGACTGATTAACGCCACCGCCGCGTCGTGAGCTTCAGGTTCGGTCAACAACACGCGAGCGCCGATGGATTCGACGAGTGCTTTCAACCGGTTGAACTGCGTTTCATCAACCGAATCCGTCGCTTTAATCATCAAGGCGTAAGTCGCTCGGTCAAACAAATCGGCGCGAGCGTATTCAACCCCAGTGCTTTCGCTGCCAGCCATCGGATGACCGCCGATGAAGTGAACGTCTGCGGGCAAGGCTTCGCGGGCGACGCGGCAGATTTCAGTTTTGGTGCTTCCGGCGTCGGTGATGATCGCGCCGGGCTTGGCCAGCGCGGCTTTGGTTTTCAGGAAGTCAATGATGCCGCCGATTGGCGCGGCCAGATAAATCAAATCGGCCTGGCAAACTTCGTTGCGGTCAAAACTTGTTTCAATGGCGTCGGCGACTCCGCGTTCAACAGCCAGCTTGGGCGAACGCAAACCTCCGCAAGCGGTGATGCGTCCGGTGAATCCGCTTCGGCGCAACGCCAGCGCGAAAGAACCACCTAGCAATCCGCAACCGACAATACAGACGTGCTTGAACATTGTTGATTGAGAGTTAGATGCGATAAAGAGCTGGGAGCGCGGGCGTCTCGCCTGCGCTATTCTTGCGGAAGCAAGCGCAGGCGAGACGCCCGCGCTCCCAGCGTTACTACAATTTTCGTTCGACTGCCGAAGCGATGACTCGCATTTGCTTGGAAAGTTTGTCGAATTGATCCGGCGACAACGATTGCGCGCCGTCACAAATGGCGCGGTCAGGGTCATGATGAACTTCGATCAACAGGCCATCGGCTCCGGCGGCAACTGCTGCGCGAGCCATCGGCGGAACCTTGTCACGGCGACCAGTCGCTCGGCTTGGATCAACTATCACAGGCAGATGCGACAGCCGCTTAATCAGCGGAATCGCCGAAATATCCAAAGTGTGGCGCGTGTAAGTTTCAAACGTTTTGATGCCGCGTTCGCAAATGACGATTTGGTGATTGCCGCATCGCATCAGGTAATCCGCCGACAGCAGAACGTCTTCAATCGTTGAAGACGTTCCGCGTCGCAACACCAGCGGTTTTTCCAGCTTCGCCAGTTCACGCAGCAGCGGGTAATTCTGCATGTTGCGTTCGGCGATTTGAATGATGTCAACGTATTGGGCGAACAGCGGCAATTGAGTCAGGTCGGTGATCGTCGAAAACGTCAGCATAGAATTTCGTTCGGCAGTTTCGCTGAGCAGCTTCAAGCCTTCTTCGCCCAGCCCCTGAAATCCATAAGGATCGTTGCTGGAACGAAAGGCTGAACCGCGTAAGAAGCGCACGCCTTGTTTGGCCAATCCGGCAGCGATGATTTCAATCTGTTCGCGGCTTTCGACGACGCTGGGGCCGGCGATGGTCACGACTTGATTGCCGCCGATGACGACATCTTTGACTTTGATTTGCGTGCCTTCAGGCTTAAACGCGCGTGCCGCGAGTTTGTACGGACTGCTGACGCGAACGACTTTGTTGACGCCTTCCAGCAATTCCAATTCGCGCACGTCGGCGATGCGCGAACCGACGGCTCCCAGAATCGTGTACCGCGCGCCCGTCGAACGGTGAATATCGAACCCAAGATTGACCAGACGATCTACGACGCGGACGATTTGGTCTTCCGCCGCGTTTTCTTCCATGACGATAATCATATTTGTCAGGAGATAGGAGATAGGAGATAGGAGATAGGGGTGTCTGTTAGTGCAGAACTTCCAACTCCAAACTCCCAACTCCTAACTCCCGCCTCCTTCTTCTTTGCTTGCGTGAATCCGTTCAATGCGCCGAGCTTCGTCAATTACGCGCTCGAACAATCGGCGAATGGCTTCGGCGTCCAGCGGGCCTGTGTTGGCGCCGGTGACGTTGGCGATGACCTGGGCTTCGCGCGAAGGCGAATAGATTTCCAAGCCGATTCGTTTTTTGATGTGGCCAATTTCAATCGCGCACTGAGTGCGTTCGTTGAACAGCTTCACCAATTGCAGATCAATGTCGTCAATTCGCTGACGCCAATCGCCCATTTCTTTTTTGGCTTGATCCTCAGTTTCGCCGCTCATGCTTGTAACTCCTTCGCCAGATGTTTTACTCGTTCGACTAAGTCGGGCGAATCCAGATTGTGTTCAATCTCCAACACCAACCGACTGCCAACGACTGCCGCGTCGGCGTAACCGCAAACTTCGCGGACGTGTTCCGCCGTCGAAATGCCGAAGCCGACTGCGACCGGCAACGAAGTGTGTTGTTTGACTCGCGCGACCAAACCGCCAACCGCCAGTGAAAGATCGTTACGCACGCCGGTCACTCCTGTGCGGGCGACGACGTAAACGAAACCTGTGGTTTGTTCGGCAATCAACTTGATGCGTTCGTCGGTCGAAGTCGGCGCAACCAGAAAGATCGTGTCCACATCGGCGGCTCGCATTTCGGCGACAAAGCTCTCGGCTTCTTCAGGAATCAAATCGGTAATCAACACGCCGTCCACGCCAGCGGCTTTCAATTTCTTTCCTGCGTCCTGTTTGGCGAATTGCATCAGCGGGTTGAAGTAGGTGAACAGCACAATCGGCACGTCACAGCTTTGGCGAATGCGTTCGACCAGCGCCAACACTTCGGCAACTCCAACCGGATTTATCAGCGCACGTTCCGAAGCTCGTTGAATGACAGGGCCGTCGGCCATCGGGTCAGAGAAGGGAACTCCGAGTTCAATTACATCCGCGCCAGCTTCGGCCAAAGCCAAAACCAGCCGCTCGGTCGTAGCCAGATCAGGGTCGCCAGCCGTGATGTACGGGATGAAGCCTTTACGATTTTCGGATTTCAGTTTGTTGAATTGTTTGGTGATGCGGGTCATTGGAAAAGTCTTGAGAGGTTTGGTTATGCAAAGAAGGCGCTGGCTTCGACCCAGCGGAATTCGTAGTAATTGGAAATCGGCGGAAAATCTTCGTTGTCGGAAATCACAACTGCGCCGGATTGTTTAGCGGAAACGGCAATCAGCACGTCTCGAATAATGCTTTGTTTCTTTTCGTTGCTCAGCTTGGGGCGACGACGACCGGGTTGCGCGCGACTGGCGTCGTTCAGGATGTTGTTCAAAATCCGTCCAGCCATTCGCCAGGCTTCGGCGTTCGGAGTCAGCAGGCGATTTTCTCGTTCGTACTGTTTGGCGACGGCTTCCCACTTTTGCAGGTCAGATTTTCCAGAAGCGCCAACAAGAAGCTCTTGAAGAACGACTGACGAAAACCAACCTGGTTCAAAGATGTTGGGGTAACTGATCAAGACTGAGGTATCAAACACAACTGAGGAATTTTTCAAGTCAGCAGCCTCCCCATTTGGTGATCTTCATAAGTTTTAGCTGCGGCCAGAATGACCAAATCCTCCAACGAAAGATTCTCGATTTCGCTGATCTGCGCGTCTTCATCCAACGCGAAATACCATTCTTTCAAGGCTTGTCGGCGAGCAAGCTCTTTCTTGCTCAGCTTTGGAGCGCGTAAGGTTGTGGTCTTGGCCGCTTTCTTTTTCAGACTGCTTGAATGCTTTCTCATTTGATTGACTCCTGGCTTTGAAGTGAGTGGCGATTATCTGCTCACCTCAAAGAAGATGGCAAGCATTTGATTTTGGCCGTTTATTTCTTGCCGTAAGTCACGCGCCATATCTTTTTGCCGCCGTCATCAACCACCAACAGCGAACCATCTTTGATGACGGTCACGCCGATGATTTTCGAGCCATGATATTTCTCTCTTGAGTTGAAAAAGTGTGATTGGTAAGGAAACGCGATTGTCAGAGATGGCGGCTCTGCGTGCAAGACAGGCAAACAAAAAATGGCAGGCAAATCGTCAGCAAACGCTTTTCGATTTTGCCTGCCAGGCAACTCAGTCGAACTGAGGTTGTTTAGAACGTCAACCGGAACGCAACCTGGAACGCTCGCGGGCCGCCGGTTCCGAACACGCCGCCAGCGCGGTTCGACGGTTGTCCGTAATTCGGGCTGTTCAGGGTTCCGCCGTAACCAACCAGATTCGAGACATTGAAGAGATTGAAAACTTCGCCAATGAAGTGAAGCTTCACGTCTTCAGCCAGGCTGAACACGCGAGCCAGCCGCATGTCGGTCGAAATAAACGTGTCGCCGTTGTCGAACACAGACGGCAAGACAATGCGCGGAATGGTTTGATTTCGCACTGTGGTTTTACCGGCAAAGTTCGTATTGAACTGGTCAACCAACTGCTGTAACTGGGCTTTGTCTACGTTGCGACCGAAGGAGCGGAACTTGGCTCCGGGCAAAATCACGGTGTTGATGCCGTCGCCGTCGAAATCCACGCCGCCCACAGAAACTGTCAGCGGAGGTTTGCTGACAAACTGCGAAATCATTCCAACCGTCCAGGTGTTCAGCAGAGCTTTCATAACGCCGCTATCGCCGCCGTATTTCGGAGTTTCCATCAGACCACTGAATGTGAAGCGATGAGTTCTGTCGGAGCCTTGATAGTCGTCGGCTTCGTACAGGTTGTCGAGATTGATGATGCCGTTGTGGCCGACAAACTTGGACAAGGCGTAAGACGCTACAAACAGGTAACGATTCGAAAATCGTTTATCCAGTTTGACGTGCAATCCGGTGTAACGATATCGCGCTCCGCTGTGCGAAATGTTGATCGGGCCGTTTGAACAAATCGCTCGTGGATTGAAAGCATCCGCTGCCGCACAGCGAGGCAACACCGGCCCGGCCAGACTGTTGAATCGGTTGCGGTCGTAAATGAATGTGTCGTGCAATCCGCCGAATTTGATCGAACGACGAAGCACGAAATCGGTTTGGATGATCAGGTTCTGTTTCAGTTCGCGCTGAATGCCTATGGTTGCGTTCATCGAATAAGGCGTCACGGTGTCCGGCGAATAAATTCCGCCGAAGCCGCGGTCGCCCGAAGTCTTGAAGACTTCGATGCCGCGCACCGACAAGTCTTTGCCGTTGCCGATAACTTGCTGAATTCCCGCACGCAGTTGCGGCAAAATCGCCGTCAAGTTGGCGGCGCGAAAGTTCGTTGGGCCACGATCAAACAGCAATGGGCCGACTCCGGGCACATTGAAAAACTGTCCCGGAATGATGTACCTGCCATTGCCCGACGGGCCTGTGTAAGCGCGTTCGACCAAACGAGTCCAGAACAGGTTGGAATCGTGGAAGAGGCCGCCGCCGCCGCGAATGACGGTTTTCTGGTTGCCGGTCACGTCCCAGGCGAACCCAAGCGACGGATCGAAATTGTTTTTGTCTTTACGCGGATTACTCAGATCGCCGATCAGCGATTGAAGAATTCGCGGACGATCGAAGTCGTGGTTCATCATCTTGTCTTCAAACACGTAGGCCAGACCGGCGGTCAGCGAGAAGCGTGGGACGATTCGCCATTGGTCGCCGATGAACAAACGATAACGATTGTTGTGAGCGGCTGTGCCGAAATTGAATGCTTGGGGCTGACCCGGATCGCCGACTCCGGTGGCGAAACCGGCCAGCGGCAGTTGCAGGATTTCGTTGTATGTCGGTCGCGTTCCCGGATTGAGCGGAGCCGTGCCGGTCGCGTTTAGCTTCAGGCTGTTCGGCAACGAATTGTAAATCGGCGCGAACGGCGAATTGGCTCCGCCGGTGACGGCCATCAACTGGAAGATCGTCACCGGGTCGTAAACCGTGATGAAAGCCGGTTCCAGATACGCCCAATGGCCTTGCCCGTAAAAATGTTCCCACTCGCCGCCGAAGCGAACCGAATGATTGCCCGGTCGCCAGTTGACGGTGTCTGTGAACTGATACGTTCGGAGCACGCGGTTTTGCGGAGTGTTCAGGTTGTTGCCAATGGCAAAGCTGCTGGCCGTCGTGTCAATACGCGGCCCGCCCAAACCAATGCAGCCGATTGCATCTTTGCATTCATTGGTGGTCGGAATGTTCAACCGCCCGCTGTAAAACCCGTACGAGGCGCGAGCGTCGTTGGTCAGCCGGTTGCTCAGGACAGAAGTGATGCCGATCAGAAATTGTTGCGAGGCATTTTTGGTTGCCACCCAATTCGAGGGTAGAAAATTTCCGTTCGAGGAGTTGAAGTTATTGTTGTTGTCGGAACTGACGCGGAAAAACGCCGTGTGTTTGTCGTTGAACCTGTAATCGAGCTTCAGATTGGCCTGTTTGAAGTTCAGCGGATTGCCCGGCGCAGTGTCAAATTGCGAAAAGATCGGATTGTTGTTCGTGATTGGGTTGATGCCGTCCTGGTTCTGGTACTCGTAGTTGAAAAAGAAAAACAGCTTGTCTTTTTTGATCGGCCCGCCAATCGAACCGCCCATTTGCCGCCGCTGAAACGCCGGAGTTTGGCCAATTCGGCGCATGCGAGGATCGGCAGCCATGTGATTGTCGCGGTAGTAAATGAAGCCACTGCCGTGAAATTCATTCGACCCGCTGCGGGAAACGACGTTCACCGAACCGACGCCCGTCGTGCTGGTGGTGATGTCGAAATTGAAGCTGGAAATCTGAAACTCCTGCACCGATTCCTGGGAGAAGTTTTGCGAAGTTCCACCGGTTACGCGGTCGTTGACTGTGGCTCCGTCCACGGAAATTCGCGTCAACGCCTGACTGGCTCCGGCGATGGAAACGCGGAAAAAGTTATTCGGACTGGTTCCGGGATTGTCTACGGCGTCAACCGCAACGCCGGGTTCCAGCATGGCCAGTTGCAGGAAATTGCGTCCGTTCAGCGGCAGGTTGTCAATCTGTTTGCGGTTGACCACACCGTCAATTTTGAAGTCCGAAGCGTTGATGGCCGGAGTTTCGCTGGTGATGACGACGGTTTCGTTGGCTGCGCCGACTTCGAGTTTGAATTCGATTGTGACGCTTTCGCCGACCTGAACGACAACCGGAGCAAGCGCAGTTTTGAAGCCTTGTGCGGCGATTTTGATTTCATACTCGCCGGGTTGCAGATTGGTAATCAGGTATTCGCCATCGGCTTTGGTGGTGGCCGTTCGTTCGGCTCCGGTGGCTTTGCTGGAAACGGTGACTTTCGCTCCTGATACCAGAGCCTCAGCCTGATCTTTGATCTGGCCGCGAACGCTTCCGGTTGGTACTTGCGCTAATGACACAGCGGTCAAAGCGAAAAGCAGGAACAGCACGGAAAGAAATCTACTGGCGGTAAATCGCATGGTTTCTCCTTCGTTGTTTGGGTTTTGTACTGGTTACGGAGAGTCGAAAAGAGTGGCAGAGACCGAAATTCTGGCTCGCCTTCGGGATGAAAGCGGATGTTGAAGAACTCGTCTTTCAGAACTCTCCGAGCCGTTTACTTCTCAGCTAGCCAAAGGAAAGAAACCTTCTCCTGTGTGTACTGTCAGTCTGTCGTTCGTTGTTTGGGTAAGAGAAATAAATACAACAAAGGTGAAATGACGCGCGCATTATAGTCTTCGCCATAAATTGAGCAAAGGTTTTGCCGCAGCAACACAAAATAGAAACTACGTTGTAAAGGTCACTCAACTACAACAATAATTGGCCCTTGCCTGCGCCGCGTGGCGAATCAGGAACTCGAATGGAAAATTACGATCGCCGATGCGGATTGGGAAGGCACGCGCGTCGGCTTTCACCTGCGAGAAAACAACGACGTGACGACCGTGAATTTCCATCATGACGAATTTCTGTCCAAAGTGAATGTGCCGCCCGCGACGAACCCGCGCTTGGAACTCAGCCACGCAATTTCTTGATGCCCGGCGATTGCAACCGCGAAGCCAGTGCTGTCGCCTACTCCAAATAACTCGGCGGCTCTGCCCACGCCATAAATTTTCTAGTTGGCGGCCTCCAACGCAGCCATCAGATTTTCGCGTTCGCGCTTTTCCCATTCGGCTTGAGTCAGAAACGCGGCGGTTGAAGTTTGAACCGCCGCAAAACTTTGACTTGAGGCTTCGGCTTGTGTGGATTCGAGCTTAATAGCTTCACTTTACACGAACTTTCGTGATCGGGAACGCCGGATTTCATTGTGTAACGAGATTTCGTTGCCAAGCGAGAAGCCCGAAAAACCTGACAACTCTTTTGCTTACAGTCGGATGAATCCGTTTCCAGTCAACGGCACGGCGAATGCCATTAAGCCAACCGCAAGGCAAACGATTCGACAGCAAGGCAAAGCGCCAATAGGTTGACGAAGCAATTGCCGTAACAAACGAATCAACAGGAGAAACGAAAATGCCAAGACTGAATGCGATTGACCCGAAAGAAGCGACCGGCAAAGCCAAAGAATTGCTCGATGGCGTGAAAGCCAAAATCGGAAAGGTGCCGAACCTGATGCGAACCTTCGCCAACTCGCCCGCAGCGTTGGAAGGTTATTTGAACTTCAGCGGCGCGCTCGGCGGCGGATCGCTCAACGCCAAACTGCGTGAACAAATTGCGTTGACCGTGGCCGACGCTAATTCTTGTGAATACTGCCTGTCGGCCCACACGGCCATCGGCAAGATGGTCGGTCTCGACGAAAACGAACTCGCCGCCAGCCGTCACGCCGGTTCCAGCGATCCGAAAATTGATGCGGCTCTGAAGTTCGCGCATCAACTCGTCGTCAAACGCGGCGAACTGCTCGACAGCGAAGTGCAGGCCGTTCGCACCGCCGGATACAACGACGGAGAAATAACGGAAATCATCGCCAACGTCGCGCTGAACATCTTCACCAACTATTTCAACCACGTCGCGCAGACCGTCGTGGATTTCCCAAAAGTCAATTTAGCGACCGCGTAATTTGCGGCAAGAAGGAGCGAAGCAATGAAAGCAGCAATCATCATTCTGTCCGATCCGAAAACCGGTTCCGAAGAAGCGTTGGGACGGTTGTTCAATGCGCTGGCGGCGGCCTACGACTTCAAACAACGCGGCGACGAAGTCACGGTGTTATTTCAGGGCGCAGGCACACGCTGGGCGGGCGAACTGGTCAGGAAAGACCATCCGGCCTACGAGTTGTTCGCGGCTGTGAAAGACAAAGTCGCGGGCGCGTCATGCGGATGCGCGGATGTCTTCGGCGCGCAGGAAGGCGTCGCGGCCTGCGGGCTGGATTTGGTCAAAGACAACGCCGTCCCGCACACGTCTGGCTTACCCAGTCTGGCGCGGCTGACGGCAGAAGGTTACAGCGTGCTGACGTTTTAGCGCCGTAATCGCAAACCTGGCGCGTGGAGGCGATGACTTCCACGCGCGCATTTTCGTGCTGAAGAGGAAAACTATGGCCAGGAATTTTGCGGAAATCGCCTTTACTGAAAGCGTCAAAGCGCAGCAGGAAAAATACGGTTCGCGGAAATCTTATGCGCGGATGGAAGCGATGGCGCGCGGCACAGAACTCAGTTTCGCCGAAGCCGATTTCATCGCCGACCGCGACAGCTTTTATCTGGCGACCGTCGGCGAAACCGGTTTCCCGTATGTGCAGTTTCGCGGCGGGCCGAAAGGCTTTTTGAAAACGCTGGATGCAACGACGCTGGCTTACGCCGACTTTCGCGGCAATCTGCAATACGTCAGCGTCGGCAATCTGACGCGCAACGATAAAGCCGCGTTGATCCTGATGGATTACGCCCATCGTCAACGCTTGAAAATTTACGCCCGCATCGAAGTCATCGAAGCCAAAGACAACCCGGAGTTGATTTCGCAATTGCAAGACGAGAGTTACGACGCGCAAGTCGAACGCGCGATGGTCTTGCACGTCGAAGCCTTTGACTGGAACTGTCCGCAACACATCACGCCGCGCTACACCATCGAAGAAATCCGCGCACTGAATGCGCCGCTTTACGAGCACGTCGCCAAACTGGAAGCCGAAATTGAACGGCTCAAAGCCAAATGAGGAGAATTATGCCAACACCGATCAAACCGCCGTTCACGCTGGAAACCGCACGCGCCAAAGTCCAAGCCGCTGAAGACGCCTGGAATTCGCGCGACCCTGAGCGCGTCGCACTGGCTTACACGCCTGATTCCGAATGGCGCAATCGTGCGGAGTTTTTCACCGGGCGCGAAGCGATCAAAGAATTTCTGCGCCGCAAATGGGCGAAGGAACTCAATTACCGATTGATGAAAGAGTTGTGGGCGTTCACCGACAACCGCATCTCGGTGCGCTTTGAATACGAATGGCACGACGAAGCCGGGCAATGGTTCCGCACGCATGGCAACGAGCATTGGGAATTCGACGACGAAGGATTGATGCGCCGCCGCGATATGAGCGCCAACGATTACCCGATTGAAGAGGCAGACAGGCGCTATTCATAAGCTTCGCGCAGCTTGCTCTCGGCTTGCTCCTCATCCATGACTTTTATCCAGGCCATTAGATCGCTTTTCATTGGCGTGTCTGGATTATCAGGCGCTATTGAACTGTAAATGTGGGACAATTTTCCAAATTGTCCCATACACCAAAGTGAAAACTGATCTAATGCGCGGGAATGCGCGTGCTGGATGTCGGTTGCGGTGCGGGAGATGTCAGCTTGTTGGCGGCGTCTTTCGTCGGCGCGACGGGCAGCGTGATTGGTATAGATCAATTGGCGGCTTTGATTGCGCTGGCGCGCGAACGCATTGCCAGCACCAGATTGACGAACGTCACATTCGAGACCGGCGATGTGCTTTCATCCAATCCGAATACACTTCCAACCAATCGCAGAGGCTGGTGGATTCGCTGTCGGGGAAAGCCCAGATTCAATCAGGAAAAATGTTGGGACAAGTGGTTGAAAAAATCTCGAAAGTTTTGCCCCATTTGGCGTTTTTGGCCATTTGGGGACAACGCAGCAATGGCTAAGAGACAAGGACTTATGAGGTTTTTTTTGGGGGGCAAAAATTTGGGAATGCCGAAGGGGGGACTCGAACCCCCACGACTCGCGTCATACGCCCCTCAAACGTACGTGTCTACCAATTCCACCACTTCGGCATAACTTGGGCGTTTTTGAATACGGCTTTACTTCGCAGGTGAAGCCGCCGGGCTGGCGCTTGCTTCAGGCGAAGCTGCCGGGCTGGCGCTTGCTTCAGGCGAAGCCGCTGGTGTTGTCGAAGGAGCAGCCGCCGGAGCCGGTGTTGAACTCGGAACCGGGCCACCGGAAACAACAGAGCTTTGCAGCAAATCCGGCAACGAAAAGAGCAGCGCGACAACCATAAAGATTCCCGCCAGAACCGCCGTCGCTTTTTCGAGCGGTTTTTGCGGACCGCGCGGGCCAAACGCTGATTGACCGCCCGCGCCGCCGAATGCTGAAGAAACGTCACCGCCTTTGCCGGATTGCAGCAAAATGACCAGGATCAAAAGAATGCTGGTGACGATGAAAATTGCTTTGAGAATAATCGCCAGAATCAAGACTGTTTACCTGCCAAAAAGTGAATTTAAGTTTTACCGGATGTAATTGACGATCTTGGAAAAACTGTCGGCTTCTAAACTCGCTCCGCCCACCAGAGCGCCGTCAATGTCGGCTTCGGCCATCAAGTCGGCAATGTTGTCCGGCTTGACGCTGCCTCCGTACAAAATCCGCAATCCTTCGGCAGAAGCTTGATCGAACTTCTGTGAAATCCACTGACGAATGAAAGCGTGAATTTGTTGGGCTTGTGTGGGTGTCGCTGTGCGACCTGTGCCAATCGCCCATACCGGTTCGTAGGCGAGCACTATACGAACGAGGTCTGAGGCTGTCAACTCAGCCAAACTGCGCTCAAGTTGTGACGCAACTACGCTTTCCGCGTTGCCGGAATCGCGCTCTTCCAGCGTTTCTCCGATGCAGACAATCGGTGTTAATCCGAAGTTAAAAGCCGCTCGAATCTTGCGATTGACGACTGCGTCGGTGTCACCGTACATCGCTCGGCGTTCGGAATGGCCGATGATGACGTGCGAACATCCGGCGTCTTTCAACATATCGCCGCAGACTTCGCCGGTGTGAGCGCCGTGTTTGGTTTCAGTCGCCAGATTCTGAGCCGACACGTGAATGTTCGAGCCTTCCAGCTTGTCGGCGACAGATTTGATCGCCGTGAAAGGCGGAGCAATAACAACTTCGCAATGATTGGCGTTGGCAACCAGCGGTTTCAGCGCCAGCGCGGTATTGACAGCTTCGCCAACCAACTTAAACATTTTCCAGTTTCCAGCAATGATCGGTTTTCTCATGTTCAGTTCGCAGTTCACGGTTCGCAGTTCACAGTCGGCGGGTCAAACGAACTTCAAACCGCGAACTGTGAACTGCGAACAGGTTTATTTTTCGTTGAGAGCGGCAACTCCGGGCAAAACATCGCCCGCCAACAATTCCAGCGTAGCTCCGCCGCCGGTTGAGATGTGCGTTATCTGGTCGGCCAAGCCGGATTCCTGAATGGCCGCGACGCTGTCTCCGCCGCCGATGATCGAAGTCGCGTTGTTTTTGTCCGAAGCTTCGGCAACGGCTTTGGCTACGGCGCGAGTGCCTGCGTCGAAAGGAGCTTTTTCAAACATTCCCATCGGGCCGTTCCAGATGATTGTCTGAGCCGAAGCAATGACTTCGGAATAAGCCGCTTGCGTAGCCGCGCCGATGTCCAAGCCCATCAAATCCGCTGGCGTAGCGTCCACTCCGACATTTTTCGCGTTGGCTCCATCATCTGGATTGGCGGCCACGACGTGATCGGTTGGCAACAGCAATCTGACGTTTTTAGCTTTGGCCGTCGCTTCAAGCTGTGTGGCCAAATCGGTCTTGTCGGCTTCGACCAGAGATTTGCCGGTTTCCAGTCCCTGCGCTTTCAGAAAGGTATAAGCCATCGCTCCGCCGATCAACACTGCGTCGGCAGATTTCAGCAGGTTATCAATCACCTGAATCTTGTCGCTGACTTTCGCTCCGCCCAGAATCACGACGAATGGGCGGCGCGGATTGCTCAAGGTTTCGACCAGGTAGCGCAATTCCTTTTCCATCAAAAAGCCCGCCGCAGCCTGGCTGACGAATTTGGTCATGCCTTCGGTTGAAGCGTGCGCTCTGTGAGCCGTGCCAAAAGCGTCATTGACATAAACGTCGCACAACGCGGCAAGCTGTTCGGCGAACTTCGGATCGTTGGCTTCTTCTTCGGCGTAAAAACGCAGGTTTTCAAGCACGGCAATCTGACCGTTTTGCAAACCGTTGACGACTTTCGCGGCTTCTTCGCCGATGCAATCATTGGCAAAGGCGACTTCGGTTTCGAGCAGCTTGGCCAGATGATCGGCCACCGGTTTCAGCGAGTATTTCGCGTTGCGTTGTCCTTTGGGACGACCCAGATGCGAAGCCAGAATGACTTTGGCGCCTTTGTCCACGGCGAATTGAATCGTCGGAATTGCCGATGTGATGCGAGTGTCGTCACTGACTTTGTCGCCATCCAGAGGCACATTGAAATCCACGCGGATGAAAACCCGCTTCCCAGCAAGTTCAAGATCACGAATTGAAAGCTTAGACATAGTCCCTTCTCTGATTTTTAGATTTTGGTTGTGAGTGGCGTTGGAAGTAGGCGCGGAAATTAGCACATCAAAAAGCGTTGAGCAAAAGCGAACACATCATCGTCTGCGCGATGCAATCGCTGTGGCAAATTCAACGCTGGCCGACAATGTGATTACTGATGCAATGAAGCTGCAAGGAATTCTGATTGCCTACGGGCATCTTGCGCGAACAGAGCAATGACGTAAAATCCGCGCTGTCTACAAAGCAATTCAGCTTGATCGAAGAAAAAACTGATGGTGAATGGATTTCTATGGCGTTTCGATTGAGCCTTCACGCTTAGGAGCAACACGATGCACGAAAATGGAAAGATTACCGCCAACCCGTATCAAGTGGGCGGAAAAGTCCGCGACCTGAACC
The DNA here is from genome assembly GCA_902825875.1 of uncultured Acidobacteriota bacterium. Lineage (GTDB taxonomy): Bacteria > Acidobacteriota > Blastocatellia > RBC074 > RBC074 > RBC074. The sequence continues at coordinate 32,241 of CADECP010000033.1, forward strand.
AGTTCATCGGTCGTGATCGCGAAGTCCGCGACATACTCAGCCTCGTAGCCACAATGCAAAGCGTCTCTGTCATTGGCGAACGTCGCATCGGCAAATCTTCCCTGCTGCTTTATCTGAAAGAAAATGGCAGGCGGTTGTTGGATGACGAAACGATTGAATTCTTCTACCTGGATTTTCAGGAGCCGATCAATTCGCCGGATGAGTTCTATCTGCGCGCCTGCGAATTGATGAGCAGCGATCCTTCCAAAGCGTCAGACGATTCTTCAGCCCAAGACAAATTTGATACTGCTGTTGATGGCAGGAAAGTCGTCTGGTGCCTGGACGAATTCGAGCAAACCATCGAAGAAGATTTCAACGCAGACTTTTTCAAACATCTCCGCCATCTGGCTCAAAGCGGAAACTTGTCTTTGATCGTCGCCACACAAACCCCGCTGGACGAGCTTTACCAGCTCAAGCAAGACATGACTTCCGGTTTTCCCAATGTGTTTTCGGTTCTTCGGCTGGGCGAACTGACCGAAGAGGATGCTTATGAACTTGTCGCCAGACCGCGTAATGGCCATCGTTTTACCGAAACTGAAATCCGGGAGATTTTGAAAATCGCCGGACAGCATCCTTACTGGCTCAGCTACGCTTGTTCCCAAGCCTACGCAGCCGGTGACCGACTTGATTTTGCAGAAATCGAAAAAACAATTAAACGCGCTCGCTACGGTGCGGCTCAACCGCATAAGCCGGTTTCTGAACAGACGGAGCAGACACCTGATTCGTTTCGCTCCAACCTGCAATCCGAGTCTTCATCCGCAACTGTAGCCGCCAACAGAGCCGAGCGAGCAATACGCATTTCAGTCGCGCTTTCGCTGGTCGCCGGAATAATGATGTTCTTCGCAACCAGAGACCCGAATCCGATCAGCCTGATTTTGAGCGGCGGCGTGTTGCTTGTTTCCTTGGGCTTTCTGATTGCCACACGGATGTTGTGGCCGAAAGAAACGCGCGGAGGGGAACAATGAGCAAATCCAAAACCCCTCCAGCCGCCACGCCTTTACCACAGCCACTGTCGCTTTCGTTGTCTACTCCGGTCAATGTTCAATTTGCGCCCGACGCAAACGTCAAAGTCACAGTCATCACACCCGACAAACCTCCGTTCAAACTCGACTGGAAACTGGCGATGCTGATCTGGGTTTCGTTTACCGGATTGTCTATTTGGTTTCTGCTTTACCAAACGCATGTGCTGAATCGCACTTACTCGTCATCGCCAATTGCGCTGGCCGGTTCGCCGTTGACGGTTAAAGTAGTCCATCCTTCGCGCGTCGCGTTCGGCGACGAAGCCGAGATGGACGTTGTCATCAGCAATCAGAGCAATGACAGCTTCACCGGCCAGGTCGTCGTTTCGCTGGAATCCGCACACGCGCTGCCGAACGAAACGATGGCGATTAAGTTGGAGGCTCTGGGCAGCCACGAAAGCAAAACTCACCGGCTGAAGTTTGAACTCGAACCCAAAGCCTGCTGGCTCTGTGGCGGCATCATTCGTACTTCGCTGCTTACCTATGCCGACAAGCGGCAACTATCGGCGACGACCGGAGCGGAAATCCCCATCGCTCGACTGCCCTTCGCCCGAACGCTGATTCTGTGGCTGAGGAATTCTGCACTTACCGTAGCCATCGCCGCTCTGCTCTGGGAAATGGCGCGCAAACTCGTCTTCAAATGGGAGGCGAAATGATCCGAGCCGTGACCGCACACCCGCTTTCGCTCCGTAGGTGCGAGGTGTTTATAGATGTAAACGGCGGCGTATCTTCAAGCTCCATCGGAGCGGCCTGTGCCACAGGTCGCTCCGATGGAGCTTTCGGGACAGAAGCCAATCGGTTCTATAAACAGTTCGCACCTACGGCGCTGGACGGAACAGAATCAGTTGGTACGGAACCGGAAGCGGTAGCGACCGGGTCTGGCTCAGTCGGTACGGAACCGGAAGCCGTAGCGACCAAGTTTGGTCGGCCATCAACATTTAGCTACCAAAGACGAACCCCGTCGCTACCGCTCTGGGTTCCGTACCGTTGGCAATTCGCTTTCAGCCAGGAGGCCCAATGATCCGAGCCGTGACGGAGTATCTTCGCGAATGCGGGCGGTTGCTGAAATGGGTGTTTTTCCAACCCTCCAAATTGTCCCCTTACTTGAGGGGAAGCATCATAGAAGTCTCTGATTACTGGTTTCTGAAAGGTCTTTGGGAGCCAACATTATTCAAGCTACTGTCTAAGGGATTTACTATCATTTCAACTCTGTCCTTTGCAGTCGTTTTTATTATTAGCTTAGCTGCTAGACATTTTGACGGTTCTTTCAATTGGTCAAGAAGCCTTTCTTACCTGGCAGGAAGCCTACTGGTCAGCATAATTCTTTTCCTTATTATCAATTCTATATTTGGCATTCCGGAAGGTTTCGCTCTTGGGATTGCATACTGCTTATTGCTGGCAATAATCGGCGGCTGTGTTGGCGGTAAAGCAGCTGGCGTTGCAACAGGAACTGGCGTGGGACTAGCAGTAGGAATTATTGCTAGTGTTTCCGCAGGCATTGAGCTCTCCATTTTTGGTGGCGTCCTTATGGGTTTAGCATTTGGACTAGGGGTACCTGCCGCATCTGGTAATTTAATAGGCGGGATTGCGGGAAGCATTGCAGGGTTAGCTGGGGCGTTACGATTGATCTTCTATTTTTTTGAGATTGGCCCTGCATTGATTGCGTATCGCAAGTGCTTGAAGAGTTCGCAACCTGAGCGAGAGTTACTAAGCACTCCCATTTTCTTCGACGAGATGTTGGTGTGGCCTCAGCCATATCTCTCATCATTTTTGCTGCAAATTTATGAAAAGAATCCACACACTGGGCTACACCAGATCGGTAGAGTTGCGTGTATGCCTTTTCAGCGGTGGGCAGCACAAAAAGCATTTCGTACGTTATTGGAAGACAGGCAGAGTCCTTTCTTTTTCAACCTTCATCTGCTGTTAACCTCACCTGAACCATTCACACAATCTGGTTTTGATATTAGCAAACATCATTGGGAAAACAACCCATACTTTTCTACGCAAGTGCTGCTAGCGGAACTAATGACATCATGGCCGAAATCTCCTTGGTGGTACGATCAATCTCAACTGAATGATTGGCAGTCACGAACTATGACTTTCTGGCTCAGAAGGCATGGCCAATCACCATATTCCGAAATAGCAAAAGCCTATTTCGAGCTGTTATACGAGGCACCCGAATTATTGGGGAAGATTTCACGCCCAGGTGATGACGGCGCAGCCAAATTGAGCGATAACGATTCTGCTTTGGTTATTAATCGGGCAATTAACGCGATTTCCAATCACTCAGAGTTACCCTACGCTAAAGAATTTTACGAGTTATTCAGACTGACACGTAAGGGATTAGTTTGTGAAAGTCTGCTGCAGATTGCTTCGATGCGGGGCGATTTCAAAGTGCTTTTTGAAATTGCTCAACCGCTTCGCCCTCAAATCGTCTCAGTCTTTCGTCGCTTGAGAGATGCCGCGCAGGATGCAACAGCTTTTCTGACCGCCGAGCACGAACTAACTCAGCGAGGTGCTTTATTGAAAGCTGGCGACGTGCTCGAAGAGGCTCGGCAGTTGGCGAATGAAGTGTACGAACCGGAGCGGTCGCTGTTGCTGGCAGTGATCGAACATTGGCGGCGGATGTTCGCCATCGAAGGCGGGCGAGTCGCCGAACAGCGTGAAGTCGAAGTCTTGCCGAATCCGTACGTCGCCGGTCGCCCGATTCGCCCGGAAGACGGGCAGTTGTTTGTCGGTCGCAAAGACGAATTCCGCGCCATCGAAGAAAAGCTGCAAACCGGCGTTGGCGTAGTCATTTGGGGACAGCGTCGCATCGGCAAGACTTCGATGTTGCTGCATCTGCCGGGGCATTTGTCGCACGATCTGTTGCCGGTTTACCTGAACCTGCAAATGCTGATGGCGAATACTACGGGCGGATTTCTGTACGCTGTGGCCAGAGAAATCGTCAAGCAAATGAGCGGGCGACTGCGCGGTGCGGAGCCGCGTGGTACGGAACAGGGAGCGGTAGCGACCGGGTCAGCTTCGGCGGGCATTCAAACCGAATCTACGGTGGCAACCGCGGCGGGCATTCCAAGCGAGACTACCGGGTCGCTACCGCTTCCCGTTCCGTACCTGCCTTCAGCAGAAGAGTTCATCCGTGAACCTTACCTGAGCTTCAATCATTTGCTTGAAAACATTGAACGCCAGCTTCAGCCGGGTCAGCGAGTGCTGCTGAGTTTTGACGAATTCGAGGAACTGGAACAGCGAGTCAAAAGCGGCAAGATCGAGCCGGAGATTTTCGCTTACCTGCGCGGAGTGACGCAGACCGGGCGAGGTTTTGCGCTGTTGTTTGCCGGGTTGCATACGCTGGAACAGATGACGCGCGAATACTGGAATCCGTTTTTTGCCAGCGTCCAGACGCTCAAGGTCGGTTACCTGAGCGAACTGGACGCCGAACAGTTGATCACCGATCCGATTGAACAGTTCCCCCTGAGTTACGAATACGAAGCCATCAAACGCATCACCGACCTGACGCGCTCTCATGCTTACCTGACTCAGAGTTTGTGCCACAACCTGGTCAATCGGCTGAACGATCCGCTCTATCGCAGCCAGAAAGCCCGGCGCGAAGATGTTGATGCCGTGGTCGAAAAAACTCTGGAATCAAGCGGCTATTACTTCGACGATTTCGTCTGGGGCTGGTCGAGCGCGGAGGAACGGATCGCTTTGTCCCTTCTGGCAGAAAAGCTGGCCGAAGTCGAAGGCGACGCGGCGTTTTCCGTTGTCGAAAAACATCTTGGCCGCGAAGCTGCGTTGACGGCTACTCGGAATTTGGTCGCGCGCGATATTCTGTCCGAACGCACTGGCGAAACCGGCGAACTGGTTTTTCGATTCCAGATTCCGCTGGCGCAGATGTGGGTGAAGCAGAAAAAACCTTCGGCCAGAATTTTGATGGAAGGCGGCAGGTTATGAATTTTAGCCCGCGAGGGCGCGGGCGTTCCCAGCAAAATTTCAGCCCGCGAGGGCGCGGGCGTTCCCAGCAAAAAGCCCCGAACGGCCGTGTGATCGTTCGGGGCTTTTAGTTTTTTCAGGTTTTGAAACCCTTACTCTTCTTCGTCGAGTTGGCCTTTTTCGGCGAGTTCCTGGCAATTGATGCAGTACCGAACCCAGGGCAGAGCTTCCAGTCGTTTGGCGCCAATCTCGTTTCCACAGTTGGTGCAGACGCCGTATTCTTCGTCTTCGATTCGTTCCAACGCTTCTTCGATCTGCGTCAGAATCAGCCGGTCATTGGTGGACTGACTGAAGAGCAGTTCTTTGGTGTACGAGTTCGACGCTTTGTCAGCAGGGTCTTGCGTCGCTTCGGTGTCGGCTTCGCGTCCGTAATCTTCGGTGCGTCCGACGACTCCGAGCAGCGCGTCGCGCTCGGTAATCAGGCGTTCTTGATAGGTTTTTAGTTTCTTTTTGTCCATCCACTCTTCTCCAAATTCAAAAATCAGCGGTTTTGAAGTCGGCGATTAGACTTCAGAATTTGTGATAAGGCAAGCCAGCCAGGATCGTAAACGCACGATAAATTTGTTCGGTCAAAACCACTCTCGCCAGCTCGTGAGTCAGTGTCATTCGGGACAACGAAAGTTGCAGATTTGCGCGCTGGCGAAGCTCGTCACTGACTCCGGCAAAGCCTCCGATGACAAACGCCAGCCGTTTGGTTCCGGCTTGTTGGCGCTTGTCGAAAAACTCCGCCAGTTCCGGCGAACTCATCGCGCGACCGCGTTCGTCCAGCAGAACCACGAAATCATCTTTTTCAATTGCATCCAGCAGTTTGACGCTTTCGGCGGCGATGACTCGTTTTTCGTCGCCGCTCGCCTGTTCTTTTAATTCGCTGACTTCGTGCGGCGTGAACCGCTTGATGCGATCAAGGTAATCGGCAATCAGCCCGGCACAATTCCGGTCTTTGGTTTTGCCTATCCAGACGAAATGCAGTTTCAAACGTCAACTCTTTCTGCGTCGCGCCACAGCCGTTCCAGATCGTAAAACTGGCGCGACTGTTCGGTAAAAACGTGAACGACGAAGATGCCGTAATCAATCAGAATCCATTCGCCGTTGTTGTAACCTTCGGTATGCAGCGGGCGCACCTTGAGCTTTTTCAACTGATCCGTGATTTCGTCAGCGATGGCTTGCGTCTGCCGGGTGGAACTGCCGGAGCAGATCACAAAATAGTCCGTGAATTCGGTCAAGGCGGACAGCCGCAACACCATCACGTCGAGCGCCTTTTTTTCTTCGGCGCAACCGGCAGCCAGTTTGACGTGTTCAAGAATCGCCTGATCTTCGAGCGACATTACGGACGTTTGCTGTTCAATTTTTTCTTCTACGACTGTTGTCATTACGACTTTCTATAAAGCTGATATTTTTCGATGTACGCCGCGACTGCGGGCGAAACCAAATGTTCGATTGATTGCTGTTGTTCGACTGCTTCACGAATGGCGGTTGCAGAGACATCCATCGCCACATAATCGGTTAGATAAACGTGTGGCTCGGCAAAATGTTCTGACGACGGAGCCTGACAGCCTCGTAAATCTACGCAGCGAGATTGCAATTGCGGAGCCAGATGCGCCACGATGTTTTTGTCGCTTTCATAACCGGGCCGCGTGGCGACAATCACGTCGTATTCGGTCAACAATCGTTCGTGTTCCCGCCACATCGTCACGTCGCGGAACGAATCGGCTCCCATTACAAAGAACAACTGCACGTCGCCCAGTTCGGATTGCAACCGGCCAAGCGTTTCAATCGTGTACGGTCGCTGGGGGGCTTCCAGTTCGATTGCCGAAACGAACATTCGCGGCTGGTTGGCGGTTGCCAGCGCCAACATTGCCAGACGATGAAACGGCGACGAAATCTGCTGACTACGTTTATGCGGCGGGACAAATGCAGGAACGAAGAGCGTTCGATCCATTGCAAATGCTTTCAAGATTGCTTCGGCCACTCGCAAGTGGCCGTAATGGATCGGATCGAACGTGCCGCCGTAAACTGCTATTCGTTGCCGCAATCGTTCCTCACTAGGCTTTGGCGTAGGGCAATTCAGACAAGTTGGAAACTTGCTCTACCTCTTGCTCTTCGCGTTTGAAAGCGTCCAAACGTTTTTCAACCAACCGCAATAACTCTTTCAAGCCTTTGCCCGAAGCCGCCGAGATGGTGTGGAACTCCAAGTCTTTCGCCCGGCAAAATTGCTCGAACTCCTTCAATCGCTCTTCGTCGTCGAGCGCATCGAATTTGGTGGCCACCACGATTTTGGGCTTGGCGGCAACTTCGCGGCTGTAAGCTTCCAATTCATGCGTGACGGTTTCGTAATCTGCAATTGGGTCTTTGGAAAGGCCGGAAGCATCAACCAAATGAAGCAACAACTTGGTTCGCTCGACGTGGCGTAAGAATCTGTCGCCGAGTCCGGCACCTGTGTGAGCGCCTTCGATCAAACCGGGAATGTCGGCGACGACGAAAGTTTTGAAATCGCCCAAGTCAACAACGCCCAGATTCGGTTCCAGCGTCGTGAACGGATAATCCGCGATCTTGGGTCGCGCGGCTGAGATTCTGGAGATCAGAGTTGATTTGCCAGCGTTCGGTAATCCCACCAGCCCGACATCTGCAATTAGCTTGAGTTCAAGAACCAACCATCGTTCTTCGCCCAGCCTGCCTTCTTCGTGATAACGTGGCGCGCGATTGGTCGGCGTGGCAAATTGTGCGTTTCCGCGTCCTCCGCGACCACCCGAAGCCACCAACACGCGCTCACTTGGCAGGGTAAAATCGTGGACGATCTCTCCGGTTAGCTCGTCTGTGACTAATGTGCCGACGGGAACTTTTACAATTACGTCTTCGGCGTTTGCGCCGTGCCGTTTGCTGCCTTCGCCGTGCCTGCCTCGTCCGGCGGTGTGTTCCGGGTTGTACCGAAAATGCAGCAGCGTGTTCAGCCCTTCAGTGGATTCGATGTAAACCGAACCGCCTTTGCCGCCATCGCCGCCGGAAGGGCCTCCGCGCGGCACGAACTTTTCGCGGCGAAACGCCATGCATCCGTTGCCGCCGTTGCCGCCTCGCACGTGAATTCTCGCGCGGTCAATAAGCATCAGATTCCAATTTCCAGCGGCCAGTTTCCATCCCGACCATCAGGTTGGAAACTGGCCACCGACAACTACTCCGCCGGATAGACGCTGATAAAACGTCCCTTTCGGCCTTTATCTTCGAACTTGACCACGCCGGTGATGGTGGCGAACAGCGTATCATCGCTGCCGACGCCGACGTTCGTGCCTGGTTTGAATCGAGTTCCGCGCTGGCGAACCAGAATCGAACCTCCGGAAACCAGTTGCCCGCCAAAGCGTTTGACGCCCAGACGCTGAGCGTTTGAATCACGCCCGTTCCGTGAACTACCTACACCTTTTTTGTGTGCCATTTTCTGAAACTCCTTCTCTCAGGGGTTAAGCCACGGATTCGATTTTGACTGCGGTGAATCCCTGACGATGACCTTTGGTCTTTTTGAAATGTTTGCGGCGCTTGAATTTGAAGACAATGATTTTCGGCGCGCGCCCGTGTTTGACAACCGTTCCCGTGACGCTGGCTCCGGCAACCGTCGGGTTGCCGATGCGAACGCCGTTGTCGTCGCCGGCAGTCAAAACTTCAAAGTCAACCGAATCGCCTGCATTTTTGTCGGCGATTGACGGAACTCTGACAACGTCTCCAGGACTGACGCGGAACTGTTTTCCGCCGGAGCGGATAATTGCGTATGCCACTTATGTGATTCCTCCGATTATTCGTCTGATGGAAAGTCGGGGATTATAGGAGCCGATTTCAAAAAGTTCAACCGAGCATTTTTTGTGGCGGGTGAATATGGAAAAACCAGTGAAGAAAATTTCCAGGATGGAATAAATCCCTTCACAAAACCGATTTAGCGAATGAACGCCGATCAACCAACGCTGGTTGGAGGCGATAGTGAAAGACAAACGAAAACAAAAAAGAAGATCAAGATTTTGATCGGAAACAGCGCGCAGAACACCCAGCAGAAACTTCAGACTTTCGAGGCGCAAGCTCTCGGTTTTGCCGACCAGCTTTTTCGCGTCGCGCTAAGGCTTTGTCGTGACCGGGCCAAAGCCGAAGACTTGGTTCAAGAAACTTATCTGCAATCATGGCGGTCGTTTCATAGGTTCGAATTGGGAACCAACCTTCGCGCGTGGCTCTACAAAATCATGTTTAACGTCCATTACAGCAATCAGCGAAAAGACCGCCTGCATCTGGTTCCAGTGGAAGAAACAATTGCTGAAACACTGGCTTACGATCCGCCTACGCCACAACGGCTGACAGAAGCAGAAGTGCTGGCGGCGTTGGAAAGGTTGCCGCGCGATTTCCAGATTCCAATTGTGCTTTCGGATGTCGAAGAACTTTCGTATCGGGAAATCGCCGACGTGATGGAGATTCCAATTGGCACGGTAATGTCGCGTTTGCATCGAGGAAGAAAGATTTTGCGGACGGAGTTGGTCAATTATGCCCGCGAATCCGGGTACAAAGTATCAAACATGGCAAAACGAGGAGAATGAGGGAGAAGCTTTTTAGTTTTTTGATTCGAGTGAAGAACCGATAAGCGAAACAGCATCAAAAGTTTTATGGAATGTCGTAACTTCAAAGAATTGCTCGACTCATATTTGTGCCAGGAACTGGCGGTCGAGACCAATCATCAGTTGTTAAACCATGCGGAGCATTGCCCGCCGTGTCGTGCGGAAATGGCTTCGCGTCGAAATATGCGTGAAGCATTGCGTCGCGCCTGTTCTCAAGATCGCCTGAGCGAAGAAGCCTGCGACCGACTGAGAGCGAGGCTTCGCGCCGAAGTCTCCGCTTCGGAGAGCCTGATTGGCCGGCGTCAACGTTGGACAAGTCTGTTTGATTTGCGTTTTGCGATTCCGATTACCGTCACCGCAGCGGTTTTGATCGTGGCGGCGGTTGTGATGTTGCCATTCCTGAAATCGCAAACAACGCCTGCTCAATTGTTTGAACTGAGCGAAGCCTTGTTGAGCGAAGCCGCCAGCGACCATCACAAATGCGCTCCGAAATTTATTCAAGCAACCAGAGCGGCAGTGATGCCTTCAACGGTCGAACCGACTTATGTCGGCTTGGAAAAAGTCGCAGCTTCAGGAGCCGAAGGCTTGCGGTTGCATGCGGCTCACGTTTGCGCGCCGGACGGCAGGCGGTTCGCCCATCTGGTTTACACGCGCGATGGAGCGTTGATTTCGTTGCTGGTGACTGAACGCGACAAGCGCGCGTTGAAAATCGGCAACCTGCCTTCTGCCGATGTCAGTCTGGCGGGTTTGCAAGAAGCGAATCTGAAAAATCTGTCGCTTGGAGCATTTCAAACTCCCAAGCACGTCATTCTGGTCGTTTCAGATTTGCCAACTGCTGAAAACCATAAACTGGCGCAGACGTTAGCTTCGCCTGTGGTCGAACACATTCGCAAACTCGACGGTCAATCCGTTGCCGCCTTGCCTCAATACAGATTCGATGACGGCCTGACAGTCCTGATTGCAAGCTTGAGAAAAGGAGAGAGATGATTTCCGCAACCAATCTGGCATTTGATTTAAGCAAAGTTGAGCAAGTTTCGCCGACTGGATTTCCAGGCTTGCTCAATCTGCCACACATTGAAAAAACGTTTTGGCGAGGAATGACTATTTATTCGCTTGAGGACGCTGCCAATCATTTGTATGTCATCTTGAAAGGCCGCGTTAAAGTCCTGCGCTCTTCGCCGGACGGCCAGCAGAAAATCGTTTCAATTCGTTACCGGGATGATCTGCTCGGCGAATTGGCATTGACTGGAAATGCTTCTCGCCGAATGGACGAAGCCATTGCCCTGGATACGACGCGCGTAGCCATGATTCGCGTCGGCGATTTCTGGAATGCGGCACGGCGTGATCCGTCGTTGATGCAAAACGCCATGCAATATCTGGCCGGTCAACTGGCCGTAGCCTATCGCCAGATCGAATCACTGGTGTTTGAAAACAACCATCGCCGGTTGGCTCAAGCCCTGCGTGACCTGTCTGACGAAGCGGCTCGCGCTGGTGAATCCAACGTTCGGCTTACGCACGAAGAACTGGCGCAATTGATCGGTTCGACCCGTGAAGTTGTCACCGGAATGATGATCGAATTTCGCCAAAGCGGGTTGATTGATTACAAACGTGGCGACATTCGCCCAAATCTGCCGAGACTTACACGATTTCTGCAAGAAAATATGCCGCTGGCTCGACGCCCTTACCCGGTTTGAATACTTTGTCATCAATTTTAGTCCGCCCAAAATGCCGCCAATCGGTTTTCTCAATGGAAACTTTGGCGGCATTTTTGACTCGACAGCGAGGGCTAAACCCTTGTGGACTTTTGTCCTTGCCTGACCCTATCTCTCGCGCTACAATTCATTTCCGGTTAGCAAGTTGAGGCTTGCTTCCATCAAAAAAAGCTTGATCCGAGCATTGATCGTAGCCTTCAAAAATTCGGAAATGGTTCTTTAACTCATTCTTTCCCGTCTAAGACTTTTAGACGCTTCCTTATTTTTTGAGCAACCCGTGAATATTCTGGTGCTTTTGCTGATAAAGCTGACACAGATAAACAAGAGAGTCCGACCAGCCTTCCAGTGCTCGACAGCAGAAAACCATGCGCCCCCGCCGTTGATCAGCCATCCTGAAACCTACATCAATCAGGCTGGTAAATTGAGCAACGATTTTTTATTGGCCTTACGATTGGTGCCCCTAACTTAAATCTGTGGGAGTTGAGGATATGAAAGTCATCTGTCCAAAATGCCAGTTCGAGAATCAAGCTGATTCGACACGCGTAGTTTGTGCTCGCTGCGCGACCATCATCGAAGTCAAACAGGACTTGGGTGCCGGGCTGGAAGGAAACGGTAAACGCCAAACGGCGCGCTTGCCATTTGTGGGAAATGTCGGGAATAGCCAGCCGCTGAATAATCCGTTGACTCCTCCGCCGGCCAACACCGGACGCGATGTTTACGCGACGCGCATCGGCGATGATTTTGATGATGTGCTTGATATTCCGCGGCAAGCGCAACCTTCGTATCAGGCTGGCCCTGTCGGCCAGATGAATCAGCCGGGTAACGAACCGACAACCGCGTTTGAAGATGTATTCGCCATGCCGAATTACGACACTCCGCAAAGTTACGACTTTCCACCACAAGAGAAAAAACCTACTGCTCCAATGGAAGGCTTTCCCACCGGGCCAAACCGTCAGCGTGCAACTCAGGATTATGACGAAACGCCAGAACCGGAATTTATGGGCTGGCCGGTTTTGCCGGAAAATGCCGATTACGAAAACGATCAAGCTGGCGCAATGGCATCCAATCGCAGCGCGTTATTTATTCGTATCGGCTTGGGAGTATTGGTCTTCGGTTTGTTGAGTGTTGCCGCGTACTTTTTGCTTGGTAAAAAGATTGGCGAACGTCAGGCTGAATTCAACGAACGAGTTGCCAGCAGCAATGGAGAGGCCAACTCGACGTATCCGCCCGCGACATTGCCAAGCATTGAAAGCAAACCTGGCGAAACCAACCCGCCTGCCACGTCTGCATCTGCGGAACCTGTCAAACCACAGGATCAGACCTCGGCTGTTGCCAACAACGCCAAACCCATTGATATAACTCCGGCGTCTGGAAAAACAGGGCATTCGCCGTCGCCGAAGCCTGCTCCTCAAACCGATCAACCGGTTGCAGCGGCTCCAAGCAATGGCAATTTGACGATACAGGTCGCTTCGTTCAACGATCAAGCTCAGGCCAACGAACGTGTAAACTGGTTGCGGTCGAAAGGCGCGGAAGCTCGTGCAGTTAAAGTCGAAATTCCGGGCAAAGGAACCTGGTATCGAGTGCAAATCGGCGGTTTCAAATCTCGTGAAGAAGCCATCGGTTATGCCAATCAACTGAAATCCAAAAACGTTTTGCAAGATTTCATCGTGACGACTGTGGGCAAATAGTTCTGACGAAAGATTTCGCAGGCATTTTTCAGCAGCGGGAAGAGTGGCGCATTGAAAACAGAGATCATAGGTTTGCACAACCAGCGATCCGCTCAACAACTCCGTGACAGCGCGGCTGGCAAGAACGCATCCGGTCACCAAAAAGACGCGGAAAAGGCGCAACTCTATTCAAAAATCGTCGAACGATTCGCCGTGCTGTTCGACAATCCTTCAGCGCGGCTTCGCTTCCTGAACAACACTCTGGCCAAACAGCAGGAACATCAGGTTCAACTTCGCCAATCGCTTCAACGGTTTCGCTTCATCGAACGAACTCCGGTTTACGACTGGCTGATCGAAGCGCGTTTTTATGCAACCGTCATCGAAGAGTTGAAAGCGATTGCGCCTGCCCTCTCGCCTCAAAATCAACGGAAGATCGAAACTCTCCAAATTCCTTTTTCGGCTCGTGCTTTCAACTTTCTCAACCAGACACGGCAGGCCGCTTATGCGTTGGTTGTCGTATTTGCAGCGTTGACGCTTTTCGGGGTTTATTCGCTGGTGAGTTGGTCGGCGCGCGGCGTGAATTCGTATCTGGCCACCAAGTATAAAAGCGGAAAGGCTCCGATCATCGTCGCTCAGGCCGGTCAAACTCCAAACGATTTCGCCGCGACGACTGCCAAATACCTTCCTGATTTCCAGCCGGAAAAAGTCTGGCTGGTCGAACGCACCAGCGAATTTGAACGGTACAGCAACGGTTGCCGCATTTTAACGGCATATCAAACCGACAATCATCCACGAGCTTATTACCTGATTCCGCGAGGTTCCGAAGTCGAAGGAACCGAGTTGCGCCACGACATAGTCGGCATTGTTTATCACACGAACGAAGGTGATATGGCGCAATTTTCCAGCGATAACAACGATTCGATTCTGAAAAACTCAAAAGGCGCGTTGAATTACATTCGCGACATCAAAGCTTATAACTACATGATTGACCGGTATGGTGAGATTTATCGCGTGGTGCGCGACGATCATGCCGCTCACCACGCCGGAAATTCGATCTGGGCAGATGGCAAATACAACTATGTTGGTTTGAACGAAAGCTTTTTGGGCGTCTGTTTCGAGTCACGATTCAACAGCGAATCACTCCAGGATACGATCACCGAAGCGCAAATCACTGCCGGGCGCGCCCTGACCAATGTGTTGCGAAGCAAGTACAACATTGATGACGTCAACTGCACGACTCACGGATTGGTGTCGGTCAACCCGGACAAAATGCTGATCGCGTTTCATCACGACTGGGTGAGCAATTTCCCGTTTGAAGCGATGGGATTGTCAGACAAATACAAAGTCTCGCCGCCCAATATGGTGGATTACGGTTTCACCTACGACGACGAAATCTTGGAAAAGCTCCACCGTACGCTCTGGCCAGGAGCAATTTCCGCTGAAGACGAGTTCAACAAACGAGTGGAAAAGTCGCGCGCCAACATTGATGTTCTCAGAAGAAAGCTGCGCGATCGGTATCTGGCTCAACTGGAAAAAGCCCGCAAATTACGGCTTGATGCAAACGGAAAAACAGTTCTTGCATCACAGGCGTCCGGTTCGACGGATTCCGCCGAAACCGGCAACCACAATTGAAAACCTATCCGGCGAGCACTCATACGCTTGCCGACAAATTTCAACGGCCACGAATTTGATTTGAAGCCCTCGCCCCCATTGGATCGTGTGTTTCCAAATCGTTCGTGGTTACTGATTTTCAGGAGGCCGTTACTGGCCGCTTCTGGCAATAAATCACACAACTAACTTAAGTACCGGAGGAAAAATGGCTGAAGAGAAAAAAGACCATACAGGTGAAACTGCTGAGGGTGATGTCACAGCATTGGGATTGGATGTCGGCACCAGCCGCATCGTCATGGCTGGCGGCGCAAGCGGCCACAAAGCGCAAACGCAACTCAACGCTTTTGTCGGAGTCCCTTACTCCAAAATGACTGAAGCCATCTTGCAGCAAAACAAGATGGTGTATCACCGCAACGGCAAAGAGCTTTACGTTTTCGGCACTGATTCGGAGCGATTTGCCAGCTTTTTCAACGCTGTTCCTCGCCGACCGATGCAACACGGCGTGCTGAATCCTCAAGAACCGATGGGGCAGCAAATCATCCAGGCAATCATCGAATCCATCGTGCCGCGCGCCAAGAAAAACGAATTGCTGTGTTTCAGCGTGCCTGGCAAAGGCGATGGCGCTGACACCAACCTGGTTTACCACGAAGCGATTTTGAAAAACTTCCTGCAATCGTTGGGTTACGAAGCCAAAGCCATCAACGAAGGTCTGGCCGTTGTCTTCGCTGAATTGCAGAACGAAAACTTCACGGGCATTGGCATCAGTTGTGGCGGCGGCATGTGCAATGTCTGCGTCGCGTTTTTGTCTGTTCCGATGTTGACGTTCAGCATTCCGATTGCGGGCGATTACATTGATTCCAGCGTCGCGTCAGTTGTTGACGAAACCGTCACGCGCGTTCGCCTCATCAAGGAAGAATCCCTCGACCTGTCGCGCCAGCCAAAAGACAAAGTCACCAGCGCGCTGCACATTTACTACGAAGAAGTCATCAATTCGTTGGTCAGCAAATTGCGCGACGAATTTGAAAACTCGCGCCAATTGCCGAAGCTTGATCGCCCGATGCCAATCGTGCTTTCCGGCGGCACGGCCCGCCCGCGAGGCTTCCTGCAGAAGTTTGAAGCAGCGGTAAAAAACGGCGGCTTCCCGTTCCAAATTTCCGACGTGCGAATGGCCAGCGATCCGATGACCGCCACCGCTCGCGGCTGTTACATCGCGGCAATGTCTGAAATTCGATAATCCGATTACTGTACCGTGCGCGTGAGCAAGCGGTGAATTCTTAAATCCACCGCTTACTTACGTGCGCGGTTCCGCAACCAAAGGGCAAAGTTAGTTCCGCTGGCTTTGTCCTTTTTATCGTTCCAAGAGGCTCTCAAAAATGAACTCCCCGCCTTACCGTGATGCCACCGTCGGCGCGCTGCTCACGCGCCTGGCCGAATCTATTCCCGACAACGAAGCTCTGGTGTACGCCGACCGCAATTTGCGCTTCACCTTCGCCGAACTCGAAGTCGAAGCGCGGTTGATTGCTCGTGGTTTGATGGCTTGTGGAGTAGAGCGCGGCGAGCGAGTCGCGTTGTGGGCGACGAACGTTCCCGAATGGATTGTGCTGCAATTCGCGTTGGCCAAAATTGGGGCCATTCTGGTGACGGTCAACACCAGTTTGCGCGCTCATGAAATGGAGTATCTGCTGCGCCAAAGCGAAGCTGCCACAGTCATCGCCATCAGCGGATTCAAGGATGTGGATTACGTCAATGTGCTTCGCGACATCGGCGCAGTCGGCGGTGACAAGCTGCCGAATTTGAAACGCGCGATCTTCATTCGTCGCGGGGATGAACAATGTCCCGAAGACCTGATGCCTTACGAGGCTTTGCGCGAAAAAGCCGCCGAAGTCAGCGATGCCGAACTTAACGCGCGCGAAGCCTTAGTCGGCGTGGACGATGTCATCAACATGCAATACACCTCTGGCACGACTGGCTTTCCAAAAGGCGTCATGCTCAGCAGCCGCAACATCGTCAACAATGCTTACTGGATGGCGCAAGGCTTGGGCTATTCGCCCGAAGATCGTTTGTGTTTGTGCGTGCCGCTGTTTCATTGCTTCGGCTGCGTGATCGGAGTGCTGGGCGCGTACACGCACGGAGTCTGTTTATGCCCGATTGAGTTTTTCGACGCGCGCAAAGTTCTGGAAACTGTCGAAGCCGAACGCTGCACATCGCTTTACGGAGTGCCGACGATGTTTCTGGCTGAAATGGAAGACCCGGAATTTTCACGCTTCAATTTGTCCAGCTTGCGAACCGGTGTAATGGCTGGCGCGCTCTGTCCCGAAGCATTGATGAAGCGCGCCATCGCCGAAATGAACTTGCGCGAAATCACAATCATTTACGGCCTGACCGAAGCTTCGCCGGGAATCACGCAAACTCGCCGCGACGACACGCTGCAACATCGCACACAAACCGTCGGCGAAGTTCTGCCCGAAATGGAAGTGAAGATCATTGATCCGGCGTCCGGCGAAACGCTGGCCGCGAATCAGCACGGCGAATTGTGCGTGCGCGGTTACAACGTCATGCTCGGTTATTACAACAACGCTGAAGCTACGGCCAAAGCGATTGACGCCGATGGCTGGCTGAGGACCGGCGATCAAGCGACGCTGGACGACGAAGGTTATGTCCGCATCACTGGCCGCATCAAAGACCTCATCATTCGCGGAGGCGAAAACATCTCGCCCAAAGAAATCGAAGATCATCTGCGCCAACATCCGGCCGTTTCGGACGTTTATGTTTACGCCATCAAAAGCGAATTTTTCGGCGAAGAAGTAGGCGCGGCGGTGAAGTTAAAAGCCGGCGAAGCTGCGACCGAAGAAGAACTGAAATCTTTTTGCCAAAACCAACTCGCGCGATTCAAGATTCCGCGTTACTGGCGTTTCGTCACGGATTTTCCTATGACGGCTTCCGGCAAGATTCAGAAGTTCAAGTTGCGCGAAACACACGAAGAAGAACTGTCGGTACAGAACCGGGAGCGGTAGCGACCGGGCGCTTCGGGGTGCGCGCATTTCAAAACCAACCAGTCGCTACGGCTTCTGGTTCCGTACCAAACACAATGACAAGCTCACCAATCACACGCGATCAATTCAAATACTGGAAAGCCATCGAAGTCCGCTGGGGAGACATGGATGCTCAAGGTCACGTCAACAACACTGTGTATTTCGTTTACTGCGAATCGGCGCGCGTCGAGTTGCTGCGGAAGATTGGCTACAAAGGCAAACAGGTGGGGCTGGCCGAAGGCCCGTCGCTGGTTCACGCTTCCTGCGATTTCAAACGGCAGGTGATTTACCCGGCGAAACTTGATGTGGGCTTGCGCGTAGACCGAATCAGTCAGCGCAGCTTCAAGATCGTTTACGGAATCTTCTTTCACGGAACCGACGATCTTGCCGCCACCGCCACCAGCATCAACGCTTGGGCGAATTACGCCGAAAGCCGTTCAGTCGAATTGCCGAAAGATATTCAGTCGGCGCTGGCTGAATATCAATAACTCTCACCTTCTGGCGTCAGTTTTTCAATCGAAATGCCATCGAAACCCATTCGCCATCAGGTTTCGATTCAATCAATTCAAACTGTTGTTCGGTCAACGCCGTCGTCACGTCAGCGCCTTGTTCGCGCAAGATGCCGGAGACGATCAAAATGCCTTGCGGCTTCATCGCCGCAGGGAAGTCAGTGGCCAGCGGAATAATTACGTCAGCAGTTAAGTTCGCCAGCACGACATCAAATTCCTGATCGGCGTAGCAGCTGAGTTTGTTGACTTCGATTTCAATGTCGTCGGCGACCTGATTGATTTCAGCGTTTTCGCGGGCGACTTCGATGGCTTCGGGGTCTACGTCAAAGGCTGTAACACGCGAACCTGGGTGAAGCTTTATCGCTGCAATTGCCAGAATGCCTGTGCCCGTGCCGACATCAAGCAACGACGCAGATTCGGTTTCCAATGGCCAGAAATGTTCCAGCAGTTCCAGACAGCCGCGTGTGGTTTCGTGAGTGCCTGTGCCAAAAGCCATGCCAGGATCAATTTGAATGACGATTCTGCCAGCCGCATCGGTAAGCTGGGGGACTTGATCAAGTTTCCACGATGGCGCAATCACCAATCGCCGACCGATCAACAATGGCTCCCAGCCTTTTTTCCATTCGGACATCCAGTCCTGATCGGCGATGGTGCTGGCTTCGATTCGGCGAAGCGCCAATTTAGTCAGGTTTAGCAGTTTCAAGTTGTTCAGAATGTTCTGCCGCAGTGTTTCCACGTCGGGCGCGGCATCGAAATACGCGCGCAGTGTGACGAAGTCAGCGGCGTCTTCTGAAACTTCAAGCCCTGTGGTGTTCATTGCCCACAGTTGCGTGGTTGCGGCGGTTTCGCCTACGCGAGCGATTTCGACTTCAACAGCGTACCAAAGCTTCATGTTCATCAGGTGATAGGTTGCAGGTGTCAGATGACAGGTTTAACTGTGTTCTTCGATTCCAAGTTCATCCAACGTGCGCGGATCGTTGCGCCAGTCGCCTTGGACGCGAACGAAAAGGTTCAAGCGAACGTGGCGGTCGAGCAGTTTTTCAATGTCGTGGCGCGCGCGTGTGCCGATCTGTTTCAGCATCTGGCCTCCGCGACCGATGATGATCGGTTTTTGCGAATCGCGTTCGACGTAAATCACGCAATGGATTTCCGCGCCGTTGTCGGTTTCCGTCCACATTTCGGTGCGCACGGCGGTGGAGTAGGGAAGTTCCTGCTCAGTCATTTCCAGGATTTTTTCGCGGACGAGTTCGGCGACGATGTTGCGTTCGATTTGATCGGTGAAAACATCAGCATCTTCGTACAGAGCTTCACCTTCGGGCAGGTGCTCAAGCAGCTTACTCACCAGCAAGTCGTGGTTTTCGCCTTTCAGCGCCGACAGCGGAATGATTTCGGCAAAATCGTATTCCTGACTGTAGTGTTGAATCATTGGCAGCAACGCCGCTTTGTCTTCCATTCGGTCAATTTTGTTCAGAATCAGAAAGGTCTTTTTGCCTGCCTGTTTGACCAGATCGAGCGTGTATTTGTCGCCGGAACCGAAGCTGGTTGTGGCATCGCGCATCAGCACGACAATGTCCACTTGCATCAACGCATCTGTGACGTATTGCATCATCCGGCGATTCAAGGCGTAACCCGGTTTGTGAATGCCCGGCGTGTCCACAAAGACAATCTGGCCTTCGGGGCGGGTGATGATGCCTTTGATGCGCGTGCGAGTGGTTTGCGGTTTGGCTGAAACAGCGGCGATATGTTCGCCGATCAGCGAATTGAGCAGCGTGGATTTGCCAGCGTTTGGACGACCAATCAAAGCGACCAAGCCGGATTTGTGATTTTCAGTCATAGTTCCCAATCTTCGATTTGCAGGTTGGCGACGCGCGAAAACTCGCGGGTGTTGTGAGTCACAAGTGTCAGGTTATTGGCCAAAGCAATGGACGCAATCATCAAATCGTTCGGGCCAATTGATTGGCCGAGTTTGGCCAATCGCGCTCTTTCCTGGCCATAAAAATCGGCGGCCAGATCGTCAAATGGAAGGGAAACAAATTGAGTGAGGAATCTTTGCCTTAAAGCGACTGCCTGAGAGGTGTAGTTGCCCTTAAACGTGCCATAAATGATTTCGGCTTTGACGACTGAGCACAGCCTAATTTGTGTCGGCGGAATGATTTGAAGCTTTTGCCGTATTTTGACTGAGCGCCCAGCAAGATGAGCGATACAAACATTGGTGTCCAACAGATAAGTCATGGCAACTCTTCCCGTGTTTCGTAATCGCCTTCGGAATCAATTTCAGGAAAGTCTGGTAAACAGCCAAAGGTTGCTTCAAAAAATCCCGGCGGCCATCCCAGTTCTTCCGGCGACTTGGGCGCGCCGTTTTTTGACGTCTCTTCCAGAGCCAGTGTGACTTTAACGTCTACGTCTTTCAGCGCGACGGGGACTTGCAGGCGCAGAATGCCATCCTGGCCGATATGAGATTGCAGAGTGATGCTTTGCATATTCGTTTTCCTCCCGGTTGTGTGGGAACGCCATTGTAATGCAACTCGGTGGATTTCAGTGGCCGTTGGCAAGTTTACCGGTGGTGGAATTTCCATTGGTTGGTTTGGGGAGTGCCAGCTCAGCCGTTTTGCCTGTGGTCACAGTTTCCTGCGGAGTTTTTTGAATTTGCAGGCGGGACACCTGCCTGTCGTTGGCTTCGACGACTTCAAATCGAAGACCGCGAAATTCAAACAACTCGCCGATGGCGGGTAGGTGGCCAAGCTGATTGATGACCAATCCGGCGACGGTCGTGAAATCGTCTGCGGCGAGTTCGACATTGAATTCACGTTCGATCTTGCCGATTTCCACATCGCCGCGAACCATACACAGATCGTCGGCGACCTTAACTATTTCGACTTCGGTGGCTTGCGGGTCGGGTTCGTCTTCGTCTTCGATTTCGCCGACGATTTCTTCTACCAAATCTTCCAGCGTGACCAATCCGGCCAAACCTCCATATTCGTCAATGACGACAGCCATTTGAACTTTGGCTTTCTGCATTTCGCGCAACAGGTCGTCAATCGGTTTCGATTCCGGCACTTCGTAAGGTTGGCGTCGGGCAATTTCGATTGCTGTGCTGTTGGTTTCGCCGCTGGCCCAGAATTTCAGCAGATCGCGGACATAAATCACGCCTTCGATGTTGTCTATCTGGTCGCGGTACACGGGCAGACGCGAATACTTCGATTCGATCATCAGGTTGCGAACCTGTTCGATGTTGCAGTTGGCTTCGACGGCGACGATTTTCGGACGCGGAGTCATGACTTCAGAAACTGTGCGATCACTGAATCGAATGATCGTCTGGATCATCTCGCCTTCTTCTTCTTCGATGATGCCTTCTTCTTCGCCGACATCCAGAAAGGCTTGCAACTGGTCTTCGTTGTCGTCTGAGTCTTGTTTGTCGTCGGTTTTGGTTTGAGTCGGCGTGTCGGTTTCTTTTTGCAAGCCGCGCAAGGTTCGATACAGCGGATGAGCAATCGCGCCCAGAATCGGCCACAAAATGCTGAGCGGCCATCGCAATTTCAGCAGCGTTCTTTGCGGATCGTTTTGCGTGACGACCAAAGGAACGATCTGGCGAAAGACGATCACCGTCAGAATCATTGCTCCAAAAGCCGTCGCCAGAAAATGTTCAGGGTAAATTCGGTGTGCCAGCGAGCTAATCAGAATCGCAATCGAGGCAATCGAAAGGTGAATGCCAAAGGTCAGCGTAAAACTGAGTTGGTGGTAGTGCTCCAGAATCGAGCGCCAGAATTCGGCGTGCGGAGTGACTTCGGCTTCGCTGGCGAGCAACCGCAAACTGACATCGCTCAGTTCATCAAGCGCGCTTTTGGCGATGGAAGTAACGACCAGCATCAAGATGAAGATGCCGGTCACGGCTATTTCAGATTCCATAATCGAGTGGTCGGTGGTCGGTGGTCGGTGGTCGGTGCAGCTTTGAAGAAGCTACCTCGATTGCCGACTCCGGCTACTTTTGAAGAAGTTCTTTTCTCAACTTTCGTTCCAGGCGATTCATTTCGCCGTTGTCGGTTTCGTGATCGTATCCGGCCAGATGCAACGTGCCGTGAATGATTAAATGTTCAAGTTCGCGCTGAAAAGTCAGCCCGAATTCAGCGGCGTAACGGGCAGCAGTTTCGACAGAAATGACTACGTCGCCAACGTGAGAATCGGTTTCGGCGAATCCTTCGTCGGATTCGTGATAGGCGAACGACAACACATCGGTCGGTTTGTCTTTGCCACGATACTCACGATTGAGTTTCCGCATCGCCGCGTCGCGGATGAAGGTGATCGTCAATTCAGCATCCTGTCTGCCTATTCGATCCAACACTGCGCTCGCCAACTTCGCGGCTGAATTCTTGTCAATCTCATGCAGCTTCTGGCGGTTGAGAATTTCTATCTCACGAATCGCCTTGTCTCTCAGTCCCTCTGTCTCTCTGTCCCGACTAGAGACTGATCTTTTTGTTGTGCTCATCGTAAGCCTTGATAATCATCATCACCAGATGGTGACGAACCACGTCGCGTTCGTCGAAGTGGATGAACGAAATGCCTTCGATGTTGCTGACCACGCGCTGAGCTTCGACCAAACCGGATTTTCGCCCCGAAGGCAGATCAATCTGCGTTACGTCGCCTGTGATGACGGCTTTCGATCCGAAGCCGATGCGCGTCAAAAACATCTTCATCTGCTCCGAAGTCGTGTTCTGAGCTTCGTCTAAAATGACGAAGGCATCGGAAAGCGTTCTGCCGCGCATAAACGCCAGCGGAGCGACTTCGATAACTCGTTTTTCCAGAAACTTCGTCGCGCGTTCGAAATCCATCAAATCGAACAGTGCGTCGTACAGCGGGCGTAAATACGGGTCAACCTTGT
Organism: uncultured Acidobacteriota bacterium; assembly: GCA_902825875.1. Taxonomy (GTDB): domain Bacteria; phylum Acidobacteriota; class Blastocatellia; order RBC074; family RBC074; genus RBC074. The sequence goes on from CADECP010000033.1 coordinate 55,276, forward strand.
CCTGCAAATCGCCGGGCAGGAATCCGAGCTTTTCACCTGCTTCGACAGCCGGGCGAGCCAGCACAATGCGATTGACTCGTTTGGAAATCAGATATTGCACAGCCATTGCCACGGCCAGATAAGTCTTGCCGGTTCCCGCCGGGCCAATGCCGAACACAATGTCGTTGGCTTCGATGGCTTCCATGTACAATTTTTGATTTGGACCTTTGGCTGTGACTTGTTTGCGGCCAGCGGGGTTGATGCGTTTCTGCCCGGTCAGCAGTTCGCGCAAAGTGGAAGTGCGATCATCAGCAATTTGTTTGAACGCAGCGCGGAGTTCGTTGGCCGAAGGCGTACGACCTTCGGTAAAAAGCTGGCCGAAGTCTTTCAGAATTTTTTCGACGACAGCCACATCGGCTTCATCGCCTTCGACCAGAAGCTCGTTGCCACGTCCGCCGACGCGCACGCTCAACAGCGATTCCAGATACTTGATGTTCTGATCGTGAGGGCCGAACAAAGTTTCCAGCCCGCGTTCCGGCAATGTGATTTTCAGGCTTCTCAGGGTTGTTGGTTCTCCAGACTGTTTGCAGCTACGGTGTCAGTTGCAACCGATTTTCTATTGATGGGACGGGCTGAAAGCTACTACAGGGTTCTGAAAGGTGTCAATCAACGCTTTGTAAACATTGGCGGAACCTGTGCGCGTTTCGGCGAAATGCGAACTTCGCGCGCGTTGGTTTGACAATCTGCCGACACCGAAAGAAGATTCGCCCGCTTGCGGCAAGTTCCATTTCACCACTCAATTTTTCAAGGAAGGTTTGATTCGATGCGTAAAGCAGACTTGGCGAAAAAGTTTGTGCTGGTTGCAGCGGCGACTGGCTGTGCGTTTATTTTTGGTTCCCAACACAGCGGCGCTGCGCCGGATTTTTTCAAAGACAAAGTTCAACCGATCTTTGAACAAAACTGCGTCGGCTGTCACGGCGCGAAGATTCAACGCTCAGGTCTGGATTTGCGAACCGAAGAATCCACGTTGAAAGGCGGAACACGCGGCGCGGCCATCTTGCCCGGCCAGCCGGAAAAAAGTTTGCTGTTCAAGCTGATTACGCACAAAGAAGAACCTGCCATGCCGATGGGCGGCAAACTCAGTGATGCCGAAATCGCAGCCATCGCCGACTGGATCAAACAGCTTCAACCCAAAGCTGTCGCTGCTGTTGCGCCGGAATCCGCACCGGTTCGTGCTCCCGGTTACAGCATCACCGACAAAGATCGTAGCTTCTGGTCGTTCGTCAAACCGGTTCGCCCGGCTGTGCCGAAAGTCAAAATGCGGTCGTGGGTGAAAAATGAAATTGACGCTTTTGTGTTGGCCAGGTTGGAGTCAAAAGGTTTGCGCCCATCGCCTGCTGCTTCGCCGCGCGAATTGTTGCGCCGAGTTTATTTCGACCTGATTGGTTTGCCGCCTTCGCCTGAAGAAATGGCAGAGTTTTTGAAAAATCCCTCCGAGGCCGCATACCAAAAAGTTGTGGACAGGTTGCTCAGCAGCCAACATTACGGAGAGCGTTGGGGACGCCATTGGCTTGATCTGGCGCGTTATGCAGACAGCGGCGGTTACGAATTCGATTACGACCGTCCGCACGCCTGGCGTTACCGCGATTGGGTGATTCGCGCCTTCAACGCTGACATGCCTTACGACCAGTTCATTCGTGAACAGCTTGCCGCCGATCAGTTGAAACCTGCCGCCGAAACCAAACCGGAAGATTTGATTGCGACCGGATTTGTTCGCAGCGGTCCAACTGTGGACAACGCGAATAACGACCAAACCCGTTCTGATGAATTGGACGATATGGTTTCGACGACTTCGACGGTGTTTTTGGGACTGACTGTGGGTTGCGCTCGCTGCCACGATCACAAATACGATCCGATTCCGCAGAAAGATTATTACCGAATGCAGGCCGTTTTCTTCCCGTACCAGAAGACCGAAAAGCTGTTGGTCGGCGAAGAAGATAAGAAGGCTCACGCTGATGCCAATAAGTCCATTAATGAAGAATTGCGTCCCTGGCGCTCAAAAATCGAGGCGGTTGAACAACGTGTCCGCGAAAAACTAATGGCGGAAAAAATCGAGTTTCACGTCAAGCTGGCGGAGTCGGCTGGTGCGATCAATGCTCAAACACGTGAACAGTACCGCAAAGAAACCGCTGAACGGTTTGCCAAGGCCGTAAATTTACAGCCAGAAGAAATTGATGAACAACTGACGCCCGACGAAAAAGAAATGCGGAAAAGATTTCAGACAGTCATTGATGACATCAACAAAAAGCGCCCCAAGCCGCTGCCAGCGGTGATGGGCGTGACCGACGAAGAGAAACCTAAACAGGCGTACTTGCTGAAACGCGGCGATGTCAGCATGAAAGGCGACCCTGTTGGGCCGGGCTTGCCGCAAGTCGTTTGCGGCGAAAGCGATTTGAATCCGCAACTGCGGCGCAAACAACTGGCTGATTGGATTTCCAGCAAAGATAATCCGCTGACGGCTCGCGTCGCGGTCAATCGCATCTGGCAATATCATTTCGGCAAAGGCATCGTCCGCACGCCAAGCGATTTTGGCGCAACCGGCGACAAGCCCAGTCACCCTGAGTTGTTGGACTGGCTTGCAACTGAGTTTATGGAATCGCGTTCGCAGTTCGCAGTTCGCGGTTCACGGCAATCATCTGCGAACCGCGAACCGCAAACTGCGAACTGGTCGCTGAAGCGAATGCACCGATTGATGGTCACGTCGAATACTTATCGCCAATCCAGCAAGTTCAATGAAAAATCTGCCGCGGTGGATTCCGAAAATCATCTGTTCTGGCGTTCCAATCCGCGTCGAATGGAAGCCGAAATCATACGCGACAGCATGCTTTCGATCAGCGGCAAGCTGAATAAGGAAATGTTCGGGCCAGGCATTTACCCGCGAATTGATCCCGACATCATCAACACCGGTTCACGTCCGCGTTGGCCACTGGATGCCAAAGACGATCATTCTACGTGGCGACGTAGCGTGTACATCTTCGTCAAACGTTCGGTGTTGTTGCCGATGATCGAAGTCTTTGACTGTCCAGCGACAACGGTTTCCGGTCCGGTCAGAGCCGTTTCAACCGTTTCGCCGCAAGCTTTGGCTTTGATGAACAATGAATTCGTGCTGCAACAGGCAGGGTTTTTCGCCGAACGAGTCGCTGCCGAAGCGGGAACTGACGTTCGTAAACAAATAACGACGGCGTTCAATCTGGCGCTCAATCGTCAGCCGACCGAAAAGGAATTGGCCTGGTCGTTGGAGTTTTTGCAGAAACAAACGGCTGGTTACGCCGAACGCAAGAACGAAAAACCTGCGTCTGCGGCCTTGCGGGATTTGTGTCACGCCGTATTCAACCTGAATGAGTTTTTATATCTCGACTGACGTATTTGAGATTCAAAAGCAAAAAGGCGCAGCGAGCTTGCTTAGCTTTCTGCGCCTTTCGTGTTTTGTTGAGCGGTCACTTACGGTTTCAGAGGGTCTTTCAGCTTTTCTTTTTCAGCATCCACGTTGAAGCGTTTGTAATTGCCATAAGTCACAACCGAATTGACGTTGATGCCTTTGACCAGCAAAACCTTCACGCCCAGATTGATGTCGGCGCGCGTTGGCAGCCAGATTTCGTTGTTGACTCTATCCTGTTCCAGCACGAACGACGCGCCTTCTTTCAGCGAAGCCAACAAGCCGCCGCCGACTTTGTAAGATTCGATCAGTCTGGCTTCGACGCGAGCGACTTGTTTGTCGGCGGCGTCCACCCAAATCGCGCCAGCCATCTTGCCGAAGAACTTTTCAAAATCTTTTTTGGGTTTGTAACCGGGCAAAGGCTCGAAATCGAAAACGATCACGTCGCGGTTGCGGAATCGTTCGCGGCGAGGATTGACCAGCTTCGACGCTTTCAACACATCGGCGATGGAAATTCGCTGACCGCGCTCGTCGTCGGGCGGGCCGGAGTTTTCCTGAGCGACTTCGCGCTGTTTTTCCGCTTTGCGAGCTTTCTCGGCTTCTTTCTTTTCAATGTCGCGGACTCGTTTTTCGATGCGTTTGGTTTCGTCGGCCTCTTCGTTGGGCGACAGCGGCTTGTCGTTTTTGGCGATCAAACGACGGATGCGATTGCCTTTGTAAAACGTCAATTCGTGAGTTTCCGATTCTTTGATTCTCAATTGGCCTTTGTTGTCAATTTCGCGGCGAACTGTGGTTTGCGTGTAAGCATACTTTTCCAGAATGTTGTCCACTTCGTCTTCGTTTTTGCCGACCGCATCCAGCAACGCCGGAATATCCGGCAGAGCTTCGTTGGAAAGTTTGGGAAACTCGAACGCTACACGATCAAGTTGCGGATTGTGTTTGATCGAATCCAGTTTGATGTCAAAGCTGATTTCGCCAATGGTGAGTTTGATGGCGTGCGGTTCTTGAATCGCGCCAACAGTCTTGAAGTCCGAATAATCAAACACGCGAATTGTTTCGCCCGCGGGAATTTCTTCGCGGATGAGCAAGCCTTTCGCCGCGTCGAAGTGCATTTTGATCGTCACGTTTTTGGCCGTCACCAGCGCCAATGTGTTGGCCGCTTGTCCGTTGATCGTGGTTTGTCCGGCAAAAGTCAGTTTGGATTTGTCTTTCTTGAAATCCAGCCAGCGCCAGTTGCGATAACGAGCCTCAGTTTGAAAATCGCGGCTGGCTTGTCCGGTCAACGTGCGCAAACCATCGCGCGAATCTCGCGTCCATGACGATTTGCCGTTGTAACCTGAACTGAATTCCAATCCGGCCAGATCAAAGGCTTCGATGTGCCAATTCGGTTGCGAAGATGACGATTGATAATTTCCGGTCGCACCGTCTTTGGGGTTGGTGATTTTGCCGCTGGCTTGACGGGACCGAACTTCTCGTAGCGCCTTTTCGCCTTTGCCATTTGTCATGGACTTGACGGCTTGTTTGATGATTTTGTCGGGCGATTGAGCTGCGCTGTCGCCGACCAGGACGAACAGCACGGTCAGCAAACAGACAAATCTGGCCAATCGTGAAATTGTAGTTTGAGTCATTATTCCTTCTCCTGCTTGAAGCCACTTAAATTGCACAAGGGGTAATTGTAATCGGGTCGTTTTCTTTTACGCCAAAGTTTGTTGGATGGTTGCGAACGAATTTTCGGCGTTGAGTTGAACGTTGGCTGAACGAGCAGGCAGGGAGAAATTTGCAGGCTTTGAGTTTCTGAGTGTAGCGATTCAAATCGAATCGCTACACTCCAAAAGTTATTTCAGGCGTTGTTGCTTGAAAAATTTGACCATCATTTCGCCAGTGTTGTCAGGCATTTTGTGGCCGCCGTTGTGAACGTACATCGCAGTGTCGGCTCCGATTTTGGATTTGTGAAGTTTGACGTTTGGAGCGACTCCTCTGCCGGTCGCTTCGCATTGATTGAGCTTCAAGACAATTTCGGCGCTTCGTTCCTGATTTTCGGTTGGAACTATGTTGTCGCCTTTGCCAATAATCAGCAGCGCCGGCTTTGGAGTTGCGCCAGTGGCTTTGTAACCAAACACCGAAGCCGATGGAGCGAACGCGGCGATGACATTACTGCGCGCCGACCACAGCGCGTAAGTCATTCCTCCACCGTTGGAATGTCCGCCGGCATAAATTCGGTTGGCATCAACCTTGTAAGTTTTCTTCGCCCAGCCCGCGACAGCATCGAAAAATTTCAAATCGCGGTCGCCGTGAAGCCCAGGAGCATTTTGCCATCCGGGGCGTTCGCCATTCGGGTCGCGGCCAGTTGCGGTTGGCAAGCCTTGCATATAAACGACAACGGCTTCCGGCCAGTGTCTGTGAATTTCAAACCGGTTGAATGAATTTCGAGCCGTGCCGCCGTGCCCGTGAAAGATGAACACCAGCGGCGAGCCTTCTTTCGGCACGGCAACTGAGTTGGGAACGATGATCGCCGTGCGTTCCAAACCGCCCACATTGAATTTCTGGTTGATTGGTTCAGCGCGAAACAATGTGGTCGCGGCATCGGTTGCGCGGTGGTGAAGAAAAATCGTCAACAGCAACGCGGCGACAAAAATCGAATAAATTGCTTTCTTTATCATCGAGTTCTACCTCACTTTCGATTCAAGCTTTACGGCTGGCTTAGAGCAGCGAAAAACAGAAATAGTCTGAACAAAACTCATTTTGAGGCAGGCTTGAACGAGGCGACGATTGCGACTAGGCTTTCGGCTTGCTTACCCCTGATTTCGCAAAATCCTGGACATAATGAACACGAACTCGACCGCTCGTATGGCTCCGATCAAGTATCAAGCAACGCCGCCGCTGGCTCATCCGGCTGACGGAGTGTTTTCTTCTCAACCGCTCGGAGCGTTGTACACGCCTGAACAAACCATCTTTCGCGTTTGGTCGCCGACAGCCGGTCAAATGACGTTGAATTTGTATCAAGCGCCCACAGGCGGTGAAGCCTATCGCGTTTCGATGGTCAAACTCGAAGACGGTTGTTGGGAAATTGTCGTCAAAGGCGATCAGCTTGGCGCTTACTACACTTATTCGGCGGCTGGTGAAGACGCGCGTTTTGACGCCAACCGCGAACTGCTTGATCCGTATGCCAAAGCCGTCACCAATCACGATGGACGCTGCATAGTCATTCACGACGAAACTCCTGTTTCCGATCGCCCGAGTTTTCCGATTTCCGAAGCCGTCATTTACGAAATGCACCTGCGCGATTTCACGATTGACCCCGATTCAGGCATTCAGCGACGCGGCAAGTATCTTGGCTTGACGGAAAGCAGGACTCATTTGACCGGGCGTTTGGATGTCACAACCGGCCTGGATCATCTGGTGGAACTCGGCGTCAACGTTGTTCAACTGCTGCCGCTCGGCGAATTTCACAACCAAAAATCCGAAGACCAATATGGCTGGGGTTACGACGTGGTGCATCATTTTTCGCCCGAAGGCTGGTACGCCACTGAAAGATTTGACGCCCGCCGTGTCAGCGAAGTGAAACGGATGATTGGTGCGCTGCACCAACGAGGCATTCGCGTCACGTTGGATGTCGTGTTCAATCACACTTTTGAAGCCGTTGATCTTGGGCGCGTTTACAGTTTTGACGGATTGGTTCCGGGTTATTACTACCGGTTGAAACATGACGGCACTTACTGGAACGGCTCCGGCGTGGGTAATGAGTTCCGCACTGAAGCGCCTATGGTTCGGCGTTACATCATTGATTGCCTGAAGCATTGGGTGACGGAATACAAGCTTGATGGATTCCGGTTTGATTTGATGGGGCTGATTGACCGCGAAACCGTGCGACAAATTGCCGAAGAATTGCGCGCGATTGACGCGAACCTGCTGATTTACGGCGAGCCGTGGGCGGGCGGTTCGACGCCGATTGAAATCACCTGGAAAGGCACACAGCGCAGTCAGGGATGGTCTGTGTTCAACGATCATTACCGCGACGCTCTGAAAGGAAACGTCTTCAATGCGCGCGAAACCGGTTTCGCTCAATCGGGCCATCACGTTCATGGCGTCAAACTCGGCATTCGCGGAGCGATTGATGATTTCAGCGATTCTCCGCTGGAAGCGATCAATTACGTCGAATGTCACGACAATCATACGCTGTGGGATCGGTTGAAAATCAGCACGATTGACGACGCGCGTATCACAGACGCCGACCGCCGAGCGATGGACAAGCTGGCCGCCGCCGCTGTGTTCACTTCGCAAGGTATTCCGTTCATAGAGGCCGGTCAGGAATTTCTGCGAACCAAAGGCGGCGACCACAATAGTTACAACAAACCAGACGCGGTGAATATGATTCGCTGGCGCGACAAGCTGGAGCACGGCGATGTGTATGAGTATTACCAAGGGCTGATTGCGCTCCGGCGGGCGCATCGCCTGTTTCGGCTGGAAACGGCGGAGCAGGTTCGCCGTGCGGTGAAGTTTCTTGACGACCTGCCGGGTTTATCTGTTCCGTCAGGTTGCGTTGCGTTTTTGATCGAAGACGTAACGGAACAAGACGATTGGGCGCGTGCTCTGGTTGTGTTGAACGCCAGTGCCCGACTGGCTGAATTGAATATCCCCAAAGGGAATTGGCAGGTTTTCGGCGACAACAAAGAAGTCGGCTTGTTGCCGTTGAAGATGAGTTCGACGCTGGTCAGCGATGGCCGAGCCAGCGTTGCGCCGCGCAGTGCTCTGATTTTAGGAGAAGCGCGGTGAGCGGAAAATTTGTTTTTGTTTCAATCCGGCCACGTCGCAGCGTGGCTTGTTTAACCTAATCAACAACTGAACAGGAGAATTTTGAAATGACTTTGAAACGAACGTTAGCGATTCTTGCAGTGGTAAGTGTTTTGATCGTGGCGGTGGTGGCGATGCAGCGCCAGCGAGTCAGTCCGCACGAAACCATTGACGCCACCATCGGCGGCAAAAAAGTTTCGATCACCTACGGGCGGCCTTCGCTGAAAGGTCGCAAAGCCGTCGGCGGCGAACTGGTTCCTTTCGGGAAAGTCTGGCGCACGGGAGCCGACGAAGCGACAGTGTTGACCACCGAAGCCGATTTGATGATTGGCGATTTGGCGGTTCCGGCGGGCAGTTACGCGCTGTTCACGCTGCCCAGCGAAACCGGCTGGAAATTGATCGTCAACAAAACCTCCAAACAGTGGGGCGCGTTCAGCTACAAGGATGCAGACGATCTTGGGCGAACGGATATGAAAGTCGGCAAGACGGCGGCGGTTGAACAATTCACGATCTCGCTGACCGGCGGAGTGCTGAAGCTGGAATGGGAAAACACCTCTGCTTCCGTGGATGTGAAGTTGAAGTAGATTGATCGTGAATTGAAACCGCAGGGTGAGGCATTAATCGGCTTCATCTTGCGGTTGTTTTTACCGAATCAAATCGAAATCGCCGCCGAGCACTCGTTCGATCTTCCCAGTGCGCCAGTTGCGAATGCTGTCGCGCACCAGCGGCGAAGGCGTTTCTCGGTAACGACGGACGATCACCAGCTTTTTGTCGCCAAGCCGGTCGAACGATTCGCGTGCCAGCCGAGCCAACGTTCCGGGCGTGTCGCCAACCGGTTCGTCAGGCATATCGGCGACGCGAACGCGAGCTTTGAAACGATTGAAATTTCCTTCCTTGCGCGGAGTTTCCAACACGTGAAATCCCGCTTCGGGCGCGAGGATCGAAAAGGCTCCGTAGCCGGAAACCGTTGCCAGCCAGCGGAGCGGTTGTCGGTCGTTGCCGATGGTTTGTTCTATGACTTCAAGCTTCATTTTCCGCCGCGCCGCCCATTGTTCGTACATTCCGATCAACTGTTGAGCGAACAAATCGCTTTCCGTCGGATCGAGTCCGGTGTCGCGCCCGCTTTCAATTTGCAGAAAAGCTTCGCGCGGACGATTGTCGGCCAGATCGTCGCAAGCGATTTCCAGCAGGTAAATTTGCTGCGCCAACCGTTTGGTCAAATCCGAAGAAAAGAGTTTTCGCTTTTCCGGTTCAGTTCCCAAGATGCGCCGCAACAGGGAATCGCCCGAACGCAAACCAACTTCGATGCGATCCATGTATTCGACCAGCCCCAGCACGCTGAACCTTGCTGGAGAATTCCAAAAGCCTTTTGCAGAAGTTTGCAGCAACGCCGAATTCTTTTTCGCCTGCCAGTCTTCGGATTCGATTTCATCCACCAACCGCTCGAAAGCGTCTTTCAGAAATTCGACTTCTGCCGGAGTGCCGCGAGCGTCCAGCGCGATCTCTTCCAACTGACATTCGGCGTCGGTTTCTTCATTGGTGAGAGCTGGAACTTCGGGCGGATTCGGATCAACGAATTCGACCTGGATTGCTTTGCCGTCGCTGCGAACGAACAAAAACTGATCGCCATCGGGAAGCTGGTGATTGACTATGCTCATTGCCAACGGCGACAACAGGTACTGCTCAATCGCGCGTTTCAATGGGCGCGCACCCAAGTCTGGCGTGAAGCCTTTGTCGAGCAGAAATTCAAGCGCCGATTCGTCCCATTCCACAGCCCAGTCGCGGTTTCGCAAACCGCGCCGATGCACCACGTCGCGCAATTCCTTTTTCAGCAAATCGCGCATCACGCCGCGGTTCAGCGGACGGAAAATGACTACGCGATCCAGCCGATTGACGAATTCGCGCCGGAACGTTTTGCCAATCGTGCGTTCGACCATTGCCTGACTGAATCCGGCGGTATCCTGAAAACCGACGCTCATGCCGTGCGGAATCGCCGCTCCCAAATTGGAAGTCAGAATGATGATCGAATGCCGAAAGTCAGCGGTGTAGCCGCGCCGGTCGGTCAGGCGGCCATCGTCGAACACTTGCAAGAACAAATCCCAAACGCTGATGTCGGCTTTTTCAAATTCGTCCAGCAAGATGACCGAAAACGGTTGGCGGCGAATCTGATTGACCAGCGCAGTTTGCCCGGCGACTTCTTCGGTTTCGCCGATCAAACGACCAAGCCCGCTGCCGGTTTGTAGTTCGCTCATATCAATGCGAATCATTCGCTCTTCAGAACCGAACAAGAAACGCGCCAACGTTTTGGCGATTTCGGTTTTGCCTGTGCCGGTCGGCCCCGCGAACAGGAACACGCCTTGAGGTCGTTTCGGATCGGTGACGCCTGCCTTAATCATCGCCACTCGTTCAATCAGGCAATCAACCGCTTCGGGCTGACCAAGCACGCGCGACTGGAAATAATCGCGCAGCGCGTCCAAATCCAGGCCGTGCCGATCGTCCAGAATGCTCAGCGGCAGGCCGGTCAGTTGAGACAACGTCACCAGCAAATCGTCGAGCGTGATTTTGAACGAAGCGTCAGGATTCAGCGCCGACAGTCGTTGGCGTGTCAGCGACAGGAATTGCAGCAAATTGCCCGGCGATGCTTTTTCGCCCAAAAACTGTTTCGACAGTTGAAAAGCTTCGGACAGGGTTTGATTGGCAATCAGCTTGTTGTCGTCGGAACGTTGAGACGGGCTGTAATGTTCGACCCACTGCCGAGCCAGCGCCAACGTCTTTTCGTCATTCAACGAATGGACGCGAACGGTTTCCAGTGTTGTTCGCACGCGCGGTTTGGCTTGCAGCAATCGTTCGTAGGCCGCCGGTTGCGTTTCGCCCAGCATGACGATTTCGCCGCTTTCGATGCGCGAAAAGATTTGATCCAGCACTCCGGCTTGCTGGTATTTGTGCTGGCCTGCCCACAACAAATCCTGAAAGTTCGGCACAAACCACAACACTTTTTTCTGGCGGCTCAACTGGCGCAACAGATTTTGAATGCGGCCTTCCAGTTCGCCGATGAACACCTGGCCAGCCGTCAATTCGTTGGCGCTGGATTCAAAAATCATCCAGCCTTCTTGCTGCAACCGGCGGGCAAGCGCGCGAACCAGCGCCGTTTTGCCTACGCCGGATTCGCCGACCAGCAACACGGAATGCGGAATTTTCTTTTGTATCGCCGATTCGACTTCGTTGACCTGTTCGATCAGGTAATCGTGTTCGATCAACAATTCGCGTCGGGTTTCAGCGTCGCGGCTCCAGATGCTGCCGATGCCGCGCAGAAACAGAGACAAGCGATGTTGCTGCGTCTGTTCCAGCATTCTGCCGACGAGCGGTTCGCCGATTTCGCGCAGAGCCGTTTCCAGATTTTCCGCCTGGTCGTCTTCGGTCACCAGATTCAGTTCATCGCCGAAATCCGGGTTTTCTCCGGCGGCGATGCGGGCTTCGATGAATTCGCGCAGCAATTGAATGGTAATTGACGAACGCCAGGCCAGGCTGACGCGCGCCATTACTGCTCCGATTTGAGGACGGCTGGTGTGTTTGGCCAGCGCGCGAAAGGCAAAATACACCGGCCAATATCCCAGGTTCGGCGTCAGGTTGATGATGGGATCAAAAATGTCCTGTTCGACGGTTTCGCGCCGAGCCAACGCTTCCAGCGCCATACAGCAAATGACACCGTTGGTTCCGGCAACGTAATTCAGCAAGTCGGCTGTGGAATAAGTTTCGGACGACAGCAATTTTATGCCGCGCTCGAATTCGGCGTGCGAGAGCAGGTCTTTTGGGTGCGCGCTTTGATCGAAGTAGCTTTGCAGCGATTCGGCGATTTTATACAAGTCGCCCGATTCGTCGCCGGGTTGGTTGACGGACGGAGCAAGAGACGATTGCTGGTCGGCGTTGGCGGGCAGAGACGCCAAAATTATCCGGCGAAACAACAGGCCAACCGCAAAACCGCCCAGTAGCGTAATCACAGCAATGATAAAAGTCGTCATGGTTTCAGGCTGAAGTCGGTAAAGCTCAAACTGCAAGAGCGAATTCGGTTTCGGTCACGGCCAGCGCGCGTCCGTCGGCGATCAATTTTTCCAGATGCGCGCGCACGGAAAGTTCGGCCAGTTGGTGCATCGCCGCTGGCGTGTCGGTGTAAACAGCTTTGACTATTTCCGCCGGAGTCCGCGCGCCTGCGGTCATTGCGGCGACAACCATCTCTTCGCGCGCCAAACGATGCGCGATGTATTCTTCGATCTTGCCGCGCGAATCGGCCAGCACTGGTCCGTGGCCGGGCATCAACGCCGTCAACTTCGGCAAATCCAAATACCTCCGCAATGAAACCATGTATTCGGTCATGTTTCCTTCGGGCGGAGCGATGACGACGGTGCCGAAACCTACGACGCAATCGCCCGTAATCAAAGTGCCTGTGCGTTCTTCGTAAAAACTCAAATGCCCGCGCGCGTGTCCCGGAGTCCACAACGCGCGCAATCGCCACGTCAGGCCGGACGATTGTTCGTTGAGTTCAATCACCTCGTCGTCTTCAATCAAACGATCAACCTTCACCTCGCCGTTTATCGCCTCAGCAGTTAACCGATGCGTCGCTACAGGCAGGTTGAATTTCTTTGCCAGATGATTGACTCCGCCGATGTGGTCTGGGTGCAAATGCGTGATGATGATTTCGCGTATGCGACGGCCTTGTTTTTGGAACCGTTCAATCACAGCGTCCAGTCGAGCCTGCTCTTCCGTGTAAGGCGAACCCGGATCAATCACCACCATTTCGTCGCCGCCGATGATGAAACAGTTCGTGTGTGTTGCCGGAGGAATCGTCGGTGTTCGCAGCGCGCACAAATAAAAACCTTTTCGCATCTCGACGCGGCTTTCCCAATGGTCGCGTTCGTGTTGCGGAACATTCAGCATGCGCTCGGCAAAATCGTGAACGCCTTCGGACAGCGCCTGCATCGCCACGGTGATCGGCGTGACAATGACGCAATCGCCGTCAATCCATTTTTGCAAGGCCTCCGCCGGACGCAGCCATTCGCCGTCTTCCAGTTCGCCGGTGATGATTTCGGTTTCCTGACCTTCGGGCAGCCACGCGGAAAAGAACCGCGTGTCGTATCGGCGCGGCATCGAAGCCGGAGTCACCCAACGCGGAGCTTCTTTCAACAAACTGGCATCGAGTGTCAGGCCTTCGCCGGCCAGCAGGTCTTTGAAAGTGATTCGGTCAGCGGCGAGTTCGGCTCGGAGTTCGGCTCGGCGTTCGGCAGAAAGCCGTTCGGCTCCGCAAGCGATCAGCGCGCCGGTTTCTTCAAAAATTTCGCGGATGGCTGCCACGCGCATGACTCCGGTCATTTCGTCTGCGGAATGCGGAATGTTTTCAATCGGGATTTCGTGATCGCCCGCGTCTCTCTGGCCGCCGGGAAAGGCATGATAGCTGGCCATAAACCTGAGCGTGCGAGCGCGTTTGACCCAAAACACTTTCGGATCGTCAGGATCGCGCAGCAAAATCATCGCCGCCGCGTCTTTCGGAATGACTGGGGAAGTAACAGGAGTGACCGCTGAACTCATCGTTAAAGCCTTAGTTTTGAATTGGATTTGAAAGCGGGCGCAGCTTAATCAATTTTCCAGTGACTGGCAAAAACATGGATTGCGGCGACTCGGCGCAGCTTTGGCATTCGCCGCGACAAATGCCATTGTCAGGAAATCTGTAGCCGCGAACGAAAAGCGGCGACGAGTCCCCGCACTCCAAGACAACAAAGATAACAATTAGCTGGTTTGCTGAACGACGATCTTGCGGTCGGTCGGATATCCGGCTGCGGTGAACGTGTCGCGGATCAGGCGATTGGTGTCGAAATAAACCTGCCAATAATGATCGGTGTGGCAATACGGGCGAACGCACAGGACCGGGCCGGTCAGGCTAAATTGCAAAATCTCCACGTCCGGCGCGGGAGAAGCGACGACGTTCGGAATTTTGCCCAAGCCGTCTTTCAGCAACTTGATGGCTTCGTCGTGATTTACCGAATGGTCAATCGTGGCGGTCAGGTCAACGCGGCGATACGGCGAGGCTGAAAAGTTCTGAATCGTATCGGAAAAAATCTTGTTGTTGCCGACAAAAGTTTGCACGTTGTCAGGCGTTTGAATTGTCGTCACGAACAATCCGATTTCCTGCACTGTTCCGGTGACGCCTCCGGCAGTGATGAAATCGCCCACTTTGTACGGGCGCAAAATGACCAGAAAGGCTCCGGCGGCGAAGTTCGTCAGCAAGCCGCCCCAGGCTGCGCCGATGGCGATTCCGGCTCCGGCCAGCAGCGCGGCAAAGGTAGTGGTTTCGACTCCGAAATAACCCAAGATCGAAATCACCAGCGCGATGTTCAACAGTACGCCGACAATGTTGCCAAGATAGCGTTGAATCGTGGAGTCAACTTTTTGCGCTTCCAGACCGCGCCTCATCAACTTCACCACCACGCCAATCAGCCAACGGCCAAGCAAATACAGAACAACCGCAGACAGGATTTTCAATCCGGCAGTCATGACAATCGTGATGATCGAATTCGTGATTTGATTGATGTCCATAATGGTTCTCTCTGAAATTGGGTGTGACAATTTGAAAAATTGTCACACGATTTGAGTTCACTTCATCCACTTCAATTCCAGCACAACGCGGTCGCGGGAATCGAAGTAGCCGAAAATGTTCGTTTGTTTACCACCAAGAAAATCTGCGCTGACGCCAACGCTCCAATGATCGCCGAAGGTTTTTGTCAGTTTCGGGCGAACCATGAACTGCCGCTGGTTCAATCCGGTCAAAACGAAAAACTCCGGCCTGAGCGTATCGCGTAAAAAGTTCGTGCGAAAGAACACCGAAGCCAGATGGTTGTTGCGTGGAAACAGCAACCGGCTTTGCGGCGCGTTGATGGATTGAAGAAAGTATTGCCCGCTCACCCACAGCCAGGTGTTCGCCGACCAGTCCAAACCGGTGACGCTGGAAAATAAGCCGAACTTTTCATAGCCGCTTTTGATCGGAAAGCCCGTCACGGCTTGAGGCTTGTTGCGATTCCAACCGGCTTCCATTCGCAAGACGACGGAACCGAAATTCGTCGCGGCAGTTCCGCCGAAAACTTCCTTGCGGTCGAAACGCGGTTTGAAAACGACGGTTGGCAAAGGTTCATTCGGTTTGAATTCAATTCCGCGCACATAACTGGTCGGCGTGTCTTCCCATCCGTAAAAGTAATTTCCGGTTAAATCCCAACTGCCGATGCTGCGACTGTAGCGCGCGCCGCCCTGCGAAGATTTCAATTGATACGCCGGGCGTTGAGTTGATTCAACGCGGGTTGAAAAAGGCGGCAAATTGCTCTGTGCCGCGCCGATCAAACCCAGCCCGAAGTTGCTGCCCAATCCGAATTCGTTTTCGACTCCGGGCAAACGCGAAGGCGCGAAGTATGGAACCCAGACCAATTGCAACGAACCTTTTTCAACTGGTACATCGGCGCGAGCCATCCACAGCGGACGGCGCGAGTCGAGAAAATCTTCCAGAATAAACTCGCGGTAATCCAGCGGATTGATGACATCCAGCACGCGCAACCCGTCGGCTTGCCCCCAGACGACTTGCTGTAAGCCAAGCTTCAAATTCACCTTTTTGACTTTGCCATCCAGCAACACCTGACGCGGGTCAATCCAGACAGATTTTGGGAATCCCAACCGCTCAACCGGATCGTAATGCGCGCGCCCTTCCAGCGTCAGTCGCCAATCGTCGGAGATTTTGTAAATGCCTTTGGCGTCAATGAAGCTGCGCGACATTTGAAAAACGCGCGGTTCGTCTGTGCGAAAACCAGTGCGGTTGCGAATTGAAAACGACCATTGCCAATTGGAAGGCTTGGCTTCCGGTTGAGAGGGCGGCTCTTGAGTCGGCGAAGAACTTGTTTGTTCGGATTGCTGACTGAAGCAGGGAACCGCGAGCAGGCAAAGCGTCGAAAGCAGAATCAGGCATCTCGCCCAAGTTTTTTCACCGCAGAGGCGCAAAGAGCGCAGAGGAAGCGCAGAGAAAAACACTCTGCGAAACCTTTGCGTTCTCTGCGTCTCTGCGGTGAAGAAAAATGTTCTCACCCGGTTTATTTCAACCCACTTCAACTACCTTCTCCTTCTTCTCTCTGGTCAAGTAAAACGCCAACAGCATTCCGACAATCGCCAGCGCCGCAATTATCAATGCCTGCATCAATGAAATCGGCAAGTAGATAATCAGCACGCCGACCAGCATCACCGAAGCAGCGATCAATTTGTCGCTGATGTTTTTCTCTTTGAAAACCATCCAGCCCAGCAAAATCACCAGAATGATTCCGGCGCGTTTGATGCTGATGGTGTAAACGACTGCGATGTAATTGTGCGACGACAATTGGAAAATCAGCGCGACGGCTTCCAGCACTCCGGCCAGCACCACCCAGAACGGAACCGAACGAATGACTTTTCCCGCGTCGGCTTTGCGAGCAATCAACAGCACGGTGAAGAAAGCGCACATCCCCAAACCGAAGGCTGTCGCCTGAACGAAAGCGTCGGTCATTCGCACCAGCCGAGCGTCTATCGGATTGGAAATTGCGTTTACAAACGCGACCACCAGCATGTAAAAACATCCGCGTTCCCGCCAGATGGCTTTGATTGGCTCCAGCCAGCCTTTTGAAAACAACAGCCGATGCATGGCTAATGAACCGACGACGATCAACAATACTCCCACGCCTTTTTCCAGCGAAGTTCCTTCGCCATTTACATACCAACCCGTGACGATCAAAAACACCGGCGTGAAAGAAATGTACGGCATGCACAACGAAATCGGCGTTATCTGGATGGCCCGGAAATACAGCAGCGTCGAACCGGCGACCAGTAAAACTTCAATCGTCAGGTAGATCAAATATGTCGGCCAAGGCCCAAGCAACAATCCATCAACGCCGAAAAATTCTCCGCCGTCGTTGCGAAAGTGCGGAGCGTTGCCGCTCATCACGCGCCAGCCCAGCGCCGCCAGAAAAGCCAGAGCAGCAAAGAATCGAATCCAAAATGTAGAGGCAAAGAGTTCGTGATCGTCTACGACTTTTTTTGCAGAGATGTCTTTGACGACATTGCTGATCGAAGTGCAGCCTGCCATCAACAATCCCACGGGCGAGAGATTTTCAGCCATTTAAGTTCCTTTTTGTGAATGTGATGAAGTGCGAAATGCGGCGCGCATCTTACAGGCGATGACAGTTGACGGCAATCGGCGATAAAGGTGTCACAACTTGCTTCGATGATTTGCTGGGCTATACTGCGCGCCACTTTCAAACCTAATTTTCCCGGAGGAATTTTGTGACCGCACCTGCAATTCGTACTACTGTTGTCGGCTCTTATCCCGTGCCTGAATGGCTGATCGCTTTGCCCAGCCAACAAGCGTTGATTGACGCGACCAAAGTCGTTTTCAAGATTCAGGAACTGGCCGGCATTGATGTCATCGCCGACGGCGAGCTTTATCGTTGGGATGTCAACCATCCCGACACCAACGGAATGATCGAATACTTCATTCGGCCAATGGACGGCATTCGTTCGCGCGTCACGCGCAGCGACGTGGAAGAGTTTCGCCGTCTGGAAGGCATGGGATTTCGCTCCGCTCCTGCCGGAGTTGTTGATTCGGCAATTGACGAAGGCACGTTGAGTTTGGGCGAAGATTACCGCCGCGCTCGCGCCTGCACTTCGCACCCAATGAAGTTCACGCTGACCGGGCCGCACATGCTTTGCAAAACGCTGATGGATCACCATTACCGAAACTTGCCTGATCTGGCGATGGGCTTGGCGCAGGCATTGGCCAAACAAGTTGGCGAAATTGACAGCGAAGTCATTCAAATTGACGAAGCCAACATCACAGGCCACCCGGACGAAGCCGAATGGGCTGCGGCGGCGATCAACGTTGTGCTGGACGCCGCCACGCAAGCCAAAGAAAAAGGCGTCCACATGTGTTTCGGCAATTACGGCGGCCAATCCATTCAGCAAGGCGAATGGCGAAAACTGCTGGGATTTTTGAACCGGCTGCATTGCGACCACGTCCTGATTGAAATGGCGTTTCGCGGTTACGACGAATTGCAATACTTCAAAGATGAACTCGATCCGCGCATCGGCCTGGGTTTGGGCGTGATTGACATCAAGGTCAACACGGTCGAATCGCCCGAAGAAGTCGCGCGACGAATCGAAACTGCCGCGAAGATCGTTGGCGCTGAGCGCATCAAATGGGTCAATCCGGATTGCGGATTCTGGATGAACAAACGCTCGATTGCTGATCGCAAAATTGCCGCGCTGGTTGCAGGCCGCAATCTGTTTTTAGGCCGCTGAAACTCACTCAAGATAAAAAATGCGCTTTCAAACTTTCTTCTCTCGAATCTGTCTGTCTCTGTTTTGTCTGGCTTTTGGGGCACTGTCGGCGCAGGCGCAGACGCTTAAAAGTGAATATCTGAACTGGATCAAGATTGCCGCCGACGCAGGCTGGCAGGATCATCCGGCAAGTATCGAACGCTGGAAAAAAGCTCCGAACCATCACGAGTTGTGGGGCTACGATTCGCCTGGCGGGCCGATCTATTTGGCGGATTTGCTCGGCTACCTTTATCAGGAAACCAAAGATCGTTCGTATGCTGAAAAGGCGCGCGACATCTTGGCTGGCTACGGCGATCTGCGCGAAACTTATCCGAAAGAAATGTTGGCCAAGCGGCTGGAATACGCCGACGGCATTCCGGCCATTTCCAACTTTTTCATCATGCCGCCTTATGCGCGGGCGTATATGCGAATCCGCGAAAGCGGTGCGCTCGACGCCAAAACCAAAGCCAAGATTGAAGAGGCGCTGGCTTTCAGTCTGGATTTCATCTTTCGCTTTCCGGAATGGGGCGCTCATAACCGAGCGATGTTGCGAGCCGAAAGTCTGGCTTACGGAGCGGCGGCGCTCAGCAATCATCCGCAGGCGGCGAAGTGGCGGCAACTCGGCGAAACTCTGGCCAGCGACAGCATGAAGCAATGGGAAATCGAAGACGCCACTGGCTATCACGGCATCTGGCTTTATTCGGTGTTTTCGTATGCGGACGTGATCAAACGCGATGACGTGCTGCATTCGCCGATGGTCAAGTATTACCTGGATTACTTTGTTCAATTGCTGACGCCGCACGGCAACATCGCCGATTTCGGAGACGCTCACTGGAACGGCGGCTGGGAACGGTTCGTGCCGGTTTATGAAAAAGCCGCGACGCTGTTTCGCAATCCTCAGTATAAGTATCTGGCAGAGCAATTGACTCGGCGTGCGCTGGCTCGTTCAGCGAAAAGCCAAAACCTGACCGATTTGGCGAAACTCAACATCGGCGCTGGCGTAGGTTCGGCTTTCACCGACGCGCATCGCTGGGCGGATGATTCGGTCAAATCTCAAGCTCCGACCAACGGCAGTCAAGACGTGCTGGAAGATTTGATCGGCAAGAAAGTCGTCTTTCGCAACGGCTGGCAACCGGACAGCACAATGATGCTGCTGAATTACCGCGACGAAGGCGATGGCGGCAGGTTGGGCAGAGACTTTTTGCGGCAGACGCTTTCAGTCGAAGAAGAGAAGATGCACCACGGCCACGCCGACGAAAATTCGATTGCTCTGTTGATGAGCGGCGGTTCTGTGTTGCTGCACGACGGAGGTTATCGCCCGGATTTGCCCAGCGGCCAGTATGGAGCTTGGCGAGCGGATTACTTCCACAATCGCGTCGTAGTTCGCAAAGACAAGCGCGACAAGACTCAAGACGTTTACGAATTCATTCGTGGTTCAGGCAATTACCGCCCGGTGCGGACTCAGAAAATTGATTTCCTAAACTTCAAAGACGTGGATGTCAGCCGCACGCGAGTCATTGACGACGCGATGGGTTACGAATGGGATCGAGTCATCACTTGGGTCAAAGAGAAAAACTTCTTCGTCGTGGTTGATGGAATGAAGGCGTTGCGGAACGATTACTTCACGTTTACGAACCTCTGGCACACGCGGCAAATTCACAGCAAACAGGCGCAGACTTTCGACACGGGCATAGACAAGATTCACCTTGACCCGCTGCCGACCGGCAAACGTTTGTTGGTGCATTTTCCTGAAAATACCTTTGGCAAACAGATTGGCACGTTTGGGATTTCGCGCCATTACCAGGACGAAACGGCGATTTACCAAACGGTTTCCAGCCTGTACAAAGCCGGAGATTACGAATACTTCGTGACGATTTTGATTCCGCACGACGCAGCGCAAGATGTTCGCGCCCAAGCCAATCAGTTCCGTTTGTTGCCGGTAGACAAATCCGGCCAAGCCATCGGCCTGGAATTCGGGGACGGGGCAGAGAAGTCAGTCATCTGCATCAAGCTGAACCTGGAAATGGATTTGGCGCGCGAACAAGTTGGGCCGCGTTATCAATACTCGCTGGGCAAAGTGAAGTACGGAGAGTTTGAAACTGACGCTTCGTATCTGTTCGCCAAAATCAAAGGCGATCAGGTCGCCTATTCCGCTGCAACGATGAGCAAAGTGATTTTCCGCAATCAGACTTTGTTGGAAGCCAAGCCAAACTCGTTTGGATTACAGCTTGATGGCGCTCCGGCGCGAACCGGTTTGGCCAAGTGGCGGTTCTGGGAAGAGGCAGTCAACATTCGTTGAAAATCCTTGATTGCCAGAATCTTAGATCATCTTTTGGTCTGACAAAGATGGCTTGACAGCTTTGGCGTCCGAGACTACTCTCTGCGCCACAATCAACGAACAACTCCGCAACTAAATAATAAAAAAAGCTGGGGCTTACACTGGCTGGCTGGGTTGAAGAGACGTTCTACTAACAGCGGCGATCACTCTGATTGTCGTTAGTCCAACAACAAAATCGAAAGAACAGCACGAGGTGATGCGATGAAAAACATTCGCCAATCTATTTTTATTGTCTGCTTGCTCTTATTGGGCAGCAGCGCGGTTTTCGCGCAACAAAGTACTGGTTCTCTGTCAGGAACAATCACTGATTTGAAATCAGGGGCGGTGGCGGCAGCAACCGTAACTGCTACGAACACAGACACCGGCTTGAAAACCGAGACGGTGAGTACTGACGCGGGCTTGTATGTGTTTGCCAGCCTTCCGGTCGGCATTTATGACGTGTCGGTGGAAAAAACCGGGTTCAAGAAGTTGAGCCGCAAAAATATCGAGGTCCGCGTGGCGCAACGTCTGGCGCTGGACCTGCAACTGGAAGTCGGCAACGTTTCGGAAAGCGTTGAGGTGACAGCCCAAGCGCCGCTGCTTGATACGGAGACCAGCGAGAAGGGCCAGAGTTTCTCCAACAAATTCATGAACACGCTGCCGTTGTTCACCGGCGGCATCCGCAATGCCGAATCGTTTGTGATTTACATGCCCGGCGTAAACGCCGCGCGCGGTGAGACAAGCATCTCCGGCTCCGGCGGACGCGGCAAAGAGGTGATGATTGACGGCGGAAGCCTGACGATCCCTGAATCCGGCGGCGTGGTGTTCAATTTTCCAGGCACCGAGATGTTCCAGGAATTCAAGTTGCTCACCGCTGCCTATTCGGCTGAGTACGGACGGTTCGGCGGCGGCGTCGAAACGTTTGTGTCCAAGTCGGGCGGGAACGATATTCACGGAGCGGCTTTCTGGTACGCGCGCCGCGATATTTTTAACGCGAACAGTTGGGCGAATAACGCCGCCAACCGGCCCAAGCCGAAAGAGCGGTTTAACGAGGCCGGGTTTGCCGTCGGCGGTCCGGTATGGGTTCCCAAGGTTTACGATGGGCGCAACAAGACCTTCTGGTTTGTCACGTACTCGCGCGACCTGCGTCCGGCATCCATCTCAACCGTGACCTCAACGGTTCCGACAGCCCGGATGAAGGCTGGCGATTTCTCGGAAATTGGACGAGCGATCTATGACCCGGCGACGACGGCGGGCAACGTCCGCCAGCAATTTGCAGGCAACATCATTCCTAGCAACCGGATCAGCGCGATTTCACGCAAGTTCATTGCCGCGCTGCCCGATCCCAATCTGCCGGGCGTGACCAATAACCTGGCCTTCGTCAATGAAAGCAGGGTTACCAACGACGTTTGGAGCTTGAAGTTGGATCATGCGTTCACGCCGAACAACCGCATCTCTTACTTCCACACGCTTCAGGAAGTTGATAGGGCCGACACCACTGCGCTTCCCGGACCATTGGGACAGGGACTGGGCGCCAACCCGAACAAGCCGCAGAACTTTCGCGTCAATCACGACTGGATTCTGCGTCCTAACTTCCTGATCAACACGACTTTTGGCTTCAGCCGGACGCAACAGTTTTGGGACAACCCGGCGCAAGCGGGCTTTGCTTCGCAGGTCGGCCTGAGAGTGCCCACTGACGCCACTCCGCGCATCAATTTTGCCGCGGCTGACGCCCTGACACCATGGGGCGTGCAGGACGGCAAGGTGAGCGACGGCAATCAGCTTAACTGGACAACCCACGTCAGCCAGAACATCACCTGGTTTACCGGCAAGCATGAATTTCGATTTGGTTGGGACATTCGTCGGCTGAGAACGATGGCCACGGACGCCGCTGGCACCAACGGTCAGTTCCGGTTCGAGCGTGCTCAGACTGCGCTACCGGGCAGCACTGGCACCACCGGACATGCGTTCGCCAGTTTCTTGCTGGGAGCGCCTAACGAGGTTTCCTTTACCACGTTGCCCGTTCCCGACGTTCAGATTCGCTACGGCTATCACGCCGGCTACTTCCAGGATAATTGGAAGATCAAGTCGAACCTGACGCTGAATCTTGGCATGCGCTATGAAGTGCCGGTTGGCTTCCACTTCTCGAACTTCAATTTCTCGACGGTGGATCCGAATTTGCCGAATCCGGCGGCGGGCGGACGGCCCGGCGCGCTGATCTTTGCTGGCGCCGGCCCGGGACGCACGGGCACGAAGCGTTTTTATCCGACTGATTTCTCAAACTTCGGCCCGCGCCTCGGCTTCGCTTACCAGGCCACGTCAAAGACTGTGGTGCGCGGCGGTTTCGGCATTTATTATCAAACGCTGGGTAACGGCGGTTGCGGTTGCACGCTCGGTTTTGGCGGGGTTCCGGGAACCATTCTTTCTGACGGCCTCAACCCGGCTCTGCAATGGGATGCCGGCGTGCCGATTCCGCAAGGCGCCAAGCCGCCGTTTATTGATCCGGGTCTTGGTGTACTCTCGGTGGGTACTCTCGACCTGATCGGTCCCGATTTCGGCAAGGCTCCGCGCAACTACAACTGGAGCCTCAACATCCAGCACGAGATCAAGAATTTCCTGATTGATATTGGCTACGTGGGCAATCGTGGACGCGGCTTGAACTCCACCTTGATGGCCAATCAGGTTGACCCCAAATACTTATCACTCGGATCGCTTCTGCGTCGTCGCATTGACGACCCGGCGGTGATCGCGGCGGGCTTCACCAAGCCTTATGCCTCGTTCCCGAACAGCCAGACGCTGGCTCAGGCGTTGCGACCATTCCCGCAATACTTCAACGTGTTTGACCGGAACTCCGGCGACGGCCAAACCTGGTACGACTCGCTGCAGGTTAAAGGCGAGCGGCGCTTTGGCGCCTGGCAGATGATGGCTGCTTACACCTGGTCGAAATCGCTCGGACGGTTGCACTTCCGGCAGATTTTCAGCCAGACGGCGTCGCTGTCACAGGCACAGAACAATTACGACTTGAGCGATACAAAAACGCTGCTGCCGTTCGATCAACCGCACGTGTTCAACGTTCTGAACTCGATTGACCTGCCGTTTGGCAAAGGCAAAAAGTTCTTCGGAGCAAGCAATCGCGCGGTGGATACCATCGTTGGTGGCTGGACGCTTGGCGTTATCGGTCGTTATGTCTCAGGCGGCACGTTTGAGATCACAGCGCCGAATACGTTGAACAATGGCACACTCTTTACACTTAACAAGAAGGCCAATTTAACCGGCGTGGCAATTCGCACCGGAATTGACCGCACGACGCTCGATCCAAACGACCCGAATGCTCGCTGGTTTGGTTGTCAGCCAGTGCCCATCGCAGGCCAAACCAACCGGTTCCAGTGTGCAGCAGGTTCAACCCCCTTCAGCATCCCCGGCGAGTTTGAGTTTGGGACTGCTGCGCAATTTATCGGCGCTTTTCGGCAACCACCGGTTTTCACGGAGAACATCTCGATTGTGAAAACGTTCAACCTGACGGGAGATGGCCGCGTGAAATTTATCTATCGTGCGGACATGTTCAATCTGTTCAACCGGACTAACTTCGGCGTGAACGGCACGATCGGCAACGCCGACTTCGGAAAGGCGACCGGCCCACAACAGGGCGCCCGTATTATCACCATGGGTGGGCGGCTGGTCTTCTAAGCCGGCACGACCACCGAGTAGCGACGACACATCGCTCGTTACTAGGATGATGGCGCTTCAAGAAAAAGAAGTTCTGATTTTTGAGGGCTGGCGTGTTACAACGCCAGCCCTTTTTTCGTCAGACTGACAAAACTTCGTTGCCTGATTACAATGACCGCACGGTCAGCAATCCATGATTTTCGGTGGGGATTTTCGGTGGGGATTTTCGGTGGGGATTTTCGGAGGGCAAACAATGGTTACGGCAAAAGCTCAATTGACGATTTCGGCGGAAGAATATCTGCGCCGCGAACGCGAAGCCGAAGAACGTCACGAATATGACAACGGACGAATTTCCGCTATGGCGGGTGAAAGTCCGAATCACAGCCGTGTCTGCGTCAATGTTACGGGCGAAGCACGGGCGCGTCTGAAGGGCAAAACGTGCGAAGCATTTTCGTCAAATATGAAAGTCTGCGTCAGCGTAGCAGGCAAGTTCTATTACCCGGATTTATCTGTCGTTTGTGGTGAAGCGAAATACCACGACAAGGAGCGCGATGCGCTGCTGAATCCAAAAGTCATCATTGAAGTCCTTTCGCCTTCGACCGAAAAATACGACCGTAGCGTGAAGTTTCAGGCGTATCAGCAAATCGAATCGCTGACGGACTTTCTGCTGATTTCTCAAGACAAACTGCTGGTCGAACATTTCGAGCGACAACCGGGTGGTCAATGGCTTTACACCGCGCATAAAGGTTTAGCTGCCGTCGTTCAACTGCCTTCGATTGATTGCCAACTGCCGCTGACTGAAATATACGACCGCGTAGAGTTTCCGCCCGAAGAAGAATTTGAAGAAGAGTAGAGCAACCTGCCGAAGTTGCACAGTTTTCTACAACGACGCGTTCAAGACAATGTCGCAAGCTCAGCAGCTTTTTGCTGACTTCTGTTGAATTTTCAGATTCGCGCTGGCTATCAGTTTTGGCTCGGACGGAAACCAAATGACCCCAAACAACGAAAAAAAGCGGGCAGGGAAGCTATGTTCCCCAACCCGCTTTTTTCCGAAAATTGCCGGTCAGGCTCAATGAATGTGTTGCGCCATACCAATGGCAGCCAATTCCTGTGCCGGATGAGTATCCAGGTCGCGTTTGATCGCATCCAGAATTCCGTTGATGAACTGTGTGGATTCGCTGGTTGAAAAGCGGCGAGCGATTTCCAACGCCTCGTTGATGGCCACAGTTCGCGGCGTGTTGGGTTGGTAGAGAAACTCAAACACGGCCATTCGTAAGAGGTTGCGATCCACAACTGCCATTCGAGGGATGCGCCAATGTTCGGTTCGCAGGCGAATTCGCTCGTCAATCTCGTTCAGGTTCGTGATTGTGCCAACCGCCAATTCATTGGCGAAGCCACGAACCTCTTCAGACGCTTCCGCCAATTCCCCCCAAAAAGCCTCAACCAGTTCTTCGACCGTCGGGCGGGTCACGTCGTATGAGAAAAGCATTTGTAGCGCGCATTCGCGCGCTCTACGCCGAGCACCCATAATTTTATGTTGTGTTTCCGTATGAGTTTCCTGAGTCAATGAAGAAAGTTAGGGAGACACACTCAATGTTTGAACATTGAGCGAGACTAAATCGAGCAGTCAACTTTGCCTCACAGCTCTTTTAACAGGTTGGCCATTTCCACGGCAGCCATTGCCGCTTCAAAGCCCTTATTTCCTGCTTTTACGCCTGCGCGATTGATGGCTTGCTCAACCGTATCAGCCGTAATGATGCCATAAGCAATCGGCACGCCTGTGTCCAATGAGGCCGCAGCCATGCCTTTTGTTACTTCTGCCGCGATATAATCGAAATGGGGGGTTTCGCCGCGGATTACTGCTCCCACGCAAATGATCGCATCATATCGTCCACCTGACGCCAGCTTTTTAGCGGCCAGAGGAATTTCAAACGAGCCAGGCACGCGAACTAAGGTGAGATCGTTATCGTGCGCTCCCAATCTCCGCAACGCATCCTGCGCTCCACCGACCAAACGACTTACAATCAGATCGTTCCATCGGCTGGCGACAATCGCCACACGCAATCCTTCAGCTCGTAAGGCACCTTCTATGATTTTGCCCGCTAGGGAATCGTTCATGATAAATCGTGAGTGAGTATAGTGAGCCATCTTGATGTGGTCAAGCAAAGCTCAGGTTGCCTAAGTTGTCGGAACTTTAATGCTGAACTGGTTGCAAGTTTTGAAAATTAGCTTTGACCTGTAATGATAGGTGTTCA
>CADECP010000034.1 GCA_902825875.1 uncultured Acidobacteriota bacterium
GCTTACCAGACTGCCGCTCCCGCAGCGGCAACAACCTATTCGTGCAACAAAGCCCAACAAAGCCATTCGAAATTAGCAAGCATCCTTATTTCACCATAACTGTATGCCGAATTCAGAAGAAAGTAACTCAACGATTATTTCCATTTTTTTTATTTCATTTGCTTCATCATATAAAAGCCCATAGTAGCCGTACGCTCTATAAAAACTTGCAGACTTAATCTCAACTACTGCTGAAATAGAGTCACGTGGCAATGATTTTCCAGGCACCTTATCAGGCTCACCAGTAAAGTCGTACAGGCCGATTTCCCGTAACTCTTGCGACAACTTTTGCCATCCGTTTTTGGGTGGAGACAGTGAACGAGGCAAGCTTGATAATGGAGAGTTTTCGTTAAAGGTAGGATAGTATGTTGCCGACCAGCTTGTGCCATCTTGCCTAATCGCTATCCCTCTAAAACCATTAAGAGAAAAACCTACCCAGATACGAACCTCTTTAACCCTCTCAGAAACTATCTCTTCGCTAAGGCCAGTCATTCCATTTTTTTTAAGCCTCTCCTTAATGGTTGGCAGAAAGAGCTTTTCCAATAAGCTTTGACTGTGCGACTGTTTAGCTCCTTCTTCCATAGGTGTTGGCTTTTGCATTACTGTATTTAACCGATAAGCTTTCAAGGGAGTAAAAACAACTATAGCCGTTACCGCTACTACCACAAGAATAAGCAGGTAAACTACAGCATTTTGCCTTTTGATAAATATGTTCTTCATAAAAGCCCTTTCAACTTAGTTGTCACATGAGCAAGCTAACAAAAACGACCTTAGCCATCATGCTTGAAGTATAAGCCTGATGGCTTTGCCAGCTAATTTAATCGAGAGGCAAACATTTTTTCTTTTCTTCTGAAGTAGCTTCAGGCATAAGCGTATTACCATTATAAATTGACCACTTATTTATCCCTTGTACAACTATAGCTAACGGTCTACCGCTTAGATGCAAACCCGCTGCGTCGCCATTGCTACGCCCATTACCACTAGGATGGGTGTGAAAATCTATAATTCGAACTAAATTTTCTTTCCCACCTGAATAAATTTTCCACGCTCTCTCCTCATTCCAACTAGGATGAAGCGGGGTTCCATTTGGCGTTTTCAACATCTCTCCCTTAAATGAAGAAAGAACTGCCTGGATTTCTTTTTTCTTTCTATCCCAAACAACCCAGCCTCCAAACTCTGTCCCTCCATAATCCATAGGCTCTTTTTGCGACTTAGCAAAAGCACCATTCATTGCAACCTGTAAATCGTCCCACTTCAAAAGTGCCTCTGCAGTAACACAAGGATATGGCTTCCTTAAGTCAGAAGGTGGTTCACCACTTTGGCTTTGCTGCCAACCAGTTAGCCCGAATCCTGCTCTAATTCCAAGCCACTTTGAAAAACCAATTTGATCTAAAACCCTCACTGGAAACCTTTCTGATCCTCTGCTAAAAGTAGCAACGGCTTCAGCGAATCCGGCGTCACGATAATATGACCCTACAACCAATCCGCCGCCAAGATGCATTAGCGGAGTCGAGCCATTTGGGCTTTGCGCCTGGACGGAACTATTATCAACTCTCCGCAAAAATTGACTACAAGAGATCGGCAACCCATCTAGCGTGCATCCTGACCTTGCATTAAACGGGTCGCCGCCTTCGATGTAGAGCGGCTCGCTGCCTTTCAATTCCTGGTACGTTGGAGTCGGATCGTTCACCCAGGGATCGTAATTGCCGACTTCCGCGCCGAGCGGGTCGAACTCCGAGCGTTCCGTGCCCTGAAGCATTGTTCCCGTGACCGGGTTGGTATGTCGCCAGATGACTCCGTTGAAGGCCGTCCAATGTTCCGCCAAACGACCTCCGAGCGCGTAAATGTAGCCTTTGACCTTGTTGCCTTGTCCATCCAATTCCAGTGCGATGTCGCCACCAGCCATGCTTGAACGGACATAATACGTCGTCGTTACCGTGGTTGTAATCGTCGTCTGAGGTCCTCCGTTGACGAATTCTTCAGTGCGTTTGGTTTCGACTCGTTTGGCTCTCAATCCATGGCCGTCCAAATTCTGGTCAATTTCCACGGAAGGCATGGATGGATTGCCGGTTTGCCCGCCGCCTACGGGCGGAGTCCAGGTTTCGCTGCGAACCTGACGATTCGCCGTGTCAAAGAAACTCTTGATAAATCCGTCATCCAACATATTGCCCGAATTGTCGTAAACATAGGAGGGGCCTTGTCGCCGGTTATTGACATACGTGGCGCTATCGTTGGGGTTGATTCGCCAGAACCGATTGGTGCGGCTGGTCAAATTCCCCCACACGTCATAGGTGTTGGCTTGTTTGTACGGGCTGAGATTCACCGATGGCGGGCTGGGCGCGCTGCCGCCGCTGGCTTCGAGTCCCGTCAAGGATTCTTCCAACCGTCCGGCGTGATCGAATTTGTACCCCCGATCAAATGCACTCGCCGCGGTCAGGCTGGGGTTGGACGCCACCAGATTGCTGGCGAATTTTATGCGATTGTCCGGGTAATACTGGTAATCGGAACCATCCTGCACCTGCGATTGCGCGTTCAACAACTTGTAAGAAGTCGGCTGGAATCGAGTCCCGTAACTGTATGTAGATTTCAGATTGTCGCCGAAGTTGATCTCTTTGATCCCACCCCAAGCCCGATATTTGACCGGAATGTTTGTCGAAGTGAAATCCGTCTGGCTACTGCCATAACCGGTTCCTGTCAGATTCGTGAATTGACCGGTTTTGTCGTAATTGTAGGTCAGCGCCGTGCTGAACCGGTTATCGGTGATGGTTTTGACCTGGCCTGCCAGATTGTACGTGTAGCTGAACTGGAACGTGCCGCTCAGCGCGTCAAAGGTGCGCGTTTCTGTTTGCAAACGGCTCAACATGTCGTAGCTGTAATCCATTCGCCCTGGCCCGTCTTCCATCCACAGCCGATTGCCTGCCGCATCGTAACCGAATGTAACGTTTGGCGTGGCGGCGATTCCCGCAGGCGTTCCGTACGTAATGCCGGTCACCAGTTTGCGATTGTTGTAGGCGTAAGTCGCGCTTGCACCACGGGCATCGGTCATTGTTTGAACCGTGTCGTCGGCAAAGTAGCTGTAAGTCGTCGCGGCGGATTCAATCGGCAGCTTGCGCGATTGCAAGCGCCCGTGGCCGTCGTAAGCCAAATCGGTTTTCTGGCAAGCCGCAGAGGGGCAGGTTTCCGATCCTGTCGCATTACCGCTGTATTCTTTGACGCTCGTGATTTGGTTGCGCACGTTGTAGACGTTGATCGTCGTCGAGTAAATCGTGGCGTCCCAATTCAAGGTTTGAGATTTGGCTACGCGCCCCAGCGTGTCGTAGGTGATTTTCTGCTGGCGCCTTCTCGGCTGGCCGCCAACCAGCACGCCGTCGCCTTCGTCTTGAATGGTGACAACCTGCCCGCCAGCGCAGCCACAGCCCGCGTAGCTCACGCTGCTCGTCGTTCCATCCTGATTGGTGGAAACCAGAGGGCGGCCTTGCCAGTCGTAGCTTTGGAAGCTCCAGGCCCAGCCTGCTGAGTCGTCGCCTACGGGATTCCAGACGCTATTGATTTCGGTTGGGTTGGACGCTTGCGTCAGCCTGCCCATCGTGTCGTAGCCGTTGTAAACGCCTCTGTATTGGCCGCTGCTGCCGGGATGGTCGCTGACTGTGGCTCGAACGCGGTCGTGCCCGTCAAAGACTGTGATTGAATAAAGCTCTTCACTCAAATTGTTGATCGTCGAGTACGATTTGATGAAGTATTGATTCGAGGCGAATTCGTAGCGGGTATAAGCTCCGTTGACCTCGTTTGTCGTTCGCCACAACCGCCCATAAGCCGCGTATTCATTCAGCACCGAAGCGCCTTTCGGATCAGTGGTGCGCGTCACTTCTCCCCAGTGGTAATGGTATTGGATGTATGACCAGTATCCGTCCGGGTCTTGAATCTGTGTCGGGTAAGCGTGGGTGTTCGTATTGCTGACGTTCGAGAAATTGTCGGTGTAAAAAATATTCGTCTGGTGGTTCAGCGCGTCGCGCGTGAAAGCAGGCGAGCCGGAGATGTAATACCCAGTGCTGGATTCGACGTAACTGGTTCCGCTGGCATCGTTCACGTCGTAGCGGCGTGTTTTGGTCAGATTGGCTCGCCCGGCGACGAAGCCGACACCGTAATTCGCGCCATCGTGATTGACCGGCGCGGGCGACAGGTTCTGCAAAAATCCGCTGTCGTCATAAGAATAAGTCACTTTGGATTGCAGCACGTTGTTGCCGTCATAAAGCATCTGCGCGCTGGGCAATCCGATGATGCGGCGACTGGTGTAAGTGCTGCTGAGATTGTAATCCGTATGAGACCGGCGGAGCAGCGTCGTTTGGTTGGAATCATATTCGTAAACGTCCGCTGGCAAATTGTAGCCAACGTAACCAATCACGGTGCGGCGCGTCAGATTGCCGTTGGCTACGTCAATGACTTTGCTTTCGATGGCGCGCGGGTTGTTTTGGTAGGAAGTGTAAATGTCCTGATCCCACGTAGTTTCAGTTTTCTTTTGCAACGTGCTGCCGGTCAGCGTTTGCGTTTCTTTGACCAAACCACGTTGCCAGCTTGTAGCCCATGCAAATTCTTTGTAAACGGTTCCGTCCGGAGTTGTGACTTGGCCGCAAATGTCCGCTCCTGGATTAGAGTTCACCGGAGCAATTTGAAAGAGTGTGTTGACGCCGGTCGTGTTCCATTCATAAGCCGTGTCGGTTCGTTGAGTGAATTTCGGGCAATCGCTTTGCGCGGGAAAACCTGCCGCCGTAATCGGCAGGTTGTATCGAATCTTTGACCGTTCCAGCCCACCAGGAACGTGGCGAATTTCGTAAACCTGGCCGTAAGTGCTCGGTTCAAAGATGTAGGTCGAATTGTTCTTTGGCAAATAAACCTGGGACAGCACCGGATAGGTCATTCCGTTCGACACGTTGTACAAGCTCAAACCGGCGAAATTGGTGTAAAGCGTGTTATCTACGTAACTGAACAAGGCAATCAGAGTTGGCGTGTACCCTACGCCCAAAGTGATTGATTCCAGCGTTTGATAAGCGCCGTAATTGAACTGAAAAACGCGCCCAAGCGTATCCGTGATCGTGTCAATCTGGCTGTAACCGTTGTAAGTGACAGTAATCAGATTGCCGTTGCGGTCTTTGATTTCTATGCACTCGGTCGGGCTTTGATACTTGAACTGAGTTCCGTCGGTTGTTCTGACGATCATGTAACCCGAAGTTTCAATTGTCATCCGCGTGAAGCTTGAATCGCCAGATTCAAACGTGCCGGTGCTGAGTTGGCGCAATTCGACAATTCGCCCCGAAGGCAAAATCAACTGGTAACAGTTCTTGTTGCTTTGAGTATTCAGGTAAGGCCCGGCCAGCGTGGGCAAACCGAGCGTGAAGCCTGGGCTGATGCTGGCCGAGTTGTAATCGGGATCAAACACCATCGTATTACCGACTCTGATCCACATCGTGGAGTTGTAACTGAGCGTCAGTCCCAAATCGTGACCGGAACGTCCGGCGAATCCCATGATCGGCAGCGACCAATTGTAATTGCCGGAAAAGAGGTCTTCGCCGCCCGTGCCGGTGCGGTATTTGTCGTCGGCGCGAGCGGTCATAATGTCGTTGTAAGTGATGGATTGAACGGTAGCGGCGCTTTCAGGAACTGAAAAACTTTCTTCAGTTCCAACCGGCCAATCGTGAACTGGCTTGAACTCTTCGGCTGAAAAAATGTCCAGCGGAGCGGTCAGCAACCGTTCGGAGATCGTGTCTGCTCGCCAATTCCTGAGATCGAATTTGCCGGCGCTGGCCATCAACCGCTCGCTGTTGGCGCTGAATTCAGTGTTGCCGTATGGGTTCAGATTCTCGGCTTTCTTTTCCTTTTCCTTTTTGCACTTGGTGTCAGCCCATCGGCAACGACTCGCCTTCTTTTCAGCAGGCAGTTTTGGATCAACTTCTTTGGCGTTTCGTGTTGCGTCCAGATTCGGCAGGTTCGGGCTGGGTGCTCCTTGAGTCCGCAACCCGCCTTGATTGGGTGATTGTTGTGATTGCGTACTGGCGGGCAATGGCAAACCAGCGAAACTCAGAGCCAGGCACAATGTAAACACGACCGAACGGGCGAACGACGAAGAGACGCGAATTTTGGCCATAAGACACACTCCTGCTGACAAACCTGGCGAACCAGGTTTGGGTTAGGACTGTCGAGAGAAACTCCGGGGTGGCGTAGAGGCTTTCTGCTGACGACAAACGACCAACCGTCGTTGCAGGTCAAACTTTCCGGCTTTCGCGGCAACGAACAATCAATCGAATTTTGAATTGAATGAGCTTGTTGGATTTGAGACACGCAGAAGGTAC
Source organism: uncultured Acidobacteriota bacterium (assembly GCA_902825875.1). Taxonomy (GTDB): domain Bacteria; phylum Acidobacteriota; class Blastocatellia; order RBC074; family RBC074; genus RBC074. The sequence continues at coordinate 6,384 of CADECP010000034.1, forward strand.
ATCTCTTGCAAGGGGGGGGCGTCAAGAACTTTCTTTGCTGAAGATCGAAAATAATGTTGCGTAGGAAATGGCCTACTCATTTTTGTTGGTTGGGTGGCCACTCTTAGGCAAAAAGCGAGGAATTACCTGAACCTCGTAAAACTTACGAAAATCCAAATATCCCTCGCACAATTTGCTGAAGCCCTGTTCAGCTAGCTTCACTTCAAAACGGCGACTTTCAATCGCGTAGCAAACTTTCCAGAGCGGTAAATGCGCTGCGTGGCTTTCTGAAAATCTTCGTCTTTGGCTTTGTAAATGTTCAGGAATTTCTGCGGGTTGCGATCCACCAGCGGGAACCACGAACTTTGGATGTGAATCATAATTCGATGGCCTTTTTTGAAGGTGTGGTTCACATCCGGCATCTTGAACGGAATGTGCGTCACGGCGTTGGGTTTCAATGGTTCGGGCTTCGCCCAACTGTTGCGGTATTTGGCGCGCATAGGTTCGCCGCGAACCAGCATTTGATAACCGTCCATAGGCTCTTGCTGGCTTCTGGTCGGAAACACATCAATCAGTTTGACCACGAAGTCCGAATCCGTGCCCGAAGTCGAGGCATAAAGATCGGACAAAATCTCACCCGCAATCGTCACGTCTTCCGCCAACACATCTGTTTGATACACCAGCACATCCGTGCGACTGGCTGAAAACCGTTGATCGTCGGTCATGTATTCGTAAGTCATGTCTGGAGTAATACGGTTGAGGTGCGGCACAGGCTTGGCTGGGTCGCTGACATATTCGTCGTAACCCGAAACGGCTTTCGGCGGATCGAAAGACAATTTGCCGTTGACGTGCAGGTAGATGCTTTTTTCCGCGACGTTTTTCGGCGGCCAGGATTCGTAAGTTTTCCAGACGTTCGAGCCACTTTCAAACACATAAGCTTCGGGCAGCTTCATTTCGCCTTTGTCTTTCAGAAAGTGCAGAAAGAACGGAAATTCGATGTTTTCCTGATAAAAGGCCGAAGTGTTCGAACCGAATTTCACTCCGCCCAGCGCGCTGCCATCGCGGCGCGACCAGCAACCGTGACACCAAGGGCCTTCGACCAGCACGTTCCAGGCTTTCGGATTGTTCTTTTCGATTTCGCGGTAAATCCACAACGGCCCTTGCACGTCTTCGGCGTCGAACCATCCGCCGACGGTCATCACCGCTGGAGTGACTTTTTTCAAATGCTGCGGGACGTTTTGCGTCGCCCAGTATTCGTCGTAATCCCCGTGCTCCATCCATTCATTCCACAACTTGTTTTCGTTTTTCATGTACTTCTGGGCGTTGGGCAACGCGCCCATTTCCAGAAAGAATTTGTAGCCATCAGCGGTTCCATGATCGAAGCGTGAAAACTGCGCCAAGCCAGGACCTGTGCGCGGACGCCCGAAGTTGACGATGAAGTTGAAGGCGTGAGTCAAAAAGAGCGCGCCGTTGTGGTGCATGTCGTCGCCCAGCCAGTTGTCGGCCATCGGCGCTTGGGGCGAGACGGCTTTCAGTGCCGGGTGCGGATCAATCAGGGCTTGCGCAGCGTAATGGCCAGGATAGGAAATGCCCGACATGCCTACGCGGCCATTGTTGTTTGGAATGTTTTTCAACAGCCATTCGATGGTGTCCCAAGTGTCTGTGGCTTCGTCGGCGTCGGTTGCGCTCGCCTTTTTCGGCTTGTAAGGCCGCATCCAGGCAAATTCGCCCTCGGACATGTTACGGCCTCGCACATCCTGATAGACAAAAATGAATCCTTCTTTGGCAAACAACGATGAAGGGCCTAACAAAGGGCGAAACGTTTCCGCCCCGTAAGGCGCTACGCTGTACGGCGTTCGTTGCATAATCATCGGATATTTTTGCGAAGTGTCTTTGGGAACATACACCGACGTAAAGAGCTTGACGCCATCACGCATGGCAACCTGGTATTCGTGCTTCGTGTAGTGCTCTCTTGCAATGTATGTGGTTTGCGCCGAAGCGGTTGGAAATCCAGTGAAAGCCAAGACTGCCAAAACAGACAGGCACAACAAAAGCGAGAGTCGCAGTTTCATCGCTCATTCCTCCGTTGGGTAAAAGTTGATAAATCGTTGTTGAACAGATGAGAAGACGGTCGAAAATCAGGGTAAACGCCCGGCTATAAACAGGCAAGCCGCTCTGTCAGCCAAGCTCAAATCAATGTAAAACCATTTGCCAACTTGCTAATCCGGTTTGGTATAATCCGCCCGCTCAATTCGGAGCGTCTTTACCCCCGCATCCTTTCTTGAAGATCAACGAAAAGTTTTCGCTAGCAGTACAAGAGGTTATGGAGAATTTTACTTCCAACACCAGCGAATTGCTTGAACGTTATCGTCGTTCACGACGGCGCGCGCTTGTGGCATCAGCGATTGCCGTCGCAGCCTGCTTTCTTGCCATTGGCGTGATTCTGGGCGTTGCAGTGACTCGCCAATCTCAATCTGTCAAAGCAGGCGACAAAGAGATCAATTCGGAATTGTCTTCGGCGTTTGTCGAGGTCGCTCGCCAGGTAGAACCGTCCGTCGTCAACATTTCAACTGTAACTCTTCCCGTAAAACAATCGGCTCGTGATGCCGAAATGCTTTCTCTGCCGCGTCCGTCTTTTGACTCGTCGTTACCGCTGAACGGCAGTGAACCGGCGAAGCGTGGGAATGGGTCAGGAGTAATCGTTGATCCGCGCGGTTACATTCTGACCAATCGCCACGTAGTGGACAGAGTAGACCGCATCAAAGTTCGCTTTTTTGATGGACTGGAATTACCTGCTCAGGTCATCGGCACTGACACCGAAGTTGATCTTGCCGTCATCAAAGTTGAACCGACCATCCCATTGACAGCGGCCAAAATTGGAAATTCCGAAAAGATGAGGGTCGGTGATTGGGTTCTGGCCATTGGTTCTCCGTTTGGTTTGGATCAGACCGTTACCGCCGGAATCATCAGCGCCAAAGAACGCGACTCCGCTGAGCTATACAAACGAGTCGGCTTTCAATACTTCCTGCAAACCGATGCCGCGATCAATCGTGGAAACTCCGGCGGGCCTTTGATCAATTTGTCCGGCGAATTGATCGGGATAAACACCGCCATCGCCACCAGCACAGGCGATTACAATGGAATCAGTTTTGCGCTGCCTTCGTCCGAAGCAATTGCGGTTTACAAACAGTTGGTCAAAAATGGGCGCGTTGTTCGTGGCTTTTTAGGAGCGATGACAGACAGGGTGACGCCTCAGATTGCTAAAGTTTATGGACTGTCCGTTGCCCGTGGAGCCATCGTCAGCAATGTCAGCGAGACAATGACGGTAGAAGATAAAATCGTAGAAAGCCCGGCAGCCAAAGCAGGCCTAAAACTCAACGACATCATTCTGGAATTTCGAGGCGAACGCATTAAGGACGATTCCGATCTGGTACGGCAGGTGGCGGTTGCTCCGGTCGGGGCCTCTGTTCCAATCAAAGTAATACGCGATGGCAAAGAAACCACGCTGACAGTTGTCATCGGTCAGCGAGCCGGCAAAATTGAAGACTTGGTATCCGCTCAAAAAGCTTCTACTGCTCCGCTCCGACAAAATCTGGGCATTTCGGTTCAAACACTAACACCCACTCGAATTCTGGAGCGCGAACTTGGTCAGGTGATTGGAGTTTCAGTCATTCGGATTGAATCCGGCAGCATCTCTGATGAGGCAGGACTGAGGCTCAACGATGTAATCGAAGGCGTAAACCGCCAACCGGTCAAAAATGCCGAAGGTTTCAAAGAGGCGATCACCAGCCTCAATTCCGGTGAACCAATTGTGTTGCAGGTTTATCGGCAAAAACTTTTTCCGAATCCGCGGATTTTCATCTCGTTCAACAAACCGTAAGCCGAGTTACGCCGAAATTTTGCTAGCTCGACGAATAACAATCCCCATTGCCCCGGAGGTGTTTTTCAATGTACTCACGCAGACTCGCTCAATTCCTCACGTGCGTTTTGGCTGCCGCTGTTTTAATCACTACAACCGCAATCACTGCGGAAGCCAAGCGTAAAAAAGGCAAAGCTGCCGTTTCCAGTTCAAAAAGAAAATCATCGAATCAAGCAAAAGCATCTCGTAGTCGTTCTTCACGACGGTCTGCCTCCAAACGAAGCAAACGAGGCAGAACCAAGCTCGCCAGCAAATACGCAGAGCCAAGATACCAACCTGAAATGTCACCTTCGATTGTTCCCGATCGGATCGAAGTCCTTGAATACGGCTCAACCAATCCAACCGACCTTTCGAAATGGTTGAACCCGCCAACGTCCCAGAGCCAGCTAAGCAACGATGTCGGCACAATTACTCCGTCTCGTCGGGTAAACATTGACTCAATGCGAGTGACTCAAATTCAACAGGCTTTGGCCAGCAAAGGCTTTTATCCCAGCGAAACCACAGGGGTTTACGACGAAGCCACAATTGATTCGATGCGTCGGTTCCAGGCCAGTCAAAAAATCACGGCCACCGGTTATCCAACAGCTCACGCGCTGAAGCGGTTGGGGCTGGCAAGCTGGTAAGTATTTTTTTGAAAATTAAATGACGACACCGCGAGCTTTTTGCTACGGCTGGCTCGCGGTGTACTTGGAAGGCTGCGGCAACTACCCAAAATCAAATCGGCTGAGAACGCTGCTGATTACCGTAGCCCAATGGGATGTTGCTGACATTCCCATTTTTATCCGGCAAAGACCGCCTCACTCGATCCTTGCCTTTGCCCACACAATTGCAGCAGCGAAAAAACATTTCGCCGCTGCTTGATTTGCCTACTTACAAATTCGATAATCCCGGCGGTCGCAGTCGCAGACCTCAATTTTTTAGCCAACGGGTTCAATACTTCCCTTACAGGATGACATCTCGCAATTGAATAACAGACGGCAAGTGTCGTTTGAGTTTCAAAGGCTTGATTGAACTTTTTCGATAAACGATTTCAATCACTTGCAACGGATTCCCTGGCCTGATGCGGACTAACTGGCAACCAACTCCTGACGAATTCAACCTGTTTCTTCGGTGGCTGGATCAAGACGCCGAAAAAGCAGCCAACCGCTACGAAAGCATTCGTCGCAACCTGATCGCCATCTTCAATCGCAGAGGCTGTCATTGCCCCGAAGATTTGGCGGATGAAACTTTCAATCGAGTGATGCGTCGCCTGCCCAAGATGTTTGATACTTATGAAGGCGAACCTGCCCGTTACATCGTCGCCGTTGCGCGCAACCTGCACCTGGAATACGTTCAACAGGCCGAAAAGCAGGAACCATTGCCTGAGCACGATCACACCGACCTGTCTGTTGACGCCCCTGATGACAGCAAAGAACACGAATATGGCTGTCTGGAGCATTGCCTAAAACAGATCCCGCTGCCCCAGCGCAAACTGGTCGTCAGTTATTACAACGAAAACAAACGAGCGAAGATTGACCACCGAAAACAAATGGCTGATGAACTGGGAATCGGATTGAATGCTTTACGAATCCGCGCCCATCGAATCCGGGCTTCGCTGGAAGATTGCTTGAAGCAATGTTTGCGGTAAAAATTCACTGGCGAAACACTTTCCTAACGCGCTCCTTATAGAAGCGGCAGAACACTTCTAACCATGAAAGGGGCTGAATATGAAATGAAAAACGAATTTGAAGAACATGACTCACGGTTGCGCCGCTATCTACTCGGCGAGCTTACGTCAGACGAACAACAACTAATCGAAGAACGGTTGTTGACCGATGACAGTTACATGGAACAGATGCTGATCGTCGAAGAAGATTTGATAGACGATTACGCCGCAGGCAAACTTTCTCTCCAGCAACAGGCCAATTACCAAAAGTTATTTTTGGCATCCCCCGAAGGCCGACAGAAGCTAACAATCTCCCGAATTCTGAAACAACATCTAAACGATTTCCCTACTGAAACGACCCATCAACCAACGTTTTGGGAACGAGTTCAAGTTGGCTTGGCTCAATTACTTTCTCCGCCAGTTCTGAAGGCAGCGGCAGCGATGTTGGTGTTGGGTTTTGGCGTATTCAGTTGGTGGGCGTTTTTGCGCTCTGATCTTTCAACCGCGATGACCGCGCTGAAGAATGCCTACAGCGAACAGCGGCCTCTCGAATTCAGAATGACAAGCTTTCCTTACGCTCGTTTCTCCCCTTCAACACCTGCTCAAAGCCAAACAGTGGTGGCGAAGCTGAAAGCTGCCGACAAGGCTTTCCATAATTTGTTGGATGACAAGCAAACCGCCGAATCGCTTCATGAACTCGGTAAGTACAATTTAGCTAAGATGAATTTTCACGAAGCCATAACCATCCTTGATAAAGGATTGTCACTGGATCCTGACCAAACACCAATCAAAATTGACCTGGCTATCGCATTAATCGAACGAGGGAAACTCCGGTTATTGGATGCCGCTCAGGCAGAGAACGCTCAGGCGGACTTTGACAAAGGCAGAAAACATCTGGAACAGGCCATTGCCAGTTCCCCTTCTTCACTTGAAGCCCATTTCAATCTGGCACTGCTTCATCAAACAATGAAATCCTGGCCCGATGCTGAAAAATCTTGGAAGCAGTACTTGGCTATGGATCAAAAATCAGAATGGAGCCAGGAAGCCAAACGCTATTTGGAGCTTTCCATCGAAGCGCAAAAGCAATAGGCACTCTTCCTCAAGTAGAAACGCCTCGCTTTCTGACGTTCAAGTCAAAAAGTGAGGCATTTTTTTATTCCTGCCGAGCTTCACATCTACTCAAGATAAGGTTCGCCAGCATCCACAGGTCTGGGTGTGAGGTTGTTTCGCATAATGATTCGCGCGCAGGCATTCCAACGCAAAATCGAATCGTCGTTTCCTTCGGGGCGACAGGCTTCGGCGGCTTCAAAATGGCTCATTGCTTCACGCAAATATCCATAAGCATCGTGGCCGGAGCCGGGGCCACCTTGACTGAGCCGCGCTTTCGCCTGCCGCTCGCAAATGATTCCAGCGTAATAAGCTCGCTGGTATTCATCCTTGATGCGAGGCAAAACTTCTTTGGCTTTGGTGACGCCGACAGAATAACCCTTGGAAAACCGATCCGTCAGCGCCAACAACAGAGTCACGACGGCTTGTTGGTTTCCCGGCTCGATTTCCAGAACATCCAGACAGATGCTTTCGGCTTCGCCTGGTTCGTTCAGCAAACGGTAATGCTGAGCTTTTTCCAAAGCCTGTCCAACAGCGTCTTTGTGAAGCGGTTTCAACTCAAACACAAATCCTCCTGTTTACTTCTTGCCAGTCAGCTTGCGAATCACCCACATGATCGGATCGTAATAATCGTCCACCACACGTTCTTTCAGCGGAATAATCGCGTTGTCAGTGATGTGAATGTCTTCCGGGCAAACTTCCGTGCAGCATTTGGTGATGTTGCAGAATCCGATGCCCAATTCGTCTTTCAACAACTCCGTGCGCGAAACGCTGTCCAGCGGGTGCATGTCCAGCCCGGCAACACGAACGAAAAAGCGCGGGCCGCCGAACTCTTCTGTCTTTTGATGGTCGCGCAACACGTGGCAGACGTTCTGACACAGGAAGCATTCGATGCACTTGCGGAATTCCTGCACGCGGTCAATGTCGTCCTGCTGCATGCGCCAGTCTGTGTTTTCGCGCGGCGTAAAGGCCGGAATCTTTTTGTTGATTCGATAATTGAGCGAAACATCCGTCACCAAATCCTTGATGATCGGAAAGGTCTTCAACGGATTGACGGTGATCGGTTGATCCAGCGGCAGATCGTCCATACGAGTTTTGCACATCAACTTCGGACGCCCGTTGACTTCGCCGGAACACGAACCGCACTTGGCGGCTTTGCAATTCCAGCGTACAGCCAGATCAGGCGCCTGATGCCCCTGTATGTAATGCAGCGCGTCCAGCACAACCATTCCCGGCGCGACGGGAACTTTGTAATCAACGTGTCCGCCGCCGTCTTTATCGCCGCGATAAACTCTCAAAGTCGCTTCAGCCATTTATTGATCCTCCGCCAAAACTTGTTTCAATTCTTCGGGCATTTCCATCAACGGACGCTGCGCCAGATTCAAACCGCCGTCGGCGTTGCGCGTAATGATGTTGTGCTGTTTGCCCCACATTGCATCGTCCAGCTTTTCAAAATCCACGCGAGCGTGAGCGCCGCGACTTTCTTTGCGTTCGCGCGCTGACAAAGCAACAGCTTCCGAAACAATCAGCATGTTTTTCAGATCGTGCGCCAGATGCCAGCCGGGATTGAACATCCGCGAACCGTCAACGCGGACTTTCTTCGCGCGTTCCTTGAACTGTTCGATGTTGTCCAAGCCTTTGGTCATATCTTCCTGATTGCGGAAGATGCCCACCAAATTCTGCATGGATTCCTGCAAGTCACGATGCACGTCGTAAGGCGATTCGCCCGAAGTTCGCTCGAATGGTTCCAGCATTTCGCGCGCAGCGGCTTCGATCTGATCGTTTCCGACTGAAGACCCGCCAACGCCATTCGCGTATTGAGCCGCAGCCATTCCAGCTCTGCGACCAAAAACCAGCAAGTCTGACAGCGAATTTCCGCCGAGCCTGTTTCCGCCGTGCAAACCGGCGGCAGCTTCTCCGGCAGCGTAAAGTCCTTTGACCGTGGCAGCGCCGGTTTCAGCGTCAACGTTGATGCCACCCATGACGTAATGGCAAGTCGGGCCGACTTCCATCGGGCCTGTGGTGATGTCCACGTCGGCTAGTTCCTTGAACTGGTGATACATGCTCGGCAGCTTTTTCTTCACGTAATCGGCAGGCTTGTGCGAAATGTCCAGGTAAGCGCCGCCGTGTTCAGAGCCGCGCCCTTCACGGACTTCGGTGTAAATCGAACGCGCCACCACGTCGCGTGTCGAAAGCTCCATGCGTTTCGGGTCGTACTTTTCCATGAAGCGTTCGCCCTGTTTGTTGCGGAGAATGCCGCCTTCGCCGCGCACGGCTTCGGTGACCAAAATGCCTTGCACGCCCGGCGGCCAAACCATTCCGGTGGGATGGAATTGGACGAACTCCATGTCTTTCAACTCGGCTCCGGCTTCAAAAGCCAGCGATTGGCCATCGCCAGTGTATTCCCACGAATTGGAAGTCACGCGCCAGGCTTTGCCTATGCCGCCGGTGCAAATGACTACGGCTTTGGCTTTGAAGACGACGAAGCGACCGGTTTCTCTCCAATAAGCGAACGCTCCGACGACTCGGTCGCCGTCTTTGAGCAATTTGGTAACGGTGCATTCCATGTAAACGTCAACGCCCTGTTGGACTCCGCGATCCTGCAAAGTGCGGATCATTTCCAGGCCGGTGCGGTCGCCAACGTGAGCCAGCCGTTTGTAAGTGTGGCCGCCAAATGCGCGTTGCAGAATCTTGCCGTCGGGAGTTCGATCAAACAGCGCGCCCCATTTTTCCAGTTCCAACACGCGATCCGGCGCTTCCTGGGCGTGAAGCTGAGCCATCCGCCAGTTGTTCATGAACTTGCCGCCGCGCATGGTGTCGCGGAAATGCGGCTTCCATCCATCGGCGGCATCCACGTTGGCCATTGCCGCCGCGACTCCGCCTTCGGCCATCACAGTGTGCGCTTTACCCAGCAGCGATTTGCAGACGACTCCGACCGAAGCACCTTGATTCAAAGCTTCAATCGAAGCACGCAATCCCGCTCCGCCCGCGCCGATGATGAGCACATCGTGTTCGTGAGTTTCGTATTTTTCGTTTGCCATGATTGTCAGGTAAGAGGTCAGTACCGCGACCGGTAGGGAGCGACGATCACAATCACACGCTTGCTACCGCGCGCGGTACTGACTAAAACAGTCTCAGGTCAGTAATCGTGCCTTCACACAGCAGCTTGATGTACAGGTCGGTCAAACCGACAGACACCAAACTCGCCCAGGCGAAAAGCATGTGGCGTTCATTCAGGATGCTGACGCCTTTCCATGCCTTGTGGCGCGCGCCGCCAGCGACTTCGCAGGAAAAACAATCCAGCTTGCCGCCGATGATGTGTCGCAGCGAATGACAGGAAAAGGTGTAACAGCTCAGCAAAACAACGTTCACCGTCATCACCAGCGAGCCGACGCCAACGCCGAAACCGTCAGCAAAGAAAAACGCTTTAACGGCGTCGTAAGCCAGAATGATGATGAACAGAATCGCCAGGTACAGAAAGTACCGATGCAGGTTTTGCAGAATGAATGGGAACTTGCGTTCGCCGGAATACTTTCCGGCTCCAACGCCAGTCACAGCGCACGAAGGCGGCGAAAGAAAGAACGCGCGGTAATAAGCTTTGCGGTAGTAATAGCAGGTTGTTCGGAAACCCAGCGGCGCGCCCAGAATCAACAACGCAGGCGACAACCAGGCTGGCAACCAGTGATGTTCGGCGTCAATCAGCGGCGAATAAAACGGCGACAGATAAGGGCCGAATTCGTAGCTCACGCCTTGAAAGGCTCGCCACGTCGCGTAGATGCCAAAGCCGCCGAAAACGATGATTACCGGCAACACTTCCGTCCACCACGAATCAGTTCGGAAGGTTGCGCCGAAACGACGGTCTTGCAGATCATTTCGAGATTGGGACATCTGAATTCAAGACGGCAGACTGCGACAGCAAAACAACCGTCTCTGGTCTCCTTTTCTGGAATTGCGGACTATTGATTTTGAAGAAATGCTTCCGGCTTCAGAACGACTGCCGGAATGAATGTTTGGAAACGCGGCGTAGCATACGCACGAAGCCCAAACCCGTCAAACGCAAGTCAGGAAAATTCTTCCGTCGCACCGATTTACAACTTCCGTTGTGCTTGGTATTTTTCTGACCTTACTTCTCGGTGTCATCACCTAAACAACTTCAACTTAAACAGGAGACGAGATGGCTGCTTCGGCTGAAAGCCTGCAACGAATCTCTGCGGCGGGATTAATGCTGCAACTCTGGCGATCTTCGCTGGGCAAAAAATATGTGATGGCGATTACAGGCTTGATGCTGTTCGGCTTCGTCGTCGTCCATATGATCGGCAACCTGCAATTTTTTGGCGACGCGACTCTGATTAACGAATACGCCGAATCGCTGAAATCTAAACCGCCCATTTTATGGGGAGCGCGCTTTGGATTATTGGCCGCGGCCATGTTGCACATCACGGCAGCAATCCAACTTGCCCATTCCAATCGCCGAGCACGCCCGGTTGGATATGATGGCGGCAAAGTCGTCGCTTCAACTCTGGCGAATCGGACAATCATCGTCAGCGGACTGACCGTCTTTGCGTTCATCGTCTTTCATCTGGCGCATTTCACGATTGGCTGGGTGAATGCGGACTTGTTGAAGCTGACAGATGCCGCCGGGCATCACGATGTTCGCGGCATGATGATTGCCGGATTCAGCAATCCGCTGGTTTCAATCTTTTACGTGGTCTCAGTCGGCTTGTTGTGCCTGCACTTGAGCCATGGTGTCGCCAGCATCTTTCAATCGCTGGGTTTGCGAAGCAAAAAGACTGAAGCCAATTTGAAAAAGCTGGCTCTGGTTGCGGCAATCATTTTGTTCTTTGGTTTCTGCGCGATTCCCATCGCGGTGATGGCAGATCTGATCAAATAAAACTTGAGCAGTGGTACGGAACCGGGAGCGGTAGCGACCGGGTTAGTTCCCCAACCCCCGTCGCTACCGCTTCCGGTTCCGTACCGAATAAAAGTTATGAGCATCAAACTCGATTCAAAAATTCCGTCCGGCTCGGTCGGTTCCAAATGGACAAAGTACCGACAGGAAATGAAGCTGGTGAACCCGGCCAACAAACGCAAATTCACGGTGATCGTCGTCGGAACCGGTTTGGCCGGAGCTTCGGCGGCGGCGACTCTGGGCGAGCTTGGCTACAACGTCAAAGCGTTTTGCTTTCAAGACAGCCCACGCCGGGCGCATTCGATTGCGGCTCAAGGCGGCATCAACGCCGCCAAGAATTATCGCAACGACGGCGACAGTGTTTACCGATTGTTTTACGACACGATCAAAGGCGGCGATTTCCGCGCGCGCGAAGCCAACGTTCATCGTCTGGCCGAAGTCTCTGTCAGCATCATTGACCAGTGCGTAGCTCAAGGCGTTCCTTTCGCCCGCGAATATGGCGGCTTATTAGACAATCGCAGCTTCGGCGGCGCTCAGGTTTCGCGCACGTTTTACGCTCGCGGGCAAACAGGTCAGCAATTGTTGATCGGAGCTTATCAGGCGTTGGAACGGCAAATTCATCTGGGAACCGTCGAGATGCATCCGCGCACGGAAATGCTGGATGTGGTCATGGTTGACGGCCACGCCAAAGGAATCATCACCCGCGATTTGGTGACGGGAAAGATCGAAGCGCACGCCGGAAACGCAGTCGTGCTGGCGACCGGCGGTTACGGCAACGTCTTTTATCTTTCGACCAACGCCAAAGGTTGCAACGTCACAGCCACTTGGCGAGCGCACAAAAAAGGCGCGTTGTTCGCCAATCCCTGCTACACGCAAATTCATCCAACCTGCATTCCCGTCAGCGGAGACCATCAATCCAAGCTGACGCTGATGTCGGAATCGCTTCGCAACGACGGGCGAGTCTGGGTTCCAAAACAAGCCAAAGACTGCGGCAAAACGGCGTCGAGCATTTCAGATTCCGACCGCGACTATTACCTGGAACGCAAATATCCGAGTTACGGAAATCTGGCTCCGCGTGACATTGCTTCGCGCGCAGCCAAGCAAGTCTGCGACGAAGGTCGAGGCGTTGGCCCAGGCGGACGCGGCGTGTATCTGGATTTTTCGGCTTCGATCAACCGGCTTGGCGAAGACAAAATCCGCGAGCGTTACGGCAATTTGTTCGATATGTACGAACGCATCACCGGCGAAAACGCTTATCAGCAACCGATGCGAATCTATCCGGCTATCCATTACACGATGGGCGGTTTGTGGGTGGATTACGAATTGATGAGCAATCTGCCCGGCCTGTTCGTCATCGGCGAAGCCAATTTTTCCGATCACGGCGCGAACCGACTGGGCGCTTCGGCATTGATGCAAGGCCTGGCTGACGGTTATTTCGTGCTGCCACAAACCATCGGCGGTTATTTCGCTTCGGGCAAAGGCGGCGCGCCCTCCACTGACCACGACGAATTCAAAAAGGCTCTGTCAGAAATTCAGACCAAAACCAGCAAGCTGCTTTCGATCAAAGGCAAACGCACTGTGACGGATTTTCACCGCGAACTGGGCAAGTTGATGTGGGACAACGTGGGCATGGGACGCACACAGGCCAGTTTGAAGCAGGCGCTGGAACGCATTCCGCAAATCCGCAACGAGTTCTGGGAAAACGTCAACGTGTTGGGCGGCAACGATGAATTAAATCCTGCGCTGGAATACGCCGGGCGCGTCGCTGACTTTTTGGAGTTCGCCGAACTGCTGACTTACGACGCGCTGCAACGCGAAGAATCCTGCGGCGGTCATTTCCGCGAAGAGTATCAAACCGAAGACGGCGAGGCTCTGCGACAGGACGACAAATACGCTTACGTCGCGGCTTGGGAATTCAAAGGCGTGGATCAATTTCCCGAACTGCACAAAGAATCGCTGGTCTACGAAGAAGTCCACATGACCCAGCGCAGCTACAAATAGAAACTTTGGAGTGCTGCGGCTTGACGCAGCTTTGGCATTCGCGTTCGAGGTTCTGGTTATCACCGAAAGCTTCGGTCAAGAACGAAAAGCGGTGTCGAGCCACCGCACTCCACATTTAGGGAGCTTGAGCAATGAACCTGACACTTCGTGTCTGGCGACAAAAGAATTCAATCACCAGCGGGCAGTTCGTCGAGTACGCCGCCAAAGACATCAGCCCGGATATGTCGTTTCTGGAAATGCTGGATGTGGTCAACGAAGGATTGATCCTAAGCGGCGAAGAGCAAATCGCTTTTGACCACGATTGCCGCGAAGGCATTTGCGGAATGTGCAGTCTGGTCATCAACGGCAAACCTCATGGCGCGCTGCCAGCGACAACGACCTGCCAATTGCACATGCGGTTTTTCAAAGACGGCGACACGATCACCATCGAACCGTGGCGAGCTTCGGCTTTCCCAGTCATCAAAGATTTGGTCGTGGATCGCACAGCATTCGACCGCATCATTCAATCCGGCGGTTACGTTTCAGTTTCAACCGGCGGAGCGCCTGACGGCAACGCGATTCCAATCCCCAAAGAAGACGCCGACAAAGCCTTCGACGCTGCCGCCTGCATCGGCTGCGGAGCCTGCGTCGCGGCCTGCAAAAACGCTTCGGCGATGTTGTTCGTTTCGGCGAAGGTTTCTCATTTGAGCTTATTGCCTCAGGGCAAAGTCGAAGAAACGCGCCGAGTGTTGAATATGATCGGGCAAATGGATGCGGAAGGCTTCGGCAATTGCACCAACATCGGTTCGTGCGAAGCCGCCTGCCCGAAGGAAATCTCGTTGGACAACATAGCTCGAATGAATCGGCTGTACGCCAAAGCTTTGCTAAAGAATAAACTGTCTTGAAGCTCAAGGATCAAAGACAGCCTTTGGCGACCAGAAAAGGCAGGAGGAGCCAAAGCAACCCTTTGGCGAGGAAAAACAGGAAGCCGACGATTCCCAGTCGCTTCAACCATAGAATAATCGCAGACTGATTCGACGGCGGATCAGCCTGCGATTCGTTGTTTTGGCTTGGTAACTCGGTTGGTTCTGGTAGTGACAATCAGTTCAGCTCCACTTTGCCTTTGGGGGTTTGAAGCGTGGCTTTGATGGCCGGAGCCGATGCTTTTCCAACTTTTGCCTTCAGCCCCAGGGTCTTCATCAAATCGCCAATTTGCGCAGCGTCAGGGTGCTCGAACTCCAACAACAACAATTTGCAACCGATGGGCGAATCCTGCGAAGGATGCACAGACTCTTTGTCCCATTGGATGAAAAACGGCACGACATTGAAATCGTTAATTCCCTTGTCGGTTTCGCGGGCGACGTTCAGCGAACGCCATTTCAGCATTTTGCCGTCCGGTCTGGCGCGCGAACCATCCATTGGCCCCATCGCAATCAGTTTTGCGGTTCGAGCCTGCTGCGCCAAATTTTCGATTTCGGCTGTTGCCGAAGCCCACATTACCAGTCGCGGAACAGTAAATTTCGCCAGACTGACGGCTCGCGGGTTATTAGATTGCTGCGGATCGGGCGCCAGGATTTCCAAGTATTGCCTGCCGCCAAAAGACAGCAGCGCGTTTTGCGTTCCTCGATTCGGATGTTTGCCGCCGACAATGGCTCGCACGCCTGTTTTCTGTTCCACCCAGTCAATGCCTCGCTGCAAATCGTCCACAGCCAGCACCAAATGATCTACGGCGTCTTTTGCTTCCCTGAGTTTCATCGGCTGTCCCAACGATGAATTCGCCAGCAACGAAGCGAAAATCGCGGCATTGCCTGCGTGCAGAAAACTCCTGCGCGAAAACAAAAGTTCTCTTTCCATATTTGCTCCTTGTGGTGATTTTGATCGCGCGCGAAACAATAATTGATCCGGGCAAAAGTTTCCACTTGCCTAAGCCGCAGCCGAATGTCACAGTCCCCGCCGCTCAACAAACTCCCCGTTTGGACGACTTTCAATCCATTGAACTAAAATGCGTTTCGTGAATTCGCACCTGAAAAAAACTTTTCCGCAAACCGGATTTCACGCTGGCTGGGCGGTGGTATGCCTAATGGCGATCACATTGCAGCCCAAAGCAGACAATCTTCGCAAACCTCAGAGCGATTCCGTTCTTTCGCCTTCGTATTCGATCAACCTCGACCTGGATTACCGCGAAGCCAGATTCACAGGCACTGAAAAAGTCAAAATCCAGAATTCTTCGCGGGACGAAATTGACCAGATCAGTTTTCATCTTTACCCGAATGCCGGCCTGCTTGAAGAAGACGCGCCGTGCCTGAGCGTGCAACGTATCACCATTGATGGCCGCGAGCTTCGATTCAATTCACGGCTTCGCCAGACGCTGCTGAAAGCCGAGTTGCCATTCAAACTGCTGCCTAGCCAAAGCCTGGAATTGAAACTGGAATTTTCCGGGCGGCTGCCGCGAATTCAACGCGAAGAAGCCAGTTTGCTGGCTCACTTCCTGCAAGAGGTCAACGACGCCGTCAGCGAAGAACGCATTAACCGCGATTCGCGCGATATTTTCTTCGCCAGCGAAGAAGCCATGCTGCTCGGTTATTTTTATCCTGTGGTTGCGGTCAAATCGTCGCAATTGGCGGAACAGTCGCTGGTCGCGGGCGTTGGCGGAGTCATTTTCAGCGATGCAGCCAATTACGAAGTCAGCGTTGCCATTGACGCCGAAGCAACCGTCATCGGCTCTGGCTCGAAAATCGAATCGAAAGACCTTCCTTCCGCAACCACAAACGCGGCCAAACCACGAAAGCTGCACGTGTTCAAGGGCGAAAAACTCAGAGGCTTTGGTCTGGCGATCGTCGAGCGCATCAAAAGCGTCGAACAGCAAGTTCGCAATACCCGCGTCGTGTCGTATTTCCGCGAAGGCGATGACCGGCTTGGCAAACGCGCGCTGAACATCGTGGCCGGCGCGCTCGAAGCGTACTCGCAAGCTTTCGGCGAATATCCATACCCGCAACTGCAAATCGTCGAACTGCCTTTGCCCGCAGGCAACAGCGGAGCCGAATTGCCTTCGCTGATTGCCATGGCTCAGGCGTATTACATTGATTTCGACACCACAAAAGCCGCGCGATTGCCCAGTGTGCTCAGCGAACAGGCCGACATCATCAAAACCTCGTTCGAGTTTTCCATCGCCAATGGCGTAGCCAGACAGTGGTGGGGGGGCGTGGTTGGCAGCGACTGCGAACGTTCGCCTTATCTAAACGAAGGGTTGGCCAGTTATTCAGCCGTGTATTATCACGAAGCCGCGTACGGAAAACCGCTCGGCGAAATTGTCCTAAAACAGCAATTGCAAGGGACTTATCAGGCGTATCGCATGCTCGGCGGAGTTGATCTTGAAGCCGACAAACCAGCCAAAGACTTTCGCAATCCGCTGCAATTCACCGCTATTGTGCAGGCAAAAAGTGCGTTGCTGTTTGCTGCTCTTCGATCAGAACTTGGCGATCAAAAATTCTTTGAAGCATTGAAGGCGTACTATTCCGCCAACCGATTTCGGGTCGTGACTGTGGATCATTTGAGAAATGCGTTTTTGAATGTGGCTGACGACCAACGTAACGTGCGATTGCTGTTTCAACGTTGGCTGAAAGAAAAACGCGGCGACGAAGACATAGGAGCGCCTGATCTGACGCTGATGTCTCCGTCGGTGTCGAAAATTCGCGCGCTTGGTCGCGTGTTTGTGAAGATCGGTAAGACAGCGGCCAAACCGTTTTAATTAACCCGGCGGCCAGGCCATCGGACGCCCCCCCATCACATGCAGATGCAGGTGAAAAACCGTTTGCCCGGCGTCGCCGCCCGAATTGGCTACGACGCGAAACCCGTTTTCGGCAATTCCCTCTTGAGCAGCGATCTTTCCGGCAACGATCAACAAATGACCCAGCACCGCATGATCTTCGGATGCGGTTTCTTTCAACGAAACAACGTGTCGTTTAGGAATCAGTAGCACGTGAACCGGCGCCTGAGGGTTGATGTCACGGAACGCAAACGAATGTTCGTCTTCGTAAACTTTGGCAGCGGGAATTTGCCCGGCGATGATTCGGCAAAAGATGCAATTGCTGTCCGACATTCTTTCTCCTGTTTGAGTGTTGTGAGATAAACTGAGCGCGGCGCTTTGGCCGCCGAGATACTAAATCAGAGCAAAAAACTTTGAAACAGGATTGCCAGGATTGTTTTCAGGATGAACAGGATCAAAGTTTTTGAGGTAATTTGATGTTCAGCTTTTCCAAGATCGTATTCACTGCGGCGCTGATGTTCAGCATTGCTTGCGACGCCAGCCAGGCAAACAGTTCCGGCATTCAACAACCACAATCAACCGTGCCTTTTCGAGTTCAGAATTTCAGTTACGAAGTCATCAACACATACCCGCACGATCCGGCGGCGTTTACGCAAGGGCTGGTTTATCACCAGGGTATTCTGTATGAAAGCACTGGCTTGAATAGTCGCTCGTCGCTTCGGCAGGTGGAACTGGAAACCGGGCGCGTCATGAAAAAAGTGGACGTGCCTTCGGTTCATTTTGCCGAAGGGCTGGCGCTGTTCAACAACCGGCTCTATCAACTGACGTGGCAAACCCAGACGACATTTGTTTACGACCTGGATTCTTTCAATCAACTCAGAACGCACAGCTATTCCGGCGAAGGCTGGGGGCTGACGCACAACGGCCAATCGCTGATTATGAGCAACGGCAGCAATCAAATTCGTTTTCTCGATCCTGAAACCTTTCAGGTGCAACGAACAATCAGCGTCACAGACAACGAACGTTCTGTCAGCAATCTCAACGAACTGGAATTCATCAAAGGCGAAATCTTCGCCAACATCTGGCTGACCGACCGCATTGCCAGAATTGATCCGAATTCCGGACGTGTGACTGGCTGGATCAATCTTGCCGGGTTGTTGCCGCTACAAGATCGCAACGGCGCGGATGTTTTGAACGGAATCGCTTATGACGAAGCTGGAGACCGTCTGTTTATCACCGGAAAGCTTTGGCCCAAACTGTTTCAGATCAAACTGGTTTCTCGGCGAGACCCGGTCAGTCGCTAACAGTTTCCAGAAACTTTTCAGAAACGCGCGAGTTTTTCTCGCGCGTTTTGCATTTTTGGCGGAACTTCGTGGAACTTTTCTTTCTCGAAAACTGAAATACGTGCGATCACGAACTTGAACTGCTTTTCTGAAGTGAAACCGTAATGCACTCGAACGTTAGCGACGACGAATTGCTAAACCTGATACGCGCAGGCGACGAATCCGCCTTTGTCGCGCTTTATCGTCGCAAACAAGCTGTCATTTATCGCTTCGCTCTGCGAATGAGCGGTTCGGAATCGGTTGCCGAAGATGTAACGCAGGAAGTTTTCCTGCACTTGATGCGCGGCAATGGAAATTTCGATTCTGCGCGAGGTTCTTTTCAGTCGTATTTGTTCGGCATTGCCCGCAACCAGGTCTTGCGGCGAATCGAACGCGACCGCACGTTTCGGTTGGTCAGTCTGGATAACAGCGAAGGCGGTAACGATGCGCCGCTAACCGAAGCTTTGATCGTTGCCGGAGATTTGCTTGGCGATTTAACACGCTGGGAAACCATCGAATCCGTTCGTCAAGCTGTGTTGACGCTGCCCGCACATTACCGCGAAGTCGTTGTGCTTTGTGACTTGCACGAGGTCAGTTATCAGGAAGCCGCTGAAATTCTAGGCTGCGCGATTGGCACGGTTCGTTCGCGGCTTCATCGAGCGCGAGCGATTTTGGTCGAACGTTTGCAAACGCTGAACGCTGCTCAAACCAGACCGGCTTCCGCTCAAGTCCTGTCCGAAAGCTTCATCTGAAGCATTGTTGAAACCAGCTATGAACTGTCAGGAATTCGATTCAATCATCAACGAATTGGCACGCTCCAAACCGATGGAAGCGTCTCAGCGTGAACAGGCATTGGCGCATTCGGCGACGTGTGAACTGTGCGCTGTTCGATTGGCCAACGCTCGTTTATTGGCTGACGGATTGAAGGCATTGGCGGCAACCACCGAAAGCAAATCCGCTCCGGCAAGTGTCGAAAACGCCTTGCTTGCCGCGTTTCGCCAGCAATCGGCCTCGCCGGTTTTACTCAAACCGTCCAACGTCGTGTCGTTTCCAATCAGGCAAAAACGAATTCCGATGCGGGCGTTGGCTGCGGCGGCAGTATTGGCTGTTGCTTTTGGTATCTTTGCGATTTCGTGGTGGAGCCAAACTCCTGCGATTTCGCCGACCAAAGAATTGGCAACCGTCCCCAGCCCATCGCCGAAAATCGAAAACAAGCAAGATGACAAAATCCAACCAGCATTGGCAGTCGTCGCCTCTGACCAAAAACGTAAGACGTTGATTTTCAAAACGACAACCAGATTATCCGATCAAACGGACGACGGATTTTCGGTCAAATCCAGTCTGGGAGAATTCACGCCATTGATTGATTCGCCCAACTCCCGACAGGAAATTGCGACAGACTTTTTGCCGCTGACTTATGACACCGCCGATCAAGTTATGGAAAGCGGTCAGGTCATTCGAGTTCAAATGCCGCGCACGGCGCTGGCTTCGTTCGGACTGCCAGTCAATTTGGAACGCACCAACGAAACCGTCAAAGCCGATTTGCTATTGGCTGATGACGGTTCGGCGCGAGCCATTCGATTTATTCGTTAAAACCAGTTACCGCGTCAGCGCCGCGACCAGTAACCAGTCTGAGATTCCCCTCGCTGTTCACCGGTCGCGGAGTTGATTCGGTTCTTTCAACTCAACCCCAAGGAGAGACGTTATGAAACTTCGCAAACAAGCATTTGTCAGCTTCACTTGCGCGTTGGCGTTGGCCGGAAATTCGGTCTGCGTTTTCGCTCAAGACAAGGCTCAGGAAAAAACCAATACGCAAACTCAGGTTCAGCGCAAAGTCATTTTGAAAACACCCGACGGCCAGGTTCAGGAATTCAACGTCGAAGGCGATGGCGATGTTTGGGTCGGACCGGACGGCAAGAAGGTTAAAGTCAATTTCTCATCCAGCCAGAACGGCGGAACCACAACCGTTCAAGGTCAGGTCGCTCCCCAGGACGGCAAAGAGGTCAAAGTTGTCCGCACAGTTGACGGCAAGGAGATCAAACTCGTCCCTGGCAGTAATGGGCAATTCGTCGTAACACCTGGCCCCGGTGGCACAGCAACGTTCCACGGTGTGGATGGTACAAATTACAATCTACAAGGTGAGAACTTCACCTTCGTTCGAGGCGGCAATGGCCAGGACTCCACCTATAGCTTCGTTTCGTCGGAAATGAGTTTTGACAACAAACTTGTCAAAGGCGCTCCGTTCGCCGCCGACACCGAAAACGAATCGGTCAAAACTCTGGCCGACGGCAATCGCATCGTTCACAAAAACTCCGGCTCGATTGCGCGCGACAGCGAAGGCCGAACTCGTCGTGAAAATACAATCAACGCCATCGGCCAGTTCGCCGGCAATGAATCAAGGAAAACCATCACGCTGAACGATCCCGTTGCCGGAGCGATGTTCATTCTCGAACCGGATAACCGGACTGCTCGCAAAATGGGCGGTATCCGTTCAATGGCGCCAACGATGACGCCAAGAGTCAAAGCTCAAGAAGCTCCAAATGTCGTCGTCCCAAAGAAAGCCGACGTATCAGCCGGTGTTTTGCAAGGCGGCCCGGTCAAACGTGTCAACCCTACTTATCCGCCAATCGCCAAAGCTGCCAAAGCCACAGGCATCGTTCAAGTTCAAGTCACCATTTCCGAAGAAGGTAAGGTCATCGAAGCGGCTGCTCTCAGCGGCCATCCTTTGCTGCGCGATGCTGCCGTGGAAGCTGCTCGCCAGTGGGAATTCAAACCGACCGAAGCTTCCGGCACACCGGTCAAAGTTCAAAGCACGTTGACCTTTAACTTCACTCTGCAAGGCGAAGAAGCTGGTTCAGTCAACCAGAGTGGGCAAGTTGCCGGACAGCCTGTTCAGGGAGTGAGAATGCGCATGCCAGCGTTCAACACCAACACTGAATCGCTGGGCAAACAGATGATCGAAGGCATAGAAGCCGAAGGTAAACGCACGGTCACGACGATTCCCGTCGGAGCCATCGGCAACGAACGCTCCATCGAAATCGTGTCTGAAAGCTGGTATTCGCCGGAACTGCAAACGACGGTGATGAGCAAACGCACTGACCCGACTTCGGGCGAAACGACGTTCCGTTTGACGAACATTCGTCGCGGCGAACCGGATGCTTCGTTGTTCCAGGTTCCGTCGGATTACACCGTCAAAGAAGGTGGTAGCGCAGGCGGATTCGGTTTTACCAACGGCGCCGGAGCCTCGTCCGGCACTATCAGAATGCGCGAATCGAAGCCTGACAACAAATAAAACCTGACTGCGGCGTCTTCAGCCGATAGCTCAAAAAGAAAAAGGCAGGTCATTTCGACCTGCCTTTTTCTTTTGCGAAATGCCGCTCCCAATCAGCGAAGGTATACAAACTCGTTCAGGTTATAAATCGAAAGACACAAATCAACCCACGCCGCAGCCGTAGCCGCATCAACCGCTTTCAAGTCTTTCAACTCCGGCAATTCGGGCAACTCGGCGATTTTTTCTCCTTTGGCGATTCGCTGGCGAAGAATGACGGTTTGGTCTTTCAAAAACATCCGCGTCATTTGTTTTTCCACTACGCTCGGCAATCGGCCAAGCGCCAGTTCGTACAACCGAGCAATCATCTTGTCTTCACGACCGATTTTCAGTCCGGCAGTTTCGGCCAACAGCCGCGACGCCAACGCCTTGCTTTGGTCAAACATATACTGACTGTTCATCAACGTCAGCGATTGCAGCGCGTGAACGCTGACGCTGCGCGCTCCACAGGAATTCATCATATCCGGCGAATCGAACGCCACCAGCATAGGCAGCCGCACGTTCCGTTTGCGAAGCAGATACAAACTCCGTCGCGCGTGTTGCCGAGCATCAGGGTGAACCGGCCACAAATTATCCGGCTCGCCTTCGGTGAAAATCGTGTCGTAAACCTCCGGATCAAGCGGAACTCGAACTGGCGCTCCGCCGGCCTGATCGTTCAAAGTTCCATTCACCGCCAGCACTGCATCCCGAATCGCTTCGGCATCCAGTCGCTGTCGATTCATTCGCCAGAGCAGTTTGTTGTCAGGATCAACCGATTGCGGATTGTGGCCAGTTTGCCTGAATGCGGATTGCGAATTCGGCCTGGAAGATTGCCTGTAGGTTGCTGACGTAAGCATCAATCGGTGAATGTGTTTTAGCGACCAGTTCGACGATTGCTGCGAACTGTGAACTGTGAACTGTGAACCCGGCTTCGCCAATTCCAGAGCCAGCCAATCCAACAACTCCGGATGCGACGGTTGCTGTCCGTTGCGCCCGAAGTCATTCGGCGTGGCCACAATGCCCCGCCCGAAATGGTGATGCCACAACCGATTGACCATCACACGTGCCGTCAGCGGATGATCCGGTTTGGTCAGCCATTGCGCCAACGCCAGCCTACGACCGGACGAATCGCCGACGGGTTTGATTTCCAGCACATTGCCTTTGCCTTCAACTGCGGACAAAAAAGCCGGTTGAACTTCCGCGCCCGGCCTGCGCCAGTCGCCGCCGCGCAGCAAGTGCATCGTCGGGATTGGCCTCAAAATGTCGTTCACCGCCAGAGCCTTCGGAATCGGTTCGGGTTCGTACAAATTGATCTGGTGCATTTGCTGGCGCAGAGCCGCGCGTTTGGCTTTGTCTTCGGGCGACAGCGAAGCGACCAGTTCATCCCACTGCACAGCCAGCATTCGCTGGGCGTCTTTGGCCAGTTGCTTTTCTTCTACGGTTCGCAGCTTGTCATCTTTCGCCAAGGCATTGGCAAAGACCGGCTCCAAAGCGGCGCGCTTTTGGGCTTTCAGCCGATCTTGATACGGCTTTTCGATGGCTTTGATCTGATCCTGAATCGGTTGCAGTTTTTCCTTGTGAACTCGGTTGGCAGTTTGAAAAGCTTCTTCTTGTTCTTTCGTCGGCTTTCGATAATCGTAATTGTCCGAAGCCGCAAAAAAAGCCTGCAACCGATAAAAATCGGCTTGCGGAATCGGGTCGAACTTATGATCGTGGCATCGCGCGCAACCCACTGTCAGCCCCATCACTCCGTTGCCAATGCCGAACATTACCTCGGTCAACCATTCCTGCCGAAGCTCCGCCTTTTCTAAATTGCCTGCGACGACGTGCTGCGGCCCCGCGCGCAAAAAACCTGTAGCGACTCGCATCTCGAAACTGTTTGCGTCGAGTTCGTCACCCGCAATTTGTTCGACGATGAATTGATCGTAAGGCTTGTCGGCGTTGAGCGAATTCACTACGTAATCGCGGTATCGCCAGGCTTGTTCGCGGTCGGCGTCCAATTCAAATCCGTTGGTTTCGCCGAAGCGAACCACGTCCAGCCAATGTTGCGCCCAGCGTTCGCCATATTTCGGCGAAGCCAATAAGCGATCAACAACTTTTTCATAAGCATCCGGCGAATTGTCGGCCAAAAACGTTTTGATCTCTTCAGGCGTAGGCGGCAGGCCAGTCAGGTCAAACGTCACACGACGAAGCAGTGTACGTTTATCGGCTGTCGGCGACGGTTGCAAACCTTTCTCTTCCAGTTTGGCCAGAACAAACGCATCTATCGGATTGCGAATCCACTTTTGATCTTTGACTGCCGGAATTACTGACCGCTGGGGTTTCACAAATGCCCAATAAGGCTTGGGCATTGCGGATTGCGGATCGCGGATTGCGGCGCGCGAACCGACTCCGTAAGAACCGTAGAGCACCAGAAACAACAAGACAACCGCCAAGCTCGTGAATTTGAGCAATCGTGTTAGCTTCATGATTTAAGTGAGAGTTGTTTGGGAATGAATGGTTTACAGAAATTCGTTGACGAGGGTTTTCCACTCCTCGTCAAGCGTTTTGCCTGTCGGAAACGATCTGCCAGCTCGACCATACCAGTAACGCGCGTTACTTTCGTCGCCTTCTTTGCGATGCAGGTAAGCGTGAATCGCCGATGCTTCGACGGTTTCAATATCTTGAACGATCTGATGAGCCTTGTCCCAATCGCCCGCCGCTTCGTGCCAAAGCGCGCTTAGATACGGCGACAGTTCGACGGGCAACTCGGCATCCGCCAAGCTCGTTTGAAATGATTCGAACGTCATCGTTGCCCCAGTTCAGATGAAAACGACAGTTTGAGAATTCGGAATCTCGAACCGGGCGCGACAACGCGGATTCGGGCAGAAGATCATATCGTCCACACGAACCATGTAATCTCGCGCTTTGGCAAACTTGGCTCGGTCAAACTCGCTTGCGCCACGAGGCAAATCGCGTTTCTTTGATCGTCGCAACCAGCGAATCTGAAATTCATACGTTTGACGACACTTCGGACAGGCGTAAGTTGCCGTCTTGGATTCCTGCTTTTCAGTATAAAAATCTCGTTCATCCATAATGCGGCCAGTGTACCGCTAAACGGCGAAGCTGAGAAGCTGGATTCAAACCTGGCTGAAACCTTATTGGGGTTGAGGAGCCTGTAAATCCTGCTGGAAATCATGCTCATCTTGTCGAAAAAGAGTGTCTCAATGTTGCGTGTTCTGATTTGGCAGAGCGGCAATTGACTGAGAAGAAATGCTGCGCGAGTTGTTCGGATTGTGCAGCGTGACTTTGGACGAGAAATCCTTACAATGACCGCCGATTCATTGACGGCAGTTTCATCGCCGTCAGCCAACAACATTTCAATTCAAACGAAAGACAAAATGGAAAACACAAACTCTGCTGCGCCGTGGCCCGGCTCGAAAGAGATGCCGCGCTGGAATTCCGGCGAACTCGACGACGCTCCGCGTTTTACACTGAAAAACTGGGCGGCCTTGCTTGGGCCAGGCTTGTTGATGTCCGGCGCTTCGATTGGCGCGGGCGAATGGTTGCTGGGGCCAGCCGTGACGGCTCGATTCGGCGGCGCATTGTTGTGGGTGACAACGCTGAGCATCGTCGCCCAGGTTTTTTACAACATCGAAATCAGTCGCTACACGCTGTATTGCGGCGAACCCATCATGAACGGCAAGTTCCGCACTTTGCCCGGCCCGGCGTTCTGGCTATGGTTTTACTTGCTGCTGGACATCGGCGCGCTGCTGCCATACCAAATTCAAAACGTCGCCACGACGGTTGCGGCTGTCTGGCTGGGAAGAATTCCCAACCCAATGGATGCTTCCGACGCTTCGATGCTGAAATGGCTGACGTATGTGATGCTGATTGTTTCGCTGATTCCGTTGTTGTTTGGCGGGAAGATTTATAACTCGCTGAAGGCCGTTGTGTCGGTGAAGATCGTTTTCGTGCTCGGCTTTCTGGTGTTTCTCGGTTTGTTTTTCACCTCCGCACAAACGTGGATTGAACTCTTCACGGGCTTTTTCAAATTCGGCAATGTGCCTTCGCCGGACGCTGTTGACGGTACAGGAGTCAAAAACATCTTCACAGCTTTGTGGCGGGGCGAAGGCTGGCCGAAGCTGGATGCGGAAGCCTTGCCGCTGCTGACTTCTTTCGCCGCCATCGCCGGAGTCGGCGGCATGGCGCAAACTTCGATCAGCAATTACACGCGCGATCAAGGCTGGGGAATGGGTGCAAAAGTCGGCGCAATTCCCAGCATCATCGGCGGACGCGATTTGCAGTTGTCGCATTCGGGAATGGTCTTTGAAGTGAACGAAGAGTCTCTGCCGCGTTGGCGTCGCTGGATGAAACACATTCGCCGCGATCAACTGGCGTTGTGGATGCCTGCGGCGTTTATTGGCCTGGCTCTGCCGGGAATGCTGTCGGTCGAATTTTTGCCGCGCGGCACTGTTGCCAACAATTGGGTGCTGGCCGGAATGACCGCCGATGGCGTTATGAATCGCGTAGGCGGCGCGCTGGGTTCGTTCTGTTGGTACATGATTTTGCTGTGCGGCTTTCTGGCGCTGCTGCCGAATTCAACGACAAATGCCGACGGTTTCATGCGCCGCTGGGTAGACGTTAGCTGGTCGTCAACCAAATGGATGCGAAAAATTGATCCTGGCAAGATCGGCCAGTTGTATTTCGGAATCCTGATCGCCTACTTCGTTGTCGCGGTAATCTTTTTGTCCATAGCCAGCCCTCGCTGGTTGATCGTGGTTTACAGCAACGTCGGCAGCCTTGCGCTTGGCTTTAGCTGCTTCCATGCGCTTTACGTCAATCTGGCTCTGCTGCCCAAAGAGATCAAACCCGGTTGGGGAATGCGAACCGGATTGTTTCTGGCCGGATGTTTCTTTGTTGGATTGGCGGTCTTGACCTTGCTGATTTCAATGAAGTGGATTTGATCGTAAAGAGAGCCTTCGTTGCAGTCGAAGGCTCTCTTGTTCTGTAAAAGCTCTTCGTCTTTTTAATGATCTGCCACGAATCTGAATTTGACACGGAATCGTATTCCTACAAGAATGAACTTATGTGCCCCGCCCGAATTGATTGACCCATTTCGTAAAGTTGCATTGTGATCGGTCTTACTGTTTGAAGCTCTTCTCTCACCAAAAGAGCCTGCCTTCCCCCTTCTTTCCCCTTTCGCCCCATTTCTGTTTTCAACGCATCCTTCTCGAACTTAATTTGAAACCACATGACCGATGGGAATCCTTCGGTCGCAAGCCTAATCCTGCTTCATTCAACCCCGGCGAATGGGCGCAGCTCTAATCGTGAGAAGAATTTTTATGAAAAATCCGCTTATGAAAAAACCATTTACCGCATTAACCATTGTTTCGATGATTCTGGTCGCATCACTAATCTTTGCTGATTCAAGCGGCTTTCCAACCAGCACCTTAAACTCATCGGCTGCCGCTGCTGCGGTGCAATCCACAGGCATCGCTTTGCCGAGAACGAACATTTATGTCCTTAACCCCGACAACACGATTTTCGTTCTCGCACCCGGAGCGGCCAGTTTCGCTCGCCCGATTCGCGTGACGCAGGTCAGAGGCAATTTGATAGGGATTGATTTTCGACCGGCTGACGCCAGCGGAACGATACTGTACGGCCTGACAGACACCGGCAACCTTTACACCATCAATTTGGCTCCGCCGAATGTTGGAACGGCAACGCTGGTCAGCACATTGACCACGCGCTTTGGCGGTGGCTTCCAATCCTTGATGGATTTCAACCCTGTCGTGAATGCTTTGCGTTTGATCGGCAGCAACGACCAAAACTTTGCGCTGGTCAATTCGAGTGGCAACCTGGACGTTACAGCAGTTCAAACTGCGATGACATACGCGGCAGGCGACACGAATGCGGGTGTTGATCCGAACATCTGCGGCGGTTCTTACACCAACAATGTTCCCGGTGCGGCAAACACGTTGTTTTACGCCATTGATTACGACCTCGACACGCTGGTGACAATCGCCACCGTCAATGCAACCGGCAGTTCAAATACTGGTGGCGGGCAATTGAAAACCATCGGTCGTTTGGTGAGCAGCAACGGCACACCGATCAATTTCTCACCGACTTCCGATCTGGACATTTACACCGCTCCCAACGGAACGAACAGCGTCGTTGGCGTAAACGGGCGAATGCTTTTCACTCTTGATCTGGCACAGATCAATCCGTCTATGCCTTTGGGCACAAATCAAAACATAGTCGTTAGAACAATCCTGATGGATGAATTGAGAAACTCCATTGATATCGCTCTCTCACCTATTCCGCCCGCAGTGGTGAGAAAAGGAATTTTCTCTTTTGATAATCGGCGATTCTGACAATGGAATTGTTCAGGCGCTAACCTACAAACTTGTAGCCCATTCCATGAATCGTCAGGATGTAAATCGGATGGCGAGGATTCGGCTCCAACTTCTGACGCAGCCAGGCGACGTGAACGTCCACAGTTCGCGTCGTCGGCATGGCGTCATACCCCCAGACTTCATTCAGCAATTCATCGCGTGAGAGCGTGGCTTCGCGGTGTTCGATGAAATAGCGAAGCAGTTGGAATTCTTTGGCTGAAAGTTCGATCTTCTGGCCGTCGCGGTCAACTTCGGCGCGACGAAAATCAATTTTGATCGAATCGAATTGGTAAGTTTCGGCAGAAGAAATTGCAGGACTCGTTGCTGGCGTAGCCGCCCGCCGCAACAACGCCTCGACGCGAGCCAGCAGTTCCATCATCTCGAATGGCTTAGTCAGGTAATCATCCGCGCCCAGCTTCAAGCCGACGACTTTATCTACGACCTGCCCGCGAGCCGTCAGCATCAGAATCGGAGTCGTCACATTCCGCTGCCGCAAATCTCTACACACATCAAAACCATTTTTGCGCGGCAACATCACATCCAAAATGATCGCGTCAAAGGCTTCACTCGATGCACGCTCCAAGCCTTTTTCGCCATCGCGCGCCGATTCGACTTGATAGCCTTCGCTGGTCAGCCGGTCGGTTAAGGTCAAGACCAATCCCGGCTCATCTTCAACGAGCAGTATTCTTTTGTTCATGGTTGCCAACCTCTTCTTTTCAAAAACCAAAGAAACATAATTGGCAATGCTAACGAAAGTAATAAAGCAAAAATCGCAATTGAAACTGGAGTCGCTCTAGCGGGTTGTGATGTTGGGATGCGACCTTTGCCAAGGGCGGCTAAATCTTCATTAGCTGAAGCAAGTAAGCTAGTCCTCGTGCAGCCCGTACTTATATCATCCCAATTTCTGCCATAAGCATAAACAAGATATTCTTTCCCTTCTTCAAAAGAAACACTACAGAGACCAGACAATTCACGGGTAACAATTTCCCTGCTTAAGTCACCCTTCCATACTTCTTTCACCTCAAATTTCAATTTTGTTTTTGCAAAAAAAACTTTATGAAAAAATGGAAACTTACTCGTGAACAAAATTTGGCTTTCTTGTTCTCTACCAAGCACTTTCCCCGCGAAAACAAATTTTGCCCCTGCCATTTCTTGTATTGGGGTAACGCTTCGATCAATACACACACAAGCCAGTGTTTGCACGTGGCAGATAGCTATTATCACAATCAACAACGATATTTTTACACTCAGATTGGTAAGGCTAGACCACATAGTTTTGTTGAGAATTAGTCGCCAGTTTCAGGCTGGCACTGGTTCCACTCATCTTGACCTTTTAACGCAAACTCCAGTGCGCCTTTTTCGGAAAGCGGTTGCAAACAAGCGCAGAAAACACTTCCTGCACCAATTTTGCTCACTACGGCTAATCGCCCTTGGTGAGCTTCAACAATGTGCTTGACCAGACTCAAACCCAAACCATTGCCATGAATCTGGCTGGCGACGACTTCCTTGCCGCGGTAGAACGGCTCGAAGACGTGCGGCAGTTCCGATGGCGCGATGCCTAGACCTCGATCAGCAACTTTGATTTGAATTTCTTCGCCCTTTTCACTTTTAACTGCCTCGACACTCAAGCCGATCCAACGACTTTCGCCGCTGTATTTCATAGCGTTGTTCAGCAGGTTTTGAATCGCGCGGCTCAAGGCGGCAGCGTCGGCGTTGACCATCGGCAAATCGGCGGGAATGTTTTTTTCAAGCTCGAAGCCGCCTTCAACCAACTGCAAATGACAAGCAGCCACAGCGTCTTCGATGACGTAATTCAAACCCGTAGGCCGCAGTTCGTAAGTCTTACGGCCGGATTGCGCTCCGGCAAATTCCAAAACCTGTTCGACCATTCCGGTCAACCGACGACCTTCGTCGCGGATCAGACCTCCGTAACGTTTGGTTTGCTCGGCGCTGTCAATCACTCCGTCGGCCAGGTTTTCCGCCGCAGAGCAAATCACAGCCAGCGGCGTGCGAAGTTCGTGCGAAACTCCGGCGACGAATTCCATTTGTTGTGCGGCCAATCGTTCGGCTCGACGGCTGGAAAGAACGATGAAACCAACGCTGACGCCCAGCAACAACAGAATGCCAAAACTGATTGCCAGATTGCGGCGGCGAACGTTGCCAACAGCGGCTTCCAACGAACCTGAACGATGTTTGACCAACAAACGCCAACCTTCGTTGTCAGCCAGCAGATTGGGCAACTGGCTGGCAAAAGCGATTCTATCCGCAGAAGCCAGACCAATCTGAACATTGTTTGATTGTTTGATGACCTCGCTACGCATCACGCGCATGGTGACTTTGTCGTCTCCTTTGGGAGCGGCAGGCGCTGACGGTTGTGGCGGAGCAGGAATCGTATCGGAGCTAATACTCCGAATCAGGATTTTGTCGGCTTCGTCCATGCGAATTTTGAACAGAGTGGACTGTGCGTCGCTTTTGTCGAAAGCATTCGCGGGCAGCGAAGCATCTGTCTGGAAAACCAAATCCTTCGCATTGGCGCGCCTGACTACGGCCAGATTGAATTCGCTTTGGCCATCGGCGGAAAAATGCCGCTTGACCAGCGAAGGCAGCAATTCATTTTTGATGAAATCGGCATCCAGGACGACCACAGTGCAAACGGATTTCTGCGCCAACACAGAATTCAGTTTGGGCGGATGAGCATCCGGCACAACCAGCGCAGGGACCTCATCGGCAATCACGCCGGATTGAATTTGCAGAAAAAAGCCTTGACCACTTGGCAGACGCGGATGTTCGCTGTTGCCAAACAGGTTGCGAAGCGTGGTTTGCGCCGATTCGTGCGCTTGTTGTTGGGCTTCAAGCCGCAAGCGAAGCGGTTCCAGCTTTTTTGGCCAGTCAACAAACTCAAACAACCCGGATTCATTTTTGAAATGCGCCAGAGCCAGCTTGCCTTGTGCATCAAAGCCCGTTCGATAGACTTCGCTGATGAACTTGGTTTTCGGACTGTTCGCCAGCCAGTGGCTGTAACGAATGGCAAAATCGTTGGAAAGAATGTCTGCCGGTTTATTGAAGCCCGGTTCGGTCATGTTTTGAATCCGGGTATAGATGGCCGTCAGTTCACGATCAAAGTCGGAGCAAAATCGTTCGGCGCTGGTTTTCAAATTAGCCTGCATGCGTTCGCGTTCGGCGTGACTGACTTCGCCCAACCAGCGATACTGCAACACAGCCAGCAACGGCAACATGACCAACAGACCGGCGACCAGCGACCACATCAATAAAGGTTTTTGCTTCCAGGACTTCATAACATTCCCCTCAAACGCGCGGCATCTTAGCACAGCAAAACCGGGCTGAAATCGCCGTAACCGCAGATTTAACATCCTTTACAAAAGCTTTGCCGCTGCTTAACCAACTTTACTTGCCAGTCGGCCAAGATGACCATGCAAGACAAGCGAAGCGGCGGCAATTTCACCGGTCAGCTTCATCAGCAATGGCAAACCCAGTGTTCGCCCAAATCTTTCGGAGGAAAATTCATGCGAGAAAAAGTTTTGATTGCGTTGTTGTTCGTGGCTGTCGCAGCCGCAGAGTTGTTTCCCAATGTCAGCGCCCAGCAAGCCGCCGACAAAGCTCAACAGATTTTGGCTGCCGCGCGTGCAGCTATCGGCGGCGAAAAGTTGAAATCGCTGCAAAGCCTGACTGTTGAAGGCGAGTTTCGTCGGACGATGGGACCGATGGAAACTTCAGGTTCGATGAGCATAGACATGCTGATGCCTGACAAAATTTTGAAGTCTGAAACGATGAACATCATGGGCAGCGTGGAAATTACTCGCATCGAAGCATTGAACGGCGACAAGGCTTGGGAAGATCAACAGCAAAGCGGCGGCGGCATGGTCATGATTCGTCGTGGCGGTCGAGGAGCCGATCCCAAAGGCGCTGAGGACATGATTCGCAATGAAGCATTGAAAACAGCTTTAGGCTTTTTGCTGACTACGCCGTCATCGTTGCCAACCACGTTCACTTACGCTGGCGAAGCCGAATCGCCTGATGGCAAAGCTGATGTGCTGGATGCGAAAGTTTCAGTCGGCCCTGACCTGCGATTGTATTTCGATCAAAAGTCTCACCGTTTGTTGATGCTGACGTACAAAGGCAAACGCCCGCGTATGATTACCAACACGCGAACAGACGGCCCGCCCAGCGAAGAAGAATTGCAAAAACGCATCAAAGAAGCTGAAGAGGAAGCCGCCAAACAACCGGATGTCGAATATCAAACCCGCTTTTCCAATTACAAAGAAGTCAGCGGCGTCTGGTTCCCGCACACGATTTCTAAAGGCATTGAAAGCGAAACCAACGAAGAACTAAACATCACCAAAGTGAAAATCAATCCGTCCATCAAGCCGGAAAAATTCGTCAAAAAGTAAGCTCGCTCAGAGTCCGCGCTTCAACCTGTCTGTGCCAAACAAGCACGCTGAAGCGCGAATTTCTGAACACAGAAGGAAGGAACATGAAAAATTACGCTCGCATTATTCTTGGCAACTTTCTGGCTCTGACATTGCTGATTGGATCAAGCTCTGCTCAATCGCCAGCATCAATTGACGCCGCGATTCGCACTGAAGTCATTGAAAGCGCAATCAAAGCTTTGAACGACGCTTACGTCTTTCCAGAAGTTGCGGCAAAGATGGAACAAGCAATTCGCCATCGCGTAGCGCAAAAGGAATACGACAACATCACAGACGCCGCGCAGTTCGCCATTAAACTGACCAATGATTTACAGGCCGTCAGCAAAGACAAACATCTGCGCGTAGTGCTCAGCCAGGCTTCACGCTTCGGCCTGAACCAACAACAACAGCGCGAAGCCGCCGTCAAACGCAACTTCGGTTTTGAAAAAGCCGAACGCTTGAGCGGAAACGTTGGCTACATTGATTTGCGAGGCTTCGAACCGGCGGGATTGGCTGGCGAAACCGCTACGGCGGCGATGAACTTTCTGGCCAACACCGACGCGCTGATTTTCGACTTGCGACAAAACGGCGGAGGCGATCCGGCGATGGTCGCGTTCCTGACCAGCTATTTGTTCAACAAGCGCACTCACCTGAATTCCATCTACTCCCGTCCGGCCAACAGCACCCAAGATTTCTGGACGCGCGAAGATGTGCCTGGCAAAAAGTTTGGCGACAAACCCGTCTTTGTGCTGACCAGCAATCGCACGTTTTCTGCGGCGGAAGAGTTCAGCTACAACCTGCAAAGTTTGAAACGCGCGACGATCATAGGCGAAACCACAGGCGGCGGAGCGCATCCCGTGCAACCGCGCCAACTCGGCAAACTGTTTACCATCACGGTTCCGTTTGCGCGTTCGATAAACCCGATCACCAAAACCAATTGGGAAGGAACCGGTGTAAAACCCGACGTAGCCGTGTCAGCAGACAAAGCGCTGAAAGTCGCGCATCTGGCCGCGTTGAAATCCGTCGAACCAACAATCACCGACGCTCGATTGGTTGAGCAGTTGAAAGGCCTGATGGCCAGTATGCAAAAAGAAATCGGCGAAGTTGCGTTGCCAGCGGCGCAAACCACTCAACCAGCCAAACCGCAAGCTGCGACAACAACCGCGCCGGCTCAGGAAGTAAAACTGCCGGACACTGCCGCCGGAAAAACTTTCGCCGAGTTTTTGAAAGCCTTCAACACGGGCAATTTGGAAACGCTGAAGCAGTTCCATAAAAAACACGGCAACCCTGAAGACAACGCCGAACAAGATGTCGGCGCTTTCAATCAAACCGGCGCTTTGACGCTGCACAGCATCGCCAACTCCACCAACACGGAAATCGCCGTCATCGTCAAAGGCAGCAAGTCAGATCGCTGGCTGAAATTCACATTCGCTGTGGACGCCAATCTGCCGCATTCGATCACTGACATTCGCGTGCAGCCGACCGAAGCTCCCAAAACGGCAGGCGAAACATCGCAACCGGCTCCGGCTCGCAAAAGCGAATCGGAGTTTTTGAAAGAACTGACCGGCTGGCTCGACCAACAAGCCGCCGAAGACAAATTCTCCGGTGTGGTCTTGATCGCTAAAAACGGCAAACCGGTTTTTCAAAAAGCAGTCGGGCTGGCGAACAAAGAAACCAAAGAACCGAACCGCACGGACACCAAATTCAATCTGGGTTCGATCAACAAACACTTCACGCAAATCGCCATCAACCAATTGATCGAACAGGGCAAACTCGGTTGGGGAGACAAGCTGGGCAAATTCCTGCCGGATTACCCAAACAAAGAAGCCGCCGAAAAAGTGACGGTCAAACATCTGGTCGAAATGCGTTCCGGCATTGGGGATTTCTTCGGGCCGAAGTTTGAAGCGACGCCGAAATCGAAAATCCGCTCAATCAACGATTACTTGCCGTTGTTTGCGGGCGACAAGTTGGCCTTTGAACCTGGAACCAAACGCGCTTACTCCAACGGCGGATACATCGTGCTGGGCGCGATCATCGAAAAAGTCACAGGCCAAAGTTATTACGATTACGTCCGCGAACACATTTTCAAACCCGCTGGGATGACCAACTCCGATAGCTTTTTCAGCGATGTGAAAACTCCGAATTTGGCCGAAGGTTATCGGGACAACAGCAGTGGCCGCGTCAACAACGTAGACACTCGCCCGGCGCGCGGCAGTTCTGCAGGCGGCGGTTATTCCACTGTCGAAGATTTGTTGAAGTATTCGACAGCATTGTTGGGCAACAAATTGCTGAGCGCAGCGGCGACCAAACGTTTAATCGGCGGCGGCATTGGCATCGCTGGCGGAGCACCGGGCATTAACTCCGAACTGGAAATTGATCCGGCCAGCGGCTACACGATTGTGGTGATGGGAAATTACGATCCGCCCAATGCCGCCAACGTCAACCGCCATATTCGCAGTCAGCTTCTCAACAGCAATTAAACGATTCGGTGCGGAACCAGGAGCGGTAGCGACTGGATTCTTTTGCGTGGCGTCACTTCAAACCAACCCGGTCGCTACCGCTCTCGGTTCCGTACCGCTGCTCAAGTTAAGGAAAAGGAAAAATGAAGCTCAAACTTCAAATTGTGAATTGGCTGCTAATGTCGCTGCTAACAATTCAACCTGCTTTCGCGCAAAACCAAAAACCAAAGGAAGCCAGCCTGCGCGTCGTCGTCGTTGATCCCAATGGCGAAGCAATTCCGAAAGCGCGCGTTATTCTGAACAAACCATCGAAAGAAACTGTGACGGGCCTTCGTGGCGAAGCGACGCTTTCGCAACTTACCGTCGGCAAAACGCAAATCACTATCACAGCCGACGGCTTCGCGCCGCGCACGATCAAGGATTTCAGCTTGAAACCCGGCGCGAATCAGATCGAAGTCAAACTCCAAATTGCCACAGTCGAAGAATCCGTCGTCGTCGCTCAGGACAAACGCGAAGCCAAAACCGATCCGCGCGGTGATGCCTTCACGACGGTGCTGACCGCTGAGCAAATAGCCGCTCTGCCGGACGACCCTGAAGAATTTGAACAAGCAATTCGCAATATGGCTGGCCCCGGCGCGACATTTCGCGTCAACGGATTTCGCGGAGGCAAGTTGCCACCGAAAAACCAGATTCGGGAAATTCGATTCCGCACGAACGCTTACGCCGCTGAAAGCCACGAATCGTCGTTTATGAGCGTGGACATTCTGACCAAACCCGGCATTGATAATTGGCACGGCAGCTTCAACTTCGGCTTTCGTGATGAATCACTGAATGCTCGCAACGCTTTCGCGCCAAATCGAGCGGCAGAGCAAAACCGTCGCTTCGGGTTTGAGATTGGCGGGCCGCTTTGGAAAAACCACACTTCCCTGTTTCTTTCCGCTGACGGCGTGAATTCTTACGAAGCGAAAACGATTGTCGCGGCTTTGCCCACTGGCAACTTTTACGATCAAAACCGTCAGCCGTGGCGCACGTTGAATATGACTGCGCGGTTGGAACATTTGATGAGCAAGACTCATACGGCGCGCGTTGAATACCAACGCAACGCGACACGACGCGACAACTTGGGCGTAGGCAATTACGACTTCCCCGAACGCGGCTTCACCAGCGACACCGCCGAACACATCGCGCGCTTCGCTGATTCCGGAGCCGTCGGCAAAAAACTGTTCAACGAATTCCGCTTTCAGGCTCGCTGGCAAAACGTGGATTTGAATGCGCTGTCGAACGCTCAAACGATTCAGGTGCTGAACGCCTTCACGCGAGGCGGCGGACAGGTCAACAGTTCCCGCCGCGAACGTGAATTTGAAATCGCCGACAACCTGGACATCACTTTCAAAAAACACACGATACGCACCGGCGTTCAACTTGAAGCCTCTAACTATCTCAGCAACGAACTTCGCAATTTGAATGGCACATTTATCTTTTCCAGCCTGGATGCTTTTCGCGCCAATCGCCCGACAACCTACACGCAACGGCGAGGAATCGGTCAGGTGGATTTCAATCAAGTTCAATTCGGCTGGTATGGGCAGGATGATTGGCGCGTGGCGAAAAGCCTGACGTTCAGTTACGGCCTGCGCCACGAAGTCCAAACCAATCTGAGTGACAAGAACAACTTTATGCCGCGCATCGGTTTCGCTTGGTCGCCGTCGAAAAAAGGAAATTCAGTCATTCGCGGCGGAGCGGGAATTTTTTACGACTGGTTTGCTTCGGAAACTTACGAACAGGCGTTGCGCGTCAACGGCCAGCAACAAAGCGATCTGGTCATACGCGATCCGGGTTTTCCCAACCCTTCGTCGGGCGGGCTGGCGGTCATTCTGCCAGCCAGTCGCATTCAAATTGACCCCAGCTTGCGAATGCCAAAAATTCAACGGGCTTCGGTCGGCATTGAACAAACGCTGCCCGGCAACCTGCGATTGATGTCGCATTACTTTTTCACCAAAGGCATTAATCGTTTGCGCGGACGCAACATCAACGCGCCGCTCAATGGAGTTCGACCGATTACAGACGCTGGCAACATCACTCAGATTGAATCATCGGCAAACTCCACCAGTCACACGTGGATGGTGAACATGAACTGGTTCAAGATGGGCAAGTTCATGCTGGGCGCGAATTATTCGCTGTCGAAAATCACAGACGAAACCGACAGCGCGTTGAGCCTGCCTGCGAATAACTTCGATTTGAGAGCCGAACGCGGCCCGTCGCTGCAAGACATTCGTCATCGGTTCTTTGCGATGGGAAATTACAGGCTGAGCAAATCGCTGGGCATCACTTCGATCTTTCAGGCGAGTTCGGCCACGCCATACAACGTCACAACTGGCTTTGACGACAACGGCGACACGATCATCAACGACCGTCCGCGCGGAGTCAGTCGCAACAGCGCACGCGGAGCCGGGATGTGGGATTTAAGCACTCGGTTGAGTTACAGCTTTGCCTTTGGAAAACCGCCGGAAGCGCAAGGCGCAGGCGGCCCGCAGGTTCGCGTCATTCGTGGCGGCTCAGACAGCGGAGATATGTTGGGAATGATGAGCGGAATGCCGGGGCAGGAGGCTAAACGATTCCGCATGGAATTTTTCATCCAGTCCACCAACCTGTTCAACAACGTCAACCCGGTTGGATTTTCCGGCGTCCAGGCGTCACCGTTTTTCGGACAGCCCATTGCTGCCATGCCCGGACGACGGCTGGAAACCGGAATGAGGTTCAGCTTTTAACTTATAGCGATTTGCAGTTGGAGTGCGGTGGCTAGACACCGCTTTTCGTTTGCAGTTGAAAGCTTTGGTGCCAACGAGACCTCGCAACCGAACGAAAAGCTACGACAAGTCGCAGCACTCCATAGTCGCACTCATTTGAAAATCGCTATAAGACCTCTTGAAATTTCGCTTGCCAACCTATCAGCCCAAGCGCATCATCTGAGCCTTCTTGCAACAGCAGTCACGCCGATCCTAAAAGGAGTTTTCACCATGCTCGTATCGCTCTCCCCCCGTATGGTTTTTCGCTTTTGCCAATTGGCTTGTTCCATTGTCTTCATCATGTTCTTGCTCAGCGCCGCTTTCGGACAGGAAGCCGCTTCGCTGACATCCGGCCAGAACATCGAAAAAAACCTTTCCGGCGGAGAAACGCACAACTATCAAATCTCGCTCAAAGCTGGCCAGTTCATTCGCTTGTTGGCGGAACAGCGCGGGTTGGATGTGAAAATCAAATTGGCGAGCAAAGACGGCAAACAGCTTGTCGAAGTTGATCTGGCCTCGGATTTGGCTGCGACCGAATCGGCTTGCTGGATTGCAGAAGCCGATGCCACGTATCTGGTCGCCATTTCCGCATCCGAGAAAAATGCTCGCGGGCGATACGCCTTGCGATTGGAAGGGCCGCGAACGCCAACCGATCAAGACCGCAGTCTGTTCGCCGGTCAGCAGTCGTTTTACCAGGCCGAAGAACTTTTCGCCGACAACAAACCGGAATCGCGTCGAAAAGCCGCCGAAAAATACTCCGAAGCCGCCGAACGTTGGCGCGCCGCCGAATTCAAAGCTGCTGAAGCTTTGGCACTGTACAACGCGAGCGACACTTACAACCGATTGCGAGAATTTCCGAAGGCGTTGGATTTCCTGAACCAGGCATTGCAGCTTCAACGCTCAGCCAACAACCGCAGCGCCGAAGCCGCTACGCTGAACAATTTGGGCACGGTGTATTCGGCGATGAACGACAAACCGAAAGCCGTCGAATTGTTCAATCAATCGTTGGCTCTTCGCCGTGAAGTCAAAGACGCCGCTGGTGAAGCCGTCACGCTCGGCAATCTGGCCGCAACTTATTCTGATCTTGGCGAACGCCGAAAGGCGCTCGAAGCTCACAAACAGGTTTTGGCGATGCGCCGTTCGGCAAACAACCGGCGAGGCGAAGCTCTGACACTCAACAACATCGGCTCGACGTATTTGGGCTTGGGCGAAAAACGAAAAGCAGTTGACCATTTCGGGCAGGCGCTGAAGCTGTGGCGCGCGCTGAACGACCGTGCCAGTGAAGCTCTGACGCTGAACAACCTAGGCGCGGCGTATTCGGATTTGGGCGATCAGCAAAAAGCCCTAGACGCCTACAACCAATCCATACGATTGCGACGCGCCGGGAACGATACGCGAGGCGAAGCCATTACTGCCGTCAATCTGGCACGTAGTTACGACATTCTGGGCGCTTCGCAGGAAGCGATCACAACGTACAACCAATCGCTGGCGACGCTTCGCGCAGCGAAAGATCGTCGCTGGGAAGGCGTCACACTCAACTATCTTGGTTTGGCGCATTGGGCGTCAGGCGAATATCAGCAGGCGTTGGTTGCTTTTGAGCAAGCCTTGCCGATCCGGCGCGAACTAAAAGACGCGGCGGGCGAAGCCGCAACATTGAACAACATCGGCTTGGCGCAGGATTCGCTCGGCGACCGATCAAAGGCGCTCGAAGCTTACAACCAGGCGTTGCCGTTGTTGCGAACTGTCGGCGATAAACAAGGCGAAGCGCGCACGTTGAACAACATTGGCTTTGCTCATGATGCGCTGGGCAACAAAACTCAGGCGCTGGAATTCCATGAACAAGCCTTGAAACTCAGCCGCGAAGTCGGCGACCGCATGCGCGAAGCCAAAGTTCGTTACGGCATCGCGCGCATCGAAAGCGGTCGAAACAATTTGCGTCAATCGCGTTCGCAGATTCAGGAAGCAATCAAAATTGTCGAATCGTTGCGCGCCAATCTTTCCAGCCCGGAATTGCGCGCATCGTATCGCGCCTCGGTGCAGCAGTATTACGATTTGTACATTGACGTGCTGATGCGAATGGGCAAACGCGCGCCGAAAAGCGGTTTGGTCGCCGAAGCCTTGCAGGTCAGCGAACGCGCCCGCGCGCGAAGTTTGATCGAATTATTGACCGAAGCCAGCGCGGAAATTCGCCAGGGAGTTGATCCTGCTCTGGTCGAACGCGAACGCGAACTGCACGAACAGATCAACGAAAAAACAACTGAACAAATTCGCCTGCTCGGCAATCGTGCTGGCAGCAGCCAAGTCGCAGAACTTGGCAAAGAGATCGAGCAACTCAATGCTGAGTTGCGAACGACTCAAGCCGACATTCGCAACAACAGCCCGCGTTACGCTGCGCTGACTCAACCGCAACCGCTGACGTTGAGCGAAATTCAAAAACAGATTTTGAATCCCTGGTCGTTGCTGCTGGAATACTCCCTGGGCGAAGAGCGCAGCTATCTGTGGGTGGTTGGTCAGAATTCGATTCGAAGTTACACATTGCCGAAACGCTCGGTCATCGAATCTGCCGCCAAACGTTTTTACGAATCGGCCACGGCTCGCAATCAGTACATCGCCCGCGAATCGGCTCAACAAAAACTGGATCGCATCGCCGCTGCCGACGCCGAAAGCCAGAAAGCCGCCGCCGCGCTAAGCAAAATGATTCTCGCTCCCGCTTTGCCGCTGGCAGGCAACAAGCGCCTACTCATCATCGCCGACGGAGCCTTGCAGTACGTTCCTTTTCAGGCGTTGCCGCTGAATCCGCAATCCACAAGGCCTCTGGTTAGTCGCCACGAAATCGTTTCGTTGCCTTCAGCGACGACGTTGGCTGTGCTGCGAAATGAAGCTGCCAACCAACCCAAAGCCACCAAGACCGTTGCAGTCATCGCCGACCCGGTGTTTGAAATCAAAGACGACCGCGTCAAAATCGTCTCAATCAAAACCGACGAAAAACCTGCCGAGAAAAAAGACGACAAAGCTGCTGTCGCTGCCGACGACGATCCTTCGCGCATTTTGCTGGTCAAATCCGCCAAAGACTCAGGCGGTGTGGACGCGGAGCTTCGCATCCCTCGACTGCCGAACACGCGCCGCGAAGCCGATGCAATTCTTTCGCTGACCAAAGCTGACGCCAGCAAAGCGGCATTCGATTTTGCCGCGAACCGTTCGGCAGCGACTGGCGACGATTTGAGCCAGTACAGGATTTTGCATTTCGCCACGCATGGATTTTTGAACAGCCTGAACCCGGAGCTTTCCGGTTTGGTGATGTCGCTGGTGGATGAACAAGGCAAACCGCAAAACGGTTACCTGCTGGCGCCGGAGATTTACAACCTGAAATTACCAGCGACGGAATTGGTCGTGCTCAGCGCCTGCCAGACAGGCTTGGGCAAAGAAATTCGCGGCGAAGGAATTGTCGGGCTGACACGAGGATTTATGTACGCCGGTTCGCCGCGCGTAGTCGTCAGTTTGTGGAACGTCAACGACCGCGCGACAGCCGAATTGATGAAGGGCTTTTACGAAGCGATGCTCGCCAAAGGCCAACGCCCGGCAGCGGCTTTGCGCGCGGCGCAACTTGAGCTTCTA
This sequence comes from uncultured Acidobacteriota bacterium, assembly GCA_902825875.1. Taxonomy (GTDB): domain Bacteria; phylum Acidobacteriota; class Blastocatellia; order RBC074; family RBC074; genus RBC074. The sequence goes on from CADECP010000034.1 coordinate 47,979, forward strand.
AAACAGAAACAATGGCAAGCGCCGTATTTTTGGGCGGCGTTCGGGCTTCAAGGAGAATGGAGATAATTTCGCTGCCTGTGAGACAGGTAACAGCGCAACGACTTTGAGCCGCTATAATCGCGGCCATTCGTCACAAGGAGGAAAACAGCATGTTCAAACAAAACAGATTCAATCTTTTCATCATCGCCGTCGCTTTTGTTCTTTTCAGCGTATCGTCGGCATTGGCTCAGGATCAAGACACTGAGCGCCGGTTCTGGCCGCCGAATTATCGTCCGCAGACCGCAAAGCCAACTGCCAAACCTGCGACCAGCCCGGGTTACAAACGCTCTTCGCCCGCGTTGCCGAAAAACGCAATTCCGACTGCCGCCGAACGAAACTCTGTCGTCGGTATCACCATCTGGCGGTTGAAACCGTACGAAGACATCGCCAACAACAAACCCAAAGAGCAGGACATCGCTCGAATTTTGGTGGTTCGGAAGGGCAAAAAATCCGATCTGGCAGCGGAACGAGTCGAAGCTTCGACGGCTTTCACCACCGGCCAAATGCTAAGGCTGAGCATTGAAGTTCCGCGCTCCGGTTATTTGTACATCATTGACCGCGAACAATATGCCGATGGCACAGTCAGCGCGCCTTATCTGGTCTTTCCGCTGAATCCCATGCTGGACGACAACAAAGTCACTGCCGGCCGTGTGATCGAAATTCCCGGTGGCGAAGAACCTTTTTTCGAGGTGCAACCGCTGAAGCAGGACAATCCCAAACTGCAAACCGCTGAGTTGCTGACCGTGCTGATTTCGCCTTCGCCGTTGACCAATCTGCCAAAAGCGACGCGCGATGACGAAGGCAATTATCAGCCAATCGAACTGCCGCAATCTGAAGTCGAAAAATGGGAACGGTTGTGGGGCGCTCAGGTCGAGCAGTTGGAATTGGAAGGCGGAGCCGGTCAAACCTACACGCGCTCCGAACAAGCAGCCGGAACCAATAAGAAAAAGCGACTGACCGCCGACGATCCGCCGCCGCAAACGCTTTTCCGCGTTGCCGCGAAACCTGGCAAACCGCTGATGGTCAAACTGCCGCTGAAAATTGCGAAATAGCATCCGCTTTGCGCGGAGCCGAAAACGTCAGCACGACCGACCAGGCGTGCTTGCGTAAATACGGCAGCAGACTGAACAGCACGCTGTCCAATCCATCCAGCAAGTTCAAAACCGGATCGAACGCCGCTGTTCCAGCCAATGGAGCAGCGGCCAATCCGCCCAAATGAAAGTATTGCGCTTCGACCTTACCGAAATAAGTCTCGGCCAGTTTCAGGTCGCTCATCAACAAAGGGTGTTCGTCGGCAGTGCGTAACTCCGGCGTGCGATTGCGGTAAGCATTGATGATTGGGTTATGTCCCAGCGGTTCGACAAAGATGGCCTGGCCGTCAGGCTTCAAAGTTCGCGCCAATTCACCGAAAGCTTTTCGCAAATCAAGGTGATGCAAAATCGCGCGCCCGCAAATCACGTCAAACGAGTCATCGGGAAAGTCCAACTGTTCGGCATTCATCTGTCGAAACGAAACACGCTCGGAATTGGGATATTGAGCAGCGCGTTGCTGACTTTGCTGAATCACTGCGTCGGAAATATCAATGCCGACGACTTGCACGCCCAAACCAGCCAGCCAAAACGCATAACTGTTCGCTCCGCAGCCATATTCCAGAATCTGCTTGCCCGGCGCTTGCTGAGCCAGAAACTGCTTGTAACGCTCACCGCTACGCCGAGTCACCAAATACACATTGCTGACTTTGGCACGCTCGCTGTGCGCGAATTCCTTGTTATGAAATTCGCGCTCGCGTTCGATTCGAGCTTGCACAGTGTCAATTTCCAAAACCACTCTCTTTCCTTTATCTCATTTGAAATTCACTTGCACCGAATTTCCCGCCCTACCATCAACCATCAGCACAACATTCACTTCGCCGCGCCCAGCCAGGCTTTGCGGCAATCGCAGATTGATCTGATCCAGACCTAAAAAGCTTCCTTGCGCTCCGGCGTAAAGCACTTCGACGGGAGTTCCGCCGATGGTCGCCGTCACCGTGCTGAGCGAGTTGTGATAACGAAGCCCCGTGCCGAACAACATCAAAAACACTTGTTCACCGATGACGCTGACATCAATCGGCAAGGCGACGTAACGATTTTGCGCGACATCGAACTGGACGGCCTTTTCAAATTGCTGCTCGCCGTTGGCTTTGATGCGAAAGACCGAAGCCGCCGCGACGCCTTGTCCGTTAGCGTTGGCGGTGAACAACCCCGGCGAGGTTTTGCTGATTTGCACTGTAGCCACAGAAACGGCTCCGGCTTCGTTGAAAACCGAAATCGTCGCCGCCCCCGGCGCAGTTTCCGCCGGAATCAGGTAATTGATCTGCGTCGGCGAAACGAAAAAGAGCGGCGCGAATCGTTCAATGCAGGCGTTGTCTTTGACTCGCACGCTGGTTCCGTTCAACGCAATTGGCGGCGCTCCGTCAGCAGACATCGGGTAAGCCGAAAAGTTCGTCCCCCACGCCGACACCAGTGATTCGGGCGCGACTGAATCGCTTTTCAAACTTGCCGAAGAAACCGTCATGAAGCTCATCGTCGAACCGAAATTCGGAAACAGGAATGAAGCCGACGAACGAGTGATCGGCACGCAATCTCCGGCCAGCATTTCCCGAACCGGCTGCCCGTCTGGCCATTTACCCATGAAGCGTTGTTCGGCGCTGCCATTGCCCAGCGCGATTCGCTTCCCTGCTGCGCTGCCGTTGAAAGCGTAATCTGCCAGCGCGTCGAACATCCGATACACGCCGTAATAATCTAGCGCGTTTTCATCGCTGCCGGTCGAAGGCGTTCCGTGTTCGGCGTCAAGCGTGTAATTGAACCGCCGCTCGCTGCGGAGCATGACGAATTCCTTTTCACTGGCGGGCAGGTTGGTTCGGTCGTAAATCTCTTTGGCCATGCGGTGATCGCAAACGCCGTCGTCTTCGTACACTTGCACCAGCAGCTTCACGTGTTGCGGCCAGTTCACATATTCCTTCGCGCCAAATTGAAAGACGTACCAGGGAGCCATCGAATAAACGAAAGCTCCGTTTTTGCCCCAACCTTTGCCGACGACTCCGCGCTGCATCATCGCGGGCAATGCTGCCGCTCCGTACGAATGCCCGGCAAAGCCTACGCGAGTCAGATCAAAAGACGAGCCGAAGCGTTTGATCGCTTCTTCAAAGCCTGCCCAGATCGTGTTGTAGCGTTTTTCGTTCAGCGAAATGTCGCCGGAAACAATTTGAAAAGGCGCGTACACCAGCGCGAAGCCTCGACTGACGATGTGATTGATAAGCGGGCGATATTCGTCCGGGTCGTTGTTGCTGAATCCCGGCGCGAAAAAGATGACTGGGGCTGGCTCGGCCTTTTCGACTGGGCGAAACACCTGCACCTTTTCGTTGTCGTACAACGGGCTGGGAAACTTGTCCACGGTGACAGTGAAGCTCCCATTTGCGCCGTAGCCGGATAAAATCGGCGGAATCGGGCCATTGGCCGAAACAATTCCGCCAAGCGAACACAACAATGCGACCGCAAACAAAATGGTTTTCATATCGTTTCCGAAAGAACTGGCAACAAGAACTGGCCGTTGATGATTGTGGGAAAGTTGTTGCGCCGGATTGCGCGAGGCATGTTTACAACGTTTCGGCTGAAAGTGGCAATCTTGCTTGAGCTTTTTACCGGCAAGCGATGAAAAGGAACTTGCCAGAGTTCGGGCGAACCATCTGGCAAGCTCCTCTATTCAGCAAAAACAACCATAAGAATCGTTGCTTCTCATTCGCAGCGAAGCGCAACCATCGGATCAACCTTGGTTGCCCGTCGCGCCGGAATCCAACAGGCCAACAGCGCCACCAGCAACAACGCCAACGCGATCACGCCAAACGTCAGCGCATCGGTCGGACGCACGCCGAATAGCAGGCTTTCCATCCAGCGCGTCAATGCGAACGCCGCCGCCAGTCCCAGCCCAATTCCGATCATCGTCAGCTTCACGCCTTGTTTGAGAATTAACGCCAGCACATCGTGCGCCTGTGCGCCCAGCGCCATGCGCAAGCCGAGTTCGTGTGTACGTTGTCGGACGGAATACGAGATCACGCCGTAAATCCCGACCGCCGCCAGCAACAACGCCAACGCCGCCAGACTCGCCAGCAAGACGAGCGTCAAACGGCGTTGCGCCAGCGAATTGCCGAGCAGTTGATCCATTGTCCAGACTGAAAAAACGGGCAGGTCTTTGTCTATGGCATGAATCGCCTGTTCGACCGCCGACGCCAGCGCAGCGGGATTGCGTTCGGCACGCACGACCAGCCCCAGCGAGTTGCTCGGCATCTGTGCATACGGCAAGTAAGTTTGGTGCTTAATGTCGCGGTCTACGCCGTTCATCTTGACGTCGTTGACGACCCCGACGACCTCACGCCAGGGCTTGCCCTCTTCGTCCTGGTTTTCGGGCAAGCCGAATTTGAGGCGCTTGCCAAGGGGGTCTTCGTTCGGCCAAATGCGACGGGCCAGGGTTTCGTTGATGACCACGACTGGCGCGGATTCCGGCGTGTCAGCGGTGGTGAACAAACGCCCGCGCAGCAGCCTGATGCCCAGCGTCTCGAAGTAATGCGGACTCACGCGGAGGCGACCCGAGTTTGGCATGTCAGCGCGCGAAGGCACGGGTTTGTCGGCGGCAATAAAAACCCCATTCCAACTCGCGCCCTGAGTCGGCACAGACTGCGCCAGCGCGACGGAACGCACGCCGGACACAGCCTGCACGCGCGCGCGACATTCGTCATAAAACATGCGTAGCTGCTGGTCAGAGTACCCTCGCCCTGCCAGGCTCACGCGCAGCGTCAACAGATTGTCGGCCTTGAAACCCGGATCAACGTGCAGCAAATTCCACATCGAACGCACCAGCAAGCCCGCGCCGACTAACAACACGAGCGACAAACTGACTTCGGCCACCAGCAAAGCTTTTCGCATCCCCTCGCGCGCTGCGCCAGTCGTCAGGCGTCCGCCGTCTTTCAGCGTCGTTTGCAAATCCGTTTTCGCCGCTTGCAGTGCGGGCAACAAGCCAGACAGCACACTCGTCAACACAGCCAGGCCGAGCGTGAATAGCAACACCGTTTTGTCTAACCCAACGCGGCTGAGTTGCGGGATCGCTGCCGGAGCCAAAGCGAGCAAACCATCCAACATCCAATACCCGAGCAACAATCCGCCCGCGCCGCCCAACGCCGCCAGCAACAAGCTTTCGCTGAGCAATTGCCGGATGATGCGCCAGCGTCCCGCGCCTAAAGCCAGCCGCACGGCGAGTTCTTTTTGCCGCTCCGCCGCGCGCACCAGCAACAGGTTCGCCACGTTGATGCAGGCAATCAGCAAAATGAAGCCGACCGCCGCGAGCAAGACCCACAGCGATGACCGCACGCCCTCTGACATCACGTCCTGCAAGCGTTCGGCTTGGGCGCTGAGTCCTTCATTGATCTTCGGGTATTCGCGCGCGAGTTGTTGACCGATGGTGTTCATTTCGCTGTTGGCTTGCGCGACAGTCACGCCGGGTTTCAGCCGCGCGACGGCATAAAAAGCCGAGGCGCTGTTGCCACGGCCTGCGAACTCGGAATCCGGCGCGAGCACCAGCCCCAGTGGCCGGTAAACATCAGCCTTCTCAAAATATTCAAAGTCCGGTGGCAACACGCCAATCACCGTGAATGTTTCATTCGTCAGCCGCAGCGTTTGCCCGATGACATTCGGTTCGCCGCCAAAGCGTCGTTGCCAGAAACCATGACTGATGATGATCGTGTGCGCCGCGCCGTAACGATCATCGCCCTCAGTAAACATTCGTCCGAGTTGCGGTTGCACGCGCAGCAACGGAAAGAAATTCCAGTTGACCGTATAGCCGGACACACGCGCCGCTTTCTCCCCGCCAGTCAGCGTAAAATTCTGCGGCCAGCCAATCGCCATGCCTTCAAACGATTGCGCCCGCGTGCGCCAGTCAGCGTAGTTCGGATATGACGCTGAGTGTCGCTCACTCCCTTGTTTCCCCGACAGCAGCACCAGCCGCTCTGCTTCCGCGTAAGGCAGCGGACGCAACAGCAGCGCATTGACGACACTGAAAATTGCCGTATTCGCGCCAATGCCCAGCGCCAGCGTAAGCACTGCAATCAAGGTGAAGCCGGGTTGTTTGAATAACATCCGCGCACCGTAGCACAGGTCTTGCCAAAGGGTTTGCATATTCGTTCCTCCTATTTCAGATCAAACGCGACCAGCGTCTTGCGGTCGCGCAAATACAGCGTCGTGCCGACCAGCGTCGGCGGCGTCCACGCCAGATGATTCAACACGGCGGCTTTGGCGAGGACTTTCATTCCTTGCGGCGAAAAGTTGACCAGCGCGAGTTGTCCGTCTTCATCCAGCAAAACGGCTTTGCCATTGGCGTAGACGAAATTGGCTTTGGGAAAGGCGCGATCCTGCCAGACGATTTCGCCGGTTTTGACATTCACCGCCGTCATTGGCGCGGGGCCGAAATCGCCGCTCGAACCAAACACCAGATCGCCCAGCCGCAGCATCGTGCTGTGATGCACGCGCATCCGCCGATTCGCCCACAGTTCTTTCACCGTCGTTTTGCCGTTGGCCTGATGCAATTCAACGGCGCGACTGCCGCCGCTGTAGGCCGACGAAATCAACAAAATGTTATCGGCTCCCCATACGGGTGGTGTGATGTTCAAGCCGTAATCGCATTTGTGCGGATGATTCCAGAGCAATTCGCCGCTGTCGGGATGCAAGCCTACGATTTGATCGCCGAGGCCGATGACCAGTTGTTCCTGCCCGTCTACGTTGATGAGGATGAGCGACGAAGGCGACAGCGCGAAGCTCTGTTTCTTCCACACCAGCTTGCCGGTCTTTTGCTCGAAGGCCATCAGCGCCTGTCCCGCCGCGCCGCCGACCGTGACGATCACCGTGTTTTTCCACGCCAGCGGGCTGCACGAATAACCGCGATCATTGCGATAGCCGCCGTATTCCGTCCACAGATCGTGCGTCCACACGACGTTGCCGGTTTGCTTGTCGAAGGCTTGCAGTTTGCCGACCAGCCCGACGGTGAACAGCCAATCGCCAACCAGCAGCGGCGTCGAATGCGGGCCTTTGCCGAATTGCAAATCCAATCCGGCGTGCGGCGCGGCGTTGCCTTTTTCCCACACGGTTTTGCCGGTGGCGGCCTCAAGCGCGACGACGAATTCCTGTTCGCCTTTGCTGTACATCGTGTAAAGCCGCTCGCCTTCGACGACGACGGACGAATGGCCTTCGCCGAGTTCGCGGCTCCACAAGCGTTGGGGGCCGGTGGCAGGCCAGCTTTCGGCGAGACCTTTGGCGTCCACGACAAAGTTGCGCTGCGGCCCGCCCCATTGCGTCCAGTTGGCCGTTTGCGCATGTGCTGATGTCAGCAGCAAGCAACAAAGCAGGAGCGCACAACCCGTCTGCGCCGTGAGAAAAGAGCGAGAGAGAGATTTTTTCATAGCGATAAATTTCCCTGGCGATTTAGTCACACCGCAGCGCAATCATCGGATCAACTTTCGTCGCCCGCCGCGCCGGAATCCAGCAAGCCGTGAGCGCCACGCCGAGCAGCAACACGGCGATTCCGACGAACGTCAATGGATCCGTAGCACTGACGCCAAACAAGAACGTCTTCATCAAACGAGCCAGCCCGAACGCCGCGACCAAGCCAATCGCGACGCCCGCCAATGCCAGCTTCAGCCCCTGCGCGATGACCAGCCGCAGCACATCGCTCGTGTTTGCGCCCAGAGCCATGCGAATGCCGATTTCAGCCGTGCGTTGCGTCACGCTGTAACTGGTGACACCGTACAAACCAACTATCGTCAGGCTCAGCGCCAGCAAGGCAAATACTCCCAAAAGAAATGCCGTGAAACGTGGGAACGCCAGCGTTTCGCCGCGCCACACATCCAGCGTTTTGACTGCGGTAATCGGAACTTCGGGATCAAGCGCACGAATTCGTTGTTTGATGGGATTGATCAATCCGCTGGGATCGCCCTGGCTGCGAACAATCAGCGTCACTCCGGCATTGGCCCATTGCGTCTGAGGCACGTACATTTCCGGGCGCGCCGCATCACTCAAACTGCGATGCCGCACGTTGCCGACGATGCCGACGATTTCTTTCGAGGCATCACCGCCCCAACCAAGCTTCAGCTTTTTGCCCAATGGGTTTTCCCCTGGAAAATGTTCACGCGCAAAGGCCTCGTTGACCAGCATGACAGGCGGTGATTGCGGAGTATCGCGCTCACTGAAATCCCGCCCGCCGACAAACGGGATGTTCAACGCATTGAAATAACCTGCGCTGATGAATCGAAGCTGCGCGGATGGTTTTTCGGCAGAAGCGCCGTTCGACGATACGACCTCAAACCCTGTGTTGTTTTCCTCTCCCGTCAACGGCACACATTGCGCGTATGCCACAGCTACAACACCCGGCAAAGAGCGCACGCTTTCCGTCATAGCCGACAAAAAACTGTTCATCGTCTGAGGGTTATTCATTTCACCGTTGTAACGGGAACTGCTCAATGACAAGCGCATCGTCAAAGTGTTGCCGGTATCGAATCCGGGGCGAACTTCGGTCAAGCGCACCAGGCTATTGACCAGCAATCCGGCAGCAACCAGCAATGGCAAAGCCAGAGCGACTTCGCCAATCACCAAAGCGTTACGCAACCGCCCGCTCAATCCCTGGCCGAAATGATTGCGACCGCCTTCTTTGATGGCGTCGGCCAGATTGCTTTTCGTCGCAGCGATGGAAGGCAACAAACCGCACAACAACCCGGTCAGCAATGTCGCGCCAAACGTGAACAACAATACGCGCCAATCCGGTTGCAGTCCGGTCAAACGCGGAACGTCCGCCGGCAACAACGCAACCAGCCCTTCGACCAGCCACATCGAAAACAAAACGCCCAAAGCTCCACCAGCCAACGCCAACTGCAAACTTTCAATCAGGAACTGTCGAACGATATCCCAGCGATTGGCTCCCAGTGCGGAGCGAATGGCAATTTCGCGTTGCCGTCCCGCTGCACGTGCCAAAAGCACATTGGCGACGTTGACACAGGCGATTAACAACACCGTGCCAACGATGCCCAACAGCAACCAAAGTGTTCCGCGCACGTCGCGGACAAACAAATCGCGCAATAGTTCAACGCGAACAACGCGATTTGCCATTGCTTTCGGGAATTGCTGGCTCAAGACGTTTTGAATGGAAGCCAATTCGACTTCTGCTTGTCGCAGGCTAACGCCGGGTTTCAGCCGAGCGACAACGCCGGGATAAGCACGAAAATTACGGCTGCCATTGATTGAATTCGGATCAGCGAGATTGCCGTTGACCAAAGTCGGCACAAAAAAATCCACCGGTTCGGTTTCCAAAGGAAAAATCCCCGACGGAGTAATGCCAATGACTTGAACGGGCTGCTCTTCGACAATCAAGGTTTTGCCCACTACTCGCTCATCGCCGCTGAAATGTTTTTTCCAGCCGGAATGCGTCAAAACCACAGGTATCAATCCTTCGCTGGAACCTGGCAATTCGTCAGCGGCAGTAAACAACCGCCCAGCCATCGGCTGTATGCCCAGGGTTTTGAAAAAGTCTGCCGACACAACTGCCCCTTCGACACGCAAGGATTCAGATTCGCCGCGCACAGTTGAGGTGTCTGTGCTGACGATGGCCATAGAATCAAACGACGCGCTGCGATTTTGCCAATCAGTGAAATTGGGAAAAGACACTCCTTTGCTGTCATTGGAATTGTCTGTGCGATGCTCTCGAATTACGACCAGCCGCGATTCGTTCGGATAAGGCAGCGGGTTGAATACCACGGCGTTGATGACGGTGAAGATCGCCGCATTGGCTCCAATCCCCAAAGCCAGAGTGAGAATCGCAATTAAGGTGAAGCTCGGATTTTTGATCAACATTCGCGCGCCGAAGCGCAGGTCTTGCCAAAGCGTGTTCATTTCCCACCTCTTTCTTGAATAAGTGTTTGTTTTGGTAATCAGTTTTGGTAATCAAAGGAAAACTACACAGTATTTGCCAACAGTGTGCCAGAGACTGACTGATATAAATGCTTGACTAGGCTGGCTTAAACTGGCGTGAAGAGATCATGAAGTGTTCGCTATTGGGATAGGCGCGTCCCAATAGCGGCTTCAAGAAGCGCGAACTTGAGAGTCATACATATTTACGATCTCACAATCGGTTGGAAAACTTCTGGCAAAGTTTTACCGTACTCAATATCGGCTGCGTGATGTGCGCGGTCATCCCATTTCAATTCAACAACCATTTTTGAAGGAGATTTATGAAACGCATTCCCTTGCTCACATTCTTTGCCAGTGCGGTTTTGATGCTGATTAGCGGTTTGGCGCTGGCGCAAACTGCGGCCCCAGCTCAAGCGGCTACGCTGACCGACGCCGAACGCAAAGAAGCCATCAAGTATCTGGAAGAAACGCGGAAGAATTTTCTGGATGCCGTCAAAGGCTTGAGCGAAGCACAATGGAAGTTCAAAGCCGCGCCGGATCGCTGGTCGGTAGCTGAAGTCGCTGAACACATTGCCGTCAGCGAAGAAACCTTGATGGGTTTGGTCACCGAACGAATCATGAAATCGCCCGCTGCCCCGGAAAAGAAGGAAGGAGCCAAAGGCAAAGACTCACTGCTTCGCAATCAGGTCGTGGATCGTTCCACCAAAGTGCAGGCTCCTGAAATGCTGAAGCCAACCAACCGTTGGGCGACTCTGGCGGAGTTGGCCAAGTCGTTCAATGCCAGCCGCGACAAAACAATCAATTACATCAAAACTTCGCAGGAAGATTTGCGAAGCCATTTCGGGCCGCATCCGATTCTCAAAGACCTGGACGCTTATCAGTGGATCACGCTGATTTCCGCTCACAGTGCGCGACACACCGACCAGATCAAAGAGGTCAAAGCCGATCCGAATTTCCCCAAGAAATAGCGATAACAAGGAATCTGGTGTCGCTGATACAAGACACCGCCTAAACTTCTGAATGCGGAATGATGAATGATGATTCTTTGCGACTTACATCATCATTCCGCATTCAGACTTCATCATTCAAAACGAAGCGCAATCATCGGATCAACCTTCGCCGCCCGCCTTGCTGGCAGCGCGCAAGCCAATACCGAAATCACCAGCAGCAACACGGCTACGACGGCATAAGTTGCCGGATCAGCCGCGCTGACTTCGAACAATAAACTTTGCAACAGTCGAGTCAGCGCCAATGAAGCCGCCAATCCAATCGCCAAACCAATTCCTACCAGAGTCATTCCGCGTTTAAGCACCATTCCAAAGATCATTTTGCCGTCTGCGCCCAGCGCCAACCGCACGCCAATTTCCTGTGTGTGTTGCGTGACGAAATAAGACAGCACCCCGTAAATGCCCAGCATCGCCAGCGTCAAAGCCAACGCCGCAAACGCCGTCAGCAACAGCATCCCCATTTGCCGGGTTTGCGTGTGTTCGGCAAACACTGCGTCCAGAGTGCGAATGTTGGAGAGCGGCTGGTTCGGGTCAACAGCATGAACCGAGTCACGAACCGCAGCCACCAAACTGGTCGGTTCAACCGTCGAGCGAATCACCAAATCGCGCGGCGCATAAAACGCATGAGATTTGATCTGCCGATAAGGAAAATACATTTCGGCTTTGGTTGGTTTGTCTACGCCCATTTGCCGCACGTCGGCGACGACGCCCACGATTTCCAGCCACGGATGCCGCGAATCCGCAGGGCCGTTTTTGAAGCGTTTGCCGATGGCGTTTTCGTTCGGCCAATACTGCCTGGCCATCGTTTCGTTGATGATGGCGACGGGCAAAGAATCAGCATTGTCCTGTTCGGCGAAATACCGCCCGCCGCGCAAAGCGATGCCCATCGTTTGCAAATACGCTGCGCTGATCTGGCGATGATTGGCATTCCAACTGATGTTTGAACCGCCTTGGCGACCTTCGATGGTAATGCCGTTCGCGCCGCCCGCCCATTCCAGCGGAACCGTCGTCGAATAACCCGCGGACGCTACGCCAGGCAACGATTGCACGCGCGCCAGCACTTGATCGTAAAACGCGACGCGCTTCGGTTGTTCGCGGTATCTGTTTTCCGGCAAAGCCGTGCGAATCGTCAGCAGACTTTCAGCGCGCAGATCGGCGTATTGCCCGTGCAGTTTGGAAAGCGTTTGAATCAACAATCCCGCGCCGACCAACAACACCAAAGCCAGGGCGATTTCTCCGATGACAAACGCATTCCGCAAACGCCGCTGGCCTGAACCAAATCCGCTTTGCCCAATCCCCTGTTTTAGGGCAGCCGTAAAATTCACCCGTGAAGCTTGCAGCGCGGGAATCAGGCCGAACAACACGCCGGACAACAACGACACCAACAGCGCAAAACCCAGCACTCGCACGTCCATTTCCAATACAGCCGAAGCCGTCATGCCAGTCGGCAAAAGCTGCTTGAACAAAGTGAAGCTCCAACTGGCCAGCAGCACGCCCAGCAAACCGCCTGCACCGGCCAACACAATGCTTTCGGTCAACAACTGCCGCACGATGCGCCAACGCCCTGCTCCCAAGGCCGAGCGAACGGCAATTTCCCGCTGCCGAGCCGCCGCACGCGACAGCAACAAACCGGCGATGTTCGCGCAGGCAATCAGCAAAACCACTCCAACCGCGCCCAACAGCAGCCACAACGAACGGCGCATCTTGCCCGCCACTTGCTCGTGCAGCGAAATGACGTTCGCTCCCAACCGCCCGGCTTCGTCGGGGAATTGTTCGCCAATGCGTTTCATCACTGCTTTGATGTCAGCGTTCGCTTGCGCCAGCGTGACTCCGGGTTTCAACCGCCCAACGACATTCAGGTAATGATCGCCATGATTGGCCAGGTCTTCTGACGTAAAAGCTATTGGCGTCCACAATCGAATGTAATCCGGCCCGAACTGGAAGTTTGCGGGCATCACGCCGATGACTGTGTAGCTTTCGTCATTGAGCACAATGCTGCGATTGAGAATCGCCGCTTCACCGCCGTATCGGTTTTGCCAAAGCGAGTGACTGATGATCGCAACTTTGTTCGCGCCGGGTTGATCTTCTTCGGCGGAAAAGTTTCGACCGAGCGCGGGTTTCACGCCCAGCAGCGGAAAGAAATTCGCGGTGACTTCATACGCCTGAATCTTTTCCGGTTCACCGTCGCCTGTCAGGTTGAAGCTGCGATTGCCGCGCGCGGCCATATCAGCAAAGGTCTGCGATTGCGCTTTCCAGTCGGCGAAATTACCCGGCGCAGGGGTATCTTGTGGAAAGCCGATGAACGAAGCGTCTTCCCAGATCATCGCCAACCGATCAGGTTCTTGAAACGGCAGCGGACGCAACAACACCGCGTTGATAACACTGAACAGCGCCGTGTTCGCTCCAATGCCCAATGCCAGCGACAACACGGCAATCACCGTGAAGCCTGGTTGCTTCATCAACATTCGCCCGCCATAGCGCAGGTCTTGCCACAGGGTTTGCATAAATTCTCCCGGAAAGGGTGAAGTCTGAAGGCAGAATGATGAACTCTCGCCGACTTCACCATTCATCATTCAGGCTTCATCATTCACAACGAAGTGCGATCATCGGGTCAACTTTTGTCGCTCGGCGAGCTGGAATCCAGCACGCCAGCAACGCCACGCCGAGCAGCAACACAGCGATCCCGATGAACGTCAACGGGTCTGTCGCACTGACGTTAAACAAGAACGACTTCATCAAACGGGTCAGTCCAAATGCCGCGGCCAGACCAATCCCAACGCCCACCAGTGCCAGCTTCAGCCCTTGCACGATTACCATCCGCAGCACGTCACCTTTGTTTGCGCCGAGCGCCATCCGAATGCCGATTTCGTGCGTCCGTTCGGTGACGCCATACGAGATCACGCCGTAAATGCCGATGGCCGCCAACAGCAACGCCGCCAGCGCAAACAGTCCGAGCAGCGATGCGGCAAAACGTGGCTCCGTCACCGCTTCGTGCATCAACTGCCCCATCGTTTTCAGTTCCGTGACGGGCAGGTTTTGATCCAATTCTCGCACTTGTTGGCGCAGCGCAGTCGCCAGTCCCAGCGGTTCGCCGGTAGTGCGCGCAACCAAATACATTGAGCGCGACCACGTCACCCAGCCCGGCGTGGTGTAAGGCACGTACATCGTCGGCGCTTCGTCGGCTTCCAGTCCCGTGTATTTCACGTTACCGACCACGCCGACGATGGTTTCCCAGGGACTGTTCGGGCTGGGATCGCCCGTCTGCAAGCGTTTGCCGACCGGGTCTTCATTCGGGAAATAACGCCGCGCCATCGCTTCGTTGATAATCAACACCTGTGGCGCATCGCCTCGGTCAGCGTCGGTGAAAAAACGCCCGCGCAGCAACGGCACGCCCAACGCCGTGAAGTAATCTGGGCTGATCGTCATCTCTTCGGCCAACGGACGGGACTGGCCCGGCGCGAGCGGACGGCCTTCGATGCCGAACGGATTGCTGATCTGCAACAGATTCGGCGGCAGACTCATGCTGATGCCGACGGCTTCGACACCCGGCAGGTTTTTCATGCGATTCAACAGTTCCTGGTGAAAGGCGATGATTTTCGGTTCGTCGTTGTACTGCGCCGACGGCAGCGAAAGCTGCGCAGTCAGCAAACGGTCTGTGTTGAAGCCCGGATTTACTCCCTGCAAGCGCAGGAAGCTTTTCAACATCAGCCCCGCGCCAACCAGCAACACCAAGGTCAGCGCGACTTCGACCACAACCAACACTCCTCGCAGCCGTTTGCGTCCGTGACTCTCAGTTCCGCCTCGTCCGCCTTCTTTCAACGATTCGTTCAAGCCGACTCGTGAAGATTGCAGCGCCGGAATCAGACCGAAGAGCAGCCCGCTAAGCAGCGAAGCCAGCATCGTGAAGCCCAACACGCGCCCGTCCAAGTTGATTTCCTGCATACGCGGCAGATTCGCCGGACCGTACAGGCGGAACAGTTCCACACCCCACACCGCCAACAACAAACCTGCCGCTCCACCAATCAAAGCCAGCAACAGGCTTTCGGTCAGTAATTGCCGCACAATGCGCCGACGCCCGGCTCCCAGCGCCAGTCGCACAGCCATTTCGCGTTCGCGCGAAGCTGCGCGCGCCAGTTGCAAATTGGCAACGTTGGCCGCTGCGATCATCAGCACGAACGCCACCGCGCCCAGCAGCGTCCACAACGCCCAGCGCGCATCTTTGACCAACCGACTGGCCAGCCGCTCGGTCGTCATCGCGGCATAAGGCGACTGCGGAAATTGTTGCTGCACTTGTGCGGCAATCACGCTCAAATCCGCCCGCGCCTGCGCTTCAGTCACACCCGGTTTCAGCCGCCCGATGCAACGCTGAAAGTACGGCGGACGGTTTTGCGGTGGCGTGATGGCACGCACCGACCAGAGTTCCGCTTCCGGCGTCAGAGGAAAATAGAAGCTTTCCGGCATCACACCAATGACCGTGTAAGGCGTACTGTTCAGACTGATTGTTCGACCAATCACTTGCGGATCGCCGGCCAGGCGTTGCTGCCAGAAGAGATGGCTGACGACGACCGTGCGCGGATTTTCCGGGCGTTCGTCTTCGCGCCGATAATCTCTGCCCTGTGCAGGCGCAATGCGCAACGTGGCGAAAAACTCCGCGCTCACCTGAGCGCCGGCAATCCGTTCCGGCCTGTCGCTGCCCGCCAAGGTGAAACTGGCAAACGAAAAGGCCGTGACGTGCTCGAAGCTCTGATTCCGTTCCCGCACAGCCAGAAAGTCCGCCATGCCCATTGTGGACTGGCGCTGCTGGCTCGCCGCCGGGTTGCTCAGCATCGCAACGACCAGGCGATCCGATTCCGGGTACGGCAGCGGACGCAGCAGTACCGCGTTGACGACCGTGAAAATCGCCGTATTCGCTCCAATGCCCAGCGCCAGCGTGAGAACGGCAATCAACGTGAAGCCGGGTTGTTTCATCAACATTCGCGCGCCGTAGCGCAGGTCTTGCAGTAAAGTTTGCATAAGTTTTCCTTGTCGAAATGATGAATTCGGAATGATGAAGGATGAACTTTTCTTTTCATTCATCATTCCGAATTCAGACTTCATCATTCGCAGCGAAGCGCAATCATCGGATCAACTTTCGTGGCGCGCCGCGCCGGAATCCAACAGGCCAGCAACGTCACCAGCGACAGCAGAACGGCAATGACGATCAGCGTCAGCGGATCAGTGAATTTCACGCCGTACAGCGAATCCAACAACCGGTGTTGCCACGAGCGATGATCTCCTGAATAACTTTCCAGCAGTCGTTTCAGCGCAAAGCCCAGCCCGGCTCCAAGGCCAATGCCCAGCACGACCAGCTTCATGCCTTGCCAGATAACCATTCGCAGCACGTTGCCGGTTTGTGCGCCGAGCGCCATGCGAATGCCGATTTCCTGCGTTCGTTGCGTCACCGAATACGCCAGCACGCCGGACAATCCGACCGCCGCCAGCACCAGCGCCAACGCACCGAAAAAGCCCAACAGTCGCGCGTACAATCGTTCCTGTCCCAGAATTTCATCCGATTGCGCCAATTGTGATTTGACTTCGGTGACGGGCAAATTCGGATCGAGGTCGCGCACGGTTTGCCGCACGGCATTGGCCAGCGCCGTCGGTTCGCCGTTCGTTCGCAAGGCGAAATATGTCAGTCCTATTTCATCCTTTTCCTGTCGCCACGACGTGAACAACAACGGTTCGACCTCTTCGCGTTGAGAACTGTATTTCGTGTCGGCCACAACGCCGATAATTTCGATGGTGCGTTTGGGATCAGTCTCTCTTATCTGTTTGCCGAGCACATCTTCGTTGGGAAAATACTTGCGCGCGAATTCCTGATTGACGATCCCCACCACCGGCGCGCTGGCGTTATCCTGCGGAGTGAAGTTCCTGCCCCGCAGCAGCGGAATTTCCATCGTCGCAAAATAGTTTTCGCGGGTTTTCTGCAAATTGACGACGTGCTCGCTGCTGGATGTTTCCGGCTCACCCGGCAACAGAATCCCAGTATTCCAGGTGTTGTCCGCAATCAACGGAACCGTGCCGAAAGTTGCCGAACGAACTCCGGGCAAGACATCCAGCCGCGCAAACAGTTGTTCATAAAATTGGAGCAGCCGTTCGTCCTTGTATCCGACCTTTCGCGGCGAGAGCGTAAACAACAACAGGTTTTGTTGGTTGAACCCGACGTTGACGTGCTGCAAATTTCTCAACGTGCGAATGAACAATCCTGCGCCCAACAACACCACCAGAGACAACGCCACCTGAGCTACGATCAAACCTTTGCTCAACTGCGAAACAGGCGAGCCTGTGCGCTTGCTTTGTTTGAGCGCCGAATTCAAATCCTGTTTCGTGGCGCGCCACGCCGGCACAAGCCCGAACACTACACCCGTCAACAACGACACGCCGAAGGTGAAAGCCAGCACCTTCCAGTTGATATGCAATTCCAGATTCGTCGGCAAAAAAGCCACGTTACTGTCCGCCAGCATCATCAAAGCCGCATTGCCCCAAAACGCGAAGACCACGCCGACACCTCCGCCCAGCACAGACAGCAACACGCTTTCGGTCAACAACTGCCGAACCAATCGCCAGCGTCCGGCTCCGACGGCCAGTCGCAAGCTGATTTCGGCTCCGCGAAGGGCGGCGCGCGCCAGCAACAAATTGGCGACGTTGGCGCAGGCGATCAACAACACCAACCCGACGACGCCGAACAAAATGTAAATCGTTTGCGCCGACATCGAACGAGTTTCCATCGCGCCCTGTCCGCCGGAGCGCACCTGCAAACGCGGATATTCTTTGGGATCGAGCTTTTCACGCGATACGTCTTTGTCACGTTTGGGCGCAGGCATGATTTCCAGCGCCGCCGTTTGAAAAGTCGCGCCCAAACTTTCGCGCGCTTGATCGAACGTCGCGCCGGGTTTCAATCGCCCCATCAAATGCAACCACCACAACGCAGGCCGGTTGGCATTGGCTGCGGCAGTGCCTGCACCCATCAACGTCTGCTCGAACGCCAACGGCACTGTGATGTCCGCGCGATAACCAACCTGCAAAGCTCCGACAAAGCCGGGAGGTGAAACTCCTATGATCGTAAACGGCGTTTGATTGATGGTGATTTGCTGGCCGATGGCCGCCGGATTCGCGCCGAAACTTTCCTGCCAGTAATGATGGCTAAGCACGGCAACGGGATTCGCCGAAGTGTTGTCGTCGCTGCCCGTGATCGTTCGGCCAACGACGGCGTTGACCTTCATCCCGGCGTAATAATTGCCCGACACGATTTGGCCTTTGATGACCTGAGCCTGTTGCTGATACACCGCCGTTACTTCCCACAAAGGTGCGTGCAAAAACAACGACTCCAACGGGCTTTCAGGCGAGCGCGCTTGTTCGGCTCGTAATTTGGCCAGTGTGTCCGGTTGGAAAATAGACGCGCCGCGCGTACCGGGTTCGGTCGAAATGAACGTGCCGCGCATTCCGCCGGTGCGGTAATTTTGCCCGGCTCGCCATTCAAACAAGGCCAATTGGCCTGGCTCTTTGACGGGCAACAGCCGCAACAACACGGCATCGGTCAAACTGAACAACGCCGTATTCGCTCCGATTCCCAGCGCCAGCGACAGCACAGCCACCAATGTGAAGCCTTTGTGTTTAAGCAACAATCGCGCGCCGTAGCGCAGGTCTTGCCATAAAGTTTGCATAAATTCTCCTTCGTGAGGAGTCGGCATTCGGTAGTCAGCAGTCGGTAGAAAAGCAGGTGCTTTCTCAACTACCGATTCCCGGCTACCGTCTTCCGACTACTCGCATCGCAAAGCAATCATCGGGTCAACCTTCGTCGCGCGTCGCGCCGGAATCCAGCAGGCCAGCAAAGCCACAATCGTCAGGAAGAGCACAATCCCGGCAAAGGTCAGCGGATCGGTTGCGCTCACTCCAAACAACAGCTTTGTCATTAAGTGCGTCAGCACCAACGACGCCAATAAGCCAACAGCTACGCCAAACAATGCCAGCTTCATGCCTTGCCCGACCAGCAGTTTGAGAACGTCGCGGCGTTCGGCTCCCAGAGCCATTCGCAAACCGATTTCGTGAGTTCGTTGCGTCACCGAATACGACATCACTCCGTAAAGCCCGATCACTGCCAACGCCAATGCCAGCGCGGCGAATAAACCAATCAGTTGCAAGTTGAAGTGCGGTTGCCAGAGCGTGTCTTTGACGATTTGTTCCATGCTCACGACTTCAGAAACAGGCAGATTGCGATCGAGTTTTCTGACGGCTTCCGGGATGGCTTTGACCAGAGTTTGCGGAGCGACTGAAGTGCGAACGACCAGCGTCATCGCCGTGAATGGCCCGGCGGTTCCGGCGAAAAAGACCGGGTCTTGTTGAAAGGGCAAATAGATTTCGTTCGACGGTGAGTCAGTCCAGCTTTCTTGTTTTACGTCTTTGGCGACGCCCACAACCGTCAACCATTGCACCGGGCGCGTGCTGTCGCGAGGGTCGTCCAGCGTCAAACGTTTGCCGATTGGGTCTTGCGACGGCCAATGAAGTTTGGCAAGCGTTTCGTTGACGATCACGACTCGCGGAGCCTCCGGCGTATCGCGGTCAGTGAATTCGCGGCCCGCGCGCAACTGCACGCCCATCGTTTTGAAGTAATCCGGGCGGCTGACGCGAAACGTGGCGTTGATGTCTTGTCCGGCTGGCGGCAACGGGCGGCCTTCGATAACTATGGATGTTCCCCAGGTGTCGCCAGCCAGCGGCAGATGATTGATCGCGCTCGCCGATTCAAGGCCCGGAATGGTTTTGATCTGATTCATCAACTGGCTGTAAAACACTTCGCGCGCCTGACCGACGTATTGCGTCGCGCCTGCCAGCGAAACTGTCGCAGTCAGCAAATTACGCTGATTGAATCCCGGATCAACGGCTTGCAGTTTGATAAAGCTATTCATCAGCAAGCCCGCGCCAATCAGCAACACCAGCGACAAGGCGAGTTCCACGACCACCAGAATTTCGCGCCAACGTCTGCGCCCGCTGGTCGTGCCGCGCCCGCCTTCTTTCAAAACTTGATTCAAATCCGGTTTTGACGCGCTCAGCGCCGGAACCAGTCCGAACAGCAAACTGGTCAGCAACGCGACCATGAAGGTAAACAACAACGCCGCTCCATCAACCTGGATTTCATTCAATCGTGGCAGGCGAAGGCTAAAGCTGGAGCTGTTGCCCACCAGCAAACCGGTCAGCCATTCGACTCCCCAAACAGCCAGCAATGCTCCGCCGAGCGCGCCGCACAGTGACAGCAATAAACTTTCGGTCAGCATTTGCCGCAGGATGCGCCAGCGGCTTGCACCCAAAGCGCCGCGCACCGCGATTTCTTTTTGCCTGGCCGCCGCGCGCGCCAGCAACAAACACGCAACGTTTGCGCAAGCAATCAGCAAGACCAGGCCAACCGCCACCGACAACATCAACAAAGCCGGTCGAACATTGCCGACGACTTTTTCATTCAACGGGTCAACGCGAATGTTCAGACCGTTGTTGGCTTCAGGATAAGCCGCCGCAAGCTGTTTGCTCATGGCTTCCATTTCAGTTTGCGCTGCGGTAAGCGTCGCGTCCGGTTTCAGCCGCGCAAAAACTCTCAAGGATTGTCCGCCGCGTTGAGTCGCACGCGAACTCAGATCAAGCGCCGTCCACATCTCTGCCCGCGTCGCCCAGAAAGGCGGGAATTGAAATTCCGGCGGCATGACCCCGACGACGGTGTAACTGTCTCCGCTCAGCCGAAATTGTTTGCCCACAACCGCAGCGTCGCTGCCAAACGAACGTTGCCAAAGTTTATGGCTCAAAACCAGAACACGATTTTTGTCCGGCTGAAAATCTTCTGCTTGCAGCGTGCGGCCTAACATCGCGGGAACGCCGAGCATATCGAACAGTCCTTCGCCCATTCGCAATCCGCTGAGTTGTTCCGGCCTGTCGTTGCCAGTCAAAGCGCCGCCCCAGGCTTCAGCCGCCGCCATCTGATCGAAGCTTTTACCGCCAGCGCGAAAGTCCAGAAAGTTCGCCGCTGAAACAGGACTCCGCCCTTCGTGCAACAGCGTCACAATCCGCTCCGGTTCGTGATAGGCCAGCGGACGCAGTAAAACTCCATTGACTACACTGAAAATCGCCGTGTTCGCGCCAATGCCTAAACTGAGCGTGATGATCGCAATCAGCGTGAAGCCCGGATTCTTCAACAACGTTCGCGCGCCGTAGCGCAGGTCTTGCCAGAGGGTTTGCATAAAGTCTCCTAAAAGGGTGGTCGGTGGTTGGTGGTTGGTAAGAAACCGAAGGAAACCAGCCACCAGCCACCAATTATTCACACCGCAACGCAATCATCGGGTCCACCTTCGTCGCGCGCCGCGCCGGAAGCCAGCAGGCCAGCAAGGCGACGAGCAGCAACATTGCGCTAATCAATGCGAACGTCAGCGGATCACTGGCGCTCACGCCGAACAACAAGCTCTTCATCAACCGCGTCACGCCCCACGCCGCGAGCAGGCCGAGGCTTGTGCCAAGCACCGCGAGTCGCATGCCTTGCTGAATAACGAGCCGCAACACGTCGCCCATTTGCGCGCCGAGCGCCATGCGAATGCCGATCTCGCGCGTGCGTTGCGCGACCGAACAGGCGATCACGCTGTAAATGCCCAGGCCCGCGAGCAGCAATGACAACGCGGCGAAGACGCCCGCCAGCAGCAGCGTGAAGCGACGCTGCCCGGTCGTCTGCACAACCAATTGTTCCATCGTGAAAATTTGGGAAAGCGAGAGGTTGGGGTCAATGGCTTTGACTTCGCGGCGAATCGCGGCCAGCACACTGGTCGGGTCAGCCGCCGTGCGCACCGCCAATCGCATGGAGCTATTCACCCATTGCGCGTGCGGCTCATAAGCCTGAATGTCCGGCCCGTCTTCCAGCCCTTGATGCAGCACGTCGGGCACGATACCGACAATCGTGCGCCAGCGGTCACCAGCACCGCCGAGCCGGACGCGCTTGCCCAACGGGTCTTCGTTCGGCCAGAAACGTTGCGCCGTAGCCTGGCTGATCAATACAACGAGCGGCGCATTCGCGTCATCTTGTTCTGTAAAGCCACGCCCGCGCAGCACGCCGATGCGCATCGCGCGCAGGTAATCCGGCGTGATGCTGTAACGTTCGACGCTCGGCGCTTCGACGGGATTCGGCAGCGGTTTTTCTTCAATATGAAACCCGATGCGGTCGCGGCTGCCTGACAAGGGCAGGTTGCTGACCACGCCTGCCGCTTCGACGCCGGGCAGCTTCGACACGCGCACGACCAACTCTCGATACATCTGTCGCACAGCCTCGTTTTCGTTATAGCGCGTGCCAGTAGCCGGAATCATCATCGTGATGAGGTTGCCGGTGGCAAAGCCCGGCTTCACGTTCAGCAACTGCACGAAGCTCTTGAGCAACAAGCCCGCGCCGACCAACAGCACCAACGCCAACGCGATTTCGCTGACAACGAAGACGTTGCGCAAACGGCTCCCGGCGCTCACGGTGCGGTCGCTGGCTTTGAGCGCCAATTGCAAATCGGGCTTCGATAACTGCCACGCCGGAGCCAGTCCGAACAACACGCCGGTCAAGCACGAAACCACCGCCGCGAAGCTCAATACGCGCCCGTCAATCGTCACGGTTTGCAGCCGCAATAGCGTCGCCGGTTTCAGCGCCATCAACACGTCTACGCCCCACACGGCCAACATCAATCCGACCGCCGCGCCCAAGCCCGCGAGCAACAAACTTTCGAGCAACAATTGCCGGATGATTCTGAATCGTCCCGCGCCCAACGCCGCGCGTACCGCCATTTCCCGCGCTCTGTCGGTCGCGCGCGCCAGCAACAGGTTGGCGACATTGGCGCAGGCGATCAGCAACAACACGTTGACCGCGATCAACAAAAGATACAACGCCGGGCGAATGCCTTTGGTGAATTGATCCTGCAAGCCGAAGACGACGGCGCTTGCGACGCGATATTCCGCCGGATATTCCAGCTTCAGCGTGGCGGCAATCGCATTCATTTCGGCGCGGGCTTGTTCGAGCGAGATGCCGTCCTTCATACGTCCGAAGGCTCGCAAGTGTTGACACGACCGGCACGAGTACGGTTGCGTCACGTCATAACCGAGCGGCCCCCAAACTTCGGCGGGCTGATAAAAATTCGCCGCGAGCAAGTCTTCAAAACCCTGCGGCATCACGCCGACTACGGCGTACGTTTGCCCGCTGAACACGAGCGGCTTGCCTACGACGTTGGGGTCGGCATTGAAACGCCGCTGCCACAGTCCGTGGCTGATGACGAGGACGAAGCGCGTGTCAGGACGATTTTCTTCGCCGTGAAAATCACGACCGAGCGCAGGGGCTACGCCCAGCAGCTTGAAGTATTCCGGCGTCACGCGCAGCCCTCTGACCGCTTCGGTCTCGCCTTGTCCGGTCAGCACGCCGCCCCACGAGCGAATGAGCGCGAGTCGCTCGAACGAGTTTGCGCGCGCCTGCCAATCCACAAACGTCGCGTAGCCCGTATTGCCGAATGCGCCGTCATTGTCATTGAGCGAAACGGCGACCAAACGATCTGCTTGCGGGTAAGGCAACGATTGCAACAACACCGCGTTGACGACGCTGAAAATCGCAGTGGTCGCGCCAATGCCCAACGCCAGCGTCAGCACGGCAATCAGCGTGAAGCCGGGTTGTTTTAACAACATTCGCGCGCCAAAGCGCAGGTCTTGCAGTAGTGTTTGCATAAGTTCTCCCGGAAAGGATGAATGATGAAGGCGGAAGGATGATCTGCTTCCAACTTCATCATTCATCATTCAGACTTCATCATTCACACCGCAGCGCAATCATCGGATCAACTTTCGTCGCGCGCCGTGCCGGAATCCAACAGGCGATTGCTGCTACCGCCGCCAAGGCAACAACGACCAGCGCGAAAGTCGTCGGATCAGTTGCATTGACCTTAAACAGCAAAGATTGCATCAACCGAGTCAGAGCGAACGCCGCCGCCAAGCCGACAACGATTCCAACAGCAACCAAAGCCATTCCCTGTCGAACAATCAGCCGCAACAAGTCGCCGGATTGCGCTCCGAGCGCGGCGCGAATGCCGATTTCGTGCGTTCGTTGCGCGACGGAATAACTCATGACTGCGTAAAGCCCGATTGCCGCCAGCAGCAACGCGATTCCGGCAAAGATGCCGAACAACGTCAGCGCAAAACGCCGCGTAGCGACGGAAATTGCCACCTGTTCTTTCATCGTCGTCAGTCCCGACAAAGCGATTTCGCTGTCAGCCTGTTTGAACAAACTGCGAACCGTCGCAAACAGATTGCTTGGTTCGGTTTTGGTGCGAACAACGAAGATCGGCGAGTTCGGCGGACTGGTCAGAAAATGACGATAAAGTTCGGGACGTGGTTCCGTGTCCAAGCCCAAATGCCGGACGTTGCCGACAACGCCGACTACAGTGATCCACGGGTCTTGATCGGAATTAGGGCCGGAGTGAAATCGTTTGCCGATGGGGTCTTCGCCCGGCCAGAAGCGGTTGGCCATTGCTTCGTTGATGACGGCGGTCAGAGGTTGATTCGGATTGGCGTCTTGATCGTTTAGCGTTCGCCCCTTGAGCAATGGAATTCCCATCGTTTGAAAGTAATCATTGCTGGCGCGACGAAAATCGCTCTCCATCCGCTGGCCTTCGGGAACGAGTTTGCCTTCGATGGAAATGGCCGTCGTGATGTTGTTATTGGCGGGACTGAACAGCGGCAATCGCGTGACTACGCCAATCGAAGAAACGTCCGGCAAGGCTTTGAAACGCTCTTCGATCTGGCGATAAAACTCTGCGCGTTGTTGCGACTGGCCGAACCGGATTTGCGGCAGGCTGGCGTTGAAAATTAGCATGTTTTCCGTCGCAAAACCCGGATTCACATCCAGCAATCGCCCGAAGCTCTTGACCAGCAACCCGGCTCCGGCCAACAACACCAACGCCAGAGCCATTTCGCCTGCTACCAACGCTGCGCGCAATCGTTGTTGTCGCCAACTTGCCGTCGCGCTCTTACCGCTTTCTTTGAGCGATTCGCCGACGGCGACTTTTGACGATTGAAAAGCCGGAGCCAGACCGGCCAGGATTCCGGTCAGCAATGAAACTGTCAGCGCAAATGCCAACACCATCCAATCAACGCGAATGTTTGCCTGACGCGGAATGTTGCCGGGACTGAGCGCCAGCAACAAATCAATTCCCCACACCGCCAGCAAAATTCCCAACAAGCCTCCGACCGTTGCCAGCAACGAACTTTCGATCAACAACTGGCGAATCAACCGCCAGCGGCTGGCTCCCAACGCCGAACGAACCGCAATTTCTTTTTGCCTGGCCGAAGCCTGCGCCAGCATCAGGTTCGTCACGTTGACGCAAGCGATCAACAGCACCAAAACGACCGCTCCCAGCAAAAT
Organism: uncultured Acidobacteriota bacterium; assembly: GCA_902825875.1. Classification (GTDB taxonomy): domain Bacteria; phylum Acidobacteriota; class Blastocatellia; order RBC074; family RBC074; genus RBC074. Next base: position 73,442 of record CADECP010000034.1, read on the forward strand.
CCACAACAGCGTTTCGACTTTGCCGGTGATTTGTTCGTGCAACGAAACCACGCGCGCACCTATGCCGGTGTTACTGTTAGGAAATTGCTGCTCCAGACCGCGCGCTATTCCAGTGACTTCCGATTGAGCCTGTTCAATCGTCGAACCTTCGTTCAGCTTGCCTATGATGTTGAACAAACGAACGGCGCGCCCGACGTTGGCCGTCACGACGGGATTGCTCGCCAACGGTCGCCACAACTCCGCCGGTTCCATGAACAAAACTCCGGGCTGCGCGATGCCAACAACCGTTATCGGATTTCCATCCAGCCGAATGGTTTGCCCAACCATGTCCGCCCTGCCGCCGAATTGTTGTTGCCAGAGTGAATGACTGAGCACGACTACGTTTGGCGCTCCGGGCTTGTCGTCATCTTCCGTGAAAAAGCGTCCGGTCTGCGGCTTTGCGCCAAGCATTGAAAAGAAATTTCCAGAGACAAACATGCCGCCGACTTGCTGCGGTTCAACGCCGTCAGTCAGGTTGAAAGTCCAGCGCGGAGTTGTTGCGCCAATCTGGCTGAAATGCTGGCGCGCGCGTTTGAAATCCACGTAATCGTCGAACGAAGCCGGAGCCGTATCACTTCGCTCTTTGGCATTGGTTTCCCAGATCATCACCAATCGTTCCGGCTGGTCGTAAGGCAGCGGACGCAGCAAGACCGAACTGACGACACTAAAAATTGCCGTCGTCGCTCCAATGCCGAGCGCCAACGTCAACACGGCAACCAATGTCAGAACCGGACGCTTGACCAGCATCCGCCAAGCAAAGCGCAAGTCTTGCCACAGCGATTCCATAAACTTTTCCTCTCAAAATCAAAAATAGGTAGGAGTGCCAATTCAAGCTCAATCCAAATGGCGTGCCAGCGGACAGCAGTGGTTAAACTGTTGAATCAGGTAGGATTTCGACGGGTGAGGCGATTAGCGTTGAAGAAAGAAAGTGTTCGCTTGCGGGAATGGCCGTTCCCAAAACCGAAGAAAAGTTAAGCCGCATTTCGACGATTGGCCAGCCAGGCGTGAATTGCCAATAGCGCCAAAACCGCTATCAGCAACAACCAGACAAAGCTGCGATATTCCCATTCCAGCGAACTCGCGTTTGCCCAGTTGCCCCAGCGACCGGAAACCGTTGTGGTCAAATCGGATTCTTCGCGCGAAATGGCGTTGGCCGCAAAAGCATAGTTCGCTGTTTCAGCTTGGAGTGTGTATTCACCCGCGAGGTCGGCCTTGATCGCTACTGAGCCATCGCGCACGGCCAGTTGGCGAGAGGTTTGTTTCGGATCGCTGACGGTTACTGTCTGCGCTTTGCCGTCTGCCATCAACGTGGCTTCGCCGCCCAGCCGCACATTCGATTGGCGAAGACCGGGCGCAACGCTCGCTCGCCAGTTGATAAGGTTTGAAATCAAAATTGGCCAGTTCGGAGTTTGCTGCAAAGTTGAAAGCTCCGGCCTCAATCGCAAGCGAAGTTCATGACGACCTGCGCGATCCACATCCGTCAACAAGGCGATGTTTCCAGCAGTGATGATCGGCGTTCCAGGCAATTCGGACTTCCCCGCTGCCCAAACCGCTCCGCCCAACGACAAACCATCGGTCAGCGGATGCGCTTTATCTACGACAAACGGGCCAAGATAGCTGCTCGCGTCGCCTTCGTTGAGCAATTGCAGCGTCCAGCTTTCAGCATCGGCGACATTCACCTCTGCGGCATCGGTGATGACCAGTTCGGGCTTTTCCGAACTCAGTCGAATTTGCGAAGACGATCCCACAGCTTTCTCGACCAATTCGCGCAACGTGGCATCGCTCAGCCGCAGATCAACACGAACGATCTTGCTGCTTTCCGGCAGCAGCACAACCTGGTTATCCACGCTCAAACCGTCTTCGCCCAATTGAGCACGAAGCCTGCCGATTGAGTTTTTGATCGTCATAGTGATGCGACGGCTTTCGTTGGCGGCCAACTCAAACGATTCCGGATTGCGAATAGCGGATTGCGGATTTCCATCTTCAAGGGTCAGAGTTGCTGTGGCTGATTGTTGAGATAGGTTGGCAATTTCCAGCATCACGCGCTCCTCGTCTCCGCGAGCCGAGCGCGTGGCGTTTATGAATCCGACATTCGGCAGAGGCGACCCGAACGCCCACCATTGCAACCGGCTGTCGCTGATTTCCTGTTGCGGAGCGTGATCGCTAACCACTAAAACACGAGCGCGTTTGCCGCCGATTTCAAAAGCAAACGCGACGGCTTCGGCCAGCTTTGATTCTGCCGCGCCGCATTTCCAGTTTTGCAGCAATCGTTTTGCCTGCTCGGTGCTGCCGGTCGTTTCTCCCAACACTTGCGGAGTTTCGCCCGCCAGCACGAATCGAACCGGTTCGTAACGATTCGCTCGCAACTCGCTTTCGATTGCTCGCGCGGCTCGGTTGCGCGAACTGTCTTCGCCGCCAGCCTGCCCACCTGCCTGCATGGAAAACGAATCGTCCAACACGACAACCAACGGCTTGGCGGCGTCGCCCGCTCGCATCAACGGCTTGGCTGCCGCCATTGCCAACAACACAATCGCCAGCAACTCCAAAAAGAACAGCAGCGGCATTTGCAACCGATGAATCGTTTGCCCGCCTTCCCAACGCTGCCGCACATCCATCCAGAACAACAGGCTGGAAACCTGATGCTCTTTGGCGCGATTCCGCAGCCAGTAAATCGCCACCAGCACGGGCACGGCCAGCAAAGCAAACAAGGCGACTGGAAAGGTGAAAATAGGCATAAACAGTTGTGTGACAATTTGAAAAATTGTCACACCGTCGCAGTGGCTGCTGAAGCTTCATCAAACGGCGCGAAGTGTTTGCCGAAATGAATTTCCAGCATGTCGTAATACACGCCTTCGTTGCGGCGCAGCGTGGCGAAAAACGGCTCGCAGAAATCGGCGTGATGCAGCACCGAACCAAATGTGACGTGCAAAATCTCGCGCGAGTGAAAATCGTCAAGCAAGGTCGTCAGCTTGTCGTTTGCCAACTCATCCACATTCGCCATCTTTTCGACCTCAGCCGACACGTGGTAGCTGGCGCGATCAATCGGGTAGCGTTCTTTGGCAAACGCCACAATGTCGCGGAACAGCGACGGATTAACTTTGCCAATAGCGCGCAACGCTTCCAGGTAACTCGTCCCGGCAGTTTTCAAATGCACCAAATCGCCAGCCACGCGCGAAGCAATCGGATACACGCTGAACTTATCGGAACCGGAATGCAGGCTCAGCTTATAAGGCCCGAAGGTTTTCGACACGGCCAGATGCTGGGCGAAGGATTTTTCAAACTCGACCAAGTCGCCGATGTAATCAACGCCTTTTTCAAAATCGCCGACATAACGCGGAGCCAGGCTGACCCATTTGACGCTCAACCGTTTCAATTCGTGAGCGATGTAAATGTGTTCAGCCAGCGTAGTGACCGTTTCGGTTTCGTCCACGCTCATTTCCAGTTCAAAGGCCTTGCCCGCCATCGCTTTTTCCAGATGGCGATACATTCTGACCGTGTGAGCAACAACGCGGCCATATTTGGCGGCTGAACGCAGCAGGTCTTCTTCGTTGATGGTGACGCTGAAACTGCCCAGGTCAATTTTGCCGCCAAGCGCGACTTGCGTCGCTTCCCAAGTCGTTTCCAGCGCAGCCCAATCCAGCGCGACGACTTTGGCTTTCAGCACTTCAACTGGCGCGGTGTTGGCTTCGTTGTCTACATGGTCTCCGGGATCAATCGTGTAAAACGTGAATCCGGCGGCGGCGCAGGAATCAATGTCGTCGGTGTTTTTCAAATGGTCGGCGTCGGCTCCAAATCCATCGCGCCAACCTTCTTGAAAGATTCCCCAAACGGCTTCGTCCATCACCTGTTGAGGCGTGCGGCCAGTGCGGAAATTTTCGCGTATGGATTGCTGCGCCAAAATCGGAGCCATCGAAGAATGCCGAATCGCGCGAATATGTCCGGGCGTAGCCAATCCAAGACGATCTCCGCAACCGGCAGATTTTTTCAAACCCAAAGTCGTCGGAGTCAAAAACGGCAAAATTGAGCGCAACGCCTCTGCATTTGCCGCAGAGGTTTCCGCCATTGTCAGCAATAAGGTTTGATCGCCCAACACGATTTCAGCGATCGAACCGTCGAACTTCCGATGCAGCTTGGAGTCTGCCGAAATCACGCCCAACGATTTGGTTTCGCCACTGCGTGCCAGAAAAAACACGGCTTTATCTGCTGCCGTAATCGAACGCGAATAGACTTGCTGCCCACTGATTTCGTCGAGTTCAGCCGCAACCTTGTTCGCCTCATTTTCAGGCAAGGCCGCAGCCAATCCGTTAACCTGCAAACAGCTCAACAACTTTTCGCTCATTGATATTTTTCTCCGTGAAAGATGGATTTAATGATGAAACGCAGCTTACGACAAGACTTTTTGTAAAGCCAGTATCCTCATTTTGCGAGCAAACAAGAACCAACACTAACTCGCCAGATTTCCCACATCGCACTGTCAAAAAATTACGCTAAAAACAAAAATAACTATTGACAAACAGATATGCCGGTAGAATATCCCGCGCGTTGCTTCTTTCCGAAGTAGTAAGCGGTCAAACAAGAAAAGTAACACAATTCATTTAACACGCACACGTTGCCACTCTATTCGTGACTGAGTTTCGCCTAAATCTCAACTTGGTCAGCCACACGCTATTTCCATTTTCTCAATCAGGTTGTTTAACTTCCCGTCAGGTTGCGGAGTCTGGTTTCCGTTCACGGAGGAATGTATGCGTCTGCTCAAATCGTCATCTTTCAGATTCGACTCCAGCGGTGGTTTACAGCTACGACGCTTACGGAGCGCGCACGACCGTCACCGACGGCGAAGGCGCGACCAATTACAGCTACAACTCTTATCGCC
>CADECP010000035.1 GCA_902825875.1 uncultured Acidobacteriota bacterium
ACTCCTTCGAAGGCAAGCTAAACTTTCAACTCTTATCGCGCAACAGGTTTATTATTTACGCTTTGAGATGAATTTCCCAGAAACAAGCGATGGCGGACCGATGATGGTTTATCAAATTATTTTAGGTGTATCTCCAAATGCCTCAGATGAGGTCAAAATGCGTCGTCCTCCATTCTCTTTAGATGCGGAAGCCACCTATCGTTATACAGTTTCCGAACGCGAATTGAGAAAATTCAAAACGTTTCTCGCCGGTCGTGGGTTTCAACTTGAAAATCTGAATAAAATTGTCATCAGAGTAGGAGAGATCATCTATGACGACGGGAAAAGATGGTCGCAGGCTTGGTATAAATCAAATCCTGACTTACCCAGTAAATGGGAGAAAATTACCAAACAGCCATAACACGGTTACTACCTTTTACTAGCGCCAATTTTTTAACAGGAGAATCTGTCATGAATAATAGATTTTTTATTCTACTGGTATTAGTGTGCTCATTAGCTTCATTCATTACCGCGAATAGCTTTTCGTCAATTGTTGGCACTTCCCAAGCACAGTCTTGCTCAGGCGAAGATCCTTGTCCAGAATGCCTGCCTTCTAATTGTGAAGCGGTTGGCGTCAATGCAAGCAGCTTCCCTGACACTGTAGGATGTGGAGCTAGTGTTTGCCTTGGTGGAATCGCGGACATAACGGAGGTGACTTCTTTGGGATCAGGTAGAGATCGAATAAGTAAAGTTCAAGTAAATTGTGAGGATTTCCGGGGAGATCCTTGCGGCGATGTAACTGTAGAATCAGTTCAAATTGATAGCGAAGTTTGTGCCTGCGTTCCCCCTCAGCGTGTTGGCCATTGTGCCTGTGATAGCGGACAAGGGGGAACTGGAAAGTGTGTTTATTATCAAGGCTGTGGAGAAAGCTCTACTTCTTGCAATACATCTGGAACAGATTGCCCATGCGAAGCAGGACTTTACAGGCCACACTTAGAGTGCGTTGACGGAACCTGCACATTAGTTGACACTTGTGGAACAAACCAGTGCTCGCAACAATATCAACTTTGTGGCTGCACTGATGAGCAATGCCTGGCTGTAGGAGCTCTTTGCGATCCAGTGACGGGGTACTGTTATACGCCTATCCTAATTGACACCGAAGGCGATGGCTTTGACCTGACAAATGCGACTGACGGAGTCTGGTTTGATCTCGATGGCAATGGTTCTCCTAATCGTACGGCCTGGACAATGGTCAACACGAACGACGCCTGGCTCGCTCTTGACCGGAATAGCAACGGTGTCATTGACAACGGAAAAGAGCTATTCGGCAATTTCACGTTCCAGCCTCCGTCGAATGCACCCAATGGATTTATCGCTCTTGCAGAGTACGACAAGACGGTGAATGGCGGGAATAACGATAAACAAATTGATGCGCGCGATGCTGTGTTCTTGTCCCTGCGTCTCTGGAAAGATATGAATCACAATGGCATATCCGAAGCCAACGAATTATTCACCCTGCCTGCGCTTGGTGTGGATTCAATCTCTGTTGATTACAAGGATTCGAGACGGCGCGACCAGCACGGAAACATCTTCCGTTATCGTGGCAAAGTGGATGATGCCCGACACGCTCGCGTCGGTCGCTGGGCTTACGATGTTTTCCTTGTTGGCCCACCGCGTTGAACAATGCTTTGACCAATGCTTTGAAGACGGCCTGCCCAATCAGTAGGCCGTCTTTTGCGTTTTGGGAATTAAGAATTGACAGAATTAGAACCCGATGCTTTAATGCGCCCGCTAGCTCATTAAAAGCGCCTTCGATCTGACCTTCCCCGTAGTCAATCGGAAACACATCTTCACAAAGCATCCTAAAGCTTGTGTTTCGTTCCGAGTTGGCAATCTCCCAAATCCTGAATTTCAATTTTTCGTTTTTTTCAGAACTGATTGAGCCGTAGGCGTGCGCGAGCATCGCCGAAAACTCAATGCGCCTGCCCGGCTGGGTTTGCACAAAACAACGCCAACCGCCCGGTGAAGTGCGCGCAATGACAGATTTACCAAATGGAGAAAATCATGGTGCCAACTTATTCGTCTGCTTAGCCGACAAAACTATATCAATAGCTTCAATCAAATAAATTCATTCGTAGATCAAATCGAATCGCCCAACAACCACAGAATAGTTTTCGCTGCTTCTACACACACATTTTGGTTTTCAGCCCCGCCCGTTCAAGCCCCACGGCAGCCCCGGTTCACCACCACCGGGAAGAATAAACATTTCCCCTTCTCGATTTGGAGCGACGAATCCAGCTTTGAAAACCCGATCAGCTTTGAATGGACGTAGCCGAAAAATGCGCCCCTGATGGCGTTTATGGCCCACGTCCGTCGTGTAGGAGAAAAGTATGTGTTTGAAGAAAGCTACGCGAGCTTCCTTGCTCTCTTTCGTGTGTGTGTTAGCAGCTTTCAGTCTTGTTTCCGCAACCAGCGTTATCATTCCCAGCGATGATCAAATGATCGTCGGAGCGCGAGCCATTGTCCGAGGTCAGGTCATAGCCATCAATGGTGGTCTGGATCAACAGCATCAAGGCATCTTTACGTATGTCACGCTGCGTGTTCAGGAAGTCTTCAAAGGAAAACTCACTCAAGGTGACATCATCATCAAAGAACCCGGCGGCCAGTTCGGCAATAAAGGCAGTCTGATTTTCGGCACGGCTGAATTCAAAGTCGGCGAAGATGTGCTGCTGTATCTGGATACCTGGCCGGATGGCAGCTTGCGCGTCTACAACTGGTTTCTGGGCAAATACTCAATAATCGGCAGCCGAACTCCAAGCGGACAAATGGTCGTTCGCAACGCTGCACAAGGCAATGTCAGCGTGGTCGGTCGTTCACAAACCGGCACGATTACAGACCGTTCTGACTGGGTTACGTTTGCGACAATGTTGCGTTCACGTATTGCCGCGACTAAAACCTCTTCGGCCAAGCACGAAGAAACCTTTTTCAAAAGCGTCGCCGTGCGAATTCAACCGGCTGAAATCAATGGCGGTTCGGCACTTGGGCCGACGCAGAACTTCACTTTCATCAATCCCAACCGACCGCCGCGCTGGTTCGAACCGGACAACGGACAGTCAGTCACCTTCAAAATCAATCCTGCGGGCGCTCCCAATGGAACCATTTTCAATGATGTAGCTGCGGCAATGAACGCCTGGTCAAGTGTCAGCGGTTCGGCGATTCGTGTCGCCAACGGAGGCTCAACCAACAATTGCGGCTTGCTGGTGCTGGATGGTGAAAACACAATTTCGTTCAACAACTGCGACAACTATTCGCCGTTTTCGCCACCGGCAGGCGGCGGCTGTTCGGGAATTTTGGCGGCGGCCGGAATCATCAGCTACGACTTATGGCAAACGCGAGTCGTTAATGGCATCACGTTTTACCGTGCGCTGGAAGGCAATTTGTCCTTCAATCCTTACGCAAGCTGTTATTTCAGCAACGCCTGCAACGTCCAGGAAATTGCCACGCACGAACTTGGCCATGCGCTCGGAGTCGGCCATTCGTTGGATTCCGATGCGACGATGTATGCCTACGCGCATTTCGACGGTCGCTGCGCCAGCTTGAGAACGGACGATGCCAATTCAATGCGGTTTATTTATCCCGGAACCGGCGGAGGCGGCGGAGGTGGCGGCGGCGTAACGCCGTTGAGTATTACGACAACCAGCTTGCCGACGCCGCAACTCGGCAGTTTTTATTCGCAAACCGTCAGCGCAACAGGCGGCACACTGCCTTACACCTGGAGCGTTTCCGCCGGAGCTTTGCCGTCAGGTTTGAACCTGTCCACATCTGGGACGATTTCCGGCACACCGATTCAAGCCGGGACTTTCACCTTCACTTTGATGGTCAGGGATGCGGCGAATGGAACCAGCACACGCAGTTTCACGCTGCCGGTCAATCTTACCTGCAATTATTCAGTCAGCCCGACCACATTCACCATTGCAACCAATGGAGGCAGCGGAACTGTCAACGTTACTGTAGCTTCCGGCTGTTCCTGGTCGTCGAGCAATTCCAATTCCTGGATAACGGTTCAAACACCTTCGGGCAATGGCAATGGTTCGGTGACTTTCACGGTTACAGCCAATTCCGGAGCAACTCGCACTGGAACGATCTCTGTCGCCAATCAATCAGTTAACATCACTCAAAACGGTCAGACCGGCGGAACCAACACTCAAGGCTTGCAGTTTTATCCGCTTCCTTATCCTGTGCGGTTGTTTGAAACCAGGCCCGGTTTGCCAGGTTGCATAAACATCGGAACGCCGATTCAAGGCCAGTCACCGCGAAGTCTAAACGGAAGAGGTGCCTGTAATGGTGTCAGCATTCCCGCCAATGCCCAGGCAATTGCAGGCAATTTCACGGCCATCAACTCGACCAACGTTCCAGGTTACGGAACGGTTTATCCGACCGGCGGTTCGCCGCCCAATGTGGCCAACGTCAATTACAAAGCTTCTTCGGCGATTGGTAATTCGTTCATCACAGCATTGAATGCCAGCGGTCAGTTCAGCATTTTCACCTCTTCGACGGTGGATGCGGTGATTGACATTACAGGTTATTTCGCGCCGCCGGGCGCAGGTGGGTTGTATTACCATCCGCTGCCCAAACCGGTTCGCTTGCTGGACACGCGGCCAGGCCAAAGCGGTTGCGACACGCCAGGAACTCCAATCAATGGCAGAAGTTTCGTCTCAAAAAGTGCTCGTGTGTTTTGCGACGGCGTCACCATTCCAGCGGCAGCTCGTGCCGTCACAGGAAATTTCGCCGTGGTAAATCAGTTGAACAATTTCGGCTTCGGAGCGGTTTATCCGACCGGTGTGGCAGTGCCGCAAACCTCGAATGTCAATTACGAACCTTATGGCGTCAGCAGCAGTTCGTTTGTCAGCGGATTGAGTTCTGGCGGACAGTTCAACATTTACGTCTTTTCCACTGTGCATGCTGTGGTAGACATCTCCGGTTATTTCAGCACCGAAGCCGTAGATGTGAACGGAACCGGATTGCTATATCAACCGCTTCAAACTCCGATGCGCTTACTCGACACGCGAGCGGGTTTCCAGGCTTGCGACACACCGGGACAGCCGATTCCAACTCAAACAACTCGCACGCAATATGCTCGCACAAGCTGTTACGGCATGACGATTCCCAGCACGGCAATGGCCATCGCAGGCAACTTTGCCATCGTCAACGAGCTTCCGAATTACGGCTTCGGAACGTTGTACCCAACCGGCAACAGCTTGCCTGTCGTGTCGAATATCAACTACGTGCCGTTTGAAGTCAGAAGCAATTCGTTCATCACAGGCTTGAGCGGGAGCGGTCATTTCAACATCTACCCATTCTCGACCCTTCACGTAGTTATAGACGTTGCGGGCTACTTCGCTCCGTAACCAATTGCTGCCAAAACAGAAATAGCCGCGCGAAAATTTCTTTTCGCGCGGCTATTTCTGTTTTTGATAACCGTTTTATCGTCTAGCCCACTTCTGGCAGCCCACTTCTGGCAGCCCACTTCTGGCAGCCTACTTCTGGCCAACGATCAATGTCGCTTTGACCGAAACATCAAAGCTCGATCCCTGTCGTTCACGGTCAATAATTTTGCCAAGTTGTTGCTGAACTTTTCCGCGAGTTTCCGAATCCGGCAAAAACGCCATCCAACCATCCAGAAACGATGATGCAATCAACGGCGAGCCGAAAAATTCATCGCCATTACTGAAATCAAGCCGCTCATTTTTAGCCACGCTGCGAACCTTGCTCAGTCCGGCGTCGAGCGCCATTGTTTCAGCATTGCCCACGGTCAACGGCTCAGAGATCAATCGTTCCAATTCAGGTGAATGGCCAACCAGATCGAGGTCATAAAGAGCTTCCCAGTAAATCGAAAAGAATTCGCCGAAACTTCCCTGCGTAGCCAGCTTAAGCACAATCGTTCCGCCTTTTTTGGTTACGCGAACCAGTTCATCCAAGGCATCTTCGATTTCAGCGGCTGGCAACATCGAAAAATCTCCGATGACTAGATCGAATTCGCCAACCGGGAACGACAGCTTCTTCAACGAACTTGCGTGAAACTCCGTCCGGTTCGGCTTTTTGATGTCGGCTTTGCCACGCGCGAGAACCAGTTTTTCTTCGCCGGGATCAACACCAACGACGGCGACTTTCGCTCCCAACCGCAAAGAAAGATCAACCGCGTAACCGCCGGTTCCGCAAAGAGCATCCAGAAACTTTCCTTCTTTGGGAAACTCGATCTCTTCGTCCACCATACGGTCGAAGATTTCGCGCCACATCGGCGCAACATACAGGTCGTAAATATACGCCAACTCTTTGGCGTCGTGTTTTATGCTTTGCAATCTTCAATACCTCAGCTTTTGTTTTTGAGCAGTTTGCGAATCAAATCCACCAACTTGTCACATCCATCCAGCAAAACGTCTGTCGTCGGCTTGCCGTAACGCTTTTCGTAATCGGCAACCGTCGAACGAACTTTAGCCTGGGTCATTGATTCGTGATTGATGGTCAACGCGATGACAGGTTTCTGCGCCAGCAGTTCCAGAATCTGAATTTCACGCTCCAGCGGACTCATCGGGTAATCATCAAAACCGTCGTAAACCTTTCGCGCAGGCGCGTGTTGCAAAATCACGCCGTCAACTCGCCCGGCGGCAATCAACTCAAAGCCTCCGGGATAAGCCGGATGTGCAATGCTGCCCTGCCCTTCCAGCAGAATCACTTGAGGTTGTTCATTACGCCAAGCTTCGTAAACAGCGTGCTCGATTTCGCCTGTGACGAAATCATTGACCAGCGAATCCAGCAACAAGCCATACTTCACACCTTGCAACCACGAAGTTTGCCCCGTGCCTATCAACTCGCTTTTGATGCCAGCGGCGTTCAGGGCTTGGTTGAGCTTGACGGCAGTTGTGCGTTTGCCAATCGCCGAATCTGTTCCAAGTACGGCCAGCTTCAACGCCTTCACCTGCTCGATCTTGCCGGTGAAAAAGTGTAGCTGCGAACGCGGAGGCGTTCGGCGAACATCTCGAATAGTCACGTTATTTTGCTCTGCCAAAGCAATGAATTCCGGATCGTCCGAAAGAAATTCGTGCAAGCCGCTATCAATGTTCAACCCGTGTTCCATTGCCTGCTCAACAGCATCACGCGCGGAATCCGGCAACTTGCCCCCGTCGGGAGCCAGACCAATGACAAAAAACTGTGGGCGCTTGGCCAACGACTCAATCGCGTCGCTGAAGCTGGCAAAAATCGGTATGCCGTTTGGTTTCCCGTCCAAAACTTCGCCCGCGTCGCGCCCGGATTTGGTTGAATCAATCACGCCAGCGACTTGATACCGCGCCGTGAACCGCACCAAACCGTTGGCAGTTTTGCCAACCGGAGTGGCGAAAAAGCCTTCGCAATACACAATTGCTGAACCGTCCATAAAAGTCCTTTTGAAAATGAGTTTTCGAGTGGCTGGCCATCATCCACATTTGGCCAAACGCTGGCAAGAAGTGTTGCCTTGTCGCCCGAACTACGTACATACTTCGCAGCCACTTCTGGCGTTAATCAAATTCACTTCAAAGGCGAACTCAATGAAAACACTGGTTCTTGTTTCCTGTTTTGCACTGGCGCTTCTGCTCGCTGGACCTGGTTTCAGTCATCAGGCTGTTCAACAATCCAAAGGCTTTTCGATTCCACTGATTGACCTTTCCGAAGAAAGGCAACGGCAAGTCATCGTTGACCGCGAACCCGGTCAATACCTTGGCCACCCGACAACCGTCTTGCTGGAAGACAAAAAGACGATCATCGCCGTATACCCCAAAGGTCACGGGCGCGGAGCCATCATTATGAAACGCTCGACCGATGGCGGGCTGACCTGGTCGAATCGGCTGCCGACTCCGAAAAGCTGGGAAACGTCGCTGGAAACGCCAACCATTCATCGCGTGATTGATCGGCGAGGCAAAAAACGGCTGATTGTCTTTTCTGGCTTGTATCCGATTCGGATGGCTTTTTCCGAAGACGATGGCCAATCGTGGAGCGAGTTGAAACCCATAGGCGATTTTGGTGGCATCGTGGCAATGGGATCAGTCGAGCGATTAAAAAACGGCGATTACGTTGCGCTGTTTCACGACGACGGACGGTACTTCCGCAAAGACGGCAAGAATTCCAAGTTTATGACACTGTACCAAACCATATCGAAAGACGGCGGGATGACTTGGGGCGAACCGCAGGAGTTGTTCAAATCCGACCAGATTCATTTGTGCGAACCCGGCGTGATTCGTTCGCCGAACGGAAAGCAACTGGCGATGTTGTTGCGCGAAAATCGCCGTGTGAGAAATTCTTTTGTGATGTTTTCCAACGACGAAGCCAAAACCTGGAGCCAGCCCGTTGAACTTCCGGCTTCGCTGACCGGCGACCGTCATACAGGCAAATACTCCAAAGACGGGCGGCTTTTCATTTCTTTCCGCGATATGGCGCCTGAAACTCCAACCAAAGGCGATTGGGTCGCTTGGGTTGGTCGTTACGAAGACATTGCCAAACAACGCGAAGGCCAATATCGCGTCCGCCTGATGGACAATCACAAAAACAAATCCGGCTGGGAAGCCGATTGCGCGTACCCCGGAGTTGAAATCTTGCCTGACGGGTCATTTGTCACGACAACTTACGGACACTGGATTCCGAACGAAGCGCCATACATTGTCAGCATTCGCTTGAAATTGAAGGAGCTGGATGACAAGGCCAGGACAGCGAAACCATAAAACCCGGCAGGCTTTTACACTTTCATGGCATTGGCGGGCGTGCTAAATTTTGATTATGCGAAACAGACGAACAGCCGTACGAAGGATCATTACTCCTGAAGAAGTGGTGTCCGGTTACCAGCAAGGGTATTTTCCAATGTCGCGCGGCAAATACGGAGAAATAGACTGGTTCATGTCCGAACCGCGAACGATCATTCCGCTGGATGATCGCTTTCGCGTGCGCCGTTCGCTGCGACAGGCAATGCGTAAAACTGATTGCGAAATCAGAATAAACTCCAACTTCCCTGCCGTCATAAGAGCCTGCGCGCGTCACGACGAAGTCCATCCTGAAGAAGTCTGGCTGAGCGAAGATATGATTGCTTTGTACGTGGAGCTTCATCGGCGCGGGTTCGCGCATTCGGTGGAAGTCTGGCAACACGGGCAAATGGCCGCCGGACTTTACGGAGTTTCAATGAAGTCGGCTTTTTTTGGCGAATCAATGTTCACGCGAATCAGTTTCGGTTCGCAAATCGCGTTGGCAGTTTTGGCCGACCGATTGCGCCAGCGAAAATACAATCTTTTCGATGCGCAAATGCGGACTCCGCATATCGCTCATTTCGGCGCGATAGATTTGACTCATAGCGAATATCTGGCGTTGCTGTCCGAGGCAATGCTGGAAGATCGCAAGTTTGTTGATTGAATCGTCAACGGCGCAAGGGCTGATGCACTGCGCCATAACCGTAGGAGTTGTTCATGTTGCTGGGCAGCGCCCGGAAACAATGAAAACTGGTGGGACAGGTTCAGAACCTGTCCCACCCATTTCCTGAGGAGGATAAAACCATGCAAGCAGAAAGATACGTTCGATCAGGGAGCTATATCGGCGAACAACTAAAAACCGATCTGAATTCGATCAAGGGGTTGGTGATAGCGGTTTTTGCCGGGTTGCTGTTGATGTTTCTGGGATTTCGCGCTCTGCCGGTGGAAAGCACTCCGCTGCTGGCCAAAGTCATGTGCCTGCTCAGCCTTTCGATTGCGGCAGGCGGGGTCGGCGCTTATCTGGGCCGTAACATTCAGAGCCTGATTGCCGCCATAGGGCTTTTCATTCTGGCAATCGTCGGGATGTTTGTCGTTCGCGCGGCGGGCGGCGGTTATCTGGCCGTCGGGTTATTGATGGGTTGGAGCACGATTTTCGGAATGATGATTGGGCCGTTTCTGTCTTACGCCATCAGTGAAGAAGGTCCCGGCATCGTCATTCAATCCCTGACCGGCACAACCGCGGTGATGATGATCACCGGAATTGTCGCCATGACTTCGGGCATTAACTTTTCGGCGCTGGGGCCAATTCTGCTTATCGGCGTGTTGGGATTGGTCGTGGTCGGGTTGGTGGGAATGTTCGTTCGCTTTTCGCGGACCGTCAACATTGTCTATTCAATCTTCGGCATCGTCATTTTTTCCGGCTTGTTCCTCTTCAAGTTTTTCCGTTTGAGCCAGAGCGAAAACACTTGGGAAGCCGCCGTTGCTCACGCGATGAGCATTTACGTCACTTTCGTCAACTTCTTCATCAGCTTGCTGCAACTGTTGCTGGCGGTGAAGAAACGGTAAACCAAATAGAAAGAGAGAGGGACGGAGAAGCAAAGCAATTCTTTCACTCCGTCCCTCGACTCTCAATCCCTCAATCCCGGCCTTAGCCAACCAAAACCGCTTGCCACAGCGCGTGAGCCACTTCGGGATGAACGATGTCGCTGTGAGCGCCTGAAAAACCGCCGCCATTTTTAATCACGTTGCTGCTTTCCAGATTGTAAATCCTACCGGGTTTGAAGCTGTATTGTTCGCCAACTGATTTCATCACCAAGCCTTCAGCAATGTCATCTACGCCTTGAATGCCGAACGCGCCGAGCGCGCCGATTTTTGGCATTTCAGAGCCAAAAGAAACCTGCCCGGCGACTCCCGCTCCGATTTTGTAAAACGTCCCGACAGCGCGGTCGTGTTCGGATTGCGTCGTCACAATCGCGCCTTTGACGCAGCCTTTTTTCAGCAGCGAATTGAAATAGCCCGGTTTGCCGCCATCAAATTTGACGCTGGGACTGTAAGCCCAAATCGAAAGCGCGCCTTGCGCCAAAGTCATCGAACTGACAGGTTTCAGCAGCGGCGAATCGGCGGGCTTTCCGGCGGCCATCGCCGTCACAACGATGCAGCCGAAACTGTGCCCCATCAAATGAAAATCCACCTGCCGCCCGGCATCGGCAGCAGCTTGCTGCATCGTCCGCAGCAAGCTGTTTGCGCCGCTTTCGCCAAATGTTCGCGCGCGGCTTTTCATTTCCCAAAAACTGAACGTTCGCAGCGGCGAAAGCAGATTGCCGAAAAACGACATCTTGCTGAAGCTACCGGTTTCCAAATCCAACTGCTCCTGCTCAGCGGCTTCGCGGAAAATCTGATCCGGATCAATGCTCGCCCGATCGGCGTCAATCGCTGCCGACTCCGAACCACTGCTGAATCCCAACAAATTGCCGAGCGCCACATACGCCTGCCGAACGTCGTCCGGCAACGAATCGTGTTCATCCAGCGCGGCTGTCAAAATCGTTTCAAGCTGTTTGCGAATTTCCGGCGTATCGCCCAACCGAGCAGCGTAATCATCCACCGCTGCCGCGACGATCTTTCCGGCTTCGCTGTTCGGGTCGAAACCGAAAGAACCGTCATCGTCTTCGTCGCCCCAAGGCAAACTCGGCCAGTGCAATCCAACCAACAAAGGCTTGAAGCCTGGTCGTTTTTTCTTCATCGCCTCGATGTCGGCGGGAACTGTGAACAGGTTCGGCATCCAACGATCGTATTGATTTATGGCTGCCGGAACGTCACCCATCCAGCCGTGACTCATGATAATCACGTCGGTGTAACCGCCGGTTTTGAATTCGTCGAGCATGACGCTGCTCGAAACGCCTTCTTGGCCGCCGAAGCGTTCGTTACCGTCTTTGTCGTAATTGACCAGATAGTACTGAAACTGAGTTCCGGGAACAGGTCTGATAAGCATGGTTTTCTCCTTTTTGAGTGTGGGGAACGCAAGCGAAACGCCTGCGTTTTCCGGCTTAGCCGTTGTTTCGCCAGATGATTTCTTCATTGGTGCTGTAAAACACTTTTTCCAGTTCTGGCGGCCATTGATGTCGTTTCTTTCGCAATCGTTCAATGGTTTTCAGGTCGCCGATTTCCGCCAGTGCCTGCAAGGCTTTGGTTCGCAGATACAAACCGGATTTCGACTTACTGCTTTCTTTTTTGGTGATGATGTTTTCTTCGCAAAGTGCGACAGCTTCAAACTCGCCTTTCCAGAATTCGCAGTTCGGCGGATGCAAATAGCCGATGGCCAAAATCGCGCGGCCTTTTTGCTGATATGGAACGTCGGGCGATTTCAGTATGCTTTCGACAAACTCTCTGGCCTTTTCGCTGGGATGGCGAATCTGACCGACCAGATAGATCAATTGTTCGCGTCGTTCACTGAATTTGACTTGATCGTTCAGGCTTCCTTTTTCGATCAATGGCAAAATGGCGCTTCGCATCACACGCTCAGGGTCGAGTGAAGACAGCGCATCTGTAATCGCCCAGCGGATGGTTTCGTCTGTGGTTTCATCCAGAAATGCTTCGAGCAATTTGCCGTGCGCATCGCCGTCTCTCAAATCGCCCAAGGCAAACGCCGCCATCGAAGCCAGTCCATCGTTTACAGTTTCATCTCCACTGCCGCTCGCTGACGAATTTGACTGTTTCATTCGCGTTTCGAGCGAACGAATCTCCGCCTGACCGCCGCGAATCCATTCCTGAACCAATGCTTCGAGTTCAGGGCAAATTCGACGAAGCTCCAGAGTGAATTCGTTGTCAGGTTGATTTCTCGGCGGCAACAGTCGCCGCAACGCTCTGCCCGCAGCCTGTCGAATTCCTCCATATTCAAAATCCGGGCGATTGTTGGAATTTACGCGCGTTTTTTCCATCGCAATGCGCGTCAGAAAACGCACAATTTCCAGGCGTCGCAACCGGCCAAGCGATTCGACGGCTCGCAACCGCTGAAACGATCGCGGTTCGTTTTCGCTGTTGCTGCGCCAGATCAAAGCGTCAACGATCATTGATTCGACGTAACTCGATTCTCCGTGAGTCCCCAATTTGGATTTGGGCAGGGCCGATTCGGTTTTGCCGTTCAACTGAGCTTCAAGCAAACAACGTGCAGCCAGAAAAACCTGCTCGCCATCTTTCAGCGAAGTCGAATAAGCGATTTTTTCCAACAGGTCTTTCGGCTCGTTTACCATTCCGGCCAACAAAGTCAGCGTGTCATCCCAACGACGCAGATGACTGATACGCCCAAGCCCGGCAGTGATTTCTTCCCAACGTTTGGGATTGTTTTGGATTTTCAGGTATTGCGCGCAGCAATACGCCTGATAAGCCGAGTACAAAAACCTGACGGAATCGCCGCCAGCGTTGGCCAGCAAATCTTTGTCAATCAGATGCTCCAGCATTTCTTCCAATTGGTATTCACGGTTGTCGCGGACTTTGGCAATCAGTTCCAGCGCATCTTTGATCGGCAGGTTCGGTTCGCTGGTCATCTGCATGCGATAAGCCAACAAATACAAGGTATCCAGCGCACGCGCTTGCAAGCCGCGTTTGGTCGGCAGGTTGCGAACTTTATCTTCGATGATGTCCTGCAAAACGCTGACGCGGTTTCGCGGAAACTCATCTTTCAGCGATTGCCGTATCAACTGAACAAACATCCATGGCATTCCGGCCAAATCAAAAAGCTGAGTTTCTTCCAGTTCGCGGCGAAGCTTGAGCAACGCTCTTTCTGCCGATGACGGTTCGGATTCAGGGTTTGTTTCCAGTCGCAACTTTTCTTCTTTTGCAGTGCTGTCGGCCAAAAAACGAATGATGCGCCGGCGACTGAGCGGCTGCACATCCATCACGTGCGTGGTATCGGTTTTCTCCCATCCCCAGAAACCGCGCGTCATCGTGATGACACAAGGATGTTGCGGAAACTCCGTTTTCAGAAAACTCAGTTCCCTCAGCAAAGACCGTCGCTGGCTTTCAGACAGGTCATCGCCGTGATCGAAAAAGAAACGAAACTTGCGCTGCGAATCGCGCAACATCTTGTCCATTTCATTTTCGCTCAGATCACCCGGCCAAAATTCATTCAAACTGTCGGTCAGCAGCTTCAAGTAAGAAGGAACCGCTCCCGAAGCCAGCACGCGCGGCTGCAAATCCACGTAAATCGGCAGCACCTGGTTTTGCGAATTGGTGAGCAGCGATTTTGTCGCTGTTTCTCTAACCAGCCATTTCAAAGCAGTTGAACGCGCTGTGCCTCGTTGTCCCGTGACGGCGATCAACAGAGGTTCTTTGCCGCCGTTGCGTTCCAGCAAAGTCTGAAGCTGGCTGTGAAGATCAATTCGCCCGTGCATTGGCAGAACCAGATTTTCCCAGTTCGAGGTGATTTGCTCCCCCACCAACATGACTGCTTCCAGCGGCAGGTTTCCGTAATTCCAACTAGGTCGAAAATCCAGCGATTCGGTGATCGCTCGCAATGCTTCGCGCTCTCGGTTGGCTGTGAACAATCTTCCGTTCGGCGTTCGCATAAACAGCACGGGAATCGTCCAGCTATCCAGCAAATTGTCCGGGTCGAAGGAAAACAACCGTGAACGATTCAGCGCCAGATCAATCACTCCTTCGCGCAGCAAATTTGAGTAAAACTTTTCGACCAGTTCGCGCGCCATCTCCATCGGCACTTGATCCTGCATGGCCACGACCGCCGGAAAACCAGCCGCAACCAGTTTTGGCCCCAAACCGGCAAACGGGCTGGGACTGCGTTCATCGAATTTCGTCGTGTCGCAAGCAGACAAAAACACCAAGCGCGGCAAAGTTCCTCGATGCGCCAGATACGCGACAATCAGATCGTCAGGAATTTTGTCAGTCGTGCCGTCTTCTTTTTCGAGCAGCAACAACGTCGCACGTCGAAACTTCGCGCGTGAAGGCGCAGGTTTGGGCGTTTCGTCTGCTGCTTCTCCTTCAGGTAGAGCAGAATCAACAACCGGCGGACTGACCTGTACACGCTCGAACACTCCGTGACCGAGGAAATGCAGCACATGATGATTGAACTGATTCTGAATGTTTTTGATCGAGGTGTTGCCAGGCAACAAATGAAACTTCGGCGAAGCCTTCAGCAGCTTTTTCAATTCGTCGCTGATTCCAGTTTGGCCGGGCATGACTGAAACTTCGATGTCGGGAATGTCTTTTACGGCTTCGTAAAACGCCCGAACTTCTTCTTCGACTTTGATCGCCGTCAAACCGGGTTCATCGGAATCGTCGGCTTCAATTGGCGCGTTGGCTTCGCGCGGCGGCAGCAAATCGCTAGGACTGGAAATCGCCAGCAATACGGTCAACGGACGAGCGTCGGGGTTCAATTGCGCTTCGCCAAACTGCAATCGCGTGAAGCGCGAAAACGGCGTTTGTTCGTAATTGGCCAGCGAACGCCATTTTTCATCCAGCAGCACAAACAATCGTTCCCAGCGAAAACGGTGAAGCTCGGCGCACTCTTCAGAAACCCATAACTGCACGCGAAGCTTTTTGTCTTTTCGGGATTGCGCTCGCCCCCAGGCTTTTTGAAGAGCGTTTTGCAACGTCTGTTCGGCAATGCTTCCTTGAGCGGCGGCGTCAGCATTCAGAAACAGCAACTGGTAAAGATACTGGCCGTAACTTCGACTGCCTTCATCGCGGCGACGAATCAATTCCTGCTCTTCGGCATCGCCGATTTTGATTCGCTGTTTGTGCCAACTGCCGTCATCAAGCTCGGCTTCGACGCGGTAATAATCGCCATTCTGCGGACCAAGTATGCGAATGCGAATCCAGCAAAAATCACTTTCCGGCTGAATGCTCACTGCAAATCTCCTTTCCGTAACCGAACTGCCGGATCGCCAAACAAGATGAACGTTTCGGCATCGTTGCGCGCCAACCACAGGCTGGCCAAATCTGCGTCAGACGCCTTGCCGTCTTCGATCAAACCGGTCATCTGGCGAGAAAGTTCGTTAGCGCGATTACTGAAACCGACCAACGCATGGCCGAGCGGTCGTCCACTGAGAATCGTCCAGAAAGCGTCTTCAAAGGGTTGCAACTGTTTCCCTGCTCCGGCTGTGACAATCGAAGTCTGCCAGGCACGTTCGACGTGACCGAAAATGCCAAGCGCGCCGCCTTTCGGATGGCTCAGCATCGCTTGCGGCAAGCGTGAAAAAAGAGGCTTGTCCGGCACGACTGGCTGCTCGTTTTTTTGCAGCTTGAAGCGATTCACATTTGGAGTTCCCGCACCGTAACAAGCAAAGAAAAAACAGATCATTCCGAAAACGTCGGCGTCAGATGGTAAATCGCTTGCGGCCAGATAATGTTCCGGCTTCAAAGCTCCGGCGGTGATGCCGAAATAATCCTGACATAGCAAGGCTCCTTGCGCGCTGGCCTGCCGTTCGTCGCCGTTCGGCCACGCAAGTCCATGACTGGCGGTAAACAACAACGAAGGAGCAGGTTTGCCTTTGCCGCGCTTGAAAATATCCAGCAGGGCCTGCTTTTTAGACTCTTCGGGAGCCAGGTAACGCCGGTTGTAAATCAGCGATTCGTTCGTCTTGAGCCGTTTGTAGATTTTGGTTTGCTGATCGTCGGCCAACGGTTTGACCAGCAATTCAGAACTGAGTTTGGTTGCACCGTCGTTTTTCTGGCGTGGGCCAAAGAAAACAATATCTTTGTTGGTCGGCGCTTTTTTTGCTTTCTCTTCGTACTCGATCACGCTGTTGACGTAGTTCGTGTAATCTTCAACCTTGTCGAAAAACAGCCGCCCGACTGCATAACCAGCCGCCAGCAAATGACCGAACTTGAAAGGAATTTTTTCAGGACTGCCGACCAGCAGAATATAGTACGGCATGCAGGTGGGATTGACTGTGGCGAAATCGGCTTTGTTTTGAATCAGCCAGTCGCGTGCATTTTCGCCGTTGTAGTTTTCAATCCATTTGACGATTTTGTCAGGCGCGTCGGCTTCAAATTCATCGCGGATCATTCGCAATCGCCGCTCGAACAATGGGCGCATTGCTTTTTTGACCGCCGGGTCTTCATCTTTGTGGAAGACAATCGCCCATCCGGTTTCGCCGAATTCCAAAGGATCAACGCCTTGCGGCAACCCCAAAACTTCCTGCGAAGATTTCGCCTGACGACGTTTGACGGCCAGGTCTCTGGCGGCTTCTTCCGCCGACGGTTGAAACTCGCGCATCATCTTCGCTGCGTCGGCCAGCGGGATCGGCGGAGTCAGATATTGACCGGTTGCGCCGTTGATGCCGTTGATAATCACCAGATTATCCAGGTTCAGATTGTCGTCTTGATCGGTTGGATTATTGCCTGTGACAGTCATGAAAATGCCTCCGGGAAGATTGGATTGATGATTCAAATTGCGAATCGGAAACGGCTGAGTCAATCAATAAAAGCTTGGGGTCACGACGGCGCGCAGTATACTCCAACCTCTTTTTCGGTCAATTGAATTGTTCGCCGTTTGGTTTCAAGATTGCGCGCGGCGATCACCTGCTCGCCAACGATTTATACACATTCAACAAGGAGAATTTATGAACTGTCCGAAATGCGCGACTCAGTTGCCGAATGACGCCAGGTTTTGCAGCGTCTGCGGTTCCAATATCACAGCCCAGCCGGGCACACACGCACAAGCTCCGGCTGGCGGAATCAAAATTGACTCTGACGGACGCGGCAGCGGTCGCGGATACAGTTTCGACATTCAACACGCCGGAGCTTTCGCGCTGGCCGTCATCCAGTTGCAAGCCGGGCAATCAATTCAGGCCGAAGCTGGCGCGATGGTTTCGATGTCCGGCAACATCGAGCTGCAATCTCAAATGAAAGGCGGTTTGATGGGCGCATTCAAACGCATGGTCGGCGGCGAATCGGCATTTGTTTCGACCTTCACTGCTCACGGCGGCCCCGGCGAAGTCACGTTCGCTCCGGGTTCGCCCGGCGACATTGCCGCCATCGAAATGAACAACCAGTTGTTCAACGTGCAATCATCTTCTTATCTGGCTGGCGACATCGGCTTGCAGGTCAACACCAACTGGGGCGGCGGGCGAACCTTTTTCAGCGGCGAAGGCTTGTTCGTGCTGCAGGTGCAAGGCAGCGGATTGTTGCTGGTGTCGTCGTTCGGTTCGATTCATCGCAAACGCTTGAGTCCGGGCGAACGCTACGTGGTGGACACTGGCCATTTGGTCGCTTGGGAGTCTTACATGCCTTACGAGCTTCGCCGCGCCGCGCAGGCCGGCTGGCTTCGCAGTCTGGTCAGCGGCGAAGGCATCGTTGCCGAATTCACAGGCCCCGGCGAAATCCTGATTCAAACTCGCAATCTGGCTGCCTTTGCCGGAATGTTGAAGCCTTTCTTCCCGTCTCAATCCGGCAGCGGCAGCACCATCGGCAACCTGTTCGGCGAATAATATTTCGGAGTGCGGCAGCGTTTTCAAATTCGAGCCTGCAACTGTAATATCTGCGCACCCATTTGCACTTTCCGTCGAACTTCAAACGACGACCCAAACCATCTTTCAACCGATTTAAGGAGACTGCTCATGAGCGAAACGACTTCACGGAGAAACTTTGTCAAAACCGGAGTCACTGCCGCAGGCGCGGCGACCATTTATCACCGCAACGTTCACGCTCGAATTTTGGGCGCGAACGACCGCATC
This sequence comes from uncultured Acidobacteriota bacterium, assembly GCA_902825875.1. Lineage (GTDB taxonomy): Bacteria > Acidobacteriota > Blastocatellia > RBC074 > RBC074 > RBC074. The sequence continues at coordinate 18,434 of CADECP010000035.1, forward strand.
AATCTGGGTTTCATCGGCGTAGGCGGTCGAGGCAGATCGCTGCTGGGCGATTTTTCGCGCGCGATTGAAACTAATCCGGCTCAGATCGTTGCGGTCTGCGATACTTATCGCAAACGGCTTGGCCAGGCAGAACAGCGTCTGACGGAAAACAAACAGCCTAAGCCTGAATTTTCGACGCTGGATTACCGCGAAGTCATCGCCCGCAAAGACATTGACGCCGTCGTTATAGCTACGCCGGATCACTGGCACGCTCCGATTGCCATCGCCGCAATGCAGGCGGGCAAAGACGTGTACTGCGAAAAACCCATGACCCGCACGGTCGAAGAAGCCAAGAAGTTTTATGAAGCTTCCAAGGCGACCAACCGCGTTGTGCAAATCGGTTCGCAAACGACTTCCAGCGACCAATGGTGGAAAGCTCGCAAAGCGATTGCCGACGGCATGATCGGCCAACTTTTGATGAGTCAGGGGTCGTATCATCGCAACTCCATCGAAGGCGAATGGAATTACACGATTGACCCGAACGCCAGCCCGACAGGCAAAGGCGACGATTACATTGACTGGAAAATGTGGCTGGGCAATGCGCCTGCGCGACCGTTCAGCGCCGAACGCTTTTTCCGCTTCCGCAAGTATTGGGATTATTCGGGCGGCATCGCCACTGATTTGTTTTATCACGTCGTGGCTCCGCTGAATCTGTGCTGGGGAGAAGCTCAGTTCCCGCACAAAGTCATGGCTTCGGGCGGAACGTACGTGTTCAAAGATGGCCGCGAAGTGCCCGACACGTTCCACTTGATCGCCGAATTTCCGAAAGGTCATTCGCTGGTGTTGAGCAGTTCGATGGCGAACAGCCAGCACATTCCCGGACTGATTCGCGGCCACGAAGGCACGATCATGATGGTTCCACAGGGGGCATTTGAAGGCCGCGTGGATCACATCACTGTCACGCCGGAACGCATCGCCAAAAAGAAATTCATCGAAAAATACGGCAGCGAAGAGGTCAGGTTGATGACCGAAAAACGCGAAACGCATTACGAGAATTTCCTGCGTTGCGTTAAGACACGCGAAAAGACCGTGCTCGATCCGCTGACGGCTTACAAAGCGATGACGACGATCGCGATGTCTGTTCAGTCTTACCGCGAAGGCCGCGTGCTGTATTTCAACGAAGCCACGCAAAAAGTCACAGACAAACCCATCGAAGCCATGCAGGCAAAAGTCTAGGCAAGTCTGGGGAAGTCGAAGAAAGTCCCGACTTCTCAAGACTTCCCCAGACTCTTTCCAATGCAAACCACCGAACAAACTCCTTCACTCACACGCGGCTTTGTGGAAAGGGCAAATTATTCATTGTCTGCCACACACGGTTTCGCCGATTGACACCACAGGAGCGGGCGACAGTTTTGACGCTGGATTTATTCACGGTTGGCTGGACAACCAACCGCCGCTTGGGTGTTTGCGGTTGGGAAACTTATGTGAGGCGCTTTCGACCACAGGATTGGGCGGCGTGGCCACGTTTCCAACACGGCAACGCGCAGAAGAGTTATTGGCTCAGTTCAAACAACACGACGCGGCGATCCTCCCCCAAGTATCGCCGCGCAGTGCTTATCCCGATTGAAATTTCTTGGAATCGGGGCGCGCGCATTGTTACACCGAAGTAGCAGAAATTGAATCCCGAATGACAAGTTTTCACAACTTTTTAACAGCCTCTGCGGGAAATCGGTGATGCCCGCTGCGATCCGGATTCTTTGGTTGACTTTGAAGTCCGGCAAGTTAAGATACCGGCTACTTCAAATTGCTCGTTCGCAGATTGAAAAACTTATACGTTGCAACGTCAGCCTGACGGCTTATCGAAGCATCGCTGTGCCGCGCCAGCCCCCTGGCCGCCAAACCACCATTTAGCAAATTGTCACCCCGGATGATGATAAACCTTCGATTCACGGAGTATGGAGTTATGTCACCGAAGTCAAAGTTTGTCAGCCTCTTTCTTTCGTTCGCATTACTCGCCACGCAATTCACGCTTCCGGTTTTTGCCAGCAATTCCAACACCAACGCCAATTTCGACACCATCACCGGCAGCGTATCCGGGAAAGTCGTCTTGGGCGAAGTGGGAAAAAAGCTTCCCCAAACAGAATCTACTCTCAGGCCGCCTGTCCCCGGTGTTCGAGTCGTTCTGACAAACCAGGAAACCGGAACCAGTCGAACCACTCGCACCGACGCCAAAGGTGAATATCGCTTCCCGCTGGTTCCGATGGGCAAGTACAAGGTCGAAGTGTTCAAAGACGGGTATTACCTGGTCAACGAGGATGACATTTCGCAAAAAGCTGTCACCGTCAAACTCAACGACCTGACAAAATATCTGCCGGACGCGCAAATGGTTCAAGGCGTCAAGCCGCCGCCTGCGATTGCAGCGGCACAAACGCCGACTCCGAAACCGACGCCAGCGCCACAGACAGCGCCGGTTGCCAAAGAAGGTTACGCAGGCCAATTGGCCAATCTGACTGATTCCACTCGCCGGTCAAATGCTGACGAGCAAATGGTTGCATTGATGCCGCTGGCGAACATTCGCAGCTTCGATGATCTGGCGACATTGGCCGCCGGAGTCGCGCCGCCCCCGCAAGTCAAAGGCGTTGCCGGTCCAGGAATCGGCGCAGGCATTGGCACAGCCGGGCAGTTTTCCGTCAACGGAGCGCGCGCGCGGTCGAACAACTTTACAGTGGATGGTTCGGACAACAACGACGAAGACGTCGGCGTTCGTCGGCAAGGATTTGTCGCGCTGGTTCCGCAATCCGTCGAATCGGTCAAAGAGATTCAGATTGTTACTCATCTGTGGGACGCCGAACACGGTCGCAGCGTCGGTTCGCAAGTCAACGCCGTTTCCAAATCCGGGACGAATCAAGTTCATGGTTCGGTGTATGACTTTTTCAATCATTCATCGCTGAACGCGCGAAACTTTTTTGATTATTCGTCGAAAAACGCTCAACCATACCAATTGGATGCACTGGCGATTGGCAGCTTCGTCAACGGTCAGCCGACCAACACGCGACGCATTCCGGTCAGATTGGACGGCCAGCAAATCGTTTTGCCTAATCCGTCGCAAGACAAAGATCAGTTTCAGCGCAATCAAGGCGGCGGAACGATTGGCTTCCCAATACTGAAAGAGCGCACATTCTTTTTCGGTTCGTTTGAACAGCAAAACATCAAAGCTCGCCAGGAATCGCATTTTGCCGTGCCAACCGTCGCTCAACGCGGCTTTTTGGGATTCGGCGCGACAGGCTTTACGGCGACTGATCGCCTGAATCGTCGCCAGACGTTTTTCCCGACCTTCATCGCAGGCGATTCGGTAATGTCGCTTTTTCCTTTCCCGAATAACCCGATTGGGCCTTATGGCGAAAACACGTTTACTCAAGTCTTGCCTTCCGACGCCAACGCGACGATTTATTCCTTGAAGCTGGATCACAACTTCAACCTGTTTTCGCAAGCGACTCATGCACTAACGGCTCGCTACAATTTCACCGACGACGAAAAACAGGTTCCGGTAGTTGGCGGAGCAATCTTTTCCGGCGTCATTCCCAGCGTTCGAACTCAGAACCTGTCGTTGTTTTTATCCAGTCAATTTTCAGGTTCGCGCGCCAATCAGTTGCGAGCGAGCTACGGTCGAACTGCATTGACGTTTGCTGAACTGCGCGATTCATTTTTACAACAATCGCGTTTTTTGCCGCAGGAGCCTTACCTGCTGAATGCGCGACGATTGTTGAATCTGAGTTCCCCGCCAAGCGACGGCTCTCCGCCGCAATTCGTCAGTTACGCAAGCAGCAGCGCAAATTTCACCGCCGATGGAAACCTTGGACCGATTGGTCAACTGGTCGTTTCGCCCTTCAGTCCGCTGGGGCTGGATGTGTACCTGTTCCCGCAAGCGCGCGCGAATAACACGATTCAAATCGCCGATACATTGAGCCTGTTTCGCGCCGAACATTCGTACAAATTCGGTTTCGACATTCGCCGCACGCAACTCAACAGCTTTTTGAATCGCAACTATCGCCCGCAGGTCGTTTTCGGTGGTTCACCGGATTTGACGAACCTGTTTGATCAAGCGCCTTTGCAAAACATCAGTCAGTTCGGCCCGACGCCCGGTTATTTCAGCGGAGCCGATCTGGCCTCGCTGGGAATTCCGACCGGAATTTTTCAATCGCTGGCCATCGGAGCGCCGAATTCGTCAATCGGATTAAGGCTCTGGCAGTTGAACTTTTTCGCCAACGACAACTGGCGAGCCAGACGAGGACTGACGCTGGATTACGGGCTTCGTTACGAACTGAACACTGTTCCGCGCGAAGTCAATTCGCGCATTGAAAACACCTTTGCGCTGAACAATCTGCCAACCGCCGACAACACGCTGAGAATTCGCGCTGGATTAAGCAATCAAGTGTTGAGCAATCAGGATTTGCTCAACTCGTACACTGCGACGATCAATTCGCTACGGCAAACCTTCAACGGGCGCGATTCCATCTTCGATCCTGATCGCAATAATTTTGGCGGCCACATCGGTTTCGCCTGGGATCCGATGGCAGCCAGCCCGACTCAATCCGGCAAAACGGTCATTCGCGGAGGCATCGGAGCTTACTATGACCTGACGCTGGGTAGCGTCGTCAGCCAGTCGCGCAACGTCTTTCCAAATTTTGTGCCATTCAATGCTGACGCTGGTTCGTTCGCTTATTTCCAGCAACTGTTTTTTCAACCGGGCGAAACCGGCACACAGGCAATTTACAACCCTGGCTTTATTCCAATTGATGTGGTCAATCCCAATGGAAACTTTACCCGTTTCCCGCTGATCCAAAACGGCCAACTCAACGCGATTCAATTGCCATCAGGGGTGTTGCCTCAAGTGTTGGGCTTGCTGTTCAACCCGGCAAACACTAATCCGATTTCCAACGGAATCCGTCTGCCATCGGGCGGAGGGCTGGCTTACACACTTCCCGACAACAACCTGCGAGCGCCGTACACGCTGCAATATAATCTGCAAGTCGAGCGGGAGTTGTTCAGTGATTTGCTGCTCAACGTCGCGTACGTCGGAACGCGAGGCATCAAGCTAACGCGGTTCAGAACTCCCAATGGCGGCCCGAATTCCATCACCTTGCCGATTGACCCATTGGGCTTGAACACCAATTCGCTTCAAGCGATTGCTTTACCGCCGCTGAGCAACATTGCCGCCGGAAGCTTTCAGCGACCCAATCCGAATCTGGGAGCATTTACGATTTTCGATTCATCGGCTACGTCCATCTATCATTCGCTGCAAACGACAGCGACCAAACGCTTTTCGCAAGGCTACCAATTCACCGCCGCGTATACGTGGTCACATGCAATTGACGACGTGTCGGACGTGTTCGACGTCGCCGGAGCTTTTGCCTTGTCGCAAGACGACCGCGCATTGCAATTGGAACGCGGCAACGCCAACTTCGACATTCGCCATCGCCTTGCAATTAGCCTGATTGGAAACCTGCCGTTCACTGGCCGTTTCAACTCGGCAAAAGGCGCAAAAGGCGCTGTGCTTGGCGGCTGGCAGTTTTCATCGCTGCTGACTTACCAAACCGGTCAGCCCTTCACCGTCAACACCGGGCTGGATGTGAATATGGATGGCAACCTGACTGACCGGTTGAATACCTTGAACGGGTTGACGGTAATGGATGATCGTCGCGTGAAGTTGCAGTTGGGAACGACATCGGTGAATTTGCTGGCGCCGCTTGGCTCGAATGGCCGTATCGGACGCAACACTTTCCGCGCCAGCGGAGTTGGCCGAACCGATCTGGCGATCGTCAAGAATTTTCAACTGGGCGGCAGTCATTACATCGTGTTTCGCACCGAAGCGTTTAATCTATTCAATCGCACGCATTTCGGAGTTCCCGTGCGAATTCTGGAAGCGCCGAGTTTTGGCCAATCGGTGGATACACAGGTTGCGCCGCGCCAGATTCAATTTGCTTTGAAATACGTCTTTTGAGAGAGACTGGAAAGTATGGCAAGCAGAAAAGCAACAATTGTTGTTGATGCCGGATTGGCAACGGCTTACAACTCTGTACCCCAAAGCCGACAAAAAGCCGCCCGCAAGGCAATGCAGTTGGTTTTAAGCAATGCACTTCGACAGGAAGAAAAACAGGAAAGATCGAAAAAACAAATTCGACAGAGCCTGAAAATACGTAGTGCCTGGCTTTCAAAGAAAGAATCGGAGTTGATGACCCGTATAAATCGTGGCCTGACACCAGATAATCAAGTCCGTTATTTGGAATTGCGCGAAAAACGCGAAAACGAAACTCTGACATCAAAAGAAGAATACGAGTTATCGCAAATCATCGAATCGCTTGAAGATATTTGGGCTGACAGGCTGGAGGCGTTGCTGAAGCTGGCTCGATTGCGAAAAATGACTCCACAACAACTAATGAATCAACTTCAAATTGAGCCGTATTCAAATGGCCAGTGAACGGGTGACAAAATCCCAACGACGTGCCGTGGTCGTCCGCGCAGGAAACCGATGTGAATACTGCCTGACTCCTGCCGACTTTTTCCCTGGCTCGTTTGAAGTAGAACACATTTTTCCAAAATCGAAAGGCGGCAAAACCAGGTTAAGCAATTTGGCTTGGGCCTGCCCATCCTGTAATGGCCATAAGCACAAAAAAGTTGAAGGGATTGACCCGGTCAATCAAATGGTTGTTCAACTTTTCAATCCTCGAAAACAAAGATGGGAAGAGCATTTTTCCTGGAAAGCTGATTTTCGAGAAATTCTCGGATTGACTTCGATTGGGCGCGCAACAGTTGACACATTGCAGATGAACAATTTCAAAATGGTAAATATCCGTCGCTTGCTGCACTTGGCGGGTCTGCACCCTCCGGCATAAACGCCAGGGAAACAATCTGAATCCAGTGCCTGCTGGTAATGGGAATTTAGACTGAAGAAACACTATAAAAATAACCAAGGGAGACATTCTTAAATCATGAGTTTGATCGAAAAGGTTCATGCGCGCGAAATCCTCGATTCGCGTGGCAATCCGACCGTCGAGGCTGAAGTTACGTTGGACAGTGGAATCATTGGCCGAGCCGCAGTGCCTTCGGGCGCTTCGACCGGCGAAAACGAAGCCGTCGAATTGCGCGACGGCGACAAGTTTCGTTACCTGGGCAAAGGCGTCAAGCTGGCGGTTGAAAACGTCAACAAGAACATCGCCAACGCTCTGGTAGACAAAGATGCGTTCAATCAGGCCGAAATTGACCGCTTGATGATCGAACTGGATGACACGCCGAACAAATCCAAGCTCGGCGCGAATGCAATTCTGGCGGTTTCGATGGCGACCGCACGCGCAGCAGCGGCTGATTTGGAAATTCCGCTGTACAGATATATCGGCGGAACGAACGCGCGCACTTTGCCCACGCCAATGATGAACATCATCAACGGCGGCGCTCACGCCGACAACAACGTGGATTTTCAGGAGTTCATGATTGTTCCGGCAGGTGCTCCCAGCTTTTCCGAAGCTCTGCGTTGGGGCACTGAAGTCTTTCATACGCTGAAAGGCGTTTTGAAATCGCGCGGCTATTCCACAGCCGTCGGCGACGAAGGCGGATTCGCTCCGAGCCTGAAATCCAACGACGAAGCGATTGAAGTCATTCTGAAAGCCATCGAAGACGCCGGTTACAAAGCGGGCGAAGAAATCGCCATCGCTCTCGATCCGGCCAGTTCGGAGTTTTTCACCGAAGGCCATTACGTCTTCAAAAAATCCGATGGGCGTAAGTTGACTTCGGCAGAGATGGTGGATTACTGGGTAAACTGGGTGAAGCAATATCCGATCATTTCCATCGAAGACGGTCTGGCCGAAAACGATTGGGAAGGTTGGGGCGCAATTACCGAACAACTCGGCGACACTGTTCAATTGGTCGGCGACGATTTGTTTGTCACCAACACCCTTTACCTGGAGCGCGGCATCGAAGAAGTCGTCGCCAATTCGATTCTCATCAAGGTCAATCAGATTGGCACGCTCACCGAAACGCTGGATGCAATCGAACTGGCGCGAACGAACAATTACACGGCAATTGCGTCGCATCGTTCGGGTGAAACCGAAGACGCCTTCATCGCGGATTTGGCTGTCGCCACCAATTGCGGTCAGATCAAAACCGGTTCGGCGTCGCGCACGGATCGCATCGCCAAATACAATCAACTGCTTCGCATCGAAGAAGAACTCGGCGAATCGGCTCGGTACGGCGGTTTTTCGTCGTTCTACCAGCTTGAGCTTGGGCAATTGAATTTCCCTGTCAAAGTGAAATCCGCTCGCCGCTAAGCTTACGGGTGGGGCAATTTTTTGAAATTGCCCCTTTCCCCCTTTCTAAAAAAACTTTGCCATCCACAGCCGGTAAAGTTTCATCAAAGAACTTGCCCTTTGATTTTTCAGGAGAACAATTCAATGCCAAACACGATCAAAACGTTTTCGTGCTCTTTTGCTCTATTACTAATTTTGTGTCTCAGCTTCGCCACGGCTTCGGCTCAAGACACAGTGACCGGCGCGTTTGAAGGAACTGTCACCGATAACATCACAGGGTTGGCCATCGAAGGCGCAACCGCCGAAATCACCAATGTCGAAACCGGCATCACTGCGACCAAATTGACCGACGCCAGAGGACGGTTTTATCAAGGTTTGCTGCTGCCTGCGCTGTACAAAATTCGCGTCACCAAAACCGGCTACTTGCCGAACGAAACCTTTCAACGTTTGAAAATCGCGCGTACGGGTGAAGTCGTTCCCGTGCCCGTTGGCCTTGATCCTGCTCCGGCGACTGCCCCGCCAGCGACGCCGCCGACTACGCCACCAACTCCTCCAACAACTCCGCCTGCGCCGATTCCGCCAGCAGCGGCAGCTACGGCGGCTGGCAACGAAGTCCGCAGTTCGATCAACACTTTGGACGCGCGACGAAGCGGATCGTTCAGCGAAACAGAGGTGACGGCGCTGCCGTTGGGCGGGACGACTTTCACGCGAAGCTTCGACGAACTGGCCTTGCTGCTGCCCGGCGTAGCGCCTCCACCGCAAACGCTCGGCAGCGTAGCCGGCCCCGGGCAAGGCGCTGGCGTTGGAACTTCAGGACAGTTTTCGGTTAATGGGCTTCGTTCACGAGCGAACAATTTCACGGTTGACGGTTCGGACAACAACGACGACGACATTGGCGTACGCCGACAGGGATTTCTCTCGCTGGTTCCGCAGCCGATTGAATCCATACGCGAATATCAGGCGATCACCTTGCTGGCTCCGGCGCAGTTTGGGCGCAACTTCGGAGCCAACGTCAACGCTGTTTCCAAATCCGGCGGCAATCAGATTCACGGCAACCTGTACAGCTTTTTCAATTCCAGTCAGTTGAACGCGCGCAATCCGTTCGACACAGCCAATGGCAACGATTTGATTCGAGTGGCAGCAACCAACGGCAACGGCGCGTTGATGGATGGGCAACCGCTGCAAGTTCGTAATCACAGCGGCAGCGAAGATTCCTTCACGTTGGCCAAATTCGGAGCAACGCTCGGCGGGCCAATTCGTCGAGAAAAAACGTTTTACTTTTTCTCGCTCGAAGCTCAACGCATCAACGCCACGAAGGAAGAAAACTTCGCCGTGCCGACGATTGAACAGCGAGGCATTTTCGGATCGGGAGCAACAGGCGTCAGCAGCAATCCGTTTTCGCCGACCACGGCAGTTCGCACTCGTCCAACCAGCACAGGCGGCGATGCGTTTTTCAGCCTCTTCCCTTTTGCCAATAATCCGGGCGGAATTTACGGCGCAAACACTTACACACAGGTGTTGCCAGCCAGTGGGCGCGGCGTGGTCGGTTCGATCAAGCTGGATCACAATTTCAAACTCAACGACCGCACACAAAGCCTGACCGGTCGTTACAACGTCACCGACGATTGGCGCGAAATTTCTAAAACCGGCGAAGCGATTTTTTCAACGTTGCGCCCCGAAGTTCGCGCGCAAAACCTGTCGCTGTTTTTCAACAGCCAGTTGAGTGACCGCGTATTCAATCAGGTTCGTGCGTCGTATGGCCGCACTCGATTGCTGTTCCGCGAAGTTCGCCCTTGCACGGCAACGGACAGCGCGTTTTCCAACGATTGTTTGTTGCCTAGCGACCGTTTCCCCAACGAACCGTTTTTGTTGAATCGAACTTCGACGACAAATCAGACGGTTCCCGGCGTCGTCTCACAAACTCCGATCACTTATTCACGAGTGATTTTCAACAACGCGCCGGTTCACACCGAAACCGATTTGGGGCCGATTGGACAGGTTCAGATCGCCGGTTTCAGTCCGCTGGGAGTGGACGTTTACAACTTTCCGCAAAGCCGCGTGAACAACACTTATCAACTGGCTGACGTGTTGACGGCGCGCGTTGGCAATCAAAGTCTGGCGTTCGGAGCGGACATTCGCCGTTCGGAACTCAACAGCAACTTGCCGCGCACTTCGCGCCCGTTCGTGACGTTCAATGGAGCGCCGCCGCTTTTTTCCGGCAGCTTTTTCAAACCCGAAGACCTGGCTTCGACAGGCGCGCCAAGCAATTTCTTTTTGACGCTGACGAACACAGGCACTGCTCCTGTGGAATCGGCAGCGGATTTGAGCTTGCGGTTTTATCAACTGAACTTTTTCGCGCAGAACGATTGGCGGATTTTGCCGAACCTGAGTCTGGCTTTGGGGCTGCGCTACGAAACCAACTCCACGCCGCGCGAATCCAACAATCGAATCGAACAAACATTCAACAGCACGGCGCTTGATCTGGTTCCGGGCTTGCGAACATTCACCGGCAACCGCGACCAAATTTTTCAACCGGACAGAAACAACCTGGCTCCGCGTGTCAGCGCAGCTTTTTCGCCAAGCTGGTTCGGCAAAAACCGCACGACGGTTTTTCGTGGTGGATTCGGCATGTTCTTCGATCAGATTCTGGGCGCGGTCGTCAGCCAATCCCGCAATGTTTATCCGACGTTTTTGCCGATGAACTTCGGCGGGCTGTTCGCGCAAACCGATGACGTGCGGCTGCGTTACGTCAATCCTGCGACCACCAGTTTGCAGGGAGTTCCGCTGGTTCGCGGCCTCAACCAATTGAACCTGCCGCTCAACGCAGGCCTGGTGCAATTGCTGAATCAGAATTTCCCGCCGGCCTTCGGACTGACCTTGCCGTCTGAGCGATTGAATCTGCCAAACGCTTTTCATTACACCTTCGCCATTGAACAACAACTCAGCCGCGAACTGACTGTGTCATTCGCTTATGTCGGAACGAGCGGCAGAAGCCTGCTGCGGTTCACTACACCGAATCTGGGTTCGGCGACGAACATTTTGCCGACTCGTTTCGCGGCGGTCGGAATCGAACCGCGCGTGTTTGGTCGCGTTTGCGTTCCGTCCGTCAATCCGATTCCCGACGACAGAGCCGGAGCGTCACAAACTTTCTGTCCCGGCAGACCGGTTTCGGGCATTGGCGCGGTAAACATTTTTGAAACGACCGGGCGCTCACTTTACGATTCGTTGCAGGTGGAATTGCGAAGCCGGTTTCGCCAATCGCTTCAGCTTCAAGCGTCGTATGTGTTTTCAAACGCACGCGATGATGTGTCGGAAGCTTTCGACCTGGCCGGATCGTCTTCGCTGCCGCAAAACAGCACCAAGCTCGACAACGAACGTGGCGCGGCCAATTTCGATATTCGCCATCGTGGAACTTTTGCGGCGATTTACAGCCCGAACGAACTCAAAAACAAACTGGCTTCGATGGGTTGGTTGCTGAACGGTTTGCAAGTTGCGGCAATTGGTCGAGTGCAATCCGCTCAGCCGTTCACAGTCAATTCTGTGTACGACGTGAATCTGGATGGCAATCTGACCGACCGATTGAATTCCACAGACGGATTGCGTGTCAGCAATGACGGCCGCCAACCTATTGTCGTGCAAACGGCGAACGTCACTTCTCTGCTGGCAGCCACCGGAAGCGATGGGCAGATTGGCCGCAACGCTTTTCGCGCGGGAGGGCTGTTTGAATTCGACCTGGCCGTCAGCAAGGCATTCACCTTTACCGGCAGCCGCAAGATCGTTTTCCGCGCCGATTTTTTCAATTTGTTCAACCGTGCGAATTACGGAATTCCTGTGCGATTGCTGGAAGCTCCCGGTTTCGGCAAAGCCGTCAATACGGTCACGCCCGGTTTGCGCGTGCAGTTCAGTTTGAAGTTTGAGTTTTGATTTTGACGCAGGCGGGACGCCCGCGCTTCTCAGGAGGCTTTATGTTGTTCAACCGTTTTTCCTCGTCGAACCGAATCTTGCTGGCGCTGTTGTTGCTGTCAGGCTGTTTGTTTGCTGCGCGCCAACAATCGGCGCATGAACTGCGTCAACCCGCAGTGAAACCTGCCGGAATCCAATTTGCCGCACGACCTTTGCCTGATGTGCGAGTGCTGCACACGACAACGTTGCTGCCCAACGGTCAGGTGCTGGTCGCGGGCGGCAGCGCCAACGGTTCGGATAATTCAGCGACCAATTCGGCGTTTTTGTACACTCCAACCACGGGTTTGTGGACGGAAATTGCCGGAATGAAAGTCAGCCGAAAAGGTCATTTCGCCGCTCTGTTGCAAAACGGGAAAGTGCTGGTCGGCGGCGGCAAAAACTCTAACGGCATTTTGACTTCAGCGGAGTTATTCGATCCAGCCACGCAAAGTTGGACGCTGACGGGTTCGATGACCAAATCGCGGTTCCGCGCGTCGGCGTCGTTGCTGTCTTACGCTTCAAATGCTGTCGGCAATTCGCGTAATGGATTTGTGCTGGCCGTTGGCGGTGAAAGCGATAACGCAACCATTCTGGACACGGCAGAGCATTACGATCCGGACGCAGGAACCTGGAAACAAACAACAACCAAACTCTTTCAATCGCGCGTGGCTCACACCGCAACTTTGCTGACCAACGGAGATTTGCTGGTCGCAGGCGGCTATGCGACGCCGTTCAATCCGCTGACTTCGGCGGAAATTTACGACCCGCTGACCGACAAATGGAAAACGACAGACAGTCTGAAAACCGCGCGGTTCGGCCACAGCGCAACCCTGCTGGCGAATGGGCAGGTGCTGGTTGCCGGTGGAATCGCCACCAACGGAACGGCGCTCGATTCGGCAGAAACATTCGATCTGGCGACGCGCAAATGGACAGTCGAGCCAAATAAAATGACGGCACTTCGCGCATTTCACACAGCATCGTTGTTACCGAACGGAACCGTATTCGTGCTGGGCGGATTTACTTCGCTACAAGGCGAAGGCTCGAACAAAGGCGAAATTTATTCGCCGACCAGCAAGCAATGGAGTGCAGCAGGAACTTTTGGCGAAATGCGCGGCGCGCACACAGCCACGTTGTTGGCGAATGCTCGCGTGCTGGCAATCGGCGGAGCTTCGTCGGCGTCGCTGGTCAGCGCGTTGGCGACAGCGGAATTGCACGATCCGGCGGTCGGTCAATGGCTGACGCAAATCAATTCTCCGAATCAACCGCGTTACAACCACACGGCCACGTTACTGGCCAACGGCAAAGTGCTGGTCGCTGGCGGCAGCGATTTCAACGGCGCAATGCGTTTTGCAGAGCTTTACGATCCGGCAACCGATACCTGGACGCGAACCAGCGATATGCTGACTTCCAGAACCAGTCACACGGCAACGCTGCTTCGCAACGGAAAAGTTCTGGTGACAGGCGGCGTCCAAGCCGGTGGTTCAATTTTAGAGTCAGCGGAATTATTTGACCCTGCAACTGGCGCGTGGTCTGCAACCACCAACCTGATGCCCAACAAACGCACTGACCATACGGCAACATTGATGGCCGATGGCAGAGTGTTGGTGACGGGCGGATGGAACCTGTCGCCAAGCACGACCATTCTGAAAACCTGCGACATTTATGATCCTACTGCCAATTCGTGGACAAGCGTCAACGGCATGAATCAGGCGCGGCGGTTTCATACGGCGACGCTGTTATATGACGGGCGACTGTTGGTTGTCGGTGGCGATACGACCAGCACGTTGATGACTTCGGAAACGTTCGATCCCGCGACCGGACGCTGGACTCAGCAAACCAGCACAATGCACGTTGGCCATTTTCGACATACGGCCACGCTGCTGCCGAACGGCAGAGTGCTGATCGTTTCCGGTCTGCAATCAAACAGCGGATTGCCTACGGCATATTCCGGCAGCGCGAATTTGTTTGATCCGGCGGGACAAGGAAAATGGGATTCAGTGACTGCGCCGAACGGACGCGACGGCCACACCTCAACGCTGCTGCCGAATGGCAAAGCGTTGATCATGGGCGGATACACCATTCAATCCAGCGGCGGAAGCGGCAGCGCCATCAACAATGTGGACGCTGTTGAATTGTATGATCCCGGTAAAGGAACCTCTGTGCCTTTCAGCGGAACAACCAACATCACATTTCCGCGCGATGGGCATTCGGCGACATTGTTGCCAAACGGTAGGGTTTTGGTTGTCGGCGGACGCGCGCAAACCACTGCTTCAAACGGCAGCACGGTTGAAGTGCTGGTCGCTCAAGTAGAGCTTTACGACATCGGGTTGAATGCCTTGCCGACGGTCGCCCCCGCCATCACCAGCGTCAACTGGAACGGCAGCGGCAACGCGGCCTGCATTTCCGGCATACGCTTTCAAGGCGGCGGCGAAGCAGCCAGCGGCAACCCAAACAGTTCCAACGCAAATTATCCTGTTGTGCAATTGATGCGGCTGGACAATGAGCAAATCTATTTTTTATCGCCCGACGCCAACTCCAATCAGTGCTCATTCAAGGGCTGGTCGAACAACAGCTACGCTTCGCTGACTGTTCCGGCGACAACTTTGCCGGGAACGAACAACAACCTGCTGCCCGGCCCGGCGATGATGACTGTGTTCAGCAACGGCGTGCCGAGTTCGCGCGCGTTCATTCTTGCGCCCGGAGCGGCTCTGGGCGGAGGCGTCGTTTCGTTGGCCAATTTGATTGGGCGCATTCACACGGTTGCAGATTCCGGTTTGCAAGTGAACGTCGAGCTTCGCTCTTCGACCGGCGAAGTTCGCAACATACAGTCTGGACCGAACGGCGAATTCGTTTTTGAAGACGTTCCGACCAAAACTGCCGACACGGCAGCAACCGATTTGTCGCCAAGCCAGATTACTGAAGACGGTCCGACAACGACCGTTACCGTCACCGGCAACGGTTTTACATCGAATTCAGTCGTATTGTTTAACGGCCAACAACTGGCAACGACACTGCTTTCTTCCACGCAAGTTCGCGGCACAGTGCTTTCGCAATTGATTCAAAATCCTGGCTTCGCCAGCATCGTAGTGCGAACGATCATCGGCAATGAAGTCATCAACACGGCTCCGTTGATTTTGCAGATTACGGCATCGTCGCCGGCAACTCGGCCAAACATCGCCAGCCTGGTTCCGGCTTCAACAACCGTGAACGCTTCGCCCGGAACCATCACCATCAACGGAACCAACTTGTTGAACGGAACGACTCAGGTGCTTTGGAACGGGCAAGCGCGCGAAATCCAAACCAGCCAATCCACTTCGACCAAGCTTGTGTTTGCCGCCAACTCAGCGGATTTCACTAAACCCGGCACGGCTTCCGTCCAAGTCGTCAATGCAGGCGGCACATCGAACACATCTCCGTTCACAATCACCGCAACGCCGATTCCAACTATCAGCAGCCTGAGTCCGTCATCCACCATCGTCGGCACAACGTTGTCAGAAATCACGATCGCCGGAACCAACTTGATTAACGCCAACGGCACGACTCAAGTGTTGTGGAATGGCCAAAGCCGCACGATCAACGCCAACAGTTCATCAGCAACCAAACTGATTTTCATCCCATTGACCAGCGACTTTTTGACCGTAGGCACAGCGACGGTTCGCGTGCTGCACACCACTGCCGGGGTGCAGACGTTTTCCAACATCGTCAATTTCTCAATCAACCAGCAACCGGTTCCGACGATCACCAGTTTGACGCCGACTTCGACGACCGTACCAATCACGACGAACAATTCGATTTTGGATTTACCTGTCGGAGTGATCGGAAGCAATTTCGCCAGCAACTCCGTCGTCCGCATCAACGGCAAACAATTGACAACCACGTTCGTCAATTCGACGCGACTGAACGTCAACGTTCCCGGCGCGTTGATTGCCACGCAAACCAGTTTGAGTTTTTCGGTGCTGAATCCAACAACGAATCTGACATCGAACGTCGTGTCGTTTCCAATCAATCGCACCACGCCGGACACAGTTGGTTCTGTGCTGGCTTACCCGCTGTACAATTCGACCTGCACGACAACCGGAACCGCCGTCACCTGTTCGACCAACACTACGATTTCGATCACCAACACCAATGCTCAGCAAACTGCGCGCGTGCGATTTTTCTTTGTCGAAGCCACGACCGGCATTGCCAACAACGTCATTCGAACGATCAACCCGAATCAAACGTTGACGTTTTTGGCTTCGGATGTGAACCCTTCGCAACGCGGTTACGTGCTGGCGGTAGCAATCAATTCATCCAATTGCCCGACGGTGTTCAATTTCCTTCGCGGTTCTGAAACTGTGACGACCATCATCAACCAACGCACTTACAGCGGTTCAGTCAGCGCCATTCCGATACGAGGCATCGTCGCTCCTACCTGCACAGCGTCGTCAACTTCTGCAACCTTGAGCTTCAATGGCAGCGGTTACGACCGTTTTCCCAGTCAGGTCGTTGCCGACAGCGCGACAACTTCCAGCAGTTCCACCGGAACGTTGTTGGTGGTCAATGCGGTTGGCGGCAATTTGGTGGGCAGCAATCGAGCCAGCAATTTCGCCGCGCCTGGCACGTTGCTGGGACAAGTCGTGGACGCTTCGCTCAATTCGTTTTCGTTCACAGACAGCACCACGTCGTCGCAAATCTTTACGGAATTGAGCCGCGCCTATCCGCGAACTTCGCCAAGCTTCGATCAAATCATCCCGTCCGGCCAAACCGGTAAGCTGGCGATGTATGCCGGGCCGGGACTTTTCGGCATGACTTTGTTCAGAAGTGTCAGCGGCAATTCGGCGACATTGCTGAGAACCGTTGCATTCAAAACTCCAACTGTGGTGATTCCGGTCAACAATTTCGTCTTCACATTTACCGATGATCGAAACGATAATCGAAACGATGCCGGAACTCAGTCAGCCAACATCGGGCGCGAAATCAGCCAGCCCATCAATCCGGTACAAACGGGAACCGGCGAAGCAATTTTTTCCGCGACTTCCGCGAATGCGCCGCCGACAACATTTATCAGCAACATTGCTCAACAACAACAACCCGGAGCGCCGATCAGTTACACCATCACTCCGAGCGGCAAAATTGCGACAGGCGAATCAATCGTCTTTGTGCCGCAATCTAGAACCGTGACGCCCGGCGGCAGCGGAACGATTTCATTCAACCAAACCGCCGAAAGTCCTGAACAGGCAGTCAACAACAATTTCTGCGGCCAGACTTCGCCCGGCCTGAGCATCGCAGGCAGATTGAGCATGCCGGTTGGTTACACGTCGGAATTGATTCCGGTCAACTTGCACCTGACCAACAACAGAGCGCCAAGCTGCCAATTGCTCACCGATGTGCAAACAACGAGTTTGGCAAACAGCGGCAATTACGTTGTTCCTGACGATCTGATGGACGATGTGCTGGGATTGGAAGGCAGTTACGAAATCACTCCGACTGACAATCGCTTTTTGTTTAGTTCTCAAGCTTTGGGACAGGAAGGCGCAACGACTGCATTGGCTCCGCCGCTGACCGGGGCTTCATTGGGATGGAATTTCAGCGCCACTGCGGCAAGCGTTTGCCCTTCGCCAGCATCGCTTTCGCCAACGGCAAATGGCGTGGCCGACCTGCAAACCTGTGCCGGTCAACCGATCAACTTGTCTGTACCGGCAGTTCCGAACGCGACGACTTACACCTGGATTTTGCCTGGAAACACTATGGTCGCCGGGCGAACTCCAACGATCAACAACCCAACAACCGGAACGTACAGGGTTCAAATTTCCGTGCCTTCGTGTGCGATTGTCGAAGCTTCGGTGCAAGTGACAGTCAATCCAACAGCCAGCGCCAACGCCGGAACCGATCAATCCAAAGCCAAAACCGGCGAAAGTACGAGCTTTAATTTGGCAGGCATGGTTTCTGCCGGAGCAACCGTTGTTTGGTCGCAAATCAGCAGCACAGGCGACGCCGAAGCAACCATCGCGGATCGCAGCAGCGTGACTTCGCAGGTCAACGTCACCGGAACCGGAACTGTGACGTTGCAATTGACTGCTGCCAGCCAGACCGATTGCGGAACTGCCAACGACACAGTGCTGCTGACAGTCAGCAATCAAGTGCTGTGTCCGACGGTTGGCGGCGTGTCGCTGCCAAGCGCCTTGCCCGGCGCGGACGTAAACATCACCGGAACGAATTTCACCGGCGCAACCGATGTGCGATTCAATGGTCTGCAAGCCGTATTCAGCGTCGTCAACGACACAACCATCAACGCAACCGTTCCGCCCGGAGCCACAAGCGGCCCGATAACTGTCAGCAAAACCGGCTGCACAGACGCCGCAATGAGCATCAACATTTTGCCGAGTTACGAAGGCGACGTGACTCCGCGCCCGACCGGCAACGGCAATGGAATTGTGACCGTCGCCGATTGGGTGCAAATAGGTTTGTTCATCGCCAATCCCGGTTTGGCCAAAGCGGGCAGCGAATTTCAACGCGCAGACTGCGCTCCGTTGGCGACTTCGGGCGACGGCCAATTGACGATGAGCGATTGGGTTCAGGCCGGGCGATTTGCGGCGGCGCTTGATCCGATTCCGTCGGCGGGCGGTCAGGCAACGACGGCTTCGTTGAGCGGCCTGCCAATTCCCCATCGGTCTTCGCTGTCTGCGGTTCGCAACCTGGATGAACTGAGGCATCGCGGCGTGCCTGCGACAGTTCGACTGACCACGTTGAACCATCAGGCAATGGTCTTTCTTGATGCCACAGGCGAAGAAAACGCAGTCGGTTTCAGCCTGACTTTCGACCGCACGAAATGGCGAATCGTTTCCGTCACGCGCGGAACCGATGCCGAAAACGCAATGTTCAACGTCAGCAACCTGAAAACCACCGACAACAGCGTTGGCTTAGGTGTGGCTCTGAAAGCCGGGCAAACCTGGCAATCCGGCGAACGCCAACTTGCGGTCATCAACTTTGCGCCGGTCGCCGAAAACTCCCGCGAACTGAACGAACTGGCTTTCGCTGATTTTCCGATTGCGCGCGAAGTCGTCAGCGAAAAAGCTTCGCCGCTGCTCGCCGGGTTCAAAGTGAACGGCATCGAGCAATTGACTGTTACTCCGTCTGTGGATTTCGGTTCAGCGGAAATGCTGCCCGGCCACGTGGCACTAGCCGCGTTAAGCCCTCACGATCTTCAACGACGTTTGCCGCCTGCGCGCGAAGCTCGCTGGCAAATCGTGTTGCGCGACAGTTCAGGCGTCGAACATCGCATTCACTTCTTTGACGCTTCGTCGGAGCAAGTGCAATTCCAAATTCCTTATGAAACCAGCGCAGGAATCGCCACTGTGTTCATCAAATCATCAACCGGCTGGGCTGGCATTGGTTCGCTGCTGATTGGCCAACGATAGTTGTGGGACAATTTTCCAAATTGTCCCACAACCCTGAACAGGAAACTTTATGCTGAAATTTGTTCTGACCAATTGCCTGCTGCTGACCGCCGCGATTGTAGGTTTCGGTCTGCGAAGCTCCGCCAGTCAAACCGAAAAACCTGAGTTGATTTTGCAAAACGGCCACAGCGAACGCAGCGACGGGTTGGCGTTTTCGCCGGATGGACGTTATCTGGCGTCGGCCAGCACCGATTCAACCATTCGGATTTGGGATGCAACGACCGGTCACGAATTGCGCGTGCTGACCGGGCACGCAGGCGCAGTCCGAACCGTCGCGTTCAGCACCGACGGCAAATTACTGGCTTCTGGTGGAACCGACGGCAAGGCCAAAATTTGGGATGTCGTCACCGGACGCGAATTGGCAAATCTGGCCGGTCACAAAGGCCGCATCAACGCACTCGCTTTCAGCCGCGACGGAAAGCTGTTGGCTTCTGGCGGCGTGGATAATTCGATCAAGCTTTGGGATGTGACGGCTCAGACCAATGCGCGAATTCTGGATGGTCACAACGGTTGGGTGACGGCGCTGGTGTTCAGCGCCGATGGCCAGCGACTGATTTCAGGCAGCGCAGACAAATCCATCAAGCTTTGGGAGGTTTCAACCGGCCAGGCCACGCAAACCATCGCCGCGCACAGAGAAGCCATCAGCAGCTTGGCCATCAATGCAACCGGCGAATTGCTGGCTTCTGGCGGAGCAGATTCCGTTGTGCGCTGCTGGCGCTTGCCGCAATTTGGCGCCGAATCGGATTACAGCTTCAACTTCCCTGCTGGCCGAATTGTCGCGCTGAATTTCAGCAACGACAGCAAACAAATTCTTGCTGCGTCTAGCGAGCGAATGAGCCAACGCTTCGATTTGACCTCGCGCGTCGCAACACAAATCTCAAATGAATCTGAACGCCTGGAAAAATACGAAGCGGCGACGTTTTCGCCCAATGGCCAATCGCTGGCGCTGAGTGTTGGAACACGCGACCTGGAAGTTCGCTCGCTGAACAATTTCAACAACATCGTCAAACTCACCAGCCGAGCCAATCCCGTTCGCGCCGTCGCATTCAGCGATGACGGTCGCTGGTTTGCGACGGGCAATCAAGACACAAGCGTCACGGTGTGGGACGCTTTCGCCGGCCGAGTGATTGCTAACTTCGCTGGAAATGCAGGCAGCATCAATGCCGCCGCGTTCAGTCCCGATAGCCAGTTGCTGGCTTCAGGCAGTCGCGGTGGCGTAATCCGTTTGCTGGATGTTGTCGCCGCCAATGAAGTTCGCCGCTGGCAAGCTCACGAAGACGGCATTAATGCTCTGCTGTTTTCTGCCGACGGCAAACAGTTGCTGACGTGTAGCGCCGATCAAACGATCAAAGTCTGGGATGCCGCAACCGGTAATCTGACTTCGACGCTCAAAAGCCACGCGCGCGAAATCAATTCGCTTTGCCTCAGTACCGACGGCAAATGGCTCGCGTCCGGTTCCGCTGATGGAATCGTCAAAGTTTGGGACACAGCAAATTGGCGCGAGCTTCGTTCACTGACAGCACACGCTGCGGCAGTGTTCACTCTGACATTCAGCAACGACGGCAAATTGCTGGCATCCGGCTCAGCCGACAAAACAGCCAAACTTTGGCAAAGCTCCGATTGGCAACTTTCCAAAATGTTCACAGATTCAGCTTCGATTCAAAGCCTGAACTTTTCCACCGACGACAAAACGCTGGCGACAGGAAACTCGCAGGCCGTTATCAGCCTCTGGAATGTATCTACGGCATCCATCATTCGCTCGCTCAGTGGAGCTTCGGGCAGCGCAAACAGTTTGAGTTTCAGCGAAGACGGCAACCGGCTGGTTTCCGCGCACGAAGACGGTAGCTTGCGAATTTGGGATGCCACGAAAGGCGAATTGATGGTGACTGCGGTTTCGTTGCGTGAAAGCTCAGATTGGCTGGTAGTCACGCCGGAAGGTTTATTCGATGGTTCGCCAGATGCCTGGCCGCAAATTCTGTGGCGATTCGGCAAAACAACATTCAACGTTTCTCCGGTCGAAATTTTCTTCAACGAATTTTTCTACCCCGACCTGTTGTCGGATGTGCTGGCCGGAAAGCAGCCGAAACCTAAAAACGAAATCACGCAAATTGATCGTCGTCAGCCGCAAGTTCGCCTGCTGGTCGGCGACGAAACGTCAGTCGCGTCGAGTCAATCGGCCATCAGCAATCAGCAAGTCATCAATGTCAAAATCGAAGTAGCCGAAGCCGCCGCAGGCAGCGGCGTACAGGATGTACGACTGTTTCGCAACGGAGCCTTGTTCAAAGTCTGGCGTGGTGATGCGTTGAAAGGTCAACGCGCAGCCATTTTGCAAACTCAGATTCCGATCATCGCCGGAGAAAATCGGCTGACGGCTTACGCCTTTAACCGCGACAACGTCAAAAGCTCCGACGCCAATCGTTTTGTGACAGGCGCTGACACCTTGCGGCGGCGCGGCACTCTGCGAATCGTTTCCATAGGCATCAATCAATACTCCAATGCCAACTACAATCTACGATTTGCCACAGCCGACGCGCGCGATTTTTCCGAAGAGTTGTGGAAACGACAAATGGAATTGAGCCGTTTTGCAAACGTTGAACTCATCACACTGTACGATGAACAGGCGACCAGAGCAGGCATTTTGACAACCCTGGAAAAGCTGAAAGCCGCTCAGCCGGAAGACACAGTGATTGTTTATTTCGCTGGTCATGGTTTGGCTGTCGAGCCTCGCTTTTACTTGATTCCGTATGATCTGGGCTACCAGGGGAAACGCGAATCGCTGACCGAAGCTGCGTTTCGTCGCGTGATCGCCAACAGCATTTCCGATCAGGATTTGATCAAAATGTTTGAAGGCATTGACGCTGGGCATTTGTTGCTGGTGATTGACGCCTGCAATTCCGGTCAGGCGTTGGAATCTGACGAAATACGACGCGGGCCGATGAATTCAAAAGGACTGGCTCAACTGGCTTACGAAAAAGGAATTCACGTCTTGACGGCTTCTCAAAGTTATCAGGCGGCGCTGGAAAACAAAGAGCTTGGACACGGGTATTTGACTTATGCGTTGATCGAAAGCGGATTGCGAAAACTGGAAGCCGACCATCGTCCGCGTAATGGACAAATTGTAGTTCGAGAATGGCTGACTTACGCGACTGACAAAGTTCCCCGCATGCAGGAAGCCAAATACAAAGACAAAGCTAAAGATGGCGAGCGTATTTTGAAGCGCAAAAATTCCGCCCAACTGACGCCGAAAGTGAAACCGGAAGCGCAACGACCACGTGCATTTTATCGCCGAGAAACCGAAGCTCAGCCAATGGTTATCACGCAAACAACGCCCCCCAAATAAAGCAAAAGCCTTCGCCGAAATGATGAAACTTCGACGAAGGCTTTTTGATTGGGCGAACTGAAATCCTTACGTGCCCGATTGCCAACTGTTCATGTACTCGACCATTTCAGGTGTCAGAACATCCAGTTTGACGTTCATCGCCGCCAGTTTCAGGCTGGCGATTTCGTTGTCCACTTCTTCGGGCAAAACGTGAATCTTCGCTTCCAGCTTGCCTTTGTTTTTGACCAGGTATTCAGCCGACAACGCCTGGTTGGCAAAGCTCATATCCATAACGCTGGCCGGATGGCCTTCGGCGGCGGCCAGATTCACCAAGCGGCCTTCGCCAAGTACGATAACGCTGCCGCCGTCTTTACGGGAGTATTCTTCGACAAAAGGACGCAGCGTTTTGACATCGGTCGAAATGGATTTCAGCCCCACCAAATTCAATTCCAGATCGAAGTGACCGGAGTTGCAGACAATCGCGCCGCTCTTCATTTTGGCAAAATGCGGAGTGTCTACGACGTGACGGTTGCCGGTGACTGTGATGAAGATGTCCCCAATCGCAGCCGCATCGTTCATCTGCAACACGCGGAAACCGTCCATCACCGCTTCCAGAGCTTTGATCGGGTTGATTTCGGTGACAACAACGTTCGCGCCTAGTCCGCGAGCGCGCATCGCCACGCCTTTGCCGCACCAGCCGTAACCGACCACGACCACGGTTTTACCAGCCAGCAAAATGTTTGTTGCGCGAATCACGCCATCAATCGTGCTCTGGCCAGTACCGTAACGGTTGTCGAAAAAGTGTTTGGTCTGAGCGTCGTTGACCGCAATCGCCGGGAAACTCAGAACGCCGTCTTTCAGCATGGCTTTCAGGCTGACGATCCCGGTCGTAGTTTCTTCAGTCGTGCCGATGATGTCTTTAATCAGTTCGGGACGTTCCTGAACCATTGTCGCCACAACGTCGGAACCGTCGTCAATAATCAATTGCGGTTTGTGATCCAGCGCAATGCGGACGTGCTTGACGTAAGTGTCTGTGGATTCGCCTTTGATGGCATACACCGAAATTCCGTAATGTTTGACCAGCGCGGCGGCTACGTCGTCTTGCGTGCTGAGCGGGTTGGACGCGATCAACACCGCGTCGGCTCCGGCAGCGGCAAAGGCGCGAGCCAGGTTTGCCGTTTCGGTGGTGACGTGCGCGCACGCGACCATACGCAATCCGGCCAGCGGTTTTTCTTTGTCGAATCGTTCGCGGATCATCCGCAACACAGGCATTTCGCGTTCTGCCCATTCAATTCGTTTTTTACCTTCATCGGCCAGACCGATGTCTTTGATTTCGCAACTAACTTCCACTTTTAACTCCCTCTTTGAAGAAAGAGTGTGACAATTTTTCAAATTGTCACACCTTCAATAATTCGTAGCTGATGTTTGATGGCAGCAACTGTGGGACAATTTGAAAAATTGCCCCACGATTTGACTAGCTCAGCCCGGCGTCAGAACGCAGCTTGGCGGCCTTGTCAGTTTTTTCCCAGCTAAAGCCGTCTTCCGTACGACCGAAGTGGCCGAAAGCAGCCGTCTGCTGATAAATCGGACGGCGCAGGTCGAGCGTTTCGATGATACCTTTCGGCGTCAGATTGAAATTGGCGCGAACGATTTCAGCCAATTTGGCTTCATCGGTTTTCGCCGTGCCGAAACAATCCACGTAGACCGAAACCGGTTCGGCAACGCCGATGGCATAAGCCAATTGCACTTCGCAACGGTCGGCAATGCCCGCCGCCACAATGTTTTTGGCAATGTACCGAGCCATGTAACAAGCCGAACGATCCACCTTTGTCGGGTCTTTGCCGGAAAACGCACCGCCGCCGTGCGGAGCCGCTCCGCCGTAAGTGTCAACGATGATTTTTCGTCCGGTCAGTCCGGTATCACCCTGCGGGCCTCCGGTGACGAAACGCCCTGTCGGATTGACGTAAATTTTGGTGTTGGCGTCCAGCAGATTTGCCGGGATGGTGGGTTTGATGACGTGGTCAATCACGTCTTCACGAATCTGTTCAGTGGTGGCATCGGGGCCGTGCTGCGAAGAAATGACTACGGCATCCACGCGAACAGGCTTGCCGTCTTTGTATTCCACCGTCACCTGAGATTTACCATCGGCTCTCAAGTAAGGCAGCGTGCCATCGCGGCGAACTTCGCTGAGTTTGCGAACCAGATGATGGGCCAATTGAATCGGCAGCGGCATCAATTCGGTTGTTTCGTTCGAGGCGTAACCAAACATCAAACCTTGGTCGCCTGCACCGCCGGTGTCCACGCCCATTGCAATGTCGGGGGATTGAGTGTTGATCGCGTTGATCACCGCACAGGTGTCGCAATCGAAACCGTATTTCGCGCGGTCGTATCCGATTTTGCGAACGGCTTCGCGCGCAACTTTTTGGTAATCCACTCGCGCGGTGGTTGTGATCTCGCCGCTGATGACGATCAAACCGGTCGTCGCCAGAGTTTCACAGGCCACACGGCCTTTCGGGTCTTCGGCCAGAACCGCATCCAAAATCGCATCCGAAATTTGATCGCAGATTTTATCGGGGTGCCCCTCTGTCACGGACTCAGAGGTAAACAAAAAACTTCCGTGTTGTTTCACTTAAAAAGCCTCCTCAGCAGAATGTAGAGCAAGCTGCCCGCTTGCTGTTAAGCGGGAACAGGCAGATTGCCCGCCCCACATCAGGTTTTTGGTTTCTTTGATATGTATAGATTGCGTCAGCGTAGCTATTAGTACCCTTCAAAGTCGCAGAGGATTGCATGCGGCTCTCTGGGGTGTCAAGGAAAGGACATTTTCAAGGCAAACTATTTCCCGTTGAATCAGGGCTTGGAAGGGTTTTGCCGGTCGCGGGCGAAATATCCCTGCCGGGTTTTGATGGTGATGTCGCCTTCGCGTTTGGCGGCGTCCCCAGTCAATGACAGGCTGACGCGGCGAAAGCGTCCGTCACGCGAATTGTTGGCGGGCGTGTAACCTATGCTGTACCGAACACGCAAATGACCGATCAAATCCGCCAACCGTTGATTGACGTTCAGCGCATCGGCAACCAGAACTTCCCCACCAGTCGGCTCGGCAAATTCGTCCACACGAACCGTCCAGTTGTACTTTTCGGCTCGGCCACGCATGAACATTTTCAACGTCTTCGAGTTCTCTCCGCCAATCGTCAATCCGCACACCACAGTACTGTGTTCCAGCAGACGTTCATTGACCTGAGAAATCGTCGGATTCGTAAAACTGTGCATCGTGGCGATGTTGTCGGTGACGACAATGATGACTCGACGGCTCAATCGGTCATTGGCTTTATCCATCTGCAAGACAGCCTCATTCAGGGCCGTGTGAGTCGAAGTGCCTACGCCAATGAAGGAGGTTTCCAGCGTTTTGCCAATCTGGTCAACGATCTTGGTTCGGTCGCGCGTGAATTCCTGCAACAGTCGCGTTTGGTCAGCAAAAGTCATCAATGCCACTTCATCTTCCGAGCGAAGATATTGCAACGCCTGCAAAGCGCCGTTACGAATCTCTTGAATCACTGGCCGCACGCTGGCGCTCAAATCGAGTAACAGCAAAATCGAAAGCGGCAAACGATCCTGACTAAAATGAACGATCTCCTGTTTAACGCCGTCTTCCACCAGCACAAAATCTTCGCGGCGTAGCGTGTTGATGACTTTGCCGTCTTTCTTTTTCAACACCTGAGCGTCCAGCACCACCAAGTCGGTGTTGATCTTGACGATGTCCGAAGTTGCCGTAGGCGGTTCCTGAGCGTGAACCGACACCGAGGTCAGCGCCAACATCAAAACCAACCAAATTGTGTTCTTCGTCAGGTTCATGATTAAGAAGCGGCTTCAGCCATCTTTGGCAATCGCGCGCAGTTGCGCCCGTAAAGTTCCGTCAGGGCGGCCAGTCGTTGCCGAAATTCCGGCGTCAATTGATCTGCTCGGAATCGCCAACTCCAGTTGCCGCTTTCGCGCGCCGGAGTGTTCATTCTGGCTTCACTGCCGCAACCCAGCACATCTTGCAGCGGAATAATCGCCGTGTCGGCAACCGAAGCCAACGCCAGGCGAATGAAGTCCCAATTCAATTCTTTGCCGTCAGTGCCAAGATACTTGATCGCAAATTCCTGCTCGCTAAGCTTCGCTTCGCCATCGGGCGATTCGGCGGCTTTTGTCGAAAACCATCCGAGTGTCGTGTCGTTGTCGTGCGTGCCCGTATACACCACAGAGTTTCGCTCATAACTGTAAGGTTTCAGTTTGTCGGCATCCGGGTCTGTTCCAAACGAAAACTGCAAAACTCGCATTCCGGGCAGGTTGAACTGCTCTCGCAAAGCGTCCACTTCAGGGGTAATCAATCCCAAATCTTCGGCGATGATCGGCAACTTGCCAGCTTCGTCGGCAAAGGCGTTTTTGATGGCGTTGAATAAATCGGCTCCAGGCCCAAGCTCCCATTTGCCATTGACCGCCGTTGTTTCTGTCGCCGGAACCGCCCAATACTTTTCAAAACCGCGAAAATGATCGAGCCGAACAATATCCACAGACGACAAAGCGGCTCGAATTCGTTTCAGCCACCATTGATAGCCATCTTTCGCCATCAACTCCCAACGATAAAGCGGATTGCCCCACAACTGCCCGGTTTCGCTGAAATAGTCCGGCGGAACTCCCGCGACCGAAGTCGGATTGCCTTCTTTATCGAGATGAAAAAGTTGCGGGTTCGCCCAAACATCCGCCGAATCGTGAGCCACGAAAATCGGAATGTCGCCGATGATCTTGACGCCTTTGCCATTGGCATAAGTCGCCAGAGCCAGCCATTGTTTGAAAAACAAATACTGCCAAAACTTATGCCGACTGATTTCAGCCGCATGATTTTCGCGAAAAAAATGCAGCGCCTTGTCTTCGCGGTCGCGCAGATAAGGTTCCCACGTCGTCCATCCCTGACCATTGTGGGCGTCTTTGATCGCCCGAAAGGTCGCGTAATCTTCCAGCCACCACGCGGATTGTTCGGTAAACTTCAGATAATCGGCTTTGGCATCTTCGTCAGCCAGTTCGATAAACGCTGAGTGAGCTTTAGCCAGCAAATTGGTTTTGAGTTCAATGACCGCGCCGTAATCCACAGCATCTACCGGAAGCTTCGCCAGCTCATCTAAATCCGAATTCTGTAAAAAACCGTCTTCGACCAGCGAGGCGAGACAAATCAAAAGCGGATTTCCGGCAAAAGCAGAAAAACATTGATAAGGCGAATCGCCGTATCCGGTCGGGCCCAGCGGCAGCACTTGCCACAAACTTTGGCCAGTTGCTCCCAGAAAGTCCACAAAGTCATAGGCAGCTTGCCCAAGATCGCCAATGCCGCCTTCGCCCGGCAGAGACGTTGGGTGCAGCAAAATCCCGCTAGCCCTGGTAAAACTCATTCGTTCGCGGCCTCCAAAGTAAATCAAAATTTTTCGACGGTGATGCTACGCAGACTCTAAACCACACGACACATTTGAACCAGCTTTCGGCATCGGCGAAACGTAAACCATGGTGAATCGCTCACGCGGATCTGTGCTTTCAGCAAAAGGACGCTCCGGCTCGCTCAGCTTCACAACCCAGGCGTGACCATCGCTGAATTCAGGTGATTCAGGGTTTCGGCTGACACCGAAACAAACTTTGGCCGGGATTCCATAACCGTTCAGCAATCGGTAAACAATCAACGATTGCTGAACGCATTTACCCCATTCAATCGGAAAGCCGATCACAAACGCCGCAAAACGGGCAATCTTTTCTTCATCAGAAAGCTTCCAACCAGACTGTTTAGGCAAATACATTTGCTCAACCGCCGACAAGGCTGAAGCGAACTGCGGCGACAAATCGCGTTCGGGCAATTCCCGCCTGACCAATCGAGCGGCTTTAATCGCTCTGGCCAGCAGCAGGTAATTTTCCCACTCGAAAATGTATCGGTAAAACTTCAGCAGGTGTTTCATCTTGCCACCTCAAGGTGCGGCAGATTATGCCACAACGGACTTGTGGGACAATTTTTCAAATTGCCACGTATTTCTTCCACTTGCTCGCAGTGCCACCTAACTGCAAGTTCATCACTCAACAAGCGTTCAGGAAATCAGCGGAAGATTCAAAAAGCGGACGCGGGTTGCTATACTCCCCGCGCCGCAAAAAGCAGTACAACGATCACATCAAAAATGGGGACGAGGAGATGAAGAGGAAATTCTTGCTTGGAATGTTGGCTATCGCCATTCTGTCGCTGACTGTGGCGTTGCCTGGCGCAAATGCTCAAAAAGGCACTGCCGATATTGACGTACAACATTACAAAATTGACGCTGAGTTGATTCCTGCCGAACAACTGTTGCGCGCCAAAACCGAAGTCAGATTCATACCACAAGCCGACACTCGCACAGTCGTCTTTGAAATGAATGGTTCGCTGGCAATCAAAACCATCTTGCGCACGGATGTTCCGTCAACGATCGGCGCGACAACTGCTCCGACAATCACTTCACCTCAATCGCCGTCATTGACTCGCGGCGCGGGCAAACCCGGCGAAGCTAAAACAGCGGCTCCAACCAAAAACAGCCTAAACAAAGATCAGCAAACCAAACTAAATCCGGCAAAGGGCAATCAACCCGCCGCGTCAAAAGACGCCGTACAGGAAGTTCCCGGCCTGCAATTCATTCAGGACGCTCGCGAAAATATGAATGTTCGCGTTGATCTGGGCAGCGTCGCTCAAGCCGGTAAGCCTGTGACATTGGTGTTCGAATACGAAGGCGCACTCGAATCCGCTCAAGGCGGGCCGATTTCCACACGGCTGGCTTTTGTTGGCGATGCTGGCTCGTATTTGTTTTATGCCGCTCGTTGGTTTCCGTTTCATGAATATGCCGCCGACCGCGCGACCTATGAAATCAATCTGAAAGTTCCGAAAGACACGATGGTTGCTGGATACAGCGAACAACCTGTCGCAGCCGTTCCGCTGGTTGATCCCAAAACTAAAGCCGAGTTTTCGACCTATTCTTTTGTCAGTACCAAACCGGTTTTGCCGGGCAGTTTCGCCGCTGGCAAATACTTGATTCGATCTGCGAATTTCGGCGGCTTCACAGTGGATTTCTATGTCAAAGCCGGTGACGAAAAATGGGCTGACCACACGATGGAAGTTGTCGGCAAACATCTGGAATTTTATTCGGCCAAGTTTGGTCGCTATGCGTTCGGCAACAAACTGATTATTGCTGAAACTGACGAAGACACTCTGGAAACTTATTCCGGTCCCGGAACCATGTTTGTTTCGCCTCGTGCGCTGGCTTCAGGCATTGACGAAAAACTGGCGCGCGAAGTCGCGTATCAATGGTGGGGACAAACCGTCGGCCTGAAATCATTTGACGACACCTGGCTGTCGCAAGGGCTGGCTCAATACAGCACGCTGCTTTTCTTAAAACAGGAAACCAACGAATCGCAGTTTCAGCAGGCGCTTCAAGCAGAACTGGAAAAGGCGCTGGCGTTTGAACAATCGTCTTCGATCCGCAACGCACCGAAACAGCTTGATGACCAAACACCTGCGTTTCGTTCCATAGTCTTTAACAAAGGCGCACTGGTTTTGAACATGCTGCGGCAACTGCTGACCGAAGAAAAATTCGACAAGATGCTGCGCGATTATTACTCGCAGTTCAGCGGCAAAAACATCACTCTGGATGAATTCGAAGCCTTTGCGTCAAAAACTGCCGGAAGAGATATGCGTTTCTTTTTTGGCCAGTGGATTGATTCGACAGGCGTCCCGGAATTTCGCGCCGAATACCGCATGCTGCGAACCAAAGACGGCCAGTTCCGAATTCCCGGAACGGTCAAACAGGATTTAGACACCTTTGAAATGCCTGTGGACATCATCCTGAAAACTGAAGCCGGCAACGAGCGGCTGACTCTGATGATGAAAGGCACTTCTTCAGATTTCGACATCACTACCAAGAGCAATCCAGTTGAAGTGATCGTTGATCCCGACACCAAACTCTTGCGAAGCTCTGAAACCTTGCGCGAAGGTGTCATCGTCCGTCGCGGCATCGAACATTTCCGAGAACAGGAATATATTGAGGCCGAGCAGCAATTCCAGGCTGCCGTCAAACTCAACCGCGGTAATTCGTGGGCTTGGTACAATCTGGGTTTGCTGTATATGGCTCAGCGCAATTGGAAAAAGGCGCTTGACGCTTTCGAACAAACGCTGAATGGCAACCTTCTCCCCGATTGGGTGGAAGTTTGGTCATACATTTACAGCGGCAATTGCTGGGATATGGTCGGACAACGCGAACGCGCCGTCACCGAATATAACAAGGCAATCACCAACGGCAACAATTACGACAACGCTCAGGAATCGGCCAAGACTTTTCTGGCGGAACCGTTTGGCAAAAAGAAAGCTGCTCCTTCGAGCAGCGAAACAAACTAAATGATCTTTCGGAAGCCAGCGATTCGATATTCGTCGCTGGCTTCCCTACCAATCTATGCGTAAATTCTTTTCGGCATTTTTTTTACCGCTTTTCGCCATCGCGTTTTCGACTGCGGCACTTCCGCAAACTTCCACTCAACTCACGCAAAACAACAAACCGACTCACGAAGCCGCACCACCGTCGGCCTCTTATCACTACAAATTTGAAAACGAACGATTTACGACTCCGCTGCAAGAACTGGAATTTGACGGCAGCGGTCGCGGTCAGTTCCGCTTCAAAAAGAAAGAAAGCGAAGAAATCGTCAACGATTTGACCGTTTCTTCGCCTGTTTTGTCACAGATTCAATCCTTGTTCAGCCAGTTGAACTTTCTTGCCAGCCAGGGAAGCTATCAACATAAAAAAGACTTCTCGCATCTGGGCACAGTGACCATTTCGCAAACCCAAAACGGCAAAGAGCGAACCGTCAAATTCAACTACTCCGATAACCCGGCAATGAACCAATTGCGCGAAATCTTTCAAAACATTGTCACGCAGGAAACTCGTTTTTTTGAACTGGAAACAGTTCGCGCAGCCGACCCGCTTTCGACTCCGGCACAAATGCGAATCCTGGACGACGACCTGAAATCCAAACGAATCGCCGATCCTCAACGCTTCGTTCCACTGCTGAAAGACCTGAAGCTCGACGAAGGCGTCCCGCTCATCACACGCAACCACGCCGAACGCCTGCTGCAACGAATCAACAAAGAGAAGTAAACTCCAAACTCCTCATTCCAACTCTCCGACTGACAACCTATCGGTTGGATCAATAAAGCGGAATCCTCTGATTCGTTCGAGAAACCATTGCAGATTGAACGCAATTGCCAGCACAGCCCAAAACGATCCGATGCTCAGATACAGGTTTCGGTGTGCGGCCACATCCCAGACAAATGGATTGCCGACCAACCATAATCCGTAATCTTCGCGCCACCAATTCAGATCGTTCATGAATATCAGCATTCCGATCAGCATCGGAATCGTGCTGCCGATGGCGGTCAATACAATGGCAATCAACCAGGTCAGGTTTGGGGGGATTCGTTTCAGCAAGTGTCGCCGCAGAAAGGCAGCCGTCAGCGCGTAGCAAAACAAGTACAGGTTCATGACTGTCAGCCAGCGAGTCGAATCAACCAGTTCGCCCAAGTCGCTGAAGTTCGGAAATAAACGCCACCAAATCCAGCACACGTCATACGTCGCTACAATCATCATCACCGTCCAGGCTAATCCGTTGGCCGAGCCGCTGGTGAAGAAAAAGCGAAGCAGGCGTTTTCCATCGGATTCCGGCAATGCACGCAACACGCGCGCACCTGGCCAGTCGCGTTCGCCGACAGAGGTAAAGATCGAAAACGCGAACAGCACATTGAAAGAAGCTTGCCAGTAAATTACCGGGTCGTGCGTAGCTTCCACCCAACTTCCCAGTAATGCGACAAGTCCACCAATCACCCAGATCACGGTCAGATACAAGCGAACCGGCAAGGCTCGGTTGGCCGAAATGGGTTTAATCAACGCTATGGACAGCACCAGCAACAACCCAAGCTGGAAAACATAATTCAACCCGATGATTCCAACCCATTGCCAGAAATTCGCGCTGCCGACTTTGCTGCCGATGCCTTCCCACAACATTCCGCCTGCCGAAGCCATCGTGCTGATGTAGCCAATCACCAGCAAAACAAATGCAATCAATCCCAGAATGAGCTTGAAAGCTCGGCCTACGGGCAGGCAGGCGACAAAGATCATGATTTGGGCGCTGAGCGTGACGGACACGAACCCAATCGCCAACACGACCGCCATCGAAGGCAGATCAATCCCACGCAAAAAATACGTGAAGGTCAGAAACGGCAAACACGCGCTGAAGATCAAGACCGTCAGCACGACTGCGGCCAACATCTTGCCGACAATAATGCTGCGCGGTTTGATGGTGGTGATGAACAACAGATCAAGATTCGTTTCAGAACGTTCCGCCGCCAATCGAACCCCGCTGTATAACGGCACAAACAGCATGCCAATCGCCAGCATGATTCCGAACAGAATCATGAACACTGTTCGCCCGGCGTCGTAACTGAAACTGATGTCAGTGGCGGTAATTAGGTAAATGGCAACGGCAATAATTTGAATCGCCAACAAAACCAGCAGAGCCGTAATCACAAAACGGCTCTGAACGGCTTGGCGCAATTCCTTGATGACGACCGGGTTCAGCCAATCGTCAAAACGCTCGGCCAGGCGCACTTTCGGTTGAGTCGAGTTGCTGAGTTCGGCTTCGGCGGTCATTGCACAACTCCTTTGGTGACATTCATGAAAATTTCTTCCAGATTAGCGCGTTGCTGTTTGAATTCGACTACGCGATAGCCGCGCGCGATGACGGCGGCCAACAATTCGGCGCAGGCTTCGTCGGTTCCGCTGACTTCCGCAGCTACTTCTTCGCCGTTGAGCCGGGCAGATTCGATGTGAGGCGTCTGCAACAATTCCCTGTGAAGTTCTTCCTGCCGCCCCAACACGCGAATCAACACCGTTCGGCGAGGAACGCTGTCGCTGAGCAAATCGCCAATTCCACCAGCCATCAGGATTTTTCCGTGTTCGATGATGACCGCGCCGTGGCAGATTTCGGCAAGCTCCGTCAGGATGTGCGAAGAAATCAAAATCGCTTTGCCCTGCCCCGAAAGCACACGCAGCAGTTCGCGCAATTCGATGCGCGCTCGCGGATCAAGTCCCGCCGCAGGTTCGTCCATAATCAGCACAGGCGGATCGTGTAACAACGCGCGAGCCAGCGTCACGCGCTGCTTCATTCCTTTGGACAAAGCGACCAACATCTTGTCGCGGATACCGCTCAAATTCGTGAACTCTTCCACGCTGTCAACGGTTTGCCTTCGCTTTAGGCTTTTCAACCCATACGCCCGCGCAAAAAAATCCAGGTATTCGTGAACTGAAATGTCCCGGTGAGTGGGCAGCGAATCCGGCACGTAACCCACCAATTGCCGAGCACGCTCCGGGTCTTCGATCACGGAAACGCCGTCAATCGTCGCTTGCCCAGCGGTCGGTTCATCCAGCGTAGCCAGTATCCGCATCGTAGTCGTTTTGCCAGCACCGTTTGGGCCGACGAAACCTACAACCTGGCCGGAAGCGAACGAGAACGACACGTCATCAACTGCGCGCGTGGAGCCAAAATACTTTTTCAGATTGGAAACTTCGACTTTCATAATTCACCTTTCGGTACGGAACGAGGAGCGGTAGCGACTCGGTCGGCCTGAAGCTAGCTATACCCCGCTTGCTACCGCGCGCGGTTCTGATCCGAAACGCCGTACACCAAGTTTCGAGCCGTGCGCGTTTTGACTCCGCTCAAACCTTCTTCGACAAATGGAGCGCCGTTGAGCACAGCCAGATAACAATTCGGCATCAACGCTTCCTGCGGTTTGTTGGTCAGGCTTTGGAATTCTTTCAACCAATCGCCGCTGTAAATTTCGCGCAATCGTGAAGTTGTGGCCGAAGCTTTCAAGTCGGTGGCCTGGAGTTTGGCTTGCGCTCCGGGCGCGATGTTTTGAGCGGAATGAATTTCCCCCCCGGCGTCTGCCCACCAGATTTGAGCGATTTCTGCGCCCAAGCCGTTGACCAAAGTCGCTTCGTCGCCGGATTGGCGAATGTTCAAACGTTCGCGCCGAGCTTCGTTTTTTCGCAGCTTGAAGAACGCCGGGACGCGCGCAACGATCCAACCAGATTCCAGGTGCTGATCGTTCGTCCAATCCACAGTGCGTTCCGGCGTTCTGCGACGATAATCCCAATCATTGGGCAGTTGCGGAACAAGCTCCGTGTCATAGCTGAATCGCAAACCTTCGCTGGGAGTAATCGGCGAATAAAATCCAGTCCAGCCAATGGTCGTCGCTCGGTGATCGGTTTCGTCCAGGATTGTCAGTGCTTCGGTTTTCGCCGTCGCGTTCCAGCCTTCGCCAAACAGAGAAAAGCCCGCGACCATCAAACAGGTCAGCAGCGAAATGGCCGGAACCGTCCACAACATCCAGATTTTGCGTTTCTTTTTCGCCAGCCAGATCAAATTCACAGGCCCGATGACCAGCACAAACACCAGCATCAGCAAGAACAATCCGCGAATGGGAACTCCGAATTGTTCGACCACCGGAAACTCCCGATTGATTTCCGCCAGAGTGGAAAAACTGTTTTCGGCCAATTCGTTGCCGCGCAAACTATTCCGAAGTCGTTTCCACTGATTGACGCCGATGTTTCCCAAATCAGCAGATCCTGTTAGGAGAACTGTGCCGAATCCAACGTAATACATCGGCAAATCAGCACGTGAGACGTAATTCGGAGGCTGCGCTGGAGTCGCAGTCGGATCGGGCGGCTTGCCATACTGGCTTTCGGCTGTGGCATCATCATCTTTGAGTTCTTCGTCTTTGAGGCCACTACGCCTAGATTGCCACTGGGTGGGCAGTTGCCAGTTGCCGGCGACGATCAAAGTTCCGCCGCGTTCGATGTAACGCAGCAAAGCAGTGCGAATGGCTTCGGGAGCAGCGTTAAGTTCATCGGCTTGCAGCATGACTCCGCTGAATCGCGCGTATGACATCCAGTTTTGACTCCATTCCGATACTGGAAATTCGTACGATTGCAGGGCAATCAACCACCCACCTGAACTATTTTTCAAACCTTGTTCGATATTGACTGCATTCATCAGGCCACTTTTTAAGTACACCTGCTGACTGAGCAACAGACTGCCATATTCGGAACGCCCCACGATAGCTCCAACTTTTCCCTTGCCAATTGTCACCTGCTCCCTTTGTCTGGTTCCATCAATCAAAACTTCAGCATAACTGGTGTATGAAGCCAAAGAGGGGCTGAAAAAGGTGACGTTCACAGTGGATGACGGAGCAAGTTCGACAGTTCGGCGGACTTCCCGGACACCGCCCCACGAATTGTTGTAGTTGTAATTCGGCAACAGCAATGTGACGGTGTGAGCCTGAATTGTAGAATTGTTGGTAATCGTTGCTCGGTATTCGCCGTACCCCTCACCGACACTGGACTCTTGCATCGCTTCAACCGAGACGCTCACGTCACCATATGTTTGCAGTTGCGCCATTGCCAGCATCGGCAGAGCCAGCATAATCAAGCAAACCAGTAACGAAGAACCGAAGGTGTATCGAAGAGATGAGGTCTGTTTCTTCGCCGCAGAGTGGCGGTTGAATTTAGCCCGGCGTTTCAACGCCGGGGAAGCTGGTGCGTTCAGTCGCGTCGCGTTAGCGACGCCTGAATTCAGTCGTCGCTGACGCGACGCGGGAATTAATTGGCGACTTTCCGTGGATTGAAATCCACGGCTAAAGTCAGCCGCCGCTCTGGGGCGAAGAGTTTGAGAAATTAAGAGGCGAAGGTTGAAGCCCAAGCCCTTCGTGACTGGCGGGCTACCGACACGACAGAGTTTCCTCTTCGTATTTTCTTCGTGTACCTTCGTGGAAGAAAAAGTCCTGGCTGTTTGGTTCATCATTTTTCGATCTCCACATCGCGGGGAAGTTTGATGCCGGTTTCGTCAATTTGGCTGAGCAATCGGGCAATCAGCGATTGAGCATTCACGCCGTCGAACTTCGCTTTGTAATTCAGCACCAGCCGATGATTCAGCACCGGCGAGGCAATGGCTTTCACGTCTTCAAAACCAACCGTAGGCCGTCCGGCCAATAGCGCATAAGCTCGCGCGGCTTCGGCCATCGCAATTGCTGCTCGCGGCGAAGCTCCGTAAGCGACGTAGCTTTTCACGTCGTCGGTCGCTTCGGGCGAATCGGTGTGCGTGGCGGCAACTACGCGAGAGATGTAGCGCGACACAGGTTTCGGTAAATAGATGCGATCCATGACCGCGAACAACTGCGCCAGTTCGTTGGCGGAAACGATGAATTCCGGCTGAGGCGCTTCGCCGCGTCGTCGAGTGGAAATGATTTGATCCAGCGTGTCCACGTCCGAACCTCCGACGTTCAGTTTGAACAGGAAACGATCCAATTGCGCTTCGGGCAGCGGGTAGGTTCCTTCCAATTCAATCGGGTTTTGCGAAGCCAGCACGAAAAACGGATCAGGCAATTGCCGCGTCGCTCCCAGCAAAGTCACGGAGCGTTCCTGCATCGCTTCCAGCAAAGCCGACTGCGTTTTTGGCGAAGCTCGATTGATTTCGTCGGCCAGCAACAGGTTGGTGAAAATCGGCCCGGCGTGAAATTCCATCGCTCGGCGACCGTCATCGCTGCCTTGCAAAATGTGCGAACCCAGAATGTCGCTGGGCATCAGGTCTGGCGTGAATTGGACTCGTTTGAACTGCAATCCCAACAAATCGCCAAGTGTTTTGACCAACGCGGTTTTGCCTACGCCGGGCAAACCTTCCAGCAGGATGTGGCCGCGACTCAAAATGCCTGTCAGCACCAGCCGATGAAGTTCAGGCCGACCGAGCAAAATGCGATCAAGCTGCGTCAAGATTCGATTGGCAAGTTCGATTGCCGGATTGATTTCTTCGGATTGGAGAATGGTTTGCATAAAAGTAGACAGTAGACAGTAGCTTGAGGTTCGAGTTTTAGCGGAGTTTTATCCGCTAAAATCTGGTCAAACTGCTCAAACCGACAGTAGAGAGTAGCCCATTCCAGGAAAACCTGAACTTTAGCAAGAATGCTACTGACTTCTGTCTACTGCCTTCTGTCTACTTCCTTTCAAAGTATTTTTTGACTGCGCCTTTGTGTTTCGGCAAAACGGTTTGAGTGTAAGCAGAACCGCCGCCAGTCGCTGAACTGTTCAACGCGCCGTGAGCGGACAGATTTCCTTTTTGAACTTCGGGAGCGGCGGAACTGAGGCCGACCAATTGGCTGTCTTGCAGTCCGGCGACAGAACCGGGCGGCAAGGCTTTTTCTTTGAACTTGGCATTGTTTTCGTCGGAGCCTTCCGTCCAGGTCATCGCCGCATCGCCGCGCCCACGCCCGACACCACCTTTGCCTCCCGAACAGTTTTGACCTGGCGGGCAATCTTTATCACCGTTGCCTTCGCACCATTCGCCGACGGCATCAGCGACGGACATTTTCTGAGCGTTGTCTTTCAGGAATTTCGACAAGCCGGAGTTGTCGCGCTTGTTTGCCGAAGCTCCGCCTTTCAAAGAGTTCGGATTGATGTTGCCGCGATTCATGCCCGATTGGTTCAGCTTGGACATTTGCTGATTGAGTTTCTGTTTCGACTGGCTGAGCGCGTTGGCGAGTTCTTTCAACTGTTCGGAGTTCAGCGAACCGTTTTTCAACGCTTCCTGAGTTTCCTGGGAAAGCTGACTGGCCAGAGCTTCGTTGTCTTTCATTGCGCCTTGCATCATTGTCGAAAGCGTCTGCATGGCTTCGGTCATCGTCTGAGCGTCGAGTTGGTCGCTGCCAGCCATCATTCCAGCTTGCAAGCCTTCTGCCAGAGCTTCGGCTTTTCCCAATTGCTCCTGCTTTCCGGCGGCTTCGGCGATGGCGTCTTTGGCGGTTTTTTCGATGGAGTTGGCCAGATGATCCAACGCCTCCCAGGTTTTGGCAGGGTCTTCGCCAGCGGCTTCGGCGGCCAATTGATCCAGCTTGTCTTTCAATTCTTCTGCTTTGGCTTCGGCGATGATTTGTTCTTCCTTGAGCGTCTCAATTTGCGCGGCGATGGTTTCGGCTTCTTTGGCCACGTCCAGCGAACGACTTGCGTTGACCGAAACGTATCTGATCGGCAGAAACAAGCAGATAGCGGCGAAGCTGACCGACAGCGCCATCAAACTCCAAGCGCGTGAGCTTCGCCATTTCAAACGCGGCAAGCTGACTGAGTTCAAACGGTTTTCCCAATTACCGAGCGGTTGTTCACCTGCCGCCATCAACAAACCGCCGCAATCGTTTTGCCGATCCAGCAGCGAACGCACCGAAGCCGAAGTCGGCAATTGTTTTCTGGCGATGAAGTAGGCGGCGACGGCTCCGGCGAAAATGCCTATGGTTCCGAACAACAGCGGCTTGATTGGCGTGTGCAACGTAGCCCGCAACGCGAGCGCGACGGCTCCCCAGCCGAAACACCACAACGTGACAATCGTCAGCCAGGTTTTCAGCGTCAGCAGCGCGGTCAGCTTTCGCAAAAAAAGTTGAATTGATTCTTCGTGACCGTTTCCGGCTGAATTGGTGGACGGTGCGGCAGTTGGCGATAAGGACGTCGTTTTCATAGCGCAAGAATACCAAAGTTGAATCCGCCGAGTCTTCTAAAATTTCTTCCAAAGGCTTGGCCAGACGCGGCAATGTTTGAGTATCATTCCCGCCCGTAGACGCTTGGCGGCATCACGCTGTTCCAGAAAGATTCCCCTAGCGGTCAGTTTCTGTTTTGCAACTTTACAAGAACCGGAACCGCGGGCGTTCCGTAACTTGTGCGAGCCCCTTGCCGAACTTCAAAACAATTTCAGGAGAAAATTTATGCTGATGACTGTTTTTACAGTGCTGCTTTGCCTGGTCAATGATCCGACTGCCGTGATTCCCCAGAAAGCAAACGAGTCAATCGAATACAAACTGCTGGCCACTAACAAAACTTCGACGATGGAAAAGGAAATGAACGCCGCCTCTGCCGAAGGCTACCGCTTTGAAGGAACGATGGGCGGCGAAACTGCCGGTGGCGGCAATGAAATCGTCGTCATTATGTCTCGCCGAGCTAGTTCCAGCAGCGAACGGCTGCAATACAAACTGCTGGCGACGCGAAAAACGTCCACGATGCAAAAAGAATTGACGGAGGCCGGCGCTCAGGGTTTTTCGTATGTCGGCCAGTCCATTTACGATTCGGCTTTTGGCGGGCGCGAAGTCGTAGTCATTTTGGAACGCAACGACAAGGTGAAAACGACTTACGAATACAAACTCCAAGCCACCAGTCGAACTTCGACAATGCAAAAGGAATTGAACGAAGTCGGGCGCGACGGATTCCAGTTTTGTGGCATCACCGTCGCCGAAACCAGTTTCGGCGGCAGAGAGGTCGTCAGCATTATGCGAAGAGCCAAATGACAAACGCTTATAGAGATTTTTTGCGGGAAGGCGAGCGAATCGGTTTGCGCTATTCGCTCGCCGTGCCGAAAACGACTGCGGCGACGCTGGCTGGATTGCAAATCGGCCAGCGCGCCGGAAGCTCGCTCGAATTCAAAGATCACCGCGATTACCAACCGGGCGACGATTTGCGGCGAATTGACTGGAATGCCTTTGCGCGCTCGGACAAACTGACAATCAAACTTTTCCGCGAAGAAATCACACCGCACCTGGATTTGCTGGTTGATGGCTCGCGCTCAATGGCTGTCGAACCGTGTGTAAAGATTGAAGCCGCTGTCGCGCTTTCGGCTGCGCTGGCAGTTGCGGCAGAAAATGCCGGGCATTCGCATACGGTTTGGTCGTTGCGCGAAGTTTGCGAACCGGTCGCAAACAGTTCTGGCCGGCCTTCCACCTGGACAGAATTGGCCTTCGATTTTCGCCAGAATCCGCTGGAATCGTTCTCTCGCGTGCCGCCGAAATTGCGCCGTCTGGGACAACGTATTTTCATCAGCGATTTGCTGTGGCTTGGCGATCCGTTGCAATTGTTGCAGCAGCTTTCGCAAAACGCAGCGTCGGTCACAGTCGTTCAGTTGCTGGCGGAATCTGATCTTGCACCATCGGAACGCGGGCGTATCCGGTTGATTGATTCGGAAACCGAAGAACAGCGCGAAATCTTCATTGATGACGCGGCGATCAAACGCTACAAAGACGCGCTAGCCCGTCATCAGCAAAACTGGCACAGTGCTTGTCGTCAAACCGGTGCAACGTTGGTTGAACTGGTCGCCGAACAACTCTTATCAAACTGGAATCTGGAATCGCTGGTCAAAGCCGGTGTTCTAAAAACATAAAATGATGATGAATCTTGGAATCGTCGCTGACGAAATCAGCCGTGATTTTCGACAAGCTTCGCAAATCGGATTAGCCGCCGGATTGCGCCGTTACGAAATTCGTTTTTTGCAGTCAGGCCGAGCACCGATGTGCGATCCAGCCGAACTGCTGGAAATCGAACGCATCTGCGACAGCGAAGGTCTGGAAATCACCGCGCTTTCACCTGGCCTGTTCAAATGGACTGACTCGGTGGAAAAATTTAGGAAAGAAATGAATGAAGTGTTTCCACGTTCGGTCGAACTGGCCAAACGTTGGAACTTATCGGCGCTGATCGTGTTCGGATTCTGCAAACCGGAAGCGACTGAAGAAATCGCTGACTTGATTTCGAGCGACAACCCACCGAACTGGGTGATTGACAGTTTGGCTGAAGCCGGAGCCAAAGCCGAAGAAGTCGGATTGCGTTTGTTGATCGAAGCCGAGCCTGTCTGCTGGGCGGATACTGGAACCGCAACCGTCAAGCTTATTCGCGCAGCAAACTCATCAGCGATTGGCATTAATTACGATCCTTGCAATGTAGCCTGGATGACTCGCCGCGATCCGATTGACGAATTCGATTCAGTTGCGCCGTTTATCGCCAACGTTCACCTCAAAGACCAATTGGACGCTCCGCGTGGCAGCGGAACACCGACTTGGGTTGTACCAGGCCAAGGAATGATTGATTACCGTCCGCACTTTGCCGAATTGAAACGCATTGGCTACGCTGGACCAATTTCGCTGGAACCTCATATTGATGGAAAACTGGAAACCATCCTGAACTGCAAACAAGCTGTCGAAGAAATGTGGCTCTAATTTCTGGCGGCAGGTTTTAACAAAAACGTTGTTGACTGCTCGCATTCACTCAAGTTATTTTTCGAGCGAACTGAAAGCTGGAGCAAATTGCTCTGGTGCCGCGATTTGAATCAAGAATTTTTCGCCTCATTGCCCCTTCTCAATCTTAGCCAGATTTCAGTTTCATCACTGAACTTTACCCTTGAGCAAGTGACTCACTCACTATGCTCTACCCCCTTCAAGATCGCCCCTCACCAATCAATCTCAAAAAGATTCGATCATTGGAGTTATACGCATGCTTTCTCAAAGAACATCCCTCACACCTGCTCAATTGTTGTTGCTTCTGCTGCTGGCTGCTTTTGCAATGTTTTTGGCGCTTTCGGTTTCGATTTGAGCCAAACTTGGTTGCGAAGAATTGTAAGCGGAGTCAGGTGGCTGGCAGTACACGGAAGGCTTTTTGGGGGAGGAGAGCGGCAGGCATTACTTACCGTGCCGCTCTCTCTTGAAGTAAAAATTTGGCTGAGGATTTTCCCCAATAGCTGAGGACGCAAAACCCTGGCCAAGGGCGCAAATCACAAAATCCGTTCGGCGACTTCGACCTTCAACAGATTCCGTACGTTCTCAAAATGATTGGCAATCGTCGCTTGCGTCGAACCCGCGAAAAGCAGCCCGACCGCTACGTTGTCCAACGTTGTGATGAGCGACCCGGAATCACCGCCTGCCGACATTGGCGTGGTGATGATCTGGTCT
Source organism: uncultured Acidobacteriota bacterium (assembly GCA_902825875.1). Classification (GTDB taxonomy): domain Bacteria; phylum Acidobacteriota; class Blastocatellia; order RBC074; family RBC074; genus RBC074. The sequence continues at coordinate 61,286 of CADECP010000035.1, forward strand.
CGGAATCGAGCCAAGCGCCCACCACCATAATTGACATCAACGGTCGCATTGATGGCGGTGACACGCCCTGTGGTGAAGTTCGTCGTGCGTCCGGTCTTTTTCACCAACGAACCGACGGTTACTTCCGCTTTACGCCGCCATCCAAGCACATGACCTGACCAATAAATTTCACGATCAAGATCGCTGAAGTTTCCTTCGGCAATTGCGGCGTCAACCAGGTTATTGTGCTGATTCAGCGGAATCGCCGGGGCAAACGAGATCGGAACGAACTCGCTGAGTCGCGCAATCCGATCTGCCGGGTCAACTCCGCCGTCAACCGGACCGGGCTGCAAAATCGAATCGCCTATTGCGGCCAGATTGCTGTTGGCCAACACATGGTTGTTGCTCAAAATGTAAAACTTCGACGGAATACCAACGCCGTGCGACGCAGGATTGGTCGAACCACCCGGAAGGATTTTATAAACACAGGTTCCGATGGTTCCTGCGGTGATGTTTTTGTGCCCAACGCTGTACCCGCCTTTTGCCGGGCGAACTCGATTGGTCAAAATTTGTGCATCTGCGCTATTTTCGCGTGGCGGAGGCGGAGGCGGATCCGGGTCGCCATCGGGGGAAGCAAAAACATTGCCAACAGCCAAAACGTCTGTCTGAACATCCTGGCATTTTGTTGGAATCAGGTCCTTTTTCGAGATTGTGTCTTTCGGAAGCTTATACGAAACCAAGATCAGCAAAGCCGGTTCGCCTGTCGGTTCGCCATTCTTCCATTTGATCCCTGCCGCGACCCCAATTACGTTGTTACGCGGGAGAATTTCGTCAACGGCAACTTCATGCGCCTTGTCCAATCCCTTCGCGGCGGTTACGGACAAAGCCATTTTTTGAAAATCAGTTTTCATGCTGAGACCTCCATTTTTGGACTGAGTGTTATTCGACGCAATGGCTATTCAGTGCCAGCCATCACGATACCTATTTCCTCAACGTCAACATCGTATTGACCCAGACGTTTCGGAATTATTTCCTTTGGCTTGAGAGAAGAAAGTTCTACTTTGTGAGTCACAAATACCTTGATAGCAGGTTTGCCATTTTTTTCACCGATTCCAACGCCGACGACGTTTGGCAACTCCATCAAATCGTTTTCGTTACGTTCTTTGATTTGCTCAATTTTCATTGCTCCCCTTTTCAATTACTTGAAGATGAAGATGGAGAAAGCAAATTACTATCCCCTTTCAAAAAAATTCCGAATTATTTACGACCTTGTCAGTATTTCTTACCAGTCGAACTTTCTTGTTGACGATAAGAGTCTTTGAAAACTAGACTCCACCTGCCATTCGGCACAGCAACCACGGTTTAATGTAAACAATCAAGTTTCAGCCAGGAGGTATCATGATTCCATCCAGCCGTCGCATTTTCTTACTGATTTGCTGCGTCTCCATGATTGCAACCGCATCTTTGTTACATTCGCCTGTCGCAATAAACAGCCAAGCCCAAACGTTTGTGCAAGAAAAGCAGGGATTGAAATCAAAGGACATCGAAAATCTGCTCGCACAACTATTCAAGGCTAACTCTTCACAGCAGCTTCAAACCATTCTATCTGAGAACTGGCATCTGGTTTCGGCCAAGTTGATCGAAGAGATTGCGAACTCGCTCTTCATTGACCCGTCGCCCAAAAATGCAGATTTGCCCAAAGTCCAAATGCTTAATCAGATGCTGCTTGGGTTGTCTCAACAGCTCGACTACGAAAAAGGGCGCGCCATTGCCATTAGCCATCTTGGAGTCATACATAGAAAAAGAGAGCGATACGATCTTGCCATCAAATACTTCAACCACAGCCTCCCCATCTTTCAAAAAATCGGCGATCCGAAATGGCTTGGCCAAGTGCGGAGATATTTTTTGGTAGCTCACCATGAGCAAGGGGATTTTTCAGCGGTTCTCGATCATGCGCAAATAGCCTTCGATTTGGCCAGTGAAGTCAAAGAGCCTTACGGGGTCGCGCTCGCCAATTACAATTTGGGACTGGCTTATGACGAACTGGAGCTTTACTCACAGGCCATCAAACACTACGAAACCGCTCTTTCTGTCAATCAAAGCGTTACCAATCCCCCGCCCAAAGCAGATGTCCACGGTTTGACCGAAGATATTTTGAGGCGTACAGCCAGAGCCTGCTTTACTGTCGGCAACATTCAATGCTCTCTGAGTAATTATTCCCAGCTTGTAGACATCGGATACCGATCAAAATCCAATAACCTGCCTGATTACCTAAACCTTTTGGCTACAGCACAACACGAATCGGGTGAGTTTGAGTTTGCCAAAGAGTCTTGCCAGAAAAGTCTGGCAATTTCTGAACCGGCTAAAATGATCGCCCCTAGACTAAATTCGTATCGCCTGCTGGGATACATTCACAGCGACCTGAAAAACCATGTTGATGCCATAAATTTTATCGAAAAGGCCAAAGCCATTCCCAAAGGCCGCGATAAGCGCGTTCTTGAAAATCTTTACCTTGCAGAAGGCGTTGTTTATTACAACGCAGGTCAATTTGACCGTGCGCGTTCGGCATACGAATCGGCAATCAAGCTGGTCGAAGAACGGCAGGCAAGAACTAAAGCGAGTGTGGAAGCAGGCCCGTTGCCCGTGAGCTATCAATATGCGCCGTATGCTCGAATGATCGAACTGCTCGTCTCGCAAGGTCAAATACTGGAAGCTCTGAATTATTCGGAACGCGCCAAAAGCCGCTACCTTTTCGATTTGCTGAGCACTCCGAATGCCAAGGGGCAATTTGCAGAATCTTCCGCCTTGGAACGGCAGCAACAATTGTTAAGCCAAATTCTGAATCTGGAACTTCAAATTGCCGCAATCGCATATTCGCCACAACCAGAAGCCCACAAACTAACTTCGCTTCAAACACAAATTCACCAGGCTCAGGAGTCGCTCAAGGCAATTGAGTCAGAGATGGACAACTCTAAAATCGCTATAGCCGAGCATCGCCCTTTGAAACTGAATCTGTCTGCTGAAGATTTGTCGGCGCTGATCCCTGACAACAAAACGGCAGTGGTTCAATTCGCAATTGGCAAAAGACAAACCTTTTTATTTGTGGCAACCAAGCCATCCGATAAAGTTAACCTGCGAGCCTATCCAATCAACATTCAAAGGCTTGATCTTCAAAATCAAGTCGCCGGATTCCGGCATTTGATCGTAAATCAGGATCAAACCGACAAACTCAACCTTAAAGCCAAAAAGCTGCATGACGTTTTACTGGGCGCGGCTCAGTCTCAATTGGAGTCCGTCAGCTCGTTGATAATCATTCCCGACGGCCCCTTATGGGAACTGCCATTTCAGGCACTGAAAATGCCGAACAACCAATATCTGATTCAACAACAGGCGATCTCTTATACGCCCTCGCTTAACACACTAAGAAAATTTCCTAAACTTCAATCCGGCAAAATCAAACTTCAATCAAACAACCGATTGCTGGCGCTTGGTAATCCTGCGTTGAAAGCCAGCGGCCAATCGAATGCCACTGGCAGATTGATGGATCAACCCATTCTCCCTCTGCCGGAAACCGAAATGCTGATAAGGCGAATCAGTCAAATGTACGGAGCGCAAAAAAGCCTGGCGCTGATTGGCAATAAAGCAACTGAAGATAAATTCAAATCCCTTTCTCCGCGATATTCGATCATCCATCTGGCAGCGCACGGATTGTTCAATGACCTGTATCCCATGCGCTCCAGAATCGTTCTTTCTCAAACTGGCAACACCTCGACTGAAGACGGATACCTGGAAGCAGGAGAACTCGCCAAGCTTAAACTGCAGGCCGATCTGGTCATCCTGTCTGCCTGTGAAACTGGCCGCGGCCAGATTCGTGACGGTGAAGGAATCATCGGATTGCCGTGGGCCATTTTCGTGGCTGGATGCCCGACAGCCGTAGTCAGCCAATGGAAAGTCGAAGCTCAAAGTACCGTTGATTTAATGCTATCGCTGCATAAACGCCTGAATCACACCAGCCAAAAACTTTCCAAATCCGAAGCACTGCGTCAGGCTGCGCTTGATTTTATTACCAACTCAAACCAGGACTTGAGCCATCCGTTTCACTGGGCTGGTTTCATTGTTATGGGCCAAGCGAATTGACGGCATTCGACAGTCAAGCGGCAGCCTTGATTTGCTTGCTTCTCAAAAGCCGATCTCCTAACCTGCCTTCCATACAGGCGCAGCAGTTCTGAAGCGCAAAATGTTCCCGGAGGCAGACCTATGATTCTCAACCGCGTGCTTCGTCGCGCCGTTCGGTATTTTCCCAACCACACTGCGACGATTTTTGATGGCCAGCGACAAACCTACAACCAGCTTGGCCGTCGAGTTCAATCGCTGGCTCGCGCGCTGAACAAGCTTGGCGTGCAATCCGGCGATCACGTGGCAATTTATCTGCTGAACAGTTCGCAATTCCTCGAAACCGTCTACGCCTGTTTTGAACTTGGCGCGGTTGTCGTTCCGCTCAATATTCGACTTGCGGCTGACGAATTGGTCTTCATCATCAACGATGCCGAATGCAAAGCCTTCATCACTGATAATTATTTGCAGCCTCTGGCGGCGGCTTTCAAATCCCGACTGGCCGGCATCGAACATTTTCTGGCCATCGGCGGAGGCAATGGCTTTGACGATTACGAAAGCTTGCTTGCCGAACACGCGAACGACAACTCCCCGCTGCCGCCTGAAAGCGACGCTTCAGACGAAAAACTCGCCGGATTGTTTTACACCAGCGGCACAACCGGTTTGCCGAAAGGCGTCATGCTCAGTCATCGCAATTTATGGCTGAACGCGCTGCACACATTGGCAACACGAGCGCCGGAACCGAATTTGAATTTCCTGCACGCAGCGCCGATGTTTCATTTGGCGACCTTCCCTGCCGTCATCAACGTCACCACCAACGGAGGCGCGCATACCATCCTGCAAAAATTCGACCTGAAAACTCTGATGGAGTTGATCGAACGCGAACGAGTCACCAGCACAGTGCTGGTTCCGACAATGATTAACTTCCTTATCAATCACCCGGATTTCAGTCGTCACGATTTCAGCAGTCTGCATCGCATTACGTACGGAGCTTCGCCCATGCCCGTTGAACTGCTTAAACATGCCATGAGCCTTTTGCCAGCCGTCGAATTCACGCAAGGATACGGACAAAGCGAATCCAGCCCTTTGCTGACGGCGTTGATGCCTGAAGACCACATCACTGACGGCGACGAAAAACGAATTCGGCGACTGGCTTCCTGTGGCCGCCCAGTGTCAGGAGTTGAAGTCGAAATCATGAAAGACGACAGCAGCTTCGCTTTGCCCGGTGAAGTCGGCGAAGTGGTCGCTCGTGGCCCAAACGTGATGATGGGTTATTGGAAGCGGCCAGAAGAAACCGCTGCAACATTGCGCGGCGGCTGGCTGCACACAGGCGATATGGCTGTGACGGACAAAGACGGTTACATCTATTTGGTGGATCGCAAGAAAGACATGATTATTTCCGGCGGCGAAAACGTGTATTCAACCGAAGTCGAAAACGTTGTGTATCAGCATCCAGCCGTCAGTGAAGCCGCCGTCATCGGCGTCCCGGATGAAAAATGGGGCGAGATAGTCGCCGCCATAATCACCGTCAAACCCGGAGCTTCGCTGACGGAAAGCGAATTAATCGAATTTTGTGCGGCTCGTCTGGCCGATTACAAAGTCCCCAAACGAGTCGAGCTTCGTGAAGGCGAATTGCCCAAAAGCGGAACCGGAAAAATCCTGAAGAAAGAGTTGCGAGAACCTTATTGGCAAGGCCACAATCGCCGCATCAACTAACCCATCACCTGCGAGGAACTGATGAAACGCCTCTTTGTCCCACTTGCTGCTGTCGTGCTGCTGCTTTGCGCCGCGACTTCTTTTGCTCAAGAAGCCAACCGCGCCCAGCTTCGCGGCAAACTCAAAACAGAAATCGAAAAAGTCGCTGCTGGCTTTGACGGCGTAATGGGCGTAGCCATCCGCGACCTGATTTCCGGCGAAGAAATTCTGGCCAATGCCAACCTGATCTTTCCGACCGGCAGTTCGATCAAGATTCCAGTGCTAATCGAACTCCACAAACAGGCCGCTGCTGGGAAATACAAGCTGACGGATCAACGCTGGCTGGAACGCGCTGACAAAGTCGGTGGCAGCGGCGTCATCAACAACTTCGGCGATCACACTTCGCAACTGAGCTTGAACGATCTGGCCGTGCTGATGATTGTGCTGAGCGACAACACCGCGACCAACATGCTGATTGATCAGACTGGGATGGCGAACGTCAATGCGACGCTCGATCAGTTGGGATTGAAGGCTATTCGCCTGCAAAGAAAAATGATTGATCTGCCAGCATCAGCGCGCGGAGACGAAAACATTGCGACGCCTTATGCGGCGATGGACTTGATGGCCAAGCTTTATCGAGGCGAAATCGCCAGTCGAAACTTGAGCGACGATGTGCTGAAGTTTTTGAAGCTCCGCAAGAGTTCGCCGATTCCCAAACTGATCCCGTCAAACATCTCCATCGCCAACAAACCTGGCGGCATCGAAGGCGTCGCCTGCGATTGGGCCGTTGTGTACGTTCCCGGTCGCCCTTTTGCCATTTCGGTGATGACCAACTACAACGGCGAAACCGCCAACGCTAATGACGCCATCGCCAATGTCGCCAAGCTGGCTTACGATTACTTTTCACGCTTGGCCCGTTCAACCGCATACGGCGCACGTGTGCCGCTGGAACTGTTGAAACAGAACCGCGACCGGTAGGAAGCGGGTTTCCCCGAATCAATTATGGCTTTACACAAACGACGCGAAGAATCCGGGCGCTCTGTGGCGCGCGTGCTTCTGGAATCCGCCGAAGCGGTCGAACTTCCGCCTGCTGAATTCGACGAACAAAACGCCACCATTGAACGCGAAGAATTTCATCCACATTTACCGCAGTTGTTTTACGAACTGCGCGAAGGCTGTTGGGCCGATCCAGCGCCGATGGTGCAGAGCGATTCGATCTTCGTCATTCAAGGCGAAACCCGCGACTTCTGGGTTCGCATCTGGCACACCAACGACGCTCGCACTGGCATCGCCAGGCTACACGTGTTGAGCTGTCTGCCCATCGCACCAACCGTAAAAATCAATTTGCCTTTTGGCATTCAGCAATAAAACCTGAAACCTTCTGCACTCTTCGGCCACTCACCGCACGTAATCACTTACAAAAGCGATAGGTGTATTCAAAGTTCCGTTTTGCAGTAACGCTGCGCGCTCAAACTGTCAGAGCCTAAGCATTGAAGACTTTTTTTTCGGAACTGGCGTTTTCAAACCGCCGTATGGTCAGCCGGAATAAACGTCGTCAAATCGGGATTCAAGCAAAGAAGGAGAAACTCAATGGTCAAGAAACGATCACGCAAAATGTGGTTGATTGGCGGGGCGTTGTTTGTGTTGACGGGATTGGGAGTGACGGGCTTCGTCGTTATGTCGCGCCCTGAAAACACGATTGACGCTGCGCGGCTAGCTGCGGTCGAACGCGGCAACATCACTCGATCGGTCGTCGCCACTGGCAAAGTCGAACCAATCGCCAAAGTCGAAATCAAATCCAAAGCCAACGGCATCATCAAAGACTTGAAAGTTCAAATCGGCGATGTTGTTCAACTGGGCCAGGTTCTGGCTGAACTCGATAAGGAAAATCTGGAAGCGCGTGTGCGAGAAACCAAAGCGGCGTTTATCGGAGCCGAATCCAATTTGAAAGCCGCTCAAGCTCAGCTTGAAAAAAACAAAGTCGAAGCTGAAGGGCCGGACGTTCCATTCGCCAAACGCAATTTCGAGCGCGCAGAAAAACTGTTGAAAGACGGCGTGTTGCCGCAGCAATCCTTTGACGATTCGCGCAGCGCGTACGAATTGGCCGTCAATCGGCAGAACGTCGCCCGCGCTCAACTGACTGTCAGCGATGCCAAAGTCGCTCAGGCCAAAGCCGAAGTTGCCCAGGCGCAAGCTGCCGTGGATCGTTCGGTGGAAGAATTGAGTTACGCCACGGTTCGGTCGCCCATTCGCGGCGTAGTGCTGTCGCGTGATGTCGAAATCGGCTCGCCTGTGTCTTCGATTTTGAATATGGGAGCCGCTGCGACTTTGGTGATGGTGCTCGGCGACATCAGTCAGGTTTACGTGCGCGGCAAAGTGGACGAAGCCGACATCGGCGTTGTCCAACTCGGGCAACAATCCAAAATCAAAGTCGAGACCTTCAAAGACAAAGTGTTTGAAGGCAAGGTGACGCAGATTTCGCCGCTCGGTGTGGACAAGGACAACGTCGTCACGTTTGAAGTCAAAGTTTCGATCAGCAATCCCGGCGGCGAGCTTCGCGCCAACATGACCGCCAACGCCGAAATTGTGCTGGAAGAACACAAAGAAGTTTTGCTGGTTGCCGAAAGCGCCGTGATTTATGACCAACAGCGCAACGCCACCATTGAGTTCCCTTCTCCGACAAATCCCAAAGGCAAAGAGAAAAAGCCGATCAAAGTCGGCATCAGCAACGGCACTCGCACCGAAGTGCTGGACGGTTTGAAAGAAGGCGAAAAAGTAATCTTGCAATAATTTCTCCTCCCACGAAGACACACGAAGAAGCACGAAGAAAATCTTTGCTCGACTTCGTGAAACTTCGTGTGCCTTCGTGGGAGATGTTTTGAACGCAATGAAAGAACTGCTTTCACAAACTTACGCCAACCTGATGGCGCACAAGCTGCGCAGCTTTCTGACCATGTTCGGCATCATCTGGGGAGTCATTTCCATCGTGCTGCTGTCCGCCGTCAGCGAAGGTTTTCAGCAAGGCAATTTGTACGTGCTGAAAGAACTCGGCAAAAACATCATCATCATTCGCAACGGCAGAACCAGCACTCAGGCGGGCGGCGAACGCGCGGGCAAACTGGTCAGGCTGGATTTAGGCGACGTGCATGCGTTGAAAGAAAAAGCCCGGCTGTTGGAACACATCACGCCGGAATTGATGCGCGGCAGCGTCAGCGCCAAAAGCGCCTTTAACGCCAGTTCGACTCAGTTGAGCGGCGTCTGGCCAATCTACCAATTCATTCGCACCATCGAAGTGGATCGTGGGCGATTGCTGAGCGAGCAGGACAATACCGAAGCCAGGCGTGTTGCGGTCATAGGCTTTGAAATGTGCAAACAGTTGTTCGCCGACCGCGATGCAATTGGCCAACAGATTTCGTTAAACGGATTGCCTTACACCATCATTGGCCGAGTCCGAAAGAAAGAGCAGGATTCCAACTACACCGGCCCGGATAACAACCGTTTGTTTCTGCCCTACGAAACGATGCGAAAAGATTTTCCGATGCCGGGCGAAAACAACACGGCGGATTCGGTGGGAACGATCATCGCCGCGCCTTACGAAGAAGTCGCCAACGAACTCAACCGCATCATCGAACGTGAAGGCAAGATCAACTTTGAAAAGATCGGCCCGGTCGAACAGGAAGTGCTTTCGATCATCGCGCCGCGCCACAACTTTGATCCGTCCGACCGCGAAGCTCTTTCGATGTGGAACACTGCGCTGGAAACCGTGTTCTTCAACAAAATGATTGCCAGTATGCGCGAATTTTTCATCGCGGTCAGCATCATCACGCTGGCGTTGGGCGGCATTGGAGTCATGAACATCATGTTGATTTCGGTCAAAGAGCGAACAAGAGAAATCGGCATTCGCAAAGCTCTGGGTGCGACTTCGGGCAACGTGCTGCGACAGTTTTTCAGCGAAGGTTTATTACTGACTTTGTTAAGCGGAACGATTGGTTTGGGCATAGGTATCGGGCTTTGCAAAATCGTCAACATGCTGCCGCTGCCCGCGCGCTTTTCGGGAATGATAATCACGTGGCAAACGGCTGCGTTTTCAGTCACGGCTCTGGCGTTGATTGGAATCGTCGCGGCGACTTATCCGGCACGGCGAGCGGCTGAAATGCCGCCAATTGAAGCCTTGCGTTACGAGATGTGAGTTTATGATTCTCAAAGAAGTCTTTGTCCAAGCCATTCAATCTCTGGTCAGTCACCGCATCCGAGCCGCGATGACCATGACCGGCATCGCCTGGGGAATCGTTGCCGTGGTTTTGCTAATGGCTTACGGCAACGGATTCCACACGGCCATCGAAACCGGTTTCCGCCGAGCATTCAGCAATGGAACCGTCGTCATCTGGAACGGTCAAACCAGCATGCAGGCCGGAGGCGAGCGCGCCGGTCGCCGCATTCGATTGAAAGAAGAAGACGCCGAGCCGCTCCGGCAACTCGGCACGATCAAACACGTCAGTCCTGAATACGTTGAAGGGTTGCCGATCAGCTTCGGCATCAAACAAACCAGCAGCAACGTGCGTGGAGTGGCCCCTGAATACGGCGAAATGCGAAGCGAGATTGCTGAGTTCGGTCGCTTCCTCAACGCCGAAGACATTGAGAAGCAGCGCCGCGTAGTTTTCCTCGGTTCCGAAGTTGCCAAAAAACTGTTCGGCAATTCGCCCGCCGTTGGAGAAACCATTCGCATCAAAGGGCTGACCTTTGAAGTGATCGGCGTGTTGACGCAAAAAGTCAGCTTTTCCAATTACTACTCGCCGGATAAATACTGCGCTTTTATTCCTTACACCACGGTCAAACAGCTTTGGAGCCAGGATTACGTGGACAACATGGTCATCCAGACTCTGAGTCCGGCCACGCACTTTCAAGCCATCAAACAAGTCAAAGAAGTCCTGGCCGCGCGGCATAGTTTCAATCCGAAAGATGAACGCGCGTTGAGCTTCAATGATTCCGTCGAAAACATGAAAGAAATCAGCGGCATGACCGGCGGGCTGAAAATTATCCTCAGTTTCATCGGCGCGCTGACTTTGATGATCGGCGGCATTGGAGTGATGAACATCATGCTGGTTTCTGTCACCGAACGAACACGCGAAATCGGCGTTCGCAAAGCTCTTGGCGCGCGTCGTCGCCACATCCTGATTCAATTCATTCTTGAAGCCTTGGTCATCACTTTTCTGGGCGGAGTGTTGGGCATCGCGCTTTCGTGGTTGGTGGTGACGGTTGCCGGGCATCGTCCTTTTTTGGCTGATTTGTTGGAAGACCCAACCAAACAAACGGATATTTTCCTGCTGCTATCCGGCGATGTCGTTCTGACCGCCACCAGCATTTTGATGATCGTAGGTGTCTTCAGCGGATTGTGGCCTGCACTGCGAGCTTCCAAAACCGACCCAATCGAATCGCTTCGTTACGAGTAAAAAATCCAACGACGGGAATATCCCGCGCTCTTTGAAGTATTCAACCTTCGAGGGCGGCGCAACGGCGCGCCGATCTTTACTGAACCATCAATCCGGCAAGCTTCCTGGCGAAACTTGCCGGGAACACTTCGGAGAGACCGTCATGGAACTGAGCAAAGGACAAAACATTCTGAGCTGGCTGCTGCGAATCGTCGTTGCCGTAATTTTGCTGCAAACGCTGTTTTTCAAATTCACCGGCGCAGCGGAATCGGTTTACATCTTCAAGACGCTTGGCGCTGAACCCTGGGGAAGAATTGGTTCCGGCGTAGTTGAGTTGATCGCTTCGATTTTATTGCTGATGCCACGCACGATTTGGCTGGGCGCACTGCTTTCGCTTGGAGTCATAAGCGGCGCGATTATGAGTCATCTGACAATGCTGGGAATCAAGCTGACAGCAGTCGGCGACAATGGAGAATTGTTCGCTCTGGCGTTGGTCGTTTTCATTTGCAGCGCCACTGTGTTGTTGCTGCATCGTCGCCAACTTCCAATCGTCGGCGAAAAATTTTTCGGTCAAACAGCGCACAATTGATTCGTTCTCCTTTGGTTTGGGTTGAGGGGTGATTGTAGACTCAGGGCGATGCAGCGCGCGTCAATCTGAGTCTTCTTTTTTTGTGTCAGTAGCCCGCGCGTGAGCAAGGGCTTAATCACTTCCTTACGGTCGTGCTACCGACACCATCGTCAACCAATTCTCCAAACCAATGAAAACATCAATTTCTCGTCGCAGCTTTCTGGCCGGACCCATCGCTTCGCTGGCCGTTGAAGCCATCGCTCAACCAGCCGAACCAATCATAGACATTCACCAGCACACTCATTACTGGGGACGCAGCGATGCCGATTTGGTTCGCCATCAACGCGCGCTGGGCGTGACAAAAACCGTGCTGTTGCCTGCCGGGTCGAAGTTCGGCCTTGAAGCTGAATGTTACGGCAACGATTCCGTCGTCGCACTGGCCAAACAGTATCCGAACGAATTCGTCTTTTTCGCCAACGAAGTCGCGGACCTGCCCGAAGCTCGCGCCGTCATCGAAAAGTATTTGAAAGCCGGAGCCATTGGCATCGGTGAGCAAAAGTTTTTCGTGGATTGCGATTCCAAACACGTAGAACTGATCGCGGCGCTAGCCAAAGATTACAACGTGCCCGTGCTGCTGCATTTCCAGCACGGCAAATACAACACCGGCTACGAGCGGTTTCATCGTGTGTTGGAAAAATTCCCGCGCGTGAATTTCATCGGCCACGCGCAAACGTTTTGGGGAAACATTGATCGCAACCACGATCAAACTGTGCTGTATCCCAAAGGCAAATTGACTGCCGGCGGATTAACCGACCGCTGGCTTGGCGATTACGCAAACTTTTACGGCGACCTGTCGGCGGGTTCCGGTTTGAACGCGCTCCAACGTGACGAAGAATTCACCAAAGAGTTTTTCCGTCGCCATCAAAACAAGCTGATGTACGGCAGCGATTGTCAGGATGAAACCACCAAAGACACTCGGTGCAGCGGCATCAAATGCCTGGAAACGGTCAAACGTCTTTCATCAACCAAAAAGATCGAGCGAAAGATTTTGTACGAAAACGCGCGGCGGGTGCTGAAGATCAAATAAGTCTGCCGTGGGTGTTATAGTGCCGATATGCGGATCACGGAAATTTTTTATTCCATTCAGGGAGAATCTTCCTTTGCAGGGGCGCCGTGCGTGTTCGTTCGATTGACGTGGTGCAATTTGCGTTGTTCGTGGTGCGACAGCGAATACACCTTCGCTGGCGGAACCGAAATGTCTGTGGACGAAGTCATCGAACAAGTTCGCAGCTACGGTTGCAAACTGGTCGAAGTCACTGGCGGCGAACCTCTGGTGCAAAAGCGCGAATGCGCAGAGTTGGTGACGCGGCTTTGCGATGAAGGATTCACCGTGCTGATCGAAACAGGTGGCGGGTTGGATGCCAGCATTCTGGATGCACGTGCGATTAAAATTCTGGACGTAAAGTGTCCCGGCAGCGGCGAAGCCGAGCGCAATTTCTGGCTGAACCTGGAACGACTGAATCCGTTGGATGAAATCAAGTTCGTTATCAAAGATCGAACCGATTTCGACTTCGCTTTGGAAGTCATCGAAAAATACCGCCTCAGCCAGCGCCAATCTCAGGTGTTGTTTTCTCCGGTCTGGGAAGCTGTTGAGCTGAAAGAACTGGCCGACTGGATTTTGCATTCAGATGTTTTGACGGGCGTTCGCGCAAGAATGCAATTGCAGCTTCACAAATACATTTGGGGGCCGGACGTAAAAGGAGTTTGAAACCGAATCATGCTAGCAGTGGTCTTAACAAGTGGCGGGATGGATAGTTGCGTGACGACCGCCATCGCCGCTGGTGAAAACGACGAACTCGCGTTGCTGCACGTCAGCTACGGTCAGCGAACCGAACGGCGGGAATTGAAAGCCTTCAACGACATTGCTGATTTTTACCGAGTTGATCGGCGATTGGCGACCAGCATCGCTCATTTGGCGCAAATTGGCGGTTCTTCTTTGACAGATGGAAAGATCGAAGTCAGTCAGGCTGATCTGGCTTCGACGGAAATCCCGACTTCGTACGTGCCGTTTCGCAATGCTCATTTGCTGGCGATTGCCGTCAGTTGGGCTGAAGTCATCGGAGCAGGTCGAATTTATATCGGCGCAGTCGCCGAAGACAGTTCAGGTTACCCAGACTGCCGACCGGAGTTTTATCGAGCTTTCGAGCAAGTAATTGATGTCGGCACAAAACCAGAGACAAAAATCAAAATTGTCACGCCCGTCATCGGCTTGCGAAAAAGCGAAATCGTTCGTCGAGCAGTGAAACTTGGCGCGCCGTTGCATCTGAGCTGGTCGTGTTACAAACGCGAAGATGTCGCCTGTGGAGAATGCGACAGTTGCGCGCTTCGCTTGCGAGGGTTTAGCGAAGCCGGTTTGAGCGACCCGATTCGTTACGCAGCGACAATTTGAACCGAGCACTAATTGAAATCTGATTTTACCGCAGCTAAAATCCGCTCGGTTTGATTCAACAGATTCATCATTGCAATCGAATTTCCAGCAACAAGCTAAACAAAGAGCGCCGAACGAGTGGCCGTCAGAAAGCGAAAAACACGTAGAAGTACCTGTGCAACGCTTCTTTCGGTTTCACATCAAATGCCGCGCTCAAAATGGCTAAGGCAGTTTCAAACAGTTTCTGAAATCACACGGAGGACAAAATGAAGATCAAAAATCTTTTGTCGGCAATTCTGGGATGTGCGTTCCTGACAGTGTTGTCACTAAACGCTTATGCTCAAGTTGGCCGCATGGAAGGCGATGTATTCAAAGCCGGAACTACCGAGCCAATCGTCGGCGCGGATGTTCAGATCATTCGCACCGACATCAAAGGCAACTATCCGGTCAAAACAGATAAAAAAGGCCACTTCCTGCATGCAGGTGTGCCGTTTGTGGGAACTTACACGGTGATCGTTTCCGCTGAAGGCCACGAGCCATCCTTCTTTACCGGAGTTCGCCCGGATAAAGAACCGCTCAAATTCGAGCTTCGCCCTGGCGACGGTCGTAAGTTGACACTGGAAGACACCAAGAAAGCCTCCGGTGGGCCGGCAGCGGCTGGCGGCGCTAGTGCTCCGCCAAAAATGAGCGAAGCCGACAAGAAAAAGGCTGACGAAGAATACAAAAAGGCTGTGGCCGAACGTGAAGAAGCCGAGAAATACAATGCTTCGGTCGCTGTTATCAACGCCAAGCTGAAAGAAGGCAATGACGCGATGGCAGCCAGCAACTTTTCCGGAGCAATCGCTGCCTTCAAAGAAGCCGTCACGGCCAACCCGACCATTCACATTTCACACGGCAATCTGGCCATCGCTTTGCAAAAACGTGCGGTCAAATCCTTCAACGAAGGCAACCGCGACGGAGCCAAACAGGATTTCCTCGACTCAATTGCCTCTTGCACTAAAGCTCTGGAAGGTCTGGATGCTCAGGAAAAAGATTCCAAGCAGAAAAGTGACCCGGCTCAAAACAAAGGCAATCGCCGAACCTACTTGGTTGTCCGCGCCGAATCCGAAGCGATTCTGGGCGGCAAATACTTCGACGGCCCGCAGGCAGAAGCAGCAGTCAAAGATTACGATGCAATCGCCGAATTGACAGACGATCAGGCGGAAAAGAAAAAATTCCCCGTCAAAGGCGCGAAAGTGTTATTCGACGCCGGGCAAACTGATTCCGCGATTGCGGCTTATCAAAAGATTCTGGAAGCCGATCCCAGCAACATCGAAGGCTGGCATGGCATCGGCTTGGCGTATGCCAACGCAGGCAAGTTCAAGGAGTCGGCGGATTCGTTGCAAACTTTTGTCGAAAAAGCTCCGAACGATCCCCGCGCTGCCGAAGCCAAAGCGGTCATCGCCGAATTGGTTCGCGGCAACAACCTGCCTCCTCCGAAATCGCTGGACGACGGCAAACGCAAAGGCGCCGCTCCCGCCAAAAAGAAGCCATAAACAGAACATCCAATTTGCATTCACGAAAAAGCCCAAGAGATTTGAGCCTCTTGGGCTTTTTCTGTTTGTGAAGCCTGTCGGTTTCGATTACCTGCATCTGATTCTGACGGCATCGCCGACGACGATTCTGAACTTGATCCCTATGTTGCTCGACTGATTACGCTGCTCTTCATCCCGACGATCTACACCATCATCGAAGAGCGCGGCCAGCGCGAAAAGGTCAAAGCCGATAAGCCAATCGCCGAAGGCATGCCCGAACCGCTGCAACCAATCGGCGCGGATTAAGGCGCACAGGGACAGAAATCATCACCTTCAAACCGCTCGGCGACGACCTGCTCGCCCTTGTCGGCTTGCTGGTTCACCGGATGAACCAAACGCTGCAACATCGCCAGCTTCAGATTCAACCGACCGAAGACGACAAATGCTGAGTGGTCGAACAAACCTGCGCCGACCGCAGCTACGGCGCGCGCCCTTTGCGCCGAGCCTTGCAGAAATTCGTCGAAGACCCGCTCTCCGAGAGCTTTGATCAAAGGCCGCCTGACCGGTTCATCGCTGATCGAAATTTACAAAGCTGAAAATGAGACGCTGGCAATTCGCCCGCTGGCCGAAGCAGGCTTGGCCAATTTGAAAAATCTGGCAGATGGCGAAGGCAAGAGGGTGAATCCTTCAACGCCGGAGAAATGGCGTTTCGCGGAGACTGCTGCTGGTTTGAGTAAAAGTAGCTTCGATGGCCGGGCTTGCTGATTGGCAAGAAGCTGACTGCGAGACCGATTCCACTGCTCTTCATCCCGACGATTTACATTATAATCAAAAAGCGCGGCCTCCGCGAAAAGGACAAAGCCGATGAACCCATCGGCGCGAATTGAGACACACAGGACGTTATCACCATTTTCGAACTGCTAGCGACGACGACCTACTGTCCATTATCGGCTTGCTGGTTCGCCCGCGACAACATCGCCCAAAAAACTATTCGCGCAACAAAGCGGCTTTGTTGCACGAATCCTGAGTTGCCCTTTCAGCATTGACGAATCAGTCAAT
>CADECP010000036.1 GCA_902825875.1 uncultured Acidobacteriota bacterium
ACACGATCATTCCAAGAGTGAACTGGAATTGATCGATTTATTTATGGACGCTCACTAAATCATGAAGGTTGGGCATTCATGACCGGGGTGGCTTGTAGCTGCAAAGCCGGTTTGGATTGTGTTGATGGTTGATTGCTGCTTATCAGCGGCGGGAAGATACGACAGGCGATTAAATGCGGCAAGCCCTAAACGAAGTTTTTTGTAACTGCCAATTCCGAACGTCATCCTTAACGCAATGGACGGCAAAAAACGACGCCGAGGCCGGCGCAATGGCCAGACTCGGCGCTCTCTATTCAATGGGAGCGCCATCGTCTTGATGGCGCTGCTGGTGTTTATCGCACTTTGCTTGGCATTTTGCCCGGCGACCTTTTGCAAGATCACCGGCCTGACAGCTTGCGAAACTCCAGTGTGAGTCTACTTTTTCCTCTTGGCTTCCCACGTGCCGGAAAAGCCACTGAATTCCCATTTGCCGCCCATGTCGTTGCCAGTGCGTTTGCCATTGAGCGGGATCGGGCCGTTGCCTTGATAGGTAGCGGTCAGGTTGGTGACATCGCCTTCTTTGACTTCGATGCCGGTGACATTCAAATCGCCGCCGTTTTCCACCGAAGTGACCAGCTTGCCGCCTTCGTTTTTGATGATCAGCGTCATCACGAATTCGCCCTGTCCGTCAGCCACAATTTTGAAATCGTAACTGCCTTCGATTCCGGCAGCCGCTCCGCCGCCAGTCGGTTTCGGAGCCGGAGCAGCGGCGGCAGCCGAAGAACCGGCTTTTTCGCCCTTCCAGGTTCCTTTGGCATCACCGGCGTTCCAATCGCCAGAGACATTGCCGCTCGCAAATTTGCCTTTGATGTTGACGGGAGTTCCGCCGGCATCTGTGACGATGGTGATGGTGTCGCCTTCGATGGTTACGCTGGTGACGGTTTGCGGAATCGGCGAATCTTTGATTTCGGCAGCCCATTTGTCGCCTTCTTTTTTCAGCACCAGCACGAAGTTGAACGTGCCGAGTTCGGCGCTGGCGGCGGACACGTTGTACGTGCCTTCATGATTCTGCGCGAAAGCCGCGACCGACATCGCCATCACGAAAACCAGCGACAACAGTGCGCCGGTCAAAGTCATAAAACGCTTGCTCATCTTGGAAGCCCTCCTTGGAATTTGAGCCAAATGTGGTTGTTATGTTGCGAAAAACGAATGGGATTACTTCTTCAGCGGTTGCGGAGTCTACTGCCCGAACCGGCAGAAAACAAGCCGCCAAATTGACAACCCGGTTGTCGAATTTATCGCCAACCAGGTTCATCTGACGAAGCCACAAACGCCAGCGCAGGGTTTTCTGTTCTGGCTTTTTGCTGCGTATAATCCGCGTGCGGTTTCCATCAATTTCTGTCGGAAAAACTCCTTATGCACATCGAACGACGACTTTATTTTGAAGAACTCGCCAACGCCATCACGCACGGAATCGGTCTGGTGCTGAGTCTGGCGGCGCTGATCGTGCTGGCGATATTGGCCTGGCAAAAAGCTTCGCTTTGGCATTTTGTCGGCTGTGCGGTTTACGGCGTTTCACAGGTGATTTTGTATGCGGCTTCGACGCTGTATCACGGAGTTCAGGTTCCTCACCTGAAGCACAAGTTTCGCCGCGTAGACCAAATGGCGATTTATCTGCTGATCGCCGGAACCTACACGCCGTTTATGCTGGTCAATCTGCGTGGATTCTGGGGTTATTTGCTGCTGACGATTGTCTGGGCGCTGGCGGTATTCGGCATCGTGTTCAAACTGATTTACGCCGATCAATACAACTTCGTGACAATGGGGCTTTATCTGGTGATTGGCTGGGCGGCGATCATCGCCATCAAACCGATTCTGGACAAAGTTCCGATGGGCGGATTGATCTGGATTGGCGCTGGCGGACTGGCTTATATGCTCGGGCTGATTTTTTTCGCGTGGGATAGGCTGCCATACAACCACGTCATCTGGCATTTGTTCGTGCTGGCAGGCAGCGGATTTTTCTTCTTGGCCGTGCTGCATTACGTGCTGCCCGCTTGAACATTGCCGGATCAATACAGCACAGGGCTGCAAACAAACGCCTAAAGCCTATTTTGAAAGTTGGTAATGTGCCTTTTACAGCCTGCGAAGCAGGCGTCAGACAGTAGCTCCGTGCGAGAGCGCGGAGAATCGAAGCCAATTTTTTCTCCAAGCTCCGCAAGGGGCGACAGCCGATCATGATCTGTCGCCCCTTGCGGGGCTTAAGCAGGCCGCCGACCTTCACCCCCGCGCTTCGCGCGGGGCTATTTTCTGGCGCTCTTTCAGAGCTAAAAACGATCGTTAGACTTCCAATTTCCAAGGCGAGCGATACTTCGCCTTCAAGTGCGATTTGATGTGATTTTGTTTGACCGTCCAGTTGGTTTCGTCCCAATCCAGCCAGGTCTTATGCCGCATCGAAAGATTGGCCAGAATGCACGCCGTCGAAGACCGCACGCAGGTTTCAATGTCGCTGATTGGTTTTTCGCGCGATTTGATGCATTCAATAAAGTTCTTCCAGTGCGGAATGTTCAGATCGCGCATTTGCTGATTGTTTTCGTAAGTTTGCGCTTCGACTTTGGAATTTCGATTGGGAATAAGCCAGCAACCACCGCGAGTGACGATGATGTTGGCTTCCGTTCCGTGAATGGCAGTTCCCGCCCCCTGATTGGCAAACATAGGCATCGGGTTCACCGTGCGGCTTTCGTAAGTCAACAAAAACTTCGGATAGCGGAATGTCGCCATCATCGTGTCCGGCGTGTCCACGTTGTCCTGCACGTAAAGTTTGTCGCCTTGCGCTGAAATCGAAGTCGGCATCGGTTCGCCGAAGCATTGATGCACAGGGTCAATCAAGTGAACTCCCCAATCGGTCATCGCTCCGCCCGCGTAATCCCAGAAATAACGAAACGTCGGAAAAGTCGTCACGCCCACGCCCCAGCGGTTTTTGTTGAATGGAACTTTGGGCGCCGGCCCCAGCCACATATCCCAATCCAAACCTTCGGGAACAGGGCCGTCGGCAGGTTTGCCCCAGCCTTCTTTTTTCGTCGCGCCCGATTGCCAGGTGTGGACAAAAGTCACTTCGCCGATGATTCCGCTTTTGACCAGTTCCGCAGCTTTTTTGAAATAACCGCCGGAACGTTGCATCGTGCCTGCCTGAACTACGCGTTTATATTTTCGCGCAGCCTGCACCATCTTCTGGCCTTCTTCGACATAAACCGAAGCCGGTTTTTCGACAAACACGTCTTTGCCAGCCTTGCAGGCTTCGATGGCCATGTAAGCGTGCCAGTGATCGGGCGTGGAAATGCAGACAGCGTCAATGGATTTGTCTGCCAAAACTTCGCGGAAGTCTTTGACGGCTTTGACGGTCTTTCCGGCTTTGGCGGCAGTGGCGACGGCCTTGTCCAAATGCGGTTGGTACACATCGCAGACGGCAACGGGTTCAACATCGTCGGTCAATTTCAGCGCAAAGCCCAGATTGCTTGACCCCATCGCTCCGATGCCGATGTGGCCGACTGAAATACGGTCGTTTGCGCCTTTGACTCGACCCGTGAAAAGTGAGGTGGTCAGCGCCGCGCCAGCGCCTTTCAAAATGGTTCTTCGTTCGATCATTGAGACTCCTGTTCAGTCAATCGCCGAACGCGACCGACTTTGATGAAAAATTTCGACCGACCGGCAGCGCAGTTGACGCCGCTTGATCGTGCGGTTTGTTTGACGATAAAAATTGGCTTTACCACCAGGCGAGAACGGCGTGGCTTATAGCACGCGGCGAAAAATACCGTCAAGGTTTGAAGCCAGACCAGAGCAACCGACACCGAAACGTATTTTTTTGCTTCAGCCGGAAGATCGCCTGTTCAATTTCATCGGCAACACTGCTTGACCGTTTCTTCAAGCCAGTGGTATACGGCAGCCGCTTACAGAAAAGAATTGGTAAAACCTCTGGTCTCGATTATGCCCAAAGCAAAATTCACACAGTCGGAAAAAACGACTACCGCTCAGAACGGCGCAACCGCCGAACATGTGGTGGAACAGATTCGCTCATTGATTGCCAATGGAGAATTGCGTCCGGGCGACCGTTTGCCTGCCGAACGTGAATTGGCGAAACAACTCGGCATCAGTCGTCCCAGCATTCGCGCCGGATTGCGCATGTTGGTGGCGCGCGGCGTGTTGCGTGCGCGTCACGGTTCGGGAACTTATGTCGCCGATGGGCCGCCATCATTGGACAGCGACCAGTTGAGCTTGCTGGCCGAATTGCACGGTTTCACTTTTGACCAAATGTACGAAGCTCGGCAGGTGTTGGAAGTTCAAGCGGCTGGTTTGGCGGCGGAACGCGCGACACCCGAACATCTGGCAGCGATTTCCGAAGAAGTCGCGGAAATGTATGCCGCGTTGGAAGACCCGCAACAGTATCTGATTCACGACATCAAGTTTCACCGCGCGATAGCCACAGCTTCGGCCAATCCGATTCTGGCAACGCTGGTCGAAATGGTTTCGGCGGTGATGTACGACCAGCGCCGAGACACGATTGGTCGTGCGCACGATTTCAAAGAATCCGTTGAAATGCACCAGCGGCTTTACCGCGCCATTCGCAGTCGCAAACCCGACGAAGCCCGCGCAGCCATGCACGAACATCTGGCGCTCGCTCACAAAGCCTACAGAACGGAAGAAGGAAAATTGTCGAAGAAGAAAAAGTAGGCGGGCGTTCAGCGCAAATCGCCAAATAAATGCTGAGCCAATGCGACAGCGGCGATCGCGGCGGTTTCGGTTCGCAAAATTCGTTGGCCGAGATGAACCGGCAGAAATTGACTAGCTTCAGCGGTGATGAGTTCTGCATTGCTCCATCCGCCTTCGGAAGCGACACACAAAGTCAGTTGAGCGGGTTGCCGCACACTGGCGGCGAGTTCGCGCAATGTTTTCCCACCTTGTTCGGAAAAAATCAGATTTGGAGCTTCAGCCACTTCACAAAAATCCGCAAAAGAAATCGGCTCGCTGAATTCAACCAGACGACGACGGCCACATTGTTTCAACGCTTCCAGCGAAATGCGTCGCCAACGTTCCAGTTTCTGTTCCGCGCGTTCTTCGACCCGGCGAACGTCGCAATGTTCTGTAACCAGCGGAACGATGCGCGTCACGCCAAGCTCCGTCGCTTTCTGCACAATCCAATCGAATTTGTCGCCTTTGACCAAAGCCTGAGCCAACGTCAATCGCAACGGCGATTCGACCTCGTCGGTCAATTGGCGAACAACGCTCAACGCGGCTTCGCGTTTGCCGACGCTGGCGATTTCGCATTCCCATTCGCGGCCTTCGCCGTCAAAGACAAACACAGTTTGCCCTACGCCAAGCCGCAGCACGCGCGAAAGATGATGCGCTTCGTCCGCATCCAGCAAAATTTGCAAATCGGAAGTTTGGGATATGTGAGCGTGGAAGCGGTGTTTCTGCATTGGTAGGAGGAGTCGGAAGTCGGGAGTCGGTAAACTTTCGAGGCAATGTAATGGCGTAGATAAATTTTTCTTGCCGATGCCTACCGTTTACCGACTACCGACTACTCTCTATTTGATTTTCAACTTCACAATATTGCTGGTTTTGCCATCAACGGTCAGCGTCAAATCAACATCGCCTCTGCCCGCCATGCTGGCAGGAATTTGGATATTGGCTTGATCGAGACCGGAAAACTGGCTCTGCGCCGCGAAGCCCAACGGAGTGACAGCCGTTCCGCCGACAGACATGGCCATCGCGCCCGAAGCATAACGGAAGCCTGTTCCGAACAGCATCACGAAACTGCCAGCATCAATGGCGACGGCAGTTCCATCCGCGTTGCTCATCTGGGTTGGGAAGTTAGTACCGTCCGTTCCCGACACGGCCACCGGAGCGCCCAAACCATTGGCCAGCCGAGTGAAAATACCCGGAGCCGATGGCGTGACATTCACAGTTCCGCGCGAAACCGAACCGTCTTTGGCAACTACAACGACTTGAGCCGGGCCAGCCACAGTGCCTTCGGGAACCAGATAATTCGCCTGATTTGTCGAAACAAAAAACAGTCGAGCCGGTACGCCGTTGACATAAATCGAAGTGCCATCCAGCGAGAACGGCAGCACAGCAGTCGTCGCCGCGACCGTTGTCGAAGCCAGTTTGGTTCCGAACGCCGCCGCAATCGAATTCGGCGCAACGCTGGCTGTTGCATACTTCGCGCCATCAACGGTTGTCGCCGGAATCGTGTTCACACTGGCAGTCGGAGCCACAACAATTTGAAGCGGCAGAGACAACAGACCTTGCCCATTGCGAATTTGCACGAAAACGACTCCCGCAGCCGAACGTTGCGAAGCCGGAATGTTGATCGTCAATTGCCCTGTGCTCAGATCGGGAATGGGAATCACCGACGCTCCGTTGACGATGGCCGTCGAAGCCAGATCAATCCCCGTCGCCAGCACTTTGACGGGAGCGTCTGTCGCGCCGGTTTCCAGAAAGTACGTGTCAGCCAGTTGAATGGCGGGCGGCGTCGAACTCAAAGCGGAAAGCTGTTGTCGAACAACTCCGCCGGTATTCACGCTGGAATGCAGATTGACGTAAAACCCCGCCGGGTTGGTGACCATTCTCTGCAAAGCGCCAATGGCGGCAGTGGTTGTAACCGGCACGACAAAATTTGCCGAGCCTTTGCCATTGGCCAGTGTGACTGTATTCGCTCCGCCGATGCCTGTGTTGATGACCACTGGGCCATTGGCTCCGTCGGCTCCTTCGTGAATGTGCAATCCGGTCAGCGTGATGGCGGCGTCGAAGTTGTACTGCATCGAAAACGTGACCGTGCCGCCGGTGATGACACCTTTGTCGTCGCGCGTTGGGCTGGCTGTGATTGTCACACCTGCATTGCCGGGTTGATTGGTGACCGGGGGAACTTCTTTTTCATTGACCATCGTCACGGTCTGAGCCTGGCGCTCTTCAAACCGAACCAACTGGCCGCGAATTGCTCCACCCGCGTTCACGGTCGTATGCAGGTTGACATAAAAACCCGGAGGATTTTTCAGCAATCTTCCCAGCAGAGCCGCATCCGATACGTTCACCGTGTAATCCAGAATTCCCGATCCGCCAGCAAACATGACCGGGCTGGCACCGGCAATGCCCGTATTGACGACGACAGGGCCGTTGACGGTCGCGGCTCCTTCGTGAATGTGTAATCCGGTTATTGAAACCGCTCCTGGAAAAATGACATTGCCCAAAAATCGGACTGTGCCGCTGGTGATATTGCCGCCTGCATCACGTGTCACGTTGACCGTAATTTGAAATCCACCCTGAGCATTCAACCCAGCGATGGGGGGATTTTCGTTGGCCGGACTCAAAATCAGCCCTGTCGAGACGGTTTCGGCAAACGCCGATGAAGCCATCACAACCAGGGCCAGGAGTGAAACAAGAATTCCTGCTGTTCTCTTCATAGTCTTTCCTTCCATTATCGAGCCTGAAGACTCTTTATCGAGGTTTGTTTGAAGAACGGCGAAGTTGCTTGGACGCAGGAATCGTTGAACTCACCACGCCAAGTCATCATTCACCAAATCGAACTACGTACAGCGAAAGTGGAAAAGGTTTTGGGAAAAGGAGTTGGCCATCACGGTTTCGATACCACTGCGAAACCGTGATGGCCGGAAAAAGAGTTATTTGATGTTGACCGTAACGACGTTGGCCGGTTTTCCTGCCACCGTCAGCGCGACATTGACGTTTCCGCGACCAATCAATGATTTCGGAATTGGACCGACGTTGACCTGATCGAGTCCGACAAATCCCGGAGCAGCGGCAAAGCCAAGAATCGGCGTGGCAGTTCCTCCGACAGTTGCCGTGACAGATGTAGAAGCGGCTCCTTTCACCCCAGTGGCGAACAGAATCAGATAAAAATCGCCTGTCGCCAGATCAATCGGGATCGCTGTCGGCACTCCGCCCGGAGAGTTGAAGATGGATTCGAAAGTTTGGGCGCTTCCAACAACGCGCAAACCGACTGCCGCAGGAATTCCTGTTCCAGAAGCGTTTGCGGTAAAGATTCCAGGCGAAACTGATTCGATGGTGACGACTCCTTCGGCGACAGTGTTGCCACTGCGCTTCACGGAGATAGTCGCCGTGCCATTGGCCGTTCCAGCCGGAATCACGTAATTCGCCTGAGTCGGCGCAACGAAAAACAGCCCGGCTTTGCGGGTTGTGCTGGTGGCGTCACGAACTTCGATTTCGGTTCCGTCCAATTGAGTCGGCAGCGGACTGGTCGTCGCCGAAACGACATTGACCGACAGATTCGATCCGAATCCGGCGACAATCATGTCTTGAGCAAGCGAAGCCCCACCGGCAAAACTCGCTGCTGAAACTGTCGTCACAGCCGGAACCGCAACCGGAGCTTGGGCACTGGCGCTGGTCGTATAAATCAAATCACCGCCGTTAGAACCATTGTTGTTGGCCGCGTTGCCCGCAGCATAAACGGTGATTCGGCCAACCGCTGTCGCCGGAGCTTTCCAGCGAAAAGTCCAGGAAATCGTGTTTGACCCGGAAGTCCCGGAAAAAGTGTGGTTGATATATCGCCGCAAATTGGCCCCCACCGTTCCCGGGAAGGCTTGAGTGCGAGCCGCGTCCGTGATGGTAATGGTTCCTGCCTCTTTTCCAGTGTCATCAATTACAGTTGCCTGGAATCCAAAACGCTGACGGCCACTTTGGCTCAGCGTAATCGTGATGTCATATTCCTGGTTCAGCGTGTAATTGGCAGGCATCCCTGTGATTGTCAGCGTTCCACCACCGCTGTTGACAGCAGTTCCGGTGTGGCATCCCGAAGCGGCACAGGTTTGTTCGCTCGGAGCACCTGTGCGGCTCAGCGGCGGCCCGCTGGAATTGGCGTGAACACGTGCGCCTTTCAACCCAAAGGCTAAAAACAAGGCGCAGAAAAACAAGACAACAGAAATCTTAAGCGGATTATTTGTCATAGACAGTTCAAATTCCCTTTCTTTAGTTGAAGCTTTTGAAGCTTGAAAATTCACTCGGCTAAACGAGTTTGTATTGTTGATCCGGGCACACTAACCAGTGAGAGATCGGGTGCTCTCATTCAGTCTTACAAATTCTCGGTTTCGTAAAGAAGAGGGGGATTGCTAATGAGCAAGCTTTATTCCACTACTCCGCGCAGAGTAGAAACCGGCAAGAGCGTGTGCGGTCAAATCTTTAATGGACTAAGCGAATCCTGACAATCCAACACTCTGACTCAGGCTGGGACAAGCCGGAATCAAAATGTAACAGACCGTGTCTCAAAGTTTGGGCAACTGTTTTCAACAGTCTGATTGTTTATCGCTGTCGTCAGGATGGCCGTTGAATAACATTGAGCCGTTGAATGTGTCAACGGAACTGAGGTTACGGCGTTTTGCCATCGCCGTTAAGGTTTTTTCGTGGGCGGGTTTACCGGAGCCGTCGCCGCCGGTTTCACGGGTTTCAAATCAAAGCTGATGACGCCGCTCACCTGAACGGGCTGCCCATCCAACAACGCCGGTTCAAACGTCCAGGCGCGAGCAGCCAGAATCGCGGCGCTATTCAAATCCGAACGGCCATCAACGATGTGCGAAAAAATCACTTTGCCTTCGGTCGAAATCAGCACTTCGACTTTGACTTTGCCGGGCGAAACACTGTTTTTGGTGACTGTGCTGCCTGGCTCAACGGGTTTTGCCGCCGGGCGGGTGGCAGGGAAAATCGCCTGCACCCGCTTTACCGGTTTTCCGCCCTCGATGATTTTCACCATCTCGTCGGTTTGTTTCTCCTGCTCTTCTTTGGTTCTGGCGAATTCGGAAATACGAACGGTCGGAAAATTGAAATCGGCGGAATCCCGGTCAGGATAAGAAGGTTTGGCCATCGCCAAAGCCATTCGCACATCGTCCAGCGATTTTTGCCAACTGCTTTTCGCCATCGTTTCGTCGTTGGCTGCCAACGCAGCTTCGGCGTGCAGCAGATTGCGTATGTTGTAAGCGTCGGCGAAATTGGAGCGCAGATTCAGCGCGCGTGTGGCGTATTCGATACCGTTGGAAATAATGTCCGACACCTCTTGCTGAGTGCTTTCGGGCAGGTTGTTGGCGACCTTGCCGTTTTTGATTTCGATGTATTTGGCGACCAGATCATGAGCTTCGCGCCAACAGGTCATCGCCGCGCGGTGGTAGCTGTAAGCTTTGACCGAATCTTTTTGCCCGGAAAGCCCGGCGCGTTTCAAAAAGTGTTCGCGCGCCGCCGCCTGACTGTCCAATCGAAACGCGGTTTCCGCCGCCAACCCCAGAGCTTCGTCGTTGTCCGGTTCCTGTTTCAACGCGGCATCGAATTTCGCCATCGCCTGTTTGAACCGAGCCGTTCGGTACAACGCCTTGCCCTGAGTAATCAATTCCGAAGCCGGCAAATCAGGTTTTTCCTGCTCCGCTTTCTGAGTTGCAGGTTTGTTGTTGGCAGGTGTTTGCGCGACAAACTGGCTTTGAGAACCAAAGAGGATCAAGCCAAGCGCCAGAAAAATTGTTTTCATAAATTCCATCCTCAGCATTTTCCGACTTCTGTTATTGCTTCAAGCTTCGACTGACTTGTTGCTGATATTTGCGAGCGGCCACTTTGATTGCGTCTTCGTTCAGCGTCAGCAACCGTCGGTTTCGCATCAACACGCGACCGTTGACGATTGTGTCCGAAACATCCGAAGCCTTTGTCGCATAAACCAAATGCGAAAGCGGATTGTAAATCGGCGTCAGATGCAGCGCATTCAGATCAACCAAAATCACGTCCGCGCGTTTGCCAGCCTCCAACGAACCGATTTCCTTTTCCAAATGCAAAGCGCGCGCTCCGCCGATGGTCGCCATCGCCAACACATCTTGCGCCGGAACCGCCGTCGGGTCGCCCGAAATCAGTTTGTGCAACTTGGCTGCCGAATCAATCTCTTCCCACAAACTCAGATCGTGATTGGACGCCGCGCCATCCGTTCCCAACCCCAGCCGCAACCCAGCTTTCAGCATTGCCGGAACCGGAGCCGTTCCCGAAGCCAGTTTCATATTCGATTGCGGACAATGCGCGACGCCGACTTCGCGGCGTTTCAAAATGGCGATTTCTTCGTCGTTGACGTGAACGACATGCGCCGCCAGCACGCGCGGCGACAGAAAATTGATTCTTTCCAGGTACATCGCCGGGCGCGTGTTGTAGGTTTTGGCCATGAACTCCGTTTCGGTCGGCGCTTCGGCCAGATGCGTCAAAATCGGCGCATCAAGTTTTTCCGCCAGCGCGCGGACTTCGTTCAGATGCTCGGTGCTGACGGTATACGGCGCGTGCGGAGCGATGGCGGCGGTAATCAACGAATCGCCTTTCCATCGCTTCAAAAACCTTTCGCAATAAGCCATCGCCTCGGGCCAGGTTTTGTTGTCGGCGACCGGAAAATCAATCACGGTTTCGCCCAGCACGCCGCGCATTCCTGCGCGCTTGGTTTCTTCGGCGATGGCGTCTTCGAAGTAATACATATCGGCATAAGTCGTAATGCCGCCTCGAATCATTTCCGCCAAACCAAGCTGCGTTCCGGCAACGACGAATTCGCGCGTGACATTTTTGGCTTCCGCCGGAAAGATGAATTTCGTCAGCCAATCCTGCAAATTCAAATCGTCGGCAATTCCGCGAAACAGCGTCATCGGAACGTGCCCGTGCGCGTTGACCAAACCGGGCAAAACGATCTTGCCGCGTGCGTCTATCGTTTGTTTCGCTCGGTAGTTTTTGGCTGCCAACTGAGCGGCATCGCCGACGGCGATAATTCTCTCTCCGCGAATGGCGACAAAGCCATTGTCGAAAACTCGCCGCTCGCCATCCATCGTCACGACAGTTCCGCCGGTTATCAGCAGATCAATCGCATTGACCGACGAACCGGCTCGTCGTTGCCCAGACAGAACAACAACCGCCGCCAATAAAACAACAACGCCAACGAACTTCTTCATCTTTAGCCTTTCAAAACTACCGAAGGTGAAAGACGCTTTGAGCGATCTTCCCGGCTTTCTTTTCGATCCTGCGCCAGGAACTGTTGTCGTTCAGCGAAATCCAGCGCCGCTCTTCGGAACGGTAATGCCAGTCTTTGTCCGATTGGTAAAAGACCTGCAAGGCGCGCCCTTCGATGATGTTCAGGATTTCGTTGTCGTGATAATTGGCTTCGTCGAAATCCGTCACCGCGCGCTGTCCCATCTCTGAATACACTTCGTGCAGTTCCAGCAGCAAACTGTTCACGTCGGATTCCAACGGCGTAGCGTTCAGCCCGACTCGTTGAGCTTCTTTGATCGTGATCGGATAAGAGTGCCAGGGATAATCCGAGTTCAAAATCCGGCTGATGCGTTCGGCTTTTTTCTTGTCCGTCATGTGGTACGACAGGATTTCGTTGCACAGCCGGATGGAAAGCGAACTGCTGCGATCAACTGCGCCAATCACCAACGGATGAATGTGATTGAAAATCGAAGCGTAAGGATTCGCGCCTTCGTCTTTGGCTTCTTTGCGCCACAGATTGATGATGCGCGTCAGTTCGTCCAGGCTGACGCTGACGCGATTGTTGTTCAGGTCAATCGGCGACAGATCGTGCGTCAGCGAAGTATCCACCGCAGACAAATAAGCCAGCGGCCCCATCTGAATTTCGTCGGCTCCGAGCGCAATCATCGTCGCCGCCGATACGCAGTTGAGCGGAACGACCACCGTCAGGCGTTCGCAGTATTGCCTCAGCAAATGCACGATGCGCAACGAAGCTGTCCCGGTTCCGCCGTCGGATTTGAGGAACAGGGTTAGGTCTTTCTGTTTTCCCAGATGACGCAACAGTGCATAAAAAGTGACCACGTCATCCTGGCAAACTGAACCGTTCGGAGCATCCCAGTAAGTCATGAATGTCGTGCCCAGCCGTTTTTCCAGCGTGGTGATGATTTTTTGAGTTTCGGAAAAAAGAATCGGAGGTTTGTTGATTTTAGGTTTTGCTTTCATCGTTGATGGTGTGAGCGTGGTTATTCTCGCTTAAAAATGAAACTGACTGTGCCTTCAGCTTTGACCGGTTTGCCGTTTGCGATGGCCGGTTTGAAAATCCATTTGCTGGCGGCGATTTCCGCCGACCGCCGAAACAAAGCCGGCCCGCTGATCGCCTTTGATTCCAAAACCAGGCCTTGCTCCGAAACCACGACGCGAACTTTGACTTCGCCAGCGACAGTAATTTGTCTGGCCGTGATCGGATATTCCGGCGTGACCTTGGTGATGACCTCGCCCAGCGCCGCGAAGTAAGTTTTCGTTACGCGGTTGTGCGCCGGAGCAGGCGGCGTCGGCACTTCAGTCACCGGCAAAGGCGCTGCGACAATCTTGATCGGAGCAGAACCGACATGACTGAAAACCGGCGGCGACTTTTTCGACTTAACGTTCGGCAAAACAACCGGCTTGGGTTTCGGCTTCAACGGTTTCGTCAATAAATCCGGCAACTCGCTCAGCCGTTTGGCTGTGTAAAATTCGCCTTTGTATTCGACGACCGCGAAATAAAGCTTTGGCTTTTCTCCGATGCCACGTTTGGTCGAACCGACCAAAATGTTGACGAAGGCTTTGCGTTCGTTGGGAGTAATCGCCACGACTTCAACGCAATAAGGCAAATCGCGTTCGCGGTCAGAAGCGTTTCCGGTTTGTTCGCCGCAATCGTTCAATTGCCAGTTCACGCCCGCTTGCGAACCGACAACCTGATTGAACCACAATGAAAAAGAGCGTTCCGGCAATTGAGAATCCAGTTGCGAAACCATGACTTGCTGAACAGTTGCGACAGCTCGTTTTTCCAACGCGATGTACGTCTTATCCTGAGCCGCAAACAAAAACGAAATCCCAAAAACAAAATCCAAAGCGGTCATGCTCATGCACCTCCTGAGACAAAACCAAGTTTACTTTTTTGGGGGGACTTCAGCGAAATTCAGAGGAAACTTTTATCGAATGCTTCGGGCAACAACTGGCTGATCGTATGAGTTTCGATCTTGCCATTCAAATCAGACATGACAATTTCGACCTGAGAGCCGCAAATTTCGGAAATCACCTGGCGGCAAGCTCCGCACGGCGGAACCGGCGCGTGAGCATCGGCAATGACTGCGATGCGCGTGAACTCCTTAGCGCCTTCGGAAATCGCTTTACCCAAGGCCACACGCTCCGCACACATCGTCAATCCGTAACTAGAATTTTCCACGTTGCAACCGGTGAAGATTCGTCCGTCGCGGCATTCCACAACAGCGCCGACTCGAAATTTGGAATACGGCGCGTAAGCAAGCTCGCGCACCTGTTTAGCCAGTTCAATCAATTCTACCGATGTTCTGCCTGATGTTCTGCCCGATGTTCTAGTTGTATTGCTCACGGAGTGTTCTTCACCAATTCCTTTTCAAGCTGCGCGCGAATTTTGCCGGAGATCAAATCAATGCCTACTTCATTGTACCCGCCTTCGGGAATAATCACATCGGCGTGACGTTTGGAGGGTTCGACGAATTGTTCGTGCATCGGGCGAACGGTTTCCAGATATTGTTTGATGACCGATTCGACAGTGCGCCCGCGTTCGTTCACGTCACGTTGCAACCGGCGAATGAATCGCAGATCGTCGTCCGTATCCACGAAAATTTTGATGTCCATCAGGCTACGCAACGCGGCATCCACAAAGATCAGAATGCCCTCGATAATCAAAATCGGCTTGGGTTCGACGTGGACGGTTTCCGCTTTGCGTGTGTGAATGGCGAAGTCATACATCGGCATCTTGATCGCTTCGCCCGCGCGCAGAGCCTTGATGTGATTGATGAATAACTCATTGTCCAGCGCATCCGGGTGATCGAAATTGATCTGATGCCGCAATTCAACCGGCATGTCTTCCAGATTTCGGTAATAACTGTCCTGCTGAAAGAACACCACCTGTTCGTCGCTGACATTTTCTAAAATGCGCCGAGCGACAGTCGTTTTCCCCGATCCGGTTCCGCCACAAATTCCGATAATCATCACGTCACATCCGCACAATAATTTTCGTCAGCAACTCGCAAAACTGATTGCTGACTCGCTGCCCCATTTCCATTACTTCGGCGTGGTTGATTTCGGTTTCTTCCAGCCCGGCAGCGGCATTGGTAATCAACGAAATCCCCAGCGTCTTCATCCCCATCTGTCTCGCAACGATGGCTTCCGGCACGGTGGACATGCCGACCGCATCCGCGCCCAGCAATCTCATCATACGAATTTCCGCCGGAGTTTCGTAATTCGGCCCCTGCAATGACAGATACACTCCTTCGATCAAGCGTATATTCAATTCGGCAGCCGCTTCTTTGGCAATTCGCCGGTACTCTTTCGAATAAACTTCGGTCATATCAGGGAAACGCGCTCCCAGCCGGTTGTCGTGTTTGCCGCGCAACGGGCTGATGCTCATCAGGTTGATGTGATCGCTGATGAGCATCAAATCACCCGCTCTGAATCCCTGATTGACTCCGCCAGCGGCGTTGGTCAGAGCCAGTTTTTTGACGCCCATTGCTCCGAAAGCGCGAATCGGCAAAGTCACTTCATCCAGCGAATAACCTTCGTAATAATGAAAGCGCCCCTGCATCACGGCGACATTGATCGAAGTTCCAGGCAAAGCGCCGACAACCAACCGCCCGGAATGTCCTTCGACAGTCGAACGGGCAAAGTCGGGAATCTCTTCGTAAGGAACGATGGTTTTGTTTTCCAACGTTTCGGCAAATGCTCCCAAGCCGGAGCCAAGCACCACCGCGACATCAACCTCTGCGTTGATTCGCTCACGAATAAACCGCGCCGAAGTCTGCGCGCGATCAAAAATCGAACTTGTCATTACACCTCTCTTCAAAATCGCGTTCGTAGTTCCGCTTTTAAGCGGCCAATGGCGGCTGCGCCACCGCTGCCGCCTGAAGGCGGAACTACGAACGTTACTCTTTCACATAAGCCACGCCCAACGCTTTTGGCGGATCGGCGCGGCGAATCAATCCGGCCAGCATCACCATCGTCAGCACGTAGGGAATCATCAACACAAACTGATTCGGAATGTTGACGTTGCCTTGCATACGAATCGAAACCGCTTCGGCAAAGCCAAACAGCAAACACGCCATCAACGCTCCAACCGGATGCCATTTGCCAAAAATCAGCGCCGCCAACGCGATGAAGCCACGCCCGGCGGTCATGTTGCGCGTGAATTGCGAGCTTTGACCGATGGACAAATAAGCTCCGCCCAGCGCAGCCAACGCGCCGGAAATCAAAACTCCGGCCCAGCGCATTCGTCGCACGTTGACGCCTGCGGTGTCTGCCGCTTCAGGGTTTTCGCCCACCGCACGCAACCGCAAACCGAATCGAGTTCGGTAAAGCACGTAAACCGAAATGCCTGCGACAAAAAATGCCAGATAAACAATCGGCTTCTGATTGAAGACTGATGCCAGCATGGGCGAAGAATCCGGGTTGAAAAACATCACGTCCGGCAAGACTTCGTCTTTGCTCAATTGCCGAGTCGCGCCAGTTGATTCAAACAAAGCTCCCGACAACAAAGCTGGGACTCCCAAAAACAAAATGTTGATTGCTGTTCCGCTGACGACCTGATCGGCTCGGTAATTGATCGTAGCCACTGCGTGCAATGCCGCGACCAATAATCCAGCCGCAACCGCCGCCAGAACTCCGATCAGCGAACTGTGAGTAAAGACAGTTACCGCCGCTGCCGTGAATGCTCCGGCCAGCATCATGCCCTCCAGCGCGATGTTGATGACGCCGCTGCGTTCGGAATACAGCCCGCCCAGCGCAGCCAGAATCAACGGCGTAGACAACCGAATCGTCGAAGCAATCAGCGTGTAGTTGATAATGTTTCTGAGCATGCCGAACCTCTATTTGACCTTCTTGCCTTCCAAAGCCTGCCCGCCACCGAAATGCACGGTTGCGCCGGTGACTGCGCCTTGAGCGTCTTTCGTGAACACGATCCGCAGGTTTTGCACAGTCAGGAAAAATTCCGTTTCTGACGCTGGAAACAACTCATCTTTGCCGCCGCCCGGAGGTTGCAGATAGAGCTTGCCGTTTTCCACGCTGACAATCACCTTCCCTCTGACATCATATTCGCCAACGTAGGCTTTGAAGATTTCAGGATTGACCGTTGCCATCACGCGCTCAGTCGGTTTGAAATCCGGCCAGCCGTATTCGCGCGCGATGCTGCGGAAGATTTCCGAAGCCAGTTGGCCGCCCAAATCTCCGTTGGTCATGACCACAGCGCCCTGCCCGGTTTCGCTGTAAGCAAACAAATTGCACTTGAAACCTTCGTTCGATCCGCCGTGACTGAAACTGGCTTGGTTGCCTTCGCCGCCGACGCCAATGCCCAAGCCGTAATCGCCGGATTGTTTCTTCAGCATCTCAACCGTCATCGCCTGAGACAAAACTTTGTTTGATTTTCCGGCCTTCGACTTTTGAACCTCGATGGCGAATTTGGCCAGGTCAGTCGAAGTCGTCCACAAACCGGCGGCGGCCATTTCGGGATAAGCGTGAAACTTGCCTTTGACCAATTCGCCATTGTTACGATGCCCCATCGCGGCTTTCGCAGTTTTCGCGGCAGGCAAAGGCTGTTCGTAAGTGCTGTTTTTCATTCCCAGCTTGCCCAGCACCAATTCCTGCATCAATGCCGGAAACGGCTTGCCAGTTGTTTCAGCCATCAGCAATTGCATGACGGTGATGCCGCCGCCGGAATAACGCCACAGACTGCCGGGCTTTACATTCACGCGAACAGCAGCGGAGTTTGCGGGTTTCTGGCCATCCAACAACTGCACGGTTGTCGGAACGTCTTCGCCCACGGCGTAACCTCTGAAGCCGTGAACAGTCAATCCGGCGCTGTGGCTGGCCAACCGGCGCAAAGTAACTTTTTGATCTTTGGTGAATTCGTTTTCCGGCACTTTCCACGATTTCAGTTTGGAGTTCACGTCTTCGTCCAAAGTCAGCAAACCTTTTTCAACCAGCGCCAGCATTCCCATTGCCGCAACTGGTTTGCTGATCGAAGCCGCCTGAAACATCGTCTCGGCGGTCACTGGCGTCGAACCGCCCGCTTCCGTCACGCCGTAACCTTTCGCCCATTCGACCTTGCCGTCGTTGATGACCGCGACGCTGACGCCCGGCACTTTGTAATGCTTCATCCGGTCGAGCAGCGTCATCGTCGCCACTTGATCTTTGATGATGACGGCGGGCATCAATCCGCTTTCAACGCGAACCATCCGCTGGGCAACCGTTGGCTTGCTTTGGCTGGCAGCAAAAGATTGTGATTGTTGCGGCGACTGCGCGGCCAGATAACCAAACAACAACATCAAGCAAACCAACCAACGCACATTCAGCTTTTTCATGTTGAGTTTCCTTTCTCAGCCGGTTCAGGCTTTTGCGGTAACGGTTTTTCTCAAAATCATTCGGCGAAACATCCATTCCATCGCTACGAACAAAATGATGATGCCTTGCAGCACCTGAACCAGGTCTTTCGAGACTTTGTCGGTGAAAATGTCCACGAACAATCCGCCGCGATTCAGCGCGCCGAACAAAATCGCCGCCAGCACCACTCCAACCGGATGATTGCGTCCGAGCAAAGCGACGGCAATTCCCGCAAAGCCGTAACCCGGCGAAAAGTCGTGGTAGTAGCGATAGCGATAACCCAGCACTTCGCCTATGCCAACCATTCCGGCCAAAGCTCCCGACAAAGCCATTGCCAGAATGATCTGTTTTTGCACGCTGATGCCACCGTATTCCGCCGCCGACGGATTTTGGCCGACAGCGCGAATTTCATAACCCCACTTGGTCTTCCACAAAAACACCCAGACCAGAAACCCCATCAACAGCGCCAGCAGAAACGCCACGCTGAGCGGAATGCGTTCGGGAAAGTGAATGCCAAGTGGCGACAACAAAGTCGAAAATCGCGCGATGTGCGCTTGTTCGGCAATCGGTTTGGTTTGCATGATCGCATCGCCGGGAATTTTGTAGCGGCTCTGCGTCAGGTAACTGACCAACCCAACGGCGATAAAGTTCAGCATGATCGTATTGATGACTTCGTGCGAACCGAAACGGGCTTTCAACACGCCGGGAATCGCTCCCCAAAATCCGCCCGCCAGCATCGCCGCCAGCATCGCCAACGGAATCAGCACAAATCCCGGCCAGCCATTCAGCGTAAAACCAACCCAGGCTGCCGCAAACGCTCCGACGTACAACTGCCCTTCCGCGCCGATGTTCAACAAGCCGCACTTGAAGCTCAGCGAAACCGCCAGCCCGGTGAAAATCAGCGGCGTCGCATAAAACAGCGTGTAGCCCCAATTGTCCCAGGTGAAATTCCCCATCGCGTCGTACAGCCCAAACGCGCTGGAAATCAACAGCCGATAAACGGTGAAAGGATTGTCGCCAATCGCCAGCACGACCAGGCCGCCAATGACAAACGCGGCCAGCACAGCGATTAGAGGAAAGAGCAGTTCTCGCAGGAGTGTTTTCATAAGCTCAATGCCCGGGTCCGAAAAAGATGGCGTTCAAAAACATCACGTTCAATCCATCCATAAACGCGCGGTAGTTCGGGTCTTCGGCAAAGCCGACGACGTTGCCGCGTCCGACGCGAGCGTGCATCAGAAATGCTTTGTTCGGAAGCTGTTTGCGCGCGTCGTCCCACATAAAGCCGCTGGCAAAGAATTTATCTTCCGGCAGATAAACCGCGACGTTTGTGCCGCGATCCAGTTTGACCAGCGAAAAGATGCGGTTGCTGTCTACCAACACCGTCGTCGTTTCGCCATAACCAAATCCCAACCAGTGCGAGTTGTTCACACGAACCCGCAGAATCGCGCCGGAAGTCGTGCTGGGAAACTCGTCAGTCGGTTCAATGGCTTTTTCGACCGGATCAGCTTTGGCAGCGTCGTCTTTCTTTTCAGCTTTAGGATCAGACTTTTCGCGTTTTTCGCGTTTGGTCGCCAGCAGGTTCACTTTTTCATCCGCCAGCCAGGCCGTCGCACCCGCCAAGCCAATCAGAGTTCCTCCGCGTTGAACCCATTCGCGCACACTGGCTCCGTCGCCAAGCTGCCCGGTGTATCCGCCAAAGGTGTCCGGCAAAATCAGCACGTTGTACCGGCTCAAGTCCGCTCCGCGAAGCTGATCTGCACGAATGGTCGTCACCGGATAACCGTATCGCTGTTCGATCAAATACCTCAGCCAGCCGACCGAGCCGCCGGAAACAGGTTGGTTGTAGGCAATCACCACGCGCGGACGCGGCAGGAAATTGACGTTGGAACTGCCGAAGTTCGGGCCGTCTTCGACCCAAGCCGTGTCGGTCGGATAAACATCCACGCCGTGTTCAGCCGCCAATTTGGTCATTCGTTCGTGCAGATTTGCCGGATTGTCTTTCAGTTTGACGACCAAAGTTCCCGCCGGAAAATTCGTGCCGTTCAGTTTGAAGGCTTTGTCGTAACTGTGAACTCGCACGTCCTGCCGGAACAGATCCGCCAAAGCCGAAGCCGCTGATTGAGTTCCCCACGAAATCAAATACGCCAGCTTCGCCTGTCCGCCGCGCACTTGGCCCGCGGGTTTCGGCTGCTCTTTCAACACAGTCACCTGCACCGACGAAGCCTGCTCAGCGACGTAACACGGCACGTCGAACAAAAACGGCAACGACCATCCGGTCACGTCGTAAAACTCTTCGCGTTGGCGCAGCTTGTTGCGGCGACGCTGTTCGTCCAAAAACTCTTTGTCCTGATCGGTCTGTTTGTCCATCAAGGTTTTCAGCAACCGTTTGGCCGGTTGATCCAGCGACAGAATAAAGCTGCCCGCTGGAAAATCTCGCGCCTGCAACTGACCTTCGCTGTAATCGCGCGTCTTCGGATTGTTGAAAGCGGCGTCGGCGCGCTTCACTTCAATGCCGGACATCATCAACGTCGCCGCCAGTCTGGCCGCGCGGTTCGGGTCGTTGCCCGGAGCGATGATGTATTCCTTGACCGTGCCGGTCTTCCCTTCTTCGATGGCCGTGCGGCGATGATCGTAAAAATGCCGGAGTAAGGCTTCGCGGTTTTTCGCAGTGCTTTCGATGGTCGCCAGCGCCGCTACGAAATGATGCTGCACCGAATCGCGGTAGTGCATTGTCGTTTCGTCATCGCGCCTGGCCAGCAAACCACGCACGCTGGCCTGTTCGTAAGTCATTCCGATTGAGCCGTGAAAGAGCGGCCAGCCTTCGCCGTAACCCGGATAAAACGAATCGTAGCCTTCGCGCGTGAAGTAATCGAATTTGAATTTGTCGAACCAGGCAGCGTTGTTGCGACCAAGCCGGTTCAGCCAATCGAGTTGCGCTTTAGTCAGATTCGGATTCCAGGGAAGCGCGGGCGGCGCGAAGTAAAAGCTGCTGTTGGTTCCCATCTCGTGTTGATCGGCGACGACCTGAGGAAACCATTCCAGATAAGTTTTCGTGCGCCCGCGAGTTTCCGGCTGAGATTGCGTGAACCAGTCGCGGTTCATGTCGAACAAATAATGATTCGTTCTGCCGCCCGGCCAGACTTCGTTGTGTTCGGCAGATTGCAGATCGGCGTCAGGAAAGCGGCCTACGTTCTGGCGAAAGTAATTGATGAAACGGTCGCGCCCGTCGGGGTTTTGCATCGGATCAATCAACACGATGGAGTTTTTCATCGCCGTCGTCACGACTTCATCGTTCTGAGCCGCCAACAAGTGATAAGCAGTCACCAACGCCGAATCCACGCTGGAAATTTCGTTGCCGTGAACTCCGCAAATCAGCCAAACCGTCGAAGGCAGCGAAGCGATCAGCGAATTGGCTTCGTTGGCGGAAAGCTTGCGCGGGTCTGCCAGTCGCTGCATTCCGGCTTTGATTTCGTCCAGCCGCGCGATGTTCGCCGCTGAACCGATGGCCATCACGTACAACGAACGCCCTTCCCAAGTTTCGGCATACTTGAACACCTTGATGCGCGTCGGAGCCGCTTGCTGCAAAGCCGTCATGTACTTTTCGGCTTCGTGATGCATGGTGATTTTTTCGCCGAGGTCGTGGCCGACGACTTTTTTCAGCGTTGGAATTGCCGGGTCGTATTTTGCGCCGGGCAAGAACTCGAAGCTTTGCGCCGGGACGGCGGCAGGAATCAGCAGAAAGCAAATAAACGCCAAAGCCGAACGTAGGCCGAAAAATCGAATCACAGTTGGTATCTCCCAGAAATGAATTTTGAAAGCGAATTGGCAAGTGAAGTAACACGCGCCATCAAAAAGCGTCAAGCATCCGCTCCGAAGCCCGTTTATTTGCCGCCCGACCGCTGAAAATCAATCGAACCATTGCCGCCACCTGCAATCAACAAGGTCAGCGACATGGCCAGCAACGCCAACGTGTACTCAAACCCGCCATTGTTCAGAAACAACCCGTTTTTCCAATGCACGCCCGCCATGGCTATGCCCATCACGCAGGTCAGCAGCAAAGCTCCGATACGAGTCATAAAGCCGAACATCACCAACAACCCGCCGACGAATTCGGCAAAGGCCGCCGCTCCCAGCCACAACCACGAAGGTTGCAACCCGAACGGCGCGACGCCGGAAATCCAGACCGAAAAGCCTCTGCCGCCCCACACGCCAAATAACTTTTGCGCTCCGTGAGCGAAAAAGATCACTCCCAACGCCAATCGCATCGGCAGCAAAGCCCAAGTATTGATCGTCGAAGTCAAACTGACAGCCATCATTTACTCCTGAAAGGTGGGGCAATTTTCCAAATTGCCCCTTGATTCATTGTCCAATCGAACGCGGTTGATTTCGCCGAACCGGCGAACGTGGCGCGGCGACATCCAGCATCACAATCACTTCGCCGGTTTGGTCAATCGTGGCCGCGACCGTTTGCGAAGCTCGCCCATACACAGCCGTCACGCTGTACGAACCTTTGAAGCCGCGAGTTGCGAATCGGCCAGCCGCATCGCTGACACCGTTTGCGTTCGTCCACCATTCGCGGAACAGCAGATCGTTGTACACCAGCGCGTTCGGTTTCGACGACCAATCGGCTCTGTACATTGAGCCGAGCGGCAACCAGTGCGACTTTTCCCAGAATCCCCACATCAGAAAGTCTGTGAACTTCGGCTGGCTGAAAATCATCGTCATCACATCGCGCGTGTATTCCGCCTGCAACTCTTCGTCGGCCATGTTGATGTCGAATTCCGTCACCGCCAATTGCACAGGCAAAGCCGAAAAGCGTTCGATGATCGTTTGCAACAAAGCTGGCGGAGTAATGTTGGCGAAATGCCCTTGCAGTCCTACGCCATTCACCGGAGCGCCGCCCGCCAGCATCCATTTGGTCAACTCGAACAGATAGTTTTGATGATTTACGTCGGCTCCGCCCGCTGCAATTATGTCGTAATCGTTGACGAACAACTGCGCCTGCGGGTCGAGGTTTCGCGCCATCTGAAACCAGCGGATGATTTCCAAATTGCCCAGCTTGCCGTTCGATTGCGGAGTCGCCGCAACAGCGATGCGGCCTTGAATGTCGAAATTCGTGTACGGTTCGTTGACGACATCCCATTGATAACATTTCCCACCAGCATTTTCCGGTTTCAAGATGTCGGCAAACCGCTGGTCAATTCGCGTTTTCAAAGCGTCGCCCGTCAAGCCGCGAGCATCCGTCGGCAAATTGTCCGCAGCAGGCCAAATCAAATTGTGACCGCGCACCGTCAGGTTTTCCGCTTTCAACCAGGCGAACGCATCCATCGTCGCCTGCCGATTCCAGGATTGCCACTCTTCCCAAAACGGCCACTTCAAATCGTTTTCCAACACGGTCGTCGTGAAATGCGACGACACGCGCGAACGATATTGCTCACGATCAGCCGCCGTCTGCCCGTTGCCAGCCAGCAATTGCGCCGTCACTGCCGAGCCGAACTTGAAGGCGTGATTGGTTTGTTGAACGAACACCTGAGCGCCCGGCAAAGGATTGCCGTCGCGGTCAACCACGCGAACGGTCAACTCGCCTTTGCGATGTTGGTTGATGCGTTCGATTGCCGCCAACCGCCAAGCCGCGTTCGCTTCGCCGCGACCGGGATAGTAATACTCGATTTTGAACTGCGCGGGCGTCGCCAGTTGCGCGTAATTGGCCAGCAAAATTCCGCCGATTTCAAATTTCTGCGGCCCGTAAGCGAAATGAAACACCAGATGCGCCTGACCAGCGGCAAAGTCCGCGTGCGCTTTGAACGGCAACTGATAAAAGCGCCATTCCGAAGTATCATTCGGGAAATTGACGCTGAACGATTTGTCGTAAGGATCGGTGTCGCGCTCAAAAACGACTTGAGCGCGAATGACTGAACTGTCAGCAGGTTCAAGCTTTCGCGCCCAGAACGACAGCAACAGCAAATCGTCCTTCTTCACTTCCGTAGCGTTTCGCCATCCCAAGCCTGACCGAAAGACGAAATCCGAATCGCCGTTGGCTGAAAATTGAATTGCCTGCGAAAAACTTTGCCCGGCAACACTCACCACCGAAGTCGAACCGCCGAGTTGCGAATCAAAGTACCGATAAAAACTGCCGTACGGATTTGGCGGCAACACCGAAGTCGGCGTCACAGTCACCGGCGGAGTTTTTCCAAGATTCACGGCGCTGATGCCGCCAAGTTCAAACACCTGCGGGCCGTGTGCGAAATGAAAGACGACTTGCGCTTCGCCCGTCGCGTAATTTCCAACAGCTTTGAACGGCAAACTGTATTTCGTCCACGTCGCGCCGTCGCAAGGGAAAACCGTGTACAGCGATTTTGTCGCCGAAGCGTCGGCTTTCTCAAAGCCGACAAAGCCACGAATGTTGTTGCCGTCCAGCGGAGCGACTTTTCGCACCCAAAACGTCAGTTGCAAATTGTCGCCTTGCGCGACGGCCTGCGCCGTGCGAATCCTTAACCCGGCATCCGCTAAATTCGCCGACGTTCCGCCGACCGTCACGCGATAAGCCTGAGTGAACGATTGTCCGCTGACAGTCACCGGTTCGACTTTGGCATTGGCTCCGACTTCTCCTCTGAAGTTATAAAGATCGCTCGGCAAAATCGGAGTTCCAGATTGCGCCCAAGCTGCCACAAACATAAGGCACGCCAGCAACACCGCGCCAAAAACTTGAAAGCAAATAGACTCCCGCCCAAAACTTCGAGTTGAAATTCGCATAGACCTTTTTCGTGTTGTGTTGAGTTGTCGTTAGATTACCGCAGCAACGCCTTTACCGTCGCCTTATTGCCGTCGTTCGGGGCAGGTTTCAACTTCAGGATTTTCGCCATCACGTTATACACATCCACGTTGGCAAACGGTTCAACGATCTGGCCTCGTTTGAACGCCGGGCCGTATCCGATGAACAACGCCCGCATGGATTCCAGTTGATTGTCGAACCCATGCCCTCCGCGATACTTGATGCTTTCCGAAGTCGGGACAGGACGGTAGCGTTCACGACTGCTCAGCGCCCAGCCTTCATCGGCCATTACCACAATGTTGCCAATGCGCGGGCTTGTCCCGTAATGAAACCGCTTGGGAACCTCCGCTTTCCGATAAACGCTCACGTGCGGAGCTTTTGTTTTCAACGCAGAATAAATGGCTTCTTCCATTCCGGGCTTGGGGAAGATTTGCGCCATTGCGCTGTTCCAGACAACTCGCTGAGCTTGTTCTGCGGCGAAGTAATCGTCGAGAACGACAACGTCTCGCGGGTCCATCCTGGCCATTCCGTGATCGGACACAATCACCAGATTGACGCGATTGAAAACGCCGCGCGCTTTCAATCCTTCGACCAATCGGCTCATCGCCTGATCCACGCGCTCAATCGCTTGTTTGGCGTTTTCGGAATCGGGTCCGGCGTCGTGCCCGCCGTGATCTACGTCGCTGTAATAAAGCGTAATCATAGTTGGGCGCTCAGCCTTCGGCTTATCCAACCAGGCCAGCGCCATATCAACCCGCTCAAAATTCGGAAAGTTGTCGTCGAAGACTTTCCAATAACTCGGTCGTTGGCCTGCGATTTCGGCTTCGGAGCCAGGAAAAAACAAAGGCGCGGATCGTTGTCCCTGTTTTTCCGCCGTCACCCAGATGGGTTCGCCCAACCACCAGCGTCCGTTCCCGACTTCTTCGCGCTTGCTCATGCTGAAGGTCTCGTTGAATTCCGGCGCATAAATGGTATTGGCGACGATACCGTTGTGATCCGGGTACAAGCCTGTCGCTATGGCGTAATGATTCGGAAACGTCAGCGAAGGAAACGACGGAGTCATCCACTTCGCCCGCACGCCCTGTTTGGCCAGCAAGCCGAGCGTCGGAGCCGGATACTTATCCAGATAATCCGGCCTGAAGCCATCCAGCGAAATCAGAATCACTGTCGGCTTCAGGTCTTTGATAATTTTCGGCTCAGCTTGAGCCGCTGCCGTTTGCACGACGAACAGCAGCGCAAACAGCACCCAAATCATCTGCTTTATAATTTTTTCCATTTTTGGTGCTACCGGAATTTGTGTGGGTTAAATCAAAGCAAAAACTATGAGACAGAACTGGCAGGATTTTTTAGAAAGAGCGCAATTGAGGATAAGTCAGCGTTCAGAGTTCACGCGATTGCGAGTTTCTATCTCGGAAAGCACGCTAAAGTGTGAACTCTGAACAAGACTTTTCGTCAAACGTCTGCTCGCTCGAACAGTCACGCAATTGCTGACCGATCTAAGCGGCGCGTTTACGCGCGATGTTAAACAGGAAGTAAGCCAGACCGGCGAAAATCAACAAGCCGATGATGTTCGACCACGGCCCGCTGGTTATCGCCCAATGAC
This sequence comes from uncultured Acidobacteriota bacterium, assembly GCA_902825875.1. Lineage (GTDB taxonomy): Bacteria > Acidobacteriota > Blastocatellia > RBC074 > RBC074 > RBC074. The sequence continues at coordinate 26,736 of CADECP010000036.1, forward strand.
CGCCGATGCCGATTTTTTCTTCGGCGATGGAAGTCGGAACGTTGTTCAGCCAGCCGTAAATGGCGCGCGAACCAGCAATTAACAATCCGCCGATGGCTCCGCCCGCAATCAAACCGGAACTTAGCAGAACGCCTTTGCCGGTTTCTTCTTCGGCCAGCGTTTCCTGGTGTTTGTTGTCTTTCAGCTTCTGAACCAGCGCGCGAATCAACCCGCCGGCAAAGATCGTCGCCGAAGTCGAAATCGGCAGATAAATGCCGACCGCCACCGGCAACGCGCTGACGCCTATGATTTCCAGCATCAACGAAATCACCGCGCCGATCAGGATCAACGACCATGGAAGTTTTTGCGTCAACACGCCATCCACCAACACGCCCATCAGAGCGGCTTTCGGAGCGTCCAGTTTGCCGGTGAATTCTTCGACCGAAAATTTCGGAGCGCCGCTTTCGTCCACCAACAACGTGTATTCGCCATCGCCTTCTTTGGCATTGATCCGTTGATAAAGCTTGTCGTCCAGGCCGCGCGCGGCGACTCCGCCGCTCACTTGATCGGCGTAAGTTTTGCCTTGAACCGCAGGCGGCAAAGTCGCCGTCAAACCTTGTCGAATGCCGCCGACGCCGGGATTGACCAAGTAGTGAATCTGGTTGTCTTCGCCGACCAGATACTTGCCCGCAGCAATGCGCGTTCTGCCGCCGTCGGCTTCGACTTCAACGGCGAACTGCGCGTAACGATAAGTTTTGCCGTCGGGCGCGGGTGGGTTTTCGGCGTAAGTGCCTTTGATCGAATCGGCGGGAACAGTGAAGCCGGGATAATTCATCGGCAAAATGTTTATCGCCGAACGGTTCAGGAAATCCAGAGTCCAGCCAATCACCAATGCCGAAGTCAGCGCGCCCACCAGCAAAGCGACTTGCTGATGTTTCGGTGTGGCTCCAACCAAAAAGCCAGTCTTCAAATCCTGAGAAGTGTTGCCCGCGTTGGCTGCGGCGACGCAAACGATGGCTCCGACTGTCAAAGCTATGACTCGGTCGTGCGGCTGCATTCTGCCCATCAGCAAAAAGATCAACGACGTGAACAGCAACGTGGCAATCGTCATCCCCGAAATCGGATTTGAAGTCGAACCGATCTGTCCGCAGATGCGCGACGAAACCGTGACGAAGAAAAAGCCGAAAACCAGAATCAGCAACGAGGAAATCCAGTTGATTTCATATTGAGGAATGACCGTGACGGCAATCAGCAACAGCACGACTCCGCCCATTGCGTAACCAATCGGAATGTCGCGTTCGGTGCGTTCGGTGCCGCTGGTTCCGCCGGTGAAATCTTTCAGGCCGGACTTGAACGCTTGAACGATTGTCGGCAGCGAACGAACCAGACTGACTATGCCGCCCATCGCCACCGCTCCAGCGGCGATGTAGCGCACGTAACGATCAAAGACTTGCGACGCGCTCATGTTGCGAATCAATTCGCCGGGCGGAGCGGGAAAGATGTTCGTCGTCAATCCCGCGCCAAAAAACTTGACCATCGGAATCAGCACCAGCGCGGCAATCACGCCTCCGCCTAGCATGTAAGAAGCTACGCGCGGCCCAATGATGTAACCGACGCCCAGCAGTTCCGGCGAAATTTCTGCCGCCACGCGCGCGCCCTGAAACCACGACAAGACTTTGGCGGGCATTTCTTTCCAGAACTTCAAACCGCCCATCAAAAACTTGTAGGCCAGTCCGACGCCGAATCCCAGAAACACCGTTTTCGCGTCCGAGCCGCCTTTTTCTCCGACGACCAGAACTTCAGCGCAAGCAGTGCCTTCTGGATAAGGCAGCGTGCCGTGTTCTTTGACGATCAAACTGCGTCGCAACGGAATCATCAACAACACACCAAGCAATCCTCCGGCAGCAGCAATCAGCGAAGTCCGCGTAATGTCCAAATCCAGACCCAGAATCAGCAGCGCCGGAATGGTGAAAACGATGCCCGCCGCAATGGATTCCGCCGCTGAACCAGTCGTTTGCACGATGTTGTTTTCCAAAATCGTCGAACGTCCCAGCAATCGCAGCACAGTGATCGAAAGCACGGCAATCGGAATTGAGGCGCTGACGGTCAGGCCGACTTTCAAGCCCAGATAAACCGTGGCGGCTCCGAAAATGATGCCGAACAGCGCGCCGACAATGACTGCGCGCGGAGTGAATTCGGCAATGATACTGCTGGCGGAAATGTAAGGCTTGTGCGTTTCTGCGCTGGTGGTAGTGGCTTCAGCAGCCATAGATGCCTCCTTGAAGATAATGTTCGGCGTTCCGGGCAACGGAGCTACGAACTACTTTTTGGTGCTACGGATTTGCGCGAAAGGGATGGCGCAAAAAAGAGAGAAGTGATTACTGCAAGTCGTCGTTGGCAATAATTTTGTCAACTTGTGCCTGCGCCTGCTCGACGGCTTCGAGCAAAGCCAGTGTGTCCGAAGCCTGACTGCTGGAAAACAGTTCCGGGTAATCCAGCACGCATACCGTGCAGCCTGTGCCACAACATTGCGGCAAATCAACGTCGGGCATTGTGCTGGATGGATTGGAAAACTGCTCCAATTGCATTTGTGTTGCTGTCATTTCAGTTCGTGAAGGCTTGGACTCAAGCCGCGCGGCACTATAAGAAAAAGCGCCAGAAGCGTCAACGCATCGGAGCGCGGACATTCAGCCGGAGCGCGGACGTGCCGCCGGAGCGCAGCCGTGCCGCCGGAGCGCGGATGTGTCGCCGGAGCGCGGACGTGTCGTCCGCCTGGTCCGCGGACTTCCAGTCCGCCAATCAACCAAATGGCTGACATTCTGTCAGTCAGGTGAATTGAGTTGCGCTTGCTGCTTTAGTATTCTTCGTGGCGTCAAACTTCAGATCGAAAACGGTTTCACCCCTTTATCAACTGAAAATTAGCGTGACGAGCGGACTGGAAGTCCGCGGACCAGGCGGACGACACGTCCGCGCTCCGGCGACACGTCCGCGCTCCGGGAGAAGTAAGTAATGCGTTATTGCCGAGCTTGTCATCGTTGTTTTGGCGACGGGGTGGAATTTTGCTTGTTCGACCAAACGGCGACGCGCGAAGTCGAATCGCTGCCGCTGATTGTCGAAGGCAAATATCGTTTGGAGCAGTTGATTGCTAATGGAGGCATGGGCAGTGTTTACCGCGCGACGCACATGTCGTTGGAACGCTCTGTCGCCATCAAAATCCTGCGCCCTGAATTCCTGAGCGATGCCACCGCCCGCGAACGATTCAACCGCGAAGCTCGCGCGGCGGCTCGGCTGAAACACCCAAACATCGTAGCTGTTTATGATTCCGGCCATTTGCCAAACGGTTCGGCTTATCTGGTGATGGAACTGATCGAAGGCCGCAGCTTGCGCGAAGAAATGCGCGCGCACGCTTCGCGGCTGGGGCAGATGCGCCCCGAACGCGCCACAAAGATTTTGGCGCAAGTCTGTGCGGGCATCGAAACCGCTCACCGATTGGGCATCATCCACCGCGACTTGAAACCCGACAACGTCATGATCGAAACCGCCGCCGATGGCACTGAGCGCGTTCTGGTGTTGGATTTCGGCATCGCCAAACTGGCCGTACCTGAAAACGGTGAACAGACCTGGAAAGGATTGACCGACGAAAATACGATTGTCGGCACTCCGAAATACATTTCGCCGGAACAATGCACAGGCCAGCCGGTAGACGCGAGATCGGACGTTTATTCTCTTGGCGTGCTGCTGTACGAAATGCTGACCGGCCACGCGCCATTTACCGGCGAAAACACATCCATAGTCTTGTTAAAACATTTGCAGGAACCACCTGCGCCGTTGCGCCGATTCAACCAAATCATTCAACCGCAACTTGAGCAGGTTGTATTGCGCGCATTGTCCAAACAACCTCAACAGCGATTTCCCTCCGCCACAGCCTTTGCCGAAGCTTTACTGGAAACCGTGCTCGCCAACAAAATTCGCAAGCCGGAACTCGTTCCAGTTGAACCCGGCGACGATTCTCGAACAATGACTTCGCCGCGACCTATTGCGGGAATCTTTCGCCCGCAGCCGGTTGCCATCTCAGAACAACCGACCGCCGAAACCGAAGCGCCGACCTTGTTGATCGAACGTCGTCCGCGCCGCAAACTCGCCGTCAGCGTAACCGTTCTGGCATTGGCCGCTGTTTCCGCGCTGGGATATGTTCTTTATTCAGACTCACTGGCCGAAGCCGATGAAGCATCACAGCTTTTGGCTTCTCCAGGCATCGCAAGTTCACCGACTCCGGGCGTTCAGCCAAAGCAATCGAACAAGGTTGCAATTGAAAATTCATCGTCACGAACCGTTCCGGCGACTTACGTCAGCCCTGATCCGGCTGCCGAAGAAAAGGCTCGGCAGGAACTGCGCTCGGTTTATACTGAATGGGCGTTGGCGGCGGTCAAAGGCGATTGGACGAAACACGCCAGTTTTTATGCCGATCGGGTCGAATACTTCCGCGACGGTTCGATGCCTCGAACCAAAGTCGAATCTCGCAAACGATCCATTTTCGGCAAGCTGGATTCGTACTGGTTGAAGTTTTCCGATTCGCCACAAATTGATTTGAAAAAAGTTGAAAACGGTCAGGCTCAGGAAGCCGATTTGTCGTTTGATCGAAGCTGGACGCTTCGACGTGGCCGCAAACAAACTTCGGGGCGCGCGCAAGGATTGATAACTCTGCGGCGCGAAACTAAAGGCTGGCGCATCGTCAGCGAAAAACAGATTAAGCAACCAAAGGCGTAGATGATTGTTGGGCAATGCAATATATGAACAAGAGCTTCGCCAAATACAACACGCGGCCAAGGCAGGTAAAATTCGTTTCGTGCCACACGCTGTTAAGGAATTGGCGCTCGATCATTTGTCACCGGACGATGCTGTGAATTGCATCTTGACCGGAGAAATTGTCAGGGATCAATACGATCCGAAGTATCAGCAACTGAAATACGTTATTTACGGCGATTCATTGTCAAATGATGAAATTGCTGTCGTTGCTCGTTGGGACGATGACAGCAAAGTTGTCGTGATAACGGTTTTTCGATTACGGGCAGACGATTATGAGTAAAGTAAAAAACCTAACCTCCAAAACGAAATGCTCTCAATGCGGCGCGTTTGAAGTGGTTCCGATTCGCCGCACGGAATTTTACAAGGGCGTTTTGATCGAAAACATCCCGGCGACTCGGTGCTATAACTGCGGGGAAGAGTTGTATGACCTGGAAACTGTGCAGTTGATGGAGCAGGTTGCTGCTGCGCCGCAAAAATATGCCCAGATGGTGGAAATGCCTGTGGCTCGCGTAGCCTGAACTTGATGGTGTGACAAGGAAGATTGGAAGTATGAAACGCGGACTCCTTTTCGCATTTTTGAGCGCCTTTACGGTTGGAACGCTGGCGTTGGTGCTGGTGGCGGGGGCATTTCTGCGCCCACAGAGTTTTCGCCAGGTGTTCTTTTCGTCGAAGCTGAGCGCCGTGGATGAATCCAGACCGAATGCCGAAATTGTCAGCGAAGCCAATCATGCCGTCGTCACCGTCATCGCCATGCGAGCCGTCGCCAGCGAAGCCAGCCGCACCAACGAATCACAACCCGACAGCAGCATCCAACGCGGAACCGGAACCGGTTTCATTATTGACGTGGCCGGTTTGGTCGTCACCAACGAACACGTCATTCGTAATGCCGACCGAATCCGAGTCCGATTGGCCGACGGGCGCGAACGCAAAGCCACAGTGCAAGGAACCGACACTGCCACCGACATTGCTCTGTTGAAAATCGAAGCAGAAGATTTGGGTGTGCTGGATTTCGGCGATTCCGATCAGGTTCGCGTGGGCGATTCGGTCATCGCCATAGGCAATCCGCTGGAATACGAACATTCCGTCACCGCCGGAATCGTCAGCGCCAAAGGGCGCAAGGTTTACGGCGACCAGCCATTTGAAGATTTCATCCAAACTGACGCCGCCATCAATCGCGGAAATTCCGGCGGCCCGTTATTGAACAAAGCCGGTCAGGTGATTGGCGTCAACACGGTCATTCGCGTGGACAGCCGAGGCATCAGCTTCGCCGTGCCAAGCAACGTCGTTCGCCGAGTAATTGAACAATTGCGCGAAAACGGAACCGTCGCACGCGGTTATCTGGGTTTGATGCCCGAAACGCTGACGCAGGAATTTCGTGAAGGCTTGGGCGTGGGAAATTTGCAGGGAGTGCTGGTCGCGTTCGTTTCGCAGGACAAACCGGCGGCTCGCGCAGGCATTCAGCCGTACGACGTGCTTACCCATTTCGATAAAACTCCGCTGCGAAACTCCGATGATTTTTACAGCGCCGTCGCCAATGCTCTTCCCAATCAAGACGTTGAAATCAATCTGATGCGCGCCGGACAAAAACTGACCGTCCACGCCAAACTGGATCGCCGTCCGCCGGACGAACGCCAACTGGAAGCCCATCCCGGCAATCAAGCCATTCAAAAAACCAATTTGCCGCTTGGTTTTGCCGTCAAAGAACTTTCGCCGGAATCGTTGCGCTCGGCCAGTCGCGGCGGCAAAGACGCGGAAATTCATGTCAAAACCGGCGTGATAATTTCCGATATTGATCCGCTCGGCCCGGCGGCGGAAATGCGCTGGCTGCCCGGCCACGTCATCGTCGAAATCAATCGCCAACCGGTTCACAACATGGAAGATTTCCAAAAAGTCACCGCCAGTTTGCGCGATGGAACTGCGCTGGTGCTGCGCGTCATTCAACCCAACCAAAAAGAAAGCCGCCTGGTTGCGCTCAGAATCGGTGAAGGGCGCTGATGTTACTTCGCGCTACCTCCGCATCGAAGTTCATCGCAGTCTTGATGTTACATTTTCGAGTTCGCAGCTTGCACTAAAACGCACAGCCGTGTTCTCGATTTTAATAAAAAAAACTGCATTTTAGTTGTTGACAATACCAGGATAGGAGCGTAGCTTCGCAACTGTATAAGATGTTTGGCCAGCGAAACGAAATTTAGCACACTTCCCACACAACGATTGATAAAGAACGTAAGCCCTACGAATCAGCATTATTTCCCTCTTGGCAATTTAGTTATTCCTCTTGGTGTAATCAGATTTTCGATTGTGTGGCAATAAACCAATTGCTACACATCAAAATCCCCAACACACAGTTCAAACGACATTTATTCCTATGCTTTATAGTGAGTAGAGGTTTATCTACTGGAAGCTGATTAGCTGCGCTGGTGAAGATAGCTTTTACATTTGGTTTTCGGATCGGTTGTGGCCGTTTTTGAAATGGCGCGATAATCATTTTATCCAGACGTAGAAGCCAATCAGCGTCGGCTGAAATTATCATGGGACAGTGATGTCTCTACCTCAAATTCATTTTAGGAGAACGCAAAATGATGAAGACTAAAACCAAACTACTGTTATTTGTGTTTAGTATGGTGGCGCTTTGCTTCACCTGCTGGACGGTGTACGGCCAGAAACAAACTGCATCGAGAATAAACTGGGAATATACGGCACTTCTGATCCCATATTCTGATAGTGACAAGATGATTCCACTTCTTAATGTACAGGGATCTCAGGGCTGGGAAGTCGTGCAAGCCAAGTTTCGTACTGATCCGAGTGATACCCATATGTTCTTCCTGCTTAAAAGACCCAAGTAAATATCTATCAACAAACTCTCTCTACCCGTTACTCGTAAAAGTGAAACATGGTTGCGTACACAAGCGCAAGTAAATGTCTCTTTGTCAAAGTATGAGACACGCTAGAGCACAACTGAGTTTTCACCGATTTTCTAATTATGCCCTTGGGGAGGGCTAAAACTTAACACCAGTGTAGGCAACTCATCATTAGGAGGATGTAGTTATCATGAAAACCAATATGACTCGCCGCGTAGTATGTGTGTTTTGTTCTGTCGCCATGTTTTGCCTGGCTATATTGTTACTGCAAACCGGGCATCACACTTCAGCCAAAGCCAAAGAGGTACAACAAATAATCTTTCAACAACAAGAGGAGAAAAGACAAGAAATAGCTCAACAGGAAGAAAAAAAGAAAACAGCTAAACGAGAGTTGTTTTGAAAGCAAAGAAAATGCTGTCAGATCATGGTGTGTCTTTTGATACGGAAGCCCTTGGACAGCCTGACTGGCGACAAAGGCTAAAAACTGATTTTGGCCGGATGCCTGAAATGAAGCTTGATCGTGCTGAAGGGAAGTATTTACGCGGTGTTTACCTAGCAAACACTTTGTATTTACCTGAAGAGATAGAAACAACCGGTGATGTTTTGATACTGGTGCGCCACGCTATCTTTGAGGGGAAGAATCCAATTATACGTGGACCGGGGGACATACATCTATACTTCGTTGACTCGGCTAGATGTGCAGCCAAAATAGAGATAGAAGGGAGTGACATTCCAGATAAAGGATTCTCCTTCCAAAAAGCCAAATACAATTTTCCAGTAAAGAAAAAAGGCAAGCTGTATAAATATGTTTTTGCTCTTTGTGAAATGACTGTTGATAAAAATGGCAACTCTCCATCTGGAGAGGGAGAGTATGGATATACAAACCCGGCGGCCACACCGCCCGACAATATTCGGGTGGGCGACACAGGCACAATAGGCAATTGTTCTGGTCATCCAGATGGATACCAAGGTCAAGGTGGCGGCCAAAACCCAATGTTGGAAGGGAATCTGGGAGGAGACGGTGGCAATGGATTGAAGGGGGAAGCAGGAGGGGATGCCATTGGCAATATAATGTGCGAGATTCCATGTGGTTCGACCGGAACCTGGCATTTTTATGCTAAGGGAGGAAATGGCCAAAAAGGCGGACATGGAGGAAATGGCCAAAAAGGTGGGCGTGGCGGGATAGGAGGGACGGGAGGAAACGGAGTAGCCTGTTGCGGAGTAAATAACATTTACGGTAAAGGCGGAATGGGCGGAGAAGGAGGAATCGGTGGCCAAGGAGGAAATGGAAAGAAAGGCGGAATGGGCGGAGACCCAGGTAACGGAAGAACTGTGACTGTTACCTATCCCTCTACGGCAACGGTAGATGTACAAATAAATCGTGGTGTAGCTGGTTTACAGGGAACAGCGGGTGAGCCTGGTGGACGGGGAGATGGTGGACCGGGCGGCAGCCCTGGCTTACCCGGAAGCGGGTTTTGCGGTCCTGGATCAGGAGATTTGGGTAATGGGATTACAGGCATCTCTGGCGAGCTTGGCACCCCTGGTCAGCCCGGTGACGTGAATCCAATGATCGGAACAGATGGCATAGACGCAACGAGTGTAATAACTTGCAGTGGCAGCCCTTCTAATTATTGTGGATTGGGTGCCTCGTGTAACCCTACAAACGGTGAAATTTCAAATTGCAATGGAAGTTGGGATTGCTCGAGTTGTGAATGCCAATGGGGATCGCCCATCTTGCTGGACATCGAGGGAAATGGTTTTGCTCTGACAGACGCAGCAGGTGGAATTGATTTCAACCTTAGCGGAGGGGGCGTCAATCGGTGGGCATGGACTGCATCGGGGGCGGATGATGCATTCCTCTTCCTTGATCGTAATAGTAATAGTGTCGTTGACAACGGCACGGAACTATTCGGCAACTTTACTCCGCAACCTTCTCCACCGCCGGGAGAATTCAAAAACGGCTTTCTTGCACTTGCGGTCTTCGACCAGTCGGCGAACGGAGGCAATGGAGATGGCCAGATAGATAACAGAGATCAGGTCTTTTCTTTGCTACGCCTTTGGCAAGACGCCAACCACAATGGAATTTCGGAATCCGGTGAACTTCATTCACTTGCACAGTTGGGGATTGCGATACTGGACTTGGATTACAAAGAATCAAAACGGACGGATCAATATGGGAACAAGTTCAGGTATCGAGCCAAGGTGAAGGATGTTCAGGGCGCACAGGCTGGGCGTTGGGCTTGGGATGTATTTTTCGTTAAGCAGTGACTAAAGCATCCGTAACTATCAATACCCGGTCAACACTTGAATGAGTTGACCGGGTATTGATGCATTGGTATTACTTCTCTCAGCAAAAAAACGATTTGCTTGTTTCGATGCAGGTGGAACAACTACTTCTAAAAAATCTGCCCTAAAATCATTGAACTCAAATCCGCCATCCGTTCACGTCTTGATTCTGAATTACCGCATGCGCGACCAGATGCGCGAATGCCTGCTGTCGCTTGCCAGAGTGCCGTATCCCAACCTGACGACGGTCGTGATTGACAACAATTCGGCGGACGGCATCGAGCAAATGCTGGCCGACGAGTTTCCTGCGGTGGTCTTTCTGCAAACTGGCGCAAACCTCGGCTACACCGGAGGCAACAATGTCGGCATCCGCCAAGCCATCAACGCCGCAGCCGAGTATGTGCTGATCCTCAATCCCGACACAGTGGTCGTCAATCCGAACTTCATCAGCGAAATGGTTTCGCACCTCGAAGCTGATCCGCGCGTCGGCATCGCTGGCCCAAAAGTTTTTTACCGCGAAGCCGGGCAGGTGCAGAACACCGTGCTGTTCGCTCCGGGATTGTGGCGCAATCTGGCGAACTGGTTCGCCTATCGTTGGAATCCTGAATCGTTTCAGCTTTCAGGCAACAAGGAAGTCGAAGCAGAGGTGTTGAACGGAGTGTGTTTGCTGATTCGCGCCGACTGCCTGAAACAAATTGGCCTCTTCGACGAAAACATCTTCATGTACATCGAAGACGCCGACCTGGATTTTCGCGCTCGGCAAGCTGGCTGGAGCGTTCGTTACCTGCCGATTGAAAGCATCGTTCATCGGCAAAAAACCGAAGGCTACGACCTGACCAGTCAGGTCAGCTTTCTTCTTCGGCGTAATTCGGTTTATTACCTCTGCAAAGTCGGTAAGCGTGCAGAGGCCGTCGGTTATGCTCTGCTCTCTTTGCTGCTGCTCGCAGCCAGAGGCGCAGCGACATTCAGCTATTCCGGTGCGACTCGCTACTGGCGATTTTGCCGAAAGCTCAGCGCCAGCTATCTGCACATTTTGCTGAATCGTCCGCCGGATAAATCCTTTGGGCCGCCGTTTTGAGCGCAGAGTTTAACCGTCAGACGTTTCTTGACACTCCATCTTTGACCGATGAAACTACGCTCGCTTTTCTGACAAGCGAAAAATAAATTCTCAAAAACACCGTAACTGTCCTGACTGCTCTTCGCCGCATAGCGGCGGCTGACTTTAGCCCGGCGTTTCAACGCCGGGTAGCGCGATAGCGAATTTCACGTCGCGTCAGCGACGTTTGAATTCAGTCGTCGCCGACGCGATGTATCGCACCTATCGCATTCTCCCGTGGGTTCAAAACTCACGGCTAAATTCAAGCGCCGCTAACGCAGCGAAGAAGCCAGCCAGTTACAAAAACTCTGCAAGGGAGATTTGCACTGACATGCGAACCGTCAAAACTGCATTGATTGGCGCGGGCTTCGTTGGCCCGCATCACATTGAAGCCGCTCGCCGGCTGGGATTCGTTGACGTAGTTGCCGTGGCCGGCAGCAATCAGGCTTCTGCCGAAGCCAAAGCCGCGAAGATGAGCATTCCGAAAGCTTACGGCAGTTACGAAGCTTTGCTGGATGATCCTGAAATCGAAGTCATTCACAACTGCACGCCGAACGACCTGCATTTGCCTGTGACTATGGCCGCCATCGAACGCGGCAAACACGTCATCGCCGACAAACCGCTGGCGCTGAATTCCGCCGACGCCAAAACCATGCTCGACGCCGCAAAAGCCAAAGGCATCGTTCACGCCGTGACGTTCAATTACCGCTACAACCCGCTGATGCAGCAGGCGCGCGTCATGATTAACCGAGGTGACATCGGCAAAACTCACTGGGTTCACGGCTGTTACATTCAGGACTGGTTGCTCTATCCGAACGATTACAACTGGCGATTGGAAAAAGAAGGCGGCGAATCGCGCTGCGTGGCCGACATTGGCTCGCATTGGTGCGACCTGGCCGGTTACATCACCGGTTCGCGCATAGCCGAAGTGCTGGCCGATTACACGACCGTTTATCCGACCCGGCAAAAACCGAAAGGCACGCGCGAAGCTTTTGCCCAAAGCTCCGGCAACGAAGAGTTCGACGAATACCCGGTTGATACCGAAGATTTCGCCAGCGTCTTGTTGCGCTTTGAAAACGGAATGAAAGGATCGTTTTCGGTTTCTCAGGTCAGCGCCGGGCACAAAAACGGTTTGGAAATCGAAGTTGACGGCAACAAAGCCGCCGTCGCCTGGAAGCAGGAACGTCCGAATGAACTGTGGATCGGCAAACGCAACGAACCGAACGGCTGGATGTTGAAAGACCCCGGCTTGCTTGATCCCAGCATCGCGCATTACGCCGCGCTTCCCGGCGGACACGGCGAAGCCTGGGCTGACGCTTTCCGCAACCTGCTGCGCAATGTGTACAGCTTCATTTCCGAAGGCCGTTCGATGGAAGCCGACGCGGACAAAATCGAGTTTCCGACCTTCGCCGACGGCCACGAATCCAACTGCGTCGTCGAAGCCATCACCAAGAGTGCGAAGGCTGGCGGCGTTTGGACAAAAATCGCGCGCTGAGCCTGAGCGATTTTGACAAACGGGCGCAGCGGCGTATGCTGCGCCCGTCAAATTCATGAATTTTCCGAACTTCCAACGAGCACTCAAAAAGATCAACCTGCGAGCGGCTGGCGCGCTGTTGATCTTTTTGCTGAGTTGGATTGCCGTGCCAGTTTCCATGCTGGCCGAAAATTCGGCAGAAGATTTCTGCTCGATGGAATGTTGCGTAGCCGATGGCCACTGTTGTTGCGCCGCCTCTAAGCCCTTTGTCGAAGGCAAGGATTACAGCGACATTCCCAAACTTGCGTTGCCGGAACTGGCTTCGCAATGTCCGTGTCCCGCGACGCCGCCTTCGAGTTCCAAGATTGCTCGCGGTCAGGTAGCGCAAACGCATTCTCGCCATTTGGCGGTGGCTGAGCATTCTCTTCCGATTTATCACCGCGAAGCCACCTTCTACCGCTCGCCTCAACTTTCGCCAAACTCTTCCCGCGCTCCGCCCGCCGATCTCTTCCGACCTTAACTTTCAATCATTCGCTCGAATTCTCCACTGCTGTCCGAAGTGTCTGACGAATCAGTCCGGCCTGCCCGATCTTCAAATTCGGGTGGCGAAGCTGTTTGCGTCAAACCGTCGTTCATGGCGCGGTGAGAAATCGCGCGGTGACTTCTCACGCTTTAACAAAAAGGAATCAACACTATGAACCGAAGAGAATTTGGGAAAATTTCGGCGACGGCCACGCTCGCTTCTTTTCTGCCGTTGTCCGGCAATGCCCAACAGACCAATCAACATCAAGACCACGAAGCCGTCATGAAACAGGCCGAAAACCTGATGGGCGGCGCAAAGCTCAAGATTGCGATGCTGGCTTATCCAGGCATGTACTTACAGGATTTAGTCGGGCCGCTGACGATGTTTGAAGCCTTGATGAATCGAGACATTCATCTGGTTTGGAAAGACAAACAGCCGGTCAAAGCAGGCAGCCTTGTCACCATTACTCCGAACACCACGCTCAAAGACTGTCCTGACAATCTGGACGTGCTGTTCGTTCCGGGCGGATTGCCGGGCACTCAACAGATGATGGAAGACGATGAAGTTCTGAACTTCCTGGCCGAAAAAGGCAAAACCGCCAAATACGTGACCAGCGTTTGCACGGGCGCGCTGGTGCTTGGCGCGGCGGGTTTGCTGAAAGGTTACAAGGCGACTTCGTACTGGAACACGCTGGAAACGTTGAAAGTCTTTGGCGCAATTCCCACCGAAGGCCGTGTGGTCATTGACCGCAATCGAATGACCGGCGGCGGCGTGACGGCGGGACTCGATTTCGGTTTGGCGATTGTGGCGAAGCTGCGCAATCAAACCTACGCCGAAGCAGTGCAGCTTTACGTCGAATACAACCCGCAACCGCCGTTCAACTCCGGCTCGCCCGCAACGGCCAACAAACAAGCGAAAAAGTTCATTGACGATATGTTCACTCCGGCGGCGAAGTCGCTGCACGAAACCGCACTGAAAACCCAACAACGAAGAGGCTAACTCTTAAGAAAGGAGCAAAAATGAAATTTCAATCAAACACTCTCAAGCTGATGATTTTGGTTACGCTATTGGCTGGTGGATTTGCGCTGAACCAATTGTCGGATGTTCAGGCGCACGACGGCCACAAGAAAGGCCACGCTCCGGCGACGGCCAAGCGCTTGCGCAATCCCGTTGAACACAGCACCGCCAACATCGAAAACGGCAAGGCTCTGTACGAAGCGAACTGTGCCGGTTGTCACGCCGCCGACGGCAAAGGCGAGCAGTACAACAAAAAAGCCAAAATCAAAGTGCCCGATTTGAAAAGCCATTACGTGATGAAGCTGACCGACGGCGAAATCTTTTATGTCATCACCTACGGCATCAAAACCAGCGGAATGCCCGGTTACAAGCTCAAAGCCAGCGACCGCGAACGCTGGCAATTGGTGCATTACGTCAAACATCTGGGCATGAGCGAAGAAGATCATGCGGCAATGCCGGGCGGCGCGACTCAAGATTTCGCGTTGCGCTTCAAGCCCGTTGTCGGCGACAAACCTTTCACCTGCGGGCAGAGTTACGAAAACATCGGCTCGACCAATTCCAAAATCACGCCGACCGACTTTCGTTTTTACGTTCACAACGTTCGGCTGATTGATGCCGCCGGCAAGGAAACGCCGGTTGCGCTGGAACAGGACGGCAAATGGCAGGTGGACAATCTGGCGTTGCTGGATTTTGAAAACGGCAGCGGCCCTTGTGCCAACGGAACCGCTGACACCAACGAAGTCATCAAAGGCAAAGCTCCGGCGGGAAAATATGTTGGCGTGAAATTCGCCATCGGCGTGCCGTTTGAACGCAATCACGCCGAACCGGCCAAAGCGCCTTCGCCGCTGAACCTGACGCAACTGTTTTGGGTGTGGAATTCCGGCTACAAGTTCGCGCGCATCGAAATGCAGACGACGGGTTTGCCGCAAGGCTGGATGTTGCATCTGGGCAGCACGGGCTGTCAGCCGGGCGGCACGATGCAAACCATTCCCACCAATTGCAGCTTTCCGAATCGCGCGGAAATCACGCTCAGCAATTTCAACGTCAATGGCGATGTCGTCGTCACCGATCTGAAAAAGCTGCTGGACGGCGCGAACATGGACGTGAACCAACCTAAAACCGCTCGCGGTTGCATGTCGGCGCAAAATGACGCCGATTGCGCACCGCTGTTCGCCAACATCGGTTTGCCGTTCGCGGGCAAAGAATCGCCGGGGCAGAAATTCTTCTCGACGGAAAAAGGGGATCACACTGCGCAACTGGGAAAATCCCAGGGCGCGAGGAACTAACCGCTTCGGCGACCGGCTGGCATTGGGAACTGCCAGCCGGATTCCCCGCGCCCAAAATCCCTGCGGACAATCCGATGACCGTGGCCAAAGTCGAACTCGGTCGGCATTTGTTTTACGACACGCGGCTTTCCGTGAACGGCAAACAATCCTGCGCGTCGTGTCACGAACAATCCAAAGCCTTCACCGACGGCAAAGCTCTAGCCGTAGGCACAACGGGCGAAACGCATCCGCGCAGTTCGATGAGCATAGTCAACATCGCTTACACGCCTGTGCTGACCTGGGCAAATCCGAATATGAAACAGCTCGAACGGCAGGCGCTGGTTCCGATGTTCGGCGAACATCCCGTTGAACTGGGTTTGTCCGGCAAGGAAACCGAAGTATTGGCGAAGCTGAAAACCGAACCGCGTTATCAAAAATTCTTTCCTGAAGTCTTCGGCAATGCGGCTGATCCTTTCACGATTGAAAACGTGACCAAAGCCATTGCGGCTTTTGAGCGCGTGTTGATTTCGGGCGATTCGCCTTATGACCGTTATTTGAACGGCCAGCGCAACGCCGTCAGCGCGTCGGTCAAACGTGGAGAAACGCTGTTTTTCGGCGAACGGCTGGAATGCTTTCACTGCCACGGAGGGTTTAACTTCTCGCAAACTACCGACCACGTCGGCAAAGCCTTTGCGGAAATCGAATTTCACAACACGGGGCTTTACAACCTGGACGGGAAAGGCGGGTTTCCAAAAGACAATCAGGGCACTTTTGAAATCACGCAAAGACCTGAAGATGTGGGCAAATTCCGCGCGCCGACGTTGCGTAACATCGCTGTGACCGCGCCATACATGCACGACGGCAGCATCGCCACGCTGGAAGGCGTGATTGACCATTACGCCGCCGGAGGCCGCACAATTCGCAGCGGCGAATTCAAAGGCGTCGGCAGCCGGAATCCGAACAAAAGCAGTTTCGTGAAAGGCTTTCGGCTGACCGCGCAGGAAAAACAGGATTTGCTGAATTTCCTGAAAAGCCTGACCGACGAAAAGTTTTTGACCGATCCACGTTTCGGCGATCCATGGAAGGCACAATCTTCCGCGAAGATTGCCGAACGTTGATGGTCGAAACAATTTTTGGCCGAGCCCTTCACCGAAATTCGAGAACTCTTTTACCTGCTGTTCTCATTCTTCACGGTGAACCGGAATTGCGGCCAGCCGGAGCGCAAACTGGCAGAGCTTATTGCGCTCCGGCCTTTCTATTTTATAGGAAAAGGCTGTAACCTCCCTGCTCCTGAAAATGTCTCAATAGCTGGAATCTCAACTCTTAACAACAAAAGGAATTCTCGATCATGATGACCAGAATTTTTCTCCTGGTAGTTCTCATGTTTGCCGCTAGTCCACTCGTGCAGGCCAATTACGGAATTACATTGTCACAACAACCAACCGGTCAGCTTCGCGTTGAAGTAAAAGACCCGGCAGGCAAAGCTTTGATCGTGGCTGGGAGTCTGGAAAATCTGGCAACCGGCGTCAGTCGCAGTTTTCAAACTGATGCTCAAGGGCAAGTTACCTTGTCAGGGTTGAGTTTTGGGCGTTACCGGTTGGAAGTTTCTCAAAGCGGGTTTGCTGCACAGTCGGTGTTGGTTGACGTGCAATCGGCAACTCCAATTTCCCGTTCCGTCACATTGACGCTGGGCGGACTGGCTTTCAACGTGGACATTGTCGCCGCGACGCCTTTGCCCGGAGCCGATCTGAGCGCGGACGAAATTGCTGCGCCGATTCAAGCAGCGCCGCTTGGCGACATTCAAGCCAGCAATGCGCTGGATGTGTCTGACTTTTTGAACCGCAGACTCAGAGCCGTTCACCTCAACGAAATTCAGGGCAATCCTTATCAGGCCGATTTGAACTATCGCGGTTACACCGCTTCGCCTTTGTTGGGGACTCCGCAAGGGCTGTCGGTTTATCTGGATGGCGTTCGATTGAATCAACCCTTCGGCGATGTTGTCAGTTGGGATTTGATTCCACGCATAGCTATTTCCGAAGTCGCACTGGTTCCGGGATCGAATCCGATGTTTGGATTGAACACTTTGGGCGGAGCTTTAGTGCTGCAATCCAAGGACGGTTTGAATTCGCCTATCACCGCTTTGGAAATTGGCGGCGGCAGTTTTGGGCGATTGACCGGCGAACTGGAGCACGGCGGCTCGAACAAAAAAGGATTTCACTGGTACACAGCCAGTTCACTGTTTTTTGAAGACGGCTGGCGAACTGATTCGCCGTCAAACGTCCGGCAGTTTTTCGGCAAGTTGGGCTGGCAACGCGAACGGACTTCGCTGGGAATGACTGTCGCTTACGCCAACAATTCGCTGATCGGCAATGGATTGCAGGAACAACGCTTCCTGGACCGCGATTACCGAAGCGTTTACACCAAGCCAGACATTACCAATAACCGTGCGCCGTTTTTCAATTTCAACGCTCGACACGGTTTCAATTCACGGCTGGCGATTTCCGGCAACGCTTATGTGCGTTCGATTCGCACCAACACGCTGAACGGCGACATCAACGAAGAATCGCTGGATCAGCAGGTTTACCAACTCAGCGACGACGACCGCGACGCTTTGCGCGCCGCAGGTTTTACAGGAGTGCCAACCGGCGCGATTACGGCGGCGAACACGCCGTTTCCTTTCTGGCGTTGCATAGCGCAAGTTCTGCAACGCGATGAACCTTCGGAAAAATGCAACGGCCTGCTCAATCGCGGTCACAGCGAGCAATACAATTACGGCGCTTCGGGGCAATTTACCTTGGTCAGCTTTCCGAACGGGCAGCGTAATCAATTGACGGCGGGAGCGGTGTTTGATCGCAGCCGTGTTGATTTCACGCAATCCACTCAGCTTGGATACTTGAATCCAGACCGCAGCGTGACCGGCCTGAATGCTTTTGGCGACGGAGTCACAGGCGGTGTCGCGGACGATGAACCATTCGACACGCGCGTTGACCTGAACGGGCGCATTCAAACTTTCAGCCTTTACGCGACAGACGCAATTGCCGTTGGAAACAAACTGACTCTTTCATTGTCAGGCCGTTATAACCGCACAACCGTCAAAAATTCCGACCGCATCAATCCCGGCGGCGGCAGAGGTTCGTTGGACGGCGACCACGCTTTTGATCGTTTCAATCCGGCTGTGGGATTGACGTACAGGCCGCTTCGGCATTTGAACGCTTATGCCAGTTACAGCGAGGGCAATCGCGCTCCGACTTCGGTTGAACTGGGTTGCGCTGATCCTGAATCTCCGTGCAAGTTGCCGAATGCGATGGCTGGCGACCCGCCGCTTCACCAAGTCGTTACGCGCACTTTTGAAGCCGGGTTGCGCAGCGGACAGGAAAGCCGTGTCAATTGGAACTTCGGTTGGTTTCGTGGAGAAAACCGCAACGACATTTTGTTTGTGGCTTCGGAACAAACTGGCTTCGGGTATTTCAAAAACTTCGGCAAAACTCGGCGACAAGGTTTTGAAACTGACTTGAACACACGCTTATGGCGGTTTGGATTCGGCGGCGGCTACACCTATCTGGACGCCACTTATCAAAGCGAAGAAGAGGTGAACGGCGAAAGCAACAGCAGCAGCGACGCCGAAGCTCCGGGTTTGGAAGGGCTGATTGAAATCGAACCCGGCGCAAAAATTCCGCTGATTCCACAGCACATGTTCAAACTCTTTGCCGACTTGCAGGCGACGAAAAAGTTTTCGCTGAATTTCGGCGTGCTGGCATTGTCGAGTTCATTCGCTCGCGGCGACGAAAACAACGAACATCAGCCTGACGGAACGTATTACCTGGGCGAAGGCCGTTCGCCCGGTTATGCCGTCGCCAATTTTGGCGCGCGATATGAAATCAACCGGCACGTCGAGTTGTTCGCGCGCGTCAACAATCTGTTCGACAAACGCTTTTTCACCGCAGCGCAACTTGGGTCAACCGGCTTCACGGCAGAGGGCAATTTCATCGCGCGTCCGTTCGGGGAAGTTGACGACGAATACCCGCTGCAACACGCCACGTTTCTGGCCCCGGGCGCTCCGCGAGCGGCGTGGGCTGGTATTCGGCTGAAGTTCTGATTCGTCCCGGAAATAGTTGTGACAAGCAAAGCGAATTGATCGTCTTTGCATCCGTCTCTGCCGGATTTTTCATCCGGTAATTTCACTCAGAGCGTTCTGCTCAAAAAAACAACCCCTTGCTTCTCAATGAAGCTCAACACTGGAGGAAAAATGAAATTGTTTCTGGTCATGTTGTTCGCAGCAGTTTTCGTGGTGGCTGCTGTGCCGCAATCCGAAGCCGATCTGGAAGCGGCGATGAAACAAGTGCTGCCCGCTTCTGGCAGCTTACGCGGCAACGTCACGGCAAAAAATGCCGACGGCGCCAAATCCGATGCCGCAAAGTTGGAAAAAATCTTCAAGACTTCCGAAGATTTTTTTGCCGCTCGTAAAACCCAGGATGCTGTGGATTGGTCGAAACAGGCCAAAGAAGCCGCTGTCGCCATCGGCAAATTGGCCGCCGCCGGCGAATGGGACAAAATCCCGGATGAACAGAAAAAGATTCAAGCCACTTGCATGGCTTGCCACAATGCCCACCGCGAAAAACTTCCCGACGGCGGTTACAAGGTCAAATAACCGCCACTATTTTTCCTGAAAACGAAAATGCGCGTGTTCTGAGTCTGGAGACCAAGCTCAGAACACGCGCCTGCACATCAGTGAGCCGTTTCATCTCTCAGCCCATTTTCAGGAAACCATCGTTAGTTGTCTTTCTTCTTCGATTTCTTTTCCATCTTCGCTTTCGCCTTCATATCTTCTTTGCTGCCCATCGCCGGAGCCGGTTTGAATTTCTTAGGCAGCGGAGTTCCCGTCGCGTTGGATTCCACTTCGACAATGTCGCCTTTCATTCCGCCCAGAGCACCCAACAATTCATTCTTCTCTTTTTCCGGCACTTTGAACTTATCCAAAGTCGCCACCAGGTCTTCGACCAACGCGCCAAATTCGCCGCCGGTCACGCCCATATTCTTGTGAGAGTCTTTCATGCTCAGGCCTTCGTATTTGCAACCGCCGCCGGTCGCCATACACATAAACGACTTCAGGTTGGTTACCAATCGCGTCGGATCGCTGTCCGCAAATTTTTTGTTGATGCGCGTATCGGCCAACACGCGCCCGGCAAAATCATCCACAACTGCCGAAATCGCCGCTTCGCCGCCGAGCCGTTCGTACAGCGATTTTTCCTGCGCCAAAGCCGAAATTGAAACTGCTGTCAGCAAACAAGCGCACATCAAGAATGTCTTCAGGTTTTTCATTTGTGTTTTCCTCCTTGAGAGTCGAATGCGGACACTCAGTCACGTGTCCGACTAGGTCACGAATTTTTGTGATTGAAAGTGATTGCAAGATTGCCGGGGGTGAAAACTTACTTCCCCGTTGCAATCGAGTTTACGCATTCAAAGCTGTGGCGGATTTCAGGATTGAAAATTTATTCGTGGCTATCAGGCGGCTGGGCGTCTGCGTTCGAGTTCTCGCAGTAAACTTTCGTATCCGCGAGCCATCGCCCAATGATGATTCCAGCGAAAGATGGGTTTGAAAACGGGCGACAACCATCGCAGCAACGGTTTGTCGGCGCGCAATCGCCAGTCAAACGCGATGTGCGTTCCCTGGCCTTTGGGCGTCAAAGACCATTTGCCGCTGCCGACAAAATCACCTGTGGCCTTGATTTCAATGGTGTGTGGTTTGGTGTGCTGGACGACTTCCGCCGTCCAGTGCAGGCGGTAAGGCAACCAGCCTTTGGTAAAGAAATGAACCTTGTCGCCGACGTGATCTTCGCGGCCAGACGGTTCGGATTCGGCTCCCAGATATACGTCCGGCCACCAGCGCGGATACTCTTTTCCTTCCTTCAGGATTTCGTAAACCTGTTCGCGCGGCGCGGACACATGCCATTCGGTCAAAAACTCATATTGATTTGCGGGCATCTCGTCTTGAACCTCCGATTTTATGTTTTACGGAGTTTACGCATACTCACCGAAGATCAGATTTCTGAACTTGATGACCGCCCGATTCAGCCATTGGCCGGACAAGTCAGGCTATTTCGGGCACATCAATCTTTCATTCCGGCAAGCCGATGCGCCGCAGCAGGTCAGCCAGTAACGGTTTGCCAGCAACAACACTTCGCCAGCAATGAGAGTAACCCAGCCATCGCCAGCAGAGATCATAGGTTGACGAAAGATTCTTTACATTCCCTGTATGCGCTCATACCATGCAGCCCCAATGAAAGCGCATATTGAAAATGGCGAAGGGTTTGCCTGGGATGAAGGCAATTCCAATAAAAACTGGCATCTTCACGAAGTAACCGATGGCGAATGTGAAGACGTCTTTTTCAATTTGCCGCTGCTCATTGCTTCCGATAAAAAGCGATCTGAAAACGAGACAAGATTTTTTGCGTTAGGGCGAACCGATGCTGACCGTTGGTTGTTTATCGCTTTTACCATGCGGAACAAGTTGATTCGGGTAATTTCTGCCCGCGATATGACCAAACGTGAAGAGAGAATTTATGCCGAAAAAATTAAAAGAGATACCAGTGCTGAATGACGAAACCGCCGAGCGTGAGTTTTGGGCTGAAAACGATTCGACCGATTTCGTTGACTGGCAAACGGCTGAATCGGTTGTTTTGCCCAAACTAAAGCCGACCACTCGAACTATTTCGCTTAGAATTTCCGCCTCAATGCTGGCGAAAATCCGCCTGGTAGCCAATAAACGCGATGTGCCCTATCAATCACTGATCAAATCATTTTTGCAGGAACGAATTGACGAAGAGCTAAAACTATTCAAAGCCTAATTCATCCAACAACGCCTTCGCGTCTTTCAAATCCGCCGTGTCAAAGCCTTCGGTGAACCAGCCGTAAATTTCCGCGAGCATTTGCCGCGCTTCGGCGATCTTGCCTTGCTGCTGCCACAGCCTGGCGAGGCTTTTCACGGCGCGCAATTCCCACGCCTTGGCGCTCTGCCATTGGGCGATTTGGATGGCCTTGTGATAACAGTTTTCTGATTCAAGCTGCGCACTGTCATCAGCAGCGGCCTTCAACAACAATTCACCTTTCATACGCCAAATCTCTGCCTCCCAAAAACGCTCTTCGGCGCTTTCGGCAACAGCCAGCGCATCCGCAATTGCCTCGCCCCCCTCTTCACATCGGCCTCTCAGCCATAGCGCTTCCGCAAGCCTCACCAGATTTCCGGTCATACCCAGGGTTTCGCCTTTGTAACGCTGGTATTCAATTCCCTGCTTCACCCGGTCTATCGCCTCAAGGCCTGGCTTGATAAACGTTTCTGACAAGTCATAAAAAATTCTGGAGCGGTACAAGTAAGAACCCAGCGAATACTTCTCGCCCAGCGCAAAAACCTTCTCGAACTGCCGCTGGCTAGCCTGCCAATCACGAAGCAACAAATATGTCGCCCCGACTGCGAAGTGTGCGCCGCCAAGACTGAAAGGATGCCCAATCTGCTCGGCCAGCTTGACTGCTTCCTGAGCCAGCGCCAGCGCCTGATCCGCATAGCCCAAGCTCCATAAAGAGACACAATGGAGGCGCCGCGCCGAAATCCCCCAGTTCTCATTGGCCATGGAAAGATAAATCTCGTGATATTCCCGGCGGTCAAGCGCAAGCGCTCGATCCAAGTGATGGCGCGCGACGATCACCTCGCCACGATAATTCGGCGCCGCGCCCGCTAACACTGAGGCCGCGACCAGCAACGCCGGATTCTGGGACTGCTCCGCCATCGGCAGCATCCGTTCACACAGTTCATGCGCGATTCCGAATTCGGCCCGAACAAGATGATAGTTCACTACACCTACGAGGGCGACGAAGAGTCTGGGATCGCCACCCATCTGTTCACACAGTTGTCTCGACCGGTTGAAGGCCGCGCCGGTTTCCGGCGCGGCCCAACTCACGACGTTCTGTAACGACAGACCCAGCAGCAATTGCAGACCGAGTTCCTGGCGATCGCGTTCCGGCGTCTCTGGCAGTTTAAATAGAACTGCCAACCCGCGTTGCGCAAGCTCCACCGCTTCCCTGTGCGCGTTGACCTGCGCAGCGTTGCGCGTCGCCTGAAAGAAATAGCCCACCGCGCGCACGTAATCTCGCGCCGCTTCCCACAACAATGCCAATTCATTCGCCACGCTCGCGCTTTGTGCGCCATAAAACCCTTCGAGATCACGTGCCACCGCCGCGCTCAACACCGCCTTGCGAGTGCCCCGCAACGCGGCATAGAGCACATTCTGATAGAACACGTGAACGAAACGATATTTGAGCGTCAGCGTATCGTTGGGAAACACTGCTTCACTCATCAGCTTCACAAATGCAAACACCCGCTCCAGCTTTTCCAGCCGCTCTTCAACTTCGTCCGCATCAAGCTGCAACACTTGCGCCACCACTGCCGAATCGAATTCGTAGCCTTGCACGCTCGCGGCTGTCAGCAGCTTGCGATCCTCTTCGCTCAGTTGTGCAATCTTGCATTCGATCATTCCGCGCACCGATTCGGGCAATTCGCGTTCAATGTCGGGCAAGGTTTGTTCCAGCTTCCACGCGCCGCTGGCGTTGGCGATGACGCCACGATCCCGCAGATAGCGCACAAGGTCGGCCATAAACAACGGGCTGCCTTCCGTCTTCGCGTGAATCAGTCGGACAAAGTCAGATGGAAAGGCGTGGCGCGGAAATTCGAGCGCGAGGTAGTCGGCAATTTCCGCTTCGGTCAAAAACTCCAGCAACAATTCCCGACAGTAGCCCCGCGCCTGCAAATCCGGCTTGATCTGCAAGAACGGATGTTTGGCGAGCAGCATATCCGAAGGCCGATAGGTCACGACGATCAACACTCGCAGCGTTTCGAACTTGCCCGCCAAAAAGCTGAGCAGATCAATCGTCGAGACATCCGCCCAGTGCAGATCGTCAAAGAAAATCACGAGCGGCTGCGGCGTCGCAACGGCTTGCAGAAAGGCCGCCAGTTCGCGCTTCATCCGTTCCTGCGAAGCGGCTTTGACCTCATTGAGCAAGTGCGCGGATTCTTCGCTGTCGCCGGAAAGCGGCACGACCTGTGCATACCACGTCGGCGCAAGTTGTTTCATCGTGGCGGCAAAAGAACCCGGCTCGCTACCGCTCGCGGTTCCGTACTGGAGCAATACTTCCAACGCTTCCAGCAGCGGCAAATAGGCTTCGGTTCCGGCAAGCCGTTCCGAACAACGCCCACGCGCAATCGTGCTTTGACTTGTTACGGCGAGTTCGGTGAGGAAGTCTTCGACCAGCGTGGTCTTGCCGATACCCGGTTCGCCCGCGACGCACAACAGTGAGCCGCGCCCGTCTTTCACTGAGTTGAAAGCCGAACGCAGGTCGTGGCGTTCCGGCTCACGCCCGACGGTGTGGCGGGATGAAGCGGGAGCAAAAGAGGGAGAGAGCGACGGAGAGAAAATCAGTGTCGCGCCCTCGCTCGTTCCCGCCTTCTGTCTTTCCCGCCCTCGCTCAATCTCCTGCAACGCCTGCCCGACTTCACTGGCCGTCGG
Source organism: uncultured Acidobacteriota bacterium (assembly GCA_902825875.1). GTDB lineage: Bacteria > Acidobacteriota > Blastocatellia > RBC074 > RBC074 > RBC074. Next base: position 51,594 of record CADECP010000036.1, read on the forward strand.
GCGTTGGCGCGCGTCTTTGCTGAGCATCCGCAACACCAAATCGTTCAACGCCGCGGGCAACTTCGGTTGCCATTGCTGCGGGGGCGCAGGTTCCTGCAAGGTGATCGCGTGCAGGTAGCCAACCAGTGTTTCCGCCTTGAACGGATGCCGCCCCGTCGCCAACTCATAAAGCACAATGCCGAACGCAAACACATCCGACGGATGGTTGACCGTTTCGCCGCGCGCCTGTTCCGGCGACATATATGCCACCGTGCCCATCAACGTGCCCGGCGTCGTTTGCTGCGCCAGCGTCGCCGCTTCGGAATCGCTTTCTATCGCAAGCCGCAAGCGTGCGAGGCCGAAATCCAACACCTTCACGTAACCATCATCGCGCACCATGATGTTGTCGGGTTTGATGTCTCGATGCGTTATGCCTGCGGCGTGTGCGGCGCTCAAGGCTTTCGCCATTTGCTGCCCCAGCGCCAGCAATGTCTCAACTGAATTGTCTTCCGCAATCACCGCGCGCAAGGTGTGACCGGCGACCAATTCCATCACGATAAAGCGCCCGGCCTCGCTCTCACCGATGTCGTAGATGGTGATGATGTTGGGGTGGTTGAGTGCCGATGCGGCTTTGGCTTCTTGTTTGAATCGGCGCACTCGGTCGGCGTCCTGTGTGAAGTCCGCGGGCAGGATTTTGAGCGCGACCTGGCGATCCAGCCGCGTGTCTTCGGCCAGATAAACTTCGCCCATTCCGCCCGTGCCGAGTTTGGCGACGATGCGGTAATGCGACAGAGTCGTGTTTGCTGTTAGCTCTTGGTTCATTTTGTTCACTGATATTACGCGATTTCAGATTGGGCTTTGAGCTTGACAGTTTCTTCGTCCCGGTAGGGACGGTTGATATTAGCCCGGCGATTCATCGCCGGGTAACGGCGGATAAAACCATCGTGCCCCGTAGGGGCGCTTGAATCTTACGCTAACGGCAGACTCAAGCGTCCCTACAGGACGCGCATCAGTTCGCGTTCCTTTCCCAGCAATAAATTGCTGGGCTAATTTCAAACCGTCCCTGACGGGACGAAAACAGCGTCAAGTCCAAAGTTTGTTTTCAGGCCGCGTAACATCAGTTGTCAGGTTCACGGCACTAGACCGAGAAAATCAAGCCGTCTTCATTCCGGCGACGTTTTCCAATCCCATTTCCTTAATCAACTGATCGCGCAGCACGAATTTCTGCACTTTGCCGCTGGCCGTTAGCGGGAACGTTTCGATGAAGCGGAAGAACTTCGGCACTTTGTGGCGGGCGATGTTGGCTTTGCAATGTTCGCGGAGTTCGTCTTCGGTCGCGGTTTCGCCGGGTTTCAGTCGGATCAAGGCGCAGACTTCTTCGCCCATGAACGCATCGGGAATGCCTACGATTTGGGCTTCGGCGATTTTCGGGTGACGCATCAGGAAGGCTTCGATCTCTGCCGGATAAATGTTTTCGCCGCCGCGAATAATCATGTCCTTCACGCGGCCTACGATGTTGATGTATCCGTCCGGGCGCATCACAGCCAAATCGCCGCTGTGCAACCAGCCGTCGGCGTCCAGCGTTTCAGCCGATTTATCCGGCATGTTGTAGTACCCAACCATGTTCGCGTAACCGCGCGTCCACAGTTCGCCGGACTCTCCGCATTGGCAAATTTCGCCACTAGCCGGATTGACGATTTTGATCGCAGTGTGCGGAATCGTCAGTCCAACGGTCGCGGACTTCATCTCGAAGCTGTCGGTATAAAACGATTGCGTGACGGCTCCGGTTGTTTCGGTCATGCCGAACACAATCGAACAGTCCGCGCCGATGCGTTCTTTGATTTGTTCCATGACTACGACCGGAACCGGAGTCGCTCCGGTGAAGATGTTTTTCAAACTGGAAAGATCGAATTCGGCAAAGCGCGGATGATTCAACATTGCCACCAGCATCGTCGGAACGGCAAAAGTGAACGTGCCTTTTTCCTTTTCAAACAATTCAAGCTGTTTGGCCGGGTCGAAGGCAATCAGCGGAATCAGCGTGCAGCCAAGAAACAAAGAGTAAACGATTGCGCCCAAACTTCCGGCGATGTGGAAGTACGGCATCGAAGTCACGTAACGTTCGTCTGCGCTCAAAGCTCCGCGCGAACAGGCGATGTGCGATTGGTTGACCAGACTGTAATGAGTCAGCATGACTGCTTTGGGAAAGCCTGTCGTGCCGCTGGTGTATTGCATCTGCACCACGTCATGAACACCAACCGTCGCTTGTCTGGCTTTCAATTCTTCGTCGGAAACTTGATCGGCCATCGCGGTGATTTGCGAATAAAGCAACACGCCGGGCTTTGCGTCTTTACCGATTAGAACGACTCGTTTCAGACGTGGCAGGTTTTCCGAATTCAATTCCTGGCCGAGCGGGTCGCCAAGCGATTTCAATTCCGGTGCGACGGAATACACGGCGTCCAGATACGAATACCCGCGCAATTCTTCGATCAGAAACAGCGCCTTGATGTCGCCCTGCCGCAAGGCGTATTCGATTTCGGCGGCTCGGTAATTGGTGTTGATCGTCACCAACACTCCGCCAATTTTGGAAACGGCCAATTCCAGAAAGACCCATTCGGGAACGTTCGTCGCCCAGACGGCTATGTGATCGCCTTTTTCAATGCCCAGCGCCATCAATCCCTTCGCCAGTTGATTGACCACGTCGCGGTACTGCCCGTAGTTCATCCGTAACTCCAACCCAAATTCCGGGTAGTGATAAACCAGCGCCTCTTTGTCGGGGACTTCTTCGGCTCTGCGGTCGAGCAAATCGCCGAGCGTCATTTCAATCAATTCCGTGCCGAATGGTTCGGCTTCCCAGTGTGCCAGGTTGTTCTGTATTCCCATTTCCGTCGCTCCTGAATGAATGATCTCTCGCCAAGCCACAGGAAGAAAATCCTGCTTCGTGTTTTCTTCCTGTGGCTTGGCGGGAGAAAGTCTATCTTGCTAAAGCGTGGTATTCGCGGTTCGGGATCATTCCCGTCGCCGAAGCCATACGATTCGTGAAGTTATACATCGCGGCGATTTCAATCACGTCCCAGACTTCTTCCAGCGTCAGCCCCAGGCTTTGCAGATGCGCGATGTCTTCCGGCGAAGCGTTGACAGGCGTTTCCGTCAATAACGTGGCGAAATCCAGAACGGCTTCCATTTTGGCGTCCAAGCCCGCGCGTTTGTAATCCAGCGTGATGCGGTCGGCCTGGATCGGATCGCCGAGCGTTTGCCGCAGCGCCGCTCCGTGCGCAACCAGACAATACAAACAGCCGTTGGCCATCGAAACCGCCACGGCAATCATTTCGCGTTCGGCGGCATTCAGGTTTTCAGTCGGTTCGTGAAGCTGTTTGTAATGCATCAGCCACGCGCTCAACCGTTCCGGGCGAAAGCTGTACACACGAAAGACATTCGGCACAAAACCCACTTTCTCTCTGGCTTTTTTGAACAGGCCTTGCAGGTTTTCGGGCAATTGATCTTCGGCGGGAACCGGAAACCAACTGATTTGTTCTTCGATTTGGCCAGTCATTTCTTTCCCTTTCATTGACCATTACGCATTGCCCATTAGCGGTTAGTAGAGAGTGCATTCCTACCTGCCGGATAATGGTTAATGACCAATGGTCAATGGCTAATTGGATCGTTGCTTGGTCAATGTTGCGTACTGAATGGATTGCAGCGGGTATGAGTGAACTTCGCTTTCTTTGCCTTTGTCACCCGTCATACGTGGCGAACCAAACCGCGAGGTGATGATTTCGGTGAACAGTTTGCCGTCGCGCAATTCTTCGCGCGAAGTCAGCAACACATCGCCGACTTTGAACTGGCTGAACATGACGTTTCCCATCAAGCGGCAATCCAACAGAATGCCGTTGTTTTCATCCAATACAAAAACTCTGGGTTTGTCAGCCTGGGGAATCAATTTGTAATCGCGGATATTCTTTTTGTCGCCGGAGCCGTAAACAATTTGCCATTGATACCCGCGCTCGTTTTTCAGCGGATGAATGTGCAACTCCATCCGCACTTCCTGCGGAGTTTTGGCTGTCGGAATCATCAACGTTCCTGCCCAATCGCCGATCCATTCCGGCGGCAATTCGTTGGGCTTGGACGTTGGGTTTTGGAAGATGGAAAAACTGAACCAAAGAATCAGCGACAAACAAAAAGTCATTGTTCAAAACTCCCGTGACGGCCTACGTCAAAAGGCAAATATCAAAAGTAAGCAGAGCTATTTTTGACTTTTGATATTTGCCTTTTGACTTTTGATTTTCAGATTACAGCTTGCATTGCTTGGCTATGATTTCTTTCATGATTTCCGAAGCGCCACCGCCAATCGTATTCAATCGCGCGTCGCGCCAAGCGCGGCCAATCGGATATTCGGTGGTGTACGCGAATCCGCCCATGATCTGCATGCAATCGTACATGACCTTTTGATCCAGGTCGCAGCAGAACAACTTGGCCATGGTGATTTCCTTGACGGCGTTTTCTCCGCGATTCATCAAATCCAGAGCGCGATAACACAACCATTTGGCGGCTTCGACGCTGGCCAGATGCTCGGCGAATTTGTGCCGCCAGACCTGGAACGATCCAATCGGCTGACCGAAAGCTTTGCGTTCTTTGCCATAAGCGACTGCGAATTCGATGGCGCGTTCCATCTTGTAAACCGCGCCCAAAGCCGCCACCAACCGCTCACCCTGGAAGTTGTGCATGACGTAATAAAAGCCTTTGTTCAATTCGCCCAGCAGGTATTTGCGAGGCACTCGGCAGTTGTCAAAAAACAGCTCAGCCGTGTCCGAAGACAGGTTGCCGACTTTTTTCAGCTTCTTGCCGACGCTGTAACCCGGAGTGTTGGTCGGGAAAATGACGAAGGAAATTCCTTTGTGGCCTTCTTCGCCTGTGCGGACTGCCAGCAGAATGAAATCGCAGCGAGTGCCGTTGGTGATCCACAGTTTTTGGCCCGAGATAACGAAATCGTCACCGTCAATCACCGCGCGAGTTTTGATGTTGGCCACGTCGGAACCTCCGCCGGGTTCGCTGACGCCCAGCGCGGCGATGTAATCTCCGGCAACGGCGGGTTTCAAAAACAGTTCGCGCTGTTCGTCTGTGCCAAGCTCTTCCAACACGGGCAAAGTCATGTCCGATTGCACCATCAACGCCATCGCTACGCCGCCGTTGTGCGCGTGCGACAATCCGTCCAGATAAGCGGCAGTCGCCCACCAATCCAGACCGTTGCCTCCCCACTTCGGATCGGTGCGAATGCCGAACAAGCCCAAATCGCCTGCTTTTTTGAACAATTCGCGCGGAAAGATTCCGGCTTCGTCCCACTCTTCGGCAAAAGGAGCGATTTCTTTTTGGCAAAACTGTTTGACGGTTTCACGCAACATGGCGTGCTCTTCGGTGAAGTAAGGAAAGGTCGGCGTAGCTTCGGCAAGCTGCGGTTTGGTTGCTGCTGACATAAATTCGTCCTCCTGAAATGGTGCTTATGTGATTGTTGATTGCTACGAATGAAGGGACGCTGGCGGTTTTCACCAGCGCGGCGGAAAGTAGCATAGCTGTGCGGGAAGGTACAGAACACGCTTAAGGTTGTTTGAACGCAGCTGCTGAAGATTGCAGTTGCTGAGATTTGAGGCCTTAGCTCCGTTAAGAGCGATCTGTTTATAGCCAACGCAAAAGCGAAAAACCAAGCTCCGTCAGGAACGGCCTGTGTCACAGGTCGCTCCTGACGGAGCTTGGGAAATTGGCCAGCTATTTCTATAAACAGGTCGCTCCTAACGGAGCTACAGAGCTTTTATGGCCTTTGTCCGAAACGACCGGCGCGGCTGCGCTGAGTCCCGCCGGAGTTGGGATTGTTCTTTTGGAATTCAGCGACGATGGCTTTCATGTCGTTGGCAATGGTTTGCGCGTCCTGCTTGGTCACGCCCGAAGCAGCCAAAATCACCTGAGCGTCGGCGATGGCTTGGTTGACTTCAGCGGCAGGAATGTTGGCGCTGTTCATCACGGCGTACAGGTCATTGGTCAATTTAGCTTTTTCGGCATTGCTGATGTTGCCGTCGCTCATGGCATCGGCCAGATCATCTGCCAGTTTTTGCACCAACGCCGGATCAGGTTTGGTTGCGCCGTCGGCCATCGCCATCAAATCATTTTTCAAAGCCTGTTTCATTTCCGGCGTCACTTGCGAACCTTGCTTGATGGCTTGCAGATCGCTGGTCAGTTTTTGAATGTTCTGTTGCTGAGTTTCGCTCATGTGCGCGCCCGTCGGTTTGTTGCCGGAACGCTCTGTTCCAGTTCGTCCCGTTCGCCCGCCAGCGCGTTGAGCAAAAGCGGTTGCCGACAAAGCGGCCAGACAAATAGTCAGCATAAGTGCAGTGATAAAAAATCTGGATTTCATTCGGTGATTCTCCTTGTTGGTTTGAATGGGTTTATACAGTACCGCGCGCGTGAGCAAGCGGCTTCTTGCGTAAGCCCCCGCTTGCTCACGCGCGCGGTACTGTACCGTCCTGTTATTCGGTGAAATGCTGTTTCATTCGATCTTCGATGCGGCTGCGGAACTGTTCCGCCTTCGCACGTTGTTCGGGAGTCAGCACGGCGTAAATCTGAGTTTTGACACGCTCCTTTTCGACAATCAGCGCAGCCAGCGTTTCGCCCTGTTTGTCGGCAATGGCTTTGACTGCGGCTTCGTTGAACGTGCCGTTGTCGGTTGCTTCCTGCAATGCCTTGCGATTGGCAGCCAATTCGGCAATCAGCGGTTGAACCTTCGGCTTTTCAGCTTCCAGGATGGCTTTGATTTGTGCTTCCTGTTCGTCGCTCAAGCTCAGAAAGATCGAAGCTCGATCAAGAAACTTTTGCGCGAACGCCGGAACTCCAGTTCCCGCAAAACGGCCAGCGCGATGGCTTTGCGCGAACGCGAAGACTGAACCAGCGACCAGCACAGCGGCTATGGACGCGACGATGACGATTCGTTTGGTTGTCGTTTTCATAAATTTCCTCCTTCTCGGTTGTTGTTGTTTTCGTTTCCGAACGACCACCTCGTTCGTGTTGCATTAAACGGCAAACCGGCGTTGAGTGGCGTAACAGTTCGGTCAAGCCACAGTAAAGTTATGTAAAGACGCGCTGACAGTTCCTGACGGCGTAGCTTCAAATATGAGCTATAGTTTGAAGGAAGAGTTTTCCCACGAAGCCACACGAAGTTTCACGAAGAAGAGGCCGCGTCTTTTTTCCTTCGTATTTTCTTCGTGTGGCTTCGTGGGAGAGGAAAGGTAAATGCCGATGGATCGTTTGCTGTTGATTGATGATGATCTGGAGTTGACCGAATTGCTGACAGAGTTTTTGTCCGCCGAAGGCTTTGCGATTGAAACCGCCAACGACGGAGAAGCTGGCGCGAAGAAAGCTACGGAAAGTTCGTATGCCTTGATCGTGTTGGACGTGATGCTGCCGGGTCTGAATGGTTTTGAAGTCTTGCGCCGCATTCGCGCAGCCAATCGAACTCCTGTGTTGATGTTGACGGCGCGCGGCGACGACGTTGATCGCATAGTCGGTTTGGAGCTTGGCGCGGATGATTACCTGCCGAAACCGTTCAACCCGCGCGAATTGGTGGCACGAATCCGAGCGATTTTGCGCCGCGCAAATCCTGATCCAACGCCGGAATCTGCCAGGCCAGAACGCCTGACCGTCGCCGATGTTGTTCTGGATTTCGGAACTCGCACAGTGCGGCGCAACGGCGAGTTGATTGAACTAACAGGCGTCGAATTCGATTTGCTGGCAATGCTGTTGCGCGAAGCCGGGCGCATCGTTTCGCGTGAAGACCTGGCCAAACAAGTGCTCGGTCGTGAGTTCAGTCCGTTTGATCGCAGCATTGATATGCATGTCAGCAATTTGCGCCGCAAACTCGGCCACGAACTCAACGGCATTGAACGCCTGAAAGCCGTTCGCGGAGCCGGGTACATTTACGCTGCAATTTAGCGAGGCTCTGGAGTGCTGCGACTCGTCGCAGCTTTGCATTCGCAATCGAAACTTTTTTGGGCGACCGAAACATCCCACTGAGAAAGAAAAGCTACGACAAGTCGTAGCAGTCCAAAACACGATGAAACGCAGCTTGTTTTTCAAAATCTTTTTCTGGTTCTGGCTGGCCGTGGGGCTGTTGATTGCGGCCATCGCCGTTGCAGTCATCGCCACCGAAAGCGATCCGGTGGGCACGCGCTGGCGCGAATTGATGGGACGCGCGTTGACCTTTCAAGCGAACAGCGCCGTGCAAGTGTACGAACGCGATGGTGCAATAGCGTTGGAAGCTCATTTCAATCGGCTGCAAAACACAACGCAGATTCGTGCGACGTTGCTGGATGGCGATGCGCGCGAACTGATTCGGCGTGGCATTCCCGCCGGAACTGAAAGCCTGATTGCCGCCACGCAACAAAGCCGTAGGCCTGAAGCCAAATTTTCCAGCGACAAAACTCTGGCCGCGTTACAGGTCGAATCCCTTTCGGGCGAACGATTCGTTTTGGTGTGCGAACTGCCCGGCGGATTGTTGTCTCAGTTTCGGGCTACACCGACTGCGCGATTCTTTCGGTTTCTGGCGGCGATTCTGACGGTTGGATTGGTTTGTTTCGCGTTGGCCAGGTATCTGACCAAACCGATTGTCGCGTTGCGCTCGGCGACTCAACGATTGGCCAGCGGCGACCTTTCAACTCGCGTGGCTGAATCCGCTCGGCAAGATGAACTGGCTGATCTGGGGCGCGATTTCAATCAGATGGCCGAACGCATTGAAGCTTTGATGAAAGCTCAGCAGCGATTGGTGGGCGATGTTTCGCACGAACTACGCTCGCCGTTGGCTCGATTGAGCGTCGCGTTGGAACTGGCGCGCGCCAAAGCTGGGACCGAAGCCGCGCCAGCACTCGACCGCATCGAACGCGAAGCCGGACGGTTGAACGAATTGATCGGTCAGTTGCTGACGCTGGCCAAACTGGAAAGCGGCGCATCGGCTCCACCAAAAGAATTCGTTGCGCTGGATGAACTGGTGCGGGCAATCGTCGCCGACGCCGGATTCGAAGCTGCCGCTCGCAACCGCTCGGTCAATTTGTTGCGATGCGACAACTGCCAAACACAGGGTTCGGCGGAACTGTTGCGCCGAGCCATCGAAAACATCATTCGCAACGCCGTTCGATACACGCCTGAAAATTCAGCTGTCGAAGTTACGCTGGAACGCAACGACAGCCAAGCCGTGATCTCAGTTCGAGATTTTGGCAAAGGAGTTCCGACGGATTCGCTGAATCAACTTTTTGAACCTTTCTATCGTGTTGCCGAAGCCCGCGACCGACAAACCGGCGGCATAGGTTTGGGCTTGGCCATCACCAAAAGCGCGATTCAATTGCACGGCGGAACCGTTCGCGCAGCCAATGCCGATGGCGGGGGGTTGGTTGTTACAATGGTTCTGCCCGCGAAATGAACAGATGGTTAATGCCGCCCGATCAGCGGCAGAATCAGTTCCACCAGAATCAGCACGACGATGATGACTTCCAGCGTCTGACTTTGAACGGTGTGCAAACGGTCGTTCATCAGGTCATAAAAGTCCGAGATGATTTCCAGCTTGCGCGAAATCGTGGTTTCCCATTCCTGCAAGCAAAACCGCCTGGCTGCTGCCGAATGCAGCCGAGCCAGAAACAAATCGCCAACGAGTTTCAGCGCGTTTTCGACTCGTTCTGACAACAACGAAGATTCCAGCCGCAATTCGGCCAGGTCTTCGATGGCTTTGCGGTAAGGCGTTCGCAGCGGAATCGGCCATTCGATTCGTTTGCGAACCAGGCCTGCGTATTCGCTGATGCGTTTGTCCAGTTGGCGGTCAATGTAACGCGCTTCCAACAATTCCACGTTGAGCAGTTCCAGCACATTGGCCGTGTCTTCGTAATCCGGGTCGTAAATCACTGCGGCGTTCCAATCCACCAGCGTCACGTCGTGTTCGTAATAACTGATGTTTTGCGCCAGAGCTTCGTCCTGTTGCGACCGGCTGAGTTTCCCTTTTTCAAACCGCAGCGTCTGTGCCAGCGTCGCTCGGTGGTCGGCGACCAATGCTTCAGCGGACAGCGGCGTATCCAGCTTTTCCACAATGAACAGGTAGTAATCCTCTATCAAATCAGCCAGCTTGGGGCGGACGATGGCGGGTTCGATTTTCAGCATCAAGGCTTCGACTTGTTCTTTGGCATGCGTTTCCAGATTCAACATGTACAGGTCGTGACTGAGTTGCGGCAGTTGATCCAGCGGCAAGGCTTCGCCAGCGGTCAGGTTCCAGCGATAGGAAATACTGACTGCGCCAAAATCGAAAATCGTCGCTTGAATGTTTCCCGTCGTCGAAAAGTGTCCGGTGGCGATTCCCAGATGCAGAATTTGCGGCGGTTTGGTGTATTGCAGGTATGTCGGCGTTTGTTTTTTGCGCGACAGCGGCTGCACGGGCGTCGTCGCCATCATCGCGCTGAGTTTTTCCAGCGAAACTTCGTAACCGACATCGAAAGCGAACATCGCCACGACCTGCCCTTGCAAGATTTGCGTCATAAAATTTCCTTTGTTGATTTTGGGGAACAGCGACTGCCGCGCCATCCTACCACCAAAGAATTGAGCGGGGTATAATCCGCGCGGCTCAAAAACAATTCGAACCTTTGAAGGAGTCAACACAGATGTTGTCGGTCAACAAATGGAATTGGTTTATGAAAAAAGCTCTGGCGGTGTGGTTGATTGTCTTTGCCGCTTCGACGGTCGCGTCGGCGCAAAAAGCCGATCCGAGAGACCCGAAAAATGCCGAGCTTGGCGTTCAGCTAATAAAACAGGTCATCGAAGCTCGCGGCGGCGCCAAGTATTCGAGCTTCAAAACCATGCTGGCCGAAGGTCAATTCACGCCTTTCGATAACGGCGTTTCGACCGTCCCTGCGCCGTTCACTTACTGGCACATCTTGTTCGGCAAAGAGCGCGTGGATTTCGGCAAAGGCAAAAAGAAAAATCGCCGCATCCAGGTCAACGTAGGCCAAACCGGCTGGGTTTACGACGGCGACGCTGAAACTCTGAAAGACCAAACCGCGCAACAGATCAAAACCCATGTAGAAGACAGCCGGTTCGACATTGATCGAATTCTGCGAACCGGTTGGAATGCGGAAGGCGTCGAAGTCCGTTTTGCCGGGCGCGAAGAGCTTCGTCCCGGTGAACGCGCCGATGTCGTCGCCATCAAACTGGATTCCGACGTGACGGCCCAACTTTGGCTGGATCGCAACACACGACTGCCGCTCAGTTTAATTTATGAGCGAACGGAAGGCGGCGGATTGGTCAGAAACGAATACCGTTTCTTTCAATGGGTGGCTTACGACGGAGTGAAGTTCCCAAACATCGTGGACTTTTACCGGGACGGCATTCAGATGAACCGAGTCAATTACGCTTCGATTAGGCTAGACGCTCCGATCAGCGAAGAAATTTTTGCCAAGCCTGCAAGCGTCAAAGCAATCAAGTGATGACTAACAACGAACAAATAGAGTGGGAAAAAATCATTCAGACAGATTCGATCAACGAACTCGCGCGATTCTGGGACACGCATGACCTGACAGATTTCGAAGAGGAGTTGATGGAAGTTGCTGAGCCAGTCTTTGAGCGTAAGGCAGAAGTTTTCTAAGGAACCTTTCCCCCGCTCGTCTCGTTAGGGCACACGGAGACAAGACTCAACGGACAAGCTCTAAGGTTCATTGAGGTTAAAAAAATTGATCAGGAGAGACCAACCTACAGTGGGAGCCAATGCGGCCTTGATAAAATCGGATGCTGAATTGGTGCGGCGTTGCCGCGCCGGAGATAGTGCAGCCTGGGAACAGGTCGTTCACGAATACTCGCGCCGTGTCTACAATTTGGCGTATCGGTTTACCGGTCGCCACGAATCCGCCGAAGACCTGGCGCAGGAAGTTTTTGTGCGCGTTTACCGTTCTCTGGAGCAATACGACCCCCAAGCCGGAGATTTAGCCAATTGGCTGATGCGGCTGGCGCGAAATCTGATTATTGACGATTACCGCCGACGCACTCGAACGCCAACCGATTTAGGGGACGACATAGGCGATCACGAATACCATTTGGAAAGTCATCACGATTCGCCGGATCGCGGCGTGGAACGGTTTGAACGATCCAAACAGGTTCACGCAGCGATTGCCAAGCTTCAACCGGATTTGCGCGAATGCGTGATTCTGCGCGACATCGAAGAACTGACTTATCAAGAGATCGTTGACATTCTTCGAATCCCGATTGGCACGGTCAAATCCCGTATCAATCGTGGCCGCATCGAACTGGCCAAAATCATGCGACGAATGAAAGTCGTCGAAACTTTTTAGCTTTTGCCAGTCGTCGGTTATCAGTGGAACTCGCGGGCAAGCTTTTTTAGTTCTACTGACTACTGACTACTCTCTTTTAACTGTGGTGTGATGGACTGTCTTAAATTTCAAGATCATCTTTCGGAATACGCCGAAGGCGAATTGGATTCGCGCGCGCGCGCGGAATGCGCGGCTCATCGGTTGATCTGCCGCGATTGCCGAACACTGTATGACGACGTTCGCGCGACGATGAAGGCGCTGAACGCCATCGCGCTGGACGATTATGAAACGCCTGAAGGATTGAATTCGCGGATTCTGGCCGCGACCAGCACAGGCGAAATGCTCAGTTGCAACGAGTTCGACCGGTTGATCGAACGTTACTTTGACGGCGTGTTGCTGGCGCCGACCTTCCACACATTTCAGGCGCATTTTGAAAAATGCGGCAAATGCCGCCGCCTGATGGCAGGCATCGAAGACGCCATCGAAATCTGCCGCGAAATCAAAGACGCCGAACTGGAAACCCCGCCTTCATTGCAAGACAGAATTCTGGCCGCCACAGTTGGGCCGCGCAGCACTTCCTGGTTCGGACGTGCCAAAGAAACATTGATCGGATTTTCGACGCAAACCTTCCGCGCGATGATGACACCGGAAATGGCCGCAGCGATGTTGATTTTTGCCGCCAGCAGTTTGCTGGTGCTGTCGCGCTTCGGCGGTTTGGAAGGAATGGCTTCGCATACGACCAAACAGGCCGAGCAATTCGTCAACCAGGGTCAGCGAGCCTTTAACACCGTTCAATTCGGATTGCTCGGCGATGTCCCGCAGCCGTCAAAACCGGTCAAATCCCCGACAAAAATTCAAGAAACCGCGACGCAACCTGCTACGGTTTCAGCCAGCCCGTCTCCTGAGCAGCAAACTTCGGGACAGGAAAAACAGAATTCACCGGCTGAAACTTCGCAGCAGAGTCGCAACAAGTAATCTCGACCCGAACCATCAATCCGCCAAAGTAAAAATTGTGCAGGGCAAATATGCCCTGCCTTTGTTAAGTGACTGGTTTTCCAGAGAAATGAAATGTTCCTATCATCCAACTAATCTCGCCAGCGCGCGTTGCAGTTGCTGCGACCGAAACCTGTGCCCTTCCTGCGACCATCGCATCAAAGGGTATCCGTATTGTCAGGATTGCATCGTCGCCGGAGTCGAACTGCTGCGAACAAATTCCGGCGGGCAAACTCAACCAGACGCTGAAGGTAAATCGCCGATCATCGCGTTATTGCTCGGAATCATTCCCGGACTTGGTGCGGCTTACAACGGCCAGCCGGTCAAAGCTCTGGTACATTTCGTCGTCATTGCCGGACTATGGACTCTGGCAGACGTGTTTCATTCCACTCTGGAAATCACCTGCGCGCTGGCCAGCTTCGCGGTTTATGTTTTTTCGCTGTACGACGCTTTTCGCTCAGCGCAGCGGCAACGTTTGGGAATTGACCTGCGCGAAGAAGACGAACAGCTTCGCCTGTTTCTGCGCGCCCGCACCAACGTATGGGGCGGATTGCTGATCGGCATCGGCGCGCTAACCACGTTGCACATTATCTTTCCGGTTCAAACTCATCGGTTATGGCCGCTGTTGCTGGTGGCGGCGGGAATTTACCTGCTCAATGAATTTCGCCGCAGCAAAGATCAATCACCGCCCACAACTGTTTATCGAACTCCTCCGCCGTCTGTGATTCAGTCCAACCTGGAAAACCAGACGCGCGAACTTGCCGCCAATCGCCGATTTGATCGGTGAGTAATTTTCAAATCCAATGTTCAAACGTTTAGCCACATTGCTGCTGGGAATTGGCCTGATCGGACTCGGAGTGTTGCTGTTTACGGCTCCGGGCGGGTCGGCGGTGATGCAATGGCTGACCAAAGCCTGGCCGGCTTTTTTGATTCTGGCAGGATTGGTTCGCGTCTTCGGTTATTTGGTTGACCGCCATCCGCGTTCTCCCGTCGGCGGAATGATGATTACAGGCATCGGCGGAGTTTTGTTGGCCGCGAATTTACGTGGCGATCGTTCGTTGCTGCTGATGTTCGGACAGTATTGGTTCTTTCTGCTGCTGGCCTTTATCGTCGGCAGAGTGTTGTGGCAATACACGCATCGCATTGAAGACGGCAAACGCCCACGAGCCTTTTCGCCCGGAGCCATCTTCGTGATGGTGTTGTTGGTTGGCAGCGGATTGGCGTCGAACTATCTGGCGAAAAACCAACAGCATCTGCAAGGCGTTCAATTCAAACTCGGCCAGTTGGGATTCTGGGGAAACCGATTCGCAGTGGAAGACGAACCGCCGCAACAGTTTTCGGTTTTTCAGGATGGCCGTTTGCTGGTCAGCGATTTCAAAGGCGATGTCGAAATTTCCACTCTGGAAGGTTCCCTGCCCACCGCCCGACTTGTTCAACACATCCGTGCCAACAACCAGGAAGAAGCCAATCAGGTTGCTAAAAATATCCGTCTACAAATTACTCAAGCCGGGAAAAACGTGCAGTTCGCCGCCTTCGCTGAAAACGTCCTGGCTGATTTCACCAGCACGTTGATCCTGACATTGCCGCCAACACCATTCAGCGGAGTCGAACTTTCCAATATAACCGGCGACGTGAAACTGACCGGCCTGCGCGGAAATCATGCGATTCGCAATGGCAAAGGCCTGGAAGTTAGAAACAATTCCGGCGACGTGAAAGTCGAAAATCCGCAAGGTTCCGTTGAGTTGTTTGCCGTGCAAGGAAACGTCACTGTCAGCGATTCAATTCGTGAAGTCAGCTTGGGCGAGATTCGCGGCTCAATGATCGTCACCGCAACCAACGGCAGCATAAACATCGCCGAATCGGTTGGAGCGGTGAAGCTTCGCGCACAAAACGCGCGCATCGAAATTCAAAATCTGAGCGGCGACGCCAAACAAGCCAATCAAACTCTGGTCGCCATCGAAAACACCAGCAACAGCCGCATCACTCTTTCCGAAATTCAAGGCAACGTCGCCATCAACGCCGAACGTTCGCGCGTCGAAGCCGAAAACATCACGGGCAATCTGGCCGTCAAAACTTCTTCGGAACGTGTGCAGGTTAATCGAGTCAGTGGCACGTTGAAGATCAACGCCGAAAATTCAATCGTCACGGTTGAAGAAGTCAGCGGCGCTGCCGAAATCGAAACAACTGAAGACGTAACGATTCAGGGCTTTCGCGGCAGCTTGAACGTGATGACATCTTCCGGCGCAATCACGCTTGCGACCGACGAAAAACTGGCAGGCAATGTCAAAGCGACCACCGAACGAGGCCGAATTCGTATTTCACTGCCGGAAGATTCCGGCTTCAAATTCGACGCTGGCAGCGAACGCGGGCGAATCCGCCTTCGCGGTTTTGAAGCTGCCAGTTCGCAAAATCGCCAGCGCCAGTTGGCGTTTGAACATAACGCCGCCGCCAATTCGCCAACGGTTGTGCTGAGATCAGAACGCGGAGACATCGAGTTACAGTCTTCTGGACTGGCTCTCGCCAGCCGCGAAAACGACAAGGAGAGATGAGATGTTTGCCTGGATTTTCAAATTGATTGCGACTCTCGCTTCGATTGCAACGACCGCTTTGCTGGTGACGGAAAGCGTTCGGCGCGGTTTGATCGTCGCCACGACGATTTTCGGCGTGGTCAAAATCATCATCATCTTTTTGTTCTTTGCCGTGCTGGCCGTGATTCTTTACTTGTTGCTGAAAGATGCTTTCCGTCCCAAACCCGCTGAAAGTTCAAACTAACCCTTCGCCAATTTTCTCTCCGTCAAAGCCAAAACATTTCGCAGCCACTTGGCGTCTTTTCGCGCGGCATGGTTGAATCAGCGTCGAAGCATTCCAAGACCAAGATTGCAGGAGACTCCGAATGAACTTTTCTCGCAGAGAAATTCTGAAACAATCGGCTTCGCTGGTGATTGCGGCGGCTGGCGGTTCCGTCTTGAACGCGCAAACCAAATTGCGTTCGTCCGAACTGGCCGGCTTCGACGCCACTGGCCTGGCCGAACTCATCAAGAAAAAACAGATTACGCCGCTGGAACTGGTGGAAGATACGCTCAAGCGCATCGAACGCATCAATCCGAAATTGAATCTGGTGCTGACCAAAAACTTCGACGTGGAAAAAGCTCGCGCGCGAGCCAAACAGCCGCTCGGCAACGGAGCCTTTGCCGGAGTCCCCGTGCTGCTGAAAAATCTGGCGGAATACAAAGACGCCGACATTGATTTCGGTTCGCGGCTGTACGCGCGCGCCATCGTCAAACACGGGCGATTGCACAAAGCCAATTCGCCCTTCACCGCCAAAATGGAACAGGCCGGATTCATCGTTGTTGGCATCACCAACGCGCCGGAATTCGGTTTGATCGAAACGACTGAACCCGTCTTGCACGGAGCCGCGCGCAATCCGTGGAATCCCGAATACACGACCGGCGGTTCCAGCGGAGGTTCGGCTGCGGCGGTAGCGGCGGGCATCGTCCCGCTGGCGCACGCCAATGACGGCGGCGGTTCGATTCGCATTCCAGCTTGTCAAAATGGTTTGGTCGGATTGAAACCGACTCGCCGCCGCGAAATCACCATGTTCACCAGCGGCGGAATGGCCAACGATGTCGTAGGCATTGCCAACGATTTATGCGTCAGCCGCACTGTGCGCGACACGGCAGCGTTTTTGAATTTGATCGAAAATAAAGCCAACGAAAAATTGCCGCCGGTTGGATTGATCTCTGGCCCGTCGCCAAAACGGCTGAAGATTGCTTTGGTATTGGAAGGCGTGAACGGAAAGAAAGCAGACCCGGAAGTCGAAAAAGCCATTCGCGCGACTGCCAAACTTTGCCAATCGCTGAAACACAACGTCGAAGAAATAAAATTGCCGATCAACGGTCAGGAAGTCACCGACGCTTTTTTGGGGTATTGGGCGGCGGGAACCGTCGGGTTGGACGCCGAAATCGAAGCGATGTTAGGCAAAGGCGTCAAACGCGAAGACGTGTTGGAACCCTGGACAATCGGCATGATGGAACTGGGACGCAAACGCGGTTTGTTTCAAGCGGTCGGTCGCGCCACCAAATCCTTCAACCAAGCGGCAACCGCACTTGAAAGCCTGTTCAAGAATTACGACGTTATTCTTTCGCCTGTGATGCGAATTCCGCCGTACAAACTTGGCTATCACGCGCCAACTCTGGATTTTGAAACCTTGCTGGCGCGTGTCGTTGACGAAGTCGCTTATACGCCACTGCACAACGCCTGCGGAACTCCGGCGATGTCGTTGCCGCTTTACTGGACGAAAGACAATCTGCCCATCGGCAGCCAGCTTGCCGCCTGGCGCGGCGGCGAAGCGACGTTGCTGCAACTGGCTTATGAACTGGAAACGGCCAAACCCTGGGCGAAAAAGCGCCCGGCGATTTTTGCCGCCTGATAAGGAATCACCATGAAAACCATCAAGATTGCTAACGGACAAGGTTACTGGGGTGATTGGCTGGAAGCGCCAATTCATCTGGTGGAACGCGGCCCAATTGATTATTTGACGCTGGATTATCTGGCGGAAATCACTATGTCCATCATGCAGAAAATGCGCGCGCGCGATCCGAATGCGGGTTACGCGCGCGACTTTCTGCAAGTCGTGGCTCGCGTGCTGCCGAAATGTCTGGATCAAAACATCAAAATCGTAGCCAACGCGGGCGGCGTTAATCCGCAAGCTTGTGTCGCCGGATTGACCGAAGTCGTCAAGCGTTTGGGCTTGTCCGGCAAAGTCAAAGTCGGCGTTGTCGCTGGTGACGACATCATGGACAGGCTGGATGAATTCATCGCCAACGGCATTGGTTTGGAAAACATGGAAACCGGCGAGCCGCTTTCCGTCATTCGGGATCGCGTAGCCAGCGCCAACGTTTATTTCGGAGCCGCGCCGATTGCCGAAGCTCTGGCCGCTGGCGCAAATATCGTCGTCACAGGACGTTGCACCGACACAGGATTGACGCTCGGCCCTATGATTCACGAATTCGGCTGGAAGCTGGACAATTGGGATCGAATGTCGGCGGGAACCATCGCCGGTCACATCATCGAATGCGGAGCGCAAGTCACCGGCGGAAATTGCCAGATGGATTGGCAGACGATCCCTGATTTCTGGGATATTGGCTACCCAATTGTCGAAGCCAGCGAAGACGGCAGCTTCGTCGTCACCAAACATCCAAACACCAGCGGCAGAGTCAGCGTCGCCACCGTCACCGAACAATTGATGTATGAAATGGGCGATCCGAAAAATTACATCACGCCGGATTGCATCGCCGATTTCACTTCGATCAACCTGGCAGCCGACGGCGAAAATCGAGTCCGCGTTTCGGGCATCACCGGCAAAGCCGCGACTGACAGTTACAAGGTTTCGATCAGTTTCAACGACGGATTCAAAGCCGTCGGCGGTTTGATTTATGCCTGGCCAGACGCTTATGCCAAAGCCAGGGCAATTGATGAAACGCTGAGAAAACGGCTGGATTTGTTGGGGCTGAAGTTCGACGAAATGTTGTCGCAATACATCGGCGTCAACGCTACGCATGAAGGGCTTGGCGGCGAACCATCGCCAGACATTGCCGAAGTCATGTTGCGATTCGGCGTGCGATCAAAAGACAAAAACGCTGTGGATCGCTTTACGAAAGAAATTGCTCCGCTGGCCTTATCGGGGCCGCCAACCGTGACAGGCTTCGGCGGAGGCCGACCGAAAGTCGAAGAAGTTGTGGCTTATTGGCCTGCGCTGATTCCGAAATCGGCGGTCGCGCCGAAGGTCGAAGTTATCACTGTCTAGCCGCGTTCTTTTCAACGCCAAACCCGCGATTCTTCAGAATTTTTTCTCCGGCTTGAGGGAAGAGCTTCCAGAATTTCGGTTGAGTAGTCAGGAGGAAAAAGTGATGAACAATTTGTCAGATCGGATGCAAACGCTGGAAACGATGATGAGCGGCGATGCTGCTTCGTTGATTTCAGGCACGAACATCGTCCAATACCTGGAAAATTCCGAAGCCCAATTGCTGGAAGCGATGTACAAAAGAGGCATCGGGACCTGGCCGACTCCGCCCGCACCCAGCACGCAAGGCAGTTTGATGTTCGGGCTTGTGCCTTACTGGATTCACAACCCGCCGAGTTTTTTTACCAACTATCTGGCTCAACACAAGGTGCTCAAATGGCTTTGGCAAGGGCTGGAAGCCACCATACCGACGAAACTTTCCAACCAGAATTATCAAGCCTTGCTGGATTCCATCACCGACCCGACCGGGGGTTTGATCGGCCCCGACGGCACGATTTATTCGGATTCCACATACGATCAACTCGATCCTGAATGGCTGTGGGCGGTGTTGGATTACCTGATCGTCTGGTTTGGCAAAGTCCGCGCTCCGTTTGGCGCAAAGCCTCAGACCGTCAGCCTGTCCGGCGCGTCCACGAATCAGGTGCGAATCGCCGTCGTGGGCGATTGGGGAACCGGATGTTATTCGGACGATCCGGCGGTGCAGGTCATGAACCAGATCAACGCGCTGAAACCTGATTACATCATTCACCTGGGCGATGTGTATTACGCCGGAACCGACGAACTTTTCCCGCCTCCGGGCGAAGAGGTCACCAACTACCTGGAACTCTGGCCTTCGACGGCGACTCAGGCAGCCGGAACGAGCTTTATGCTCAATTCCAACCACGAAATGTACAGCGGAGCGACGGGCTATTTCGACGCGCTGGGCGATGACCGATTCAAGGCGCAACAAGACACCAGCTATTTCGCTCTGACTTATGCCGGTTGGACAATCGTCGGTTTGGATTCGGCTTACTACGACACTTCGGCAATGTTTATGGACGGCAGCATCACCAAAGGCGATCCGAACCAGACTCAGCCGAAATGGGTCAAAGGGCTTGGGCTGACGCCGTCAAAAACCATCGTCATGACTCATCACAACGGGCTGAGTTTCGACGGCACGTCTGAAACTGGAATTTGGGCGGAAATCAATCAGGCTTTGGGCGGCGATCCGGCGGCCTGGTATTGGGGACACGTGCATGACGGCATCGCATACAAATCGCCTACGGTCACTGGCCGCAACACCATCGCCAGATGCGTCGGGCACGGAGCTTTTCCTTACGCCAATGCCTGGGGAATAGATGTGCCATCGCCGAACTGGTACGAGTATTACGCTCACACGCCGAATCCGGCAGAACCGCCGCGCGTGTACAACGGCTTTATGATGATGACGATCAGTTCAGCCGGGCAAATCACCGAAGATTGGTACGAGCAAAAGAACCCCAACCCTGTTTTCACCAAAACCTATTGAGCAGATTACGCTGGCTTGGCTCCAACGCCGAGCCAGCGTTTCTTCGCGCTCGAAACTACTCGCTTGTCCGTCGCCAATCTGGCTTCAGCCCAGCGCGCCAGCCGAACAAACGGCAATCCCATCAAAAAGTAAATCGCCGCCGTCAGGATTCCCGCTCCGATGTAATCGTAATAAGTCGCCGCCAACTGGCCGTAAACTTTCGTCAACTCAACCATCGTGATGACAGAGACGATTGAAGAATCCTTGAACAGCGCGATGAAGTCATTCGTCACAGGCGGAATCACCAGCCGCATGGCTTGCGGCACAATCACGTGACGAAGCGATTGCCAGCGAGTCATTCCCAAACTCAAAGCCGCTTCCATCTGGCCGCGCGGAATCGCCTGAATGCCTGCGCGATAGTTCTCAGCTTCGTAAGCAGCGTAATTCAATCCCAACCCGACAACCCCAGCGACAATCGGCGACAAGCGGATGCCCCCAAAGGGTAAGCCCGGCAAACCGTAAAAGATCAGGTAAAGCTGAATCAACAGCGGAGTCCCGCGAAACACTTCAACGTAAGCGCGAGCCAGCCACGAAAACGGTTTCGGCGCGTACAAATTCACCAGCGCCAGCGCCAATCCGAAAGCAATTGCCAGAGCCATCCCCAAAACAGAAATCAGCAAAGTCATTGGCGCGCCGACGAACAACAGCGCAGGCAAATATCCCCAATAACGTTTCAGCCTCTCGCGCCAGGTCAGCTTGGCCGAAACCGTTTGCGTGAATTCGGCCAGCGCGTCGCTTTTCTGTTCGGGCTGGCTGAGTTTGGCAAACAGCTTGTCGGTTTCGTCGTTCCAGATTCCCCACTTTTCGTAAATCGCTTTCAACTCGCCGGACTTAACCAGAGCCAACAATGCTTCGTTGACTTGTTTCAACAACTCCGAGTCGTCTTTGCGAACGGCGATGCCGTATTGCATCTCGCCGATGATGGAGCCTGTGAACTTCAGCTTCGGATTTGGCTTGGAGTAATAAACGGCAATCGGCCAATCCATCAGCACGGCCTGCAAACGCCCGTTGGTCAGGTCGTCGTAAGGGTTGTTCTGGTTTTCGTAACTACGAATTTCCAGCGCGCCATCAAATTCTTTCTTCGCTTCTTCCAGCAAGCGATGCGCCAGCGAAAATTTCAGCGTACCGACGATTTTGCCTTTCAAGTCGGCAATCGAATTGATCGAGTTTTCGGAAGCGCGAACGCTGAGTTGTTCGCCGCAAACATAGTAAGGAATCGAAAAGTTGACCTGCTGTTTGCGATCATCCGTGATTTCAATGCCGTTGACCGCCAGTTCATAACTACCGCGCTGCAAACCCGGAATCAATCCATCCCACTGGTTTTGAACGAAGACCGATTTTCGTTTGAACTGTTTGCCCAACGCATTCATCAAATCAATTTCAAAGCCGATGGTCTGGCGAGGATTTTTCGGATCGGGTAACAGGTAAGGAGCGCCGCCTTCCGCATCGCCTCCCCAGCGCAAATCCTGAGCTTGCGTTGAAAAACTAAAAGCCACAGAGGCACAGAGGCACAGAGCGGCAAAGGTAAACGCAGTTTTGAGCCGTTCAAGCGTGCTGTTGCCTGGCCAATTCTTCGCCGCAGAGCGGCGGCTGACTTTAGCCCGGCGTTTCAACGCCGGGTAACGCAAAAACAGATTTCGCGTCGCGTAGCGACGGCTGAATTCAATCGTCGCTGACGCGACGAGAAATAAAAATCCAAGCTTTCCGTGGGTTGAAAACCCACGGCTAAATTCAAACGCCGCTAACGCGGCGAACTGGCGAAGCGACGACCCAGCCTTTTCAAATCTCTCTGTGTCTCTGTGACTCTGTGGCCAATCTCTTTGTCTTGTCACAAATACCTCCGCAAAAACTCTCGTGTTTGCTCATCTCTTGGCGAAGTGAAAATCACGTCGGGCGAATCGGTTTCGATCAACTCGCCTTCGCTCAAGACCAGAACTTTGTCGGCCACGTCACGAGCAAATTTCATTTCGTGAGTCACCACCACCTGAGTCATTCCTTCGTCATCAAGCTGGCGCATGATGCTCAGCACTTCGCCAACCAGCGAAGGGTCAAGCGCCGAAGTCGGTTCGTCATACAGCATGACTTTCGGCGACATGGCCAACGCGCGAGCAATCGCTGCTCGCTGTTGCTGACCACCGGAAAGCTGCGACGGGTAATAATCCATTCGATCTTTCAAGCCGACTTTCGCCAGCAATGTTCGCGCGCGCTCTTCGACTTCTTTGCGATCCAGCTTTTTGACCACCGTCGGAGCCAGAACGGCATTTTCCAGCACGGTCAGATGCGGAAACAGATTGAAGCTTTGAAAGACCATCCCGACATCTTCGCGCAAATGCCGAAGCTGGGCATTCAGATGGGCGGGCAAGTGATGATGCGAAGCTCCATTCATCTTCAATTCGTGCTCGCCGATGCGAACGCTGCCGCTGTCAAAAAGCTCCAGCCCGTTCAGGCATCGCAGCAAAGTAGACTTGCCGCAACCCGACGGGCCGATGATGACGGTCAGTTCGGAGACGGAAACATCAAAGCTGATGCCTCGCAGCGCCGAAGCTTCGCCGTAGCTTTTTTGCAGATTGTTGACGGAAATAAGATTGGTCATTAGTTCTGAGTAGTGCGGGGAAACTAATTTCTCGTTACAAGCACAACCCTGAACCCGACAAAGTAAAAGTCGGGGTCACCTGCTGGGCCATTCCCAAGCCGATCGGCAGAGCGGCAGTTCCTACTCTTGCTGCCCCAATAACCGCCCCGCAGGACGTGGCGAGTTGAGTCTTCTCCGCTCAGCCAAGCTGAGCCATCCGTAGGTGCGCCATCGTAACGCTCGTTATACACATCCTCGCACCACTCCCAAACATTCCCGTGCATATCGTAAATTCCGAAGCCATTCGGCGGGAAGATACCAACGGGCGTGGTCTTCCCCCTAGCAATGCCTATGGCCGCGTTGCCGTAAGGATAGTTACCATCGAAGTTGGCTTGTGCAGACGAGAGCGACGAACCGAACGCAAAAGGCTTATCACTGCCCGCGCGACAGGCATATTCCCATTCGGCTTCGGTCGGCAAACGATATGTTTTGCGGGTCATCTGCGATAGCTTGCTACAGAACGCCTTCGCGTCATTCCACGACACGTTCTCGACCGGCAAGTCGTCCCCCTCGAAGTGCGATGGATTAGTGCCCATCACCGCCCGCCACTGCGCCTGCGTCACTTCGTACTTGCCTATGGCGAAATACGGCACGGTGACGCTATGCCGCGCTTCATCTTTATCACGATCCACTTCGGTATCAGGCGATCCCATCTGGAACGAGCCGCCGGAGACGTTGACCATTTCGATCTGTGGCAGCGGGGGCGGCAGTAATTTCTTAACCTCTTTAATAGTTAGTGGACCTGCCCCCAGATCACTCAGCTTTTTGACAAATTCATCATCTGGGGTGAAGGCAAGTTGATGTGTTCGAATCTCGGTAGCAAGGGTACTGTCGCCAATTCTTTTGACGATTGCACCCTCAATCTTTTCACGAGTCAACGGGCCGCGACGTTCCTGTGCCTCAACTATTCTCAGCACCGCGACAACACTCAAACCCATCACAATTAGCAACCATAAAGTTTTCATTTTTACCCTCCTTGGGTCTTAAAACTCATTGCCGAAAATGGTCTCTCCAAGAGATAGCCTTAGCCTTCAAATTGCGTGCCTTTTGATTACGAGGTTCGTATCGAAGAACACGGTCACATTCAGCTATAGCGAGGTCGTATTTAGCTTGATCGAGATATTTATTCGCCCTACTCATCGCTTTTTCAACTTCCGCCTTGCTAATAGTCGTTACAATTTGAGGGGTCTGATTGGGCAAGGTTGGCGACGGCACGGGAATTTGTATTCCAGTAGGTGTGAACTGGTTGCAAGTTTCATCCTTCACAAAACTCTCTGAGATTGATCAATGTGA
>CADECP010000037.1:0-70000 GCA_902825875.1 uncultured Acidobacteriota bacterium
GCCCGGTTAAAACAGGACGTGAAAAATCCGTCAACTTATTATGACGCGACTCCTTAGCGTCGAATCGGGCAAGGCGTCGAAGCGCAAGCTCCGAATTTGCCGCGAAAGACCATTTCTGAAACGCACTGCGGCAAGGCCTCCCACGAACAATGGAGTGGCCTTGCTCTACGCTGCCAGACCGCTGCGCCGAAATCGAAAGCGTCCGTGAATTGTCTTCATCAAAATCTGGTGCGCCCCATTACAAATTAATCCGGCTCTTTTTGGGACTTTTAACCCGCCTGGAAATCTTTCCCCCCTGTCAAAAAAAGAATGTCTCGATGTTGCGTGTCCTGATCCAGCTTCAGCGCGGCGCAGTTTGAAAACCGCCGCGTTGAGCCGCGAAGCGGAAGAATCCGCACCAAGCTGCGTAAGATCGCCAACCTTGTTACGAACATCGCGCTTCAATCGGCTGAGGGCGTAAAGCTATGGCCAATTTCTGACGGCACATTGATTGCTCAATAGGGCGAAGTCGGATTGCGTAAGAACGAACTGCGAACAAGCCAACAAGGGGGTTTTATGCCAGATCGAATGAAAGTTCTTGTCGCTTATGATGGGTCGGATTGTGCCAATGCCGCGCTGGATGATTTGCGACAGGCAGGTCTGCCGGACAATGTAGAGTTCAAAGTTTTATCGGTCATCGAAAACTGGCTGCCTCCGCCTTCCGGGCTGGAAATCGTCGAACACATTGACCGAGATCAGGAATATCTGACGCTGGCGATGCGAGCAGCTAATTGCATTCAGGAATCCGCGCCGGGATGGCAAGCCGAATCTGAAGTTGAATTTGGTTCGCCCGCTTCCGTCATTTTGGAAAAAGCCGACGAATGGAAACCTGATTTGATCGTGGTCGGCGCTCATGGACGATCATCACTCGGACGATTTTTTTTCGGCAGCGTGTCGCAAAAAGTGCTGCACGAAGCCAATTGCCCGGTTCGTGTGGCGCGGGAGCCAAAGGAAAAGCTCGAACGTCCTTTGCACTTGCTGATCGGTTTCGACGGGTCGCCGGGAGCGAAAGAAACCTTGCGTGTGGTTACTGCGCGCAACTGGCCCGCCGATTGTGAAGCTCGCATCGTATACGCTGCCTGGCCGAGCTTGGGATCAACTTCGCAGCCATTGGCCGGCAAGATCGCCGACTGGGTTGCAGATGAAGACCTGAAGATCAAACATAAAATTGATTCCGTGGTTAATGACCTCAATGCCGCCGGGTTAAACACGACAGCCGTAATCAAAGCTGAAAATCCGAAACAATTGTTGATAAGCGAAGCCGAAAGCTGGCCAGCGGACTGCGTTTTCGTTGGAGCCAGAGGTTTAGGGCTATTCGAACGGTTGCGGCTTGGCAGCGTGTCAACCGCGGTCGCTGCGCGGGCGCATTGTTCGGTAGAGGTGGTTCGTTAATTGAGACGTAAGTTGAATGGCAATGGGGCATAAGATTCGTACCTGTTCAGATGACCGGGAGCGAGTTATGGCAACGAATAAAATTTTGGTTGTTGATGACGACTCTTCAATCAGATGGATGCTGATCGAAGCTCTCAAGGAATGGGGCTACGAACCGACTGAAGCTTCGACCTGTCAGGCGGCGCTGTTTGTTCACGAAACGGAATCGCCAGCGGCAGTACTGTTGGACATTGATTTGCCCGACGGGTCGGGGCTGGAAGCCTTGCGGGAAATCATACGCCACCAGCCGGAAGCCATTGTGATTATGGTTTCGGCAAAAGGTTTTTTTGACACGGCTGTTGAGGCGTTGCGCGGTGGCGCATTCGATTTCATCAGCAAGCCGATCAATCTGTCTGAATTGCAGGTCACGCTGCGCAACGGGCTAGAAACGCGCAAGCTGCGAAAAAAGATCAATTCGCTTCGCCGCCAACAAACGCACCAATTCAATTTCGATCAACTCATCGGAAATTCGCCCGCGATGAAAGAGATGATCTTGTTGGCAAGCAAAGTCGCCAAAAGCGAAGCTTCGGCAGTGCTGTTGCAGGGTGAAAGCGGAACCGGCAAGGAACTGGTTGCCCGCGCCATTCATTACGGTTCGTCACGCGCCGATGGGCCATTCGTGCCAATCAACTGCGCGGCCATTACCGACACGTTGATCGAAAGCGAATTGTTCGGCCACGAAAAAGGTTCGTTCACCGACGCCAAAACCTTGAAGGAAGGATTGTTTGAACAGGCCGAAGGTGGCACGCTGTTTCTGGATGAAATCGGAGAATTGGAACAGGGTTTACAAGCCAAGCTGTTGCGAGTTTTAGAAGACGGAAATTTTCGTCGTGTCGGCGGGTTGAAAGACGTGCCTTACGACGCGCGCATCATCGCTGCTTCCAACCGCGATCTGAAAGCCGAGCGCGAAGCCGGGCGATTCCGAAGCGATTTGTTTTACCGCCTGTCGGTCATTCAAATCGAACTGCCGCCTTTGCGCGAACGAGGCAGTGACGCGCTGGTGCTGGCCGCGCATTTCATCACCCATTTCAACCAGCATCTGAAAAAGCACATCACGGGATTGTCGCCCGAAGTCGCCGAAATCTTTTGCCGTTACCCCTGGCCGGGCAATGTGCGAGAACTGCGAAACGTCATCGAACGTGTGATGATTTTGGAAGACAGCGACCTGATTACCACTGCCTGGCTGCCGCACTCTTTGGCGGATTACAAACAGAAACTGGAATGTTCTGTCTCTGGCTGCCAATCAACACAACCCAGCACTGCCGTTATCGAAGCCACAAACATCAAGCATTTGTTCCCGTTGCCTATGACCGGAGTCAGCCTGGACGCTGTCGAACAATCGTTGCTGTTACAAGCCATCGAACTGACCGAAGGCAATCAAACCAAGGCCGCCGAGTTGCTGCATATTTCCCGCGACCAGTTTCGATACCGTTTGAAGAAAATTGAACACCACGTCACAGCTAATCAAAACGAATAAAACCCGTCGCCGATTAAGACCTGGCGACAGGCTTTATTCACACATTCAACCCAATCCCTTTACCACCAGACGCGCACAAGCTCCGGCTGAATTCGTCTGTATGCTTCAGTTGCAACATCTGCACGCCCATCGCAATCGGCGAAAGCACTTTGTTCAAATCGTGCGCAATGCCGCCGACCAGCGTGCCCAGACTCTCCATCCACTGCGTGCGGAAGAAACCATAGCCAGTCTGACTTGTTTCTCGACTCTGCCGAAACAAAAATTGACATTTACACCTGCCTGAACTACTTTTCATTTGGAACAGCGCAAAAGTCAGACGTTATAAAAAAAGGCATTAATCCAGCTTTTTCCTTTCAGTTCTTTCGTAGTTGATTCGTTCCACTAACTCGCGTCTCGGTTAAAAAGACGCTTTCAATGTCCCGGCGCTGCCGGAGTTACGGAGGACAAATGACGGATAAGAATCTGACTTTTACCGACACCGAAGCTTTCTACAACCAACTTCTGGAAGCGGAATCCCGCAACGAAAATTACTGTATTGATACTGGCATTTCAGAGGCGAAGAATTTGCCGCTCAGATTGTTGCATCACGTCGGCATCAGCAAAGACGACATTGCTCACGTCCAGCATAAAGTCGTCGAAGAGAGCGCGTTGATGCACGATTTCATCGAACCGATGATTGTCCGATTCAGCGAGATGATCGGCAAATACAAACCGGCACGCGGTTATGAATTCACTGTCGAAGCCGAAGATTACGACACGATCAAAATACATGGTCGCCCGAAATCCGCCGTAGCAACTGCCGCATAAGCGAGAAAATCAAAAAGGCAGCAAACAATGATTCAACTCACTGCTTGCTGCCTTTGCTGTTTTCGGCGGTTCGGTAGCGGGTTTATCTCACCTTTCTATCTGTTTCTTCCAGGCCGCTGCCGAGATTTCGCCCTGCCCAGGTGACGCCGTGAATGTATTTGCCCACCGCGCCAACACGAGCGCCTTTGCTTGGCACTCCGCGCTGAGTCATTACCCACAGCTTGCCAGTTTCATCGCTCAATTCATAAGCGCCTTGCCCCAACGCGCCATAACTGTTGGTGACGTTTCCGATAATCAGAACTTCTTTGCCGCGATACCTCGCGGGGTCGGCATTGATTCTGCCGATGGTGGTTTGTTCGGGACAGCCCATCAGGAACAGCGCGGCGGCCAGCAACATCAAAGACGCAAACAATCGAGTTTTCATAATCCTCCTTCTCACCCGGTGACAGGTGATTTCAAAATCAGTAAGTTGTCGCAAAAGGGGATTGTTTGTTCAGGTTGGTCGCCGCCAAAAAACAACGTTGTTTTTTGGTCTCGCATCGGCAGGGTTTGAACGGCGCGCATTATACATATTGCAGTCTGATTGGGTAGTGCAATTTTCCAAATTGTCCTGATTAGCCAAATTGTCCTGATTAGTTTGATCGGACATAATCCGGCCATGTTCGAAATTCCAAAACTGTATCCGATTACCGATTGCCAATTATCCAACTGCTCGCACGAAGAAATCGTGCAACTGATGCTCAGCGCCGGAGCGCAGTTGATTCAATTGCGCGACAAAGACGCCAGCGCCAAAGAATTGCTGGATGCCGCGCGTGCTTGCGTCAGACTGACGCGCGAAGCCGGAGCGACCTTAATCATCAACGACCGCGTGGATGTGGCGCTGACCTCTGGCGCGGACGGCGTTCATCTGGGACAGGAAGATTTGTCAGTCGAAGAAGCCCGCGAAATTTTGGGCGACGACAAAATCATCGGCGTTTCAACTCACACGCTGGATCAATTCATGGCCGCGCTGGAAACGTCCGCCAATTACATTGCCGTCGGGCCTGTGTTTGCAACAACAACCAAAGAAAATCCTGATCCGGTGGTTGGCTTGGAATTGGTAACTGAAGCGAAAAAGCTGTCGGATCGTCCTTTGGTGGCGATTGGCGGGATTACGGATGAACATGCTCCGGCAGTAATTGCCGCCGGAGCCGACAGCGTGGCGGTGATTTCGGCATTGTATCCATTCGGCGACATCAACGATTTTTTCACCAAGCCGGATATTGCCGGTCGCGTTCGAGCTTTTCTGGAAGCGCTTGCCTGAAATTCAATCCGTCGAATGAAGGTCTTCGATCTTTTTCAACCGGTATCGAAGTTGGTCGCGCGAAATCCCCAGCAACTCCGCCGCGCGAGTTTGGTTGCCGCCGCTGCGTTCCATGGCTTGGCGGACAAAGGATAGCTCGACTTCCTCAAGTTCGATCCCACCTTCCGGCAATACAAAACCGTGTTGAACCTGAACCGCCAGCGCGACTGGAACAGCAGCCGTTGTTGGGTAAACAAAATCTTCTTTAGTCTTCGCCTGTTCATCTTTGACCAGATCGCGCGGTAACCATGACGATGTGATCGAATCGGAATCTTCCAGAATCATCACCCGCTCAATAACATTGCGAAGCTCGCGCACATTTCCCGGCCACTGATAACGCCGGAAAATTTCCGTGACTTCAGGCTGCAAACCACGGATGCGCTTTCGCAACCGTTCGTTGAAATGGGCGATGTAATAATTTGCCAGCAGCAATACGTCGTCGCCACGTTGGCTGAGTGGCGGCAGGTCAATCTGAATCACCGAAAGGCGGTAATACAAATCCAGCCGAAAGCGTCCGGCTTCGCTTTCGGATTTCAGATCACGATTTGACGCTGCAATCACACGCACATTCAGCGGCAAATCTTTCAGCCCGCCCACGCGCCGAAACTTTCCTTCTTCCAACACGCGCAACAATTTCGCCTGTAATCCCAATTCAAGCTCGCCGATTTCATCCAGAAACAACGTGCCACCTTGAGCCTGTTCGAACAATCCTTCTTTGCGAGCTTTGGCGTCGGTGAACGCTCCTCTTTCGTGGCCGAACAATTCGCTTTCCAGCAGCGTGCCCGGAATGGCGGCGCAGTTGATGGCGATAAACGGATGATCGGTGCGCGACGAACCGTAATGAATCGCTTTGGCAACCAGGTCTTTGCCGGTTCCGCTGGCGCCTTGCAATAACACCGACGAAGCTTCGCTGGCGGCGACTTTTTTGGCCAGGCGCAACATTTCGGACATCGCGGTGGATTGGCCGATGATCTGACTGAAGTTGAATTCCTGAGCGCGTTCGCGGCGCAACGTGACGACTTCGCGGCGCAATTTGCTGGCTTCCAGGCCATTGCGAATGGTGACTTGCAGTTCATTCAACCTGACCGGCTTGCTGATGAAATCATAAGCGCCGCCGCGCAATGCCGCGATGGTGTCTTCCAGTTGCACATTGCCGGTAATCATAATGACCACGGCTTGCGGTTGGCGATTTTTGTATTCCCGCAACGCATCAATGCCCGAACCGTCAGGTAGATTGATGTCTTGCAACACGGCCAGCGGCTGTTCGGCATCGAATAATTCCCGACCGGCGGCGATGGTTCCGGCTTCGATTGGATCGTAACCCCATCCTTGCAACGCTTCGACCAGAGTCAGCCGAATGTTGGGTTCGTCATCAACGATCAGTATTTTTTCTTTTGGCATGGTTCCTCTGATTGATGAGGCGAAAGGAAGGTTCCTTTTGCCTTGAATCTTTCGTCGGCGGATTCGCGCAGGATTTTACCGCACGGACGGGCAATAAGTCGCACGTGGAGCTTCGGCAACAGGCAAGTTGCTCTTCTTGCAGCCGCAACAGTGCGCGTCGTACAATTCGCCATCGTTTAAGAGTGCTTCAAACTTCTCTAAAGACAACTGCATTTATGCGAATTACATTTTTTGCGCTTGCCGTCTTGTTGATTTGCGGCTGGCTGACAGGCTGTCGCTCGGCGTCAAACTCCGATTCGGCGAATGACAATTCGCCAATCATTGTTGAAATCAACGGCGAAGAAGAGCGGCAAACGGCTTTCGGACGGTTTGTCAAAGCGCGTCTTTCCGACTTGTCGTCGGATTTGCAAAACCAGGCCGACAACGACAAACGCATGAGCGGTTTGTTTGATGAATTCGTTCAGCGCCAGGTGCTGTTGCAAGAGGCCAGGAAAAAAGAAATAGAACCGACCGACGACGAAATTCGCGCGGCGCTGGAATCGCAACACAGACAAACCAAAGGCGAAGGCGCGGATCAAAATTCGACCACGCTGGAAAGCGGCGAGCGACGAATCGAAATTTTCAACGATCTGGTCATCAGCAAATATCACGAAAAAGCCGGGCTGTTTAACGACATCAAAGTCACTCCGCAAGAAGTGCAGGAGTATTACGGCAAAAACACCGATCGGTATCAAAGCCAGAATGGGTTTTATGTCCGCGAAATTCGTGTGCAGGGTGAAGCCGAAGCTCAGAAACTGTACCGCCAGGCTTTGGCCAAGCCGCAGGATTTCGCCGTGCTGGCGCGCGAACATTCCGATTCTCCGCTGGCAGCCAATGGCGGGTTGATGCTTTACGAAGAAGCGCAGCAATTGCCGCCGGTTCTGGCTCAAGCGGTGACGCCGCTCAAAGTCGGTTCGATCAGCAAAGTCGTCAAATCCAATTACGGTTTCCACATTTTCAAACTGGAGCAGCGAGCGACGCCATTGCCGTTGGAAAAAGTGAGCAAGGAAATCGAAGACCTGCTGCTGAGCGAAAAACGCCAGTCAGTTATTAACGAATACAACAAGCGCGCTCTGACCGGAGCCAAGATCAAGGTTTTCCGCGAAAAACTGGGATTCAATTACACGGGCGGCTTCGGGTCGTAAGCGCGCAAGCGGGATTTCACAGTGCGTTCAAGCTTGGGTGAAATCCACAAACGAAGATCAAAAGCAGTTTTTGGGTTGATGGCCGGCTGGCCATCACCAGTGTTGACGGCCAGCCGGCCATCACCAAAAAGATGAATCGTCACAAGGAGAGTTTTATGAAGTTAATTGCAAAAGCCTGTTTGCTGGGAATGATGGCAGGTCTGGCCGTGACTTCCTTCGCGCAAAGCGACGACCGTCCGGTTGATGAAGTAATCGCGCGCGTTAATTCCGGCGTAATTATGCGCTCGACGTTTGAAGCCGCGCAGAAAGAACAACTCGAACAGATGAAAAACGCCGGGTTGAAAGGCGCGGAACTGGAAAAGAAATTCAACGAAATCAAACCGCGCATTCTGGACGAATTGATTCACACGCAATTGCTGGCTCAACGCGCCAAAGACCTTTCGATCAATGTCGAACCGCAGGTCAACCAGCAGTTTTTGCGAATGATGAAGGAAAACAACTGCGAATCGAAACAGTGCTTGGAGCAGAAAATGCGCGAAGCCGGATTCGACATCGAAGAAGTGACCAAACTGTTGACCGAAAACTTTTCCCGCGAAGCCGTGATGTACACGGAAATCCAGCAAAAGATTTATCGCAATCTGACCGAGAAAGAAAAACGCGAGGCTTACGACAAGAACAAAGAGTTTTTCACCATTCCGGGCGAAGTGACGCTCAGCCGTATTTTCGTCGCGCTTGGCAAAGACCCGGATCAAGCCTTGTTGCGCGCCAAAGACATCGTCATGCAGGCTCGCGGCGGCGCAATTGAATTTTCCGCGCTCGGCGAACGTGTTTCCGAAGACGAGCTTTGCAAAAAGCAAAAGTGCAAACTCGGCCCGGCCATCAAATTGTCGGAACTTGCGCCGGAAGTGAAAGCTGCGGTCGAAAACGCCGCCGCCGGAACTGTCACCGATCCGGTCAAGCTGGAAAACGGCTATTACATTTTCCGCGTTGACGAACGCAAAGAACCCCAAGCGTTGCCGTTTGAAGACGAGAACGTCCAACAACGCATCGCAGGGTATCTGGTCAATCAACAATCCGAAAAACAGATCGAAGCTTATCTGGCCAAATTGCGCGACGACGCTTTCATC
This sequence comes from uncultured Acidobacteriota bacterium, assembly GCA_902825875.1. Taxonomy (GTDB): domain Bacteria; phylum Acidobacteriota; class Blastocatellia; order RBC074; family RBC074; genus RBC074. Next base: position 8,809 of record CADECP010000037.1, read on the forward strand.
GAAATTTCGCCGGAGTTTCAGTTTGAAGGCAGCGCGGTGAAATCGGCTCAGATCAAACGAGTCGCTTATTCGGAAGAAAACGAAAAGACACGCAAGAAACGAGAAAAGGAAGAAAAGAAGAAAGCTGAAGAAGCGAAAAAGGCTGCTGCGGCTACGGCTAAAGACCCTGCCAAACCTTGAGCAATTCGGATTTATGATGTGGGATTCAGGATTTAGAAATTTGCCAACTGTCTAAATCCTAAATCCCAATTCCTGAATCCTGACAACGCACCGCCAGGTGATTTATGGAAAAAATCTTCGTCCGCGATTTCACACCCAATCAAAACATCAGCACCACGTTTCTGGTCAAATCCAAAGAACTGCGCGCCAAAAAAACCGGCGGCCAGTTTGCGATGATTACCTTTGGCGACCGAACCGGCGACATTTCCGGGCAGTGGTGGGATGGGTTTGAAGATTCGATTGACACGTTCGACAAAGACGACATCGTGTTTGTGCGCGGATTGGTCAATCTGTACCGCAATCATCTGCAAATCCAGATTCACCGTATGCGGCCCTGCCAACCGCACGAAGTTGACCTGACGCATTATTTCCCGACGACCAAATTCGATGTCGAAGTGATGTTTGCCGAACTGTTGGGTATCATCCGCGACTTTCAAAATCCACACCTGCGGCAACTGCTGGAAAACATTTTCGCTGACGACGAAACCGCGCAAAAATTCAAACGCGCTCCGGCGGCCAAAACCATGCATCATCCTTATCTGGGCGGATTGCTGGAACACACCTTGTCGCTGGTCAAACTGGCGAAAAAAGTCGGCGGGCATTACGAAGGCATTGATCTGGATTTGCTGCAAACCGGAGCCGTGCTCCACGATTTTGGCAAGATTGACGAACTGAGCTACGACCGCGCCTTTGGGTACACCAATGAAGGTCAGATGATCGGCCATCTGGTGATGGAAACGATCATGGTGTCCGACCATATCAAACAGATTGACGGCTTTCCTGATGAATTGCGCCGCCATTTGCTGCATCTGTTGCTGACGCATCACGGCAAGCTGGAATACGGTTCGCCGAAACTGCCCAGCACGCCCGAAGCATTGATGTTGTCGTATCTGGATGATCTGGATTCCAAAGTCGAAGCGATGCAGCGACTGATGGCCGAACCGCATTCGACCGCCGATTGGACGCGCATTTCGCCGATGTTCGAGCGTCCGATTTATCGCGTCCGCGCCAACGAAACCCCAGCGGCGAATGAACCGATGACTCAGATTGTCGAACCTGCCAAAGTTTCTGTCGCGGTTGCCAGCGCGCAACCGGAAAAAAACGAAACTCCGCCACGCAAACCGCAACTGCGGTCAAACAGTTTCAATACGCCGTTCGAGGCGTTGGCTGACCTGGTCAAACCCGAATAACTGCGGGCGGACAGAACTTGATCCTTTGTCGTCGTTCGGGCAAATTTCCATCTTCAAGAACCACCCAATTCATTTCAAGCGATTATCAGGAGGCGAAATCAAACCATGATTTCAGGAATTCTGTTGGCTGCCGGAGAATCAAAACGCATGCAGCCCGATTTCAAACCATTGCTCAAATGGGGCAAACGCACCGTCATTGGTGAATGTGTTTACCAGTTACGCAATTCCCAACTGGCCGACATCTTTGTCGTGCTCGGTCATCGCGAAGCCGACGTTCGCACTCGACTGGCCGGAACCGGAGTGCAATACGCGGTCAACGAAGATTACGCCAACGGCATGTTGTCTTCGATCAAAACCGGATTGGCGATGATCGGCCCGAACACTGATGCCGTGTTGATCGCGTTGGTAGATCAACCGATGGTCAAATCCGATGTCATCAACAAACTGATTGACGCTTACGGCGACGGCAGCAAAGGCATCGTCATCCCGACATACAACGGCAAACACGGCCACCCGATCATTGTCAGCTACAGCTATTTCGACGAAATGATGCAGCTTGACGAAGCGAATCCCGAAGGCTTGGGCGCGTTCATCAACGCACACAAAAACGACTGGCTGGAAGTCCCCGTCGAAACCTCCGCGGTGATCGAAGACATTGACGTGCCCGAACAATACCAACGGCTGAGCCGGCAGGCGGCTCCGCTGTACGAACATCACAATTGGCATCCGTAAAACTCATTTCAAAAGGCAAAAGGCAAAAGGCAAAAGTCAAAGTGCGGAATTCAGTCTGTTAAACTTCGTTTGGTGTGCTGGAATTTTGCTTTTTGATATTTGCCTTTTGCCTTTTGATTTAACCAATGGCTTACGCAGACTTACGCGAATTCATTCGAGCTTTAGACAAGCATGGCGAACTAAAGCGAATCAAAGTCCCGGTTTCCAGCGATCAGGAAATCACTGAAATCACCGACCGCGTTTCAAAATCTAAAGAGAGTAACAAAGCTCTGCTGTTTGAAAACGTAGACGGCGGCAAAATCCCTGTGCTGATTAATGCGTTGGGCAGCGAACGGCGCATGGAACTGGCGCTGGAGGTCAACCGCATTGACGATGTGGCGCAACGACTGACCGACTGGCTGGATTTCAAATCGCCTGAAGGCTTGCTGGAAAAAGTGAAGATGCTGCCGAAACTGGCCGAGCTTGGAAAATACTTTCCTCGTGATGTGAAGTCCGGCCCTTGTCAGGAAGTCGTCAAGCGCGAAGGCGAATTTTCGCTACTGGATTTTCCGATTCTGAAATGCTGGGAACTGGACGGCGGACGCTTCATCACCTTTCCGATGGTCTTCACCAAAAATCCGCGTTCGGGCAAACGCAATTGCGGGATGTATCGCATGCAGGTTTATGACGAAACGACCACCGGCATGCATTGGCAATTGCACAAACACGGCGCGGCGCATCATCGTGATCTGGAAAAACGCGGCGCCCAGCGTATGGAAGTCGCCGTCGCCATCGGAGCCGAACCGATCACGAACTTTGCCGCGACGTTGCCCTTGCCCGACGATCTGGACGAAATGATTTTCGCCAGTTTTTTGCGCGAAAAACCGATTGAGATGGTCAAATGCGTTTCGGTGGATTTGGAAGTTCCCGCGACTGCCGAAATCGTGCTTGAAGGTTATGTTGATCCGGCGGAACGTCGCATCGAAGGGCCGTTTGGCGATCACACGGGCTTTTACACTTTGGAAGAACCGTACCCGGTTTTTCACGTGACGACAGTTACGCATCGCAAAAACCCGATTTACCAGACGACGATTGTCGGGCGGCCTCCGATGGAAGATTGCTGGATGGGACGAGCGATCATTCGCGTGACGATGCCTGTGCTCAAGCGTCAAATGCCGGAAATCGTGGATATGAATCTTCCATTTGAAGGCGTCTTTCACAACTTGATGCTGGTTTCGATTCGCAAACAGTATCCCGGCCACGCTCGCAAAATCATGAACGCGATTTGGGGAATGGGGCAGGCGATGTTCACCAAGTGCATTGTAGTCGTGGACGAAGACGTCAACGTCCAAGACCCTTCGGAAGTCGCGTGGAAAGTTTTGAATAATATAGACCCCGAACGCGATATACAGTTTACGATGGGGCCGATTGACGTGCTGGATCATGCGTCGCGGTTCCAGGGCTACGGATCGAAGATGGGCGTTGACGCAACGCGCAAATGGAAAAACGAAGGCTTCGACCGGCTGTGGCCTAAAGAAAACAACACCAGCGAAGAAGTAAAACGGCTGGTGGATGCAAAATGGAAAAAGCTCGGATTGTGATCCGCGTTTATAAACAGAGGTGTTTTATGAAATCGTTTTTGATGGCTGCGTGTGCAGCAATTTTGTTGTTGGCCGGTTCGCCGGTTGAAACTAAGGCACAGAAAACCGAAAAGAAATCGGCCAAGAAAGAAGTGGCGACGTTGGCTGGAGGGTGTTTCTGGTGTCTGGAAGCCGTTTATGTCGAATTGAAAGGTGTGGATAAAGTTGCGTCGGGATATTCCGGCGGCACAGTCGCCAATCCGACTTATAAGCAAGTCACTTCAGGCACGACCGGACATGCTGAAGTCGTGCAGATCACCTTCGATCCGCAAATCATTTCTTACAAAGAATTGCTGGAAGTCTTTTTCACCATTCACGATCCGACTTCGCTCAATCGGCAAGGCGCAGATGTTGGCACGCAGTATCGTTCGGCGATTTACTACCACTCGCCGGAACAGAAAAGCACAGCCGAAAAAGTCATCGCCGATCTGACAACGGCTGGAATCTGGAAAAACAAAATCGTCACCGAAGTGGCGAAGTTCGACGTGTTTTATAAAGCGGAAGATTATCACCAGAACTATTACGCGCTGAATCCAGATCAGGCTTATTGCCGGATGGTGATCGAACCGAAAGTCATCAAATTCCGCAAACAGTTTTTGCCGAAACTGAAAAAACAGTAAGCACAACTACCACTGGCAAAAAGATTGGGGCAGAAAAATCCTAAATTCTTCTTTTTTCTGCCCACATTTTCTGCCAGCCAATTCCCTTCAACATTGTGAGGCTGACATGCGAAAGAAACTGATTTTTGTTTGCGTAGCGATTTCGGCTTCTCTGATTATCGCTTCATCACAAACCGCCAACTCCAAGCCGCAAAAGCCCACACTGGTTTGGTCAGATGAATTCGACGGGGCAACCGGAACTGCTCCTGACCCAGCCAAGTGGGGCTATGATTTGGGAATCGGCCCCGGCAGAGACGGTTGGGGCAATCAGGAACTTCAGACTTACACCAACCGAACGGCGAACGCTTCTTTGGACGGCGAAGGTCATCTGGTCATCAAAGCCAATCGAGAAAATTTCACTGGCGCGGATGGATTTGCGCGCGCGTACACTTCGGCGCGGTTAATCACGAAAGGCAAATTCGAGCCGACTTACGGGCGAATCGAAGCCAGAATCAAAGTTCCTTTCGGACAAGGGATATGGCCTGCGTTCTGGATGCTGGGCAGCAATATCACTTCGGTCGGTTGGCCTGCTTGCGGCGAAATTGACGTGATGGAACACATCGGGCGAGAACCTTCGACCGTGTATGGCACGCTGCACGGGCCTGGGTTTTCCGGCGCGCAAGGATTGAGCGATTCATTGACCTTGCTCGATGGCAAAAAATTCGCCGATGAGTTTCACATCTTTGAAGTGGAATGGAATCCGCGCGACATCAGTTTTTACGTGGACGGACTGCATTACCACACGCGCAAATCGCCTGAATTCACAGGCAATCGGCAATGGGTGTTCGATCATCCGTTTTACCTGTTGCTGAACGTCGCAGTCGGAGGCCAATGGCCGGGCAACCCCGACGCCACGACTGTGTTTCCGCAAACGATGATGGTGGATTACGTCCGCGTGTATTCCGATTTGCGAGCGCCGATCAACCGAATTCGGTAACTGCCAATAGGCGGCGGCAAACCATCAATCACAAATTCCCCTGCCGTAACTCTTCAGCCAAAAACTCGCTCGCGCGCCACGAAACCGCTGCGATGGAAAGCGTGCAGTTTTTTTCCGGGCAAGACACAAATGAAGCACCATCCACCACGAACAGGTTTTTGACTTCGTGCGCCTGATTGAATTTGTTCAGCACGGAAATTTTCGGATCATTGCCCATCCGAGCCGTGCCGACTTCGTGCGTGGCATCGCCCGGCGGAGGCGGCAAGGTGCGCGTGTAAGGAATAATTTCGGCTCCGGCGGCGCGCAGCAATTCTTCGGCGTTGTCATAAATCAACCCGGCCATTTTCAATTCGTTGTCGCCCCATTTGGCGTGGAAGCTAAGCTGCGGAATGCCGTAACGATCTTTTAATCCCGAAGGATCAATCTCGCAGTAATTGTCGAAATACGGCAGGCATTCGCCGAACCCCGCCATTGAAATCCGCGCAGGCGCAATTTCGCGGACGGTCTTTTTGAATTCCCCGCCGAAACCTGCAAAGCGTTTGGCGTGGCCGGGAAAAACGCCTGAACCGCTGTTGGGTTGGAATTGCCAACCGCGCAGCACGGAAACTTTGCGCCCGCCTTTTATGTTTGTGTGGCGAGGGATATAAACGTGGCCTCCGCCGGAACCGTCGTCGCTGACGACTTCAGAACCTTTCATCGCTGGAACATAACCGCTGATCATTCCGGCTTTGAAATTGTCCATCAGGTAATGTCCCAGCACGCCCGAAGCGTTGGCCATTCCGTTTTCGTGATGGCGAGTTTTGGAATTGAGCAGGATGCGCGTTGAAGCCATTGCTCCCGCGCCGATGACCACGACTTTGGCGCGCGCTTCGTACGTCAGCCGATTTTTTGTGTCTATAAATTCGACACCACGCGCCTTGCCGGTTTTTGGATCAAGCAAGACACGATGAACGGCCGCTCCGGTGCGCAAGGTGAAGTTCTTCTTTCCGACAAGCTGGGGAATGATCGTGTCCAGCGTGGAAAAGCGCGAAGCCGTCGAACAGCCGTAATCGCAATTGCCGCAATAATGACAGGCGGCTCGATTGTCGCGGTTTTTCAGGATTATGGCTTTGCGAATGGGAATGATCGGAATGCCGATTTTCTTTCCGCCGCGAACCAGTTGCGCTTCGCCGCAACGCGGCGCAGGCGTTGGCGCGTGATAGTTCCCGTCGGGCGTGACCGCCAAACCTTCGCGTGTGCCGAACACGCCCATCAAGTCTTCCGCCTTGTCGTAATACGGCGCGAGTTCGTCGTAAGAAATCGGCCAGTCTTCGCCCGCTCCATCCTGCAAAGACTTGGGTTTCATATCCCATTCGGACATTCGCAAACTGACTCGCGCCCAGGTGTTGGTGCGGCCTCCGACGGCGTGAATCCGAGTCCAATGAAAATCAGTTCCGGGCGCGGTGGCGTAACGGTCTTTGTACGGATGAACGTACAGATGTTCGGTGTAGGCGCTGACTTTCCATAACCCGTCGTACTGGCCCGGTCTGCCCAAGCCGCGAAACGGCATGTCGTAAGGATAGGAATGTTCGGTATGGAAGATTTGGTTGCGATCCCATTTCGGCCCGATTTCCAACAGCAACACATTCAAACCTTTGTTGACCAGCACGTGCGCGGCGATACCGCCCGCTGCGCCGGAACCAACGATGATTACGTCGTAGAGAGTCTTTAGCTGTGCCATGTGTTTCAGAAACGTGATTGGAGTTGAATGCAAAAAGGACAGTCAGAATAGCATGCCTGCTTCTGCCTGTCCTCTTGTATGGTTCTATCAGTTTGTATGTTTCTACAGCTTGCCACCATTACCCCAGCGGTTTTACGCCGAAGTATTTGCCGAGCATCAGGTCGGCTGTTTGCAGCGCGCCTTCGACCCAGCCTTGTGCGTCGGAATAGGCTTCGCCGCAAATGTACACCGGAGCGCCGGGCGCAGGATTCAGAATTTGTTCCTTCACCTCGTTGCTTTTCACGCCGATATTCCAGGAATTCCAGCCTCCGCCGAACGGGTCGTCTCCCCAGTCTTTGAAGCTGGCGTCGGCGACCGGCGGCAGAAATTGCAACCCGTGAACGACGCCCAATTGCCGCTGAACTTCGGCAACCATCGCCGCCGGAGCGCGATTCCTGAGCCATTCGGGATCGGCGTTGGCGGATTGTTCCGAAGCGCCGACGAACCATTCCGGTTCTGAAAATTGACCTGGTTGATTGGCGCGTTTGCGTTTGGGACGGAACCCATCCCAGAACCCGATGTTCAATCCGTCGTCGTAACTGGCCATCAACATGGCGCGGCCAGCAGTCGCAGGCTGGCCATTGTCGTCCGGCCAGTAATACGTCTGCCGAACCGGCAGATCGGTCGTTGTGCGGCCTTTTTGAACTCCGGCAGACAGCCACCACGGATAGGCATACGTCGTGAAGAGTTTGAACAACGGGCGCGGCGTGACGCTGCCAATCAACGTAGCGACCTGGGGTTGTTGCAGCAACTGACTGCCGGGCGCGATCAAATCCAATGCGCGACGAGGCATCGCCAGAATCAAAGCTTTGGCTTTTACCGTACTGCCGTCCTGCAATCGGATTTCCGCCCCATCCGTTGTTTGGTCGAAGCCCGAAACTTTGGCGTTGAAGCGAATTTCGCCACCAGCTTTTTTCAATCGTTCGGCGACGGTCAGCGGAACCTGCTGAAAACCTTTCTTGAAGCCTTTGTATTCGGGCGTGACTCCGAAATCGGACAAATACCAGGGAATGGCGTCCGCCGCGTTCCAGTTACTGAGCGTGGTTTCGTATCCTCCGGCGACGACGGCGAGTTGATACGCTTCGTCGCTCATCACACACAGCAGCACTTGCCAGAATCCCTGTTTGTACAGCGGCTGGCCGTTGAAACTCGCCGCCTGCGCCATTGCTCTGCGTTGTTCATCGGTCAAACCGGCAGCCGTAATTCCCGGCACGATTTGTTCGATGGCATTGACGACCAACTGGCTGGCGGTTTGGCCGAATTCCTGAAACGTCAGCCGATAAGGCACTTTCGCCGGTTTTTTGGAAAAGTCCGACAATCGCAAATGCGTTCCGCGCAGATAAGAAATGTTGTCTGGCTGATCCACCGGGAACGCATACGTTTCTATGTAATCGTTCGGCGTGGCGGTTTTGTTCAACTCTGCAATCAGGTTGGTAATCAGCGGCTGGACGGCAGGCAGAATTCGCATGCCGCCGAGTTCGGCTTTCATGTATGGAATCTGCGGCGGCGAAACCGATAGCAACCGGCCTCCGATGTGATCGCTGGATTCCAACACGACGACTCGTTTTTTGCCGCCGTCGGTCAGCAAACGCCACGCGGAATAAACTCCCGAAACGCCTCCGCCGACAATGGCTACGTCGTAAATTTCTTTGGGCATAGTTTTGTCTCCAAATTGGTTCTTGTTCGTTAGCTGGGCAACACAAAGTTCGGGCCGTAATTGCCCAACGAAGGATTGTTGCTGTCGAGCGGGATTTGCAGGATCGTCTGCGCCAAACCTGGTAGCGAAAACATCTGGCCGATGGCGCTGTCTATGCTGCCGGTTCCGTTCCAGGCGGCTTGTAAACCGTCCAGCATTCCCGCAAACGCCTGATTGAAGGCATCCAAATCCGACTGAACGTTCGCTGGAACGTTTGTGTAACCGCCCGCCGGAATCGGAGCCATCGGATATACATCGGGAATCGTGATGGCGCCACCCGCGTATTGCCATTGCCCGCTGACCTGAACCAGCATCTTGCCGTTCCAGATTTCTGCAAACCGGTAGTAATGCGCGAAGTCTGCGTCTTCATCCAGCGGAGAAGTGGAGGTGCCTTCGCCCTGTTCCTTGATGACTTCAATCGCGTTTTGCACATCGGTCAGATTGTTGATCGGGAAGACTTCATTGTGAGTCTGGTTGAGCGAATTGAATGTCACCGTAAGTTGGTGTTGGCCGGTAAATGTCGGATTGACCTGCTGGAACGCTGCCAAAATTGCGTCGTAAAACTCGCCGATGGTTGGGTGCGATGGAGCAGGCGCTTGTTTCGGCGCGGGGTTGGTGTTCGGGACGACCGGACCGTTTTCGGGATATTCGATGGCCATGTACACGTCATAAACCTGATCCAGCGTCAGTCCGGCCAGCGTCACGGTCAGGTTCGGATTGACGCCTCCGGGCAACGGACCCGGATAAGTTGGGATGTTGCTGCTGATTTGCGGAGTTCCGCCAATCGCCGTCAGCATGTTGCAAGCCAGTCCCAGATGCAGCATTTCTTCCAAAATGATGTTGTTCATCTGGTCGTAAACCGGGCCGCTGCCGCTTTGAATTGACCACTGCCCGCACAGATAAACCGGCAGCGTCGCCAATTCCAGATCAACAGCGGCTTGAAGACTTTCCTGCAACCAAGCCAGGTTGTACTGCTCGGCGGGAACTTGCATTAACTCAACAATTTTATTGTTTTTGGAATACGTTCTCTTGTCCATTGAATTGCTCCTTGTTGGTTTAGGTAAGAAAACCGACGCGCCTTTGGCTGGCGCGCCGGGTCGTGAATGGTTGTCGTTTCAGAATCGGCAGGCGGGCAACGACAGCGAGTTTGGTTCGGTCGGCAGCCGCAAAGTCAGCAGGAAAGTAACGACGGCTTGCTGATCGGCGGCGTTGAGTTTGGAAAAAGCGTCAATGATCTTTCCGGCTTCACTGCCTGTGCTGGAACCGCCGTGCAACATGATGGCTTCAAGCAAGGTGGTCGCTCGCCCATCGTGCAGCCAAGGGCCAGTGTCGGCGACTCCCCACAAAGGCCGCGTCATAAAAATTCGCGGAGCTATACAGATTCCGGCAACATCCGCTCCTTGCGGCCCAATGTCCATCAGGCCGGTTCCCATGTCGTGGCTTTGCAAATCACTGAACAGCGGGATGAAAAAACCTCCCGCCGGTTTGGGAATCGAAACGAAGAACGGAGCAGTTTGCGTCAATCTCGGCAGAGCGAATCCCGGAACGCTCATGCTGTTGAGCGGGATGTTGTAACTCTGCGGCATGGGAGCCAATCCCGCGGCGGCCATAGCCTGTTTTACGACGGCCAATTTGGCCGGAGCTTTTTCCTGGCCGACCAAGCTGGCATACCCTTGCGTGGCTTCGGTCGGGCATTGGCTGGCGCTGGTAATGGTCGGAACGTCCGGATTGGCAACAACGAATTGCGGATTCGGCGACACCAGCGGCATCGCCGGAACGTGACACGTGGCGCACATCTTGCCGGACAACGGCGAACTGGGATTGGTCAACGTGCCGGTGAAGATTTGAAATCCGCGCGCGACAGTCGCTTCGGTTCCCGGCTGGATGATTTGTTGAGGCGGTCGCGTCATTCCCACGAAAGCCGTGATGGCGGACACGTTGCCAACTTGAACTTCGTTGGCTTTGCCATCCATATCGCAATCGAACGAACCGACTTTTTCAACCGCCTGCATGCTGAAATGAAAATCCAGCGCGTCCCGAACGAAATGCCGCAAACTGGACGCAATGCCTTTCCATTGGAATGGCCGCACGATCAAGTCATACGCTACGCCTTTGACTGCGCTGACATCGTCTGTAAACCCGTCAACGACCGGCGAGCATGGATTGCTGTCGGCAGTCGGCGCTGGCGCAGAAGGCAAATTGCACGGCTGACCTCCACAGGAATTGTTGCTGCCTTTGACGCTCCACTTGCTGCCTTTGACGTAAGTGGTTTTGAACACGCCGAAGTTCAGATTGTGTTTGGTATCAACCAAGTTGACGGTTTGCGGAACGCCCGGCTGCTTGACCGCGGCGTTTCTGGCCTGACAGCGGAGCGCATAAAGCTGGGCGGTGATTTCATCCGAAAGCGCCTGAACGTATCCGCTGCCGAATACGTGCGGCGGTTGGCGAATCAAAAATGTTTGCGGTTTTGGGTAACACGGATTGATGAACGCATTGCTGTTCGATCCGGCAGAGCCTGCGACGGAACTGGGTTGTTTGCGAATCAGCGGGCTGCCGGGACCGTAGCCCGGATCGCTGCCGATGGAGTTATGGCATTCGTAACAGCTTTGCGAATCCAGCCCGTTCAGCCGCAAAAACGGATATTGCGGAAACCCCGTCGGGTTGAAGGTTTTTCGTTGCTGCGCGCGAGGGCCGTTGGTGGCTCCTTCGCCATAACCGTCGCCTTGTCCGGTTGTCGCGTTGTAGCGCGTGAACGGCGTCGTCCAAAACTGGCCGCCCGCTTCCAGCACACACGCCAGATCGTATCCGCCGTTGAGCAGTTTCGTCTGGTCAACGTTGAACGTGAAGACAGGGTTTTGGGTTGTGGCGACCGAGACGCTGACCATAACAATCAGCGCGATCAGCAAGCCGATTCTCAATCGTCTGTTTCGTCTGCTGTGATCCGACATGGTCTTTTCTCCTTTTTGGCTCGAATGGCCGAAAGCTCCGGGCACACCAATTCCCAGAACCTCTTGGGCGTGGTTGCGGTTAATGGTTGTGATTGCTGGTTATTCCGTTTCCAATTCAGTAACCGTAAACAACCGGCTTCTCCCCTCAAGTTTTTTTCGAGAAAAGATAAATTTTTACCGGACGAGGTCAGTCGGACTCAGCGACGAGACCAGGTTTGGATGGGAAAGTGTTGGAAGTTTTGATGACGGAGAGCGAGGGATTCGAACCCCCATGCCCTTTCGGACGCCGGTTTTCAAGACCGGTGCAATAGCCATTCTGCCAGCTCTCCGCAATTTGGGAAGGAACGTTTTCGGGTAAAAACCTGACCCAAAAGCGGGCGCATCCTACCACGCGAAAAACCGGATTTCAAAGATGCGAATTTGTTGATGTCGTGAGCAGTCAATTGCTTGCGGGAGGGCAGGCAAAATCAGAACAAGCAACATTGAGACATTTTTGTTCGACAGGATGAACAAGATTTTCGGCAGGATTTACAGGCTCCTCAGCTCCAACAAAATTCCGGCCAGGTCTGAATCCTGTTCATCCTGAAAAAAATCCCGGCAATCCTGTTTCAAAGTTTTTTGCTTCGATTTAGTATGCGCGCGTCTTCAAGAGCGATTGAATCGAAATCGCTGCTTTCAATTTTCACTTCACCGGACAATTTATGAACAAAATCACTCGACGACAATTTGCACATTCGTTAGCGGGAGCAGTTGCGGCTCCAGCAATTTTGCGTGCGGCCAGCCGTGCCGCCGACAAAACCAAACGACTGCCACTGGCGTTTTCGACGCTCGGCTGCCCGAAATGGGAATGGAAACAGATTCTGGATTATGCCGCTCGGGACGGTTATTCGGCGTTGGAACTGCGCGGCATTTTGAACGAAATGGATTTGCCCAAATCGCCGCAATTCATCGGCGCGAAGCTGTCGGAAAGTTTGAAAGACCTGTCGGCATTGGGGCTGAAAATTTCCGACCTTGGAGCTTCGGCGCGGCTTGGTGAAGCTGATCCGGTCAAACGTCCGGCGCAATTGGACGAAGCCAAACGGTTTATTGACCTGGCGCATAAGCTGAATTCGCCATACGTGCGCGTGTTCGGCGGTCAGTTGTTGAAAGGCCAAACGATGGAAGACGCCACCAAACGCATCGTTGTTGGCTTTCAGGAATTGCACGAACACGCCAAAGGCAGCGGCGTTACGCTATTGATTGAATCGCACGATGAATTCACGACTTCGCCTTCGTTGCTGGGCATTTTGAAGGGCGTCAATCGTCCGACGACGGCGTTGCTGTGGGACGCGCATCACACTTTTGTCAGTGGCAAGGAACAACCCGCCGACACTTTCAAACAACTCGGCAAATACGCGCGCCATACGCACCTGAAAGATTCCAAGCCGGAAGGCAACGGTCGCCGTTACGTGTTGGTCGGAACGGGAGAAGTCCCGGTCAAAGAAACCGTCAAGATTTTGGTCAAAAACGGGTATCGCGGTTATTACTGTTTCGAATGGGAAAAACGTTGGCATCCCGGAATCGAAGAACCGGAAATCGCCTTTCCGCATTACGCCAAAGTGATGCGCGAATACCTGGCTGAAGCAGGCTTCAAAGCCTAACGATGAAAGCTACGACCCCCGTAGGAGAATTTCATGCAAGAACAACCTGTGGCGAATGTGCGCTGGGGCGAATGGATCAGCGAAGGCTGGCAAATGTTCGCGGACAAATGGCAAGTCTGGGTGCTGCAAATGCTGGTAGTGGTTGGCATCTTTGCGATCCCGCTGATTCCGTTTGCGTTGATGATGTTTTCGATTCAGGCTCAGGCGGTGGCAACACCCGACCAGCCGCCTGAATTGCCGCCGCTGTTTTTGCCTATGGCATTCGGCATTGCCGTGTTTTCGTTCCTGGCGGGGCCGTTCTTTCTGGCCGGGTTGCACAAAACGGCATTCAAACAATTGCGCGGCGAACCGATTTCTGTCGGCGATGTGTTTTCCGGCGGCGACATGTTTCCGCAGGTGCTGGGAGCAATTCTCGCTACGGCATTTTTCACAATGCTGGGCGCGTTGTTTTGCATTCTTCCGGGGTATGTCGTTTCAGGCGTGTTGTTTTTCACTGTGCCGCTGATCGTCGAACGTCGTTTGGGCATCGGCGAAGCTTTGAGCGCCAGTTTCAACGCCACCAAAAGCAACTGGTTTATGTTTACACTGTTCGTACTTGTCGTTGGAATCATGGCGTCGCTGGGCGGTATTGCTTGTTATGTTGGGATTCTGGCGACAATGCCGTTGCAATTCACGATTTCGGCAATTGCGTACCGAGACGTTTTCGGAGTCGCGGGCGCGCGCAGCTTCCTGAATAACCAACCGCAATATCCGACCAATTACGCGCCGCAAGCTTTTCCGCCGCCACCGTCCTTGTTTGAAACGCCCTCGCAGCAGGAAGCGACGGCTTCGATTTGTCCGAATTGCGGAACGCAGATCGTTCGCGCGGCGCGGTTTTGTAGCAAATGCGGCGCTTCAATCGGAGCCTGAAGAGAAGATTTGCTGAAATGTCAAAATCGCTGTAACTAAATCAGGACAAGCTGCATTTAGATACAATTACCAAAACAGGATGAACACTGATGTCAGGACACTTTTCGTTATCAATCATCAGACGGGAAAATGTAGGAAAGGAAAATCAGAATTTTTATCTTCCTTTCCCGCATTTTCCTGTCTGATGACCCAATTGGTTTTTGCCATCATTGGTTTTCAAACGTCTCAAACAAAATGTGTCCAGACATCAGGGGTGAACAAGGTTTTCGACAAGATTTACAAGACCGTCAACGTTTGAAGCGATCCAGCCGATCCTGAATCGTGTTTGTCCTGTTTCAAAGTTTTTTGCTTTGATTTAGCAGATCATTTGAAGTTCGATCAGAACCCGACGTATCACTTCCTCTGCGGCGTACCTGACTTCCGTTGATAATTCTGCGCCCGCCGCAAAATCCTTTCCTTCGATTCCATACAGCAGCAAGCGAGCCGGAAGCTGGTTTAGCGCCCGCGCCAGTTCGATCGCCTCAGCAACACTGAAAGCGTGCGTCGAGTAACGAAAGAACCTTTGCGGTATCTGCTGTGCCTGCGCGTCGAGGCGATGAATGGTTCCCGCACTCGCGCCTGACTGAACGGCGTCTATCAGAATCACCGTCTCCGCTTCTTTCCACGCTTCCATCAAGGCCGCGCCCTCGCCGCCGGCTTCGATGATTTGCGTGTGCGGCACTGGTAATTCCTTCAATCGGCGCGCGACGAGCAGACCGATGGCGTCATCGCCGCGATATTCGTTGCCGACGCCAATGACGATTGTTGCCTTCATCTCATTCCTGTTCGATGGTGAGTTTGAGAAAGTGCGTCGCGCACGAAATGCACGGGTCGTAATTGCGCACGGCCTGTTCGCACTGCCACGTCAGTTCATCTTTTGGCAGTTGCACTCGCGCGGGCACGAACGCGCGCAAATCGTTTTCGATGGTTTTCTGATTTTGCGAAGTCGGCGGGACAATTCGCGCGTCGAGAATCAATCCCTCTTCATTCGTGTGATAACGATGCCAGATTGCTCCGCGCGGCGCTTCGGTGCAGGCCGCGCCAGTGGCTGCGCGCGGTGTGATCTCAACCGCAGGCTGATCCGGCATTTCGTATTCGTCAATGATTCTGATGGCTTCGTCAAAAGCGTAAAGCACTTCGACGCAGCGGACGATGATGCTCTGAAATGGATTGTGGCAGGTTTCCTTGAGTCCGGCGTCGCGCGCGGTTTGCTGCGCGAGCGGCGAGAGCTTGTCGAAGTTCAGGTTGTAGCGCGCCATTGGCCCAACCAGATATGACCCGCGTTCGTTCAGCGTGCAATGCAGCGCGTTGGAATGCGCGACGTGCTGTTCGCTGAAATGCTCGTCAAATTCCTGCACGGCGATGTCCAGCCCTTTGTTGGAAACCAGCCGCCCTTCGTTGAACGGGTATTCATGCGGATGGCGTAGCGCAACGAATTCGTAATCCTGCTCGAACTCAGGAAACCGGAGGCGCGCCGCCCAGCCCACAGTTTCGCGGGCTTCGTCACGCGCGCGTAACAATCGTTCGCGCAGTTCGTTGAAATCGCGCCGCGCTGGAACTTTGTAAAAACCGCCGACACTCACGTTGATCGGATGAATCTCTCTGCCGCCAAGCAGCGTCATAATTTCGTTGCCGGTTTTCTTCAGGCGCAAGCCGCGTTCGACGATCTCACGGTGATCTTTCGCCATCTGAATCGCGTCGGGATAACCCAGAAAGTCCGGCGCGTGCAGCATGAAAATGTGCAGCGCGTGGCTTTCGATCCATTCGCCGCAATAAAGCAATCGCCGCAACGCGCGCAACTGTCCTTCGACTTTTACACCGAACGCGCTTTCCAGCGCGTGAACGGCGCTCATCTGATACGCGACGGGGCAGATGCCGCAGATGCGCGCCACAATGTCGGGCACTTCGCTGTAACCACGCCCGCGCAGAAAGGCTTCAAAAAAACGCGGCGGCTCAAAAATTTTCAATTGCACATCCGTGACGCGCTCGCCTTTGAGTTTGATGAGCAACGCGCCTTCGCCTTCGACGCGCGCCAGATAATCCACTTTGATTGTCTTACTCGCCATGCGACTCACTCTCTTTGCGGAACGCTTCGGCATTGAAGCTGCGATAGACGCGCATAACCTCCGGCGGCGTCATGCCAAGCTGAACCAGTTGTTGGTTCAGTGCGCCTGTGTTCGGCGTTTCCATCGGCCCGAAACATCCATAACAACCGCGATCATACGTCGGACAAAGCGCGCCGCAACCCGCGTGCGTCACCGGCCCCAGACACGGCGTGCCGTGCGCGACCATCAGGCAAACATTGCCGCGCAGCTTGCATTCGACACAGACGCTGTGCGCGGGCGTATTCGGTTTGCGCCCGTGCAGGAGAGCGTTGATGACTTCGAGCAGTTGATGTTTGTTGATCGGACAGCCGCGCAACTCGAAATCCACGCGAACGTGTTCGGCAATCGGCGTGGAGCGCGCCAGCGTGCTGATGTATTCAGGCCGCGCGTAAACGATCCGGGCAAACTCTTTCACGTCGCTGAAATTCCTCAGCGCCTGAATACCTCCGGCGGTCGCACACGCGCCGATGGTGACAAGGTGTTTCGACGATTGGCGCACCTGCTGAATACGCTCGGCGTCGTGCGGCGTGGTGATCGAACCTTCGACCAGCGAAAGATCGTACGGCCCTTTGACCATGCGGCTGGAAGCTTCGGGGAAATAAGCGATGTCCACAGCGCCCGCGACGGCAAGCAGTTCGTCTTCGCAATCGAGCAGGCTCAATTGACAGCCGTCGCACGAAGCGAATTTCCAGACCGCGAGTTTGGGTTTGCGTTTCGCCATCAAAGCTCCTGTTTGCCCAGCAGCGACGCGATCCGGTCGTAGCGAAAAACCGGCCCGTCCTTGCAAATAAAATGCGGCCCGTATTGGCAATGGCCGCAAAAGCCGACGGCGCATTTCATATTGCGTTCCAGGGAAAGATAAATCTGTTCGTCGCGCATCCCGCGCTTCCGCAATTCCTGCGCGGTGAATCGCATCATCACTTCGGGGCCGCAAATCATCGCCACAGTGTTTGTGGGGTTGAATTGCGCTGATGGAATGAGTGCGGTGACAAAGCCTACGTTGCCGCGCCAATCGTTGTCGGCTGTGTCGAGCGTGATTTCGACTCCGCAATCAAATTGCCCGCGCCACTTTTCGAGTTCGCGTGCATAAAGCAAATCGCGCGGCGTGCGTGCGCCATACAACAACACGAATTTGCCGTATTGCGCGCGCTGCGCCAGGACTTGATAGATCACAGGTCGCAGCGGAGCCAGGCCGATGCCACCCGTGACGATGACGACATCGCGGCCAATGGCTTCCTGCATCGGCCAACTCGTGCCGAACGGCCCGCGCACGCCGATCACATCGCCGCGTTTGAGCCGTTGCAACGCCCGCGTCACCGTGCCGACGGCGCGAATCGTATGCACCAGCCGTTCATCGGTAGTCGCGCCGCTGATGGAGATCGCCGATTCGCCCGTGCCAAAAACGTAAAGCATATTGAACTGTCCCGGCGCAAAACTCATCGCCCGCGCGCTGTTTATCGGGAGGAGTTCCAGTGTGAACGTGTCGTGCGTTTCGCGGCGCACGCGCGCGATGCGGTATGGTTCCGGCAGCATCGGGTCAGCCATCAAATTCTCAGGAGCGATTGCCATACACGTCTAAAAGCTGAAGCCGCGTTGCCATCAGCCGTTCGGTGAAAACCTGCGCCACGCGCTTGAGCAACTCGTAACCGAGGCGCGGATTGGCTTCGCACTTGCCGCGCAAACACGCGCCGTCGAGCGCGAAGGCATGGACAAACTCGACCGCGCGCACGTCAAAGCGCCATTGGTAAGGCGGAATCAGCCACGACCAACCGACCAATTCACCCGCGCCGAGCGTTTGCAAAACGACCTGCCCGCGTTCAGGCACGTAAATCTCCAGCGCGACTTTGCCTTCGCGCAGCAGATAAAACTGATTGGCCGGTTCGCCTTCGCGGCTAATCACCTCGCCGGCTTTGAAAACCGCGTTCGTCGCGCAACCCGCGACCAGTTGAATGTCTTCCGCCGCCAGCCCTTGAAAAAACGGATGTTCGGCAAGGATTGGTTCAAGCGTTTGAGCAGTCATTGTTCCGCCTCACTTTCACGAATGGCGCGGACTTCTTCGGTGATGTCAATGCCGACGGGACACCAGGTGATGCAACGTCCGCACCCCACGCAACCCGACGTGCCGAATTGATCTATCCACGAAGCCAGTTTGTGCGTCATCCATTGGCGATAACGCGCTTTGGTCGAGACGCGCACGCTGCCACCATGAATGTAGGAAAAATCCAGCGTGAAACACGAATCCCACCTGCGCCAACGTTCGGCATGCTCGCCGGTCAGGTTGGTTGTGTCTTCGACCGTCGTGCAAAAACAGGTCGGGCAGACCATCGTGCAATTGGCGCATGTCAGACAGCGATTCGCCACGTCGTCCCAGCGCGGATGTTCGTGGTTGCGATAAAGCAACGCCTTAATGTCGTGCGTATCCATCGTGCGCCCCATCTGTTGCGCCGTGCGCGCGACGGTTTGTGCGGCTTGTCGTCGCTCTTCGTCGCCGGCCTGGCGCGCGGAGAGTTCGCGCAACAACTCTGCGCCCCGGTCTGTGCCCGCTTCGGCGACAAAGTAATGACGGTCGCCTTCGATCACTTCGGTCAGCGCCAGATCAAATCCGAACGTCGCTTGCGGCCCTGTGTTCATTGACACGCAAAAGCACGTGCCGCCAGCCTGTCCGCAATTGACGGCGACGATGAACGCCTGTTCGCGCCGCGCTTGATAGGTTGGATCAACGTAAGAGCCTTGCAAAAAAACTTTGTCCTGAATGGCGATGGCGTGCAGTTCGCAGGAACGCACGCCGATGAAAGCGAATCTGGGCGGTGGTTCGGTTTCCGCTGTGAATTCCGCGCCGTCCGCGTTGCGCCGCGCCTGCCACAAACGCAGGTGCGGCGGATGCAGAAACTTTTTCCACGAATGCGGGCCGACGGCGTAGCCGAACAGCGCATCATCGGCGCGCCGTTTCAAGCGATAGACGCCGCCGTCCTGCTCATCCGTCCAGCCTTGCGGCAAATCATCCAGCGCCGCCAGTTCGTCATACACGATCGCGCCATCGCGCACGACCGGCCCGATGACGCGATAACCTTTCCGGATGAGCGCGTCAATCAATCGCTGAAAATGCTGTCGTTCGATTATTGCCGGTTGATCGGTCGGAACGCTCATGGATGTTCTTGTCCTTTCATTGCCGTTTTATGGCTTACCCTTCCCACATCTTTATCTTGCCGACTCCAAATGCCTGCGCCCGCTCATCCGGGTCAGCAGACTGAAAGTTTCAGCCACGCCCCAGCTCAGCAAAATGCTCAAAAGCAACCAGCCGAAAGCCGGCCATGGCAGCGCTTCCAGACCAAGCATCGCCCGCAGGCTCGGCGTGGTGATCACCAGCATCTGTAACCCTACGCCCAGCACGACCGACAAATGGATCGCGGGATTCAGCGGCGGTTGATTGTTGCTACGCCGTGTTGGGAACAGGAAAACCAGCGGCACGATGGATTCAAAGAGAAACACCGCCGTGCGAGTCGCGCCCAGAGTGAAGGCCAGCTTCGGCAGGAAGAACAACAGCAGACCGCCGATCAGAGCCTTGACCGTTCCGACAAAGAAAATAAAGCGCAGCGACGCGGCATCGAGCAGCGGCGATTGAGGGTTGCGCGGCGGTTGTTGCATCACACCTGGATTGCGATCCAGCCCCAGCGCCAACGCGGGCGGCCCGTTGGCGATCACATTGATCCAGAGCAATTGCACAGCGGTCAGCGGCAGCAACAACCCGCCCGCTTCGTCTGCCAGCCCCAGCATAAATGACCCCACTGTGCCGCCCACGACCAGCAGCACCAGCGCCACATTGACCGAAAAAAGGAAGCGATTGAACTTCTGTATGTTTTCGTAAATGCTGCGCCCTTCTTCAATCGCCGCAACGATGGTGGCGAAATTGTCGTCAAGCAACACAAGATGTGCGACTTCGCGCGACACATCGCTGCCGCGCTGTCCCATCGCCACGCCGACATCGGCCCGTTTGAGCGCGGGCGCATCATTCACGCCGTCGCCCGTCATGGCCACGACCTCGCCGCTGTCCTTCAGGGCTTCGACCAGGCGCAACTTGTGTTCGGGCGCAACGCGCGCAAAGACATTGGTTTCTTTTACCGCGCGGCGCAATTCGTCGGCGGAAAACTCTTCCAGATCGAGACCCGTCAGCACGCGACTGGGTGGGATTCCGACTTCCGCCGCGATGCTCAGCGCTGTGGCCGGGTGATCGCCCGTAATCATCACGACACGAATGCCTGCTTCCTGCGCGTGGCGAATTGCGGCGGGCACTTCTGGGCGCGGCGGATCCCATAACAACACCAGACCGAGAAAGCTGAGGCTGTCATCGCCTTCGCCCGCGCGCCAGCCCAACGCCAGTACGCGGAACCCTTCGCGCGCGTAAGCCTCGGCCTTTTCCTCCCAGTTGCGGCGTTCGGCGGCGTTGAGATTGCTGCGCGCGATCAGCACTTCAGGCGCGCCTTTCAGGTAGCTGATGGGCTGGCCTTGTTCGCTGACGGTGACACGCATGTATTTATGTGCGCTGTCGAAAGGAAGCAGGCTGCGGCGCGGTTGTTCCGCCTGCAAATGCGCCACTACCACGCCATGTGTTTGTGCGTAATCAAGCAACGCCAGTTCGAGCGGATCGCCTGCGCCAGTGTCGAGTTCGGCATCATTCGCCAACACCATCGCCCGCAACGCGCGCGTCGTGTCCGGCGTATCCACATTTTTAACGAACATCTTGTTTTCAGTCAGCGTGCCGGTTTTATCCGTGGCAATGACTGTCACCGAACCAAGTGCTTCGACGGCGGAAAGGCGGCGCACCACGGCTTTGCGCTTCGCCATGCGTTCCACTCCCAACGCCAGCGTCAAGGTCAGTACAGCGGGCAGCCCTTCCGGAATCGCTGCGACGGCCAGCGCAACGGCGAACATCAGCACATGCCCGATTCGTTCGACGCCTTCGATGAACAGACCGCCGATGACCAGAATGACCGACAGAATCAGGATGACGACGGCAATCTGTCTGCCGAAAACTTCCAGCCGCTCTTCCAGCGGAGTCTTGCCGGTCTCAATCGCGCCGATCATCACCGCCAGCCGTCCCATCGCGCTCTCTGAGCCGGTGCGCGTGATTTCGAGATAGCCTTTGCCGCGCACGAGCAACGTGCCGCTGAAGGCTTCACCGCCGTGTTCCTTATCCACGGGGACGGATTCACCGGTCAGGATGGATTCGTCTACCATCACGCCTTGCGCTTCGATCAGCGTGCCATCAGCGGGGACGCGATCTCCGGCTTCGACGCGCGCCACATCGCCAGACACCAATTCGGTAGCGGGCAGATGCGCCAGCTTGCCGTCGCGTAAGACCCAGACCAACGAAGCCGCCAGCGCCTTCAACCGTTGCAGGGCGGCTTCGGCCTTTCCTTCCTGATAAACACCCAGCCCGGCATTTAGTGAAAGAATCACGGCAATCGCCAGGGATTCCACCGGCATGCCACGCGCTCCTTCGATAACCCAGATCACAATGTCTATCACCAGTGCGGCCAGCAGAATATAAATGAGCGGGCTTTTGAACTGGAGTAAGAATCTTTGCCAGATTGACCTGGGTGGTTTTTCGGGCAGCGCATTGTGGCCATGTTGTTGCAGGCGAACGCGCGCCTCTTCGCTGGATAATCCCTGATACGATTCGAGAGTTTGTGTCAGAGGCGTCTGGTTTATCGGGGTTTCATTTTCAGGTTTCATAGTTGATTTTTGCCTTACGATTTCTACGGAGCAATTCGCGTGCACAGCTACCACATACGAAGCTAAACCGGGCAGAAATCACCAACATCTGCTCGAAGAAGTTTGGCAACCGGGTGCCTTATCAATTGCCGCAGTCAACAACGCGCCAGAGCGAGTCAACAAAAGCGTCATTTACTTTGGGCACTTTGGGAAATCGTGAGTGTGGATTGAGAAATTTTACCGAATGTTTGATCTGTTGCTATCTGAAGCCTGACCTGCCGCACTATTGGTGTGGAATTCCACCCGCTGATCGGGCAGAAAGCCACACGTCGAGCGCACCAATGACGCCGATCAGCGAAGCCAATCGCGCCAAGCTGGGGCAGGTGTTGTCTGAATCCGGTTTGTTGACGATGGCGGCAAAGGCTTGAATTGAAACTGAAGACAAAAATAGCGGCTTCGGTTTCCCGAAGCCGCCAATTCAGTCAAGGAGTGAAAGTGAGATGGAGGTGCAAAAATTTATGATTGCAGTTCCTTGCCTGGTTTGAATCGAATGGTTTTGCCTTCCGGAATTGCCACTTGAGTTCCCGTGCGCGGGTTGCGACCGATTCCGCGTTTGCGAGGTTTGACGACGAAAACTCCGAAGCCTCGAAGTTCAATACGTTCGCCGCGTCGCATGGCGTCTTTCATCGCTTCAAAAAGAGCTTCGACAGCTATCTCAGCCTTTTGCTTCGATACGCCGGTTTTGTCAGAGACGTTGTTGATGATGTCCAGTTTGATCACTGGCGCTCTCCTTCGGAAGCTCAGAAAAACAAGTTGGTTAAATTGGCAAATTTGATTTGGTTATCGCAAAACCGCGCGCATTATAAAAATGGCCTGATAGGGTGTCAAGCTTATGGCAGGCCAGCCAATCGGTTACGCGCAGTGTTTGCCGTGTCGGTTTGCGGAGCGATGTCGGCGGCGCGTTGATATTTCAATTTGGCTTCCGCCGTGTTGCCAGCCTGTTCGTAACATTGCCCCAAACTCAACCAGCCTTGTTGATGTTGCGGCTGGGCGTTGGTCAATTGCGTCAACACGCCGATGGCTTCCTGGATGCGATTGGTTTTTCGGTACACTTCTCCCAGCGTGTACAGCATGACTGGATTGCTCGGCTGAGTTTTTCGGACAAACAGCAACTGTTCTTCGGCTTCTTTCAGCCGCCCGGAATCATTCATCACCGTCGCCAGATTGATGCGCGGTTCGGCGTAATCAGGTTTGTAATTCAGCGCATTCCGATACGAAGCCTCAGCTTGCGGCAACTTGCCTTGCTGCTGATTCACCCAGCCGAGATAAAAATGCGCTTCGGCATAATTCGATTGTTCGGCGATGGCCTGTTGCAAAGGCTGTTCGGCTTCGGCGAATTTGCGTTGTTTGGCACGCGAATCCGCCAGGTTGTACAGCGTCTGTGTGTAGCGCGCTCCGGCGGCGACGGCCTGAGCGTAATACTTTTCCGATTCGGCGAAATTGTTTTGCTTGTAGTAAATGTCGCCCAGATTCGACATCGCGTCGTAATAATCAGGTTTGGCAACGATGGCCTGTTTGTAAAACTTCTCGGCTTCGGCGGGTTTGGAGTTGTTGGAGTAATACGCTGCCAGGTAATTCAACAGGAACGGTCGTCCGGGAGCATAAGCCAGCGCGTGCGTCGCCATCGTCAGATCGTTTTGCCAGGTAAAGTTCTGGGCAAAAGTCATCCCCGAAAGCGCAATGACGATTACGGAAATTCCCGCCATCACCAACTTTTTGCTCGACGCCGCAACGCGGTTGTACAACCAGCCAAGTCCCATCGCCGCCAGCAGGCAAAACCCAACTGAAGGCAAATACAAATATCGGTCATGAATAATGGACTCTTCCGGGTTGAAAGCTTTCAAGTTCATCACCGGCAACAAAAAGATCAACGTCCACGCCAATGCCAGCAATCCAACTTTGGAATTTCGCACCAGCCAAAACGCGATGGCCAGAACGACAACCGCCAACATCAGCGGCAACCAGAAAGGCGGTTGGTTGGGCGAACTAACGAATCCGTGATCGTAAATCACAGACAGCGGATACGGCGCGAACAACATTCGGATGTACGCGAACAACACCGATGGCTGAGTCAGCAAAACTTGTTCGGTAGTGATGCCTACGGCTTTGGGTTCCGGTTTGCTGATAAAGCCCAACACGGCGATGCGCGCCGCCAGATACAAAAACGCTGCGATGACAAACGGAGCCATTCGCTGCACTGTGCGATTCAATTTTGCGCTGAAGCGTTCTTCGCCGCTATCTCGCAACCATTCGCGCAAGGCGACGGCTCCTGCCAAAACAATGGCGACTTCTTTGGTAAACAGCGCCAACAACGTCGCGCCCAGACTGACCAAAACCCATTTGCTGTTCGAGCTTTTCAAATCATTTCCGGCGCGCACCGAACGTTCGTGAAAGATCAGCGCCAACAAGACAAACACCGCTGCCAACGGATCAGGCACGCCCGAAACCCAGGCAACCGATTCCACGTGAATCGGATGGACGCCAAACAACAACGCCGCCAGGGCGGAAACTTCGCGCGACAAATTCCACGACCGCGCCAACCGGTAAACCAGAAAAGTCGCCGCCAGATGCAGCAGCAATGACACCAAATGCCAGCCGAAAGGCGAAAACCCGAACAACTGATAATTGACGATCAACAGGCTGTTGAACATCGGGCGGTAATACAATCCAACGGCGTTGCTGGTATCGGGACTCATAAACTGCCAAACGCCCTGAGTGAACATCGCCGGAATGTTGTCGGCAGATTGCACCGTTGGGTTTTTCAAAATCTGATAACCGTCGTCATACACAAATTCGCCGCCAAGCGAATTCAGAAACACAACCAGCGTGATGACCAAAATCAAAATGACGGCGTTGCGTTCGGACTTGCCGGGTTTGATGGAAAACGATGGCGAATCAGATTCACGCGAAAAGTTGCGGGCAGGTTTTGCCGCAGCAGATTCGGTTTCAGGCTGTTGTATTTCAGTCGAAGCTTCCGGTTGAATTTGAGATTTGATTTGAGGCGGCAGTTTCTTTTTGCCTTTTGACTTCATGGTTGCGGGACGACCTCCTGCGTGTGCGAGTTCTTGAGTTCGGAATTTCGATTTGGATTTGGCCTCTGCGCCGATACGTCTGGTATGATGCCCGGCAAGGTATACCTGCAAAAACTTGATGGTTCAAGAGCTTCAACGAACGAGAAAATTATGGCGAAAAAGAACTCTCAAAAACTGAACACCGGTTCGCGGGCTGCGTCCCAAACGACCACAAACAATGCTTCAAGTGCGAAAAACTGGCTGGCTCCGCTGGCAATGGCGGTGATGTTGGGTGCAGCGGCGGCGATTTACTTTTATGGTGACACGCTGTTTGGCAAATCGAATTCATCCTCAAGTTCCGAACCTGACATGGGATTGAAAGAACCGATCAAAATGAACATCGCCCAAGCAGTGATGGTCACGGTTGATTTGGATTTTGGTCGCCCGGCAACCATCGCTGAAGCCATTCAGCAAATCGAACGCGGTTATCAACCGGACGATGGCGCAGGGCGAACCTTCGCCGTGCTGGATGCTTATGGCGAGATGACTCCCGAAGGAAAGTTGCACATGTCCATGCACGTCAGCAGCGAAAAACCCGGTACGGGTTGGTTGAAGTTCAAAAAGACGGGCGAAACGTTGTGGCGCGGGCGATTCGGCAATCCCGGCGACGCTCCGGCTGGGCCAAAGAGTTTGACGATTTACATGGACAACGGCGCAGGCGGGAATTACGTGCTGGATGGCAGCCGCAATCCGGCCTCAGCACTTGATGCGAGCCTGCAAAACTCTACGCAGAAATTGCGCGACGTGTGGCCGGATGGTTCAGAACGCGAATTCACCTTCATTTACAGCGCCTGCGGTTGTCCGGTCAAAGCCAAAGTTCGCCGCGTTGGAGAAAAGACTCAGCGAGCGTCGGATTTGCCCGTGATGTTCCCGGACGATCCGGCGGTGGTTCAGGTGATTGCCAATCTGATGAAGTGGTAATGGCTGAATGAAAAGTTCAGACCTGATGTTCATAAGCCACCGCGCCTGCGCGAATGGTGAACCCAACAGAAAAATCCGATTTCAGCACAGCCAGATCAGCGTCTTTGCCAACTTCGATGGAGCCTTTGCGGTTGGCCACTCCGCAGGCGCGCGCAGGAGCCAATGACGAAGTGTGCGCCGCGTCAATCAAACTCATTCCCGTAAAGTCCATGGCATTACCGACTGCACGGTTCATCGTCAGCACAGAACCGGCGATGGTCACGCCGTCCATCAGGGTGCAAAGCGGTCCGCGCACCTGAATCTGAAAATCGCCCAGCGTGAATGTTCCATCGCCTACGCCCTGAGCCGCCGTCGCATCGGTGATGAGCGTCACGCCGTCGCGGCCTTTGGCGCGCCAGGCCAGTTGTGCCATTCGCGGATGGACGTGAACTCCGTCGCAGATCAATTCCGCCTGAATGCCCGGTTCGTTCAACACCGCCGAAGCCAACCCAGGTTTGCGGTGATGAACGCCCGACATCGCGTTATACAAATGCGTCGCGCGCGTCGCGCCCGCTTCAATCGCCGCCAGAGCCGTATCGTAATCCGCTTCGGAATGCCCTAGCGACGCTTCGACGCCGTTCGCTTTCAAGAAGGCGATCAATTCCATTCCGCCTGGCAGTTCAGGAGCCATCGTCATAATTTTGATTCGGCCATTGGCCGCCGCCAGCAATTCGCGGCATTCGTCGAAGTTCGGATCGCGTATGCCTTCCACAGGTTGAGCGCCTTTGTATTTCAAATTGATGTACGGCCCTTCGATGTGCAGCCCCAGAATTTCCGCGCCTTCGTGAGAATCACTTTCGGCGGCCAAAGTGTCTTCGGTGGCTTTCATCAACTCCGAATGTCGCGCGGCAATCGTCGTGGCCAAAAAGCCGGTCGTGCCGAATCGCATCAACGCGCGCGCAATTCGCCGAATGCCTTCAGCACCATTGGCCATCACATCGTCGCCCGCGCTGCCGTGAAAGTGCGTGTCAATGAATCCGGGCATGACAATTCCGCCGGTCGCATTCACCACGCGCGAACCTGGTTCCGGCGCGGCGTCTTTGTCGGAACCGACAAAGACGATTTTGCCGTCTTCGCACAGCACTGTGCCGTTTTCGATGACCGATTGCGGAGTGACGACTTTGCCGCCGATGATCGCCAAACGATTTGCCATAAATCCTCAATGAAATGATTTTGCCGTGCGCGTCGAAGCTTGACAGCGTAAACGGCGGAGTGAATAAATCGAATCGAGTTAATACCACATCACAGGAGATTTCATGAACTACAGAACTTTAGGCAGAACGGGCATCAGCGTGTCCGAAGTCGGTTATGGCGCTTGGGGAATCGGCGGCGTGCAATGGACGGGCGGCGATGACGATGAAGCCAAACGCGCGTTGAATCTGGCAATTGATCGCGGCCTGAACTTCATTGACACCGCGCTGGCTTACGGACGCGGCCACAGCGAACGGCTGGTCGGCGAAGTCGCTCGCGCGCGCAGCGAACAGGTTTTCATCGCCACGAAAATTCCGCCAAAAAATTTGCAATGGCCGGCGCAGGCCGTTGCGCTGGAAGAAGCTTTCCCGGAGGATTACATCGTCGAATGCACCGAAAGGAGTTTGCGAAATCTGGGCGTGGAGACAATTGACCTGCAACAATTCCACGTCTGGCACGACAACTGGGTCGAGCGCACCGAATGGATCGAAGCCATCGCCAAATTGCGCCAGCAAGGCAAAATTTGCCACGCCGGAATTTCGATCAACGATTACCAGCCAGCCAATGTCATCAAAGCACTCAGAACCGACCAGATTGACGCCGTGCAGGTGATTTACAACATCTTCGAGCAAGCTCCGAACGACGAGCTGTATCCGGTTTGCCAGGAATTGAACATCGGAGTGCTGGCTCGCGTGCCGTTTGACGAAGGCGGTTTGACCGGAGCGATTACGCCCGACACCGTGTTTCCTGAAGACGATTTTCGTTCCTGGTTTTTCCGAGGGGATCGCAAACAAATAGTCTTTGACCGTGTGGAAGGGCTGAAAGCCTTGCTCGGCACAGAAGCCGCAAGCCTGCCGGAACTCGCGCTGCGTTTCACGCTCAGCCACGACGCCGTCAGCACAGTGATTCCGGGCATGCGTTCGACCAAACACGTCGAATCAAACATCGCTTGTTCAGACGGCAGAAAACTTTCGAGAGAAATGCTGGAACGGTTGAAGGCCTTCGCGTGGGATCGAACCGGCAATTGGTAGTCAGAAAAAAATAGGGGGATGTTTGGTCGTCGGCTGACGGACGCAAAGTTTCGGGCTTCACCAAAAAATATAGGCGCGACAGTCGTGGGATTGCCTGTCGCGCCTGATAAGTGCGGTTACCTTCCTCACCCTCGGTAACCGCTGACACCGTCAGTGGAATTAACCACCTGGTATCTCGTTGCCCCACACTTGCTAGAGCAACCACGATGCCACAAAAACCTGCTCACCTGAAAAACGCCAAAAGCTCAATGAAAACACAGATTTCGACGGTTTCAAAAGATCATCGACATAAAGCTCAACTGCCATCATAGGTAATACTTACTTGGTTGTGGCTTAAATTCTATGAAAATTTTGCGAAGGCAGAGTGAGTTTTACTTCTCATCATCAATCAAACCGTGCTCACGCATTTCAGCCGCAAGTTTGTCAGCAAAACTTGCGGCTTCGTCTTCCTCAATCAACTCGTGCTTAATTGGCATTTTGTGCAGCAGATTTTTGGCCTTGATATAATTTTTCAGATTATCGGCGGATTTGGGCTTCCCTAATAATAAATACAGAGTTCCCAAGTCATCGCGCCCTTGAAGTGCAGTGCCGAGTCCAAGCAACTTTGTTGCTCTGCTTTGAATAGAATCTGCCTTTACATAATCCAGCGAAACAGGCTCCAGTACATGCCACTTTTCGTTTTTGAAAGCATGGTCAAATTTCAATTCAAAGTCCTCTACCGTAGGCTTCCAGGGTCTTAGCTTGCTACTCACTTTACGACTGACTAATAGCTGATGGTAGATGTTCGCCCATACTTCGTCATCAGTTCGACGTTCATTTTTCTGAAATTCGTATTGAGATAAAACCATCCGCTGAAAGATTTCATCCAGCGCAACAACAGGATCATCGGTTATTCCTGCCAATATGGGGCCAGCCTGAAAACTCATTCCCTCGTCAGGGATTATCTCGGAAACAATTCCGCCGACATCCTGCCACTGTTGAGTTGGTATCAGCAGTATCGAACTGCTCCTGTCGCTAAGCCTGTCTATCTCTGCTGAAATTTGGGCCAATGTGCGCTTGTAATGTTCCCCGTCGAATTTAGCAAAGGTATTCGACAGCCGCTCAAAGCGCATTTCAAACCTGGACTCAATAAATGGAATCGTCGCGGCATAAAGCACAACGCCAATATTTAACGATTCGCCCACCGCAGAATCATGAATATATCTGATTACGCTATAGGTATAAGTGATGCGCTTCATATCAAACTCCTTTGTAACTCGATCTCAAATTCATCTGCATGTGCTGCAACTGCCAGCAAATGCTCACGAATCTCGGAATAATGAGCCAGCCAGTCATAAGGCAAAAGCGACGCCCAACCATCCAACGTTTCACTCCGCAGGATTTTTAGTCTTTCAATAAGCGGCTGCCAATCAGGTGCCTTGTTTTTCAATGCGGAATAGAAAAGATGACGACAACCTATCCCAGTTTGAGACACCAGCCACGCATCAACCTTCCCTATTGAAAACAGGAAGCTGAAGCACATTTCAAAATCGAAAGCCAAATAACTCCTCCCGCGAGTTGATGCACAATTTGGCTTTTCAGGTCTTCGATCCGGGTTTTGTGTCAACAAATCAAATCCAAATATCAAAGTTGCCCTGGAAAATTCTTCTGGAGATTGTGAGGCACCAGGAATAACGGCCCTTGCGCCACCGCTTATAAACTCGCACCCAGCCCCTAAGCCAGGTTGCAAGTTGATGCCACATTTTTGGACATATGGCTGTACAGCGTCAACAAACTCCTGGCTCAGGTTAACCAATGCTGGTTGTGGAGTAGCAATGCCGAATTCACGAGCCAGCAAGTTTCCAATTACTTCGCATAATAGGCTGGTTGTGGTAACACTTGGGTTGCCCGGCGTCTTAACAACCATGAGGCGGCGGTTTGTCGCATTAACTTCCAGCTCGGCTATTTCTTCAGATCTGGCAGAAGAAGGAAGATATTCGCATTCGATTATCAGCGGCTTGGTACGCCCGTTATCCATGATTTTTTCGTAGCGAACAGCTTCCCAAGTTTGCAGCATTCACCATCTCCTTACTATTTTTACGGGCTAAACGAACTATGCCGTTCTTTACTCCCACACTCACTTCTTGCTGATGCGATAAAGCCTGGTTGCTGTGCGGATAATCAAACTGCCTTTGGCAATCGCAGGCGTAGCCATGCACATTTCATCCAACGAGTTTTTGCCGATCAGTTTGTATTCGCTGCCTGCCTGAATGACGAAGGTGTCGCCGTCTTCGCTCAAGGCAAAAATCTTTCCGTTGTACGCCCACGGCGAAGAGGTGAATGCTCCCGCCGCCGGATCAATGCGTTGTTTGCCGTAAACCTCTTTTCCAGTTTTGGCGTCGTGCGCGGTGAAAAAGCCGCGATCAAACAGCGTGTAATACAAATCGCCGTAGACAATCGGCGAAGGGTTGTACGGCCCGGCCTGGCGTTGATACCAGGCAATAAACTGATTGCTGGTTTCACCGGATTTCAGAGAAATGTCGCCCGAAGCTCCGGGTTTGATGGCGTAAACAGGGCGATGTTGATCGCCGACGTAACCCGAAGCGATGTACAACAAACCAAATTTTGAAAACGGAACCGGAATGGCAATGGACGACATGCCTTTGAATTCCCACAAAGTTTTGCCATCCAGATCGTACGAACGAACGGCTTTTGTGCCGGGAATCACCAACTCGACGCGCTGGCCGTTTTCCCAAATGTATGGCGTAGCCCAATTCGTACCGATTTCGCGGTCAACTTTCCAAAGCTGTTTGCCGGACTTTTTGTCGTAAGCGACCAAATACGATTGCTCGTCGTTATCAACGACGATGAACAATTTATCTTTGTACACCACAGGCGAAGCCGCCGTGCCCCAGCCGAAGCGAGTCTTTTTCGCGTCGAATGCCTGTTTCCACAGCAACTTCCCTTTCAAGTCAAAGACGAACAAACCCACATTGCCAAAGTAAGCGTAAATTCGTTCGCCGTCAGTGACAGGCGTTTCCGAAGCGTAGCTGTTTTTCAGATGCCGCGAAAATGCCGGTATGCCTTTGTGAACTTCGCGTTCCCACATAACTTTTCCGGTTTGGAAATTGACGGCATAAACCATCCAGCGATGTTCGGCTGGCGGAATCGGACGTTCGCCGCCGAAATACAAGCCTTTCTTCGGCGGTTCGGTATCGCCCGAATTGATGACCGAAGTCAGAAAGACCTGATTGCCCCAGACAATCGGCGAAGACCAACCGATGCCGGGAATCTCGGTTTTCCAGGCGACGTTTTCCGTCGCGCTCCACTTTTCAGGAAGAGTCGGGTCTTCGGCTACGCCCAAGGATTGCGCTCCACGAAATTGCGGCCAGTGGGTTTGAGCGACAGCCACAACTGACGCAGCGCAGAACAACGTCAAACTCAGCAGACAGCGAACCATCATTGGGAACCTCACTTGTTATTTTGCTTTGCCTTGATTGGCGACGGCTTCGGCGGCTTTGGCAATCGCGTCGGCGTCGCCCAGATAATAATGCTTGATCGGTTTCAGGTTTTCGTCGAGTTCGTAAACCAGAGGAATGCCGGTTGGGATGTTCAGATTGATGATGTCTTCTTCGGACATATCGTCCAGATACTTGACCAACGCGCGCAAACTGTTGCCGTGCGCGGCGACAATCACGCGCTTGCCAGCTTTGACCGCCGGAGCAATCTGTTCGTGCCAGTGCGGCAACATACGCGCCACTGTGTCTTTCAAACATTCGGTCAACGGCAATTCGGCTTCGGTCAGATTGGCGTAACGCGGATCGTTGCCGGGATAACGTTCGTCGGTCTTTTCCAAAACCGGCGGAGGAATGTCGTAACTGCGTCGCCAGATTTTGACTTGATCGTCGCCGAATTTGGCGGCGGTTTCGGCTTTGTTCAAACCTTGCAGCGCGCCGTAATGGCGTTCGTTCAACCGCCACGAATGGTGAACCGGAATCCACATCAAATCCAATCCGTCCAACACCGACCACAACGTGCGAATCGCGCGTTTCAACACCGAAGTAAACGCCACATCAAACGTGAAGCCTTCGGCTTTTAACACCTGCCCGGCAGCTTTGGCTTCTTCGCGGCCTTTGTCAGACAGATCAACATCCGTCCAGCCGGTGAAGCGGTTTTCCTTGTTCCAGGTGCTTTCGCCGTGGCGAATCAAAACCAATTTGTACATCGAAAAAATTCTCTCCAAGTAAAGGTTGTGTCCAGTCGCAACGAGCAGTTTCGACCGGACATTCATTGATTCAGGCTGCTTCTCGTTTTTCCATCAGTTCTTCAAGCTTAAAAATGCGATTGCCGTAATCATCCCACTCAGCTTTGGCCTCGAACAAAACGGTGTTTTGCGCTCGCACAAGGCGAGCGACTTTTTTGGCATCCTCGCTGACAACAGCCAGTTGTTCTTCCATCTTGTTGAAATGTGTGCCTACCTGATCGAATTTCTCACGCATTTCAAAACGAGTGTCGGCGATCTCTTTGTGAATCTTGCCAAGCAATGGTTGGGTGTCGCGTGAACGATCTTCAATAAACTCATCAACTTTCGTTCGCCAAACTTTCATATCTGCCAACTCAGATTTCACATTAGCCAAGTCGGCAAGAATCAGATTTAGCTTTTCGCTGTCGGTCAAATCTTTAGTGATTTCTCCCATTTGCGCTCCTTGGATAAAAACCAGTTACAGAGAATTGAGCACAGGCAATTCCCGATGACTGTTAGCAATGATAGGCGAAGTCGCAAACAACTGCTCGCTAAGTTTGTGAGCGTTTTCCGGTTTGTGTTCGTGCGCGTGATAGCTGGACCTGACCAGTGGGCCGGATTCGACATAACGAAATCCCATTTCCAAACCTATGCGTTTGAATTCGGCGAACTCGGCGGGCGTATAAAACTTTTCAACCGGCAAGCGGCGTTCGCTGGGTTGCAGGTATTGGCCAATGGTCAGAATGTCGCAATCCGCCGCGCGCAGGTCGCGCATGGTTTCGATGATTTCTTCGGTCGTTTCGCCCAGTCCAACCATGATTCCTGATTTGGTCAGCATCGTAGGCAAAACGTGGTTGCGGTAATCGGCGGCGCGGTGCAGCAAAGTCATAGTCCATTCGGCATATTGCGCGTGCGGACGGACCCGGCGATACAAACGCGGAACGGTTTCGGTGTTGTGATTTAACACGTCCGGCTGAGCCTCCAGCACGACCTGCAAAGCCTCGGCATTGCCTTCGAAGTCAGGAATCAGGACTTCGATTTTGCAATCGGGATTCACGGCGCGAACGGCCTGAATTGTCGCCGCCCAATGTTCGGCTCCGCCGTCGGATTTGTCGTCGCGGTTGACGCCTGTGATGACGGCGTGTTGCAGGTTCAATTTTTTGACGGCTTCGGCGACGTGCATAGGTTCGCCAACGTCCAGAGGTTTCGGTTCGCCTTTGCTGACGGCGCAAAATCCGCAACGCCGAGTGCAAACGTCACCGGCAATCATGAAAGTCGCCGTGCGATTCGACCAGCATTCATAAATGTTCGGACAGCGAGCTTCCTGGCAAACCGTGTTCAGGTTCAGATCGCTCATCATCCGGCGGACTTCCAGAAAGTCTTCGCCCATGTTGAGTTTGATCTTCAACCATTCCGGTTTTGGCAATTTGTCCTTCAAACTTCTCATAAACAATATACGGTTACTCGGCGCTTGCTTGCGCGCCCGCTTTCAATCTGGTTGCTTCGGAACGTGCGATGAAACAGGCGGCGGTCAAATCTCCCGTGACGTTCGGCACTGTGCGCGACATATCCAGAATGCGGTCAATCCCCAAAATGATAGCGATGCCGCCGGGCGGAACCCCAACAGTGTCCAGCACAATCATCAACAGCGGAATCGAACCGCCGGGAACGCCCGCCGTGCCGACCGCCATCAAAACAGACAAAATAACGACAATCAACTGTTCGGTCATTCCAAGTTGAACGCCGAAAACCTGCGCCAGAAACACGCAGGTGACGCCTTCAAACAGCGCCGTGCCGTTCATGTTCATGGTCGCGCCGAGTGGCAAAACGAAACCGGCTATCTGCGGCGGCACGCCTAATTCTTCTTCAGCGGTTTTGATCGAAGTCGGCAGCGTGGCGTTCGACGAACTTGTTGAAAACGCAGTAACCATGACCGGCGTGACTTTGCGGAAAAAAGCCACAGGATTCAAATTGGCAAAAATCTTTATCAACACCGGATAAACGACAAATTGGTGAATCAACAATCCGGCAATGACACAGGCCGCGTACCACAACAAACTTTGCAATACGCTCCAACCGAACCGCGCCGTCGTGCTGAAAATCAGAGCCGCCACGGCGAACGGAGCTATCTGCATGGCCATTCCGACAATTTTGATGATGGTTTCGCCCAAACCTTCCAGAACCTTTTGAACCGGTTCGGACTTGTCGCGCGGAATCAGCGTCAGCGCGATGCCGAAAATCAACGCAAAGAAAATCACCGCCAGCATGTCGGTTTTGGCTGCGGCGTCAATCGGATTGCGCGGGACTATGTTCACGAAAGTGTTGATGCCGAATCCCTGATCGGATTTCGCCTGCGCGCCTTTTTGTTCGGCTTCCTTGCCGAAAGTTTCCATCAATCTGGCTTGTACTTCCGGCGAAAATCCAACGCCGGGTTTGATGACATTGACCAAAGTCAAACCGATGGCCACAGCCAACACAGTGACCAGAATAAAATAGGCGAAGGTTTTGAACCCGATTCTTCCCAGTTTTTTCAGATCGCCAAGCTGGGCCACACCGACCGACAGCGAAGCGAAAACCAGCGGCACAACGACCATAAACAACATGCGAAGAAAAATCTGGCCGACAGGATCGGTGATGTATTTGGCCACCCACATCACTTTTGCGTTCGCGCCCGGATTGGAAGCGGTCAGAAAATTCGACCCAATGCCGAAAATCGCCCCGACGGCCAATCCAATCAAAATCTTGGTGTGCAAAGCCAGGCCGTCTTTGTCACTGGTGGTTTCGTCGCCCCGATCAATCGGCGCGCCTACGGTTTCGTCGTTGGGAGTCATAAATGGTGAGTTCTCCTGATTTTCAGATTGCGAAGATTTCGGTTTGTCGCATTTGTCGTTCAAAGACTTCGCCGAAATGGCGCTCGGCTGATTTTACAACCTCGCTCATTTCGACCGGGCGATCCAAAAGCTTTTCCAGGGAAATGACGCCGTGCCCGTTTTCAGGTTTGATTCCGCACGGCACGATCAAACGAAAGTAATTCAAATCGGTGGCGACGTTCAGCGCGAATCCATGCATCGTCACCCAACGAGAAATGCGAATGCCAATTGCCGCTAATTTTTCGTTGCCAACCCAAACGCCGACGAACTCTCCGCCGCGCGGTTCAGCCGTGACGCCGAAATCGCCTGCTGTGCGGATCAATACTTCCTGCAAATCGCGCACGTATCGGCGAATGTCCTGGCGACCCGGCATTAGTTTGATGATCGGATATCCAACCAACTGCCCAGGTCCGTGAAAAGTCACATCTCCACCACGCCCGGTTTCGTGAAGCTCGACACCAAACTGGGTGCGCGTTGTTTCGTCAACCAGAATGTTTGCCCGGTCAGCCGCTCGCCCCAGCGTGATGACGTGCGGATGTTCGAGCAGTAAAAACGTGTCGGGAATTTCGTCGGCTTTTCGTTTCTCGACCAACTGCTTTTGCAGTTCGTGCGCCTCGCCGTAAGGCGTCAAGCCGAGATAGCGCGATTGACAAACTTCCATAACAAACATTCCCGCGAATCACGCGGATTACGCAAATCACCGCCAGGTTGAATTCGCGCCATTCGCGTAATTCGCGGGCAGGTTTTACAACAATGCTGAAAAGTCAGTCGTTTCAATCGTCTTTTTGATGTGAGCCAGGAATTGATCGCCGACGGCTCCATCAATGATGCGATGATCGAACGACAGGCTCATCACTCCTATGTGGCGAATGGCGATGGCGTCTCCGTCGGGAGTCTCAATCACCCACGGTTTTTTGTGGATGCCGCCCATTCCCAAAATTGCCACTTGAGGCTGGTTGATGATCGGCGTTGCCGTGTAACCGCCGTACAAACCGAAATTGGTGATCGAAAACGTTCCGCCGGAAATTTCGTCCGGTTTCAGTTGCTTGGCGCGCGCGCGGGTCGCCAAATCCTGCGAAGCGCGAGCCAGCCCGGTAATGCTGAGCGCGTCGGCCTGTTTGATAACCGGCACGATCAAGCCCCAATCCAGCGCAACGGCGATGCCAATGTTGTAATCGTGTTTGTAAACGATGTTGTCGCCTTCGACTGAAGAGTTGACGATTGGCAAAGCTTTCAGCGCGTCAATCGTCGCTTTAATGACGAAAGGCAGGAAGGTCAGCTTGGTTCCGTTTTGCGCTTCGAAGCTCTTTTTCACTCGATCACGCAAGCGCGCGATGTTGGTGAAGTCCACTTCAAAGAAAGTGGTCACGTGAGCCGAAGTGCGACGGCTGGCCAGCATGTTTTCCGCAATGCGACGACGCATGTTAGTCATCGGCTCGATGGTGATGCGGTCACCAGCGGCGAACACCGGAGCAGGCGGAGCAGCAATTGGAGCAGGCGGAGCAGCAACTGGCACTGGCGCGGCGGGTGTGATCGAAACTGCAACCGGAGCAGAAGTGCCTTTGCCGCGTTCAATGAAACCCAGGATGTCTTCTTTGGTCACGCGACCGCCGAGTCCTGTGCCGGGAACTTCTTCCAAATTGACGCCGTGTTCGCGCGCGATGTTGCGAACCAACGGCGAAGAACGAACCTTGCCGCCAGAGGCTTCTTCATTTGCAACAGGTACGGATGGCACAGCCGGAGCAACCGGAACGGGCGGAGCCGCAGGAGTTGGCGCAATGGGTTCAGGCGGTTTTGGAGCTTCGACAACTGGCGCAGGTGCGGCAGCAGCCGGAGCGGACGCGCCAGCTTCACCGGCTTCGCCCAACCGACCGATGACGGCGTTTACGCCGACGGTTTCGCCTTCTTTGCCAAGAATTTCCAACAGCACGCCAGCGGCGGGCGATGGAACTTCGGCGTCCACTTTATCGGTCGAAATTTCCAGCAACGGTTCGTCGCGCTGGACGCTGTCCCCGACTTTTTTCAACCATTTAACAATCGTTCCTTCAGCAATTGATTCGCCCATTTGGGGCATCAAAACATCAGTAGCCATTCAATCTCTCCTGTTATTAACTTTCGATCGTTTGTGATCCGTTCTGTTTTCAGGCGAAATCGTCGCTGGGCAAAAACAGCCGGATCGCTTTCATTGTTTCAAATACTCGTTGCCATTCCGTGAACGGCTTCGGCGGCTTCCATCACGGCTTCGCTCAGCGTTGGGTGAGCGTGCATGATGTGGCCGAATTCTTCGGCGGTGGCTTCCAATCCCATCGCCACGCAGGCTTCGGCCAGCAAATCTGTGGCGTGCGGACCGATCATGTGAACGCCTAACACTTCGTCGTATTTGGCATCGGCGATGACTTTGATGAAGCCTTCGGTTTCGCCCAGGATCATCGCTTTGCCCAAGGCCGAAAACGGGAATTTGCCGACCTTGATGTCATAACCCTTTTCTTTGGCTTTGGCTTCGGTCAACCCGACGCTGCCGATTTCCGGTTCGCAGTAAGTGCAGTTCGGAACCAGGTTGTAATTGATCGGACGCGGATTTCGCCCGGCAATGTGTTCGGCGGCCAGACAGCCTTCTTTTGAAGCAACGTGCGCCAGCCAGGGTGTTGGAATCACGTCGCCAATGGCATATACATTCGGTTCGGCGGTTCGCATGAATTCATCCACCTGAATGTATCCGCGATCCACTTCGCACTTGGTGTTTTCCAGCCCCAAGCCATCGGTCACAGGTCGGCGACCAATCGCCACCAACAACGTGTCGGCGTTGATCGTTCCCGGTTTGCCGTCCGCGCCAGTGAAATTGATCGTCACATCGTTGGCGTTGACCGTGGCGGATTCAAATTTGGTGCTGGTCATCACCTTGATGCCGCGTTTGCGAAAGGCTTTTTGCAATTCGGCGGAAGTTTCGGCGTCTTCAATCGGAACCAGCCGATCTAGCAATTCGATGATCGTCACCTCCGAACCGAAGCGTTTGAAGACCGAAGCGAATTCGACGCCGACGGCTCCTGCGCCCAACACGACCAGCGATTTCGGCACGTGGTCAATGTCCAGCAATTCGTCGCTGGTGATGATACGCGGAGCCTGCACCGACATGCCCGGCAACAATCGCGGAGCCGAGCCGGTCGCCAGAATCACATTTTTCGTTGGAATTTCGGTAACTTTGCCGTCAGTGCCGGTGACCGTCACGCGGCCTTTGCCTTCCAGTTTTCCCTGACCTTTGAAGACGGTGATTTTGTTCTTCTTCATCAGGAACTCTACGCCTTTGGACAGCTTGGTGACGATTTTGTTTTTGCGATCCATCACCTTGTTGAAATGCAGCTTCAGGCCGGTGACGCTGACGCCGAATTCTTCGGGATCGCTGATCAAATCGTACACTTGCGCCGAATGCAGCAACTCTTTGGTCGGGATGCAACCGCGCAACAAACAGGTTCCGCCGAGCGATTTGTCTCGTTCAATGATCGCAGTTTTCAATCCCACCTGCGCCGCGCGAATGGCTGCGACATACCCACCTGGCCCGGCGCCGATGACGGTTACGTCAAATTTTTCCGGCTTTTCTGCCATTGATCTCCTTGATCGAAAAGATGGAAAAATCCGCGCCGAACACGAAGAGACACGATCAAGGCGGTAAAACCTCTTCGTGTCTCTTCGTGATCTTCGCGGACGAATTTCATAAGTGATTGGTTGATTTGCGTATTCGTTCGGAAATGAGGCGCGATGATAAACACCGGTCTGGCTTTTTGCAAAGCTGGGGATAACAGCCGTTGTCGCTTACTAACCGATGATTTAGGCTGCCGCGCCAGGCAGGAGAGTCACAACTTCAGCGACTGGTTATTGCCCTTCAGTCGGTTGAATCTTCCAATTTCAAACACAAATCGCACACGCCGGCTTCCCATACTGGCAGCGACAACATGATGAAAATTCTGTACACTTTCTCCCGCACATTTTCTTTTGAAGCATTTCCTTTTGAAACTGGACTAACAGATGGCTCATTCGATTTTGATCGTGGATGACGAAGCAGGAATTCGCCAATCGCTGGGCGGCGTACTGGAAGACGAAGGTTTCAACGTTTCCACAGTCGGCAGCGGTGAAGATTGCCTGCGTGCGTTCGACAAAAGGCTTTTTGCCTGTGTGTTGCTGGACGTATGGCTGCCGGGAATGGACGGGCTGGAAACGCTGGAACGTTTGAAAGCGGCTTACCCGGATGTCAGCGTCGTGATGATTTCCGGCCACGGTCGAATCGAAACCGCCGTTCGCGCGACCAAACTCGGCGCGTATGATTTCATCGAAAAACCGCTGTCGCTGGAAAAAACCGTGCTGGCCGTCAAAAACGCCATTCGCCAGCGAGAACTCGAAGCCGCAAATTCCGAATTGCAGGAAAAACTGGAACGCAGTTACGCGATGATCGGCGATTCCGTGCCTATGCGCGCTCTGCGACAGCAAATCACTTTTGCCGCGCCGACCAGCGGTCGCGTGCTGATTTACGGCGAATCCGGCACAGGCAAAGAACTGGTTGCGCGTTCGCTGCATTCACAAAGTTTGCGTGCAGCGCGCCCTTTCGTCGAAGTGAATTGCGCCGCCATTCCCGAAGACTTGATCGAATCGGAGCTGTTCGGCCACGTCAAAGGCGCGTTCACCGGAGCGACGCAAGCCAAACGCGGCAAGTTCGAGCGTGCCGACGAAGGCACGATCTTTTTGGACGAAATCGGCGACATGAGTTTGAAGACGCAATCGAAAGTTTTGCGCGCGCTGGAAGAGCAAAGTTTTGAACCG
Organism: uncultured Acidobacteriota bacterium; assembly: GCA_902825875.1. Lineage (GTDB taxonomy): Bacteria > Acidobacteriota > Blastocatellia > RBC074 > RBC074 > RBC074. The sequence continues at coordinate 49,187 of CADECP010000037.1, forward strand.
GTCGGTTCCGAAACCTCAATCAGCGTTGACGCGCGAGTCATCGCCGCAACCAACAAACGCTTGGAAGCCGAAATCGAGCGCGGCATGTTTCGCGCCGATTTGTTTTACCGCTTGAATGTCATCCCGTTTGAAATTCCTCCGCTGCGCGAACGCCTGGAAGATGTGCCGTTGCTGATCGAACATTTCAACCGCGAATTTTCGCTGGCCAATCGCAAACTACCGAAAGAATTTTCCGCCGCAGCCATCGAACGCATGCAGAATTATCACTGGCCGGGCAATGTCCGCGAACTTCGCAACACGGTCGAACGAGTCATCATCATGCATTCGCGCCACGAAATTACCGCCGACGATCTGCCGATCCTGAGCGGCGAAGTTCCGCCCGCGTCCAGCTACAATTTCGATTCTTACCGCGAAGCCGCCGAAACTTACGAACGCGAATACATCCTCAGAAAACTGGCCGAAGCCGACGGCAACATCACTCGCACCGCCGAACTGATGGGCATTGACCGCAGCCATCTGTACCGCCGCATGAAAGCTCTGGACATAAACCGGTCTTAGCAAACCTGCCCGGTCGCTACGGCTCTCGGTTCCGTTTCAAAAAACCTTCTTGCGCTGACTTAGTGTCTTTTGTACACTTTGCACCGTCGTGTACCAAGTACACTAAGTCAACGAACAGAAATGAAGGAGACAGAGAGGATGAAACAAGTGATTGCAGATCGAACAAGCGGCGCGGCAGTCGCGCTCAAACGCAGCGAAGCAAAACCGATTGATGAGTATTTGAACCTGAGCGAAGCGGAGTTGTTCGAGCGGATTCAGGCGGCCAAGAAAACTCTGGGCGACCGGGTGGTGATTCTCGGTCATCATTACCAGCGTGACGACGTGATTTGTCATGCCGATTTGACCGGCGATTCGTTCAAGCTATCGCAGCTTGCCGCCGAACGCCACGACGCCGAACACCTGGTGTTTTGCGGCGTGCATTTTATGGCGGAATCGGCGGACATTCTGAGCGCCGCGCATCAACAAGTGATTTTGCCCGATATGGCCGCCGGATGTTCGATGGCTGATATGGCGCGGCTGGATCAGGTCGAAGACGCCTGGGAACAGTTGCAGCAACTCGGCATCACGGACGTGTTGCCGATCACGTACATGAACTCGGCGGCGAACATCAAAGCGTTTTGCGGTCGTCACAACGGTGTGGTCTGCACGTCATCGAACGCCTTGCCGCTGTTCAAATGGGCGTTTGCCCAGCGCGAAAAACTCTTCTTTTTCCCGGACGAACATCTGGGGCGCAACACCGGCATCAAGTTCGGCATTCCGCTGGAACAAATGGTGGTGTGGGATCCGCGACTGGAACTCGGCGGCAACACGCCGGATCAATTGCGACAAGCAAAAATCATTTTGTGGAAAGGGTTTTGCTCGGTTCACGGACGCTTTCAGGCTCGGCATGTTGACGACCGCAGGGCAGAGCATCCAGACATCAAAGTGCTGGTTCATCCCGAATGTTGTTACGAAGTCGTGGCCAAATCCGACTTGAACGGTTCGACTGAATTCATCATCAAAACCATTGCCGAAGCTCCGGCGGGCAGCAAATGGGCTGTGGGAACAGAATTGAATCTGGTCAACCGATTGGCCAAACGCCACCCGGACAAGTTCGTGACATTGCTGGCTCCTGACCTGTGCATGTGCGCGACGATGTTTCGCATTGCGCCGGAAAATCTGTGTTGGTCGCTGGAAAATCTGGTTGCCGGTCAAGTCGTTAATCACATCTCGGTTGACGCCGAAACGGCTCGGTGGGCGAAGCTGGCGCTGGATCGAATGCTGGCGATTCAGTAGCTGAGACTGAGGGATTGAGAGACGGAGGAAAAGAGGGACGGAGTGAGAAAAGCTCTCAATCCCTCAATCTCTCAATCTCTCAATCCCAGTCCGCCAGAGAAATTCGGCAAAGAGAGCCGCCAGCGCCAAATCAATCAACGCCGGGACGAACGCCGCAAACTTCAGCCTGCCCTTTCTCCAAGCGACAAAATAAATCAGGAAGAAAATCGTTTTGGAAATCACTCCCAGCCAGGCGAAGTTGCGGAAAAGCACCAGATCGTAGGCAATCAACGCATAGCCAATTCCCCAAGCCGACACGCTTGAAGCAAAAGATTGCGCCAGCAATCGCGCCGCCGGATCGCGGATTTCCAATCGCGCCAGCATCACGTCAGGTTTGAACAACAACACGGCAGCCATGCTCAGATTAAACGCCGCCGACGCCGCGAACAGTATGTGGTAATAAATTTGCAGCAAAGAAGTTTCAGCCATTTTTCAATACTGGATGAAAACGTCGCCGTTTTCGACTTTGGTGGTATAGGTGGCAACCGACAGATGCGAAGCGACCTGACAAGCGCCGGTTTTCAGATTGAAATCGAAACAATGCAGCGGACAAAAAACTTTGTCTTGCTCCAAAAATCCCTCGCTCAGCGGCGCTCCGCGATGTGGGCAAAGATCGTCAATAGCGAAAAATTCTCCGCCCACGTTGAACAACGCCAAATCGTCGTCATCAATCGTGACCTGAATGCCGCTGCCGAGCGGAACGTCGCTGACGGCGGCGACTCGATGAAAGGGTTTTTCCGATTCAGAACTCATTGGATTCTCCTGGTTGGTGAATTGATTCGGCGACATCTTAGTCTCGAAACGGTGTCCGGCTAAAGCCATTCTTGCCTAAGCTTTCGGCATACTGTAGGCTTCGACCCTCGCGCGCTGGTTGACGATTTATTGACGATGAACCGACGGACGATCAACCAAGCCCCATCATCACAAACTCCCAAAAGCGTGTCGAACCAATCCCATTGAAAGAGCGCCCACAGCGCCCGCAAAGCGCAATGAAGATTCTTGTCGTTAGCCTGTATTACGAGCCCGACCGTTGCCAATCAAACGGCCCGATCATCCGCGCCCTGTGCGAAGACTGGGCCGAAGCCGACCACGAAGTCACCGTGCTGACTTCCTTCCCGCATTACAACTGCGACGAAGTCTGGCCGGAATATCGCAGACGACTGTTCCAGCGCGACCGCGTCGGCAACGTAAACGTCATTCGGTCGTACATTTTCGTTCCGCACAAACGCTCCGGCTGGCAACGCATTTTGAATTACCTGTCGTTCAACATGTCTTCGACTCTGTCAGGATTATTTGCCGGAAAGCAGGACGTGATTTTCGTCATGTCGCCGCCGCTGACCATCGGGTTGACGGCTTTTGTGCTGGGACTGCTGAAACGAATTCCGTTCTGTTACAACCTGCAAGACATCTGGCCGGAAGTCGCCGTCAAACTCGGCATGCTGCGCGGACGGCGACTGATTGCCTTTTTCGAGGCGATGGAAAAATTCATTTATCGCCACAGTCGCCGCATCTTCGCCATATCCGACGAATTCAAAGCCAACTTGACGGCCAAAGGCGTCTCTGCCGACAAGATCGAAGTCATTCCGAATTTCACTGACACCGATTTCATCAAACCGATGGAAAAGGCGAATTCGTTTTCGCTGGCGAATGGTTTTGCGGACAAATTCACCGTGCTTTACGCGGGTAACGTCGGTTTGTCGCAAGGCCTGGAAGTCATTTTGGACGCCGCCGAACAGTTGAAAGACCGCAACGAGATTGTCTTCGCCATCGTCGGCGAAGGAAGTTGCCGCGACGAATTGATTGCTGACGCCCGGCGGCGCGGTTTGCAGAACGTGAAGCTGTTGCCGTTCCAGCCGGAAAGCGATGTGCCGATGGTGTATGCCGCTGCTGACGTGGCGTTGATTCCGCTGCGGCACGGCATTACGGAAAATTCGGTTCCGTGCAAAACCTACAGCATTATGGCCGCCGCCAAACCGTACATCGCCGGAGTCGACGAAGGCAGCACGGTTTGGAAATTGACCGATCAAGTCGGTTGCGGCGTGTGCGTCGAACCGGAAAACGGACGCGCTCTGGCTGAAGCTGTGTTGAAACTGCAAGCCGACGCCAAAGCGCGAAACCGCATGGGCGAAAAAGGTCGTCAATTCGTCGAACACAACTTCGCGCGCGAAGCCATCACGGATCGTTATCGCGCCGCTTTGGAAAGCCTGGTTGAAAAACGCAGCCTGCCGATTGCCGGTCAGGCTTCGTTGTCGAGCGAGTAAGTGGCGAATGAGCGATGCGACGAAACAACGCTCGGCGTTTGTCACTGGCGCGACCGGCTGCATCGGCAGCGCCCTGACGATGCGGTTGGCGTCGGATGGTTGGCGCGTCGTCGCGCTGGTTCGTGATGCGGCGCGAGCGAGTTTTTTGAATTCTTTGGCGAACGTCGAACTGGTGACAGGCGAACTCGCGGATGCCGCCCAACTGATTGCAGCGATGCGCGACTGCCAGACGGTGTTTCATCTGGCGGCAAAAGTTCACGCCGCGCCTGGAACTCCGGCAGCGGAATTCGAGCGCGACAACGTCGTCGGCACACGCAACGTCGTGGCGGCGGCCATGGAAAACCGAATCGAGCGATTCGTTCTGTTCAGCACCGTAGCCGTCTACGGCGAACGCGAAGAAGCTGCGGACGAAACTACGCTGCCAACGCCGACGACCGATTACGGCAGGAGCAAGCTGGAAGCCGAGCGAATTGCCCTGGCCAGCGCGTTGAAAACCACTGTCTTGCGATTGCCTGTCGTGTACGGCGCGCGAGATCGCGGCAACGTCGCCAAACTGATCGAAGCGATTCAACGAAACCGGTACGTGACCGTCGGCGACGGGCAAAACTTGAAAAGCATGGTTGCCGCCGAAAACGTCATTGACGCGGCATTGCTGGTCGCCAATGACGAACGCGCCATCGGGCAAACATTCATCGTCACCGACGCGCGCGCTTATTCACAGTTGGAAATCGCCGCGACAATTGCCGAACTGCTCGGCAAACGACAACCGATAAAGCTGCCTCGCTGGCCGCTGATGCTGGCCGGTGAAGTGGCAGACGTGATTGAAAATCTGATCGGCATCCAACTGCCGATTTCTTCGGATCGGGTTCGCAAACTGTCGTCCAACACGGTGTTCCGTGCTGCGAAAATCGAACGCGAACTCGGTTTCAAACCTCGTGCGAGTTTGCGCGAAGTGCTGGCAAACAATCTGTGGCAATTTGAAAAATTGCCACACCGGTAGATTTTATGTTTCGAGCAAGCATCTTTTTTCTGGCGGGTGTTATTGCGTATCTGGTCACAGGCTGGCTGGCGACCGCTCCGGCCTGGTTTCGTTCGCTGGATATGCCGAACGCGCGCAGTTCGCACACGCAACCTACGCCGCGAATGGGCGGGCTGGGCATTGTCGCTGCGTTCGTCATCATTTTGCCGTTGCTGTGGGTGATGCTGATTGGAGCCTCCAGAAACTGGATGCTGGCGATGAAATTCGGCTTTGCGTTGCTCAGTTACGTCATCATCGCCGGAGTCGGTTTGGTGGACGACATGCGCCGCATCGGCCCGCTGGCAAAATACCTTGGGCAACTGGTTGCCGCGCTGATCGCGTTGTGGAGCGGCGTCACGTTTTTATACCTGCACGTTCCTTTCGTTGGACGACTGGACGTAAGCGTCGTTCTTGGGGCAGTGATGACGATCATCTGGATGACGGGTTTTAGCAATCTGTTCAACTTCATGGACGGCATTGACGGTTTGGCCGGTGGCGTAGGCGTCATTTACAGCCTGGCTCTGGCGGCGGTCAGCATCGGAACCGGCCACCGATTGATCGGCGCAGGATGTTTGATGTTGGCGGCGGCCTGTCTTGGATTCGTCGCGCACAACTTCCCTCCGGCAAAAATCTTTATGGGCGATGTCGGCAGTTTGTTTATCGGCTATGTGCTGGCGGCGTTTGCGACCGTAACATCGAACAGCGGCGAACGCCCTGTGCCGTTCATAGCCGTGCTGTTGATTCTGAGCAGCTTTTTGTACGACACAATTTTTACGTTGATTCGCCGCGCGCGTCGGGGCGAAAAACTTTGGGAAGCTCATCGTTCGCATCTATACCAACGACTGATCATCGCCGGACAAAGCCATCGCCGCGTGACACTGACTTATTACGGTTTGAGTGCGGCGCTCGGCACAGGCGGTGTGGCCTATGCTTTTGCCGAAAAACTGGTCGGCGATGGGTTGATGGATTGGCTGCGAATGTTGATTTTGCTGGGCAGCATTCTGCTGTTGGCGGCATTTACGGTGTACGTTTACTGGTACGAAACAGTGGCGCAACGCGCCAAACAAACGTTCGCTTCAGAGGCTCCGGCTGAAGCGATCGAAGGTTGATTACTACGCGGATTCCCCGCCGCGATATTTGATAAAAGGCAAGAAAGGAAATTCAAAACAGTGGGAAATCAAAAACTTTATTTGGTGACAGGCGGAGCGGGATTCATCGGCTCGCACATTGCTGAAGCTCTGGTTAAACGCGGCGAACAGGTGCGCGTGCTGGACAACCTGATGACCGGCAAACGCGAAAACCTGGCGCATCTGGCAGGCAAGCTCGAATTCATCGAAGCCGACATACGCGATTACGCCGCCACCCGGCAGGCTGTCGAGGGCGTCAGCATCGTTTATCACGAAGCGGCCATTCCATCCGTCCCGCGTTCGGTCGCCGAACCGCAACTCAATCACGATGCCAACGTCAACGGCACATTCAACGTGTTGATGGCTGCGCGCGACGCCGGAGTCAAGCGAGTGATTTTTGCTGCTTCCAGTTCGGCGTACGGCGACACTGAAGTGTTGCCCAAAACAGAAACCATGTTGCCGAATCCGCTTTCGCCGTATGCAGCCGCAAAGCTGGTTGGCGAGTTGTATTGCCAGACCTTCACGCGCGTGTACGGACTGGAAACCGTCGCGCTACGTTACTTCAACGTTTTTGGCCCTCGGCAAGACCCGACTTCGCCGTATTCCGGCGTGATTTCCAAATTCGTCACTTCGCTGCTGAACAACGAAGCCCCGACAATTTTCGGTGACGGCGAACAATCGCGCGATTTCACCTATGTCGCCAACGTCGTTGATGCCAACCTGCGAGCCGCCGAAGCTCCCGAAGCCGTCGGTCAAGTCATGAATCTCGGCATCGGCCAGCGCATCACACTCAATCAATTGTTCGACGAATTGCAGCAGATCATCGGCACTAACCTGAAACCGAACTACGAAGAAACTCGCGCCGGAGACGTTCGCCATTCGCTGGCCGACATCACGCGAGCGGAGAACCTGCTCGGTTATCGCCCGCTGGTCGGTTTGGCCGAAGGACTGAAATATACTGTGGATTGGTACCAGGAAAACCAATAATGCTTACGCGTGACGTTGTGACACGAATCGGAACGAGAAGCTGCGTATGATGAAGGCGAGCGTCCAGGCCATTTACAGCCTGGTTGGACAGCAAGCGCAAGGCTTTGCTCAATCACTCTTTGAACTACGGAGCCAAAGCTGCGATTCCGCCGCGCAAAGGCGCTCGAATATGGCATCACGGCAACAACAAAGGCTTCGGAATCTTGTCAGAAGTGAAGTGGACGTTTATAAGCATCTCGCATTTGGTTTGAAGTTTCCCTGCGGTTCACTCTTAAACAAATGGGGGCAGTTTATGGCGAAAAAGATCAAACTTGCGCTTTGTGTAATTGTCTGTGGTTTGGCGGCGTGCTGGTTCGGCAAGCATTCGGGATTGATTGAGACAGTCAGCGCGGCAGGAAAGATCGTGCTCGCAACCGGACAGACCAAAGTGGATTTCACACGCGACATCCAGCCGATCTTTGCCGCGAATTGTTACCAGTGCCACAACGCCCAAAAAGCTTCGGGGCAATTGCGGCTGGACGCCAAAACCGCCGCGATGAAAGGCGGCATTTCGGGCGTGGCAATTCTGCCCGGCAACGGCAAGGATTCGCGGTTGGTGCATCGTCTGCTGGGCCTGAACGACGAAGCGCGCATGCCTGTGGGCGGCCAGTTGAAGTCTGAACAAATCGAACTCATCAAACGCTGGATTGACGAAGGCGCCTTGTGGCCGGACGCGGGGCCAGCGGGACGGGGAGACGCGGGGAATGAGCCGCCAAAACATTGGGCTTTTGTCGCGCCTAAGCGACCGGCGTTGCCAACTGTGAAAAACGCGGCTTGGGCGAAGACACCGATTGATAATTTCATTCTGGCCGAAATTGAAAAGCACGGATTGGAAACTTCGCCCGAAGCCTCGAAGGAAATTCTGATTCGTCGCTTGAGTTTGGATTTAACCGGCTTGCCGCCGAGTTTGAAAGAGATTGACGAATTCCTGGCCGATAAATCGCCGCAAGCTTATGAAAAATTGGTCGAGCGTTTGCTGACTTCGCCGCATTACGGCGAACGCTGGGGACGTTGGTGGTTGGACGCCGCGCGGTATGCCGACACCAACGGCTTCGAAAAAGATTTGCCGCGTTCGATCTGGCCGTACCGCGATTGGGTCATCAAAGCCTTCAACAAAAACATGCCCTTCGACCAGTTCACGATTGAACAACTGGCCGGAGATTTGCTGCCGAATGCGACGCTCAGCCAAAAGATCGCCACTGGATTTTTGCGAAACTCCATGCTGAATCAGGAAGGCGGCGTTGATCCCGAACAGTTTCGCGTCGAAGGTTTGATTGATCGCGTGGACGCAGTCGGCAAAGCGTTTTTGGGACTGACGGTCAGTTGCGCGCAATGCCACAACCATAAATTCGACCCGATTACGCAGCGCGAGTATTTTCAGTTTTACGCTTTCCTGAACAGCGACGACGAACCCGAAATCGAAGTCCCCGACGAAAAAGTGCTCAAAAAACGGCAGGAAGTTTCAGTCAAAGTCGCCAAGCTCGAAGACGAATTGATTGCCAAAACTCCCGACTGGCAAAAACGTCTGGCTGAATGGGAACAGGCCGAAACCAGCCAGCCGAAGATTGAATGGACGCCGCTGACCGGCGGAGAAATCTTTGCGGCTTTCGGCGTGAAGTTCGACAATCTGGAAGACGGATCGTTTCTGGCCAAAGGCGACAATTCCACCAGCAACAATTACAAAGTCGCCATTCGCACGAAGCTGAAAAACATAACTGGCTTCAAGCTTGAATTTCTGACCGATCCAAACTTGCCGCGTACAGGGCCTGGACGCGCACCAGACGGCAGCTTTTATGTGTCAGAGTTTTCGGTTGAAGCCGCACCTGCCAACAAACCCGATGCGTTCAAGAAAATCACACTGACCAACGCGACTACGGATTTCAATCACCAGGACTTTTCGGTTGAAAATGTAATTGATGGCAATCCGAAAACTCATTGGTACAGCGACGCGGGAAATGGTCGCCGCAATCAGGATCGCCAGATGGTGTTTGCCACCACCGAACCGGCAGGTTTTGACGAAGGCACTACTTTCCAGTTTCAACTGGCGCAAAAGACTGACGAAACCGTAAAAATTGGCAATGTCATGCCAAACATCGGACGTTTCAGAATTTCCGTCACTACGGCGACCAATCCTAAATCTGAAAAGATTCCCGCAAACGTGCAGCGATTATTCGCCATCGCCGCCGACAAACGCACCGACGCGCAATGGCGAGAACTGTTCAGTCATTACCGCACCACAGTCGAAGAGTTTGCCGATGCCAACAAACAGATTGACGAAGCGATGAGGGATTGGCCTTACGGAGCGACGACCATGTCGCTGGCTCAGCGCGGCGTTCCGCGCGAAACGCGCATCTTTCGCCGAGGCGATTGGAAACGCCCGACCGATTCGGTCACGCCGAACACGCCAGCCATGTTGCCGTCTTTCCCGGCGGACGCGCCGCGCAATCGGTTGGGATTGGCCAACTGGATCGTTGCCAAAGAAAACCCGCTCACCAGCCGCGTGATCGTCAATCGCATCTGGCAACAGTATTTCGGCGCAGGCTTGGTTTCGACGCCGGAAGATTTCGGCGCTCGATGCGAAACGCCATCGCATCCGCAATTGCTGGACTGGCTGGCGACTGAGTTCATCGAAAAAAACTGGGACGTAAAGCACATTCATCGGTTGATCGTGAATTCAGCGATGTATCGCCAGTCGTCGAAACTCACTCCGAAGCACTTGGAAGCCGATCCGACCAATAAATGGTTGGCGCGCGCGCCTCGTTTGCGCGTGGAATCCGAAACCGTGCGCGACATTGGCCTGGCCGCCAGCGGTTTGTTGAGCCGCAAAATCGGTGGCCCGTCGGTTTATCCGCCGATTCCGGACGGAGTGTTGAGTTTGGGATACGGAGCGCAAATGCCCTGGCCGACTTCGACCGGCGCAGATAGGTATCGGCGCGGGATGTATACGTTCTGGAAACGGTCTGTGCCGTATCCTTCGATGATAGTTTTCGATCAACCCAACGGAGATTTCACCTGCACGCGCCGCGTCCGGTCGAACACTCCGTTGCAGGCGCTGACCAGTTTGAACGATCAATTGTTTATGGAACTGGCGCAAGGTCTGGCGCTGCGCGTGTTCACCGAAGGCGGGCAAGGTGACAAAAACAAGATTCAATACGCATTTCGGCTGTGCACTGGACGCACGCCGGACGGTTTTGAAACCAAGCGATTGCTGACCCTGCTCGACGAACAGCGAAAAGTCTTCGATGGAAACACATCGGCGGCGGTGTATGTTTCGGCGGCGGATTTAGCCAAACTGCCGGAAAAGATTGATCTGCACAAACTGGCTCCATGGACGATGGTGGCGCGCGTGCTGCTCAATCTGGACGAAACCATCACTAGAGAATGAAGTCGTTGATTGATCTGTTCGGCAAGCTGTGGCGGCGAGTGCCGAAGCGTGTTCGGCGATTTGGCGTCTTGCTGACGGAATCGCGGTTCACTGTGACCGCCGGAGCCGTCATCACCGACAGTGCCGGGCGAGTTTTGTTGTTGCAGCATAGGTATCGTCCGGGAAGCGGCTGGGGAATTCCCGGCGGCTTTATTCAGTCAGGCGAACAGCCCGAAGCCGCGATTCGCCGCGAACTGCACGAAGAAATCGGTTTGGAAGTTTGCCGTCTTGAACTCGCGTTTGTTCGCGCGCTGGAACGATACAACCAGATCGAACTCATTTTCCGATGTATCCCCCAAAGCGATTTTCAAGCTCAAAGTCGTGAAATCAGTTGCGCCGAATGGTTCGCGCTGGATGCTTTGCCCGCAGGTTTGAGCGCCGACCAGCGCCATCTGATTGAACGCGCCTTGCAGCATTGACGAAGGGGGCGAAATGAAACGAATCATGTTTTGCGGTTGCTGTCTGATCTTTGCGGTTCTTTCTCAAACCGTTCTGGCTTCGTTGTGGCAGACGAACAATCAAGGCGAATGGACGACGCTTGCGCCTATGCCATCGTTTCGGCAGGAGATTTCTTCGGCGGTGTTGGACGGAAAGATTTATGTCATCGCCGGATTCAATTCGTCTGGCGCTTCACTGACGACTGTCGAAGTTTACGACCCGCAAACCAACACATGGTCGGGCGCGGCTCCGTTGCCCATTGCCAACAACCACAATGCCGCAGCCGTCGCAGCCGGAAAGTTGTATGCCTTCGGTGGAGTTTCCACGCGCACGTTCGTTTATAACCCGCAAACGAATTCCTGGTCAGACGTGGCTCCGATGCGATTTCAGCACGCCAACACTGCGGCGGTTGCCGTCATCAACGACAAAATTTATGTCGCTGGCGGCAACGGGCCAAACATGAATCAGACGGAATTGGAAGTTTACGATCCGGCGATGAACACCTGGACGCAACTGGCTTCGATGAGCGTGCCGCGCAATCACACTGGCGGCGCGGCCATTAACGGCAAGTTTTATGTTGTCGGCGGACGCCCCGGCGACACAGCCGCCAGCGCGTTGGAAGTTTACGATCCGATGACAAACCAATGGCGGCGATTGCCAAACATGCCTACGGGGCGTTCCGGCGTAGGCGTCGCGGCAGTCAATGGCGAGTTGTTTGTTTTTGGCGGAGAAATCCCGCGTCAGTTCAACGAAGTCGAAGTCTACAATTCGCTGACCAACACCTGGCAGCAATTGCCCGCGATGCCTGTGCCGCGTCACGGTTTGTTCGCTTCGGTGATCGGCAACGCGATTTATCTGCCCGGCGGAGCGACGCAACAAGGGTTGGCGGCGACCAACGCCAACGACGTGTTTCGCGTGAACACGGCAACAACGACTTCCGCCGCAGCATTCACGCCTGCCATTTCCAGCAAAGCCATTGTCGCCGCGTTCGGCGCTGATTTGGCGACAACGACTGTCAGCGCGATTTCGCAGCCGCTGCCGACGGAATTGGGTGGAACGATGGTTCGCGTGACTGACGGTTTGGGCGTAATGCGCCTGGCTCCGCTCTTTTTCGTTTCGCCGACACAGATCAATTACCAGATTCCTGCTGGCACGGCAGAAGGCTTCGCGCACATTGCCGTCACCAACGGCGTCGGAAGAGTTTCCACCGGCACGATGCAAATTCTCTCTGCGGCTCCGGCATTTTTCACGCGCTCGCAAACCGGCGATGGCGAAGCCGTCGCACTTGATGCGTTTACTTTTACCGCCTCGCCGTTCAACGCCAAACGCGCCAATGGCGAACCGAATATCATCGCGTTTTTTGCTTCAGGCTTTGGCGAAGATGTCACCGACGCCGACGGCAACGCTGCGGCATCGGTTCAAGTGACGATTGACGGCAATCCGGCGATGGTGCAATACGCCGGACGCGCGCCGGGATTTACGGGCTTGAATCAACTCAACGTTGTGTTGCCCGCGAACATTGCTTCGGGCGCTCACGTCGTCCGAGCCACGCGCAACGGCATCAACAGCAACTCTGTTTCAATCACGACTCGATAACCTGCAACCTGGAAACCGACTATGTTCATTCACTCTGTTTATTTTTGGCTGAAACCCGAATTGACCGAAGAGCAACGCGGCACGTTTTGGTCGGGCGTGAATCCACTGACGACCATCAAAAGTGTCCGGCAAGGTTTTGTCGGAACTCCGGCGGCAACCGATCGCCCGATCATTGACCGTTCGTATTCGTGTGCGTTGATCATCATCTGCGACGACGAAGCCGGCCACGAGGCTTATCAAGTTGACCCGATTCACGACCGCTTCCGCGAAGATTGCGGCGAATTCTGGTCGAAGGTGTTGATTTACGATGCAATCGCTTAAAAGCAGAAGCCTGCTCCGGCTTCATTTAACCTGAACTCCGGAGCAGGCTTCTTGTGTTTCGATTGGGCAGGCAACTATTTTGCGCTAGCAGGCTTTCTTTCAATTACGACTTCCGCATCTTTTTTCAGAAAATAACCGCCTGGCGTGGTGACCAACACAGTGTATTTGAAAGTTGAGTTTTTCAGTCGCTTGGGGTCAGGTTTGCCAGAATAAGCTTTGGCATCTTGTGGTACTTCAAATCTGTCTCCAATAAAGGGACTCAGCGCCCGATCGAATCGAATTTCCAATTTGCCGCCATTGCAAACCCAGGCGATTTGCTCAGTAGGCTGAAGCGTTTTCCATCCCACTTGTTTGATATCCAGATCAACCGGAATGCCTCGTCGCAGCTTTACGCTAACGACTATTTTTTGTGCCGGAGCCGGAGCACTAATGTTCAACATGACCTGTTGCAAGGTGTCAAAAGGCAGATGGTAAAGTCTGTTCCGGATTTCCTCCGCCGACATTTGAAGCAATTGTTTTTGGAATTCGTCTTGCGGCTTGCCCGATAAGGCTGACTGACTATTTTGCATCGAAAATCTCCTTGAAATTTAGAACGAGTGTTCGCTGAGATGCTTTTCTAGGTCAAAGCTGGATGGTCATGGTTTTAGTCCATAAGATCGCTTTTCCTGACTGTGCCTCTTTTGGCCCTGATGTGAGGGTCAAGATAAACTACAACATCTTTTAGGTTTCCGTTTTCATCCAGCTCAGACCCTTTGGCGGTGACTTCGATGTCGTACTTATAAAGAGTTTGGTCTTCTGCTGACGCTCCAACTTTAATCGCCGCCGTCTCGACCTGAGCGCCGTCAGCGCCGACCGAAGCGACATATTCATTCGAAGCATCTTGTGTAAAAGGCGAACTGTCTCCGAATTTGATGGTCAGCCGTTTCGCATTGGGCGGGGTTGGGTTTTCCGGGTGTTCTTCCAATATCCAGGTGAGCGTCATTGGACCTTGCAGGGATCCGTCGTCGCTTTCGTATTTTTCCCCAAGTGTTATCAGTGGCGGTCTGGCCGTAACGGCATAATTCCCCAGAGAATCTTTATACAACGTAACCTTTACTCTTCTGTTCATAGTGGTCTCCTTAATTTAAGTGTTCGATCAGGCAAGTCTTGAAGAAATTTATTGCTGTTGTTTGAATCGTGTCAGGATCTGTTGGTAATCAACGTTCAGTCGCATCCTGTTCAATTGAGGGTCGTTTTCAAACCTGGCACTTCCTACTCCGGCTCTTAACGCTCCATCCACAAAACCAACGGCTTTTTGTTCGTCATCCAAGAAAACATAAGTTTTGATGATTGCATAAAATGCGTCGGATTTGAGCGATGTCTTTTCTGATTGAAGCTTGATTACCTGTTGAACCGTATCGGTCGCTGTTTGTTTGTCTTTGGCTGTTTGATCCGGCGCAGCAACTTCTGATTTGCTACGCTTGGCATAAAGTTCCGCCAGCCGTGCCAAACCAGTGGGGCTTAGCGCATTCGCGCGCCGAATCTGTATCGCTTTTGTATAGGCATTATAGGCAGCCTTTGCTTCGCCGCCAATTTCGCTCAGCGCGTCTCCCAAGTACGCCCACAGGATTGGGTCTTGCGACTCCTTATCCAGCTCCAAAGCGCGATTCAAACTGTCCACTGCCTCCACATATCGCTGTTGGAATATCTGAGTGCTCCCAATGGCCAGCCAATTGGATGCTTGTTCAGTGGTTGAAAGGTCTTTTTGCGAATCGAGCAGGTAGCGGAAAGTTTGTTCCGATTGCTGATAATTACCAAGCTCGATTTGGATGTTTCCCAGATGTCCCCAGCCAGCCTGGTTGTTGGGAGTAATCAGCAAAACTTTTTTGATTTCGTCCTGCGCTGCGGCAAAACGGCCACGATAAAAATAGAAGTAACTGAGTTCGTAATGGCTGAGCCAATATCCCGGCCATTTGGCAATAATGTCTTTGTAAGTTCGCTCAGCTTCAGCATCTTGTTTGCTTTCTTCGTATGTTCTGGCCAGTTCCAACGCGGCGACAGAATCATCTGGATTTTGTTGCCAGGCCTCTTTCAAGATCAAGATTGCCTCGTCGTTTTGCTCGTCAAAGGCCTTCATGATGCCGCGCGTCACTTTGACTTCATGTAGATCGGGCGCAAGTCTGGTGGCTTCTTCAGATGCTTTTTCCGCTTTATTGACCCAACCGCGCCGATCTTGACCGGAAAGTGCGGCTTTACGTAAATACGCGCGAGCCAGAATTGCCTGAGCGCGGGCCGGTTCCTGTTCTGATTGTGCCAATTCTTCCAGCAGCTTTATCGCCTGGTCCGCTAAACTTTCCGTCAAGTCTGATTGCAGCAACGCAATTGCAGCCAGGTATTTTTCTTCGTCTCGAAATCCGATTTTGGTGTTTTGAGGCGAAACAACTTTCAAGAGACTGGAGACGCGGTTGGTGAGTGCGCTCAGCAGTTCAGAGTAGTTTTGTCGTGAGCCTTTGACGCTTGCTTCAAGCGGCGCTTGATTACGAGTTCCATGAATACGGAACCGCACCTCAACTTCGTCGCCGTTGTGTTGAACATCGCCGGACAGTAACCAGCCGACTCCCATCGCTTTTATCAAGCCATCAGGGTTTAGGTCAGACAGCCTGGATTCGCCTGTGCCGGAATAGGGAAGCACAGCCAGGTTGGGAATGGTTGCCAACGAATCACGCAGCGATTTAGCCAGTCCTTCGCCAATTTTCAATGTTTCGCCATTTTCGCTAAAGGGCATGACAGCCACATAAGTCGGCGATGGTGAGGGCTGGCTTGTCCAAAGCCACAGCAAAATGGCCGTCGTGACAGATAAAATTGCCGAGGTCACAAGCGCAACACGCTTCCAGCGTTTGGCCACCACATTCAATTGCTGGTCAATCGTTTCCACGAAAGCTGTAATCGAACTCAAACGACGTTCGCGGTTTTTGGCAAAACATTGTCGCAGCGATCGTTGAACGGGTTTGGGCAGATCGGTGGGCAGAGCACTCCAATCAGGATCATGTTTCTGATCGCGGATAAGTGTCAGCGTGTCGTATTTGTCTACGCCGCTGAAGGGTTTGTGACCCGTAAGTGCTTCGTACATCACGCATCCAAGCGACCAGATGTCGGTTCGCCCATCCAGCATCTCACCACGTGTTTGTTCGGGACTCATGTAAGCAATCGTGCCGATGACTTCGCCTTTTCGTGTTTCGCCATAATCGAGCGTCAATTGGTCTGCCGGCGAGGCCGTCGGCACCGTCAGCGTAGTCAGGTCGGTGGTGATTCGTTTGGCAATTCCGAAATCCAGAACTTTAAGCTGGCCTTCAGCAGTGATCTTGATGTTGGATGGCTTCAGGTCGCGGTGAATGATGTTACGTGAATGCGCGTGAGCCAAAGCCGCCGCCAGTTGACGAAAAATATGCATGGCTTCGGCAACTGGCAGTGGACCTTTGTCCAATTTGCTTTCCAGTGTTTCACCGGGGACATATTCAAAGACCAGAAACGGGCGTCCATCAACTTCCCCTTTATGACGTAACGCGGCGACGTTTTCGTGAGTCAATTCAGCGTTCAAACGTCCCTCACGGCTGAACCGCGCCTGCCATTCTGGATCCGTAGCATAAGCTTCCGGTAAAAATTTGATGGCGACTTCGACTTTCCAATCTGTGTCGCGCGCCAAAAACACTTCGCCCATGCCACCTTTGCCGAGCAGAGCCAGAATTTGATAATTGCCAATCTGGCGACCGATCATCGGCTGGCGAGGTTCTTCGGCTTGTTTTTCGGTGCTGGCGATTTCTTTGAAGGCGTCTTCGACGGCAGGAGTTTCCAGAAAGCCGCTGTCTGCCTCGTGATGGCGAAGCAGATTTTCAACCTGTCGGCGCAACTCATCGTTGTCCGCGCAAACGTCTGCAAGATAAGCCTCCCGCCGATGGGGCGGCAGGTCGCAGACCGTATGAAAAATGTCTTCAAGCGTTAATTGAATTTCTGTCGTTGGCGGGTTCATGGCTGTTCTCTCCGCTAAGCTCACTTCGCAACCAGGCTTTGGCAAAACGCCAATCGCGCATCACAGTGTCTTCTGAAACATTCAAAACTTCAGCGATTTCCAGATTGGTCAAGCCGCCAAAAAATCGAAGCTCGACAATGCGGCTTTTGCGTTCGTCCATTTTCGTCAGCTTGTCCAGCGCCAAATCCAGCGCCAGATAATCAACATTGGGGGCTTCGGGAATTTCGATGATGTCTTCGATGGCAACTTGCTTGAATTCGCCGCCGTGAACGACGGCCTGTTTCGACCGCGCGCGATCCACCAAAATGCGCCGCATGATGTTGGCGGACACGGCGAAAAAGTGAACTCGATCCTGCCAATCCAGCGTTCGCGCGTCGGCGAGTTTCAAATAGGCTTCATTGACCAAAGCCGTCGTTTGCAAAGTTTGTCCGGGATTTTCGCGGCTCATATACCGATGAGCCAGACGATGAAGCTCGTTGTAAACCGCTTGGTACAACTCTTCTCTCGCGTCGTCATTGCCTTGCCGCCAGGCTCGCAACAACTGCGTTACTTCTTTGACTGGAGATGGTTTCATAAGCTTCCCTCTAGGCTGATGTTCTATCGGCTGGCGGCGATTATAGTCCACCCAAAAAGAAAGTCGAGCAAGTTTTCGCCCATGCCGTTTTGTTACTGTAAATTGATTTGGGAGTTCTACAATTTTGACTCTTTGGGAATCGCTGTCCGACATTGCAAAATAGTGGGGTCGCATTCAAATTCCGGCACTCTCAGAGAGATTTTGAAACTATCTGGTCAAAGGACTTAGCGCGATACCTGGAACGGATTACTAAAAATTTCAGCCGTGTCGAAAATACGGAGCCTTCTTCGTCTATAAGACGTAAACGGGCGAGTGAGTGCTCGTTCCAGGTTCTTATTTCAAAAAACGGTCATTGACCGTTTCCACATCAACTTCAAGGAGAACAACACCATGCCGCAATTTATGCTCATCTCTCAGGATTCAATGGAGATTCCCGAAGGTTTTGAAATCACACCGGAAATCATTCAGGGCATTATTCAGAAATACAGCGATTGGGCCGACAGTTTGCAGAAGTCCGGCAATTTGGTCAGCCTGAACAAATTGCGCGAGGATCCCGGTAAAAACATTGTCGGCACAGGCGCAAATCGGGTTGTCACCGACGGCCCGTTTTCCGAAACCAAAGAAATCATAGGCGGATACTGGATCATCACCGCAGCCGATTACGACGAAGCCGTCAAGCTGGCTTCGGGTTGTCCGAGTCTGGAATTCGGCAGCCGCGTTGAAGTCCGCGAAGTCGAAGATTTGTCGGCATTCGGCGGCTAAAAGCTGACCTGACGAAATATGGCTGAAGTTTTGGACAACAAAGTTCCCGCGCTGGTGGATCATCTGTTCCGTCATCAAGCCGGTCAGATGATCGCCACGTTGGTTCGTGTGTTGGGGCCGCGCTACATTGATCTGGCCGAAGAAGTCGTTCAGGAAGCCTTGCTCAAGGCCTTGCAGCTTTGGTCTTATCGAGGAATACCGGACAACCCTTCGGCGTGGTTGATTCAAGTGGCGAAAAATCGTGCCTTGGATTTGTTGCGGCGTGAAGCTTCGTTGGCCAGTAAAACTGCCGAAATTACGAGAGCTTTTGCCGCTCAGGAAGCCTTGGCGAACCAACAAAATCTGTCAGTGTCGAACAGCGAAATGTTAGACGACACGTTGGCAATGGTCTTTATGGCTTGTCATCCGTCTTTGGCGCGCGAAGCCCGTGTGGCGTTGACGCTGAAAACCGTTGGCGGATTCGGCACCAGCGAAATCGCACGCGCGTTTCTGGCCAAAGAACCAACCATCGCTCAGCGATTGGTTCGCGCCAAACGATTGATCCGCGACGAAGGCATTTCGTTTGATTTGCCTTCAGCCAAAGAAATGTCTGCGCGGCTCGATTCGGTGCTGGAAGTCATCTACTTGATGTTCAATGAAGGTTACGCTGCGCACAGCGGAGAAAACCTTGTTCGTGCCGACCTGTGCGATGAAGCAATCCGGCTTTGTTCGTTGATTGCGTTGCATCCGGCAACCAATCTGCCGAAAAGCCATGCGTTGTTGTCGTTGATGATGTTTCAGGCGGCGCGTCTGGCAACTCGTTTAGGCGACGGCGGCGAATTGTCGCTGCTTTCCGAACAGGATCGTTCGCGCTGGAATCGCCGATTGATCGCGTTTGGATTTCGCCATCTTGAACTCTGCGCACGCGGAGAAGAATTCACCGAATATCATCTGCAAGCGGCCATTGCTTCGTGTCACGCGGCGGCGGCCAGTTACGAATTAACCAATTGGGAACAGATCGTTCGGCTGTACGATTTGCTCATTGGATTGAATCCTTCACCGGTCATTGCGCTTAATCGAGCCGTCGCCATCGCCAAACATCGTGGAGCCGAAGCCGGTTTACGCGAAGTCGAAAAAATCGTCGCTCATCCGGCGTTGCAGCATTATTACCTGCTGCCCGCGACGCTCGGCGAGTTGTGGCAGGAGCTTGGCGAAATCCGGAAAGCGGCGGATAATTTCAACCAAGCTTTACGTTGTCCGTGTTCTGAGCCGGAGCGACGCTTTTTGCAAAAGAAGCTGGCTGCGGTCACAAACCAATCGTAGTACCCAACCTTAGCGGAGGAAAAACTATGAGTAAGATCAACGTGGGAAAAGTCCTGCTGGGCGGTTTGGTCGCAGGAATCGTTTTAAACATTGGCGAAGCCATCCTGAATTCGGTGATTTTGGCCGAAACAATGAAACAGGATATGGCCAAACTCGGATTGGCTGATCCGGGAACCAACACAACTTTCCTGATTCGTGCCGTAGGAATGACGTTCATACTCGGCATCGTTCTTGTCTACCTGTACGCGGCCATCAGGCCACGTTGCGGGGCTGGAATAAAAACCGCTGTTTGCGCTGGAGCCATCGGCTGGTTTTTTGTTTATATCTACGCGGCATACATCCAGGAAGCAGTCGGCTTCGTTTCATTGAAGTCTTTTGCCATCGGAGCAGTCTGGGGATTGGTGGAGTATTCGCTTGCCGCCATTGCCGGAGCCTGGTTGTACAAAGAAGAGTAGCCGTGAAATTCAGTGGAGCAAGCCCTCGGCTTGCTCCACCTTTTGAAATTGTTTGGGGTAATTATGAAAAAAACACTGTTGGTTTTAATCGCAATCGTTTGTTTGTCATTTGTCGTATTGGCGCAAACGCCGAAGCAGGTTGTCACCGTTTTGAAAGGCCTGGACCCGGTTGAATTGGTCAATGGCAAAGAAGTTCAAGGCCTGGAAAATTTGTCGGTCACACGCGTTCGTTACCGCTATTTGTTCGTCAACGAAGCCAATAAAAGAGCATTTGAAAAATCGCCCGCCGATTACCAAATCCAATTTGGCGGAGGCTGTGGCCAGATGGGCAGTTTGAGCGGCGCTGGCAATCCAGACCGTTTTCACGTCTTTAACAAGCATATTTACATTTTCGCTTCGGAAAGCTGCCGCAATTCATTCAAGAAAAATCCTGACGCTCACATTGAAACCGCCGACGCCATTCCAACCGGAACCGACGACGAAAAGAAACGTGGACAGGAATTGATCGCACTGGCGCTGAAAGGCTTTGGCGGAATGGCTAAAGTGGATGGCATCAAGAACTATCAGGCCAAGTTCAAGCTCGGTTACAAGCAGGGCGATAAGGTGTTGGAATATCCGCAGACGCTGACCAT
>CADECP010000038.1 GCA_902825875.1 uncultured Acidobacteriota bacterium
ATGACGTTGTGTAGCAGAAGGCATCATCTCAAACTAACTTTGTCCAAACTCGTGCTACATGCAACTGTTCAGAATACTCAGTTGTCCAGTTAAGAATGTGCGTCGTACCAACAATTTCCGTCCGTTGGGTTAGAAGAGCGGTATTGTTGGTGTAAACGCGAACCACAACATCTTCAAAATCCTTCATACTTTCGTTGACTAATTCGATAGTTGAGTAATACAAATTCGCTAAGGCGTTTCCATTCCAGGTGACCCGCACGGAGCCAAAAATAGCGTCATCTGCTGAGAGACCGACTCGATCATGCGTAACGAAGTAACGGAATCGAGCTCGCCTGTTGAGCAGGTGCTGTGTTATCAGAGTTCCGAAAACCGATACAATTCCAGTGATGATTACAATCAGAAGCTTGTTGTCTAAAATTGCTAGGCCCATTCATAATCCCCCTGTGTCTTCGGACACTAAATAAGGTTTGATTGCTTCGGAAAAGCTTGAGCGACGCGGCGGAGTATAGTTCCGCAGATTGGACGCCGCAATGTTTTTGGCAATGCCAACGCTGACTTTTGACAGCGTTGCGGGCGATGGCCTAGACTGCGCCGGTCATTGCGACAGGTCATCAACAAGCCAATGACAGTTTGAAATTTGACGTGGCGATTTCAGCGACTTGCTCCACGGAAAAAACTGCTAAAGAGCGTTCACGAGTTCCCAAGTTTTCAGCGGAAACCCTGGCGTTGTTTTAGCGCCGGGGTTTTTCTGTTTGGAAAATCAAAAGGCAAATATCAAAAGTCAAAAATTGAGATGAATGCCGCACTTTTGCTTTTTGACTTTTGCCTTTTGATTTTTGATTTCAAGCCGCTATTTTGCCTGAAACCAACTCAACCCAAGGAGAAGACTAATGGCTGACGAGACTCCCAATTATCAATTCAACACCATTGCGGTTCATGGCGGACACGATGGTGATCCGGCGACCAAATCGCGCGCGGTTCCGATTTATCAGACGACTTCGTATTTGTTCGACAGCGCAGAACACGCGGCCAGCCTGTTCGGTTTGCAGGAATTCGGCAACATCTATTCGCGCATCATGAACCCGACGGTGGATGTGCTGGAAAAACGCATCGCTGCGTTGGAAGGCGGAGCGGCGGCGTTGTGTTTGTCTTCGGGGCAGGCGGCGGAAACGCTGGCGATTCTGACTTTGGCCAATGCCGGCGATGAAATCGTTTCGACGACTTCGCTGTACGGCGGAACTTACAACCTGTTTCATTACACGTTGCCGAAGCTGGGCATCACCGTTCGGTTCGTAGACGCCGAAGACGAAGCCGGGTTGCGCGCGGCGATCAACGACAAAACCAAAGCCATTTACACCGAAACCGTAGGCAATCCGAAGCTGGACATTGTGGACATTGAACGGCTGGCGAAGGTTGCGCACGAACATGGCTTGCCGTTGATGATTGATAACACGACGCCTTCGCCTGCGTTGTGCCGCCCGATTGAACACGGAGCCGACATTGTCATTCATTCGTTGACGAAATTTGTCGGCGGGCACGGCACTTCGATTGGCGGTTGCATTGTGGATGCGGGCAAATTCGACTGGAAAGCTTCGGGACGGTTTCCGGGATTCACTACACCTGATCCTTCGTATCACGGATTGGTTTATGCCGATGCGTTTGGGCCGTTGGCATTCATTTTGAAAGCTCGCGTCGAAGGATTGCGCGACATCGGCGCATGTTTGTCGCCGTTCAACGCCTTCCTGATTTTGCAGGGAGCCGAGACTTTGCATCTGAGAATGGAGCGCCATTCGCAAAACGCTCTGGCTGTGGCGCAACACTTGGCCAAACATCCGCAAGTCGAATCGGTGAATTACGCCGGACTGGAATCCAGTCCGTACCACGCGCGCGTGCAGAAATACATGCCGAACGGCGCAGGCGCGCTGGTGACATTCAACATTCGCGGCGGATTGGAAGCCGGGAAGAAGTTCATCAACTCGACGAAGCTGTTCAGCTTGTTGGCGAATATCGGCGACGCCAAATCGCTGGTCATCCACCCGGCTTCGACTACGCATTCGCAGTTGAGTCAGGAAGAGCAGGCTTCGACCGGCGTCACGCCCGGATTGATTCGTTTGTCCGTCGGCATCGAAGACATTCGTGACATCATTGCCGACATTGACCAGGCGCTGAAAGCCGCAGCGTAAATAACAAAACTTGTTGGCAGGAAAATGGGGGCAGAAAAATAATATCTGGCGATTGAGGTCTTATTTTTTCTGCCCACATCTTTCTGCCAGCATTGGTTGCTTATGATTAAGCCCACTTACGAAGGCGATTTTCTGTTCGCCACCAATCAACCTTTCCAACTTGTGTCTGGGAAATCGTTGCAGCCAGTTGCATTGCATTACGCGACGTATGGAACGCTGAACGAGCGTCGAGACAATGCGATTTTGGTTTGCCACGCTTTGAGCGGTTCGGCTCGCGCGACGGATTGGTGGGCGCAGTTGTTTCAATCGCCTGAAAATCCCGAAGGCGTTTTCGATTTGGAACGCGACTTTGTCGTGTGCTCGAATTTGATCGGTTCGTGTTACGGCTCGACGGGGCCAGCGGCGATCAACCCGGCAACTGGCCGAGCGTTCGGCGCAGATTTCCCGCTGGTGACTGTGCGCGATTGGGTGCGTACGCAAGCCTTGCTGCTGGATCATTTGGGAATTGAAACTTTGTGCACGGTGATTGGAGCTTCGATTGGCGGGATGCAGGCGATTCAATGGGCGATTGAATTTCCGCACCGCGTCGCGCGATGCGTCGCCATCGGAGCGGCTCCGCTGACGGCGATGGGTTTGGCGCTGAACCATTTGCAACGGCAGGCAATTTTCAATGATGCGGTAACAGGATTGGCGACTGCACGCGCCATTGCCATGCTGTCTTATAAGTCCGCCGAGTTGTTCGACGAACGTTACGCTCGCCGACCGAATCGCAACGGCGAAGACCCTATGCGTTCGTTGGCGGAACGCTACGACATTGCCGGATACCTGGATTATCAGGGCGAAATTTTCACGCAGCGGTTCGATCCGAATTCATATCTGGTCATCACCAAAGCGATGGACAATTTTCACCCAGCCAACGGTTATGAATCCGAAACGGCGGCGCTGGCTCGCATTCAGGCAAAAATGTTGATGATTGGAATTTCGTCGGATTGGCTGTTTCCTCCCGGCGAAGTAAAAGCTCTGACCGAGCGCATGCAAGCCGCCGGAGTGAATGCTGAATACGCCGAGATTACCTCCGATCACGGACACGACGGTTTTCTGGCGGAACCGCATTCGTTGTTGCCGTTGATTCGCCAATTTTGGAGCGCTGCGGCTTGACGCAGCTTTGCTTTCGCCAGTCGCAAAACTGGTTGGCGGCGATCTTTTCAGTTCAGAACGAAAAGCGGTGTCAAGCCACCGCACTCCACATTGTTTATGCAATTGCCCGTCACGCTTCGCAGCGCCATCGAACAGGAACTTTCAGCCGTCAGCTTTAGCACGCTGACGGCCGCAGCCAACGAACTTTCTGACCGATACCGACAGCAGAAAAAATCCGATAGATTCATGACCACTGCTGAACATCGGCTGGCTTATCTGGCCGTACGCATGCCTGCGACTTTTGCTGCGGTCAGCAAAGCGTTGTCGCAACTCAACGAAGAATTTTCGCCGGAAAGCCTGTTGGATTTGGGAGCGGGAACTGGATCGGCGTCGTGGGCTGCAACAGGCAGGTTTGATT
Source organism: uncultured Acidobacteriota bacterium (assembly GCA_902825875.1). GTDB lineage: Bacteria > Acidobacteriota > Blastocatellia > RBC074 > RBC074 > RBC074. Next base: position 3,739 of record CADECP010000038.1, read on the forward strand.
CGTTGCGGCGAATCACGTTGGTCGAGCAGGATCGCGGTTTGATCGAACTGGGTCGCCGACTGGCGGAACAATCCGAAACCTTGCGAATGGCCAATTGGCAAGCGGCGAATTTGCGAACGCTGGCGGAATTCGACGCCCACGATCTGGTGATTTGTTCGTATTCGTTCGGCGAAATTGAAGCGGGGGCGGCTGGCAAGATTCTCAACGCCGCTTGGCGAGCGACGAAACAGGTTTTGCTGATTGTCGAACCGGGAACGACGAAAGGCTTTGCGACTGTTCGATCCGCGCGGGAGCAATTGATCGAAGCCGGAGCTTTTCTCGTTGCGCCTTGTCCGCATCAGGCTGCCTGCCCGATGCCGCCAATGGGGGAGGATGAAACCGACTGGTGCCATTTTGCGGCGCGGTTTGATCGCACTTCGTTGCATCGGCGATTGAAAAGCGGATCGTTGGGGTACGAAGACGAAAAGTTTTCTTATGTCGCAGTTGCCAAACACCCTGTCACGCCCGCAACCGCGCGAGTTCTGCGCCATCCGCTGCGTCAACCGGGAGTCATTCAGCTTCAACTCTGCACGCCGGACGGATTGCAAACTGTCAAAATCAGCAAACGCGACAAGGAAGTCTGGAAGCGCGCGCGCAAAGTTGATTGGGGCGATGAACTGGTTCAGAACCGGGAGCGGTAGCGACCGGGTTAGCCAAAATTGGCTAGCCAGTCGCTACCGCTCCTGGTTTCGTACCGTTAGAATCGCCAGCCCAGAAGGAGAATTCCAATGATTGAACTTGATGGCCAGTCGTTGTCGCTGGCCCAAACGGAAGCCGTTGCCAATGGCGAACCGGTTTCACTTTCTGCCGAATCGCGCAGGCGGATGGAGGCTTCGCGCCATTTTGTTGAACAGATCATCGCGCGCGGCGATGTTGTTTACGGCATCAACACTGGTTTTGGTGCTTTGTCGGAAGTCACTATTCCCAACGATCAACTCCGCGAATTGCAGATCAACCTGGTTCGTTCGCACTCCTGTGGCGTAGGCGATCCGCTGCCAGAAGACGTTTCGCGCGCGATGTTGCTGCATCGCGCCAACGTGCTGGCCAAAGGCTTTTCCGGCTGTCGCCCGTTGATTGTCGAAACGCTGGTTGCGATGTTGAACAACGGAGTTCATCCGGTGATTCCGGCCAAAGGTTCGGTTGGCGCTTCGGGCGATTTGGCTCCGCTGGCGCACCAGGCGTTGGTTGTCATTGGCGAAGGCGAAGCGTTTTATCGCGGCGAACGAATGCCGGGAGGTGACGCCATGCGCCGAGCCGGTGTTGAACCGTTGCAGCTTGAAGCCAAAGAAGGTTTGGCTTTGCTCAACGGCACGCAAGCGATGACGGCGACTGGCGGTTTGGCGCTGGTTGATGCCTGGAAGCTGGCCAACGCCGCCGATGTGATTGGCGCAATGACTTTGGAAGCATTGCGCGGAACTCCGGTCGCATTCGACGAAAAGATTCATGCCGTGCGACCTCACGCTGGTCAGCGAGAAAGCGCGCGGCGGTTGCGCGAATTGATCGAACACAGCGAAATCCGCGAATCGCACCGCGACAAAATCGGCGATCCGCGTGTGCAGGATGCTTATGCGCTGCGTTGCATGCCGCAAGTTCACGGAGCCGTCCGCGACGCTTTGACTCACGCGCGGCAAATTGTCGAAGTTGAAATCAATTCGGCGACAGACAATCCACTTGTTTTCGCAGAAGCCGGAGAAGTGTTATCCGGCGGCAATTTTCACGGCGAACCGGTTTCGCTGGCTTACGATTACGCGGCTGTGGCGGTGGCGGACTTGGCTACGATTTCCGAACGCCGCGTTGAACGATTGGTGAATCCTTCGTTGTCGGGTTTGCCAGCGTTTTTGTCGCCGCAGCCGGGAACGAATTCGGGCTTGATGATCGCGCAAGTCACTGCGGCGGCGTTGATCGCCGAAAATAATGTGCTGGCGCATCCGGCTTCGGTGTTCACGCTGCCGACTTCGGCGAACAAAGAAGATCACGTTTCTATGGGAATGACGGCGGCTCTGAAGCTGGCGCAGATTGTCCGCAACGTCGAAATTGTGTTGGCTATTGAATTGCTCTGCGCGGCGCAGGGCTTGGAGTTTTTGAAGCCGTTGAAACCGGGAGCGAAACTTGCTGCCGTATATCACAGAGTCCGCGAACGGGTTCCGGCGCTGGAACGCGACGCGCAATTGTCAGGGTATATCGAATCGCTCGTACCGCTGGTGCGCGAGCTTGGATGATGGTGCGGAACCGGGAGCAGTAGCGACCGGGTGCTTGCTGATGAGCACACCTTACAAGTCCACTCGGTCGCTACTGCTCCCAGTTCCGTACCGATGCTGTTAAATCAATGCGATCAATCAAACAGATTGTCTGCCTTGTAACGCTCGGCTTGTTGTTGTCGGGCCTGAGTGCTGCTTCGCAACAATCGGCTGAGCAGTTGCTGCGTCAGGCGCGCGCCGAATTCGATCAACGCAAGTTTGCCGAAGCTGCTGCTACGGCTCGGCGTGCGCATGAAGCCGACCCGAAATTGGCCGAAGCTTGGAAACTCGGTGGCTTGTCGTTGCAACTCATTCAAAGTTACGAACAGGCTGAGCACGAATTTGAAGACGCGCTGAAGCTGTTTCCCAACGACTCCGATCTGTGGTTTTACCTGGCGCGCGTACAGTTTCTGCAGTCGTCGCTGACGAAATCCGCTGCTTCGGCTCGGCGCGCGATTGAACTGGCAAGTGATTCAGTTGACGCGCTCACGCAACTGGCGATGACGCTGGATGCGCTGAACGATTCCGAAACCTCGCTGGCTCATTACCGCCGCGCGCTGGAACTTTGTCGGCAGCAAAAACGAATCCAGCCGGTCACATTTCTTTACGCCAGCCAATTGCTCATCAAGGTTGGCCAATTCGCCGAAGCCGTTTCCGCATTGTCTGAACTCATCGCAACCAATCCGAAATCCGGTCAGCCGTATTTTCTGCGCGGCTCGGCTTACGAAAAGCTTGGCAAGCTGGCCGAAGCCGAAAAGGATTATCGGCAATCAGCCGCGATTGATGGCAACGCAATGGCTCAGGCTGCGCTTGCTCGGTTGAAAGCAGGAGTCGCTGTGACGGCGGGAAAGAGAGATGAGGGGACGGAGGGACGGGGAGACGGGGTGAAGTTCAAAGATGCGGCGGCGCAGAGTGGGTTGAGCTTTACGTTGCGGAATTCGGCTTCGGCGCGAAAGTATCAGGTTGAAACGATGACCGGCGGCGTGGCGGTTTTGGATTTCGATGGTGATGGCTGGGAAGACATTTACTTCGTCAACGGCGCGGAATTGCCCGCGATGAAAAAGTCTTCGCCGCAGTTTTGGAATCGGCTTTTCCGCAACAATCAAAAAGCCGGGCGGCAAGGCGGCTTTGTGGATGTGACTGAAAAAGCCGGAGTCGCGGGAGAAGGCTTTTCGATGGGCGCTGCCGTAGCCGATTACGACAATGACGGCGATGCAGACATCTTTGTCGCCGGAGTTCATCACAACATTCTCTATCGCAACGACGGCGGACGATTCAGCGATGTCACAGCCAAAGCCGGATTGACGAACGCAAAACTCTGGTCGGTAGCTGCGGCGTGGTTTGATTACGACAACGACGGCGACCTGGACTTGTTCGTCGCCAATTACTGCAAATGGCACGCTGACGCCGATCCTTACTGCGGCGCTCAGAAAGAAGGCTGGCGGACTTACTGCTTCCCGGACAAATACGAAGGCTTGCCGAATCAGCTTTTCCGAAATAATGGCGACGGCAGTTTCACTGACGTTTCCGCCGCGAGCGGCATCGGCAAACATATCGGCAAAGGAATGGGCGTGACCATCGCCGATTACGACGAAGACGGATTGATGGATGTGTTTGTCGCCAACGACACACTGCCGAACTTTTTGTTTCGCAATTTGGGCGGCGGTAAGTTTGAGGAAATCGCTTTACAGGCAGGTGTGGCGGTCAATGAAAGCGGGCGTCCGGTGTCGAGCATGGGCGTGGACTTCAAGGATTACGACAACGACGGGCGGCCTGATTTGATTTTCTCTGCGTTGGAAGGCGAAACCTTTCCGCTGTTTCGCAATCTGGGCAAAGGATTTTTCGGCGATGTGACCTGGTCAAGCGGCGTAGGCGCGGCGACAGTCAAACGCAGCGGCTGGAGCCTGGGGCTGTTCGATTTCAACAATGACGGCTGGAAAGACCTCTTCACAGCCAATGCTCACGTCAACGACAACATCGAACTTTACAACGAACAAACTTACCGCCAATCGAACAGCTTGTTGATGAATCTGGGCAACGGAAATTTCCGAGACGTGACGGCTTCAGTCGGCACGGAGTTTCAAACTCGTCGAGCGCATCGCGGAGCGGCGTTTGGCGATTTTGACAACGACGGGCGAATGGATGTGGTGACGGCTTCGCTGAACGAAGCGGCAGAGCTTTGGCACAACGAATCTTCGGGGGAAAGTCATTGGCTGAAATTGAAGCTGATCGGCACGCGCAGCAACCGCGACGGCATAGGCGCAAAAATCAAACTAACGACTGCCGACGGCAAGACGCAATTCAATCACGTGACGACCAGCGTCGGATACGCTTCATCCAGCAGCCGGATTGTTCACTTCGGCTTGGGGAAAGAGAGTTCGGTGAAGCTGATTGAAATCCGCTGGCCGAGCGGAATTGTTCAGGTTTTGCGTGATGTGAAATCAATCCAGCTTCTTGAAATCAAAGAACCTTCCACGAAGTAACACGAAGGGGGCACGAAGAAATCTTGTTGAATCTTCGTGCCCCCCTTTTGTGTGCCTCGTGAAAAAGCCAGTTAGAAGATGATCTTTCCGGCCAATTGAATGTGGCGCGGATATGCCACTTGCGTGTTGCCCGCGTTGCGCGGGAACAGGCTGCCGAAATTGCGATCATCCGGGTTGTTGGTGAAGTGTTGCACTCCGTACGAGTAGGTGTTCGTGAAGTTGAACATCTCGACGCGGAACTGGAAGCCGATCTTTTCCGTGATCTTCGTCATCTTGTTGAATGACAAATCGGCGCTCGGCGGCGAATGCAACCGAACGGTTGAGCTGCGGAACGACGTGAAGCGCGGCGCGAAATTCGGCACACGAATCATGTCCACGTTCGCCAGCGAACAGCCTTCCAGATTGGCGCTGAAGCTTTGCAATGCCAGCGTTCCGTTATCGAGCATGCGCGCCGCACACACCGAACGAACAGCAGGATTATTCCGATCCGCGTAAGTGCGGAAAGCCCAAACCTGATCCGCGCCTTTCCAGTCAATGTTCTTCAGATAAGCATCCGGGTTGATCCACTGAATGTTTCCGTTCAAATCCCACGGACGGCCTGATTGCCATTGCATAATCAGGCTGGATTGCCAGCCGCTGAAGATTTTGCTCAGGAATCCGTTTTTGAAGTTCAGGAGTTTCTGACCTTCGCCGAACGGCAATTGATAAACCGCGCCCACCGTAAACCTGTGCGGACGGTCGGCCAGATACAACCCGCGTTGTTTGATGCCTCGCTGCAAATCGTTGAATCCCCATTCTTCGATTTGCTTGGAGAAGGTATAGGTTGAGGTAATGTTCAACCCACGAGTGGCGCGTTTTTCAAACGTCACCTGCAAGGAGTTGTAATCAATGCGTCCATCGTTGCGCGTGACTTCGGTGATGCCGCCGAAATGCGGATACGGACGCGCCAGGTTGAAGCGAGACAAGCCCGTCGCCGTGAAGTGATTGGTTCCGGCAAACGGAGCCAATCCGCGGAACGGATTCGGCAGTTGCTCATTGCAGAACACCGGATTGCCGCCTTCCAGCGGATTGCATTTTTGGCGGAACGCCAGGTCGGGTTCGTTGAATGGGCGAGTGGTTTGCAGCTTCAACGTGCGGTTGCCGACGTAGGAAATTTCCAGCTTAGATTCCCAAGGCAGTTGATACTGGAAGCCCAGCGAAAACTGGTGAACGTAAGGAACCTGGAACTGCGGATTGACGAAGTTGAATCCACGTCCGAGGAAGGTTGATGCTCCCCCAGCCGCTCCAGCCGGAACCGTGATGCCGGTTGGGAACGGATTGCTCAGGATGTCTCCGATTGGCGTTCGCCCGCCATCGTTCGAGTTAATGACCGGTGTGGTGATCTGGAAGCCGTTGAATTGCAGGTAATCGTTGTTGGGATTGACAAAATACAATCCCCAGCCGCCACGCATCACCAACTTGTCTTTGAGCAAGTAAGCGAAACCGAGTCGCGGCTGAATGTTGTTCCAGTCAACGTCCGCCGCAGTGCGCGGAATGTCGCCGACGCCAGCGAAGTTCAATCCGCCTTTCAATTGCGGCAAATTCGGGAACTGCGTTCGATTGACCAGCGAGTTGGCTGGATTGGTGATGTTCGCGTCGAATCCGCGATTCAGACGGTCATACCGTTCGTTAGGCGCAACGTTGACATCCCAACGAAGTCCCAAATTGATCGTCAGCCGGCGGTTAAACTTCCAATCGTTCTGGAACCACGGCGCGTAATACTTGCCAAGCGTCGTCGGGAAGAGGTTGTAATCCGATTGGCCGCCGACATAACCCAGCAAGAACGAAGCGATGGAATCGCCGGTGTTCGGGTCGCCCTGATCGAAACGCGATTGCGTGAAGCCGCGCGTTCCGGTCAGCAGGAACGGGCTGCCTTCGTTGCGTGTGATGAACTGCGTCCAGCGCATGTCCACGCCCGCGCGCCAGGTTTGCGATCCGCGAATCCATGTGATGTTCGGATGCGAGGCAATGGTGTTGGTGATGTTGTTGCCGCGGAATCTGCCCAGCGCGTTGTAATCGGCAAAGGTGTAGCGCCCGAAAGACGTGATGCCGGGAACCTGACTGACCAGGCTTGGTGAGAAGCCAAGCGTCGTTTTGTCGAAACCGACGTTGCCTTCGCCAAATCCGTCTTCGATGAAGCGGTTGAAGGAGGCGCGGAAGTTGAAGATGAACGTTGGCGAAAACGTCGCCAAGTGATCAACCACAAACGCGTCGTTGATACGTTTGAACGGTTGTTGACCATCTTGCCCGGGGCCGCTGAACACGCCGTTGACGTTGCGGTCTTCCGTGCGGTCGTTCTGGGCGAAGCGGACGTACATCCGATGCCTCTCATTGAATTGCTGGTCAATTTTGAAGACATAGTTGAAGAAAGCATCTGTTGCCGGAATTGGCAGGAAAAGATTGCTGCGAGCATATCCCGCCACCGGGTCGCTGCGATTGGCTTTCGGTTGAAAACCGAGAATCTTTTTCGCAATCGGATTGATGCGGCTTGCGGGAATTTTGTTACCCGGGAACGGATCGCGCCGCCATCCACCCGGTGCTGTCGAATCAGCACGACCGGTCAACGGATCGTAAATGATGATCGGGCGTCCGGCTCCATCAACCAACTTGCTGAAATCGCCGTCCAGCATTTCCGGCATTGGCACGGACAAAGCAAGCGGCGAAGGAACGCCTTCGCGGTAACCTTCATAGTTGAACATAAAGAAGGTCTTGTCTTTGCCGTTGTACAGCCAGGGGATGTAAACGGGTCCTTCGACCATGAATCCGTATTGGTCGAGCCAGTGCTTTGGCCTTGGGCGATTGGTGGCATTGAGCCGAAAGTCGTTGGCATCCAGCCATTCGCGGCGCATGAATTCATAGACCGAACCGTGCAAAGCGTTGGTTCCGCTCTTCAAGTTGACGTTGATGATGCCGCCGGTAGTTTTGCCGTACTGGGCGTCATAGGTGTTCGTCATGATCTTGAAATCCTGCACCGAATCCACCGGCGGAACATAAGCGATGTTGTTGCCGCCCGCTTGTCCGTTGTTCGGAGCGCCGTCCAGCAGGAATTCGTTGCCGCGCGTCTGGCTGCCGTTGATCGTCCATTCGGCAATTGCGCCGTTGTCGAAAGGACGTTGCCAGATCGAAGCGCCGTAAAAATTCACGCCGGCGGTCAGCACGCCCAGCATAAACGGATTGCGCGCGTTGAGCGGCAATTCGACGACTTTCTGACGGTCAATGACGCCGCCACGATCCGCCGTGGCGGTTTCAATGACGGCAGCTTCGCCGGTGATCGTCACGCTGTCGCTGACGTTGCCTGTTTCCAGCGCAAAGTCGAAAGTCGCCGCCTGCGAAATCACCAATTCGATGTTGTCGCGCGTGGCTTTTTTGAAGCCATTGGCCTCGACTGTGATTGAATACGCGCCGGGACGCAGAAAGGGAACTCTGTAATTGCCCTCGCTGTTGGTCGTTGCCGTCGAAACTTCGTTGGTTCCGATGTTTTTGACGGAAACTTGTGCGTTGGGGATTGCGGCTCGGTTGGCGTCAGTGACGCGACCAGTGACGGTCGCTCGAAAGTCTTGAGCCAGTGCCGAAGCAGTAAGTAGCAGAAAGCTGAAAACCAGAAGAGTTGAGAGTCGGAAAGTCCTGGTCATTGGGTAACCTCACTTTGCTCTGGGCGAGTTGTTCGCCGATGAGTTGATTGAAAAACCGGAGCGGAGAACTCACGGCAGCGGAATGCGCCACAGGTTAAACTGTGGTGTACAACAAACTACAAGAATCAAAATTCGGATCAGAAAGGCTCAGATTATGAGCGAGTGGTAAAACCAATTTAGGCGGGCGGATTATGTTTCGTGATGGTCATACCGTCAAGCTATTGGCGACGAGGAATCACAAAAAAACAAAAAAGCCGAAACACGCCTGGCAAGTTCGATTCAGAAAACCAGCCAGGCGTGCGGCTGTGGAGCGCGAGAGCTTATTGGGTGATTTTTTTTCGTTTCGGTGCAGGCGCGCGATGCTGAGCGGCAGGCAGTTCAGTTTGTTTGCCAGTCGCCGAAGTCGCCGAAGTTGCCGAAGGCGAAACTTGGGCGATGACTCCCAAACTGGAAAGGCCAAATCCGACCAGGGTCAGAATGGTCAAAAACAATGCCACGAAAACCGCAAAGCTGAACATGCCTTGCATAAACCGAATCGGACTTGCGGTTCGATATGATTTTGTTGGCTGTATGTTCGAGGTCTGGCGGTTCAGGAATTCCTGATACCGTGTGAGATATCTGGAAAAACCGGTTTGAGTTTCGGCAGTTGATTCAGTGGCGGAACCGAATTCGGTTGCGCCGGACACATCAGACAAAATGGACAGTCGTTGTAATTTCATCTCAAGCCTCCTTCCTGGCATGACAAGTGAACAAAACGCGAATGGCCCACGAGCAAATTGGAAGACACACTGCGGGGCGAATCGGGGCGTTATCTGGGGCAAGGAAGCCGTACACGAGATTTGGGGCTAAAAGTCGCTGGCTTTATCGTCGCTTAGGGCGCGATTGGTATTTCAGTTGGTTTTCAAATCTTCTCGGATGCGTGTGTGTTGAATGTGCCAAATGGCTGAAGCAGCCTTCTCGGTGATAAGCCGATAGGTGCTTTTGTGCTTTGAGATGCTTTTCAAATTTTAGGGGGAAATGAATTAACCGCTTCGATTGACGGGCGGATCATAAAAAGCCGCGACTCATCTGTCAACGAAGAGTCGGGAAAAGTCTTGGAGGGTGGGGAAAGTTTTTGGAAGCCGGACTTGCCCGGACTTCCCAAGACTTATGACGGTTTGCATACACAAAACTTTGAATTACTATGCGGCCTCGCCTTGGAATTCCTTCCGCAAAAAAGATTGAACACAGTTTGGAGGTTTTCAGCAGTGAGAAAACAGTGGCATCGGATTTCGATTCTTTCCATGACTGTAGCTTTGTTGGTTGGGTTGGCAGTTTTGCGACCGCAAGCCGTGACCAATGATCGTCTGGCTCAGGAAAAGCTCGCGCGCGATTACATTCAGGCGATGGAATTGGTGCGCGAAAATTACATCCGCGAAGTGGATTACGAAACGCTGACCACGGCTGCGATTTCCGGGATGTTGCGCGTGCTTGACCCTCACTCGAATTTTTACGACCGAAAAGCTTTTGAAGAAATGCGGCAGGAACAGCGCAGCCAGTATTTCGGCATTGGCGCTTCGATTCAGTCGCGGCATCGCGGCGTGTACATCATGGAAACGTTCAAGGACACGCCTGCGGCTCGCGCCGGATTGCGCTACGGCGACCAGATCGTCAAAGTGGATGGCGAAAGTTCCGAAAGCTGGGATTCCGATAAAGTCCGCGACAATTTGCGCGGCGAACTCGGCACCGAAGTCAACGTCACTGTCTTGCGCGAAGGCGTCGCCCAACCGATCACAGTTACGCTGGAACGCGCCGCCGTTGACCTGCCTTCGATTTCCAGCCACTACATTCTGAAACCCGGCACGGGATACATCGCCCTGTCGCGCGGATTTCATTCCACCACCAGTGACGAATTGACCAACGCGATCAACAATCTGAAAGAGCAGGGAATGAATCAACTGGTTCTGGATTTACGTGGCAATCCCGGAGGATTTCTGGACCAGGCGATTCGTGTTTCCGACAAGTTTCTGCAACGCGGCCAGGTCGTCGTTTCCGTACGCAACCGCGAAGGCAAAGCAAGCGACAAGGATTGGACGGCGGAATCCGGTTCGCCGGAAAACTTCCCCGTGGTGGTGTTGATTGACGACGGTTCGGCGTCGGCTTCGGAAATTGTCGCCGGAGCGATTCAGGATCACGACCGTGGTTTGATCGTCGGCGAACCGAGTTTTGGCAAAGGTTTGGTGCAAACGATTTATCCGCTTTCGGGCGGAACCGGGTTGACGCTGACGACGGCTCGATACTTTACGCCTAGCGGGCGATTGATTCAACGCGATTATTCCAGCGGTTCGATTTACGAATACCATTTCCGCCGCACGGCCAACGGCGATGTCAAACCCGAAGACAAGACGAAAAATCAGATGCGCCGCACCGATTTGGGCCGAGTCGTTTATGGCGGCGGCGGAATCGAACCCGATGTCAAAGTTGAACCCGTGCTCATCAAAAACGAACAAGGCGCAATTTGGACGACCGGTCTGTTTTTGTTCGTTCGCAAATTGATGGCGGGTGAAGTGGTTTCGGCTCCGAGTTTCAAACGCAACGGCATCGAATTCGATCATCAACCGCAACTCAATGAATTCGTCGTCAATGACGAAATACTGAAAGCTTACCGGGCGTTTATGGAACAGTTCATTGCTCAGAATCAGGATTACGGCCTGACGATGAAAATGGTGGATGACCATCTGGGATGGTCGCGCCGCAAAATTCGTGAAGAAGTTTTGCTGGCGGCTTACGGCGCTGACACACAACGCCGCATGATTGCCGATGAAGATGTGCAGCTTCAGAAAGCTCTGGCCGAGATGAACAATTCAGCGCAGTTGGCTGAAAAGGCTAGGCGGTTGTCGAAGTCATCGAAAAAGTAGTGAGTGGGACAATTTTCCAAATTGTCCCGTCGGTGAGCGGCGCTTGATTGAATTCTGTAAGGTAATTTGTTGTTGGGACAATTTGAAAACTGATGTTACGCGATGGCAGATCAAATAAAGCGTTTGACAGTTTCTTCGTCCCGGCAGGGACGGTTGAAATTAGCGTGGCGTTTTAACGCCGGGTAGAGGAGCCGTTTTCTGCCGAGTCCTGTCAGGACGCTTGAATCCTGTTCTGGCGGAAATTCAAGCGTCCCGACAGGACGCCGATTCATTCGCTGCTTTTCCCGGCAGTGAACTGCCGGGCTAATATCAAACCGTCCCTGCCGGGACGAAAACCGTGTCAAACCCAATGTTCGACTCTTTAGCGCGTAACATCAGTTGAAAACTTGTCCCAACTGTTATCTGAACCCTGTAAAATCTTGTAAAAGCTTTCCCCGAAACCTTGCAATCCTCAGCCAAAGGAACAAAATCCGAACTGACCGGGTTTGTTGGACGTACTGCAAGCTCGCCAACCGAATTCCAATTTTGATCGAAGAAAATCAGGAGTTGATTTATGACCAAGCCAATCTTGTCGCTGCTTCTTGCTGTGGCTTTGGCCAGCGTGTGTCTGGCGCAAGGTGAAGCAACGCTGTTTCAGAAGCCTACTGTTAATCAAACCCACATCGTTTTCGTTTATGCCGGTGATTTGTGGAGCGTTCCGCGCACAGGCGGAGACGCCAAACGATTGACCACAGGCATCGGCACAGAAACCAATCCGTATTTTTCTCCCGACGGAACGCAGGTCGCGTTCACTGGTGAATACGACGGAAACACAGATGTGTACGTTGTGCCTGCGACGGGCGGAGTTCCGAAACGGCTGACCTTTCATCCCGGCCCGGACATTGCTGCCGGATGGACGCCGGATGGCAAACGTGTCTTGTTCAGTTCCGGGCGTAACAGTTACGCGGGGTTTGTTCGATTGTTTACCGTCGGGGTTGAAGGCGGCAATTCTTCTTCTGGAGGCTTGCCTGAAGAATTGCCGTTGCCAATGGGCGAACGCGGAGCTTATTCAGCAGACGCGACTCGCATTGCTTACGAGCCGTTGAATCAGTGGCAGCCCGAATGGAAACGGTATTACGGCGGTCAGCAAGACGTGATCTGGATTGCCAAACTTTCCGATTCGACGATTGAAAAACTCCCGCGCAAAGGCGGCAACGACCGTTATCCGATGTGGGTTGGAGATCGAATTTTCTTCCTGTCTGACCGCGACGAACGTTACGCGCTGTACAGTTACGACGTGAAAACCAAGAAGACAGACTTGCTGGTCAAAGACAGCGTCTTCGACATCAAAACGGCTTCGGCCTGGAGCGGAGACGCCAAATCCTCAGCGGCGATTGCTTTTGAACAATTCGGCACGATTCACCTGTACGACCTGAAAACCAACAAAGCTCAGAAAGTCAGCATTCGCGTGGCCGCCGATCAACTGGCGATGCGTCCGCGATTTGAACGAGTCGGCCAGCGTATTTTCAATACGCACATTTCGCCGACCGGCGCTCGCGCAGTGTTTGAAGCTCGCGGCGAAATCATCACAGTGCCCGCCGAAAAAGGCGATCCGCGAAATCTGACCAACACTCCCGGCGTGATGGAGCGCGATCCGGCCTGGTCGCCAGACGGCAAATGGATTGCCTACTTCAGCGAAGAATCCGGCGAATACGCTTTGCACCTGCGCGATCAAAAAGGCGAAGGCGAAGTGAAGAAATTTGCCTTGCCGCCGACGTTTTACGCTTCGCCGACGTGGTCGCCCGACAGCAAGAAATTTGCTTTCACCGACAAGAAACTTCAGCTTTGGTATTTGGAAATAGACAAAGGGCAGCCGGTCAAAGTGGACGCCAACCCAATTGGCTTCAACGAAGATGTGATGGACCCGGTTTGGTCGCCCGATAGCCGCTGGCTGACTTACACCAAACAGCTTCCGAATTTGCTGCGCGCTGTGTTTGTGTATTCGCTGGAAACCGGCAAAGCGAATCAGGTGACGGATTCGCTGGGCGATGCGCGTTTTCCGGCGTTTGATCGCAGCGGCAAGTATCTGTACTTCACGGCCAGCACTAACCTGGGGCCGAGCATCAGCTTTGCCGATTTGTCAGGTTTCGGAAATCAGCCGACCCGCAGCGTTTATGCGATTGTGCTTCGCAACGACATTCCTTCGCCGCTGGCTCCCGAAAGTGACGAAGAGAAAATCGCCGAAGAGAAGAAGCCTGACGCGGCGAGTGGGGGACAGGGCGACGGGGCGAAACCTGCGACTCCACCAGCGCCACCAGCCGGAGCAACTCCACCTGCCGCAGCGGCGACGCCTCCAGCCAAGAAGGACGAACCGACGCGCATTGATCTGGAAGGCATTGACCAGCGCGTCATTGCCTTGCCGATTCCCAACCGAAACTATCAAGGCTTGATGGCTGGCAAAGCGAACGTGATTTACATCATTGAACAACTGGCTGGCGCAACTGCGCCGGGTTACACGGTTCAAAAATACGATCTGGAAAAACGCAAACTGGACAAAGCTCTGGACGGAGTCGCGGCGTTTGAGATTTCAGCCAACGGCGAAAAGGCGCTGTATCGGCAAGGTTTCGGCAGTTGGGTGATCGGTTCGGTTGCAACGCTCGGAGCGCCAATGCCTCCGGGAGCGCCGGGCGGCCCCAGCATGCTGAAAGTCGCCGACATGGAAGTCCGCGTTGATCCTCAAGTCGAATGGCGGCAGATGTATAACGAAGTCTGGCGCAACGAACGCGATTTCTTTTACGACAAAAACCTGCACGGTTTGAATCTGGAAGAGATGAAGAAGCGTTACGCGCCTTATGTCGAAGCCGTAGCCCATCGCAGCGATTTGACCTATCTGTTCACAGACATGCTGAATCAACTGACGATTGGCCACATGTTTATTTTTGGCGGAGATCAGCCCAGCCCGAACTTCGTGCCCGGCGGATTGCTCGGCGCGGATTACAAAATCGAAAATGGGCGTTATCGCTTTGCCAAAGTTTTCAACGGCGAAAACTGGAATCCGAATTTGCGGGCGCCGCTGACCGCACCGGGCATTAACGTCAAAGAAGGCGAATACCTGCTGGCCGTCGGCGGTCGTGAATTGCGTTCAATCGACAGCGTGTATCAATTCCTGGAATCGAAAGCCGGTAAGCAGGTGGTCATCAAAGTCGGCGCGAACGCCGACGGTTCGAATTCGCGCGAAGTGACGGTCGTTCCCGTCGGCAGCGAACAGGGCTTGAGGTATCTGGCCTGGATCGAAGGCAATCGCCGTAAAGTGGATCAGTTGTCAGGCGGCAAACTGGCTTATCTGCACATGCCTGACACGGCCAACGGCGGTTACGACAGCTTCAACCGGTACTTTTTCGCGCAAACCAACAAGAACGGAATCTTGCTGGACGAACGCTTTAACAACGGCGGATTGCTGGCCGATTACGTCGTTCAACTGCTGAGCCGCCAGCAACTGAGCAACATTCATTACCGCGAAGGCGGCCAGGACGTGCCGGTTCCTGCCGGAGCGATTTACGGTCCGAAGGCAATGCTGATTAACGAACTCGCCGGTTCGGGCGGAGACGCCATGCCCTGGTATTTCAAAAAATCCAAGCTTGGTCCGCTGGTTGGCAAAAAGACCTGGGGCGGTTTGATCGCTGCTTTCGGCGCGCCGCCTTTGATGGATGGCGGCGGAAACACCGCGCCGGACGCGGCGATTTACGGCTTGGACGGCGAATGGGAAGTTGAAAACGCCGGAGTCGCGCCCGACATCGAAGTCGAATTCGATCCGGCGCTCTGGCGGCAAGGACGTGATCCGCAACTGGAACGCGCGGTCGAATACCTGCTGGAAGAACTGAAGAAGAATCCGCCGAAGCAATACAAACGCCCGGCGTTTCCAAACTATTTCAAAAACGCAGCGCCTGCGCCCGCTGGTCAGGGTGGACGCGGTAATCAATAGAAGCAAGATTTGGAGTGCTGCGACTCGGCGCAGCTTTGTGTTCGCGGTAGAAGGCTTGCTGGTATAGAAAACCTTCTACCGCGAACGAAAAGCGGTGGCAGGCCACGCGCACTCCAAATCACTTCTGCAACCTTTGGGAGGGAACAATGAGAAAAGCATTTTTGAGTTTGTCGCTCTTGCTCATCGCAGCCGCGATGCTGATTTCAGATAACCGCAGTTCGGCGCAGGAGCGTCCGCTGTTGGTTCGCAAACCGACGATGAATCGCACGCACATCGTTTTTCAGTATGCTGGCGATTTGTGGAGCGTGCCGCGCGCAGGTGGCGAAGCCACTCGGTTGACCAATGGAACCGGCGGCGAAGGGAACGCTGTCTTTTCGCCCGACGGCCAGACCGTAGCTTTCACTGGTGAATACGACGGAAACACTGACGTTTTCACAGTGCCTGCTTCGGGCGGAGTTCCGAAACGAGTGACCGCTTATCCCGGCGTTGACGCTTTGTCCAACTGGACTCCCGATGGCAAATCGCTGTTGTTCCTTTCCGAACGCAGCAGCGAATCGCGCCGCTTCATGAAGCTCTTCACCGTGCCAGCCACCGGCGGGTTGCCTGCCGAAGTTCCGCTGCCCACCGGACACGAAGGCTCATTCTCGCCGGACGGATCGAAGCTGGCGTATGAACCGCTGCCGCGCGCCTTCAACGCCTGGAAGCGGTATCGAGGCGGGCACGCTTCGTACATTTGGATTGCCGCGCTCAGCGATTCCAGCACAGAAAAAATCCCGCGCGAAGATTCCAACGACTTCAATCCGATGTGGATTGGAGATAAGGTTTATTTTCTGTCTGACCGCGACGGCGCAATCACGTTGTTTGCTTACGACACCAAAACCAAGCGCGTGTCGAAGCTCATCAACAACACCGGGCTGGACATTAAATCAGCCACGGCGGCGACCACAGGTGATGCGATTGTTTACGAGCAGTTCGGTTCGCTGAACATCTTCGACTTGAAATCCAACCGCAGCACAAAGGTCAACGTGACCATCAACGCCGATCAACTGGCTGTGCGTCCGAAGTACGAACGAGTCGGCCAGCGCATCAACGGCGCAGCCATTTCGCCAACCGGCGCTCGCGCTGTGTTTGAAGCTCGCGGTGAAATCCTGAGCGTCCCGGCTGAAAAAGGCGATGCTCGTAATCTGACCAGCACGACCAACGTCGCTGAACGTGATCCTTCGTGGTCGCCAGACGGAAAGTGGATTGCCTATTTCAGCGATGCTTCCGGCGAATACGAACTCCACCTGCGCGATCAAAAAGCCGCTGGCGAAGTCAAAAAGATCAAACTTGAGCCAAGCTTTTATTACAACCCGCAATGGTCGCCTGATAGCAAGAAAATCGCTCTCAGCGACAAACGCGGCAATATGTGGTTGGTGGATGTCGAAACCGCTCAGCCGAAAAAATACGACACAACGATTTTTGCTGGAGCCAACGGCGTCAGTTGGTCTTCAGACAGCCGCTGGCTGACTTACGGCAAACCTCTGAAATCGTATTACAGCGCGGTTTATGTTTATTCGCTGGAAGACGGCAAGACGGTTCAGATCACCGACGGCATGAGCAACGCCGGTTCGCCTGTCTTCGACAAAAGCGGCAAATACATTTACTTCACGGCCAGCACAGACACCGGGCCGAAACTTTCCGGCTTCGATATGTCTTCGTATGCTCATCGCCCGACGAGCAGCGTTTATGTCGCCGTGTTGAGAAAAGATTTGCCTTCGCCGCTGGCTCCTGAAAGCGACGAAGAAAAGGTGCAGAACCCCGACCGTGAGGGAGGGGCTGACGCAGCCAAGCCTGCTGACAAGCCAGAAGAGAAAAAAGCTGATGCTGCGGCTGCGGCAAAACCTGCCGAGAAGAAAGAGGCTCCGAAGGTCGCAATTGATTTCGACAACATCGGCCAGCGTATTCTGGCTTTGCCGATTCCGAACAAAAACTACGTTGGTTTGGATGCTGGTAAGCCCGGAACTTTGTGGATTGGCGAATTTCCAGAAGGCGCACAAGGAGCCACGCTCCACAAATTCGATTTGGAAAAGCGCAAGCTGGATAAAGTGATGGACAACATCCAGACGCTGACCTTTTCGGCCAACGGCGAAAAGATGCTGTACCGAATGGGGCCGGGCTGGTTCATTGCGGCAACGGCTATGGCGGGAACGCCTGCTTTCAAACCCGGCGAAGGCAGATTGAAAACCGAAGACATGGAAGTTTTCGTTGATCCCAAAGCCGAGTGGCAGCAGATGTACCGCGAAACCTGGCGCATCGAACGCGACTTCTTTTACGCGCCGAACTATCACGGGCTTGACCTGAAAGCGACCGAGAAGAAATACGAGCCTTACGTGCAAGCGTTGGTTCATCGCTCGGATTTGAATTACCTGTTTCAGGAAATGCTGGGCGAATTGACTGTCGGCCATCTGTACGTCAACGGCGGAGACATTCCCGATCCGAAGCGCATCGCTGGTGGATTGCTCGGAGCCGATTACAAGATTGAAAACGGGCGCTATCGCTTTGCCAAAGTTTTCAACGGTGAAAACTGGAATCCGCAACTTCGCGCTCCGTTGACGCAACCAGGAGTCAATGTCGTCGCGGGCGAATATCTGCTGGCTGTCAAAGGCCGCGATTTGACCGCCGCCGACGACATTTACGCTTTGTTTGAAAGCACGGCAGGCAAACAGGTGACGCTCAAAGTCGGGCCAAATCCTGACGGAACTGGTTCGCGCGATGTTGTCGTCGTTCCCGTCGCCAGCGAAGGCGCGCTTCGTAACCTGGCCTGGGTCGAAGACAACCGCCGCAAAGTCGAAAAGATGAGCGATGGCCGACTGGCTTACATTTATCTGCCGGACACTGCCGGGGGCGGTTACACCTTCTTCAACCGCTACTTCTTCTCGCAACTCGACAAACAAGGCGCGGTGGTGGATGAACGCTACAACAGCGGAGGCCACGCGGCGGATTACGTCGTTGATTACCTGAAGAAACCGCTCAACAGTTTTTGGGCTGGCCGCGACGGCATAGATTTTCGTCAGCCTGTCGCCACGATGCCCGGTCCGAAAGCTATGTTGGCCAATGAATACTCCGGTTCGGGTGGAGATTATCTGCCCTACCTGTTCCGCCGTTACGGCATAGGCCCGATTATCGGCAAACGCACGTGGGGCGGTCTGGTTGGAATCGGAGGTTATCCGACGTTGATGGACGGCGGCAGCGTGACGGCTCCGCACTTCGCGTTTTACACGCCTGAAGGGAAATGGGACATCGAAAATCGAGGCGTCGCGCCCGACATCGAAATTGACCTCGACCCCAAAGCCTGGCGCGAAGGCCGCGACGTTCAGCTTGAACGCGCCGTCAATTACCTGCTGGAAGAACTGAAGAAAAATCCGCCGAAGGAATACAAACGTCCGCCGTATCCCGATTACCACAAAGCCAATCCGATTGCTCCGGCTTCGGGCGGGCAATCGGCGAAAAACGGCAGCCAGCAGTAAACGAGTAACCGCGCGGGATAACGCAATCACGCCGATTGCGTTATCCTGCACGGCGAAAGGAGTTTGTTATGAAAACTTACGATGTGCTTGTTGAGCGACATAATGGAGGGTATCGCGCTATCGTGCCGACTCTGCCTAACTTGATTGCCGAAGGGGCGACTCCGGATGAAGCTGTCATCAACGTTAAGCAGACAATTGAGGAATTTTTCAAGTCTGTTGAGGTGAGAACAGTTACCGTTGATCTGTCATCCGGGAAATTCGCGCTTGCTGAAAAGTGGCTTCAGGAGGCCAGAAGGTCCCACCAGAATGCTGAAGGAGTACCAGGTTTGGACAAGCGAAGCCCGCGCATTTGGCTTGAGACTGCGGGAATGTTCGCGGGCGATGAAGAAGCGATGTGGCAGCACATTGAAGAAATAGAGGCTGAGCGTCGTCGGCAACGTGAGGAAGTTGAACGCGAGTACGATCTGCTTGAAGCCAAAGGAAAGGGCGAATGAAGTTATACGTGTTGGATACAAGCGTCTGTGGTTTCGTACAAAATCGTTATCCGGCGACGATGCAACACGTCCAAAATGCTTTGGGACAGGGCGATGCAGTTGTAACCACGATTGTCGCTTTTGGCGAAGATTTAGGAGGTTGGTTGCCCGCCTGTCGTAGAGCTAAAACCGGACTTGAAAGAGAGAAAGCCTATCTTCGATTGCAGACTGGATTGGAGTTTTACCTGACAAAAGACTGCCTTCCTTTTGACCGAACAGCCTCGCATATTCTCGATAACTTGGTGGCTCAAAAAATCCGTGTTGGCACAAACGACCTGGCAATTGCCGCCATCACGCTTTCGGTTAATGGCATTCTGGTGACGCGAAACACTGTGGATTTTGAACGTGTCCCAAACCTCGTCATCGAAGATTGGACAGTGTGAGGTTCGAGAAAAAGCTTTATGAACCTTTCTGAGATTCGTTACTACTTTTCAAAAGATGATTTGCTCGCCTTGCTGAAACTCTTGGCTATTCCAGCCGGGCTGGTTTTCGTCATCTTTTTGCTGTGGGCGGGCAGTGAAGTAAAAGAGCGACTTGCTAATCCGACGTTGCCAGGTCTTCGGCGGTTAGCTGAAAAAGAGTTGTTGCCGGGCACGGATAAGGCTGCGGTTATTTCTTTCCTTGATCGTAATCAGATTGGGCATGGCACGTATGAGCCAGTTACCGAAAATGAGAGGCAGTTATCGATGGAATTTGACGACTATAAGATCAAAGAAAATTTGAGCCGTATTCGCTACAGAATTAATGGCGGAAGAGATGTCTCCAATTGGCGTTGGGTTTTGGGCTGCTGGATGACGATCTGGGTTTATTTCGATGAAGAAGGGAAGCTGATTGATTATCAACTGCACGGGTTTTGTGATGGTTGAAGCAGACTGTGCGGTTTCTGAAAAGGAAAATACACGATGACAAAAATAACTTTGGTAACCACGTTTCTAGTCGCTCTTGCAGGCATTGGCCTAGCTCAGGAATCACCGCTGTTGTTGCAGCGTCCGACTTTGAGCAAGACGCACATCGCTTTTAACTTCGCCGGTGATTTGTGGATCGTCGAACGCGGTGGTGGCGAAGCGAAACAATTGACCACCGGAGTCGGCGTCGAAATCGAGCCGATCTTTTCGCCGGATGGTTCGCAAATCGCCTTCACCGGACAGTACGACGGCAACACGGATGTGTTTGTCGTCGCGGCGACCGGCGGAGTTCCGAAGCGGCTGACGTTTCACCCCGGCGGCGATCAAGCTGTTGGCTGGACTCCTGACGGCAAGCGCGTGTTGTTCAGTTCAGCGCGCAGCAGCTTTTCGCCTACGCCGCGGTTGTTCACGATTGGAACCGATGGAGCCGGATTGCCGGAAGAAATTCCTTTGCCGATGGCGGAGCGTGGTTCGTATTCGCCCGACGGAGCTTCTCTGGCTTATGAGCCGCTGGTTCAATGGCAGCCCGAATGGAAGCATTACAAAGGCGGCCAGCAGGATGTGATCTGGATTGCCAGGCTTAGCGATTCGACGATTGAAAAGCTGCCGCGCGCCAATTCCAACGACAAAAGCCCGATGTGGCCCTCTTTTGGAAACGCCGACAAGGTTTACTTCCTGTCTGATCGGAACGGCGCAGTGACGCTGTTTTCGTTCGACACCAAAAACAAAAAGATTGCTCAGGTCGTCAACAACAACGGACTCGACATCAAATCGGCTTCGGCCAGTTCGGATGCGATTGTTTACGAACAGTTCGGCGCGATTTATGTGCTCGACCTGAAAACCAACCAGTCGCAGAAAGTGAACATTCGCGTCAACGCTGATCTGGCTTCGGTGCGTCCGCGCTTTGAGCGAGTCGGCCAACGCATCAGCGGCGCGGCGATTTCTCCGGCAGGCGCGCGAGCGGTCTTTGAAGCGCGTGGCGAAATCCTGAGCGTTCCGGCGGCCAAGGGCGATGCGCGCAATTTGACCGGGACTCCGGGCGTGATGGAACGTGATCCGGCGTGGTCTCCAGACGGAAAATGGATCGCTTATTTCAGCGACGAATCCGGCGAATACGCTTTGCACCTGCGGAATCAAACCGGCGTCGGCGAAGTCAAAAAGATCAGCCTGGGCAATCCCTCGTCGTTTTTTTATTCGCCTGTCTGGTCGCCCGACAGCAAGAAAATCGCTTTCACCGACAAACGGTTGATCCTTTGGTACGTGGACATTGAAAAGGGAACGCCGGTCAAAGTAGACACCAACACTTATGAAAATCCCTGGCGCGTGATGGATCCAAACTGGTCGCCGGATAACAAGTGGATCACTTACACCAAGCAGTTGAAGAACCGTATGTGCGCGGTCTTCGTGCATTCGCTGGAAACCGGCAAGTCCACGCAAATCACCGACGGATTGAGCGACGCGCGTTTTGCGAACTTCGACAAAAACGGCAAATACCTTTACTTCACTGCCAGCACTGACGCCGGGCCGACAACTGGCTGGCTGGATATGTCCAGCTTCCCGCACCAGACGACGCGAAGCGTTTATGTCGTGGTGCTGAAGAAAGGCGAAGCTTCGCCGCTGGCTCCTGAAAGCGACGAAGAAAAGATTGCCGAAGAAAAGAAAGACGAAGCGCCTAAAGCTCCTCCGCAAAAGAAAGAAGTCGTCGTCACGATTGATTTTGAAGACATCGGCCAGCGCATTCTGGCTTTGCCGATTCCTGCCAAAAACTACATCGGGGCGGGTGTGGCAAAGTCTGGCCTGTTGTTCCTGATGGAAGGCGCGGGTGGTGGTTTGTTGGGCGGCGGCCCGGCAACGCTTCACAAATTCGACCTGGAAAAACGCAAGTTCGACAAGGTGATGGACGGCATTACGGCTTTCGACATTTCTGCCAACGGCGAAAAAGCTCTTTACCGACAAGGGCCAAGCTGGGTGATTGGCAACGTCGCCAGCTTGGGAGCGCCAATGCCTCCGGGAGCGCCGGGCGGGCCGAACATGTTGAAAGTCGGCGAAATGGAAGTTTCGATTGATCCCAAAGCCGAGTGGCGGCAAATGTACGAAGAAGCCTGGCGCATTCAACGCGACTTCCTGTACGACCCAAACCTGCACGGATTGGATTACGCCGCGACCAAGAAAAAGTACGAGCCGTATTTGAACGCCGTCGGCCACCGCGCCGATTTGAATTACCTGTTCGATGAAATGCTGAACAACATCGGCGTCGGCCATCACTTTGTTCGAGGCGGAGAAATTCCGCGCCCGAATTTTGTGCCGGGCGGGTTGCTCGGAGCCGATTACAAAATCGAAAACGGGCGCTATCGCTTCGCGCACGTTTACAGCGGAGAAAACTGGAATCCGGGATTGCGCTCTCCGCTGACGCAACCCGGCGTTGAAGTCAAAGCTGGTGAATATCTGCTGGCCGTCAAAGGCCGTAATCTGACGGCGACCGACAACATCTACCAATTCTTTGAAGCGACGGCAGGCAAACAGGTGACGATCAAAGTTGGCCCGAATCCCGACGGTTCTGGTTCGCGCGAAGTCGTCGTGGTTCCCATCGGCAGCGAAGGCGGGCTTCGCAACCGCGAATGGATGGAAGGCAATCGCCGCAAAGTGGATCAACTGAGCGGCGGCAAACTGGCATACATTTATCTGCCAGACACTGGCGGAGGCGGTTACACCAACTTCAATCGCTACTACTTTTCGCAAGTGGACAAAGAAGGCGCGGTGCTGGATGAACGCTACAACGGCGGCGGCACGGCGGCGAATTACATCATTGATATGATGCGACGTCCGTTGATGAACAAATGGGTGACGCGCGAAGGCGAAGATTTTGCGACGCCTGCGACTTCGATCTTTGGGCCGAAGGTCATGGTTATCAACGAATTCGCCGGTTCGGGCGGAGACATGATGCCGTGGCTGTTCCGCAAAGCTGGCGTCGGCAAAACCGTCGGCAAACGCACTTGGGGCGGTTTGGTAGGCATTTACGATTACCCGTCGCTGATGGATGGCGGCAGCGTGACGGCTCCGCGCGTAGCGTTTTACAACCTGCAAGGCGAATGGGACGTGGAAAATTACGGAACTCCGGCGGATGTCGAAATCGAACTCGATCCGGCGGAATGGCGCAAAGGCCGCGATTCGCAACTGGAAAAAGCCGTCGAAGTCGCAATGGCCGAACTGAAAGCCAAGCCTTTGCCGACGCACAAACGACCGGCTGCGTTCCCGAATTACAACAGTCCTGCTTCGCCTGTTTCGGGCAGCAAGACAAAACCGAGCAGTACGACCGGCAAACCTGCCGTGAAAACCGGCGGACAGCGGTAAGCTGTTTGGCCGATCTGTAACCAAAAGCGCGAGCGTTGAGTGATTTCAATGCTCGCGCTTTTTATTTGTCGGTCGCCAAATCTTGAAAGTTTTCGTTCACCCGATACAATCCGGTTTATGCCAACATTTGCAGAAAAAGTAAGCCGGTTGCCGCGCCTGGGTGTCGGCCTTTCGGGTGAGTTCAACATTGCCGCCAAAGGCATGAATGTGAATTGGGTGAAGGAAGATTACCCGGACTTGATTCACTTTTATGAGTACGGCGGCGATTTGGAACGTGGCCTGGACGATGGTGTTCGCCAATGGGCGGCGAACGGGTTGCCGACGACGTATCACTTTCTGGACATCAACCTGGAAGAGAAGATTGATCTCGATGCGCGCTGGATTGCCGAAACGAAACGGCTGGCCAAGGAGATCAATGCGGCGTGGTTGTGCGGAGACGCCGGGCGCTGGCATTTCGCCCAACGCGAACGCGGTCACGGCGTATTGATGCCTCCGATCCTGTGCCGCGAATCAGCCATCGAAACCGCCGAAAGCATAGCCGAAATCGAAGCAGCCACCGGAATGACGGTGTTGCCGGAAAATCCTCCGGCGGTGATTTACCTGGGCGATTTGCACATTCTGGATTACTTCGCGCTGGTCGCCGACAAAGCCGATTGCGGATTGTTGCTGGATTGCGCGCATCTGGCGATTTTTCAGCAAACGCGCAACTTGTCGCCGCTCACCGGCCTGGACAACTTCCCGCTGGATCGCGTCGTTGAAATTCACGTCGCGGGTGGAGCTTTCGCCGAAGTCGAAGGTTACGTTTACATCGAAGACAATCACTCGCCCGAACCTCTGCCAGCCACTTGGGAAATCGTCGAATACGTTCTGCCGCGCGCGAAAAACCTGAAAGCCATTGTCTTTGAATGCGAACACAACCAGCCGGAAGAATGTCTGCCGGTGTTCGAGCGATTGAATTCGCTGTTTCCCGCCAATCTGGAATTGAGGGCCGCCGTCTGATGAGCCATCACACGTTGCAAAAACTGATTCCCCGAATGCTTTTTGACGAAGCGTTTACAGCGTCGGTGTATTCCGAACCGGAAAAGACGTTGGCTGGATTTGATCTGACGGCAGCCGAGCGCGCGCAATTGCTCAGCGTAGATCGTCGCGCGTGGCGATACGATGCTTTGCGAAAGCGGCGCATGCTGCGAACGCTGGCCGAAGAATTCAAAAATTCGACGACGATCATTTTGGCGGAAACTCGTTCGCTGGCTTCGCTGGAAACGTATTTTTCCAGTCGTTTTTTTCATTCGGCGATTCAGGATCGCGGTTCGCTGGCGCGCGGCTTTGCAGAATTTTTGATGGATGGTTGCCAAACTGGCGCGTGGACTTCGCCGCAGATTGCCGATGTCGTTCGGTTGGAACAGGTGATGGCTGGATGTCGCCGTTCGCTGGCGCGAGAAGGTTACAGCAAAGCTCCTGAATTGCCGTCAAAGATTGACCCTTCCAAGCGCGTCAAACTCGCCGCCGGGCACGATGTCGCCAGCTTTCAGGGAAAGGTGATCGAAACGATTCAGCATGTCGAAAAATACCTGTTTGAACTCAGTCTGATGCCGGCGATGGCGTTGTGCGATGACGCGCCGCGACTCAGCGGATTGCCGCCGGTGGATTCCCAGCGGAAGCTGTATTTTCTGTTTCACCCCAGCGCCACCGGAATTTCGATGACCAGCTTGGACAAAGCCGAGTATCTGGTGTTGTACGACGCCAAACACCCTGTCGAAATCAACTCTCTGTTTGTGCGCCACCCTGACAAACCTAACTCTACGCCAACCGATACCATAGTGCTGGAATGGCTGGAAGACGGCGCGTTGCGGTTGTCGGATTGAGCTTTCAGCTATGGCACAGGCTCAGTCGGGTTGTAGTTGTAAATTCTCGTAAAACTCTTTTCCAAACAGCAAAGCGCGCCTTACATCGGCTCGATTTTGCTTATACTCAGCCGCTACATTTCAGATTCAACTACATTTCAGATTCAAAACCGACGCGACCGATCCGATTTTCTCAATGGAGATTTTATGAAACGACTTTTCCTTTTTGTTTCTCTGTGCCTGACGCTGACGTTTGTCGCTTATGGGCAAAACAATCAAACGATTCAGCGGTTGACCATCAAATCCGCGGTCATGGGCGAAGAGCGCGTGATTTTGGTGCATACGCCCGCCGGATACGCCAACGGCAAACAACGGTATCCGGTGTTGTACCTGACCGACGGCAACGCG
This sequence comes from uncultured Acidobacteriota bacterium, assembly GCA_902825875.1. Classification (GTDB taxonomy): domain Bacteria; phylum Acidobacteriota; class Blastocatellia; order RBC074; family RBC074; genus RBC074. Next base: position 29,577 of record CADECP010000038.1, read on the forward strand.
CATCTGGCTCACACCGTTGCGACAATTGATTTCCTGGCGCGAGCCGGACGAATGCCCGAACTAATCATCGTCGCCATCAACAACACAGACCGCACACGCGATCTGACGCCGACCAACGCCTCTATGAAGCGCGACGACGGTTCTCCAGCTCTGTTGCCGACTTCGGGCGGAGCCGACAAATTCCTGAAGTTCATCGAAACAGAATTGATCCCCAGCATTGAAAGCGACTATCGCGTCCAGCCGTATCGCATTTTCGCCGGGCATTCTTTCGGCGGATTGTTCGCGCTGCACGCAATGCTGACACGACCAGAATTGTTCAACGCCTTCATCGCCGTCAGCCCGACCATGCATTGGGACAATCACTTGCTGTCGCGCAAAGCCGAAGCCTTTTTCAAAGATCGAAAAGAACTCAACCGCACGCTGTATCTGACTTTGGCCAACGAAGGCGGCGAAGCCAAAATCGGCTTTGAACGCTTCAAGGCGATTGTGACCAAAAACACTCCGAAAGGATTTTCCTTTGGCTCTGCGTTGATGGAAGACGAAGACCACGGCTCAGTAGTGATGCCCAGCCATTACGCCGGATTTCGCAAAGTCTTTGAAGGCTGGCAACTGACCGGAACCGTCGCCAATGTTGGGCAAGTTGAAGCCCACTACAAAAAACTGTCGGCGCGGTTTGGCTACACCGTGCTGCCGCCCGAAGTGATGATGAACCTGTTCGGTTATCAATTGGTTGGCTTGGGCAAAAACGACGAAGCCCTCGCCGTGTTCAAACTCAACGTCAAAAACTACGCCGAATCGGCGAACGTTTACGACAGCCTGGCCGAGTTTTACGAAAAGACCGGCAAGCTGGACATGGCCAAACCGAATTATGCAAAAGCGGTGGAGCTTGGCGCTCAAACCAACGATCCGAACCTTCAGGTTTACAAAACGAACCTCGACCGTGTCAGCGAAGCTCTGAAGAAATCCGCCGAAGCCAAAGGCAACAAGTAAAGCTTCGACTCCAAAAACAAAAAGCGCGAGCCTTGAGCATAGACTCAAAGCTCGCGCTTTTTTGAATTGGTTTCCGGCTACATTTCAGAATCGTGCCTGCCGACGTAAAGTCGTCCGTCGTAATCCACGATGCCGAGTTTCAATTGCTGCATCCAGCCATGACGACCGAGCACGTTGCGAGGGAAATTGGGCATTGCGGCGAAATAGGCGACAACCTCTAACTCAAACCCCAGTGCAGAAAGCGTTACCGGATGCCCATAGGCAACGAAAGAACCCATCGCCGTAGAAATTCGCTCAAGAGTTCCGCTTTCAATAATCAATCCCAATTCCTCTCCGTGCTCCCGCTTGAAAATGCAAAAACTGGAGCCGCAATCAAGCTTTGCTGAAATTTTGAGCGATTTTTCGGCAAGCCTTAACTCTACCGGCAATGTGATGCCAGCCTCGCCGGGGTCGTATTCGTGGATGATTTCAAAAGAAAGCGTCGGCTGCACCTTACCATCCTCCAAACGGCAAATCGTCGGTTGGCAAAACCTGCTCAACAAAAGGAGATAACAATCCGGCTTCTCTGGCGGCCTGATAAACCTTGCGGGCGTCAACCCCGTGAGCAATCAGACGTTCACCATCCAATGCCACCCATTGCCCGATGTATTCGCTGCGATGAGCTTTCAGCCAATTCAATTCGAGTGAAAGATCAATCGGCTCTACGCGCTTGATCGGTTTGGATTTTGGTTCCGTTGGATCGGCGATTGTTTGTCCGTTCATCGTTGAAAGCACGCCAACCTGTCGCAAGGTTTCAGTAAGTTCGACATCGTGGCCAAACAGGCTGCGCGGAATGAACGCGCCGTCTTCGGTGATGGTGATTTGATTGTCCGCTATTGTTTCCAACATAAGGTTTTACCTCCGCCGCAAAGTCTGCCTGCTTTTGGTGGCGTCGGCAATCTTCTTGCTTACTTGCCGCTGGTTTCTCCCAACTCTTTTAGCACAGCATCCAGATTGGCTTTGACAAGTTTCGTGTTCGGATGCTCATCGCCAAGAAACTGGCGAAGGATGCCGAGTGAGCGTTCCAAGAGATTTTTGGCTTGTTGTAATTCGCCCAAATCTCGGAGTACGCAAGCAAGACCATTGAGACGATTGGCGATCTTCGGGTGGTTTTGACCGAAGGCTGCTTCGTCAATTTCCAGCGAACGTTCGAGAAGGTTTATGGCTTTTTTAGTCTCGCCCAAATCGTTTAACACGGAAGCGAGATTGTTAAGTCCAGTAGCAACATTAGGGTGATTGGGGCCGAAATTAACTTCATCAATTTTGAGCGATCTCTCAAGTAGAATTTTTGCCTGTTCCAATTCGCCCAAATTTTTTAGTACAGAAGCCAAATTGTTTAGTTTGGTGGCAACCAGAGGGTGGTCGTTTCCTAAAGATTGTTCGTCAATTTTGAGGGCACGTTCAGACATGGCTTTGGCTTGTTGTAATTCGCCCAAATCTTTTAGCACTGAAGCGAGGTTGTCGAGATGAGCGGCAACATTAGGATGGTTAGCCCCGAATGTTTCAGTGGCTATATTGACAGCACGTTCTAGTAAGATTTTGGATTCTTGTAACTCCCCCATGTCTTTGAGTGCGTAAGCCAAATTATTAAGCCGAGTCGCAACGTCGGGATGGTCAGTGCCAAAAGCTTTTTCAGATATTTTTAGTGCTTGCGTTAAATAGTTACGTGACTGCTGGTACTCCGCTCTTTGCAAATATAGTCTTCCAAGCCGGTCGAGCAGGTCGGATTGTTCAACGGCTTCGGCTTGGGAAAGATTATTTGGATCGGAATTGGATTGAGCCTTGGCCAGCAATTCCTTGAGTACGTCTTCCCAACGGTCGCGTTCGTCTTTGCTCATCCAGCGTTGGTCTTCAGTGTCCCGAATTGTCTCCAGTGTTTCGCGCGAAGCTGCCGCTCGCATTCGTTGGGGAACTTCCAGGTCATAAACTCCGCTGTACCAGTCGTATAAATCCGGCGCGTTTCTGGCCATCAGGGTCAGCGCGTATTCCGGCAGCCAGAACACCATCGGTCGCCGCATCCTTTGAAAAAAGCCGCGCCGCCAATTCAATTCCTGAGTCGTAGCCCAAACTCGATCTTCGTCGCGCGAAGGCAGCAGGTTTTCCAAACCGGTGATGAAGACAACGGCGTCTTCTGAAACGCCTTCCAGTTTGGTTTCGACAAAGCCGTCCACCGACGGGCGAGTTTTCTGATCCATTTCAGCCAGCGGGCTGGTGTCCACAACAACCAGCGGGCGGGTTAAGCGCGAGCGAATGGCTTCGGTCAGTTTAGCTCTGTAAGTGGGAACGTTGCAGTGGGCGAAGTAAAGCGAAAAGCCTTTGACTCGCTTCAACGTCTCAATGAACCGCGCGAGGTCGGGCTGTTCGGCGAACAGTTGAGCGTGAGCGTCTCTCTCGGTTTCGTTCGGTTCTGCCATAGTTATTTTGAAGTTTCAGGGTTAGCCAGAAATTCTCGCATGCGCGGCAGGCTGCGAACCATCGGGTGAACATCTGCCCATCTCAGACCATTTTCGTATTCGTGAACCAGGCGCAAATTCAGCAGTCGGCTTTCGCTTTGTTCGCCGGACAATCGTTGCGTGTTGGAAATTCTGGCCAACGTGGGCAAATCTTCATCGCGCAGGATGCGGTCGAATTCTTTGGCCATTCGGCTGGTGGCATCTTCCACATCGTCGTCATTGATTTTGTCGGGGAAGTTGTCCGCAGAAAGTCGAACCAGTCGCAATAAATCTCTGACCGAACCGCCACACATTGCAATCAATTGATTGACCGATTCGGGATTTTCAAACACGTCTTCAATGGCAACACGCGAACTGACGACTTGATGCAGTGCATTGATGCCTTCTTCGTTGTTTTGATTGACCATTGGCAAAATAACCAACTCATCGGAGTAGGCGTGCCCCAGATTGACGTTGAACGCCAAAAAGATCGGCAGCGTGTAAATGATGTGGCAATCGGGTGATTTCAATTGGTCAGCGTGACGAATGAAAAGTACCGATTGATTAGACGTGCCATCTTCTTCTCGGTAGTGCATTTTTTCCAGCCCATCCACAATCACGACCAGATCGTGAAAATTGCCGTCGCGCACCAGATTCCGGGCATTACCGATGAAGACGTTCAACCGTTCAATAAAATCCCCAAGTTCGTTATCCAATCGTTGGCGGATTTCTGAGCGGCGATTGCTGGAAGCCTTAAGGTGGCTGGTAACCATCGCCAAGGCTCGTGCTAGTAATGGCAATTTGGAATCAATGCCGAATTCAGTTTTGAGTGAAGCCTCGCCTTCGATTTTTTGCTCAATGATCAAAATTTTTTCGGCAAACCATTGATCGAGGCTTTCGCGCAATTTGGCGTCAATCTCAATTTTTGCGTCACTTAGCTCTTTTTCAATTGCCTTGGTGATTGCTACCAGCACATCTTGGTATCTGATGTCCGCCAGATCGAGCACATCTTCCACGTCGAAGTAGACGACGAAATACCCTTCTTTCCTGAGTTGATCCTGTAACTGGAAAAGTTCGGTGGATTTACCGCAACCGCGATGCCCGCTGACCAATTGATGATGGTAACGACCAGGTTCGGCGTGTTTGATCTTGTTCGCAATCTTTTTGGCAATGTTGCTGCGGATGCCGCGAGCTTTGGTTAGGTCAACAAAACGTTTGTCGCCGGGTTGCAAAGGAATATCGGGGTGACAGGCGGAATAAGCTTCGTCCACTGTGTGAACCGGGTAGATCATAATTGCCTCTGAGTTTGGGATTCGATGTGAAACCGGCGGGATTATACAACGCGGCAAAGGGCTTGTCGTTAATGGCGTTTGTGGCACAATCGCGCCGATGATTGACGCGGCTGACAAACAATTCACTCTTCAATTCGATGCCGGGACTTTGCTGCTGGACGGCGCGGATCGTTCGTTCGAGGCTCCGCCGCCGTTTGAATGGGACGATAGAGTTAAGCGTTGGCGCGCTCAGGCCATTGCCTATCGCCAAATCGTTACAGAATTAACCCGCCGAAAAATCGCTCACGAAGACAAAGCTCGCCAATACATCGAATTCCAATTCAAAGCCGAACTGACCGCCGAACCTCGCCCGTATCAGGAAGAATCCATCGCCGCCTGGAAAAAAGCCGGGCGACGCGGAACTGTCATTTTGCCAACCGGAGCGGGCAAGACTTTTGTCGCTCAGATGGCGATTGAAATGGTCAGTCGTTCGACGCTGGTCATTGTGCCTACGATTGATTTGATGAATCAGTGGTATGACTTGCTGCTGTCTTCGTTCAACGCCGAAATTGGTTTGATCGGCGGAGGGTATTTTGAACGCGGCGCGATTGTCGTCACGACTTACGCTTCGGCTTTTCGGTTTATGGAGCGAATGGGCGGAGAATTCGGTTTCATCATCTTCGACGAATGCCACCACTTGCCGAGCGATGTTTATCGTTACGCTGCGGAAATGGCGATTGCTCCGTTTCGGCTGGGGTTGACCGCAACTCCCGAACGCGCCGACGGCGGCGAAGAATTATTGGAACGGTTGATCGGGCCGATTGTTTATCGCAAAGAAGCTCAGCATCTGGCCGGAGAGTTTCTGGCCGATTACACGACCGAAAAGATTTCCGTCGTGCTGTCGCCCGCAGAGCGCGAGCTTTACGAAAGCGAACGAAATATCTTTCGCCAGTTCACGCGCGAAAAGGGAATTTACTTCGGCGATCCGCGCGGCTGGCAGCAGTTCATTATGATGAGCGCGCGCAGCCAGGAAGGCCGCCGCGCAATGCAGGCTTACCGCGAATCCAAGCGCATCGCTCTGGGCAACGATGCCAAAGTTCACGTGCTGGAAAAGTTGATGCAGCGTCATCGCCGCGAACGACTGATAGTTTTCACGGCGGAAAACGAAATGGTTTATCGCATCTCCGAACAGTTTTTGGTTCCGGCCATCACGCACGAAACTCCGATCAAGGAGCGTCGAATGTGGCTGGAAGCTTTCAACAAAGGCGACGTGCTGACTTTGGTGACTTCAAAAGTCTTGAACGAAGGCGTCAACATTCCAGAAGCTTCGGTGGCTGTGGTGCTTTCTGGTTCCGGGTCTTCGCGCGAACACATTCAACGGCTGGGACGAATTTTGCGAAAACAGCCGGACAAACAAGCAGTGCTTTACGAAGTCATCACGGCTCAGACCGCCGAAGAAAACATCAGCCAACGCCGCACAGACGCCAGACAGTTTCAACGCGATCAAGCTCTGGGCGACGATTGGATGCAATGATTGAGATGGCAAAAAACTTTGTCCACGAAGGGCACGAAGGGCACGAAGGGCACGAAGGGCACGAAGGGCACGAAGCTTCACGAAGAAAATTCGTCAAAACTTTGTGTTCCTTCGTGTTCTTCGTGGATGTGGTTTTACTTTGCAGTTGAAGAAAAATGCTCACAGCAGATTTAGCCATTAGTTTTCAACGCGGCGATAAAGTAACTCCGCGCCGAATGGAGCCGGACGCCGGGAGTCTTCAAATTGCCGAAGACCTGATCTGCATTTTTGCCGAACAGCTTCAGCATCGCCGGTCGGAACTTGATGCCGAGTTGAACGAATACGTCGGCACAGGAACCGATTACAGGATCATTCGCGGATTGATAAAGCTGTTGCTGGACGGTTGCGAATTTGAAACCGGTGGAGCCATCGAACCGGCGGAACTTCGCCAACGACTTTTCCTCAAAGCCAAACATCATCATCCCGTCACGCCTGCCATTCGCCAACAGTTGATAGCCGAGCTTGCGGCGGAGTTGGCGGTTGAATCCGAAACCATTTCCGACGGATTGTTTGCAGACCTCAGCGACAACCAGCGATTGATTTCGTTTGAAGCTCCGACGCCAACGGGTTTGATCACGCAATACAATCTGGCTCAGGCGCAGGCTTTGCTGTATCGCTGCGTTGAATTGAAGTTGACCGTCACTCCGCAAGACGCCGCTGGGTATCGGCGATTGTTCGCGGCCATCAAACGTTACAACCTGATTCACACCGTGAAAGGAAGCGCGGAGACTGGATATTTGGTGACTCTGAGCGGGCCGTTGTCGCTGTTTCATCGTTCGCAAAAGTACGGCATTCGGATGGCGGTGTTTCTTCCCGCCTTGCTGGAATGTAGCGGTTGGCGATTGCGCGCCGAAATCGAAGGCAAGCGAGGTAATGCGTTTTACGAACTCAACAGCGAGCAGCAAAACCTGTTGCCGCGTCAGCAATTCAACTGGATGGAAAGCGCCGACCAATCAGAAGTGCTGAACAAATTTCTGACGGCTTGGGCGCGATTGCAAAACGAATGGCAGGCGACGGTTTCAACCGAAGTGATTGATTTGGGCGGAACGGCTTTTGTGCCAGATGCTGTGTTGGAAAATGCCGACGGGCAAAAAGTGTTTGTCGAATTTTTCGGCTTCTGGACGCCGCGATATTTGCAGGATCGGCTGGCGGAATTTGAACGCAGCGGCTTCACAAATTTCGTGCTGCTGGTTTCCGAAGAGTTATGCGGCAGCCGCGAAGCTCCGACGAATTTGCCGCCGAACGTCGTCAGTTACAAAACTTCGCCGGATGCGCGATTGGTGCTGACGGCGATTGGTTGCGACGAAAAACGGCTGTGATACTCTTTTGATCGTTTTCAAAGCATTGCCAACCGATAACAGCATGCATCAGGTCATAGAGTTCTATCAGCAGAATTTGCAGCTTGCGCGCGAAACCGGAAACCGGCGCGACGAAATGAGTGCGCTCGCCAGTTTAGGACGCGCCCACGAAGCTCTGGAAGAGCGCGACAAGGCGATTGAGTTTTACGAACTGGCGCTGAAAATCGCTGGCGATCTGGGCGATGGCCGCGCCGAGCGACAAACGCTCAAGCATTTGAACGACGCCAGAAATCCAAAACCTGCCAAATCAGCAAAAACAGTTTCAAAAACTTCTGCTTCACGAAAAGCGGCCAAAAAACGCTCAACGACCGCCGCCAAAAAAAGTCGGAAAGCTTCCCCCAAACAATACGAGCGAAAGGTTGGGCGGCTGATGGCGGAACAACAAACTTCTTCGCCATCGAACAAAGAAGAATGACCGGCAAGGCTGAGTAATTTTAAGTTTGAAGTGCAGGAAACGTTTACCGGCAGAAAAATGCGGACAAAAAAACTTCGAAATCTTTTTGCCCCCAATCTTTCGCCAAAAAAAGTCGGAAAGCTTCTCCCAAACAATACGCCCGAAACGTTGCGCGGCTGATAGCGGAGCAACAAACTTCTTCGCCGTCGAACAAAGTGCACGAAACGTTTACCGGCAGAAAAATGCGGACAAAAAAACTCCGAAATCTTTTTGCCCCAATCTTTCTGCCAACTTTCATCCCAATTGAAAATTACTGTGCGCCGCTGCTTGGAGGCGGGTTTTTGTTGGAGGTTCAAGTGTTTGACTCGACTTTTGTCGCCGCTATAATCGTCCGCGTTCAAGCGCAATTCTTAATTTGCACGTTTTATTGCTCGTTCATTTCGATAAGGACTCCGTAGTCATGCAACAACCCGTCATCATCAGCGCCGCTCGCACCGCCATCGGTAAATTCCAAGGCTCACTAAAACCATTCACCGCTCCGCAAATCGGTTCCATCGCCGTGCGCGCAGCCATCGAACGCGCCGGACTTGAAGCCAGTCAGATTGACGAAGTTATTCTAGGTTGCGTGCTGCAAGCCGGCTTGGGGCAAAATCCTGCGCGGCAAGCTGCGCTGAAAGCCGGCGTGCCGGACAAAGTCGCTGCGATGACCATCAACAAAGTCTGCGGTTCGGGATTGAAATCGGTGATGTTGGCCGCGCAATCCATCGCGCTCGGCGACAACGACATCATCGTTGCGGGCGGAATGGAATCCATGTCCAACGCGCCTTACCTGCTGCCGAAAGGCCGCGACGGATACCGCATGGGCAACGGAGAAATAGTGGACGCAATGGTTCACGACGGTTTGTGGTGCGCGTTTGACGGTTGGCACATGGGAGAAACCGGCGAAGTCGTTTCGGAAAAATACGGCGTCACGCGCGCTCAGCAGGATGAATATGCTGTCAGTTCGCAATTGAAAGCCGTAGCCGCCATCGAAGCCGGACGCTTCAAAGCTGAAATCTGCCCGGTCGAAATTCCTAAGCGCAAAGGCGATCCGGCGATCTTTGACACCGATGAAGGGCCGCGGGCTGAATCGTCGCTTGATTCGTTGGCCAAATTGAAACCGGCATTTCGCAAAGACGGAACGGTGACGGCTGGCAATGCTTCGACAATCAACGACGGAGCCGCCGCGTTGGTGGTGACTTCCGAAACGTTGGCCGCGAAACTTGGGCGCGCGCCGCTGGCTCGCATCGTGGCGCAGGCGACTTCGGGCATCGAACCGAAATTGGTGATGATGGCTCCGGTCGAAGCCGTCAAAATGGTGGCCAAAAAAGCCGGTTGGAATCTGGCCGATGTTGATCTGTTTGAACTGAACGAAGCGTTTTCTTCTCAATCGGTCGCATTGATTCAGCAACTGGAACTTGATGCCAACAAAGTGAATGTGAACGGCGGAGCGGTTGCGCTCGGTCATCCGATTGGAGCTTCCGGCGCTCGCGTACTGACGACGTTGTTGCACGAAATGATCCGGCGAGAAGCCAAGCGCGGCATCGCCAGTTTGTGTTTGGGCGGCGGCAATGCTGTTGCTTTGGCTGTGGAAAGATGAGTAGTCAGGAGTCGGTAATCGGGAGTCAATAGATGCACCCGATTACCGACTACCGGTTACCGATTACCAAGAAATGATTTTCTGTCAACGCTGCAAAAAAGCTAACCCGAACGATGTGGATTTTTGCCAGGAATGTGGCACGTATCTGCTGGTGATTTCGCGTCCGTACAACGCGGGCGGATTCGAAGTTGGCGATTCGCTGGAAGAGCATTTGCTGGAACGTGTCAGCGCGTTGGAATCGGCGCTCAATCGGGCCAACGAACGTTTCGAACAGTTGTTGGATTTGGCGCAGCAACAGGCGACCGGCAGTTTTTACGATCACATGATGCTGGAAGCTCTGACGGAATTATTGACCGAAATGCGCGCGGTCAACCCGGAAGAACTGGAACAGCGTTGGCGCAACCGTGTCGTTCGTCATTACGAAGAAACCGCCGAACGCGAACGGCTGGACGAACGGTGCGAGCAGATTATTTCCGCTTATCGCGGAACCGAGCGCGAAGAGTTCATTGATCTGGTGGAAGAAGGCACGTTGTTGATTACCGAAGGTCGTACGCGGCGCGGGTTGCGGTTGCTGGAAAGTGCGCTGGCGATGGATGAAAACAACGCTGAGTTGAGTTTCACCGTCGGCGAATACTACTTCCATTTGGGCAAATCGCTGGATTCGGCGATCAATTTGCGTCGTGCGTTGGACATTCACGCCGATCATTTCGGCGCGCGGTTGTTGCTGGGTTTGCTCAGCGGCGATGAAGGCGAATCGGAATCGGCCAAGATTCATTTGCAGCGTGCGTTGACGATGGACGACAACTCGTTTGCCGCGCATTACGGCATGGGACGTTTGCTGGCGCGCGAAGGAAAATTGGATCAGGCGTTGGTGCATTTGAAACGCGCGTTGTCGCTCAACCCCACGCCGGAGATGTATTACCTGGTTGGCCGCACGTATTGGGAGCAGGGAAGCGCAGACAAGGCGCTCAAGCATTTGCAAAAAGCCGTCCGGCTCGATCCGCGATTCGATGTTGCGCAATACAGTCTGGGATTCATTTACTGGCAATCGAATCGCACAAACGAAGCACGCGAACATTTCCGCGCCGCTTACGAAATCAATCCGCAGGAAACCGATTACCGCGCCGCCGTCGAAGCCCACGCCGGAGATGAACTGCCGCGCTTGCCTGGCTTCGGCTGGTCGAGTTTGTTTTCGCGCCGCAAAACAAAAATGGCGGAAGCTCGCTTTGTCGAATTGCTCTGGCGCGACCTCAACATCATTTCAGTCTCTCCTGCCGCATTGCGTAAAACCCCTCGCAAGTGATTGCCTGCCTCATCGCCGCCAATGCAAGAAGAGATCGGCTACATTCTCAAAGGCTACCCGCGCACGTCGGAAACATTCATCCTCAATGAAATTTTCTGGCTGGAACAATCCGGCCTGAAGCTGTCCATCTTCTCGCTGAAAAAGCCTGAGAACGAAAAACCGCATCACGTCATCAGCCAAATTCGAGCGAACATCATCTACCTGCCCGAAGCCCCGCCCGGCGAAGAAACAGGCTTGTTGGCTTCGTTGAAACGAAACCTGCCGTTGTTTGCCAGCAGCAACTGGAAGCTGTTTCGGCTGCGTCCGCTGGCTTATTTGCGCGCGCTGGCCGAAGCCGTGTCGCTGGCGTTGAAATATCGTCGCAGCAATTTCATCAAACAGTTTTTGCAAGCCGGATTCATCGCTTTGGCGGTGATGGAATCCGGGCGAATCCGCCATCTGCACGCGCATTTCTGCCACGCAGCAACAGAGGTGGCGATGCTGGCCAGCCGTTTGTGCGGAGTGCCGTTCAGTTTCACCGCGCACGCCAAAGACATTTATCGGCAAGACATGAATCCTGGCGATTTGTTGCCGTTGAAATTGCGCCGCGCGCGGTTTGCCGTCACCTGTACGCGAGCGAATCAGAGTTATCTGGATCGGTTGCGACCGGCAGAAACCCCACTGCATGCGATTTATCACGGCCTTGACCTTGCGAGGTTTGTTCCGCCGGAGCATCCGTTGAAACCTGCTGTGCCGCTGATTCTTTCAGTCGGTCGGCTGGTTGAAAAGAAGGGCTTCCACTTTCTGATCGAAGCTTGTCGCTTACTGAAAAACAAAGGCCACGAATTTCAATGCCAGATCATCGGCGGAACGGGAACCGAACAAGAGAAGCTGAAAGCTTTGATTGCTTCGCTGAAACTGGAACAGACTGTGACGCTGTTGCCGGCGATGACGCAGGAAGGATTGTTGGCCGTGTACCAGCGAGCGACGATGTTTGCGTTGCCTTGTCAGGTGTTGGCCGATGGCGACCGCGACGGCATTCCGAACGTTCTGGTCGAAGCAATGGCGATGAAATTGCCTGTGGTTTCGACTTCGGTTTCCGGCATTCCCGAATTGATCGAAAACGATGTCAACGGGCTGCTGATTCCGCCGCAAAATTCCGCCAGTTTGGCCGTTGCGCTGGAAACGTTGTTGAACGATGCCGAATTGCGAACACGATTGGGCGAAGCCGCTCGCCAAACGGTGTGCCGCCATTTTGACATTCAGCGAAACGTGTTGGCGCTGAAAAAACTCTTTGACGAATGTTAGCCGTTTAGTCGTATGACCCCGAAACGAAAATTGTTGTTTTACTGCCAATATCTGCTGGGAATGGGGCATCTGGTTCGCAGCATGGAAATCGTGCGTGGGCTGAGCGATTTCGACGTGCGCTTTCTGAACGGCGGACAAATTGTGCCGGGTTTTGAACTGCCAGCCGAAGTTGATCTGGTCAATTTGCCGCCGATCAAATCTGACGAAACCTTCAGCGAACTGTTCGCCTTCGACGATCAAAGAAGCCTGGAAGAGATCAAACAGATTCGCGCTGAGCGCGTTTTGGCGGAGTATGAAAATTTTCGCCCGGACGTTTTGGTCATTGAACTGTTTCCGTTTGGGCGATTGAAATTTGCCTTTGAATTGGTTCCGCTGCTGGAACGAGCGCGCGCTGACGGCGGCGTCAAAGTTGTGTGCAGCTTGCGAGACATTCTGGTCGGCCAGCGTGATCCGCAAAGTTTTGAAGAGCGCGTTTGTCAACGCGTCAATCAATACTTCGATCTGGTGCTGGTTCATGCCGATCCGCAGTTACAATCGCTGGATGAAACCTTTGGCGGCGTGGCGAAGTTGAATTGCCCGGTTCGATACACCGGGTACGTTACGCAACCGGCGAAATCCGACGGCGAAGCTTCGCGCAACCCGATGATGTTGGGCGACGAAACCAAAATTATGGTCAGCGTTGGCGGCGGGCGCGTCGGCAGTGAATTGATCGAATGCGCGATTGAAGCCAGCGACCTGATTGCGAAGACTCATCCGCATCGAATGCTGATTTTTGCCGGGCCGTATCCTTCGGCGGAGGACTTTCAGCGTTTGCAGCAAAAAGCCGCCGCACGACCGAACATACGGCTGGCCAGATACACGACGGATTTTCCGGCTTATGTGGAACGCGCCGATCTTTCAATCAGTATGGCCGGTTACAACACCTGCATGAACATCGTCACGGCTGGCCAGCGGGCAATCCTTTATCCATTCACGCGCGGCGGCAACGAAGAACAAGCCCGCCGCGCCGAGAAACTGCGCGAATTGGGATTGGTTGAAGTCATTTACGAAGAGCAGCTTGCTCCAACGGCTCTGGCTGAAATGGCTTTGCGCGTGTTGGCCAGTCCCAAACCGACAGCGACCGCGATTGATTTGAACGGCGTGGAAAAAACGGCTCAGGCGTTGGCGGAGATGGTTTCCTATTCTTGTTTTTTCGACAAGATTTTCGCTTGTGATTTGAACAAGAGATAACGGAACAAACGGAATTAACGGAAACTCTGATTTTTCTTTTCCGTCCTTTCAGTTATTTCCGTCTGTTCCGTTATCTCCTTTTTGATTTCTTTGGTTGCGGCTCTGCTGCGCCGTGTTCCCCGTGGTTTGCTTTCCGTAAACTCAATTGCAATTCGATCTAAGGGATAAGCATTTTCTTGATCTCTAACTGGTAATGAAAACAGAGCAGAACATCACCTTTCGCGGCATCGTCCGCGAACATCTGAGCGGCGCGAAATGGAGTTTGCTGGCTGCCGGAGTTTCTTTGCTTGGATTTACGGTGACGGAATTGATTGCACCCTGGCCGCTGAAAATCATCTTCGATCACATCTTGCTGGGCAGCCCTGTGACGGGTTTGATGGTGCGGCTGAACTGCCTGAACTGGATGCTGGCTCAGGGCAAAACGACGGCGGTTGTGGCGTTGTCGTTGATGATCGTGTTGGTCGCAGCCGTTCGCGGAGCGTTTTTGTATGTTCATGCCTTCGTCACTTCGCGCGTCGGCCACGAATTGGTTTACCGGCTGCGCGGAGAATTGTTCGCGCATTTGCAGCAATTGTCTTTGTCGTTTCACGCGCGAACGCGAACCGGCGAATTGCTGACCAAAGTCGTCAGCGACACTTCGGCGCTGAAAGACGTGTTTGCCGAATCGGCGCTCAATTTCGCTTCGCATCTGCTGACCGTTTCGGCGATGTTTGTCGTGATGTTTTACTTGAACTGGCGGCTGGCGTTGGTGGCGCTGATGTCGTTTCCGGTGGTGTGTTACGCGCTGGTCACGCTGTATCGCCGCATCAAGTTTTCGACTCGCCGCCAGCGAGCGCGCGAAGGCGCAGTGGCTTCGCGCATTCATGATGCGTTGACGGCGTTGCCCCTGGTTCGCGCCTTTGCCCGCGAACGCCACGAACAGGAACGGTTCGATTTTGAAAGCTCCCACTTGCTGGAAGAAGGCGTGCGCGCGGCTCGGTTGGAAGCGGCGGCTTCGCGCGCCATTGAAATCATCAGCGCCGCGGGGCTTTGTTCGGTCGTTCTGGTTGGCGCCAAACAGGTCATTGCCGGACGCATGCTGCCGGGCGAGTTGCTGATTTTCACGGCTTACCTGAACAGCATGTACAAACCTCTGCGCGTGTTGGCGCGAATTTCAACGCAGTATTCCAAAGCGATGGCCAGCGCCGAACGCATCACTGAAATTTTCAGCATCGAGCCTGAAACCAAAGACGATCATCAAGGGATGCGCGTTGACGGTTTGCGCGGCGAAATCGCCTTCGACCGAGTTTCGTTCGATTACGGCGACGGCAAAGGCGTGCTGCGAAACGTTTCGTTCACCGTGAAAGCCGGGCAGCGCGTGGCTTTGGTCGGAGCTTCGGGCGCGGGCAAATCCACAATTGCCAGTTTGTTGCTGAGGTTTTACGAACCGCAATCGGGCGAAATTTTGATTGATGGCCGGAAACTGCGCGAATACGAACGCGAATCTTTGCGAAACCAGATTGGAGTCGTCTTGCAGGATTCGATTTTGTTTGGCGCTTCGGTGCGCGAAAACATCGCCTACGGCAAAGTGCATGCCACCGACGAAGAAATCGAAACTGCCTCGCGCGAAGCTCACGCGCACGATTTCATCGCTGAATTGCCCGAAGGTTACGAAACCATTCTAGGCGAACGCGGTTCGACTTTGTCGGGCGGCCAACGGCAACGATTGTGTCTGGCGCGGGCGTTGCTGAAACGGCCTTCGATTTTATTGCTGGACGAACCGACTTCGGCTGTGGATGCCGAATCGTCGGCATTGATTCAACAAACGATTCAGCGTTCGCTGGCGGGCAAAACCATTTTGCTGATTTCGCACCAATTTGCCGGGATCGAAAGCTTCGACCAGATTCTGGTGCTGAAAAACGGCGAACTCGTCGAATGCGGCACTCATTCGCAACTGGTCGCCCGGCAGGGCGTCTATTTCGATTTGCTCAGTTACGGCGCGACCTCGCACGCGGCGTAAGATTGTTGCCGGAGCGGTTCCGAGCGATGGCAAATGACAAATCAAAAATGAAAACTGGAAGTAACTGCTCAGCCGGTACGGAACGGGAAGCGGTAGCGCCCCGGTTTTTCGTGATGAGTGAGCTTTGCAAGCCTCCCGTCGCTACCGCTCTGGGTTCCGTACCGAGTTTTTGATACCAGGCTGAGCAGTTACAACTGGAAAATGAAATTGCCGACAAATTCTTACCCGGCTGCTTAAATCGGTTTTTACTTCAGCGTGTGAGACAATTTGGAAAATTGTCCCACGTTCGTCAGGTTTCAGAACCTCTGCCTACCTACGAAAGTGACACACTAGAACTCGGCTCTGATTATTAAACTCATCGCGGGTCACGGATGCGGCCAAAAACAGCGACAGCAATCTCAAAAAATTGCATTGGCTGTGTCCGATACGGTTCAAAAAGCAAAGTTTCATAAAGCGATATGTGCTTGCGAGATGCCCCTCTGGAAGGTGAGCCTGGTGCCAGCGGGGTGGTTGGGTCGGGTCATCTCTCTAGCGGAATGCCGTGCGTGTCAAAGCCCTCGCAGAAATCAGCTTTGCGCGCGATCACTGGGACGGCTTCCGAAAAATCCAAAATCGCAATTTGTTCAATCCTCCAATCGGCAATCGGCTGAAAGCAGCCGCGTGCGTTTCCGTTTAAGCAGGGTTTGCTGTGTGGGCGGCGAACCCTGCGTTTTTCACGGTTGGCGCTGACTGCACGGCGGACAAGATGTTGCCGAGAAATTCCTGATGACAAGCCAGCTAAAGGCTTGCTCGGGACAAGTGTTGCCTTTCGCCGGGTAAAGCATTGCATCAACGGCTGACTGGCAATGGTTTTTCAAAAATGAAAATGACTTGATGGCTGTTTTTCGACAGACGCCATTGACACGAAATAACAGGAGTTTCGGTATGCATTCCCCTAACACTACACACACGACGGATTCTTTTACCAAACGGCTGAAAGAAAGAGCCAAATTTATCAAACGCAGAATTTCGACTTCGAGCAAGCGTCGCCGATTGGCGGTTTCAGCAATTGCGATGGCGATGGTGCTGACTGCCTCAATGATGCTGGCAGGGTATTACAGCCGACCGGCCAATGCCGCTCCACTGACAGCCAGCACTTTTTTCACCGAATCCTATGCCGGGATGACGCAAGGCATGAAGTATTTGATGGGCAAGCTGTTTGGTACTGCGATTCCCAGCCCGGCTTATGCCTGCACGCTGACTCAGCAAATCACGGTCAGCGGTTGTTATTTCACGACTGGATCGAAAGCGACGGTCAGCGTCGAAGTCAGTTGGGTCGGTAACACCAGCGCGGACACGATCACAGTTTCGCTTGATGGTGGCGCGCAAACGCGAACCATCAATCCTGAAGATTTGTTTGATCCGGGATCGGGTTCTGCTGTGGCCGGGCCGATTAAATCGCCGCAAGTCGTGGCCTTTGAAATTGACGCCGATGGAGCTTCGCACAGCATTACCAGTACGGCTTCCGGAGCGAACAGTTGTACGACGGGAGCGAGCAATTTCATTGCTCCGGCGGGATGCGCGCCGAACCTGTGCGGTTCTGGCGAATTGGGCGGAACGGTGTTTTTCGATTATGACGCCGACGGTATCAAAGACTCCGGCGAAACGAACGGTGCTTCGGGCGTGACAGTCACCGCTTTTGACGTGAACGGAACGACGTACACCGCCACCAGCGATTCATCTGGTCGTTATGAATTTAGCGCAGCCAACGGCAACTCGATTCCCGGTGGCGCTTATCCGGTTCGACTGGAATTCACCAACCTGCCCGCCATAAGTTTGAACACCACAACTCCGCACGGAACGAACAACGCCAGCAGTGTGCAATTCGCCAGCGCGGCGGCCTGTACTTACGACGTTGGCGTAATGGATCAGACAGGTTTCTGTCAGAGCACCCCGTATGTGATTTTGCCTTGTTATGCGAACGGCGACCCTGCGCCGAACGTTGATGCAAACGATGCCGGCGACCTTGATGCGTTGATTGCGTTTCCTTACACCGCGTCAGGCGGGCCAACCCCCGGAATAATGATTCATCTTGCCACAGCCCGTCAGGTAGGTTCGCTCTGGGGCACAGCGTATAACAAATTCACGAAACGGATGTTTAGCTCAGCCATGCTTCGTCGCCACGTGGGACTAGGGCCATTAGGACTAGGCGGAATCTACGTCACCAATATGACGATTCCGACATCGGCCACGACTGGCAACTTTATTGACGTGACGGCTTTGGGGATTGATCTTGGGCAGGCGTCAGTACCGAACGTGGCCACACGCGGTTTGTCCAGGATCAAAACTGATCCGAGTTATGACACTACTGTATTCGGCTTGGTCGGAAAGGTCGGTATCGGAGATTTGGACATTTCAGAAGACGGCAACACGCTATGGTTCGTTAATCTCTTCGACAAGAGGCTTTATTCGGTAGACATCACGGCATACAACGGCGATGGTACGACACTGCCAACGGCGGCCAATGTCAGTTCGACGGCTATTCCAAGCCCTGGCTGCGCTAACGGAGAGCACCGTCCTTGGGGAACCAAATTTTACAAAGGACAGGTTTATGTAGGATCAGTCTGCGATGGCAGCACTGGCACAACTTCCGATATGCGGGCGCGGATTTCGGTTTTCAATCCTTCCGGGTCTACCTGGAGCACTGCATTTGAATTTCCTCTGACATATCCGAAAGGCTATCCCTTTAACAACGTACCGGCGCTTACAGGCTGGTATAGATGGACGGATAGTTTTGCCGAATTTTCGACGGGCCAGGGAACTTTCAGCGGTCTTCCGTTGGTGGTAAGACCCCAGCCGATTTTGTCGGACATTGAGTTTGATATTGATGGGTCAATGGTGATTGGACTTGGCGATAGAGGCGGCATGCAAATGGGCTATGTCAATTACGGCCCGAACCCGCCGAGCACAAGCCTTTATGTCACATCAGTCGGTGGCGACGTATTGAGAGCCTTCAATTCAAACGGAACTTTTGTTTTGGAAAACAACGCCAAAGCAGGGGCAAACACTGGTTTCGGCCCCAACAACTTCCAGGGGCCTGGGTTTGGCGAATTTTACGATGACAACTGGACTATCGGTGCTCTTAAGCCTCATACCGAGCAATCCATCGGTGCATTGGCAATCAAGCCTGGTTCAGGGGAAGTCGTAAGTGTGGTGGTTGATCCGGTGAACAACACCCCCAATTCGGGCGGTGTCAGATGGCTTGATAATTCAGATGGGACGACGTCCCGATCTTACGCTGTCTATTCCAACAGCAACAATTCAGCGGACGGCTTGTTCGGCAAAGCCGCTGGTTTGGGTGACGTGGAACTGAACTGCGACCCGGTTAGTTATCTGGAAATCGGTAATCGCATCTGGATGGACGGCGACGCCGACGGAATTCAGGACCCAGGCGAAATGCCGATTTCGGGAGTGACACTGCGGCTTTACACTCCAAACGGCAGAGACGGAGTTGCCGGTAACGGCGACGACTTGCAACCGATTGCCACAGCGGTTACGGACAGCACCGGAGCTTATTACTTCACTTCGGTTGATGCCAACAACGACGGCATACCTGACAACGATACGGTTACGACGAACAACACAGGCCTGGTCGGCGGCGGAACTGCCAATCCGACCTATCCGGCAATTCAACCGAACACACGTTACGTGATTCGCGCCGATCTGGCGTCCGATTATTCTGGCGGAGCTTTGGCGGGTAAAAATGTGACCCAAGCCAACATCGGCGCTGGCGTGTTGGGCAGCCCTGCCGATTTGCGCGACTCCGACGCTACGTCGGCAAACGTGCTTGGCATCGCTGGCGGCAACTTCCCTGAAATTGAAGTCAAACATTTGGTCAGCAATGTTGAAACAAATGGCACAGGTGCTTTCGGTGAAGACGATCACACGATGGACATGGGCTTTGTGGCGCTGAGTTGTACAGTCGCCGGAGCCACTACCGTCTGCAATGGTTCGACGAATACTTACAGCGTGATGACCAATCCAGACCCGTTGACCAACCCGACTTATAGCTGGTCAGTGGTGAATGGTGGCGGCGCGAACGCTTCGATCAGTGGCGCGAACAATGGCGCGACGGTGATGGTCAATTCCGGCACGAATGCCGGAACTTACACGGTGATGGTGACAATCAACAGTACGGAAGGTTCGACTTCGTGCAGCCTGACCGTAACCATTAACAACGTTACGGCAGGAGTTGTCGCTACGGATCAAACTGTCTGTTCTGGCGGAGACCCTGCGGCCTTTACCGTGCCGACGGCGGCGACCGGTTCGGGAACTCTGACTTACCAATGGCAGAGCAGCACGACGGATTGCACCACCGGGTTCACAAACATTACCGGAGCGATGAGTGCAACTTATGATCCGCCGTCAGGTTTGACTCAGACAACCTATTACCGGCGAATCGTAACTTCCACGTTGAATAGTGTTGCTTGCACCGCGACCAGCAATTGCGTGACGGTGTCGGTCAACAACGTCACGCCCGGCGTAGTCGCTGGCGATCAAGCGGTTTGCGCACCGGGCGACCCTGTGGCCTTCACCGTGCCGACGGCAGCCACCGGTTCTGGAACTCTGACCTACCAATGGCAGAGCAGCACTGTGGATTGCACGACCGGATTTACCAACATTCCCGGAGCGATGAGTGCAACTTATGATCCGCCGTCAGGTTTAACTCAGACGACGTACTACCGCCGCATTGCTACTTCGACGTTGAACAGCGTTGCCTGTTCATCGCCGCCAAGCAATTGCATCACGGTGACGTTCAATCCTGGCCCGACAGCCAATGCCGGAATGGATCAGGAATTGTGTCTGGCGGTTTCAGGCACAACGGCTTTCAACCTGAATGGCACTGGAACCAACGGAAACCCATCGTGGGCGGTTTTCGCTACGACCGGAACGGCTGCGGCATCCATCGTCAATGGTTCAACGCTGACTCCGACAATCAATGTCACGGGCGTTGGCACGGTGACGATGCGATTGACGATGACCAGCAACCAGACTCCGAGTTGCGGCACTGCGACCGATGATGTTGTGCTGACCGTTACGGCCATGAATCTTGGCAACCAGGTCTGGAAAGATTTGGACAACGATGGCATACGCGATACTTCGCCAGCGGAACCGGTCATTGACGGCGTGTTGATGAATCTGTACCGCGAATCCAACGGAACGCCCGGCCTGCAAATTCCCGGCGACACTTTGGTTACTTCGCAAACCACTGCCGGAGGCGGGCTGTACAACTTCACCGGCCTGCCTTGCGCGGATTACTACGTCCAAGCGGCTGCGTCCAACTTTGCTGCAAGCGGAGCGCTTTTCGGCTGCGCCAGCAGCACGGGCAACGTGACTGGTAACAGCGATCTAAACGACCAGGATCACGGCGTTGACGATACCAACCCGGCAACCAATGGAATTGCCAGTTCGGTAATCACTTTGTCGCTGCACGGTGAGCCGCCGGCAGGAACTGACGGCGACGGCAACGACGGCAATCTGACGGCAGATTTCGGGTTTGCGCCGTTGATGAATCTCGGCAATCTGGTTTGGAAAGACCTGGATGCCGACGGAATTCGTGACACGGTCAGCCCGAATGAACCCGGAGTTGACGGCGTCAAAGTCGTCCTGTGGCGCGATACCGGCGACGGCTCGTTCAATTCCGCAACCGACGCGATGGTTGCGATGCAAAACACCAGCGGCGGCGGAGCTTATAACTTCACCGGTCTGGCTCCGGGCAATTACTTCGTGCAAATTGATTCGACGAACTTCGGAGCGGGTGTTTTGAGCACTTGCCTGAGTTCGCCAAATCACGACACAGGTGATTCAACCGACAACAACGACAACGGCGTTGATAACCCGACGCCGACTACGGGTGGAGTCGTCAGCGTGTTGATTCCGTTGATTGGCAGCAGCGAACCGACGGATGACGGCGACGGCAACAACGGAAACCTGACTGTGGACTTCGGTTTCTATGCACCGATGAATCTCGGCAATCTGGTTTGGAAAGACCTGGATGCCGACGGCGTGCGCGACACGGTCAGCCCGAATGAACCTGGCGTTGACGGCGTCAAAGTCGTTCTGTGGCGCGACAACGGCGACGGTTCGTTCAATTCAGCAACCGACACGATGGTGGCGATGCAGAACACCAGCGGCGGCGGAGCTTATAACTTCACAGACCTGTTGCCGGGCAATTACTTTGTTCAGGTTGATTCGACGAACTTCGGCGCTGGTGTGCTCAGCACTTGTTTGAGCAGTCCTGGCAACGATTCCGGCGACGCGACTGACAACAACGACAACGGCGTTGACAACCCGACGCCGACTACGGGCGGAGTGGTCAGCGTCTTGATTCCGTTGATCAGCCAAAGCGAGCCGACGGATGACGGCGACGGCAACAACGGCAACCTGACGGTGGATTTCGGGTTCTACGCGCCATTGAATCTCGGCAATTTGGTTTGGAAAGACCTGGATGCCGATGGAATTCGTGACACGGCCAGTCCGAATGAACCCGGAGTTGACGGCGTCAAAGTCGTGCTCTGGCGCGACAATGGCGACGGCTCGTTCAATCCGGCGTCCGACACGATGGTTGCAATGCAAAACACCAGCGGCGGCGGAGCTTACAACTTCACAGGGTTGTTGCCGGGCAATTACTTCGTGCAGATTGACCAGTCGAACTTCGGCGCTGGCGTGTTGAGCGTTTGCCTGAGTTCGCCGGGTAATGATTCCGGCGATGCGACTGACAACAACGACAACGGTGTTGATAACCCGACGCCGACAACCGGCGGCGTGGTCAGCGTGCTGATTCCGTTGATCGGTCAAAGCGAACCGACCAACGACGGCGATGGCAACAACGGAAACCTGACAGTGGACTTCGGGTTCTACCCGCCGATGAATCTCGGCAATCTGGTCTGGAAAGACCTCGATGGCGACGGAATCCGCGACACGGTCAGCCCGAATGAGCCGGGAGTTGACGGCGTCAAAGTCGTGCTCTGGCTCGACAACGGCGACGGCTCGTTCAATTCTGCCACCGACACGATGTTGACGATGCAAAACACCAGCGGCGGCGGAGCTTACAACTTCACGAATCTGCTGCCGGGCAATTACTTCGTGCAGGTTGACGAATCGAACTTCGGCGCTGGTGTCTTGAGCACTTGCTTGAGTTCGCCCAATCACGACACGGGTGATTCAACCGACAACAACGACAACGGTGTTGATAACCCAACGCCGACAACCGGAGGCGTGGTCAGCGTACTGATTCCGTTGGTTGGAACTACAGAACCGACGAATGACGGCGACGGTGACAACGGCAACCTGACTGTAGACTTCGGGTTCTACCCGCCGATGAATCTCGGCAACCTGGTCTGGAAAGACCTGGATGCCGATGGTGTCCGCGACACGGCCAGCCCGAATGAACCCGGCGTTGACGGCGTCAAAGTCGTGCTTTGGCGCGACACCGGCGACGGCTCGTTCAATTCCGCGAACGACACGATGGTGACGATGCAAAACACCAGCGGCGGCGGAGCTTATAACTTCACGAATCTGTTGCCGGGTACGTACTTCGTGCAGATTGACCAGTCGAACTTCGGCGCTGGTGTGCTCAGCACTTGTTTGAGCAGTCCCGGAGCCGATACCGGCGACACCGATAACAATGACAACGGCGTGGACAACCCGACGCCAACAACCGGCGGAGTCGTCAGCACTCCGGTTGTTTTGATCGGCCAGAGCGAGCCAACCGATGACGGCGACGGCAACAACGGCAACCTGACTGTGGACTTCGGTTTCTACCCGCCGATGAATCTGGGCAATCTGGTTTGGAAAGACCTGGATGCCGACGGAATCCGCGACACGGTCAGCCCGAATGAACCCGGAGTTGACGGCGTCAAAGTCGTGCTCTGGCGCGACACCGGCGACGGCTCGTTTAGCTCGACAACCGACACGATGGTGGCAATGCAGAACACCAGCGGCGGCGGAGCTTACAACTTCCAAGACCTGCTGCCGGGCAATTACTTCGTGCAGGTTGACCAGTCGAACTTCGGCGCGGGCGTGTTGAGCGTCTGTCTGAGTTCGCCGGGCAACGACAACGCAGACACCACCGACAACAACGACAACGGTGTTGATAACCCGACGCCGACTGTCGGCGGAGTTGTCAGCGTCTTGATTCCGTTGATCGGTCAAAGCGAGCCGACGGATGACGGTGACGGCAACAACGGCAACCTGACGGCTGACTTTGGGTTTTACCCGCCGATGAACCTTGGCAATCTGGTTTGGAAAGACCTGGATGCCGACGGAATCCGCGATACGGTCAGCCCGAATGAACCCGGAGTTGACGGCGTCAAGGTCGTGCTCTGGCGCGACACCGGCGACGGCGTGTTCAACTCTGCAACCGACACGATGGTGGCGATGCAGAACACCAGCGGCGGCGGAAGCTACAACTTCCAAGACCTGTTGCCGGGCAATTACTTCGTGCAGATTGATTCGACGAACTTCGGCGCGGGAGTGCTCAGCACTTGCTTGAGTTCGCCGGGCAACGACAACGCAGACACCACCGACAACAACGACAACGGCGTTGATAACCCGACGCCGACAGTCGGCGGAGTTGTGAGCGTGCTGATTCCGTTGGTTGGTCAAAGCGAGCCGACGGATGACACCGATGGCAACAACGGCAACCTGACGGCTGATTTTGGGTTCTACCCGCCGATGAATCTCGGCAATCTGGTTTGGAAAGACCTGGATGCCGACGGCGTCCGCGATACGGTCAGCCCGAATGAGCCCGGAGTTGACGGCGTCAAAGTCGTGCTTTGGCGCGACAACGGCGACGGTTCGTTTAACTCAGCCACCGACACTATGGTGGCAATGCAAAACACCAGCGGCGGCGGAAGCTACAACTTCCAAGACCTGTTGCCGGGCAATTACTTCGTGCAGATTGACGAATCGAACTTCGGAGCGGGTGTGTTGAGTACGTGCCTGAGTTCGCCAAATCACGACACAGGTGATGCGACTGACAACAACGACAACGGAGTTGATAATCCGACGCCGACTGTTGGCGGAGTCGTCAGCGTGCTGATTTCCTTGATTGGTCAAAGCGAACCGACCAACGACGGCGACGGCAACAACGGCAACCTGACTGTGGACTTCGGGTTCTATCCGCCGATGAATCTCGGCAACCTGGTCTGGAAAGACCTGGATGCCGACGGCGTCCGCGACACGGTCAGCCCGAACGAACCCGGCGTTGACGGCGTCAAAGTCGTGCTCTGGCGCGACAACGGCGACGGTTCGTTTAACTCAGCCACCGACACTATGGTGGCAATGCAAAACACCAGCGGCGGCGGAAGCTACAACTTCCAAGACCTGTTGCCGGGCAATTACTTCGTGCAGATTGACGAATCGAACTTCGGAGCGGGTGTGTTGAGTACGTGCCTGAGTTCGCCAAATCACGACACAGGTGATGCGACTGACAACAACGACAACGGAGTTGATAATCCGACGCCGACTGTTGGCGGAGTCGTCAGCGTGCTGATTTCCTTGATTGGTCAAAGCGAACCGACCAACGACGGCGACGGCAACAACGGAAACCTGACTGTAGACTTTGGTTTCTATCCGCCGATGAATCTGGGCAACCTGATCTGGAAAGACCTCAATGGCAACGGTCTGCGTGACGGCAATCCTCTGGAAGCTGGCATTGACGGCGTCAAAGTCGTGCTCTGGCTCGACAACGGCGACAATACCTTCTCGGCATCCGACACGATGGTGGCAATGCAAAACACCAGCGGCGGCGGAACTTACAGCTTCGCCAATCTGCTGCCGGGCACGTACTTTGTGGAAGTTCCGCAGAGCAACTTCGGGCCGGGTCAAGTTCTAGGTGATTGTTTGAGCAGTCCTGGTGCTGACACTGGTGACACTGAC
The DNA here is from genome assembly GCA_902825875.1 of uncultured Acidobacteriota bacterium. Taxonomy (GTDB): domain Bacteria; phylum Acidobacteriota; class Blastocatellia; order RBC074; family RBC074; genus RBC074. Next base: position 55,013 of record CADECP010000038.1, read on the forward strand.
AACGACGACAACGGTGTGGATAACACCACTCCGACCATTGGCGGAATTGTCAGTACGCCGATTGTCTTGATCGGTCAGAGCGAACCGACCAATGACGGCGACGGCAACAACGGCAACCTGACGATTGACTTCGGCTTTGCGCCAGCGCCTGACTGGGCGTTTGGTAACAATCCGAACGGCATTCCGGGCAAAGCCTACGAAGGCGATCCTTGCAATGGCGCGACGGGCACTTACGTGCTGACGATGACCAATCTGGGGCCGACGGCTGCGAATCCGGGAGCCGTGATGACCGATGTTATTCCGACGGGAATCACGCCGATTGCGGCCAGCGGAGTGGGTTGGAGTTGTACGATCAGCGGGCAAACAGTGACCTGCACCAGCACGACTCCGTTGGCGTTGAATGCGATGACACAGATTCGCATCACGGTCGGCATCGGCTACAACATCAGCGGCCCGGTGACGAACACGGCGAGCATTGCTTATCCGGGTGATCCGGGAACCAACAACAACACGGCCAGCACAACGATCAACGTGGTGAATGGCATTGGCGCTCCGGGGCTTCCGTTTGAAAACAACGGCAGTTCGGTGCTGGTTTACCCGATCTACACGTCGAACTCCTCAAACCCGAACGAGCAGAATACGCGCATCAACCTGACGAACATTCACAACCAGAAATCAATCTGTGTGCATTTGTTCTTCGTGGATGGTTCGAGTTGCTCCATCGCGGACAGCATTGTATGTCTGACACCAAATCAGACGACCAGCTTCCTGGCTTCAGACCTTGATCCGGGAACGACGGGCTATCTGGTTGCAGTGGCGATTGATTGCACGGGCTGTCCGACAAACTTCAACTTCCTGGTCGGCGACGAATACGTCAAATTCAGCAGCGGTCACAGAGGCAACATCGTTGCCGAAGGTGTCGCGGCTCTGCCTGCCCTGTCGGCGTGCAACAGCGCATCAACGACGGCGGCGCTGAACTTTGACGGAGTGAGTTACGGACGCTTCGGTCGAACGCTGGCTGCGGATAACTTCGGCAGTCGCGCGGATGGCAACGACACAATGATTGTGGTGAATCGCATCGGCGGCAATCTGGCAACCGGAGCGGCATCGCTGGGAACATTGTTCGGAGTGCTGTACGACGACGCAGAACAGGCTCTGAGCTTCAGCGTAACAGGCACCTGCCAGTTGCGTAGCAGCTTGACGAACAACTTCCCGCGCACGACGCCGCGCTTTGAAACCTTCATTCCGGCGGGACGCACGGGCTGGCTGAAACTGTTCTCGCAGAGCGACATCGCTCTGGTGGGAGCCATGATTAACTACAACGCAAATGCCGCCAGTTCGGCAGGAGCTTTCAACGGGGCGCACAACCTGCACAAACTGACCTTGAGCAGTGCGGGTTCGTTCATCGTCCCAATCTTTCCTCCTCAGGGTTGCCAGTAGGGGATGCTTGGCGACCTTGAGTAGGAACAGTTGGCAGCGGTGCATAACCGCTGCCACTAAAATTATCAACCAATCAACCACATCGTGAAGGTTGTCGCTTTGACGATGTCAGTTTTTTCGCCGAGCTGCTTGTAGGGGATGCCAGCAGTTTAGCGGAAACGCGGAAGCCGCAGATCAGGGACGCTTAGGTGCCACCTGACCTGCGGCTTTCGTTCATTCTCGACTCTGAAAATCTGTTTGGCTAACGCTTCAATTCGTATCGGAAAATTGGACGCGAACCTCGCCGGTCAGCTTCTTTGAACCCGGCTTTGATGAATGAAGCCGCCAAGCCTGTCCACATAAACACATCCGGCTGATCTTTCTTCGGTTCGTTCGGATAACCTTCGATGATTTTTCCGCCTTGCCTGCGAACGAACTCAATCGCGGCTTTCAGCAATTTCACCGACAAACCTTTTCGCCGATGTTCTTTGGCGATGAAAAAGCACGAAATTGACCAGACCGATTTGTCATCAATCGGTTTCAGCACACGCGAGCTTTCCAGTCGGATGAAAGTTTCACGCGGAGCGACCGAACACCAGCCAACGGCCTGGCCGCCAACGTACGCCAACACTCCGGGCTGATCGCCACGCGCTACAATCGCTTTCATGGCTTTTTTGTTCGGAGCGCCTTTTTGTTCGTCAAACTGTTTGCCGGTCAATCGCCAAGCCATGCACCAGCAACCGCCGCAAGCTCCGCGTTCGCCGAACAAGGTTTCAAAATCCTGCCAACGTTCCGGCGTCAATGGGTGAAATTCCATCTTGGCAGTTTTGGCAGGCATTTACTTGGTCACGCCTCGCTGAGACTTTTCGATAAATTCGATCAGGTAATCAATTTCGGGCGAACCGGCCAACTCGGATTTGATTTGCTCCAGAGCTTGCGTGGTGTTCAGGTTGGAATTCAGCAGCAACGTGAAAGATTGTTGAATGCGGCGAATGGCTTCGTTGGAAAAGCCTTTGCGGCGCAATCCGATGGTGTTCGCGCCGTAACATTTGGCTTCGGTTCCGTCTGTGCGCGCGTATGGCAAAGCATCTTTGACGATTTTCGACATGCCGCCGATGAAGGCGTGCGAACCGATGTGGCAAAACTGGTGAACGCCGACGAAGGCTCCGAGTATGGCATCGTCTTCGACGGTGACGTGCCCGGCCAACGAAGCCAGATTGGCAAACACATTGCGCGAACCGACGATGCAATCGTGCGCGACGTGTGTTTGCGCCATAAACAAATTGTCATCGCCAACCGAAGTCAATCCGCCGCCGCCAACCGTGCCGCGGTTCATCGTCACGTATTCGCGTATGACGTTTCGCTGGCCAATGACCAGGCGCGTGTCTTCGCCTTTGTATTTCAAATCCTGCGGCGATTGTCCAAGCGAAGCAAAAGGAAGAACTTTTGTCGCTTTGCCAATTTCGCAAGGGCCTTCGATGACAACGTGGCTGACCAGTTCAGCATCGTCGTGAATCGTGACGTGGTCGCCAATGATCGAATACGGACCGACGCTGACGTTTGCGCCAAGCTCGGCTTTTGGGCTGATGATTGCGGTCGGATGAATCATAGTTGGAACGATGAATGATGAATGATGAATGATGAAGCCCTGTGTTAAGGAATTCATCGTTCATCGTTCATCATTCAGAATTCAGCATTCATTTTTTGTGTTTGTCGGCCAGTGCGGAAGAGAGCAGAGCTTCGGCGGCGAGTTGATCGCCGACGTAGGCTTTGGCGGTCAGCTTGGCATATCCCATTTTGTATTTCAGCACGGAGACTTCCAGGCGAAGTTGATCGCCTGGGACGACAGGGCGTCGAAATTTGGCTTCTTCAATGCCGGTGAAAAACATCAGCTTGTTTTCGCGGTCAGGAACTTCGCGGAACAACAATACGGCTCCGGCCTGAGCCATTGCTTCAATGATAAACACGCCTGGGAAAACAGGCGCGTCGGGAAAATGGCCTTGAAAGACCTGCTCGTTCATCGTCACGTTTTTGATCGCCACAATTCTTTTTAGCGGCTCCAATTCGACGATGCGGTCAATCAACAGCATTGGGTAACGGTGCGGAATGATTTTTTGAATTTCGTTGATGTCCATAAATTGTTGAATGAAGTGGCAGCGGGTATCAATTCTTGTTCGCCAGTTCGGTCAGTCGTTTGCGAAACGCCTCGATTTCCGTAATTCGATCCAGATCGAAGTACAGTTGCTTTAAGGAGGACAAGTCGTGAATTTGTTCAATCTCAGTTTTGAAATTCAGGCTGGGAAAATGCTTGGCTACTTGATCGCAGATCATTTCGACAATGATGTCCCGTCCTTCTTCTTTGCCTTCGTCGAGTATGAATTGGTAGTACGGTGTTTCCCTCAAAACTTCGTGCATAAACATGGTAGTTCTCCTTAACAATTCAAGTACGTCTTGGCGATTGTAGCGTAGCGAGCCGAGCATCAAAAAATGTAATGCCAACTCCTGTCTACGTATCTCGTCAGTCAGTTGTCCCAAAGCCAGGGCACTTTGTTCAAGCTCAGTCTCTCCGCCTTTCATCAACGGAATGAAAGGGAGCAAGGATTCCTCCTTCCAAGAAAGCGCATCGGCAGCCGATATTTCCCATAATTTGAGAATGCTGAACCGAGCCGTCAGCGTCAGCCCACCAGCGGCCAAAGTCATTGTCGTTGGAATGTTTGGCGGGCAACCGTCGGGCGAAAAGATCAGTACAAAGCTGTGAACTGGTAAGTGATAGTTGATCCACAACAGCGCATCATATTCAACCACACGTTCCGGCACATTAGTTCTGTAGAACGTCTGAGCTTCAACGTGAGCGATGAATTTTTCGTTGCCGGTGTCTACTTCGTAAGGTTGATCGGCCAACAAAGCCGGAGCAGACATTTCGCGCGGCAAAGGTTTGATTTTGGCATTGAGCGGAAGCGCGCCAACCAAACGAAGCAGGGTTTCAGCGGCTTCTTCAGCCAAATCTTTGAACGCTGTGTCGTATGGTTTGTGATCCTGACTCACTGCTCCTCACCTGTGCCTTTTGTTGCTGAGTCCTTTTCCAGTTTTTTGAGTCGGTCGAAGAGTTCGGGCAATCGCGTGTACAGCACGTGCGATTTGCGCCATTGTTGATAATCCATTGCGGCCATCATGCCGCCCATCAGTTTGCCAGCTTCGACGGATTTCGTCACGCCGGTGCGTGCCGTGATAATCGCTCCATCGCCGATGGTGATGTGTTGATTGGTTCCGATTTGCCCGGCCAGAATACAACGCCTGCCGATTTTGGTTCCGCCGGAAAATCCCGCCAGAGCCGCAACAACAGTGTCTTCGCCAATTTCAACGTTGTGGCCGATTTGAATCAGGTTGTCGAACTTGGCTCCGCGATGAATGCGCGTTTCGCCGAAGCCCGCGCGGTCAACGCAACAGTTTGCGCCGATTTCGACATCGTCTTCGATGATGACGCGACCAACTTGCAGCAGTTTGAATTGGCGACCTTGTTCATCGGGCGTGAAGCTGAATCCATCCGAACCGATGACCGTTCCGCTGTGAATGCGACAACGCGCGCCGATGTTCGTGTCGTCATAAACCGAAACGTTCGGGAAGAGAATCGAATCGTCGCCGACGCGACAATTGTCGCCGACGACTACGCCGGGGTGCAGCGTAACCCGGTCGCCGATTACGGAGTTGCGGCCAACAGTGGCTCGCGGATAAATGGAGCAGTCAACGCCGATGTGCGAAGCTTCGCCGAGAACAAAGTCTGAACTGACGCCGCGCGATTCGTAAGCTTTGGCGTGAAACGCATTGATTGTTCGCGCAAATGCCAGTTTGGCGTCACGAGCAATCAGCAGATCTTTTTCCGCGAGTTGAGGGTTGTCGGCCAGCTTGGCGGGAACGATGAACGCTGTGGCTGGCGAAGCTAACGCTTCGGGCAAACGCGCCGCGTCAGCGACAAAGGTGATTTCACCGGATTGAACTGCATCAAGCGAATTGACGCCGGAAAGTTCGGCGTCGGCGTTTCCGCGAAGTTCTGTCTGAATGAATTGAGCGAGTTCGGCAAGGGTCATGCGAAAATCAAAAGTCAAAACTCAAAAACCAAAAGGCAAAAGTGAGATTGACCATCGCACTTTTGCCTTTTGATTTTCCGTAGGCTTTTGCCTTGAAGGGTTAGGGTTTCTTGGCAGCCGGAGCAGCAGTGCCAGATCCGGGATTTGCTTTGTTGTATTGAGCCATGAAATCTTCGGTGATGTCGGTGGCTGTGGCGGCATAAAGCACCACGCCGGTTTGTTGAACCGCGCCGCCTTCTAAAACCATAATGATGCCGCGTTGCTGGCAATAACCTTCCAGGAATTTGCCGATCTTTTCATAAACCGGTTGGGTGACTTCGGCCTGACGTTTGTTGCCGATGGCCTGGTAGTCTTCGGTTTTGCGTTTCAGCATGCGTTCTTTTTCCGTGCCTTCTTCAACCCATTGATTGCGAACCTGTGCGCTGACCGTATTGCCCTGATTCTGAATCTTGCTTTTCAGGTTGTTCAGTTCGGTTTCCAGAGCTTCCAATTCTTTCAGCTTCGGCCCGAATTCGGCGTTCAGGGCTTCCAGTTTTTCTTTCAGTTCATTGATGCCGGGGCCGAAACGCGCGGTGTTGACGTAGGCGAGTTTTCCTTCAGCGCCAGTTCCGCCTGTGGCAGCGCCGGCAGCCGGAGCCGCTCCGCCGGAAGTCGGTTTGGGGGGAGCAGGCGTTTGCGCGAATGCTGCGACAGCCAGCGCGGCGATGATTGCGAATGCGAGACACAATTTTTTCATGTTCTTCAAACTCCTCAGATAAATTGGGACAATTTTCAAATTGACCGATAGCTTTACTTGGCGCTGGCCGCTCCTGCCGGAGCCGGGTTCGCCTTGTTATATTCCTTCATAAAATCTTCGGTGATGTTCGCTTTGGCGTCGGCGTAAATGACAACGCCTGTTTCCTGCAATTGGCGACCATCGAACACGAAAGTGATGCCGTGTTTTTGGGCATACTGTTCCAGGTACTTGCTCAGCTTTTCCTTGGTCGGGCCGGTTTCTTCTTCTTCGCGTTTTCCGGCGATGGACTGTGAATCTTCAACCAACCGCTGGTAAGTCTTTTTGCCTTCTTCGAGTTCCTGCTGAAGTTTGGCGGCTTGCTGCTGAGTCAGGGTTTTATTTTCAGCCAGAACCTTTTCTTTCGCAGCCAGCGAAGTTTGCATGGATTCCAGTTCGCGGTAACGCGGGGCAAATTCGGTTTGCAGTTTTTCGTATTTGATCTTGAGTTCGGCAATTCCGTCGCGGAAGGCCATCACGTCAAGAATCGCAACTTTGAGTTTGGGCGGTTGCGAGGTTGCAGGCGCGCCGCCAGCTTGAGCTTGCGCGTTCTGCGTCGTCACCATCAGCAATGGAAGCGCCAAAGCGAGGGTCAGTAAAAGCTTGGTTTTCATTCTCAAAAAATCTCCAGTCTGTGCGGTGGTGGTCGGTGATTGGCGGTTAGCGTTGGCGGCAGCGATTACGCCAACCACCAATCACTAATCACCAGCCACTTCTTAAAATGTTCGTCCGACGCTGAAACGCATCACTGTGCGGCGTTCGATGAAAAGCACTGTCGGATCGGTAATATCGGTTTTCGCTTGCGGGTTGTAAGCGAAGATCAAACGGAATGGCACGTTGATCACCGGCATCTGAATGCGGAATTCCAGCCCCATCGAAGAGCGCAGGTCAGCCAGAAACTTCACGTTCTGTTCGGACGAGCGAACGATGCTGTAATCGCGCGATTCGCCTTCCAGGAAAATCGTGCGGTAGCCAATTGCATTGCCAAAAATATCGCGCGGTGCGCTGGCCAACTCTTCGGCGGAAGCGACACGACCTGCCGGGTTGAGCGTCACGCCGGAGGGGGTAATGGTTTGCCGAATGAAGTTTGTCGTCGAAAGTTGATCCTGGTATTTGCGTGCGTTGAATGCCGTTCCCACGTCAGCAAACGCGGCGATGGACAGAACACTGAAAACCGGAACGCGATATTCCAGGTTGTAAATGAACTGTGTATCACCACCAATCGGCGTGAAAAAGCGTCGCGCATTGACCACGTTGCACCCGATGGAGGGATTAGCCGTTTCTGTGCAGGTTCCGGTTGGAGTCACTGTTCCTGGCGACTCAAACGTGAAATTGCGAAGCACGCTTGAGGCAACGGTTCCGCTGGGCGCATCAATCAACTGGGTGAAATCCGCCGGGTCTTGAATTTTCGCCGAAACGTTTCTGGTCGAAAGGAACGAATCTGCCGGAACCACAGGGGAAATCGAGCGGAAGTTATAACCGCGAATATCGTATTCGCCGCCCAGGAAGAACCGTTCAAACAACGGGATGCCGCCGACAAACGAAAGCGTTTGAGTCGTGAAAGGCGTGCCGAAAGTGCGGATGTGATCGGCGCGAAGACGCATTGCCACGACATGCGGTTTGTCGGTTCGTTTTCTGAAAACTGGCATGAATCGCTGATATTCCAGCGAAGGCGAAAAGGTATTCACATCTCCGCCGAGAACGCCGCCCGATAATCCAAAGCCCAAAAACAGGCTTTGGCCGTTGGTCGGGTCAAGCTGCGCATTCTTGGTGTTGTAAAACAACGAAGGCGTAACGCGGCTGGTCAGAATCTTCGGTTGCGTGAAGGTGACGGGGATGTCGTTTGTCGGGTCGCCGTCGGTGTTGACCTTCGGGTCTTCGATACTGCTGGTTGACAGCGAATACGACAATCCAAGTCGGGACGCACGGGCAAATTCCCTAAACTTGTTCGGGAAAAAAATGGCCATCGGCGAAGAAACGCTGACGCTTCCGCCCGCCGACCGTTGCGTAAACAAGGTGTCGGCGTCAATCGAAGACAGGCCGAAAAAGCTGGCCTGGAGAAGCTGCTGATTCGCCTGGGCGAAGTTGAAGCCCTGTCCGACGTATTGATACTTCGAGGCGAACAACTGGAATCCCAACTGAATCGGTTTGCCGAACAGGTATGGTTCGGTGAATCCGAATTGTGCGGACAACTGTCGGTTGCCGCCGGATAGGGAAACGCTAAGGGATTCGCCGTAACCGAGCAGGTTGTTGGTCGAATAAGTAAGCCCGAAAAAGCTTCCGGCAAAGCCTGATACGCCGCCGTTCAACTGAATTTCCTGGCGACCGCGCTCTTTGACTTGCAGGTCAATGTCCACAGTCTGGTCGCGGTCGTTGGTGCGCGTGATGGCGTCTTTTTCTTTGACCTCTTCAAACAGTCCCAACTGGTTCAATCGCAGGATCGAAAAATCCCACAGCCGTTTGTTGTACGGATCGCCTTCGTTCAGGGCGACTTCGCGTCGCAAAACAACGTCGCGCGTGTTGGTGTTGCCGATGAATTCCAGGCGGCGCATCGTGAACTGACGGCCTTCGTCCACTTCCAATGTGACTTCGATCTCGCCTTCTTCCTGAGTCTTGTCAATGAACTTGGGAATGAAATCCACGCTGGCCTGAATGTAACCCTGAGTTCCGTAAACGTCCTTGATGCCTTTGAAAACGTTTTCCTGAATTTTCTTGGCATCAATCCAGTCGCCTTCTCGCAAACCGGAAACAGCCTTGACGATGCCGGGTTGAAAGATCGTCACGCCTTTTTCTTCGACTTTGGTGATTTTGTAACGGCGACCGACTTCCAGCGGAATGGAAATCCGTTTGCCGGGACCTGTCTTTCGCAATCCGGGAATCGGCAGGGGAAAACCGCTCGAAACCGTTCCGGCGTCTTCGACCAATGGCTCGCCAATCTTGGCTTGCAAGTAGCCTTTCGATCCCAGAAAGAATCGAACCCGTTCCAGATCGTCCTGCAATTTTTCTTTGAAATAGATGTCTTTCGACGTGAAGGTGGCGATCAACCCCGATTCTTTGACCAGCTTCATCGCACCGCGCAATTTGCGCTGAGAAAATCCGTCACGGTCGCCGGTGAATTCAATTTCCTTGACTCGAACGCGAGGGCCTTCTTCGACGCTGAAGATCAGCGCCACGGTCGTGGCGGAAATGTCTTCCACTTCGATGGAGACTTTGGCGTCCGGATGACCTTTTTCGGCCAGCAACTCTTTCAACACCACACGCGCGCCATTGGCTTTGGATGGGTCGAATTGAGATTCCTTGCTGACCTGAACGCGACGCTCTTTGAATCGTGTGAGCACTTCGCTTTCGGTCGCAGATTTCAGATTGCGATATTGCAGGTCGCGGATGATCGGGTATTCCTTGACCTGAAAGATGATGATTTTGCCGCCGCGAGGACCATCTTCAATGTAAAGCCGGGTTCCCAGCGGGTCGAACAAACCCATTTGCAGAATCGCTTGCAGATCGCGTTGAGACAGATTGATGTCGAAACGATCCTGCGGCTTGCTCTGCACATAATAAAGGATGGACTCGCGCGGAATGCGGCGATTGCCGCGGATTTCCACGTCCTCAACAAACACGTCCTGGTTTTGTGAATATGCCGGACGAACTGAAATGAGGGTAACGAAAACAAGAAAAAGTGCGCTTGCCAAAAAGGTAATGCGCTTGGTCATGAAGCTTCTCCACCTATGTTAAATCGTTCAGGAGTTGGCTCTGTCCGAAGAGTTCATAATTCCTTGCCGCGCGCGCAAATTCGCGCAGCTTTCAGACAGTGCCTGGCAAATCCCTGAAGCAGGGACAGCCGGAAAGCACGCACTATGAACGACCTACATTGCCAAGATTGCAGTGCTAATTTTTTTAAGGTTACGAAATATACGCAAAGAAGTCCGGTATTGAATAGCCAACGACCGGACTTGTCAACCGTCCAAATTTTTTAGGTCTTCAAACAGAGAAAAGCAACGAACCGGCACAAAAAGGCAACCGGAATTCCACTGTTTAGCCTTTACAGAACATTAGTGCCAGTCGTGGTTTGTTTCAGCGCAAGATGATTTCTTCCGACTTGAGCGACTCTTCGTCCAGGTCTTCTGCTTTCACCTTGTTTTCGATTCTCAGATTTGACAATCCATCTTCGGGCAGAGGTCGAATGGCCAAACCGTTGTTATCTTTGAAAATTTCGATCAGGGAAGCTCCGGCCAGACGGCCTTCGATCAGGGCTTCGGAAAGTGGGTCTTCGACGAATTTCTGCAAGGCTCGGCGCAACGGCCGCGCGCCGTAGCTGCGGTCGGAGCAGGTTTGTTCGACCACCCAACGTTTGGCGTCTTCGGTCAGTTGAATTTGCAGTTGGCGATGCTGAAGCGTCTGGTTCATCTGGCGAACCAGCAGGCCGACGATGCTCAGCAAATCTTCGTCGCTGAGCGGTTCAAAGACGATGATTTCGTCCAGCCGGTTGATGAATTCCGGGTTGAAGGTTTCGCGCACAGAAGCCAGCACGCGATCTTCGGTTTTGGACTGAGCATCAATGCGCGAAGTGTGAAAACCTAAGTGGCCGCCTTTGTTGACGAAGCGCGCGCCTATGTTCGAGGTCATAATCACGATGACGTGTTTGAAATCCACAGTATTGCCCAGCGCGTCGCTGAGCATTCCGTCTTCAAAGACTTGCAGCAGGATGTTGAAAACATCCGGATGAGCCTTTTCGATTTCATCCAACAGCAACACCGAATACGGATTGCGACGAACACGTTCGGTCAATTGGCCGCCTTCTTCATAACCGACATAACCCGGTGGCGAGCCGATCAGTTTGGAAATCGAATGCTTTTCCATGAACTCCGACATATCAAAACGGATCATCGAACGTTCGCTGCCGAACAAAAAATCCGCCAGACTTCGCGCGACTTCGGTTTTGCCTACGCCGGTTGGCCCTAAGAAAAGGAATGAACCGACAGGCCGATTCGGATTTTTCAGCCCGGCGCGCGAACGGCGAATGGCGCGCGCCAAAGCCGAAATTGCCAAATCCTGGCTGACGATCCGTTTGTGCAGTTCCTGCTCGATTCTCAACAGCTTGGCGGCTTCTTCTTCCTGAAGCGCCGAAACCGGAATACCCGTCCAACGCGAAATCACGTCGTCAATGTCCTGTTTGGTGACGTGAGCGGCGATGTTTTCGTATTCGAGCGGTTCGTAATACTGCGGCGCGCGGCGATTGCTGGAATAAACACGGTCGCGGTCGCGGACATCGCTGCGAAAATCGTTGCGGTAATCGCGCGGATCACGATGCCAGCGCGGAGGCGGCGGAACGTAGCCGCTTTCGCGTTGCACGCGGAGTTTGACGCGAGCGCCTGCTTCGTCAATTACGTCTATCGCCTTGTCGGGTTGAAACCGTTCGGACAAATATCGGCTGGATTGATAAACGGCGGCGGCAATTGCCTCATCGGAGTAATGGACGTTGTGATACGACTCGTAACGATCTTTGACGCCTTCCAGAATTTCAATCGTTTCTTCTTCGTTGGGGACAGGAATCTTGATGGCCTGAAAACGGCGTTCCAGCGAGCGGTCGCGTTCGATGGATTTGCGATACTCCGCCGGCGTTGTCGCGCCTATGCACTGAATTTCTCCGCGCGACAGCGCCGGTTTCAAGATATTGGCTGCGTCCAGACTGCCTTCGGCGGAACCTGCGCCGATCAATGTGTGAATCTCGTCAATGAAAACAATGTAGTGCGGGTTGTCCATCAGTTCGCGCATGATGGTTTTCATGCGTTCTTCAAACTGGCCGCGATATTTTGTTCCGGCGACAACCAAACTCAAATCCAGAGCCAGAATTCGTTTTTCCACCAGGAACGAAGGAACTTCGCAATTGACGATTCGCTGAGCCAAACCTTCGACGATGGCGGTTTTGCCAACGCCGGGTTCGCCGATCAACGCCGGATTGTTTTTCGTTCGGCGGCAGAGAATTTGAACGACTCGGTCAATTTCTTCTTCGCGTCCGACCAACGGATCGAGCTTGCCTTCCAAAGCATCGGCTGTCAGGTCGCGGCAAAATTCAAACAGGTGCGGAGTGTCTTTGCGCGAATGGGCGTTGCGTTCCATGTTCGCCTGACGCATCAAATCCTGGCGGATGTCTGACAGCCGCAAACCGCGTTCGTAAAGAATTTCCGCCGCAATGGAATTTTCTTCGCGCAACAATCCCAGCAACAGATGTTCGGTTCCGATGTGGCGATTGCCAAGTCGTTCGGATTCTTCCGCCGCAAACGCCAGCACGTGTTTGGCTGCCGTCGCCAACGGCAAATCAATGTTGTTCGGAATTCGTTCGTGCAGGATGGTGCGGCCTTCGATTTCACGGCGAATGGATTCCACCGTCGCGCGCGAACGATGAAAGAACCGGTAAGTCAGGTTTTTATCTTCGCGGATCAAACCCAGCAAAATGTGTTCGGCTTCGATCTGCGTTGCGCCAAACTGGCTGGCTTCGTAACGAGCGAAGAAAATGACGCGACGTGCTTTTTCGGTATAACGTTCAAACATAATTGATAGTTGATAATGGATAATTGATAGTGGGTGATCTATCCACTATCAATTATCCATTATCAATTGAGCTTGCCGTTTTCCAATCGCAAGGTGCGATCACAGGTCGAAGCCAGTCGTTCGTTGTGAGTGACGATGATGGCGGTTAATTGTTCTTCGGTTTGCAATTGACGGATCAGTGAGTGAACCGCTTCGCCGGTGTGTTCGTCCAGATTGCCTGTCGGTTCGTCGGCCAGCAGCAGCGTCGGTTTGCAAACCAAAGCTCGCGCCAGAGCGACTCGTTGCCTTTCGCCGCCAGAAAGTTCGCCAGGGCGATGTTCTGTTCGTGACGACAATCCAACGCGATCCAACAACTCTGCCGCTTTGCCAGCAGCTTCGCGTTTGGTTGAGCCGTTGATAAGCAACGGCATCATCACGTTTTCAAGAGCGGAAAATTCCGGCAGCAAGTGGTGAAACTGGAAGACGAATCCAATCTGTCTGTTGCGAAAGCGCGCCAAGTCTAGCTCAGAATTTTTTGCGAGGTCAAACTCGCTTTCCTGGCCACTTATCTTAATGCTGCCGGAGCTTACTCGATCCAATCCGCCGAGCAAATGTAACAGCGTGGATTTGCCCGCGCCGGACGTTCCGACAATTGCCACCATCTCACCGCGAGCGACTTCCAGATTCAAAGCGCGGAACACGACGACTTCTTCGACGCGACCGGAATAAACTTTGGCCAGGTTGGTGGCTTTCAGAATTGGGCGGGAAGTCATAATTTTTATCTACTGACCGAAAGTGGAATCGTGTCCGTAGCCCGACCGTAAGGGAGGGCTTAAGTTGAATGGAAAAGCCCTTGCTCACGCGCGGGCTACTGACACATTCACTGCTGCGGATTCGATCCCGCAACCAGCGAAACCAGAAACGGCAGATTGCCAAACGGCGAGCGCGTTTCCACCGCCAGCCCACGTTCGTTGATCGAAGTCGCACTGGCCGCCAAAGGCAGTTGATCCAGCGCCGCGACGTTCGCCGGAATCACCGACAATCCCGTCAGCCGAGCCAGCGCAATCATCAAATCGTTGCTTTCATCTTTGATCGAAGTGAAACTTAGCGAAGGCGCAATTCCAGTCGGACGCGAAGTCAGTTTGAATTGCGCCGAAGCTTTCAAGATTTGGCCGTTGCGATGGATTTCGATCAGTCGCAACAGTTGGTCGCGTTGCCCCAATGCCAGAAAGTTGCCGACGAAAACCGTTGCTCCGCGCGTGGGTTCGGTGGAAACCAGCAACTCATAACCGGAAACGGCTTCGCGGTTGATGCTGGCGATTTTCTTGTCTTGAAATTGCGTCAGAATGTTTTCTCCGAGTTTGGCCAACATCGCCCGGTCGCGCGCGGCAATCAGCCAGACACGGTTTTGAGCTTCTTTGGTCAAATTGAAGCTGGCGATTTCGTCGCCGATGGCGGCGTTGGTCAGTTCAGACGCTTTCGCGCCGAACGCGGCTTCGCGCATTCCCAGCACAAATTGATGCAGCAAAAAACTCTGCGCGACATCCACCCGCGCAGAGATGGCTTTTTCCAGTTCTTCCAGCGTCTGACTGGGCTGGGCGACGTTGTAAATCGTGACTTCGCGCGCCGCTGCAGGAATGACGCCTAACGCGGCGGCTTCGGTTGAATTGGCTTTGACGACGGTTTTGAGCTTGTCGGTCAGTTCCGGTTTGAACAGCGTCAGGTAACGATCAACGACTTCCAAACCGTTCGCGCCGGACTCAAAACTCGCGCCGTAAGCCATCCCGTCGCAGGTGCGATTGGAAAATTCGGTGAAAACTTCGCCGACGGCCCCGGCCAGAGCGGCTTTGCCAACGACTCCGCCCGAAGCGACGTAGGTTCCAAACCGCAACAATCGTTTGACGCCTTCGGCGGTGACAAAACCGAAGGCCGCAGCATTTTCGCCCACAGCCGGGCGAGCTTGCTGGCGATAAAAATTGTTCGCCATCGCGGGCTGTCTGCCCAACTTCGCGTTCAGGCAATCGAGCATCGAATCCGCGTTGTTAGCCAGAATCCAGGCATCGTCGAGCCGAGTTGAAAGCAATTCTTTTTGCGCGTCAGCAACGGATTGAAACACGCTGACCGGCATTCCGGCTTGTTCTTCGGTTTTCAACTTCGTCTGACCGAGCAGGTTGCCAGCCAATTCCGGCAAACGTTTTTCAATCACCGCTTGCAAGGCTTTGGCATTCCCCGGCGACGCCAACACCAATGCAAACCTGGGTTTGACAGCTTCGCCGCGAGCTTCCAGGCCAGTGACGACGATGGCAACTTGCGCTTCGGCAAATACGGCAGCTTCGTTGTTCCCGGTCAGCCCGGCCAGCCAACCGAACTTTTCCGCTTGCGCCAAATAACCGAGCTTGTCCGAAACTCCATAAACCGGCGCAAGCTGCTGCCATCCGCGCGTCGCCGTCAGGTTCGTAACAAGCTGCGGCAGATTGTTGATTTCCAGATAACCCAGCGCCGATTCCGGCACATACGCGGCGATGTCCACCGGCTGAGGGCGGCGAAAATACAACCAACCGCCGGTCGCCAGCAGCACCACGCCCAGAACAAGAAGACTGATTTTGGTTCGAGTGTATTTGCCCATAACGCTTATCGTTGTTGATGCGCTGAGATAGTAACCGGCAAAGGCCGAACAACAAAACTTGCCGTTGCCTGGGTAGTGGGGCGATAGTGTGTTGCCGCCCGTAAGTGCTAATAATCGAACCTGTCGCAAGGCAGAAAAGCACTTTGTCTGGCAAATATGTGTAGATTTTTGCCTGCTGACGGCTGGAGTTATTCAAGCTTTTTTTTGTATGGAAAGCGCGTGCAAGTAATGTATTCGTTGCCTAATCCACGTCGCATACAAATTTCTATTTGAGCAGACTGGCTGACTAAGCCCGGCGATGGTGTAAAACTACAATCCATTTTAGCGATAGTTTTTGTGCCAACAACTTTTGCCTCGATATAGTCACAGCCACTCATAGCTGGCAGCAAAATGCCATCCTTGTCTAGCAGTCTGGCGTCTATCCAAACATCTTCTTTACCGGCAGAGCCGTTATACTGATACCAAACGTCAAACAGTATTCGCCTTTTGTCTTCGTGAAATACTCGAAAATCGCTAAACAAATTGCCAATTGATTCAGGTGTTGGTTTAATCAAAACAGACGGTGTTGGGCGCTTTATAGTTATGGATTGGGTGGATTGGGGCGTAGGGCTGCTGGAAAATAAGACCGGCGCAACAGTTGGAACCTGTTTTGCAGTTTCAATTGACGGGGCGAGGTCTTTAAGAATTATGCGATACAGTCCATAACAGGCGAGAGCTACACCAATCAGGGACATAGAAAACACCAACCATCGCAGACGATGTTTAAGCTTGAGAAACATTGCGATAAGGCCAAGTACGCTAGTTAGAAAGATCGTCGCTGTCAGTAATACCCAATGTTTTGTGATACCCAGTCCTCCGGCAAATAGAGCCCCAATTCCGGCTAAAACAATAAAGACATGAATAAGACTTTCATTTGTTTCCCTTGTGCACGAGTTTGGACAAAGTTAGTTTGAGATGATGCCTTCTGCTACACAACGTCAT
>CADECP010000039.1:0-42761 GCA_902825875.1 uncultured Acidobacteriota bacterium
TGCCGAGCGCATTGCCTTCGCCGCGGCGGTCGCCGATCTCGCGGACAATGGCAAGATATTGTTCGTAAAACTCGATGGCCTTGCGCGTCTCGCCCAAGTTGAAGTAGGCATTGCCCAGATTGCCGAGCGCATTGCCTTCCATGCTTCGCCGTTTCAGAAGACGAGCGGCGGCCAGTTGAGTTTCCAACCAGCCAATCCGTTCGCGCGGATGCTGCCGCAGTTCGAGCACGTAAACTCCGGCGTTTGGGTATTCAACGCACAATTCCGCAGCGGCGGGACTGGCTTCGCGGCGATTGGCTGACCAGGCTTGACCGGCTTCGATGTGCGTCCGTTCGCGGTCAAAAAGCGCCAGGCCTTTGACGACCTGCTCTCGGCCTTTCAAGAAAAGATCGTCGGCTTCGGCCAGCACACGACGGAAATGCTGAGCGTGTTTCAGCTTCAACTCTTCGCGTTCGTCGTCGTTGAGTTGAGCGTTGGCAAAAACGCGCGCCAGATCGTGCAGCCGGTAACGCCGCTCGGTTTCGTCGAAGATGACCAGATTGCGGCGCAGCAATTCGCTCAAACATTTGTGGCCGGCGTCCTGGCAAATCGTTTCTTCCGCCGTTGCGTCGAACGGAGCCGGAAAGACCGACAAGCTGCGAAAGACTCGCGCCGTTCCTGCCGACAGCCGCGCGTAGCTCAGATTGAACGAAGCCTCGACGCTGATTTCGTGGCCGTCAGCGGTGGCGTAATTCAATTTCAGCCGTTGGCGTTCGTCGCCCAACTCCGCCGCGAATTCCGCCGGTTCGAGGTCGGTCGTCACGTCCAACAAACTCGCCGCCGCGCGCACGGCCAGCGGCAAATATCCGCACAGGTAACAAATTTGATCGGCTACGGTGTCGCTGACGCGCGGAGCGATTTCCCGCAATAGTTCGCGCGCTTTGTCGGGCGGGAGCTGTTCCAATCGAATGCGTTTCATTCCCGGCAAGCTGACGCTTTCGCGCGAAGTCACCAGCAGCGCGCATCCGCCGGGAACCAGAAACGGACGGATTTGGTCGGCGTCGGCGGCGTTGTCCAGCAGCACCAGAACTCGCTGGCCGGTCAAACAATCGCGGTAAATTTTGGTCAGCGTAGCCAGATCGTCAGGCAAACGGGCTTCGACGCCGACAAAAGCTCGCACGCAATCGGCCAGAGCGTCTTCGGCTCGGCGCGGCATCGGGTCGGTTCCGCGCAGTTCGACCATCAATTGCGCGTAGGGAAAATTCGACAGCAAACGATTGGCTACGACCAGCGCGAGTTCGGTTTTGCCAATGCCGCCGAGTCCGCTGATGCCGCTGATGCCGACTTGTCCGCCGTTGGTTAGCTCGGCGGTGAGTTCGGCAATTTCGGTTTCGCGGCCAACGAAATCTCCGACCGGCGCGCGCAGTTGGTGTTTGGCGGAGCGTTCGGGCAGCGTGTTGTAAATGTTCAGCGTGGCTTTGTCGCCGGAGACGATGATGTTGTCGTCGCCTTCATTTTGAACGCTGCGTTGGCCGGGCTGTAGTTTTTGGTTGTTCATAATTTTCGTTTTGATCGCGTTTGTAGTTCCGCCTTTAGGCGGCTGAAGCCGCCTAAAGCCGCCTAAAGGCGGAACTACAAACGCGATGGCGGAACTACAAACGCGATGGCGGATTTAGCTTTATCTGATTGTGTTGCCGTCGCCGGTGATGATCGTATTGCCGCTGCCTTGATTGAAAACATTGCGGTCGCCGGATTGAACCAGATTGACGCCTGCGGATTTGGCTTCGTCCAAAATTTGTTTGATCTCGGCGGCCAGAGCTTCGTCGGCTTGCAAAATCTTCTGCAAAGCCAGACCGAGCATTTGCTGATTGGCCGCGTCGTTTGGCGCTTTGGCGACTTCCTGAGCGGCGGCAATGGCCAGCGGATTGGCTTCAACTTTCGGCCAGAGCTTTTGGACAATGGCTTTGCCCCATTTCCAACTGTCTTCGCCGATGTTTTCGGCAACTTTCTCAAGGGCTTTTTCGGCGGCGGTTTTGCCAGCTTCCAGCAGGTACGGCGCGGCTGTGGCAATCAGCGGCGAGAGATAAGGAACCAGCGGAGTCACATCCATAACGTTCACCTCCAAAAGAAAAACAGGATCAACGGTCGCGGCATTTGAAGCTGCGTTCGTTGATCCTGTCAATCATTTTGTCAGAGCAGTTTATTTTTCAGGCCAGACCGGTAATCGTCCTGCGCTCCACGGAGCGCCAGCCGTTTCCAACCCCTTTTCCAGCTTAGGCAAATCAACTTCCAACAAGGTTTTCAGTTTGGCCATTGCCGCTTTGAAATCTTCAGAGGCGATGGCGTACTGGTCTTGTTGGGATTGTGTCGGGCGCAAAGCCGTCATGCGGATTCGCTGCGTGATTCCGCTGACGCGCTGGTTGATCGAAGGCGGCGGTGTGTCTGTCAAAGCTCCGCCACCACGCAATGCCTGCAAAACTTCGTCGGCTTTGTCGTCAATCGCGTTGACCTCGTTCAGCAAGGCTTGATTACTGCCCGGAGCTTCCTGAGCGGCGCGCTTCATCAAACCGAGCTTGGTTTTGGCAGTCGTCGCTGCGTCGGTCGCTCCGGCAACGGCGCGTTGCAACTTGATGACCTTGCGTTGGAATTCGGCCAGTATGGTTTTGTCCTGAGCGGTCATCTTTTCCGTGCCTTCGGCGACGACGTTGAAGGTCTGAGTTCCGGGCAGTGGAGTGATGACGCCGCCCACGCGCTTGGCCATTGTCACGGTGTATTTGCCGGGCATGGCCAGTTCGCCCTGCGGGCCGAAACCTCCGAAGCCGCCACCGCCAAGCGCAGCGAGATTAAATCCCGGAGGCAATTGCGGCGCAGCTTGAACAACTGGCGGAGCGTAGCGGAAATCCCAAAGCGCGCGCTGGATGCCGGGAATTGCCGGGACCGTCAGACGGCGCACGACTTCGCCTTTGGCGTCGGTGATGGTGAACAGCAACACGGGCGGTTCTTCTTCGGCTTCGTCGCGCAATTCCTGCCGAGTCGGATATTTGATCGGTTCGTTTTTGCGCGTCGCTTCGCGTTCGGCGGCCTGACGAATCTGGCGCTTGGTGCGAATCGGTTCTTTCATGTAGTAAGTGAAAGTCGCGCCATAAGCCGGATTCGGAGCCAGAAAATGCGCGGCTCCCTGACTGCCGACGGCGGTCGAAGAACGCACGTACATCAAAGCGTCTTTGACCGGGAACAGGTTCGATTCCTGAGCCAGCACTTCGGCTTTGACTGATCGCAGCGGCGTGTAATCGTCCAACACGTAAAAACCGCGTCCGAAAGTTGCCACGACCAGATCGTTTTCTTTGCGATGAATGGCGAAATCGCGCACGGCAATGGTCGGCAATCCGCCTCGCAATTGAATCCATTTCGCTCCGCCGTCAACGGTGAAGAAACAGCCAAACTCTGTGCCGATGAACAGCAGGTTCGGATTCACGTGGTCTTCGGCAATGGCGTACAGCGAACCGCGTTCGGGCAGATTGCCGTTCATCATTGTCCAAGTCTTGCCCATATCGGCGCTTTTCGCGGCGTAAGGTTTGAAATCGCCGTTCTGGTGATTGTCGAAAATCGCGTAAACGGTGTTCACGTCGTGTTGCGAAGCCAGCAAGCGGCGAACGTAAGCGTTTTCTGGAATCTCCAAAACCTTTTCGACTTTGCGCCAGGATTTGCCGCCGTCTTCGGTGATTTGAATCAGGCCGTCGTCAGCGCCGACGTAAATCAAACCTTCTTTCTTCGGCGATTCGCTCAACGCCGAAGCGTTGCCGTACAACGCCGTAGATTGATGTTTGGCTACGGCATCCGGCCCCCAGATTTTGCCGAAAACCGGCAGTTTGTCTCTGTCCAATCCGCGCGAAAGATCGCCGCTGACCGTGCGCCAATCATCACCTCGGTTGTCGCTGCGGAAAAGTTTGTGGCCGCCAAAGTACAGCCGTTTGCTGTTGTGCGGGCTGATGATCAGCGGCGAATCCCAGTTGTAACGTTGCGATTCTTCGGCTTTGCCGGGAATGGGCACGATGCTGGTGCGTTCGCCAGTCAGTTTGTTGAATCGCACCAAACCACCGTTCTGGCTTTCGGCATAAATCGTATTCGGGTCTTCGGGATCAACGCGCGAAACAAATCCGTCTCCGCCGTTGGTGGTGAACCATTCAGCGTTGGAAATGCCCGCTGCGCTGCGCGTTTTGGCCGGGCCACCCAACGAACTGTTGTCCTGAGTTCCGCCGTAAACGAAATAAAACGGCGATTGCTGGTCAATGTCTACGTCATAAAACTGGGCGATGGGCAGATTGCCTTTGAAATTCCAGTTCGATCCTTTGTCCAGGCTTTCGTAAACGCCGCCGTCGCAACCGACCAGCATGTAATTTGTGTTGTTCGGGTCAACCCAGATGGCGTGGTTGTCCACGTGTTTCAGGCGTTCGCCCAACGGTCGCTGAGTTCTGCCGCCGTCGTCGGAAACCTGAAAGACAACGTTCGGGATGTAAACGCGATCAACGTTTTTCGGATCGGCAATGATCTGGCCGTAATACATGCCTTGCGCGATGCTGGGGCTGGTTCTTTCCCAAGTCGCGCCTTTGTCGGCGGAACGGAAAATGCCGCTGCCTTGTGCGGCGGCTTCGACTGTGGCGTAAACGACGTTGTTGTCCGCCGGAGAAATTGACAGGCCGATGCGTCCCAAATCGCCAGCGGGCAATCCGCCGCGCAGTTTTGTCCAGGTGGCTCCGCCGTCTGTGGATTTGTGAATCGCGCTTTCGGGGCCGCCGTTGATCAGCGTGTAAAAATGGCGGCGACGTTGCCAGCTTGCGGCGTAAACAATGTCGGGGTTTGAAGGATCAACCACTACATCCACCACGCCTGTGTTTTCGCTGATCGAAAGCACCGCTTTCCAGGTTTTGCCGCCGTCGGTGGTTTTGTACAAACCGCGATCTCCTCCGGCAGACCACAACGGGCCTGCGGCGGCGACATAAACAGTTTTGCTGTCGCGCGGGTCAATGGCTATGCGGCCAACGTGTTCTGATTTGTCCAAACCGACTTTGCGAAAACTGCGCCCACCGTCTTCGGATTTATAAACGCCGTCGCCGTAACCGACGCTGCGCTGAGAGTTGCGTTCGCCGGTTCCAACCCAAACGATTGAGGTGTCTTTCTGATCGAGCGCGACTGCGCCAATCGAATAAGAACCGTAGTTGTCGAATACGGGCGTCCAGGTAGTTCCGCCGTTGACGGTTTTCCAAACTCCGCCCGAAGCGACGGCAATGAAGAATTTGGCTCGGTCGTTGGGATCAACGGCAAAGGCGATGACGCGCCCGCCGACAACCGCCGGGCCAATCGAACGAAAGCGCAACCCGCCAAAGGTCGGCGTTGACATCGGGTCAGAAGGACGCCCCGGTCCGCCTTCGCCAGCTTGCGCGCCAGCGGGTGGGCCGCCTTGCCCGCCGCCTCTGCGGCCTTGAGCGTTGGCGGAAAGAATGGCGAACGCGATTAACAACACAGCGATAAGGTAAGGTCGCAGTGATTTCACAGTTTTATTTCTCCTATTTGTGGGAAGGGTGATTTGATGACCAAAGCCTGTTTGGCGGCTCCGGCCCAGGCATTTTCAAAAGTTTCCAGCGAGACGTTTTCAGACATTGAACTGCCAAGTGGGTCAAAAAACTGGATGGCGTGACTGCTAACCGCAACAACGACTACAGCGTGTGAAGAGGTTTGGTGGCCGAAAAACTGCCGGTCAACTCCTATGATTGGATGCCAGCCATCTCGCAAACAATCACGCAGGTCTAGCAAGCTCCAATCATCATGAAGCGTTGCGTCAACACCAAGCCTTTGCATTTGTTGAGGAGCTTGAAAAAGAGTGTAGCCAATAGTTGAAGAGCCAAGAACGCGCCGTACCTGTTTTTCGGTCAAATTTTGCCCGAAGCCAGTGAGCGCCATCCTGATACAAGCGGCGACACAAGAAGTAAGCTGTTCTTGAGGGAACCAGGTAATCATTCGTCGTCGTCGCGTTCAATCAATCCATTAGATTCAGCCAAAGCCTCAGCGCGTCGTAACAGATTGTTCGGGTCTGGCAACCCAACAAATTGTCCCGTCATAGCGTTTAGGTAAACATCGCCAATTTCGCCGATGGTTCCTCTGTCGGGGTAGGAAAGTTTGACTGGTAGGTACCAACAATAAGTGATTGGGTTGAAAGTCGCGTCTGTGACGTGAATCAGCATTGCAGTTTCTTTCTGTAACCACCGATTCACCAGCGTTATTGCGCGCTGAGCCGTTGGCACTGCAATTTCAGGGACAGTCAGCGCGCCAAGTTGCGTTTGTTGTTCTTTGATAGCGTTCATATCGAAATCCTATTACTTCGTTGGATTGGAATGGCGGCATTCTATCTTTGCGTTCTTCCAACCACAAAACTACGAAGCCTTTTTCACGACTGGCAGCTTCACTATCGGCAGCGGGGAAGTCGAAGCAGGCGCAGGTTTGCCGTCAACGGTTTTAGGTTCCATCAACTCCAGCCGAGTGCCGTCAGGATCGAAGATGTTCAACTGGCGGCGTTGGTTTACACCGGTGCGAATTTCCAGCGGGCGCGTGTAACTTTTCCGAGCCGGGCTGGCTTCCAGTTGAGCCAACGCTTTTTCAATGTCGGGAACTTCCAGGCAGATGTGGTGCTGCGAAGTGCGCGCGTCGGGCGCGGGCAGCGTTGAGTAAAGCATCAACTCGATGTAATCCGGGCTGTCCGGCAAACGCATGTTGATCCACGACACGGTGTCGGTGTTGCGCGCGTTCCCTCGCCAAAATTCGCTGAAGCCCAGCGTGTCGCGGTAAAAGCTCATCGCCGCCGGAACGTCTCCGATGATGATTCCCAGGTGCATGATCCGCGCGGAGATGCGCTGTTTGCCAATGAACTTGCCTTGCTCGCGTTTAGTCCAACCGGTCGGTTCGTACTGAGTGAATTCGACCGTGTGGCCTTCGGGGTCTTTGACGTTGAAACTGGTGTTGCCGATGCGAACTTTGTTGGCTTTGTCCGGCACGGCGACGCCTTTGGCTTTCAAGTATTGCCGCAACTGTTCGGCGTTGTCGGTGTAAAACGAAATGTGCCGCAGCCGGTCTTCTCCGGGTTTGTAACCCGGAAAGAGTTCGATGTATTGCTGATCGTTGACCTTGATGAAAGTCAGCGAGAGCGAACCATCGGCGTTTTTCAGATCATAAGGTTCGCCGAAGCCGAGAAAGTCTTTGTAAAAGGTGCGCGCCTTTTCAATGTCGCTGACGGCCACAGCCATGTGAGCGACGCCAAGAAGCTTGGGGCGCTTGGGTGTTTCAGTTTGCCAGCCAATCAAGCTGAGCAAGAGTAACGTTGAAAGCAGAATTTTTGTTGGCATCGAATTCTCCTGATTACCCGATCAAGCGAGCAAGGTCGTCACAGAAAAAATGGCCAATCGTCCGAATGTGATTTTTCAAAAATGAATCGGTCGCCATATTCGGGCGCAGGTCGCAGTAATAAACGCCATCAAGCGTACAGAGCTTGACGGAATAGCCCTTGAAGTGTCCGGGCAGGAAAGTTGAGTTCACTCCATAGCTGTTTTCCCGCTGAGCGCGTTTGCGCTGAACATCATTGAGGAAAATAGCGATGTGAGGCGTCGCTGTGTCGGTCAGGCGACTGTACAGAAATTTGTCTATGAAGATTTTGTCCAGACGGTCTTTGCTGGAAGTTTTGACTGAGCCGATGGCTTTCAATTCGTCGCTGTTATAAAGCAGCAGGTCGTGTTGATAACTCATATTGAATTCATCGTGGCCCTTCACTTTGACCGGGACATTGATGACGCCGCTCCGACAATCCACGCCGACTTCCTGAACCAGAAGTTTAATTAGCCGCTCAAACAAATCGCCATTGAGTTTGCGGGCAGTATTTGACGAACCGGCGGGTAAAGCGTCCAGCGTTGCGCCGATGGCTTGTTGAATGGTGTAAATCGAATTGCGAATGAGTGACCGACTGTTTTTATCTTTGGGTGAAAGCTCTTTAGCCTGGCGTAGCGTAGACAAAAAGCGAGTCGAGACCAGATGCTCATCTCCGGCCTTGTACATCAACTCTGAATTGATTGGCCGAGTGATGTTGAAATGCCCGTCGGCTTTGTACTGGAAAAAGCAGTAGTGAGATTCGTTTTGAGAAACGATTACTGCCTGGAGTCCACGCGCGGAGAATTCCAGAAAGTGGCGGCAGAATTCGATGTAATCGGCAAGCGAAGTGAATTTGTTTTTGTCGCTGGCTCGTTTGATTAACTGGTCAAGTTTCATTTGTGGTTTATCGGATGCTTTCTCGCCGCTCAGCGTTTTTGCGGTCAAATTCAAGCCATTCAGTCAGGGAAAGGCGGCGTACCTTTTCCAGCCGTTGAATCGCCCATTGGTTGTATTCCGGGTTGAGGTCGCAAGCCAGCCAGCGCCGGTTCAATTGCTCAGCCACCACCAGCGTAGTCCCCGAACCTGAAAACGGATCAAGCACGAGCTGGCCTTCATCCGAAGCGGCCAGCACAAGTTTGCGAATCAACTCTTCAGGCTTTTGCGTTGGGTGAGGCGTCTTTTCTCCCATTCCATTGCAAGTCGTGGGAATCTCGAAAACGTCTTTTGGTTTGGCTCCCAGCGGATGCGGCTGCCACTCTTCGTCGCGCGGTTTGCCGTTGCCGAAGTTGCTGGTTTCAGCCTGCGGATGCGACGGATATTTCAGCGTGTGATTACCGTAAGGAATCCGAACCGCGTCAACCCGCAATTCAAATTCAGGCGACTTGCGAAAATGCAGGATGCTTTCGTGCGAACGTCCCCAATCTCGCCCAAGGTTGGCTTTGTTGCGGTAGTTCCAAACCAGCCAACGGCACGAATGAAAATACTTGGCGGCCGGATGTTTCAAGTCAGCCAGGATTTCCGAAAAGCCACAGATGTACAGCGAGCCGGAACGCTTTAGCACTCGCGCGGCTTCTGTAATCCAGCGCAATGACCACGCGATGTATGCTTCCTGGCTTTCAAAATTATCCCAGTCGGCTTTTTTGATGTTGTAAGGCGGATCGGCAAAAACCAGATCAACGGATTGGCTTTCAATTGAACTCAGCCAAGCGATGGAATCGCCTGCGTACAACCTGCCGTTCGGATGTTCGTATTGCAAACTGAATGCTTCGTTGCCATTTGTCACCGAGTGCGTTTTTCCATACGACCCAAATTCAAGCTGTGCAGTCGTTGCCAGATTGTTCTTTTTTTTGATTGGCATGACAGCATTCTAGCATCGGCTACTTCACTGGCGCAGGCGGATTCAAGTGTCCGGCCAGGAAGCGCCAGATTTCGGCGCGCGAATCTTTGGCCAGTTTGGTGTCAATGCGATTGAAGATGTGGCCGCCCGGCGCGTTTTCGTAAATCTTGTACTCGAACTTTTTGCCTTCGGCTTTCAGTGCTTTGATCAGATGTTCGACTTCCAGCACGTTGACGTCTTCGTCGTTGGTGGTGGTGTGAATCAGCAGCGGCGTTTGCAGCTTGTGCGCGTTCCAGGCCGGCGAACGGCGTTTGTATTCGGCAACGTTGTCAGCAGCGGATTTGCCAATGTGATATGGCGCGGAAAACAGTTCGCGGTAACTCTGCGATTTGTAACCCATTCGCGCGATGATGTCGCTGACGGGGACTCCGGCATAAGCGACTTTGTAATCCTGCGGCCAGTTGAAAATGTTCATCAGCGTAATCATTCCGCCGTGACTCCAACCCAGAATGCCTACGCGCTGCGGATCAATGTTCGGATGGTTTTCCAGCATCCAACGCTTTCCGGCCAACACGTCGTCGTTTTCCAATCCGCCGTAATCAATCAACTGCCAGAAACCACGCCCGTAACCGGTGCTGCCTCGATAATCCGGCGCGATGATGGCGTAACCCTGCTCAACCAGCTCTCGAATGACGTGAAACGAAGAGTTATTGAAATCGCCGTGAACTCCGCCGTGAACGTAAACCAGCAGCGGGATTTTGGCTGTGGCGAACTTTTTCGGAATGAACGTGAAAGCGCGAATGACAACCGGATTGCCTGCGCCTTGTCCGGTCGGATTCTGAATCACGCGCGGAGGCGGGCCGGTGTAACTGACTTTGTCCACATTGGCGATGTCGCCCATCCGCACAAACCACATCAAATCGTCTGTGTCTTTGGCCAGGGACTGTTCCATCGTTGAAAGCCGCTCTTCCAGCGCGCGAATGCGTTGTTGCAGAACGTCTTCCGTCGGTCGGGTTTGCTCTTGAGCCAGTGCGGAAATTGCCAGCGCACAACTCAAGGCTAGAGCCTTCAAGGTCGTATTCATCGAATTTTTCTCCGGTAAGAAAATCAGGATTGTCGAACGCTTCAGACGCGCCGAATGGTCTGGAGGTTACAGCAGAGAAATTTGGCGGGCAATTAAGCGGCGACAGGCAGGATGATACGAAAACAGGTTCCCGCGCCGACTTCGGATTCGACTTTGATACGTCCGTTGTGAAGCTGTACGGCGCGGAAAGCCTGTGCCAGGCCGATGCCGCTGCCTTTGGGTTTGGTGGTGTAATACAAATTGAAAATCTTGTCGCGGGCGTCTTCCGGGATGCCGGGTCCATGGTCGGTGATGGCGATGTACACGTGCTCTTCGTCGTCGTGACCGGTTTCCAGCACCAACTTGCCGCCCGAAGGCATAACCTGACAGCCGTTGATGATGATGTTGAGAATGGCCTGTTTCAACAAATCAGGATCGGCTTTGATGACCAGCGGGCCTTTGCCGTAATGCTCTTCCAGATCAACTCCCTGAGCGCGCGCGTCTGCGGCCAGCAAAATGACTTCGCGCACCAACACATTGGCGTCCACCTGAGCCAGTTTCATTTCGACCGGGCGGGTGAAATCCAGAAAGGTTTGCACGACTCGTTTCAGCCGATTGACTTCGGTCATCAAAATGTCCACGTGCGGTTTCGGGTCTAATCCCGCATCCATTTTCGCGCCCAGCAATTCCAGGTGCAGCACCATCGCGTGCAGAGGATTTTTGACTTCGTGGGCGACTCCGGCGGTGATGCGATTGAGCGCGGCCAGCTTGGTGGCGAAATCAAGCTGCGTTTCCAGTCGTTGCAAAGTTTCAAAATCGCGCAGCGTCAACAAAGCTCCGGCGGGTTGGCCACGATCGTCGAACAATTGCAACGAAGCGACGATGGTTTGCGGTTGCTGCGTTCCGTTGACAGGGAAGGTGGCGACTTCCTGCAACGACTGTCCGCTGGTGTAAGCGCGCTCGGCGATGACGGTCAGCGGGTGACTGTAACTCAGCGCGTCGGACAATCTTTGCCCGCGCAAAGTGAAACGACCGCCGCTGAGCATTTTTTCGGCTTCGGGGCTGGCCATTATCACGCGGCGTTCGCGGTCGAGCAGCAAAACTCGTTCGGATAAGCTGCCGACGACCTGTTGCAATTGGTCGCGTATGGCTTCGATTTCGGTTCGGTTTCCGGCGAAACGGCGTCCGAGTTCGCGCAAACGTTGCGCGATGGATTGCATTTCTACATTGACCGGACGGGCTTCGGCGTGAACTGTGCTTTCGGCTTCAAGCTGTTCGATGCTGTCCATCACTTCGCGCAACGGGAACAGCACCAAACCTGCCGACAGCAAAGCCGTCAACACGCACAAACCCATGATGATGGCTCCGAAAACCAAACTGAGTTTGACGGTCGGCGACAACTCGTTTCTCAAAATCGCAGCCGGAACTCCGGCAACAATCTTCGCAAATGGTTTGTTGTCCAGATTCAGCGCCCAACTCATTTCATAAATGTGATCCTGCCGCCACAACTGCCAAAGCTGTTTGTACCAACGGGCGGATTCCAAATGATCCATCGGAACGATTTTGCCTGCGAACTGAGTG
Source organism: uncultured Acidobacteriota bacterium (assembly GCA_902825875.1). Taxonomy (GTDB): domain Bacteria; phylum Acidobacteriota; class Blastocatellia; order RBC074; family RBC074; genus RBC074. Next base: position 11,871 of record CADECP010000039.1, read on the forward strand.
GTTGGGCTGGATTGCGCTATGACTGCGCCGTCGGTGGCAATGATCGAAACGTAGGCAAATTCTTTGTCTTCGCCGACATTGGTTTTAATCAGCGAACGAACCGTGTCGTCAATGCTGATAGCCAGACGTTGATCTTCCAGCGGACGGGTCAGAATTGCTCGTTGAGCGAAGGACGAAAGCGGATCGGCGATTTTTTCGAATGATTCGAGTTTGGCTGTGGTGTGGGCGTTGAGCAGCCGCGCGATGTTAAAGCACAGCAACGTCGCCGTAGCGATTAAAACCAGTGAAATGATGACAGTTAAGTGTCGCGTGCGGACACTTGGTTCCCAACTCATGTGGCTTGCTCGATCTCGTTAAGATGAAGCCGAAGGCGCGGAGCAAACGCCACAGTCTTCTCACAACGGAATTACCCGGCTCGAAAGCGGAAAAACGCAATTTCGGGCACAGTGCTAATAAATGGAAATTTCAATTTCCTGGTGGGAGGAGTTTTGGGTTAAGGGCTTACGATTGTGCGTCTCAATTTTCTGGGTTTGTTTTTTTGAGACTGCTTGGTTTTTTGATCTTCAACTGGATCGAATGATGACTTTTTGCTGTCGGCAATCACTGCCTGAACACCCGCCTGACTGCCGAATACGGCGCTAACTTTAGATTATGTTAGCAGTTGACGCAAGTGCTTTCTTAAAACAGACTTGCCTACAGCTTATTCACCCAACCGTTAATCAGGAGGCAATTGAATGAAATCGTCCGAACCCAGGCTGAAGCCTTTGGCCGACGACCAATTAAATGACGACGCGCGTCAGGTGTTGGAGCGCGCCAAAATGCAGGGACGAGTGCTGAACATTTTTCGCACATTGGCGCATCATCCGAAGTTGTTGGAACGATGGATGGTGTTTGGCGCTCACGTGTTGAATAAATCCACTTTGCCGCCGCGCGAACGCGAAATGGCGATTTTAAGGATCGGCTGGCTCTGCGGCAGCGAATACGAATTTGGCCAGCACGTGCTGATCGGCAGAATCGCCGGGTTGACCGATGAAGAAATTCGCCGCGTCAAACTCGGAGCCGACGCCGAAGGCTGGACGGAATCGGAAGCGGCTTTGCTGGCGGCGGTGGATGAATTGCACTCCGAATCGTTCATCAGCGATCTGACCTGGCAAAAACTGACACGCCATTTTTCGACTCAGCAATTGCTTGATCTGATTTTCGCCGTCGGACAATACAATCTGGTTTCGATGGCGCTGAACACGCTTGGCGTGCAGTTGGACGAAGGCGTTCCGGGCTTCGATCTGTAATCGGTTGTGAGTCATTTTCTGCTGGCTATAATGCCCGCGCCGAGTTGCAGTTGGCAGTTAAAGCGCCTCCCGCAATTGGGCGCTTTCGTTTCTCAAACCCACTCAAACTTAAACCGATTGAAAGTTTTATTCAGACATTCGTTTGGAGGCACAAACAATGAATAGTCTTCCGCGAGTTCCGGCTGAGCCTTCCGCACCGAAATCGGGAAAGCTTCGCCGTTTATTGATGATCGTCGTCGCGTTGCTGGGAATTTTGGCGGCCACTGTGCTGGTCGTCGGCATGATCGAATTTCCAGAAGATCGTCCGCCCGCCGGATATTCCAACGGCAATCCGGGCAGCGGAGGTTTGCGCCGTCCGTTTCCGGCGATGAATCAGCGAGCCAACAATCCGACAACACCAGAAAAAACAGAGCTTGGAAGATTGCTGTTTTTCGATCCGGTGCTTTCCGGCGACAACACGCAATCCTGCGCGACTTGCCATCATCCAGATTTGGGATTCAGCGACGCGCGATTCACTTCAATGGGCATCGGCGGGCAGGGAACCGGTCAGGAGCGAAAAGATGGCAAAGTGTTGCGGCGCAACTCGCCTACGATTTGGAACGCCACGTTTAGCCACAAACTGTTTTGGGACGGGCGCGCCAACGATCTGGAAGATCAAGCGCGTTCGCCGATCACTTCTGCGGACGAAATGAACCAGAAGCCGGAAGAGTTGGTGGCGGAGTTGAAGAAAATTCCCGAATACGTGGCGATGTTCGACAAAGCGTTTGCCGGATCAAATGGCTCCGCCGTGACTTTTGACAACGTGACCAACGCCGTTGCCGCTTTCGAGCGAACCATCATCACGAATAATTCGCCGTTTGATCGTTACGCCGCCGGAGATTCCACGGCGCTGACCAGCGAACAGCGCAGAGGTTTGTCGCTGTTTCGCTCGCTGAAAACCCGCTGTTTTGAATGTCACGGCTTTCCGACTTTTGCCAATCCCGATTTCAAAGTGATCGGTGTGCCGCCGATGTTGGGGCAGTACGCTCAACCGGACGATCTGGGCCGCGCCGAAATCGAAGGCGGCGAACCGTACAAGCACGCCTTCAAAGTTCCGACGCTTCGCAACGTGGCATTGACCGCGCCGTACATGCACAACGGACGCTTTTTGACGCTGGAAGACGTCGTCAATTTTTACGCGGGCGGCGGCGGACACGGCAGCGGATTCGAGTTGAAAAACATTGACGACAAAATTCGCCGCTTTTCGCTGACTTCGGCAGAGCGCAACGATTTGATCGCGTTTTTGCATTCGCTGACCGACGAATCGAAGCTGCCGGAGTTTCCCGAAAAAGTTCCTTCTGGCTTGCCCGTCGTTCCGCGTTTGAAACCGGGCATCAAACCTTCGGCTTTGGCGGCCAGAAATCCTGCCAGCTTCACGGCTGCGCCTGTCTTTGCGAAGCGCGACCCAACGACGTGGCGCATCAAACCCGGCGAGGCGATTCAATCGGCGCTCGACCGTTCGATTGCCGGTGACACGATTGAAATTCATCCCGGCACGTACCACGAAACTCTGTTGATTGACGTGGACAACATCACGATTCGCGGCGTGGTTGAAAATGGCCAACGAGCCATTCTGGACGGCAAAAACATACTGACCGACGCCGTTATCACGTCCGGCCATCGGTTCACCATCGAAGGGCTGATGGTCAAAGATTACGTCAACAACGGCATCACCGTTCACGGAGCGACCGATGTCACCTTCCGCGATTTGATTGTCGAAAACACCGGGCTGTATGGCGTGTACCCGGTCGAATCGCGCGGGGTGCTGGTGGAAAACTGCAAGCTGACGAAAATCAGCGACGCCGCGATTTACGTCGGCCAATCGCGCGACATCATCATTCGCAACAACGAATGTTATGAAAATGTCGCCGGCATCGAAATCGAAAACTGCGTCAATTCGCTGACCGAAAACAATTACCTGCACGACAACACGGCGGGGATGCTGGTCTTTTTGTTGCCGAACAACCCTTCCAAAGTCGGCAGCGACCACAAAGTCAGAAACAATCGCATCATCAACAACAACCACGCGAATTTTGGCGACCCGAACGCCATCGTAGGCAAACTGATTCCCGGAACCGGTTTGCTGATTATGGCTGCCGACCGTACCGAAGTGACCGCCAACGAAATGCGCGGCAACGATTCATTTGGTCTGGCAGTGGTTGGATTGGCCGTAGCCTTTCCGAAAGGCACGACTTTCGACGTAGGAGCGATTCCCGAAAGCAATCGCATTCACGGCAACGCCTTCGCCGACAACGGACGCAATCCCGGCGGTTTAATCAAAGAAGTCGGCGCAAAAAACTGCGACGTCTTTTGGGATGGCAGCGGCTGGAACAATTCGTTTGAACAAGTCGGCGCGAAAAGCTTCCCGATGGTGTTGCCTTCGGAAAGCTGGCCGAACCCGCTTCGCCGAGCTTTTACGCGCGCATTCGCCTTTGTTCGAGACCGGTTGCTTTGATGCTGTATTGCGACGGTTACAAGATGCTGCGGCGAATTCATCTTCGAGCTTCCTGATACCCGATACCCAATATCCTGAAACCTGACTTTTACTAAAAACGGCTTTTGGCCAAGCAGGTTTTGGGTTTTCAGGTGTCGGGTGAGTGGGATCAGGTATCAGGTTCGAGTTCGCCAACGGTATCTCATACATACAGCGATGTTGCGAAAAAAAGCCGATGAGGTATCCACGCTTTACGCCGAAAAGAAAGGTTGCTCAATGATTCGCCGATTGCTTTGTCTGGCTCTGATTTCTGTGTTGTTGCCCGCAAACGTTTTCGCCGTTGCGCCCAAACTCAAGCTGACGGAAAACCGCCGCTACCTGCAATACGAAAACGGCAAGCCTTTCTTTTATCTGGGCGACACGGCTTGGGAATTGTTTCATCGCCTGAATCGTGAAGAAGCCACGCTGTATCTGACCAATCGCGCGCAAAAAGGCTTCACCGTTATTCAAGCCGTCGTGCTGGCGCAGCTTGGCGGGTTGACGGTTCCGAATCCTTACGGCGATTTGCCGCTGGCAGGTGGCGATCCCGCCAAACCCAACGAAGCCTATTTCCGCCACGTGGATTTCATCGTCAACAAAGCAGAAGAGTTGGGATTGTTCGTTGGCATGCTGCCGACTTGGGGAAGCCACTGGGCGCTTGGCAAAGCCGCCTTCAATCCGACGAATGCGCGAAGTTACGGACGCTTTTTGGGCGCGCGGTACAAAGACAAACCGATCATCTGGATTCTGGGCGGAGATCGTTCCATCACCAACGACGCCGAACGCGCGACCATGGATGCGATGGCCGCGGGATTGACCGAAGGCGACGGCGGCACGCATTTGAAAACCTTTCACCCCATCGGGCCGGGATTGTCTTCGATCAAACTGCACGCCGCGCCTTGGCTGGATTTCAATATGTTCCAGTCTTCTCACGCTGCGCGCGATCACGACACAGGGTTGTACGTCGAAAATGATTACGCGCTGAAACCTGTCAAACCTACGCTGGACGGCGAGCCTCGTTACGAAGGAATTCCCGTGGGCTTTTACAACCGCAACGCCACCGGCATTGACCGTTTTGACGATTACGACGTGCGTCAGGCCGCGTATTGGTCGTTGCTGGCCGGAGCCTGCGGCTACACTTATGGCAACAACAACATTTGGCAAATGTTCAAACCGGCAACTGCGGGAACGGTTGGCGATCCCAACCGCGCACGCGATTTGTTCGGGCTGCCCGGCAGCATCATCGGAGCCAACATCCCCTGGCACGAAGCGTTGGATCATCCCGGAGCGTTCCAAATGCGACACGTTCGCCGGTTATTTGACGCGCTTCCCTTCACCAAACTGATTCCCGACCAAACTTTGATCTTGAACGGCCCGACCACCGGCGGAGCCAAGATGCGCGCCGCCCGCGCCAGCGATGGTTCGTTTGCGCTGTTTTATACGCCTCGCGGAGAAAGCTTCACACTGAACAAAAACGTCATCAAAGCCGACCAGCAACGCCAATACTGGTTCGACCCGCGCTATGGCATCGCCTATTCGATCAAGGATCAAGACAGTTGGGGGATACAGACGTTTACTCCGCCCACCAGCGGACGCGGCAATGATTGGTTGTTGGTATTGGTTGACTCTTCGGCAGGATTCAAAATGCCGGGAGCCACGCAGTAAGCTTGCAGTAGCACGACATTTCGTTATTGAAGTTAATAATTTCAGGCGATTATTCTTTCTAAGAAATTGTGTAATCCACGAGTTTGGACAAAGGTAGTTTGTGATGATGCCTTCTGTTTTTCGGGCGATTGTAATTGCTCGCGTCGAGAATTCGCACCCGCCACTGCCCAAGCTCGTCGCGCAGAGCATTCGGCGGATGATCCTTGAGCCAGTTCAATCGCGCGGCGCGCAAGTCGCGCAACCAATCGTCTTGTTCAATCGTCGCGGCCAGTTGGCCTTCGGCGCGCCGCAACGCCTGATACAAACTGTTCCAGTCATAAGCGAACAATCCGCTGAGCGTCAGTTCGACCGGAGAACTCAGACGCGGCCCTGCCGCCAGCGCATCAATCGTATTGAGCAAAACAGAACTGCCGACTTTCAAACTGACAACGACAGCATCTCGAAATTCCTGTACACTTTTCGTCGAGGCGTTTTCTTTTTTCACATCACCAGCTTACCGCTGGCAAATGCCTCATGGGGCGGCCGAGCGGCCTCCCTTTATTTGTCCAAACTCGTGTTACCAACCTCTCGTCACATTGGCGGTAGACCTCACGATCTTGCGATTGCGCCTGACGGAACCATGGAATCAACTACCGGTGACTGATGTGTTTCTAATTGAGCTAGCTCTGCACCGCATTCTGTCGCCCAAAATGGATGAAAAGTCCAATTTAGGCGGTCACGATTGTTCACAAAATAACGAAGAGAAAATATGAAACCTGGGCAAACCGCACCCAAAAACATTGACGAATACATTGCCAACTTCCTGCCGGAGATTCAGGAAAAGCTGGAAACGATCCGCGCCAGCATCCGCAAGGCTGCGCCGAAGGCCGAAGAAGCCATCAGCTACATGATTCCGACTTTCAAGCTGCACGGGAATCTGGTTCACTTTGCCGCGTACAAAAATCACATCGGCTTTTATCCCGGCGCAGGCGGAATCGCGGCGTTTCAGGAAGAGCTTGCCGGGTACGAAACGTCCAAAGGCACAGTGCAGTTTCCGCTGGATAAGCGGCTGCCGCTGACGCTGATCACCAAAATCGTGAGGTTTCGCGTCCAGCAAAACCTGGGGAAGGCTGCCGCCAAAGCCGCGAAGAAAAAGTCTTCGTCGCGGTAGTGGGTTGAAAACCCACGCCTAAAATCAACCGCCGCGGTGCGGCGCAGAATCAAAAGCTGTTATCTCAAAAAGGAACCACATGAAGCTTGAGCGTTTTCTCTCATCACTAAAATCGTTTGCGTTCATCAAACTGTTTGCCGCTTTCTGTTTTGTTTTGCTTCTTTCGATGGAAGCAGCTACCGCCGCTCTGCCGCCGAGCGAATTCAAAGTGACAACGGTTTATCTGGTTCGTCACGCGGAAAAAGCTGCTGCGCCCGCCGCAGATCCGCCGCTGACGGAAGCCGGAACCAAGCGCGCGGAAGAACTGGCCAAAAAGCTGAGCAAAGCCGGAATCACAACCATTTCCACATCACAATTCTTGCGGACAAAACACACCGCCGAACCGTTGGCAAAACAGTTGGGCATTCCCAACACGATGATCCCGGTCAAGATGGACTCGATGAATTCCCGGCAGCTTTCGCCGGAATACTTGAAGCAGATTTCTGATTTGGTTTCTTCCAGTGCCGGCAATGTGTTGATCGTCGGTCACAGCAACACGGTTCCCGAACTCATCAAAGCTCTGGGCGGAGACATCGTCCCGACGATTGACGACGCTACTTATGACGATTTGTTTGTGGTGACGGTGTATGCCAAAGGCAAAGCGAAAGTCGCTCATTTGAAGCAGTAGGCTGCGAAAAATTGCCGCCAACCTCTGCCGCCTTGCTGACTGTCAAGTGGCGAGAATATCATCCGCGCCAGTTGGACAAACCAACTTGTAACTTTTGAACTGCGTCGTTCGTCTGACGATCTGTCGGGCGAATTCCACTCAAATTTCAGGTTTATCCGTGATGAAGCAGAAGCGTGTGCAATTGGGGCTGGTTTTGTTTGCCATTGCGTTGGCAGCGGGAATGATCGCGCGGCCTTCGCAGGCGCAACGAACGACAGCCAATGCCACGCAGCGCGCGCTCATCAACGATTACTGCGTCAGTTGCCACAGCCAGAAAGCCAAGACGGCTGGCATAGTGCTGGAAGGTTTGGATCTCAATCGCCTCAGCGCGGACGCGGACATTTGGGAAAAAGTGCTTCGCAAAGTTCGCACCGGCCAGATGCCTCCGGCGAAAGCTCCGAAGCCGGAATCGGCAGAAAGCGCAGCCTTTGTGACGTGGCTGGAATCGTCGCTGGATCGCGCGGCGCGGCTCAACCCGAATCCGGGGCGTCCGGCGGCGCATCGGTTGAACCGAGCCGAATACAGCAATGCGATTCGGGATTTGCTGGCGGTGGATATTCAACCCGGTCAATGGTTGCCGGTGGATGATTCCGGGCACGGATTCGACAACATCGGCGAAGTGCTGACACTGTCGCCCGCGTTGTTGGAAAAATATCTGGTCGCCGCGCGCCGTGTCAGCCGGTTGGCCGTTGGCGACAAGACGCTCAAACCCGCTGAAGACCGTTTTCAACCTGCCAAAAATTCTCGCAACGAAAAAGTCAGCGATGATCTGCCGTTTTTTTCGCGCGGCGGAGTTTCGGTCAAATACTACTTTCCGCTGGATGGCGAGTACCTGATTCGCATCAAGCCGCAGAGCGGAGACGCCAGCCGATTTTTTGACGCTCGCGTGACAGTGAAAGCCGGATTGCGAACCGTAGGCGTGACCTTTCCGCGCCAAAGCGCCAAAGCCGAACCAGCCGTTCCGTTGCCCAATCGGTTTGCGACGCCTCCGCCGCCACCTGCGCCGCAGCGAGTTCCGCTGGATGTGCGATTGGACGGCGCGCGCATCAAACGCTTTGAAGTCAACGACAACCTGAGTATCGAAAACCTGATTGTCAGCGGGCCGTTCAACGTCACGGGGCGAGGCGAAACGGCCAGCCGCGCGAAGATTTTTATTTGTCGCCCGACCGCCGAAAGCGAGGAACCGGTTTGCGCGAAAAAGATTTTGACGGCGATGGCTCGGCGCGCGTTTCGCCGCCCGGTGAGCAATGCCGATGTGACGCCGCTGCTGAGTTTTTTCGAGCAGGGAAAACAGGAAGGCGATTTCGACACCGGCATTCAGCACGCAATTGAAGCGATGCTGGTATCGCCGGAATTTCTTTTCCGCATCGAACGCGATCCGAAAACTTCAGCGAGCGTCTATCGGCTCAGCGACATCGAACTGGCTTCGCGGCTGTCGTTCTTTTTGTGGAGCAGCATTCCCGATGACGAATTGCTGACGCTGGCCGAACAAGGCAAGCTGAAATCGCCCGTCGTCTTGCAGCAGCAAATTCGCCGGTTGCTGAACGATTCGCGTTCGCAAGCCTTTGTTAAAAACTTCGGCGGGCAATGGCTGCATTTGCGGAACTTGGAAACTTCTACGCCCGATCCGGAAATCTTTCCGGGCTTTGACGACAATCTGCGAGTGGCGTTCAGCCGCGAAACTGAATTGTTTTTTGAAAGTATCCTGCGCGAAAACCGCAGCGTGACGGATTTGCTCGACGCCGATTACACTTATTTGAATCAACGGCTGGCTGAACATTACGGCATTCGCGGCGTGTACGGCCCGCAATTTCGGCGTGTAGCATTGACCGCCGAACAACGCGCCACTCGCGGAGGCTTGCTGGGGCAGGGAAGCATTTTGACAGTGACTTCGTATCCGAATCGGACTTCGGTGGTGCAGCGCGGCAAATGGATTTTGGAAAATTTGTTGGGTTCGCCGCCGCCACCGCCGCCGCCGGATATTCCTGATCTGAAACCGAAAAGCAGCGACGGGCGCTTGCTGAGCATGCGCGAACAACTGGACGTTCACCGTGCTAACGCAATTTGCGCTTCGTGCCACGCGCGAATGGATCCGATTGGCTTTGCGCTGGAAAATTTCGACGGCGTAGGCAAATGGCGAACGAAAGACGCCGGGCTGCCGATTGACGCTTCGGGCAAATTGCCCAACGGAAAAGTGTTCACCGGTTCGTCGGAACTGAAAAAGATTTTGTTGGCCGATCACCGCGATGAATTCATCACCACGGTGACGGAAAAATTGCTGACTTATGCGCTGGGGCGCGGTCTGGAAGGATACGACGCTCCCGCTGTGCGCGACATCATGCGGATTTCGGCGAAGGACAATTACCGCTTGTCCGTCATGATTGCCGCCATCATCAACAGCAAACCGTTTCAAATGCGAAGGCGTTCGTAATTATCTTGTTTGTAGTTCCGCCTTGAGGCGGGTGCCCGCTAAGGCCGCCTAAAGGCGGAACTACGAACGCGACTTTGAGGAGAACACCAGAATGATCGTGACTAAAAAATCGTTGCCGCGCCGAACGTTTCTGCGCGGAATGGGTGTAACGATGGCGTTGCCGCTGCTGGATGCGATGACTCCGGCGTTGGCAGCGAATGCCAAACCTGTTGTTCGGCTGGGCTTCGTTTACGTTCCCAACGGAATCATCATGGAACACTGGCGACCGACCGGCGAAGGCGCTGGTTTCCAGTTCGGCTCGACGATGAAGCCGTTGGAAGTGTTCCGCGATCAATTGCAGGTGTTCAGCGGTTTGGCTCAAGTGCAAGGCCGCGCGCTTGGTGATGGCGCTGGCGATCACGCGCGCGCCGGAGCGACGTGGCTGACTGGTGTGCATCCGAAAAAATCCGAAATCACGATTCGCTGCGGCATTTCCGCCGATCAAATCGCCGCCAGAGAATTGAGCAAATACACGCAGATCGGTTCGATGGAACTCGGCATCGAATCGAATCAATTGGCGGGCGGATGCGACAGCGGCTATAGCTGCGCGTATACCAACACCATGTCCTGGCGCGGCGACACTACTCCGCTGCCGGTCGAAAACAATCCGCGCGCGATTTTTGAACGGCTGTTTGGCGACGGCGAAAGCACAGACGCCAAAGCCCGGTTGGCGATATTGAACAAACAGCGCAGCATTCTGGATTACGTCAACGGCAATCTGAAACGGTTGAACGGAACGCTGGGCAAATCCGATCAAACCAAGCTCAACGAATACACCGACGCCGTGCGCGACATCGAACGTCGCATCCAAAAAGCCGAGCAGCAAAACTCCGCGATGAAATTGCCTGTGATGGAACGACCGACCGCCGTCCCCGAAGAATTTGAAGACCACGTGCGGATGGTCATGGATTTGCACGTGCTGGCGTATCAAACCGATCTGACGCGCGTCGTCAGTTTGATGATGGCGCGCGAAGGCAGTAATCGTCCGTATCGCAACATCGGCGTTTCCGACGGTCATCACAACTTGACGCATCACCAAAACGAGGCCGACAAAATCGCCAAAGTGACGAAGATCAACGAAGTTCACGTCAAGATGTTTGCGTATCTGCTGGAACGGATGAAAGCCACGCCGGATGGCGACAGCAATCTGCTGGAAAATTCGTTGGTGTTGTATGGCAGCAGCATCAGCGACGGCAATCTGCACACGCACCACGATCTGCCCATCGTGTTGGCTGGCGGCGGAGCCGGACAGTCCAAAGGCAATCGCCATGTCGTTTATCCAAAAGACACGCCGCTCAACAATCTGTTGGTGAGCATGCTGGAAGCTGCAAGCGTGCCGGTGGAAAAATTCGGTGACAGTACAGGCAAAATCGAGTTGGGCAAATCCGTCCAACTTTCCAAAGTGTAATTCACGAGTTCGATCAACCAAGGAGGCTCCATGAATCGTTTTCTGACCATTATCGTGTTGACCCTGGCGTTGGCTGTGACGGCGCTGGCTCAAGCTGCCGCTCCGCAAGCTGCGCCTGCCAATCCGCTCAGCGCCGAAGCCAAAGGGATGTATAACGGCGTCAAAAACAATCTGCTCAAGATGGCTGAGAAAATGCCGGAAGAGCATTATGCGTTCAAAGCCTCGCCGGAAATTCGCACCTTCGGGCAGTTGATTGGCCACGTCGCCGATTCGCAAGCGCGCACCTGTTCGACGGTGAACGGCGAAGTCAAAAATTTGGGAGCTTCGGCCAAAACTTCAAAAGCTGACCTGGTCGCCGCATTGAAAGAATCCTTTGCCATGTGCGACAAAGCGTTTGACGCGCTGACAGACGCCAAAGCCGTCGAAATGATTTCGATGGGACAACGTCAGAGCACACGGTTGACGGCTTTGCTGCGAACCGTTTCCCACTCGAACGAAGAATACGGCTACATGGCTGTGTACATGCGGTTGAAGGGAATCGTGCCGCCGTCCAGCGAAGGCCGCTGAGTCGAAAATCCGAAAGAGCCAACGGAACAAACGGAACAAGCGGAACAAACGGAAACTGCCAAAAATGACATGATTTCCGTCTTTTCCGTTATTTCCGTCTTTTCCGTTATTTCCGTCTGTTCCGTATTTTTTACCCCGTTGCTGCGAAGAGCTGATATGCAAATAAGAGCTTTGCTGTTTTGCGTGATCCTGTTGGTTGGCGTCAGCACCTGTCTGGCCGACCCGCCAAGTTTGCTGGATGCCGTCAAACGGCGCGATCACGGTGCGCTGAAAACTCTGCTCAAATCCAAAGCCGATGTGAACGTCGCTCAGCCTGACGGCGCAACTCCCCTGGCGTGGGCGATTTATCTGGACGATACCGAAGCCGCTGAACTGTTGCTCGCCGCCGGAGCGAACGTTTCCACAGCGGACGAATACGGCGAAACTCCGCTAACGTTGGCTTGCAACAACGGCAACGCAACGCTGGTCAAAAAGCTCATTGCCGCCGGAGCCGATGCGAATGCCGTTCGTTGGGATGGCAGTTCGGCGTTGATGTTGGCGGCCAATTCCGGCAACTTTGAAATCGTCAAACTGTTGATCGAACGCGGCGCGAATCTGAATGCGGCTGAAAAGAAACGCAACCAAACGGCGCTGATGTGGGCTGCCGCCGAAGGCCATTCCGAAGTTGTTCGTTTGCTGATCGAACGCGGCGCGGACGCCAAAGCGGTTTCCCAAACAGGTTATTCGGCACTGGCGTTTGCCGTGAATAAAAATGACGCGGCTTCGGTCAAAACCTTGCTGGCCACCGGAGCAAGTCCGAACTTTACGCTGCCTGATGGTTCGTCGTTGTTGATTGCCGCCGCCGCTTTCCGCAGCAACGAAGCCGCCATCGCTTTGGTCGAAGGCGGCGCGGATGTGAAAACCACTGACCGCAGGGGAAACACTCCGTTGCACACGGCGGCTCAGAACGGAGCAGTTGAATTGGTCAAACGGTTGTTGACCGCAGGCGCTGACCCGAACGCGCGCAATGCCAAAGTGCCCGGCTCTTCGGGGCCTGGCGCGTTTCGTGCTCCGGCGGGTGAAATCTCTCCGCTACACGTTGCGGCCAGAGCCAACCAACTGGAAATCATGAAGCTGCTGGTCGCCGCCGGAGCCGACACCAAGTTGAAAGCCGAAGACGGCACGACTTTGTTGATGCAGGCTGCGGGAAGCTCCAACATCGAAGTCGTTCAATATGCTTTTCAGTTCGATTCCGACGTGAAGGCGCTGACTACGACCAAAGGCACGATCATGCATTCCGCCGTTTCGGTCTTCGCCGACCAAAAGGAAATCTGCAAAGTGATTCAGTTTCTGGCGGAAAAAGGCGTCCCGTTGGACGAACGCAACGCCGCCGGTCGCACGCCGATAGACATCGCCGACATTTTGCCGCTCGATCAAGCCGTAGAGTTGCTGACCGACTTGATCGTCAAATCCGGCGCAAAACCCAAGACGCCTACCAAACGATAAGACTCGCTGTTAAATTTTCAGATTTGAAATTGAAGAGAAGGAAATGGAGGCGGCGATCGGAATCGAACCGATGAATAAAGGTTTTGCAGACCTCTGCCTTACCACTTGGCTACGCCGCCGTTTGAGACTGGTTTTTCAAGAAATCGTTGCGTGTTTGATGGTCGCAACTGTTTGGAAGCCTTGTAAATAGCCCCCGAAACGAGGGCGTATGCTCACATAGATGATTTACTCCGTCAAGACCCTCAACCGACAAAAATTGTTCTATGCGCTTTGACCGGCGGCAAAGCCGCTTGCCCATGCCCATTGAAAATTGAATCCGCCCAGATGACCGGTCACATCCACGACTTCGCCGATGAAAAACAGCCCTGCCACCTCCCGCGCTTCCATTGTTTTCGACGAAAGTTCGTTGGTGGCGACGCCGCCAGCGGTGACTTCTGCTTTGCGATAGCCTTCGGTTCCGTTCGGAATGATTCGCCAGCGATGAATGCGTTCGGCAATCGCCCGCAATTCTTTGTTCGAGTATTGCCGCATTGGTTTCGATTCGCGCTTGATCGTCGCCCACGCCTGAGCAAAGCGCTGAGGCCAAAATTGGCTCAGCACGGTTTTCAATTCCTTGCCGCTGCTGCATTCGCCAACCAGCAATAATTCGGCGTCGGCGTCGGGCAGCAGATCAATTTCAATCGCTTCACTGGAATTCCAGTACGACGAAATCTGCAAAATCGCCGGGCCGCTCAAACCTTGATGCGTGACCAGAATGTTTTCGCGGAACTGGCGTTTGCCGAATTTGACCAGCGCGTCCACAGAAATGCCGCTGAGCGGCGAGAAGATTTCGCGGTCGTGTTCCGCCAGCGTCAACGGAACCAGCGCCGGTTTGGTTTGGGTGACTTTCAAGCCGAATTGCCGCGCCAGCCGATGACCGAAATCCGTCGCTCCCATTTTCGGAATCGAAAGTCCGCCTGTCGCCACGACCAATGATTCGCTTTCAAAACGGCCTTGATTGGTTTCGACGATGAAGCCGTCGTCGAGTTTGTCCACGGATTGGACTTGGCAATTGACTCGGATTTCAACGTTGGCGCGGCGGCATTCTTCCAGCAACAAACCGACAATCTGTTGCGCGCTGTCGTTGCAAAACAACTGCCCCAACTTCTTTTCGTGAAACGCGATGCGATGCTTTTTGACCAGTTCGATGAAATCCTGCGGCGTGAATCTGGCCAGCGCGGATTTGTGAAAATTGGGGTTGCCGCTGATGAAGTTGTCCGGCGAGGTGTGCAGGTTGGTGAAATTGCAGCGCCCTCCGCCGCTGATCAAAATCTTTTTGCCGACTTTTTCGGCGTGTTCAATCACCAGCACCGAACGGCGGCGCTGGCCTGCGGTCAAGGCGCAAAACAATCCGGCTGCGCCTGCGCCGATTACAATGACGTCTGTTTTCATTGGTGAATGTTTGAGTCAGTAAGGTTTACCGAAACCGGAGATTAGCATATCTTGTCCGCCTTCCTGACTCATCATCACGAAAAATTGTAGAGGAAATCATGCCACTCATTGGAGCCAATGAACTGAAACGTAAAATGTTGATTACGGTCGAAGGTCAGCCGTACACTGTGGTCGAAGTCACTTTCGCCAGCCCCAGCGCGCGCGGAGCTTCGACGATGGTTCGCACAAAGTTGCGGCACTTGCTGACCGAAGCCGTGCTGGAAAAATCATTCAAGACCGACGAAAAGTTTGCTGAACCGGATGTTGTTCTGTCGCCCACGTCGTTTCTGTATTCCGACGGCGAAGGCTATCACTTCATGGACGACGAATCGTATGAACAATTCGCGTTGACCGAAGATCAATTGGGCGACGACCGGTATTACTTGAAAGACGGAGTTTCGTTGCAGGTTCGCAAATACAACGGCGACCCGATTGCGTTGCAACTGCCTCCGCACATTGATCTGATCGTGACCGATTCCGAACCCGGCGTGCGCGGCGATTCGGCTTCGGGCGGAACAACGAAAGCGGCGACGTTGGAAACTGGGCTTGTTGTGCGCGTGCCGCTGTTCATCAAAGAAGGCGAACTGATTCGCATCAACACGCAAACCGGCGAATTTGTCAGCCGCGCGAAAGAGTAGCCGGAGCGCGGATTTGCAATCCGCTGCCGGTCCGCGGACTTCCAGTCCGCCAGTAGCCGGAACGCGGATTTGCAATCCGCTGCCGGTCCGCGGACTTCCAGTCCGCCAGTAGCCGGAACGCGGATTTGCAATCCGCTGCCGGTCCGCGGACTTCCAGTCCGCCAGTTACAATCTCATTTCACAAAACCATAATTGATAATTGACGGGCGGACGGGAACGTCCGCGGACCGGCAGCGGACGAGGACGTCCGCGCTCCGGCTTGAATATGAACAAACTTCGATGGGGATTGATTGGTTGCGGAGACATTTCGCGCAAGCGCGTGGCTCCGGCTTTTGCCGAACTGGCGACTTGCGAACTGGTGGCCGTCAATCGCGCGCGAGTTGAATTGGCTAAAAGCTTCGCGCTCGAATTCGGAGCTTCGCGTTGGTATGCCGATTGGCGAGAACTGATCGCCGACAAAGAAATTGACGCCGTTTACATCGCCACGCCGGTTTACTTGCACGCGGAGCAAACCATCGCCGCCGCCGAAGCCGGAAAGCATGTGCTTTGCGAAAAGCCATTGGCAATGAATGTTGCCGAATGCGACCGTATGATTGCGGCTTGCCGGGCGAACGGAGTCCAATTCGGCGTCGCTTATTACCGTCACTTTTATCCGGTTGTTCAGCGAGCGAAGGCGATCATCGCGTCGGGCGAAATCGGCAAACCGGTGGTGGCTCAAATCAACGCCTTTGAAAGATTCAATCCGCAACCCGGCGAAGATCGTCATTGGCTGCTGGAAAAATCAAAAGCCGGCGGCGGCCCGATGATGGATTTTGGCTGTCATCGCATCGAAGTTTTGATGAATCTGTTTGGCGGAATTCGCCGGACGAAAAGCTTGATTGGACGCGCCTTGTTCGACCGTGAAGTCGAAGACACCAGCGTCGCCAGTTTTGAGTTTGCTTCCGGTTTGCAAGCCGCTCTGACAGTCACGCACGCCGCATTGGAATCGCAAGACACGCTGAACATTTTTGGCAGCGAAGGTTCGTTGCACATTCCGGTTTTGAACCGTGGCGAACTGCGCGTAAAGACAGCCGCTGGCGAACGCATCGAACAGCATTCGCCACACGCGAACATTCATTTGCCGCTGATTGAAGACTTCGCGCTGGCAGTGCTGGAAAACCGCGAACCAAAAGTCGGCGGAGCGATTGGCCGCGAAGTCGCCCGCATTGAAGAAGACGTTTATAAGAAATGAGTTCCGCAGGTTCTTCGTCGCGTTAGCGATGGTTGAATTTAGCCCGGCGTTTTTAACGCCGGGTAAGGCGAAAGATGATTTCTCGTCGCGTAGCGACGGTTGAATTCAGTTTGAAGAGGAAGTGCCATGCCCGTTGAATTGAACGAATATGAATTGCGCGTGGTTGGCGCGTTGGTCGAAAAGAGCATCGCCACGCCGGATTATTACCCGATGACGTTGAACGCGCTGGTCAATGCTTGCAACCAGAAAAATCACCGCGACCCTGTGACCAGTTACGACGAAACCACAGTCGTTCGCGCGCTGGATAGTTTGCGAGAGAAGAAACTGGCTTACACTTTTCACGGCTCCGATTCGCGCGTTCCGAAATACGGCCAACTGTTCAACAAGGCTTACGAACTGAACAACGCCGAAAACGCCGTGATGACCGTGCTGGCTTTGCGCGGGCCGCAAACTCCCGGTGAGCTTCGTTCGCGGACAGCGCATTTGCACAATTTCGACAACCTGCCCGAAGTCGAAACTACGCTCAACAATTTGTCGCTCAGGGAAACTCCGCTGGTGGTGAAGCTGCCGCGCCTGCCGAATTCGCGCGAGTCGCGTTTCGCGCATTTGCTCAGCGGAGACATCAACATCGAAGAAATGGCTGCGGCTGTGGAAAAACCTGAAACCTCAGTTTCACGCAGCGGTGGCAGCGAACGCATCGTCAAATTGGAAGAAGAAGTCACAGCGTTGCGGCAGGAAGTGGCGGAACTGAAACAGCAATTCGCTGAGTTCAAAAAACAGTTTGAATAATCCGGATCAACTGTGGTGTTGGCCTGAAAGTTCGGTCGCAAAACGAATGCCGATTCCATCCGGTCCCACCAACGTGAAATCGCGCAAGCCGTAATCGCGGTCGCCGATTTCACGAAAGATGCGCGCTCCAATCTGTTTCGCCAGTGTCCTGTAATCGTCAACGTTCGGAACCATGACGCGAATATTCGCCAGCGGAAATAACGACGGCGAAGGCATTTGTTTGAACTCTTCCAGCATCAACCGCGAATCTTCCCACGCCAATTCGGCAAACGCCGGTTCCTGACGCGACAACTTGAATCCCAGCTTTTGATAAAACTCCAGCGACAGCCGCAAATCGCGGACATAAATTTCCACGGCGAGTTGTTCGTTGGCGGGGACGTGATTTGCGTTTTCGGTTGAGGTCATTTTCCTCCCAAACGATTCAACATCGGACTTACGCACGTATCAGTAGCCCGCGCGTAAGCAAGGGCTTTTTACCAAACTCAAGCCCTTCCTAACGGTCGGGCTACTGACACAACGGGTTTTGCATAAATTTACATTTCGGCGACGATTTGAATATCCATGGCGCGCAAACCTTTGTCCTGTTCGGCTTTGGTCAGTTTGAATTCAAATATGAACCGGCGGCTGGGCAATTCGTTGCTGATGACGCCGCTGATCGAACTAACCGGCAGACTGCTGTCGTGAAACCAGGCCGTGCCATAAGGCGAATCAGGATGTTTGGCGTCGGTCAGCCACAAATTCGGATCAATGTGTTTCAAGTAACGCATAAAGCCGAAATCGTTTTTATGGTAGTAGCAAATGCCGCGCACGCGATGTTCCAATTCGCCCCAAAGATTTTCTTCGCCGTCGCGGTCAATCGGTAACAGGTTGGGAATCAAATAACCGTTCAGGAACAGATCGGCTTCGCGGCGCAAATCCGCCGAGACATTTTTGAAGGCGACGACTTCCACGCGGCAGCCTTTGTTTTGCAGCGCGCGAACGACTTGAACGAAATCTCCGTCGCCGGTGGCCAGCAAAACTCGATCCAGCTTTTCCGATTGCAGCAACGCATCCACCGCCAGATCAAGATCGGCGTTGGCTTTGGCAACGCGATTGCCGTCTTCGTCGGTGTACCATTTGACCTCTTTTTGAATCACCTTGTAGCCGAAATCGCGCAGCACCGAATAAAAACTGTTTGTGCGGTTGTAATAGTACGAATCGCGCCGGGCTTTTTCGGCGTCGTAACTGACATAAGCGTTCAGGCGCATGGCTTCGGCTTCATCGCGGCAAGCGAATTCGCGCAACACTTCGTAACCCATGCCGTAACCGCCATTGCGATTGATATTTGCCGAATCAACGTAAACGCCGACTCGTGCAGTTGACTTGTTCGAAGGCATAAATTGTTCCCACGATAGAGTTCGTAGTTCCGCCTTTAGGCGGCTGAAGCCGCCAGCCGCCTAAAGGCGGAACTACGAACGTTACTTCGCCAATCGCCGCAAACTTTCAGTGTACGGCGGACGGGCAACTCCGCGTTCGGTGATGATTGCAGCGACGTAACGATTCGGTGTCACGTCAAACGCCGGGTTGGCAACGTTGATTCCTTCAGGGGCTAATTGAGCGCCTTTGACGTGAGTGACTTCGGTCGTGACTCGTTCTTCAATCGGGATTTGTTCGCCGGAAGCGATGTTCAGATCAAGCGTTGAAATCGGAGCCGCGACGTAAAACGGAATGTTGTTTTCTTTGGCCAGCACGGCGACGGAATAGGTGCCGATCTTGTTGGCGACATCGCCGTTGGAGGCGATGCGATCGGCTCCGACGACAATGCAATCAACCTTTCCGGCTTTCATAAAGTGTCCGGCCATGTTGTCCGTAATCAGCGTGACGGGGATGTTGTCTTTGTGAAGCTCCCACGCCGTCAACCGAGCGCCTTGCAAAAATGGGCGCGTTTCATCGGCAAAGACCGCGATTTTCTTTCCGGCTTCGACAGCGGCCCGAATTACTCCGAGCGCCGTGCCGTAACCGGCTGTGGCCAAAGCTCCGGCGTTGCAATGCGTCAGCACGGTCGCTCCGTCGGGAATCAACTCGGCCCCGAACCGTCCCATCGAGCGATTGGCGGCGATGTCTTCGACGTGCATTTGCTGAGCTTCGGCAATCAGTCGCTGGCGAATTTCGCTCAACGAAGCGTTTTGTGTTTTCAAGCTGGCGTAAAGGTTTCGCATTCGTTCAATCGCCCAGAACAGGTTCACAGCCGTCGGGCGCGTCGAACCTATGACCTGGCAAATGTGATTGAACGCCTGGTCGAATTCGGCTGCGTCGTCGGTTTTCGTGTCGCGCGCGCCAAGCGCCACGCCCATTGCCGCCGCGACTCCGATGGCCGGAGCGCCGCGCACGACCATTTCCTTGATGGCGTAAGCGACTTCTTCATAAGTTCGGAAAACAGGATAAACCTCTTCCGTAGGTAACAGGCGCTGATCAATCATCAACACGCCTTCTTCAGTCCATTCCAGAGTTTTGATCATAAAGTTTGGTAAAGCAGTCGCAACAAGCCTTCCAAACAGGCGGCTTTGTTCGACAGGAAATTTTCGATTTGTTGATTTGAGAGTGTGTGACTCGGCGGCAGTCTAATGCAATTGACGGCTTTTTCAAATCTTGGCCATCAAATGGAACTTGCCTGTTGGTTGAGGGGAACCGCCTTTCGGTTCAAGCGTGACGGCGGTCGCAGCCAGACCGTTCAAAGCTTCAGGGGGAATGTTCAATTTCAATTCCAACGTTCCATTTGCGCCGGTGCGAAACACCGCGGCGTTTATTTTGGCGTCGGCGGTGACGTACCAAAGTTGGTAATCCTTGTCGCTGGGCGGGGCAGGTAGGTTTTTGATATGAACTTCCCAAGTCTGAGAATCGGTGTTCCAAACGATTTTTGCATGAGCCTGCGGAGTTTCTTCGACGCCATTCATCGAAATGACTCGCGTGCTGGGCGAAAGAAATGCTTCGAACTGACGCTGCAACGTGCCGAGTTTGAAGTTGGAATCGGTAAGTTGTTCGGTAATTTTGTAATTTTGCCAGGCCAGGTAGCCGCTGCTAAACGCCAACGCCACGGTCGCGGCCATCATCAGCCACCTTTGAACTGGTCGCGCGGTTCGCGGTTTGGACTGTAAAGGGAGAACTTTACCGGTAGACGAATAAGTCGTGACTTTGCGCTCTGAAACCGCTGGTTGGGTTTCTGCGGCGATTCGCTCCATCAAATTGGTTTTGACGCGGGCGGGAACTTCAGGGTGCGGCAGCGACAGCGGCAACAATGCGGCGACTTCCTGCCATTCGGCAAACTCGCGTTGCTGAGCCGGTGTGGCATGGCTCAAAAATGCCTCAAGCTCACGCGATGTCTTTTCGTCGAGCGCGCCAATGGCGTAAAGAGGTCCCAGTTCTTTAACCTCGTCCCAGGTCATTCAGTCGCAAACTCCATTTTCAGATTTGGTTCCGTACGAACCGATTAATCAGGCGAATCAGGCAATTTGGGCAAGCCAAGTGGGGATTTGCGTGCCTTTGTCAGCGGTCTCCGTTTGAACTTACGCTGGCGAACCGATTTTAGATTCTGTTCGCCTGAAATTAAAACCTCTGCATGTAAAAAGTAGGGCAGATTTTTCAATCTGCCCTACGACTTGCAGCTAGAAAATATCCAACAGGCCGCAAACCTGTTCGTCAAAACTTAAGGTTTGAAGGTTCGCAAATACGCGACGATCAGCCAACGTTGTTCATCGTCAAATCGTATGCGATGTGCGGGCATAGGCGATTTTCCGTTGGTGATTTTCCAGAACAGTTCGCCGTCGGAATTGGCCTGAACCGCTTTGCTGGCCAGATTGGTCGGCGGTACTGCCACTTTGCCATCACGTTTGGTCATCGCGGACATCCAGCCGTTTCCTTTTCCTTCCTTGCCGTGACAGTCGGCGCATTTTTGCAGGTAATAAGCTTTTCCTTGCGCGGCGGCGTCGGGACGGTCTTTGACCGGGCTGGTCAAACTCGCTGCCTCTGCGGCGGCCTGCCACTGCTGTTTGATCTTGCCGTTTTCCATAATCACCGGCGGAGTCGGGCGAGGCGGAAACGGATCGGGAGCAGGCGTCAGCATAGGTTTAGCCGGGCTGAGAACCATGGGAATGTTGCCCTGCATCACTTTGGTTTCGCCCGGTTGCGGGTCGAAGGGCGAATTCGGCGTTGTTTGTCCGGTCGGTCCAGTCGGCGTAGGTGAAGCGCCTGTGACAGGTGTCGCTTGTTGGGTAGCCGAAGCCACATCCGTCGAAGCTGGCGTCGAACCAGCCGCAGGAGTTGCCGGACTGTTGGACACGACAGAATCTTTGGTGCATCCGGCGATGAATAAGGCGAAAGCTGCAATCACTATCAGCAGCGATTTGGTAATTGAAAATTTCGGTTGTGAGTTCATAAACGTTCTTCCTGATTCTTTCCGCCCGGCCAGTTGGGAGCAGAAAGCCTTTGAGCTTAGGAGCACAAAAGTATTTGACGACGAGAATTAATCTGCGATGAAGTCAGATTCAAGGCCGGGAGTATAACTGCCCATAAAGTCTGACGGCAAATTACGTTTGGAAGTTGTGAGGAAAATTGCAGGCTTGACCAACGCGACGCATTGAAAACGCTCAATTCCAGGCCATTGTTGCCAGGCCACCAGCGGCAGCGAAATGGTTGAACGGGGCGTTCGGGTCAACCTTCAGGCCAATCTGGTTTACGTCGAGCGAAACCACATGATTTTCCAATGCCGAAACGACTACGTCGCGGAATCGGCGCTGTTCGGCGACGTTGCCGAGTGTCAGCACGCGGCTGAGCCGAATTGGTTCTTCCGTCGGCAACAGTCGGTCGCGGTAAAACACCAGCAGTCGGAAAAATTCGTCTTCGCGCTCTTCGGGCGCACATTCGACTTCGCGCACCATGATCGGCTCGTCTTTGCGAACGATGACCGTGCTGAATCCGGCTTCGTTCAGACTGACGACGATTTGATCTTCGTCGAGTTTTTGCCGAATCAGCCATTGAGCTTCGCCCAGATGTTGCGGAACGATCATTCCAACCGACCAGCGCATTTGTTTGAAAATGTTTTCGTACTGTTCCAACACTCTGCGATGAACCGCCGTGACCAGCCATTGCGGACGACCATGAAAGTCATTCAGTTTGGTGTGGCTGGTTTTCAAGTCGGCGAATTTTTGGCCGAAAGTCCGTTCGATCTTCCATTCGATCAACTGCGAAAATTCCAGCCGCGAAGCCGGAACCGAATCCAGCGTAATGACGTGGCTGCGCGCGCTGCCTGACGGCAGAGCGACGCTCAACGCGCGCGGGCGAGCGATGCCTGCCTGAGTCGCTGTACGATTCAAATGTTCGATCAAAGAAGATTCGTTGGAAACGTTCGGTTCGTTGAAGCTGGCGTTGACCAGTCCCGCCGGCAATTTCAGCACGCCCAGATTACGAGGCTCGAATTCGCCGCCGCTTCGTCGCAAGGTGATGATGGAAAGATGGGTTTCGCCAATGGCCAGCGCAGTTCGCGGAAGATCAGGTGCGGTCAAATAATCCCAGACGCCTGAGATAACAGGTAATTGTTGCATAAGAATCAAAAAGAATGAGGAGACTGACGATCAATACTCTCTGTAAGCTTTGCCGTTTGAATCTGCGCCTTCAGCTCGGCTTTTCACGTCGCCAATGCCGCCTTGCGCGCTGAAGTCAACGCCATCGTTTGGAGCGGGGACTTCTTCCCAGCCGCAATCCTGACAAAACGGGTCTTTGGGAATTTCGCGCAGGTATCGCGCCGAAACCAGGTCTTGCAAGCTAGACGGAGGAGCGTCTTTATCGGTGGTGTAAAAATCTATCGCGCGACGCATCGCCCACAGGTTTTGTTGCAGCACGACTTCTTTGGCGTGGCGCAGATGAGCCAGATATTTCGGGATGGCGACCGCCGCCAAAATGGCGATGATTACCATCACAATCATCAGCTCCATAAACGTAAAGCCGCGCTGAATTCGCGCGCGCAATCGCCGGTCTGAAAATGTCGTTTTTCGAGTATCCATCGTTTACCAGTTTCTGTAATAAGTCTTTCCGTCCAGAGCCAATCCGGGGTGCAGGCTGTAAACGTCGTACAAATTTTCTTCGCCCCAGCTTGTTGAATTCGGTTCGTCCTGAACCGAACGTTTACCCCATTCCGCTCTGCCGGTCATCGGATCAACCGGGATGCGGCGCAAATACCGCAACATTTCTCCGGTCGGAGTAATGCCCATATTTCCTTTTTGAACGCCTTCGACCAGTTTTTCCAGCGATTCCGGGTAACAGGAGCTTTTCAACTTGTTGGTTTCCGCCGCGTACAGTTTTCCTTCCTGACAATCGCGGTGATAAATATCAATCGCCCGGCGAATTTCGCGCAGCGTTCGTTTCAATTCGATTTCCTTGTCGCGCCGGTTGACGTTTCGCGCGATTGGGATGGCTCCAACGGCCAAAATCGAAATCACCAACAAGGTAATAATCAATTCAAACAACGTGAATCCGGATTCGGAGTTCGCGGAACGGATGCGCCGACCGAAAATGCTCCGATCAGTCACGAAGCCAGTTTTGTTTCGTCGTTGCTTTACCACTTGCTGTATTCCGTGCCGTCCAGTGCCTTGCCGGAGGCTGTGCTGTAAACATCAAAAATGCCGTTTGTCTGACTGACCCGACCGCTGCCAGTGGAAAACGGATCGTCTTCTGTTGAACGCAGTCCCCAGGAATCGCTTCTACCTGTGAACGGATCAATGGGGACTCGGCGCAGGAATCGAACATAAGTGTTCGGCGGATTTTGAGGTTCAAAACCTTCCACCAAAGATTCCAACGATTGCGGATAACAATCTTCTGGCCATTCAGAGGCTTGCAGAGAATTGCCTTGTCTCATCGGCAGGCATTGGTTGTGGAATGAATCAATCGCTTTGCGAATTTCCCGCAAACTGCGACGAAGCTCCATTTCCTTTTCGCGTTTAATCATGTTGTGAGCAAATGGAACCGTGCCGGCAACCAGAATGGCGATGATCGTCAGCGTAATAATCAGTTCCAGCAAAGTGAAACCTGATTCGCCTGGTTCGGGTTGGCGGTGGCCGTTGGCTGGATTTTCACCAGACAACGACCGCCGATTCCCAAACATTTGTTTCAGTCTGTTCATCATCAGTGTTTACTGGTTTGAACTGGTGACTGCATCGCGTGTAATGACCACTTGAGCATTTGAACCAGCCGCAGCCGCGCTCTTGTTGTTGGCCCCGCTGATTTTCGTGTTGGAGTTATTGAACGCGACTTGAGTTTCGCCTTCTTCCAACGCGATGAATTCGATCACGGCGACCTGGCCGTTGGCTCCCACCGGAGTCTTTTGCGCGTTTTTGATGACAATCTTCAGATTGCCTTTGTTGACCTCGTGGCTGATTTCCGGCTGCTGGCCGAACAAATCGCCGCCGCGAACGGATTTGACCTTCAATTTCTTGTGATCGAAATTCAACGCCAGCGTCGCGCCGAACATTTCGCCTTGTCCGTTGGCGTCAACCGTCAGGCTGAACGTTTTGCCCATCTGTTGACGGGTCGGTGCGGGCGAAATAGAGAAATTCACTTTGTTGCGAACGCTGTTGAGCGGACTGGGAAGCGCACGATCCACTTTGCCTTTCGGCGTCATCCCAAGTTCGGCTGGCAACGGAGCAGGAGCGGATTCAGGCTTGGCTTTTCTGGCCTTGGCTTCTTCCAATTCCTTCTTTTGCTGCTCTTCCCATTGTTTCCGAATCTGCTCGCGTTTTTTGCGAACTTCCTCAGTTTCGACGCCCATTCTGACGACAGCTTGCGGAACCGGATTTTCAGTTTGGTTTGAATTTCCGGCCAGCAATTCTTTTTCAATGTCTTTCGGGTCTTTGGCTTTTTCAGGGTCGCCACTGGCTCCCTGACCACCGCCAGCGCCTCCATTAACCGCCCCGCCACCGCCATTGGGCGGATCGGGTTGAGCCGCAGGAGCTTCGTAAAATTGATTGTTCGGCGAAGATGAAGATGAGCCGCTGCTTCTGACCGGGATCAAATCCTTATTGTCCAATTTCCGGCGTTGAGCCGCCGCAGCGCCATCATTATTGTTCGAGGTATTTTGAACCGGCGGTTGCTGCACGCCGAGTCCCGGAGAAGTCGTTTGGCGCTGAACACCGGCAATTTGATTGTCAGGAGTAAGCTGCGTGACTTGTGGTTGCGATCCTTGTTGCAGAGCGATCAGGCGTTTTTCCTGCTCGTCTTCCATTTGAGCGCGGAAAACCACGTCTTCAACACTGGGAGCAAGACCGCCACCTGGACCGACGCTGGCGACACCGGCTTTGATGGCCAGATAATCTTTTTCGCTGATGCCTGCCGAACGGATGATGTGCGGAGTGACGGTGATGACAATATCGCTCTGGCTGGCAGTCTGGCGCGGAGTTGAAAACAATCGGCCAAGAATCGGAATCATTCCCAGCACGGGAATTCCCGCGCGCGAATCGCCTTTGGTTTCCTGATTAACACCGGCAACCACTGCCGTGATGCCGTCTTTGATGCGAGCCGTCGTTTGCAGCGAACGCTGTGTAAAAGTTGGTGTCAGGTTGACATCGCTGCCTGAAGAGGCAACGTCGGACGTTTCAAACTTCATGACGACTTCGACATAACCTTCATTGCTGATGGTCGGTTTGGCGTCAATCACCAGACCGACATCTTTGTACTGAATGTTGTCAATTCCACCAAAACCGCCGCCGAAGCCGCCGGTACCAAAACCATTGTTGAAGCCACCGACTCCGCCAACACCACCGACTCCGCCAACACCACCGACTCCGCCAACACCACCGACTCCGCCAACACCACCGACTCCGCCAAAAGGACTTCCACCAAAACCGCCCAAGCCATAATTGGTTCCAGTGCGAACTGGAACGCTTCTACCAACCTTGGTGACGTTTTGCTGACCGTCGAGCACGTGAATCTGTGTTTTATGCAGCAGGCGTGAATTGCCTTTCGATTGAAGCAAGGACAACGTTGTTGGCGGCAAGCTAAGCAGGAATCCTGCCGCTCCCAACGTACCGAACCCCGCAACTAATGAACCGACGTTTGTGCCTGCCGGTAAAAGGTCTCTTGTCCCGAACCCACCAAGCGCGCCAAGAGAGGTCGTGGTTCTGTTGGAGTAAATCGGTCTGCCGGTGTCTTTATCCACGTATTCGACTGTGTTGGTTGATCTTCCTTCGGTGGCAATCTGGTTGCCGATCTGAGTCATGCTGTCGTGCGAGACTTCATAAATTTCGACATCAAGCACGACTTCATTCTTGTTTTTATCAACCATGTTCAGCACGTCCTGAACCAGTTGCAGTTCCTGAGGCGTGGCTTTCACCAACAAAATGTTTCCGCCACCACCGCTGCCGCCGCCGCCAGGTCCGCCGGCATTTGAATCAAGCGGTTGAACCTGTCGTCCCTGCCCAAGAACGAGTTGAATGGCGCTACGAGCTTGATTGGCATTAATGTTTCCGAGATAGAAGGGTTTGACGTAAAGCCTTTCAAAGCGCGGTCTATTGGTGGCGTTGTCCAAATACACCAGAATCGTGCGCCGGTCGAGTTGCTCAAACGAGTGTTTGGTCATCATCAACACGTGGTCGAAAGCTTTGGCCACTGTGGTGTCTTTTAACTCAATATCAATTTCGTCGTCCTTAACGTCTTTGTCGAAGATGACGTTGAGGTCGAGTAATTTTCCAAGCGATTTGGTGATTGCTTTGAATTTCGCTTTTGGGAAGGAAACGTCGGTCAAGGCCTCACGGTTGCGCTCAGGACTTTTAACGGCGACATAGCTTGTCGGCCTGACGTTGCCGGATGCGGACGTGTTGATTGGTTCAAGGCCACTGGCGACTGCTCTTTGCTGGTCGAGCATGCGCTCCATCTTGATTCGTGCAACTTCATTGCCCTGATCGTATTGGAAGGCCGTACGGTAAGCCGTGTACGCTCCGGCGTAATCATTCTGAGCGTCCAGCGCGTCTCCGCGTTTGAGATACATCAGCGAAGCCTGTTGCAAGGCGCGAAGATAATTAAGCCGATATTCAGGATTATTCGGCTCCGCCGAAACAGCCAGCGCGTAAGCTTGCGCCGCCAAATCCCACTGTTGCGTGGCTTCGTACTTTTTGCCTTCATTGAAGTTTTTCTTTCCTTTGCCGCCACCGGCCAGGGCGGTTCCTGGCAACAACAGACACAAGGATAAAAACAAGGCAAGAGTTCTGCGAATCGTGATGTTTGTGTTCATGGTGACCTTCTCTTTTTCTTGTCGGATTCGAGATTCGACTAGCTTCGGTTAAACCAACGACAAAGTTAGGCGTTCTTTGTCACTTATCACTCAGCCGTCGAAAGCGGTTAAAACTACGCCGTCAAAAGCGCAAAAGCAATAAATCGAAATTTGCGACTGTCACTCAGTCGTCTTGTCGGGTGATTGGGAGCGGGACCGGGGTTTGGCTGAAACTCCTGTAGCGAATTCATCGCAACGGCAGCTTCAACGTTTATGACTCCGGCAGCGTTCCAAATTACTTCACTTCATTTCTTCTACGAACGTCACACGGTTGATCTCGTGCAAAGTCGTTTGTCCTTCAAAAACCAGGCGCAGAGCGGATTCGCGCAAGCTGCCAAGCCCTTCCTGGATGGCGGCGCGTCGGACTTCCGAGCCGGGTTTGCGCTGGATAATCAGTTCGCGGATGTTGTCAGTCATATCCAGCAGTTCGTGAATCGCGGTTCGTCCGCGATAACCTGTATGGTTGCAAATCTCGCAACCGACGCTGGTGTGGTAAACACGATCCCGGTAGTTTTTTGGGTTCAACCCGGATTCAAGCAACTCAGCGTCTGCCGGCTGGTACTGTTTTTTGCAGCGCGAACAGAGTACGCGCATCAATCGCTGCGCCAGCACACAGTTTAATGCCGCAACGAAGTTGTACGGCTCGACTCCCATGTTGATAAAGCGTCCAATCACGTCAATCACGTTGTTGGCGTGGACAGTGGTGAACACCAGATGCCCGGTCAACGCGGAGTTGATGGCGATTTGAGCGGTTTCGTTGTCACGAATTTCGCCGACCATGATCTTGTCAGGGTCATGGCGCAAAATTGAACGCAAACCGCGCGCGAAAGTCAGACCTTTCTTTTCGTTGACGGCGATCTGTGCCACTCCGCGAAGCTGGTATTCAACCGGGTCTTCAATGGTAATGATCTTGTCTTCGTCGTTGCGAATTTCATTCAATGCGGCGTACAGCGTCGTCGTTTTACCGGAGCCGGTCGGCCCCGTCACCAACACCATTCCGTATGGTTCCAGGATGAACCGGCGAAATTTTGCCAACAATGTCGGGTCAAAGCCTACGACTTCCAATCGCAAATCCTTGAACGACTCGTTGATCTGCTCCTTGTCCAGGATACGAATCACCGCGTCTTCTCCATGTACTGTGGGAATGATCGAAACGCGGAAATCTACTTTTCGCCCTTTGATTTTCATGCGGAACCGTCCGTCTTGCGGCACGCGACGTTCGGCGATGTCCAGTTCCGACATGACTTTAATACGCGAAATGATCGTTTGGTGGTGGCGAATATCAATCGGGTCGCCCGCTTCATACAGCGCGCCGTCAATACGATACCGAACCGTCATGTCGTTATCGCGCGTTTCCATGTGAATGTCAGACGCGCGTTTTTCCAACGCGGTGAACACAATCGTGTCCACCAATTTGATGATCGGCGACATTTCGCCGTCGCCGGAAAGCCGATCCAGATCAAGAACTTCTTCGCCTTGTTCCGTTTCGCGCACCAGCGAAACGCGGAATCCTTCAGTGGCTTCCTGCAGAACGCGCTGCGAAGCGTCGCCTTTTCGTAAAACACCTTCGATGGCGGTTGCGGTGGCTACTTCGACTTTGAGCGATACGCGAAGCTGCGCTTTCAATTCATCAAGCAGCATCAAATCCGACGGATCGGCCATGGCTATGACCATGTGGCCGTTTTCGCGGCGCAGCGGCACAAATTTATTTCGCAGCATCAAATCAACCGGCAGCGATTGCACCAGTCCATAATCCACCGGGTAATTTTCGAGTTGAATGAAATTGAGTCGGTAACGCGACGCCAAGCGTTCGGCAGTTTCCCGCTCCGCCCACTCAGAAGGTTGATTGATTGTTTCAGTAGCA
Organism: uncultured Acidobacteriota bacterium; assembly: GCA_902825875.1. Classification (GTDB taxonomy): domain Bacteria; phylum Acidobacteriota; class Blastocatellia; order RBC074; family RBC074; genus RBC074. Next base: position 41,406 of record CADECP010000039.1, read on the forward strand.
GTGGCCATCTTGAATTCTTGAGAAGTTAAATGTTTACGCGCCTGCCTTGCTGACCATTTGCAGCAGCGGCAGGTAGATGGCCAACAGAATCGTAATGACGACTCCTGCCATAACGAACAAAATTGCAGGTTCGATCAAACTGGTTAATTGACCGAGTTTGACTTCGGTTTCGGCGTCGTAAAAGCCAGAAACTTCATCCAGCATTTCCCGCAACGAACCGGATCGCTCGCCGACGCCAATCATGTCCGTCGCCAGTTCAGGAACCCAGCCTGCCTCAGACAGACTATCCGTGAACGGATTTCCTTCGCGGACTTTCGGAAGCGCAGGTTCGGTAGAACGCAGCAATTCGCGGTTGGCAATTGAAGCCAGTGCGATCTGAAACGATTCGACTACGGTAATTCCCCCGGCAAGTAATGTCGCCATACTTCGAGAAAACTGCGCGGTGGTCATTTGCCGGATCAAATCGCCAATGATCGGAATCCTTAACGTCCAGCGATCCATGGTTCGACGCCCGTTTTCCGTCTTTCGCCACGAAACGATTGCAGCGATTACACCAGCCAGAGCAGGGGCCAGCCAAAACAGGTTTTCCCGGACTGCGGTTGAAAAGCCTACGACGATAACCGTGATGGTCGGCAATTCTGTGCCCATATTTTCGTAAAGCGACGAAAACTGTGGAATCACGAACGTCGTCAGAACCGTCACAAGAATTGCCGCTGCACAAAGCAGCAAGATCGGATACGTCAGCGCACCACGAATCTTGCGGCGAAGCTGGGCAATCGCTTTCGTATACTCTACGTACCGACGCAGCACTTCGTCCAAATTTCCTGACCGTTCACCGGCAAGAATTGAGGCTGTATAAATTTTCGGGAAGGTTTCACCTTGCGATGCGAAAGCTTCAGAGAGTGCGCTACCTGACTTGATGCGTGTTTCGACATCGGCAAGCACTGTGCGCAATTTGGCGTTGGGCGATCTTTGCCGCAGCATTTGAATGGATTGCAAGACGGGTAATCCGGCATGAAGCAAGGCCGCCAATTGCTGGTTGAAAAGCAAAAAATCGTCCAGCTTGATTTTGACGGCTCGTTGGCTTGCGCCTCGACTTCGACCACCAGCCAGACCCGATCCTTCAACGGAAAAGATTCGATAACCTTCCTGTGCAAGTCGCTGACGTAATTCCTGTTCGGACAGTCCTTCGACTGTGCGCGTCACGATCTCGCCTGCCGGGGTTCCCAGTCTGCAAATAAATTCTGCCATGTTGTGCTGCTCTCGCTGAAAATGTGTTCGCTAGTGTGAGTGTAGTTCTGTGTGAAGGCCAGACGAAAAACTAATAACCAGTTTCAAACGGCTTCATGAGGGTGT
>CADECP010000039.1:42771-66022 GCA_902825875.1 uncultured Acidobacteriota bacterium
TGTTGGTGACTGGCAACTGAGACTATCTGTAGGGCAATTGCGTCGGATTGAGGGTTCCGCTTCTTGTATATTTCTTTCAGATTCGTCAGCATAGTTAGATCGCCAGAACGCTTGTGCAAGGGAAAATTCTGATCGTCAAACCGTGCTTAAATAATTCAGTCAGTCGGCAATACACACTTCGCCTTTTTGAAAAAGAACTCCGCAGTTTTCACGCTTCAAGCTCCGTAGAGTTTCAGAATTTTTTCTATTTTTGGAGAATAGAAAGGAAAGCTGGCAAGAAGCAACGTGGTTGAAAAAAGAATGAGCGCAATTGCCGTAGCAACTGCGCTCTGCAAGAAATTGCCATTGCGAACAACGGCAATTCTGCGGTGGCCAGTGTGTGAGGTTTGTGTGAGGTAGCCTTCCGCGTCGGTCAAAACTTAGTCACTGCACAAACTGCTTCCTCTGGTCGGATACTCAACGCTGGAACCACAACTTGGAGGAATGACGGGGATCTTGATGGAATATCCCGGAGCATTAAAGGTCGTTGCGTAGCGCAAATTATGTCCGCCAGTGAACGAACCAACTCTTGTTGCGGTTGCGCCCATCAGCGGTACAGTGTTGAGCGTAACGGTAGCGCCCGAAGTATCGCAATCAATCCTTTGAGCACCATTGCCAAAAAACGCCGCCCATCCTGTACGCCCAGTGGGAACGATTGAGTTGAGTGGGGGAGAGGTGCGGACTGAAGTAATTCTTTGCTTGTCGGATGCCAGGTAACAGTTCAATGGTAGCTGGCCTGAAAACGTATGTTCGGCATCATCATGCATCAGGAAAAACAGCGTTCCTGCAAAAGAATTGCCGCCAATAATGAGGTTGGGCAGTGGGGTATAAACATAAATTCTGGTATCGGCCAGCGGCGCACCGACTGCTCCGACCTGACTCGGGAAACTATCCAGCACCATAGAATACGGCAGATAGTCATATTGCGAGCCGTTGAAGAACATTGTTGAACTGACGCCGTCCGAATTGACAGGAGAGGCGAAATTGCCGTCTCGCCGGGCAATCGCCACTGCCGCTAATCCGAAGCGGTGTGCCGTTCCGGTCACGATCAATTCATCACCTGCAAGGAAGTTAAAGCTGACAGGACGGCCTTCGTTATCAACTGCAACCGCAACCAGATAACCTGTCACGTTGGGATCAAGGTCAGACGCCAGAAATGTAGTTGTCTGATTGCCGGTCAAACAGAGAAAAGCGTCTGCAATGCTGCATGTGATGCTATCAACGAAGAAAACGTGAACAACTATGTCCTGAGATGGATTAACGTTGGTGATGTTAAAACGTGTGTTGACCGAAGAGCTAAGCGCGTCGCTGGTGTAATAGTTGAAAAATAAAACACTTCCGAGCTTGTTTTCACTGGGGCCAAGACCTAAAGCTGCATCATTGGCGCTGCCGGGAAGTCCCTGAATGCCTTGCCCTAAAGTCAGGTTGCTGAAACCGGCAAGGAAAACCAACGCGCAAAGCGTGATCAACGAAAAACTGAAAGATTGAATACGGCGATGTGAGGTTCGCATCCTGTTCTCCTCTTGACGCGGCGTCAGCCCTAACTGCACTTAACTAGCTGTGAGCAAGAAGTGTTGCTCAAGCCACACGGGACTAGGCACGGCTCGCCGAAGAAATAGAATTCAAGTAAAACGGAAAATTGATGGCTTCCCAGTTGCCCAGTGAGAAATATCAACGGGGAGGCAATTAAGTTCGCACAACTGTAAGAAAGCTTGAAAACGATTGATAATCCCTAGCAAGAACTGCTGATCATTTCTTGAACTGATCGTTATGCGGTTAGTTGTCAGGGACGGGGTCGCGGCTGCGAAAAGGGAACTTCTTTTTGAAGCATTTGAGGTTCGCTGCCAACGCGGCGCGGATTGTAGCTTCGATGCTGTGGTGAGTCAACCAGCTTTTCACCACCGTAGAGGTTTAATAATCACGCAATTTTTTTGCCGATTTCGTTTGGAGTTGAACGTGCGATTGTCTTGCGAGAGCAAGCTTTGCATCACCTGTTTTTGCCGTAAAGCTGGCTAGCCAAAGGTGTAACGTCGTGCTAATCTGTCGCCTCTTTTGGCTAAGTCCTGTTTGGGATAAACAGTCTTTGACGACGCCGATTCGCGGACGCCTCGACGCACACAGTTGTGACTAAAATCAGAATCATTTTTACCGTGTTGTCAGTAGCGGTGTATTTTCAACTTGGTTCAAGGGGATTGAATTCACAGTGATTGGACAGGAATATGAATTTACTCGTCCGCTTGAGTCTCATATCGCCTTTTCGATTGGCAAAGGGCGAGCGACTGCAAGTTCCCCGCCGGGCAAGCTAAGTTTGAGCTTTGTCGGCGGTTTATGCGCTGGGCGTACGGGATTGTTTTTGGCCAGGCAACGCACCTCAATTGGAAGAGGAGAGGATTGCGACATCGTTTTGGATGGCCATACTGTTTCGCGTCTTCATTGTGAGATCATTCAACACGGACAGGTGTATGTGCTTCAGGACTTCAGTCGCAATGGCACATTTTCCAACGGTCAACGAGTTCAGAAAACCCAACTGCAAGACGGCGATCAGATTCGTATTGGCCAGAACATACTGCTTGTTCATCTGACCTCGTCTGTGGGAACAGGCCTTTTATCCGGGCGTCAAACTGTTCCGCATCGGTTGCCGCCAGTGATTGCGCTGAACCCGCACATCGTCGTCAAAGGACTCGAAGACGGGGTCACTCAACCGTTCAGCGAAAACCGCATCACCATTGGTCGTCGAACCGACAATCAAGTCATTCTTGACGGAGACAACATTTCCCGAAATCACGTCGCTGTCGAACGACGCGAAGGCAGATACTTTGTTTGCGATCTTGGCAGCGCCAATGGAACTTACCTGAACGAAGAACGCATTGAAGATTCGGTGGAACTATCGGAAGGCGATCGCTTGCGAGTGGGCAATTTCACTTTGGTGGTCAGCTTTCACGAGCAAGACTGTGTTTTGAATTTCAAGAAGCCGACAAAATGATTGCCAACTGCTTGAGCATTGGCTCAATAGATCGCAGCAGGCAATCCAACCTCATTTATGCTCGGACGCACGATTGGCAATTACGAAGTTGTCAGCCCGTTTGGTGAAGGCGGGATGGGAGAGTTGTATCTGGGCCGCCACACACGGCTGGCGCGCGAAGTCATCATCAAAACCATCCGCACGGAAGATTTCAGCCCGCGTCAGGTCGAACATTTGCGCGAACGCCTGGAACGCGAAGCCTTTGTTCAATCGCAACTCGATCATCCGAATATCGTCCGAGTTTACGATTTCATTGCCAGTGGCGACACGACCTGCATCGTGATGGAGTATGTCCCCGGACGCGATCTGAGAAAGATGATTACGCGCGAAACCGGCCCAATTCCGGATTACCGCGCGCTGAAGCTTTTCAAACAAGTCCTGGCCGCAATTGATTACGCGCACAATTTCATTTACGCCGACAAATCAGGCGCCAAGCATCAAGGCATCATTCACCGCGACCTGAAACCCGCCAACATCCTGGTTACTCCTGACGACGTGGTCAAAGTCACGGACTTCGGCATTGTCAAAGTGCGAGGCGTCAAAGGCGGCACGCAAATGGGATTCAATCCCGGCACGCCTGAATACATGAGTCCCGAACAAGCACGAGGCCGCGAACTGGATCATCGCTCGGATATTTACGCGCTTGGCGTGGTGCTTTACGAAATGCTGACCGGACGTGTCCCGTTTGAAGGCGACGGCAGCGGAACTTCCGATTACGAAATCCGGCGCGGACACATTGAGATGGCTGTGCCAGCAATGTCGGAGTTCTATCCGGGAATTTCGGCGGAATTGGAAAAGGTCGTGCTGAAGGCGTTGGAGAAAAATCCCGATGATCGCTTCCAAACCGCCCGCCAGTTTCTTGAACTGCTTGAAGAATACGAGATGACCGGCGCGGCCAAAATCACCGGTCGTATGTTGGGAGCGCGGCAAACCCTTGTCGCCGAAGGTCGTGGAACCGCGCGACAAAGCCTGGCCGATGCTCCGACCGTTGGTATTGGCAACACCGTTGTCACCGATCCCAATCGGCCTTCAGTTTCGTCTCCCAGGTCTGGCAATAATGCGGTCAGCCTGCCGTCGAATAACTCTTACGGGGCAGGTGGATACTCCCGCCCGAATGTCGTCAATCCGGTTGTCGAGCAAAAATCGAAGATGCCGCAAATCCTCGGCATCGCCGTTACAGCATTGTTGGCCATCGCTATTTCCGCCTGGCTCCTGACTCGCCCATCGAACCCACCTGTTAATAACGCCCCAGACGGAACTCCGTTGGACATGAAAGCCATACCGAGTGGTGAATTTATGATGGGAAGAGATGATGGGAGCGAGTTCGAGAAGCCTGCTCATAAGGTTTCTGTCGCGCCATTTTTCATGGACGCTTATGAGGTCACCAATGAGCAGTATTTGGAATTTGTGCGCCGAAATAATCGCAGCGTACCGGATCATTGGGTAAATGGAGCGCCTCGTTCCGGTGAAGATAGATTTCCTGTGGTGAACGTCACTTGGTTTGATGCCAGAGATTATTGCGAATCGCGCGGAAAACGTTTGCCCAGAGAAGAAGAATGGGAATTCGCTGCTCGTGGGAAGGAAAATTATCTTTATCCATACGGGAATGAATGGAAGCCACAACTTTCCAGTGCTTCTCCCTCACCGGATCAGATTGGTAAACTTAGTGTGGTTGGAAGTTATCCGGCAGGCGCGAGTCCTTTTGGCGTGATGGATATGGCTGGCAATGTCGCGGAGTGGACGGCAAGTGATTACAAGCCTTACCCGAATAGCCCTGCCAGACCGGACGAAGGAAACAAGATTCAACGTGGTGGTTCGTTCAACAATTTGCCGAGTCAGCAAACAGCAACGGATCGCTTCTTCAATTTCCCGGTGAAAAAGTTCGAGTACGTTGGGTTCCGTTGCGCCAAAGACAAACAGTAACTTTATCTGTGCTGGTAAAAATGAGAGTTCTTAAGCCGCAAGTCGTAATCAATCCATTCTTTTTGCCACTCATATTTTGTCTGGTTCTTCTCTCCACCACTGCGGTAGCTCAACGCGAATACACTGTGGTCAAACCGCGCGACCGATCTGCATCTGAAAGCGTTACCGTTCGCACCAAAGCTGCACAAGCCAGTAAAGGGGTTTTGGCTGTGGTGCTTGATCCCGTTATCAACGGACAAGTCATCATCAAAGACCCTGCGACAGGTAAGCAAATTGAAAAACGTGAAGCGGGCGATTCCGGTAAGGCGGAATTCGAGCTTCGACGTGGCAAGGTATATGAGGTTGAAGTTTCATATCCTGGTTATTTGAGCGCATCAGGCAAATCGAAAGCATTGAAAGCCAGCGAGATTCTAAGGCTTAAGCTGACTCCGCAAACAGCCCGTGTCAATTTGCTGGGATTGCCCGAAGGAGCGCAAGTATTTCTCGACGATAAGCTGCAAGTTACTGTGACGAAAAATGGAGTTGCGGCGGTAAACGATATTGCTCCGGGAAAACACTTGCTCCGCATCAGTCATTCCGAATACAACGATTTCATTGATAACTTTGAAAACCTCGAAGCTGGTTCCGAAATCAATTACAGCCGTATTCCTCTAACACGTGTTGCCAAGTTGACGATTCAGGGAACTCCAGGCGCGACTGTAATGATTGATGGTGCTTTGCAGGGAAAGATTCAAGCGGATGGCACCGTCAGGATTGATTACGAGTTGAATAGTGCGGTTGAGCGAACGATCAGTGCCGAATTGATCGGCTATCAACCATGGTCGAAAAAGGAAATTCTTTCTCCTGGCCCGCGCGCAATGGAAATCCGTTTGAATCCGATTGTGACTTCGGGCGGAGTGTCCGACGGATTTGATAACTTCTTTAACTGGCGAAATCCGCCTTCCTGGGAATTGGTCAAAGCCGGAACCGAAAGCAACAAACGATTGAGAGTCAAAGGCGTTGAGTTGGGGTTGTTGAAAGATCAGGTATACCGCGACATTCACGAAGAGAGCAATTTTGTGATCTGGCTCGATGATGGAAAGGGCGCGACCTGGGTGGTGAAAGCCGACAAGGAAGGCCAAAATTATTATCTGTTCCATCTGGCCGGCCCGAAATCCACAACGCACGCGCCAAACAAGTTTTACACCTACGTCGTTAAAGACGGCGGCGCGCCAAAGGAAGTCAGTTTGCCTTTTCCGGTCGTTGCGAAGCTCAATCAAACAGCGTCGTACGAAATCAATATCGAAGTCAGCGGAGAAAGGATTCGCCATTGGATTACTTCCAGTGAGGAAGGCGAAAAGTTGGGACTTGGTGTTTGGACGGACAACAGCCCCAACAAAGACAAATTTTTATATGGCACATTCGGGTTTCGTTCATTGAGTGGCGAGGTTTTTTCGGTGGACGATTTGACACTGGCTACCCAAAAGCAGAACTAACATCTCGCTCGGCGTTCAATTATGGCCAAGAAAGTAAAATACAAAAACACGCGAACAAGTTCGGCTCAATCAGGGCCGATGGCGAATTCTTCGTTGCAGCGCCAGGCTCCGAACTGGTTTGAAAAACATCTTTCCCGGCGTCAGCTTGGCAAAGGGCTGGCCTGGACAGCGGGGCTGAGCATGGCCGGTCTGGCGCTATATCAGCTTGCGGGCGACGACGAACCCGAAGTCGCTGAAGATTCGCTGGAACTGCAAAAGAAAGAAGGCTGGAACATCGGTTCAACCGGAAAGGCGCTGGTTTTTCCGGCTGCTGTTTCGCCGACTGACAGTGTCGGCAAAGCCTGGAGCGCCTTCGATCCCAATTACCTGATTTCGATTTACCAGCCGCGCGATGCCAAATGGCAGCCGTTTTTCTCGCCGACCTTGCTGCAATCGCTTTCGCAGGTTTCGCTGAACAAAGAAATCAAACTCATTCGCACAGGTGAGATGATTGAAGCTTATCAGCGCGCCGAAGGATTGCGCTCGTTGCTTGCTTCGGGAAAAAACACAAACCAGACGTTGATTATTTCCGATTTGCCCGGCCCGGCTTCGATTGCTGTCGGAGCGGCGATGGCTGATGTCGCAACGTTGGTTCCGGTTTTCGACAACTGGCCGCATCCGCTGGGCGTAGTTCGGTCGCACGAAACGCTGTCGGCGATGGGTTATTACGCCAACGAAATTGAAGAAAAACGCAAAAAGCTTCCTGAAAACGCTCCGGCTCTGTTGCTGCTCGACAGCAATCGGTTATCGCCTTACAGCGATCAGGACAATCAGTTCGACAATCGGTATCTGGCCAAATTGCCGCCCGCCGAGCAGTTGAAACAGCGCGGCATTTTGCAGGTGATTTATCTGGCCAAAGACCAGACGCAAGCGGCAGAACTGGACGACATCAACGAAGATTTCGTCGAATGGCAGAAGAATGGCATCAACGTTCGGCTGCTGCGGCTGTCTGAATTCAAACCGTATGACCAGTCATTGACGGCCAGTAATACGAATTCGACGACTTCAACGAGCGGATCAACTTCGACGGTCAGGCATTATTACTACGGCGGTTATCCGTATTCGCATTGGTGGTTTTACGATCACTATTACTACAGCCGTCCGACGACGATCATTTATGGCAACGGATATGGTTACGGCAGTGGTTATGGCAGCAGTTACAGAGTTCCGCCGCCTGTGAACTCGCGTCCGACGTTCGATCCGCCGAGCTATCGTCCGCAATCGCGGCCAACCATGTTTAGCGCCTCGCGGGTGGGGACTTCGCCCGGAGCAACCGGCGTCGGCAGAACCAGACCGACGGGCTTCGGACGCACCAGTGTGCGGCGAGGCGGCGATGGCCGGGTTAGCGGAGTTCGCTCCGGTCGTTCCGGTTCTTTCGGACGAAGCGGCGGCGGTTGGTTCAGCGGTTAAACGTCTCAGGAATACAGCTTCAACGCAAAGGCGCGAAGGAGCAAAGCCGCAAAGAGGTTTTTAGGTTTTGTTGATCGCCAAACTTTCTTAGCGTCTTTGCTGCTTTGCGCCTTTGCGTTTGATGAATGGGTTGAGAGGAACCTTGATGAGCTTTTTTCTTTTCTTGTTAATCGGTACGGGGCTGTTCTGGCTGCTGATGCTGGTGATGGCGGCCATTTTTGCTGGCGGTGTTTACATGGCAACGCGCAGCGGACAGGGACGCATTGACGGCAGCCGCCGTTCGTTTCTGACCGGTCGTCAAAACGATCACGCGGTGTTTTTCGGCATTCAACTGGTGATTCAGGTCTTTGGCGGAGATGAGTTGCGCTCGCGGCTGGCCCGTTTGGTCGAAGCCGAAGACGAAACCGATTCAGCCGCCGAAAAACGCCGCTTTATGAAATCCATCGCGTCGCTGCTGATTGAAAACCAGTACGCCTGGGAATACGGCTACTGGGATTTTCAGAGCGACGCCGAAACGGCCATCAGCAATTTCAACCAATGGCGCAACGAAATCGAAGCTTCGATGGCGACCGAAGGCGATGAACTCGGCAACGAAGTGGATCGCTTGCATCGCTTTTCCGATCAGAAAGAGTTTTTGATCGTTTCGATGTTGATGTTGATTGATAACCGCGAAGAACCCGTCGAAGACGATGTCGGCGATTACCAGTTCCGTCCGACGTACGCGCAACTGACTCAGCCGTTTCGCCTGCTGGTGGAAAATCTGGAAGAGGGCGAATACTTCCGACCGGCTACGTTCAAACAATTGTTGCATGGCTTGCAATCGCTCGACCCGCGCGCCATCGAACGCGACGGCATTTACGTTTATCCGGGAACGGAGGAAGACGGATTGTCTTCGATGGATTTGATCGCGGACGAAGGCTGGAAGTACCTGACCGATCATTCGCTTCGATATTAACCCTCGCAAGAATTTCTAAGCCGCAGATAAACGCAGAGAACGCTGATCAGCGAACATCTGCGTTTATCTGCGGCTTGGGCTTTTCACGCACAATCTTCAGAGAGAATAAAATGCGTTGTTTCAAGATTATGCTTGGTTTGGCTTTGCTGCTTGTCGCACCGGTTATTGGATTTTCTCAGTCAGCCGATGGTGTGACAGCGAAAGTGGACGCGATCTTTGCCAGTTTTGATAAGCCCGATTCGCCGGGTTGCGCGTTGGGAGTCATCAAAGACGGCAAACTGATTTACGCACGAGGCTACGGCAAAGCCAACCTGGAACACGGCATTCCGAACGGCTCGAAGCTGGTTTATGACATCGGTTCGACTTCCAAACAGTTCGCGGCGGCCAGTATTTTGTTGTTGGCGCAATCTGGAAAGCTTTCGCTGGAAGATGACGTGCGAAAGTTCATTCCCGAATTGCCGAGTTACCCAAAAACGATTTTGATTCGTCACTTGATTCATCACACCAGCGGATTGCGCGATTACCTGACGCTGTTTTCGCTGGCAGGAATCAATTTCGACGACACGACCACCGAAGCCGATGCGCTGAAAATCATCGTTCGACAACAGGCGCTCAACTTCACGCCGGGCGACGAATGGCTTTACAGCAACAGCGGATACTTTCTGCTTTCGATCATCATCAAACGCGCCAGCGGAAAGTCTTACCCGGAATTTGCCAAAGAAAACATTTTCGATCCGCTGGGAATGAAACACACTTTGGTGCTCGACAATCACAAACGCATTGTGCCGATGCGGGCGACCGGTTATTCGCCGCGAGCAGGCGGCTTTCAAACCGAAATGTCCAACTTCGAGCAAACCGGTGACGGCGCCGTGATGACTTCCGTCGAAGATTTGCTGTTGTGGGATCAAAATTTTTACGAACCAAAAGTCGGCGGCAAAGCATTTCTGGATCAAATGCACACGGTTGGCCTGTTCAACGACGGCAAGAAGCTCGATTACGCCAGCGGCTTGTTTATCGAAGAATACAAAGGCTTGAGAAAAGTCAGTCACGGCGGTTCGTGGGCGGGTTACAGGTCGGAGCTTGTGCGTTTTCCCGATCAGAAATTTTCAGTGGCTTGTTTGTGCAATCTGGGGACGGTGAATCCCAGCGCGTTTGCTCAGCAGGTGGCAGACATTTATCTGGCTGACCAGTTCAAGGCGACGGAAACCAAAGCTTTGACGCTTCGCGGAGCGCCGCCGAAACTGCCTGACCCGATTACGTTGACGGCGGAGCAACTGGCTGAATACGCGGGCGCTTATTTCAGCGAAGAGCTTGATACGACTTACAAACTTGTGGTGGGAAACGGCAAGCTGTTTTCGATTGATCGCAACGAAACCAAACGACCGCTGACGCCTCGAACGCGCGAACTGTTCACCTTGATGCAAGGCGCGCAGTTTGAATTCACGCGCGATGCCGCCGGCAAAGTCACCGGTTTCGGCGTCAACGCCGGACGTATTCGTGGAGTTCGGTTTGTTCGGCAAATGAAATGAAGTTCAGCGCGTTGGGCGCTGGCTTCGGTCATCGGATTTTTTGACGACTTCTGCATCGCTCGAACGATTTGCCGCAAAGGCATACCAAAACAGCAACGCGAACGGAGCAATGAGAAACGGAAGGTAGAGCAATCCCACTAACAGGTCTTCTAGCAAAGTCATAACTTTTCTCACTAAGGGCCAACATTTGAAGCCGTCGCCGGTCGCACAAGGGAGTGGCACCCGACCCACGCGGCTTTATTTTTGCAAAAGCGTTCCACATTTCAGCAAGCCGAGTGCCATATTCAGCGGCTTGCAGCTTCAGCCTTTGCACAACTTTGCGAATTTCTTACGGGAAAAGAGCGGGGGAAGTCCTCTATCGAAGACAGGCAGGGTGCCAAAAGTTGACACCCTGCCTACGAAGTTAAGCTTTGGCGACCAAACCATCTGCGCCGAGCACCACACGTTTTTGAGAGCGCATCGCCAGATTGCCAAGATGCGGGCCGGTGACGGCTTTGTGGCCGACTTCGACCGGCGCATTCGGTTCCTGGCGCGAACGAACGCAATCAATGAAGTTCTTGACGTGCGGTTCGGTCGGAATGCCGCCTTTGTATTCGTGAATCGGTTTCGGCGGAATGTTCGGACGATTCCAGGGTTCGGGGAACACGCGATAACCGTCGTCATCAATCACCATCGTCGCCTTCTTGCCTTGCAGATGAATCTTCCAGGCGTCTTCGTACGAGTTGCCGTAACACAGCGTCCACGTAGCCAAAAACGTCGGGTATTCATAAACTGCGCAGAACGTGTCCGGCACGTCAGCGCCCTTGTGAACATAAGTCGCGCCCTGACAGACGGCGGAATTCGGCGGATTGCCGTTGTTGCAGAACCACTGAATCACGTCCATCAAATGCGTGCCTTGATCGGTCAGATGGCCGCCGTTGTAATCAGAAAAGTTGCGCCAGTGGAAAAAGCGGCGTTCGTCCAGCCCGTAGCGTTTTTTCGCCGGGCCTTGAAATCGTTCCCAATCCAGTTTGCCCGCCAGTTCCAGCTTTTGCGGCATCGGTTTGCGATTCCAAAACCATTGCGCGCGAGCCATTACCACTTCACCAAGCACTCCGTCGTCAACCAGTTTTTTCGCGCCGCGCACGGCTTCGGACGAACGACGTTGCATGCCGACCTGAACGATTTGCTTCGTCGCGCGAACGGCTTTGACCATCTTCGCGCCTTGTTCGATGGAGTAGGCGAAAGGTTTTTCGGTGTAAGCGTCTTTGCCGGCGGCGACGGCGTCAATCAGCACATTGTGATGCCAGTGATCGGGCGTGGCATTCAAAATGGCTACGACGTTTTTGTCGTCGAGCAACTGGCGATAATCCATTGTCGTTTTCGCGCCGGAGCGTGAAAGCTTCAGCGCGGCGTTGATGTTCGGTTCATACACGTCTGCGACGTGTATGAATTCGATTTGGTCGTTGAACTTATTGAAAGAATTCATCACGCTGCGTCCGCGTCCGCCGGAGCCGATGATGCCCATTTGAATGCGGTCGTTCGCGCCCAGCACGCGCGAATACGATGCAGCCGTCAGCACGCTGGCTCCGGCGACCGTAGCTCCTGCTTCCGTGATGAACCGTCGGCGATTTAGATTCTCTGCCATTGATTCGTCCTCCAGATTGTTTGGGTGAAAAAGGAATGAAAACTTGCGCGTCCCGCAATGTTCGCGCAGGCAGCATAGTAATGCCGTCAGAGGATGTCGGCAAGTTTGTCTGTTCGTTGATTTGAAGAGAAGCCAGAGAAATTCTTTTGCGCCGAAAAGCGTTTTGATTTCCGAAAGTTCGATTGCTAGACTCCCGGCTCATTTACGAGGGAAAGTTTTATAAGCAAGGAGAACTTTTTGTTCTGATGCAAGCACTGATCTTGGCAGGCGGCGAAGGAACGCGCCTGCGACCGCTGACCATTTACACCCCTAAACCTGTTGTCCCCATCGTCAATCGCCCTTTTCTCTATTACCAAATTGATCTGCTGAAACGCGCCGGAATCAAAGAGATCACGCTGTCGTTGTCATACAAACCCGACAAAATCAGCGACATTTTCGGCGACGGCGAAGATTACGGCGTGAAGATTTATTACGCCGTTGAAGCTTCGCCGCTGGGAACCGCAGGCGCTTACAAAAACGCCGAAGAGCATTTGTCGCAAACCGCTGTCGTGTTCAACGGCGACGTGCTGACCGACATAGACATTGCCAAAGTCGTCGCTTATCACCGCGAACGGCAAGCAGCGGCGACCATCGTGCTGACTCCGGTTGAAAACCCTTCGGCTTATGGGCTGGTCGAAACCGAAAGCGATGGCCGCGTGCGCCGGTTTTTGGAAAAACCCAAGCCGGAAGAAATCACTTGCAACACGATCAATGCGGGCATTTATGTGCTGGAACCGCACATCCTGAAATACATTCCGAAAGACGAAAAGTTTTCGTTCGAGTATCAGCTTTTTCCGTCGCTGCTGGCGAATAACGAACCGTTTTTTGCTTACACGATGTCGGATTACTGGCTGGACATCGGCACGCCGCAGCGTTACCAGCAAGCCAACGACGACCTGATTAACGGGCGCATCAAATCTTTCGATGTTGAACGCAAACCGGTGACAACGGCCAGCACGTCAAATCTTTCCGCCGACGCCGAACCCGCCAAAGTGGATGCGGTTTCGGTGGTGGATGCGAGTTGTTCGCTGAAACCCGGAGTCGAAATCATCAATTCCGTGCTGGGCGCAAACTGCGTGATCGAAGAGCGCACCAAAATCGAAAACAGCGTGGTTCTGGCCGGAGCGCGCATTGGCAAGGCTTCGGAAATTCGCAATTCGATCATCGGCAAAAGCGCCATCATCGGTCGCAACTCCAAAGTGGAGGGAGCGGCGTTGGGCGACAAATCTTCATTGACGGATTACTCAATCGTTTAGCTATGGCAATTATCAAATTTGGAACGGATGGCTGGCGCGCGCGCATCGCAGAAGATTTCACTTTTGCGAACGTCGAAATCGTCACGCAAGCCTTGATTGATTACCTGAAAACTCAAAACACCAGCGGCAAATTGTCTGTGTTGGTTGGTTACGACCGGCGGTTTGCGTCGGAGTTGTTCGCCCAGCGTTCGGCGGAAGTCTTCGCGGGCAACGGCATCGCTGTGGATTTGTTCGATTGCGATGTGCCGACTCCGCTGGTGTCGTTTGAAGTCAAACGGCGCGGGCTGGACGGCGGCGCGATGATTACGGCATCGCACAATCCGCCGGATTTCAACGGTTTCAAGTTCAAAGCGCCATTCGGCGGTTCGGCGACTCCGGCGATTACCAACCAGATCGAACAACTTGTCGGAGCCACTGCGCCGCAACGTTTGCCGCTGGACGACGCAAAGAAGCAGGGAATTGCCAACGTCATCGCTCTGCCGGACGATTATCGTCGCCACGTGGAAAATCTGGTTGCCATCAACGATCTGAAAAAAGCCAACGTGACGGTGATTGCCGATCCGATGCACGGAACCGGCGGACGCTGGATTGAAAATTTGCTGGCGGGCGGCAACATCAAAGTTGAAACGATTCGCGCCGAACGCGATCCGATGTTTGGCGGAGTTTTGCCGGAGCCAATGCCCTGGAATTTGGAATTGACCAGCCGCGTCATACGTGAGCGCAGCGCGTTGATGGCTTTGGTGACGGACGGCGATGCCGACCGAGTCGGCGCAATGGACGAACGCGGCGAATACATCAACACGCATCAAATTTTGATGATCCTGTTGTTGCATCTGGTCAGGAACAAAGGCTGGAAAGGTTCGGTCGTTCGCACGTTTTCGCAATCGGTGATCGTGCGGCGCATTGCCGAAAGTTACGGCTTCCGGCTGTTTGAAACGCCGATTGGATTCAAACACATCGGCGAAATCATGCTCGATCCGGCGAACGACTTTTTGACCGGCGGCGAAGAATCCGGCGGCATAGGCATTCGCGGCCACATTCCCGAACGCGACGGCGTGTTCAATTGCTTGATGCTGCTCGAAGCCGTGCTGGCGGCAGGCAAAACGCCGTCGGAAATTATCCGCGACATTTGGAAAGAGTTCGGCGAGTTTCACTTCGAGCGCAACGACCTGCACGTGCCGATTGAATCCGGCCTGAAACTCGTTGCCACAATGCGCGACAACACGCCGGACGAGTTTGCCGGATTCAAAGTTGTCGGCACGGCTACGCTCGACGGCACGAAGTTATTCTTTGAAGACGAAAGCTGGATTCTGTTTCGTCAGTCAGGAACCGAACCCGTGCTGCGCGTTTATTGCGAAGCGACTTCCGTCGAAAAGATGAAGACGTTGATGAATGAAGGAGTTCGGTTGGCGAAAGGATAATTGCCAGCCGAACTGATTGGACAGTTTACTTTTTGCTCAGCCTGCCTCTGCGGCGGTCAGCCGTAATGCTTTTCAAAACCATCGAATCGCCCAATCACCTCATGACTTTCGTCCTTTCGATTGCCGATTGCGCCAATACTGGAATTCGTCGGCGTAGACTTCGGAATCCAGTTCGCCGATGCGTTGCTGCATGCGCTCCTGAGCATCGGCGACGCCTTTGTTGTAAATGCTCGGCCCGATTTCTTCCAGGATGAATTGCAGCAACGCGCCCGCCGCCAGATTGCCGAGCGGTTCTTCCAGGTTCACCTCGAAATACTTTTGCAGCGATTCGAGCGCGTTCTGTTTTGCCTCTTTGGATAATTCGATGGTCATCGGTTTTGAGTAGGATTGCCCAGTTCTTTTTCGATTTCCTCTTTCACACTTGGCGCAAGATCGCTTGGTGACAAAAGGCCGTTGCTTACAGCCTCGACGATGATTTTGACGAGTTCTTTTTTGGTGAACCGCTGGTGCTGCCCAAGAGAAATTGCCTGGCTGACCGAGACGGCAACCTTGCACAAACGATCCAGGTCGAGCTTGGTCACATCAACGTGATTTTTACGCAAGCTGACAACCGGAGTTCGGCCATCGTTCGGATTCAGCGACAAACCATCACCATGAAAGCTGTCTTCCTCAACCCAAGCCAAGTCCAGACGATCAATCCGTTCCGCGCCGGTTGCCAGAGCCAGTGCCGTCAGGCGTATCTCTTCGTTCGACGGCTTTTCAATCTTCCAGAATGAAAGCGTGTTGCCGGTTGTGCGTAAATCAGCGGTCACTGCATCGGCGGGAATTGCCTCCGCGCCAAGTTCGTCCCTGAATTCCCATTTTGCGCGAGTGATCTTTCTTGTGAGGTAAGGCATGGCTTATTGCTTTGTTAAATCTCGGATGACGCGCGAAATGTAATCGGCCAGCCAATCGCAAGGCTCTTTGTGCGCCTGTAAAAGTTGAATCGCGCCAGCCTCTTCCCAGGATTCGGCGGCTTGCACGGCGGCGTCTCGAATTTCGACGCTCAATGATGAAAGGCCGAGTCGAATGACACCAACCCGCCACGTTGAGGTGAAAGGGTTCAGCCGGCTGAGCAGACGCAGAAGCTCGGCTTTGAAGCCGTTGTTCTGGTGACTGCTTGAAAGAACGCCAACCAGCCAGTCGCCAGCCCTGTCGTCGTAGCCTCGAATCGCTTTTTCAAGAAGGGTTTCGGCAAAGTGTGAATACCCATCTTCAAGCGGCGCTGACTCAAGCGCGGCCTTGATCTGGTTTTCAATCTGTAAGAATTCATTTCCGACTATCAATGCTACAGCCGGATCAGGCGTTGCCTTGATGGGGAGTTCCAGAAGTTTCCCTGGCATCGTCGGCCCCCACTCTTGCCCTGAGACGACAAGAACCTCAGCGGCCGCTTCTTCTGCTGCCTGGTTTTTGTATTTCTTTCTCATTCTGATTTCGTCTTTCGGTTATGCGCCCATTCGACCAGAAAATATGTGAACTGATAAAACTTACTCTCCGTGTTCCTGAAGATATTGCATAGCACCGTAGTAAGGTTCTGTGTGCATGGTTAAGTTGAACGCCTTCGCTAGCAAAAACTTCTTGAGATCAATTTGACCACTCAAAACGCAACGTAAATCATATCCATCCATAAGTATGACTGACTTGTTCGGATTTTGCTTTAACATTTGAGGCACATGCTCTGACCATCCATTGATTGACAAGAATAGCCCCATTCCTTGCTTTCCAGAGCGTACAACTTGTCCATTAAAGCCATCCAGTTCTCGAATATCCGCAAGTTTCTGACGCCACCGGCACTCAACGATGTAGTGCCACCCTTCTAGCGAAAAGCCGCCGTCTATTTGCTCTGCACCATCATTACGCTGAAAGCTCTTACGAACAGGAATTTCGTGTAAATCAAAAAGGCGATTTAGAAGGTCTTGCAGCAAGAAGCCACGTTTCTGTGGTTCATCGGAGCGGTTCAATTCCTCGAACATCAAAAGCAGCAATTCAGACTGCTTTCTAAAAGTTTCAGCCTGCTCTATTTTCATCCGAGCGATAGATTCATTACGAATTCGCTCCTGTTCATCAGCTTCGCGGGCCTCCATTGTTTCTAGGACACCCATAAATTCTCTCGCCTTTTGAACAGTGCCCCTTGCCGTAAATTCATTTTCTGCAAGATGAAAACTATTCCACCGAGATGCAATTTCGATAATTGAGCGTAAAGCGGAATAGCCATTTTCCGTAGCTTGTATACGCTCAAGAATTAAAGGAGCAATCTTTCGCTTTGATAGAGTACGACCTGTCGTCTCATCTTTCTTATGAAAAAGGTCCTTGTAAGCTTCAAGCGGAACCCCGGCTGGTTTAAGGATTAGCTCCGCCATTGTTGTTTTGATATGCACTAAGGTTGATAAGATTTCGACTACCAACCGATGACCATCTACACCAATGTTCATAACAATTCTTACACTTACTGCACAAGATTTTAGTAGACAGGGTGATCGTAATTTTGCACCCAGTACAAATTTTACTACTGGGAGCGTATCTGAGGATAGTGGGCATTGGTGGATTCAACCAGTTTCATGTAATTCGGCTCTATCACAATCAGCAAAGCCGGAAAGGATAGAGCCGAGCTTGCTTGTCAGCTATCACTTCGCCGGTTTCACAAACACCGCAGGCACATTCTGATCGCGCACGAGTTTGTTGAACGCGGGCACATCCGTCGCCATGACCTGCTTCAACTTCTCGAGCTGGGTGTTGGTGCGGGCGGCCAAATCCTCGAAGACCTGAACCGCCTGATCGGTCGGAGCGGAGTCAGGCCCGGCTACCGAACCGGCCAGCGCGGCCAGTTTGTTGTTCAGCCGGATGGGATAGTTGAGCGGGTCCTGGTTGCTCTGGTTTTTGGTTTGGTACAGCGCTTCTTCGATGGCGGTCAGTTTGGCGCTCAAATCTTTCGCGGCGTCAACGATGGCTTTTTGATCTTTGACGCGAGCGGCGTAATCGTTGACCTGGCGGCGAACGTCGCGGATGGAAATGATCGCTTCCGAAGTTTCCGAAAACTTGTCGCGGATTTTCGTCAGCAGGTCGAATTGTTTTTGAAATTCTTCCTGCGTTGTCGAAACTCGCGGGTCTTTGCGAAGCTCGAAAGTTTCGGTCAGCGTTTTTCCGTCAACCGTCAGTTTGACCTGGTAATTGCCGGGCACGGCGCGCGGGCCAGCGGTGTTGCCTGCCCACAGGATCATTCCCGGAAACGTCATCGCTTCGGCGTAACGCAAATCCCAACTGAAACGGTTCAAGCCTTTTTCGGCAGGCACGCGAGCCGGGCCTCCGCCGAAACGCCCAAAGCCTCCACCACCAGCCGGAGTTTCCGGCGCTCGGCTGGAAAATTTCTTCACCGATTTGCCTGCCGCATCCAGAATTTCAATCTGCACGTCGCCTTTTGGTTTGTCTTTCAAACTGAACCAGACGGAAACGCCAGCCGCAGGATTTTCGCCAATCGGCGCGCCTGAAGGAATGCGGAAACCTCCGCCGGGCATGCGGTACGCTTCTTCCGGTTTGAACAGATGAACATCGGCAGCAGCGACAGTGGCATCTCCCTTTGGCCATTGATGCAGCACCGGCAGGTCGTCAATGATCCAGAAACTGCGGCCTTGCGTAGAGATAACCAAATCCTTGTCGCGTTTGTGAACAGCGATGTCTGTGATTGGCACAACGGGCAAATTCAGTTGCAGCGATTGCCACGATTCGCCGTCGTTGAATGAAACGTACATTCCGGTTTCAGTTCCGGCGTAAAGCAATCCGCGGCGATTCGGGTCTTCGCGAATGACGCGGGTGAAAGAGTTGTCGGGAATCCCGTTGGTAATCTTCTTCCAGGTTTTGCCGTAATCGCTGGTTTTGTACAGGTACGGGCGGAAGTCGTCGGCTTTGTAAAGCGTCGCGGCAAAGTAAGCCGTCGCGGCGTCGTGCGGCGAAGCTTCAATCGAATTGATCTGCGCCCATTCGGGAATGCCCGGAATGTTTTTGGTCACGTTTTCCCACGTAGGTTTCGCCGCGTGGCTGTCGCGCGTGACATGAACCAGGCCGTCGTCGCTGCCCGTCCACAGTACGCCTTTCGTCACAGGCGATTCCGCCATCGTAAAGATCGTGCAGTAATACTCGACCGAAGTGTTGTCTTTGGTGATCGGGCCGCCGCTGGGGCCTTGTTTGGATTTGTCGTTGCGCGTCAGATCGCCGCTGATTGTCGTCCAGGTTTGGCCTTCGTTCAGGGTTTTGAAAACGTGGCTGCCGCCCGTGTACAGCACGTTCGGATCGTGCGGCGAAAAGTGAATCGGGAAATTCCACTGGAAGCGATACTTCATGCCTTCGGCGCCCCAGCCCATAGGATTATCCGGCCAGACGTTCACGTCGCGCGATTGGCCGGTGCGATGATCCTGCCGTTCCAACAAACCGCCGTAATTTCCGCCGAAAACGACGTTGGAATCTTTCGGCGAAGCGACGACCCAGCCGGATTCCGAACCGGCGGTTTCTTCCCAATCACGAATGGTGATGCCGCCGCCAGTCGTGCGGCTGAAAATTCTGACCGTCGAATTGTCCTGCTGAGCGCCGTAAACGCGGTAAGGGAATTCGTTGTCCAGTGAGACGCGATAAAACTGCGCGGTGGCTTGATCCTGTTCGCTCCAACTGACGCCGCCGTTGAAACTGACGTTGGCTCCGCCGTCGTTGGCACTGATCATTCGACTGGAATCGTTCGGCGCAATCCACAAATCGTGGTTGTCGCCGTGCGGAGGATTCAGCGTCGTGTAAGTCCGCCCGCCGTCAATGGATTTATGGAAGCCTACGTTCAGCACGTACATCGTGTCGGCATTTTTGGGATCGGCGTAAATGTGCGTGTAATACCAGGCGCGTTGGCGCAGGTTACGGCTTTCGTTGACCTTTGCCCACGAAGCTCCGCCGTTGTCCGAACGAAAGACGCCGCCATCGTCGGCTTCGACGATGGCGTAAACGCGGTCGGAATTCGCGGGCGAAACTGTGACGCCAATGCGTCCGAGCGTTCCTTTCGGCAATCCGGGATTGCGCGAAATGTCAGTCCAGTTGTCGCCGCCGTCTGTGGATTTCCAAAGTCCGCTGTCTGGGCCGCCGCTTTCCAGGCTGTACGGCGTGCGTTTGGCTTCCCAGATCGAAGCGAAAAGCACGTTCGGATTGTTCACATCCAGGCTGATGTCAACGGCTCCGGCTTTGTTTGATTTGAACAGCACGCGCTGCCAGTTTTGGCCGCCGTCTTTGCTGCGGAAAACGCCGCGTTGTTCGTTGGAGCCTGCTGCGTGGCCGAGCGCCGCGACATAAACTACGTCGGGGTTTTTCGGATGGACTTTGATGCGGCCAACAATGCGCGAATCTTCCAGACCGGCGCGCTTCCAGGTTTTGCCGGCGTCAACGGATTTATAAACTCCGTCGCCGTGCGAGAAATTTCCGCGAATGCAGCTTTCGCCCATGCCGACGTAAACGACGTTGGGATCGGATTCGCTGACGGTGACGGCTCCGACCGTGCCCGTGCCAAAAGGCTGACCGTCAGAAACCGGAATCCAGTTTTCGCCGCCATCGGTTGTTTTGAAGACGCCTCCGCCGACGCTGCCGAAGTAATAGACGTTGGGCTGAGCCGCCGAACCGGCGACGGCAACCGAACGCCCGCCGCGAAACGGCCCGATGTTGCGCCAGCGCAAACCGCTCAGTGGATTATTGGCCGCCGCTTGTTGGGCTTGAGAAGTTGTTGTTTGGAAAATGACCGCTGCGCCAAACAGCACGCTGAGCAGCATCAAAAGCGTCAATGGACGCACAAATCGAATTGGAGCTTTCATCGCTTTGAACCTCGCTTGATTGGATTGATTGTTTGTCGGGAAAAAATCTTGCGGGCAGATGATAGCCCGTCAGAGTTGTTGACGGCGAATGAAAAGATTGCGTTTCGACTTTTGCCTTTTCCGCGTGCTCGACGCATAATCCGCCGCGTTTGGCTTAACCACTTCTCCGGCGGGAACTCCGCCAACGATAACCGACAAATTTAGAAGTTCAACATTAGGCGCTAGCTGCCCCTAACTGTAAGGAGACACTTTTATGAATCAGCGCAGGCTTTTTATAGCCAGTTGTCTATCTCTCGTTGTCACAGCCATGATCTTTGCGTTGCGCGGCAACGTCGAAGATTTGGTTCTCGCCGATAACATTTCCGGCTTCAATCCATTGCAAGCTCGCTCTGATTACGGCTGGATTTCGACGATGGCCTTTTTCGGATTTGCTGCCTCGATCCTGGTCGCTTCGCCGATGCTGGATGCGTTGGGAATGCGAAACCTGCTGTATCTGGCATTCGGGCTGCATATCGTCGGCGTCGTCGGATTCGTAACGGCTCCGAGTTACACCGTGATGACGTATTCCATGTTGCTGGCCGGTTTCGGCAATGGATTGGTCGAAGCCGTCATCAATCCGCTGATTGCCACGATGTATCCGAACGAGAAAACTCATAAGCTGAATGTGTTGCACGCCTGGTGGCCGGGCGGACTGATTATCGGCGGCTTGTTGGGGTATTTCATGAGCCAGGCCGGCGTTGGCTGGAAAGTTCAGTTGGGAATTATTTTGATTCCGACGATTGCGTACGGCTTCCTGATTTTCGGGCAGAAATTCCCCCTGACCGAACGTATGGCTGCGGGCATTTCCACTGGGGACATGGTGAAGACCGTCGCCAATCCGGCGTTTTTGTTGTTGCTGTTTTGCATGATGATTACGGCTTCGATTGAACTTGCGCCGGGGCAGATGGTGGCTTCGGTGCTGGGCAATCTGGCCAACATGAGCGGCATTCTGATTCTGGTTTATGGCTCTGCGTTGATGTTCGTGTTGCGGTATTTTGCCGGACCGATTGCTCACAAAATTTCGCCGATTGGAATGATGGTCGCTTCTGTCGCCATTGCGGCAATTGGGTTGTTTATGCTCTCGAACGTGCAAAGCTCGGCGGGAGCGTATGTGGCGGCGACGGTGTTTTACGTCGGCGTTTGTTTTATGTGGCCGACGATGCTGGGCATCACCTCCGAACGCTTCCCCCAAGGCGGAGCTTTCACAATGGGCTTAATGGGATTTGCCGGACAGTTCGCGCTTGGGCTGGTGATTTTCAATATGGGCAAAGTCCGTGACAAAGTCGGTGGAGACGGTCCTTCGTTTCGGTATGTGGCGATGATGGCGGTCGTTCCGTTCGTCATCTTCTTGCTGTGGTGGTTGAAAGATCGCGCGGCGGGCGGTTACAAAGCCGTTCAGTTGAACCAAAGCGGCGATTAGCTTTTTTGTCAGTAGGGTAATTTCCCAAATTGCCCTACTTGTTTCCTGCCTGTGGGACAATTTGAAAAATTGTCCCATTCGCTTTGTTGAACGCGATGTCGGAAACCAGCGCCGCCAGAATGATCGCGCCTTGAATGGCTTTTTCCCAAAACGGATTGATGCCCGCAAAGGTCAGTGCCGTGCCGATGGTTCCCAGCAGAGCAACTCCGATCAAGGTTCCCCACAAAGTTCCTCGTCCGCCGGTGATGGCTGCTCCGCCGACCACGGCGGCGGCGATGGCTTTCATCTCCAAGCCGATTCCGGCGTTGGCGGGAACTGAAGAAAACCGTATGGCGTTCAGCAATGCCGCCAAGCCAACCAACGCTCCCATCAAAACAAAGACATTCATCGTCACCAGCGGCGGATTGATTCCCGCCAGCCGAGCCGCTTCGGTATCGGAGCCGACTGCGTAAACATTTCTTCCAACTGGAAGGTTTCTCATCGCCCAAGCCATCGCCGCTAATACAATCAACGAAACTATGACGATTAACGTTTGCCCGGCAGTTTGGCCGAATCCAAACCACTGAAAATTGCCCGGCAGGTTTTGCACCCAAGCGCCTTCGGTCGCCCAGCGCAACCCGTCTCGCCAAGCCACCAAAGTCGCCAGCGTGACGACAATCGCCGGAATCTTCGCGCGCGCCACCAGCCAGCCGTTGATTGAACCAAGCAAACAACCGATGGCAATTACCAATAAAACTACCAACGGCATTGGCAAGGTTTTCGCCAACAAACCTGCGACGATGCTGCACACGGCGAATTGCGAGCCGACGGAAATGTCTATTTGTCCGGCGACAATCACCAACGTCATGCCGATGGCTACGATCAATACCGGCGCGTTGCCGACCAGTAGATCGCGCAAGTTCGTTGCGCTGAAAAACGACGGAGCGACAATGCCGACAGACAGCAGCAACGCGGCGAAAGCAGCGGCAGCGGAAAGTTCGCGGGTGTGACGGGAAAGGGAAGTCATAAGTTTAGTGCCGGAGCGCGGACAGGCGCCGGAGCGCGGACGTTCCGTCCGCCTGGTTCGCGGACTTCCAGTCCGCCCGTCAATGGGCTTTCAGTAGACTTGCGGACGGGAACGTCCGCGCTCCAGTTGCGGACGGGAACGTCCGCGCTCCAGTTGCGGACGGGAACGTCCGCGCTCCAGT
>CADECP010000039.1:66122-71174 GCA_902825875.1 uncultured Acidobacteriota bacterium
TGCGGACGGGAACGTCCGCGAGCCAGTTGCGGACGGGAACGTCCGCGCTCCAGTTGCGGACTACAAGTCCGCGCTCCAGCGGAAGACTTCGCGCAGCGGTCTGGATTGAGGGCTGTTGTCTGGATTCGACGGCATCACTTCGCGCATGTGACTCCACCAACGTTGGCAAACTTCCGTCGTGGCGATGGCCGCCCACTGCGCTTCGCTTTCGATTTCGGCGAAGCCAAACAGTTGGTTGGTCGTTTCGTCCAAAAAGATCGAATAGTTGTGAACGCCATGCGCTTTGAGCGTCGCTTCCAGTTCCGTCCAGATGGGATTGTGCCGCCGTTCGTATTCGGCGTGCTGGTCTGGGAAGACCAGCATGACAAAGGCTTTTCTTAACCGACTCATAGTTCAATGGCCATAATCAAATTCACCACAAAAAGCGCATAAGGCACAAAATGCAACCGGAACGCACTTTTGTGTTTTTTGTGCTTTTTGTGGTGAACCAGTTTCCTATTTATTTGCCGGCAGTCATGGCTTTGCCGCGTTTGATCTGCATTTCGTCAAACAGGTAAGCCGCGCCGCCCAATTTTTCCGTCACGAACATCACGTAACGAATGTCTACGTTGATCGTTCGATTCAGGTTGACGTCGAAAGCATAATCGCCGCCCAGACCTTCAAAGTTGCCGTCGAAAACCAATCCGATCATTTCGCCGCGGCCGTTCATAATCGGCGAACCGGAATTGCCGCCGGTGATGTCTGTCGTCGTCAGGAAGTTGACCGGAACGTCGTTCAACTGCGCGTCGAAATAATTGCCGAAGTCTTTTTTCTTCGCCAGGTCTTTCAATCCTGCGGGAACGTTGAACGGGTCTTCGCCGGTGTCTTTGGCAATCACACCCGCCAGCGAAGTCTGCCAGTGATAAAAGACAGCATCGCGCGGTTTGTAGCTTTTGACTTCGCCGTAAGTGAATCGCAGCGTGAAATTGGCGTCGGGGTAATACGCGCCTTTCTTCATTTCCAGCATCGCGGCGACATAATTCGGGCGCAGCCGAACGACTTCGCCGTTGAACTTGGCGATTCGTTTGGCATACGGCGCGTTTTCATCGGCAGCGGCGGCAATCAATTTCACCAGCGGATCGTCAATCGCGCGAATGTCTGCCGCTGAAAGACCGAACAGTTTTTTCACTTCGTCGAAGGATTTGTATTTGGAATCGGAGATGACTTTGTCGGCGAAATCGCGTTCGGCTTTGCGGCGAGCTTCGCCGGTTTGATTGCCAAACAGCGTTTCGGCAAAGGCGAATTTTTGATTGCCGGGCAAATCGGCCAGGCTTTCCAAAGCGGAAGCCAGGCCGCCAACTTCGCCAGCGGGTTCGCGTTCGCCCCAACCGCTGCTCATTTGGTTGACCATCTGGTTGATGGCTCCGTCGCTGAGTTGCGGATTGCGTTCACCCGCCGGTTTTTCCTTGTCCGTTGCGCGCAGGTAGGCGATGTTCAGAGCGTTGACCAGATCGCCGGAATCGAACAATTCGCCGAACGCAGTTTGTTTGGAGCTAAACGACCGCAAGTCGGCGTAAAGGGCTTCGATCTGCGGCAGCACGTTTCCGTATTTGGTCTTGGCCGCCGGGTTTGCGTCCAGCCATTTTTTCAACGCTTCTTCTTCGGCGCGGCGGCGTTCGACCAGATTCAGCTTTTTCAGACCCAGTACCGCACCTTCAAAAGCTTTGAGCGAATTGCTCAGCCCGAAAATCTGATCGGCCAGCCGGATTTTCAGCGCCGGATTTTTTTCGCCCATCTTGGTCAGTATTTCAATTTGCTTTTTCAGCGTCGAAATCTGATCCGGCAATTGAATGTTCTGGCGGAAATCCAGCGAATAAGATTCGCGGTAACGATAGGTTGCTCCGGGATGTCCCATCACAAAAGTGAAATCGCCTTCCTTGATGCCTGCGGCGCTGACGGCCAAAAAGCGTTTCGGTTTGAACGGCACATTGTCTTTGCTGAAACCGGCGGGTTTGCCGTCGGCTCCAACGTAAGCGCGCAGGTAAGTGAAATCTCCGCAATGGCGCGGCCATTCAAAGTTGTCCGGGTCGCCACCAAAATAGCCAATGGATTTTGGCGGAGCGTAGACCATACGAACATCGCGCAGCGTCAGGTATGTGTAAAGGAAGTATTGGTATCCGCTGGTGGCTTCGACGATTTGTGTGCGTATGCCTTCCTTGTCGCGTCCGTTGAGCGCGGCTTTGGAAATCTCTCCTTTCTTTGCGTTCAACGCAGCATCGCGCTGCTCAGGAGTCATT
The DNA here is from genome assembly GCA_902825875.1 of uncultured Acidobacteriota bacterium. GTDB lineage: Bacteria > Acidobacteriota > Blastocatellia > RBC074 > RBC074 > RBC074. The sequence continues at coordinate 68,399 of CADECP010000039.1, forward strand.
TCCGGTTTGGCGGCGGAAAGCACCTCGGCGGTTACGTCCTTGAATTCTTGCAGAATCGAAACGGTGTAACCTTGTGCGGGAATTTCTTCGGCGCGCGCTTTCGCCAGGAAGCCGTTGTTGATGTAATCCTTTTCAGTGGTCGAAGCGCGCGTGATGGCGCTGAACGCGACGTGGTGATTGGTCAGGATCAACCCTTCGCCGGAAACGAACGAACCGGTTCCGCCCGCGCTGATTTGCACGATGGCGTCTTTCAGGCTGGGCTGAGTTGTGCTGTATACGTCTTCGGGTTTCAACTCGAAGCCGCGTTTTTTCAATTGCCCCATCGGCAATTTGCCCAGCGAATCCGGTAACCACATGCCTTCATCAGCCAGCGAAGCGAACGGCGAAAACGCCAACGCAAAAACCAAAATTGAAACGGTCAAAAATTTGCGAATCATCGAATCTCCTTTTTGCGATTGGAAAACCAACCATAGATAAACATGGATGAGCACAGACTGGCTTTCGGCCAGGATTTATCTGTGTCCATCTGTGTTCATCGGTGGTTTCGTCATTATCTCTGTCGCAGAAATTCTGCACGGTTTGTTTTTAACAGGCGGCAGGCGGCTTCGTAAACCGCTTCTTCGGAAATCATGGCGATATGCGAAGCGCGAACGTGTTCGCAACGGCTGCTTAACACGTCGGTCAACGTGGGCGAGGAATGTTTTACAAAAGTTGAGATTGCCACAACCGGCGCTCCGGCGGCGGCGGCGACATGAGCCGGGCCGCTGTGATTGGCGATCAGCAAACTCAACCGAGCAAAAGCCGAAACCAAATCCGGAAGCTTGGGCGATTGAATGGCGATGGCGCGTTTGGCCGGAAGTTGCGCCACGATTCGTTTGGCCAGGCCGCGTTCCTGTGGCCCGGCGAAAACCAGCAACCGCGCGTTGAAGTTATGAATCAGCCGCGAACCGATCGAAACAAATCGTTCGAGCGGCCAGCGGTGCTGCGGCATACCGGCTCCGGGATGAATGCCGATCAGCAATTCGCCGTATTCGACCGCGTGTTTGTGCAGCAACTTTTCAAACCGTTCGTCGGCGGCTGTGTCGGTTTGCAAATGCGGTTCGGCTTCGATGGGGCGAGCGCCGAGCGGTTCCAGCTTTTTCAAATACAGATGAGCCAGATGGTTTGCCGGAGCTTTCGTAGAAACAGCCTGTGTCAGTTGTTCGAGCATGCCGCTCAAACCTTTGTTGACGCCTTTGGCCGGTTTCAACTTTTCAAACGGCCTGGCGAAATTCAGCACGACCGTGCCTTCGGCGTTGGATTTGAATTCGATGGCCAGATCGAAATTGGAATGGCGAAGCTCGTTGATTGCTTTGGTGCTGCGATAAAAGGCCGTTGGTTTTAACAACTCTGCGTGGCGAAATCTGCCGATGGTCAGAACTTCGTCGGCGCAACCCGCCAATCGAATCAAATCTGCTGCAAGGGCGCTGGCGGCAACAGTAATGCGCGATTGTGGCGCGTGCGCTCGCAACGAACGCAACGCAGGTAACGCCAATGTGGTTTGCGCCAAACCGGCAACGTGAATGACCAAAATGTGTTGGGGCTGTTCTGGCATTTGATTCAACGTCATGCGTCGGGGGTGAGCGGCAGGCTTAATGAAACGATGGTTCCAGTTTTCGGCTTTCCGGCAACGCTGATGATTCCGTGAAAGTTCAAGGCGCGTTCGTGCATTCCCAAAATACCCAGTGAATGCGGTTTGTTCAGATCATCTGTGGAAATTCCTTTGCCGTTATCGCGGACAATCAACGCCAGTTTTTTGTCTTTTCGATCAAATTCGATTTCGACTTCCGTCGCTCCGGAATGGCGCAACACGTTGGTCAGGCTTTCCTGGAAAATGCGGAAGACGGCGGTTTCCAAATCGCTGTCGAATTTTTCATCACCGATGTTGGAATTCAGTTTGCAGCGAATTCCGGTTTGTTCCTGGAAAGATTCGGCTTGCCATTCGATGGCCGCCAACAAACCGAGCGTGTCCAGAATGCTCGGACGAAGTTCGGTGGCAATGTCGCGCATCTTCAACATTGAACGGTCAATCAACATCATCATTTCCTGAGCGCGTACGAACAAATGCGGATGTGTGCTTTGAATTTCTTTGCTGAAAAGCTTGGCTTCGATTTTCAATCCGGTCAGCACCTGGCCGATTTCGTCATGAATTTCGCGCGAAACCGAAGCGCGCTCTTCTTCGCGCACGTTGTCCAATCGCGCGGCCAGTTCGCGCAATTGCTGGTGCGATTTTTTCAACTCCTGTTCGACGCGGCGTCGCTCGCTCATTGTTCGGTCAAGCGCCACGATTGCCGCCAGTGTCACCCCGCCCAAAATCAATCCCGGAAGTTCCGCAAAAACTCCCGATCCGAAAATGAAGGGCGAGCCGGTTTTGACAACCAGCAAACGACGAATGGCGATAAAACCCATTGCTGCTGCTAATACGCTGATTCTCCAATCCCGCTCGCGTTTGGCCAGTCGTATTGACCAAAAAAAAGCCAGGAATTGCAGCGAGACAGACACTGACAATGGAAGGTTCATGATGTTTTTTCTATCCAGAGCACGGAAAATGCGGAAAGTTTTGAAGTTATTCGACCGGCGTTTTAGCGAGATATTGTCCGGTCGGTTACGGAATTTTGCGATGCCGATACTTCAAGCAATCAGAATGTAATGTTTTGCCAAATGCTGAACATTGCGTGGCCGATAATAAACCTGTTGCGCGATAAGAGTTGAAAGTTTAGCTTGCCTTCGAAGGAGT
>CADECP010000040.1:0-35777 GCA_902825875.1 uncultured Acidobacteriota bacterium
TCAACCGTCCCTACCGGGACGAAGAAACTGTCAAACGCTTTATTTGATCTGCCATTGCGTAACATCAGCTACTTCTAAAAAACCTTCACGCGTGGTGTTCCTGCAAGCTGATGACGCTCAGCTTGCCGTCTTTTTTCATCGAGGCAATGGCGCTGGCGGCGGCGTTGGCTCCGGTCAGCGTGGTGAAGGTGACGACGTTGTATTGCATCGCGGCTCGGCGGATGGCGCGTTCGTCGTAAAACGAAGCGCGTCCCAGCGGCGTGTTGACGATCAAATCAATCTCGTCGCTTTTGATTAGATCAACTACATTCGGACGGCCTTCGTTGACTTTGTAAACACGCTCGGCGGGAACGCCTGCGTCAGTCAAAAATCCAGCCGTGCCGCGCGTGGCTACGATTTTGAATCCCAATTCATGAAGTCGTTTGGCGATGCGAACCGCGTTCTTTTTATCATTGTCGTTGACGCTGATGAACGCCGTTCCGGTCGTTGGCAATGTGGCGTTCGCTCCCATCTGCGCTTTGGCAAAGGCCGCGCCGAAGCTGTCGCCGACGCCCATCACTTCACCGGTCGAACGCATTTCCGGCCCCAGCACAGGATCAACCCCAGGGAATTTCACGAACGGAAACACAGGCTCTTTGATGAAGAAACTGCTGACCGTCAATTCGTCGGGCAAATTGAATTCTGAAAGTTTGCGACCGGTCATCACACGCGAAGCAATTTTGGCCAGCGGAACTCCGGTGGCTTTGCTGACAAACGGAACTGTGCGCGACGCGCGCGGGTTTACTTCCAGCACGTACACGATGTCGTCTTTGATGGCGAATTGAATGTTCATCAATCCGCGCACATCCAAGGCCTGAGCCAGTTGGCGCGTGTACCGGCGCATGGTGTCCAGATGTTCGGGTTTGACCATGTACGGCGGCAACACGCACGAAGAATCGCCGGAGTGAATGCCGGCTTCTTCGATGTGTTCCTGAATTCCGGCAATGACCGTGCGTTCGCCATCAGACAGCGCGTCCACGTCCACTTCAAAAGCGTCTTCTAAAAACCGATCAATCAGAATCGGTTTTTCCGGCGAAGCTTCGACGGCGTTTTTCATGTAAGTGTCCAAACTGGCTTCGTCGTAAACGACCATCATCGCGCGTCCGCCCAACACGTAACTCGGACGAACTAGAATCGGATACCCTATGCTTGCTGCAACGCGCTTGGCTTCTTCGACGGTGACGGCGGTTCCGTTGACCGGTTGCGGAATGTTCAAATCGGCAATCAGTTTGCCGAATCGTTTGCGGTCTTCGGCCAGGTCAATGGATTCCGGCGAAGTGCCGATGATCGGAACTCCGGCGTTGTGCAATCGCATCGCCAGATTCAGCGGAGTCTGGCCGCCGAATTGGACAATCACGCCTTCCGGTTTTTCCAGTTCGACGATGTGCATCACGTCTTCAAAGGTCAGCGGTTCGAAGTACAAACGATCGGATGTGTCGTAATCGGTCGAAACGGTTTCCGGGTTGCAATTGACCATGATCGTTTCGTAACCGTCTTCTTTCAGCGCGAAGGCCGCGTGGCAACAGCAATAATCGAATTCGATTCCCTGTCCGATGCGATTCGGGCCGGAACCCAGAATCATGATTTTGCGACGGTCAGTCGGCGCGGCCTCACATTCGGTTTCATAAGTCGAATACAGATACGGCGTGTGCGATTCGAATTCGGCTCCGCAAGTGTCCACTCGTTTGTAGACGGGGCGAACGCCTGCGGCCAAACGTTTGGCGCGAAACTGATCCTCCGTCACTTTCAGCAAATCGGCGATGCGCGCATCGGAAAAACCCATTCGTTTGGCGCGACGGATTTTATCGGCGGAAAGCGATTCCAGGTCTTCTTCCTTGATCTCTTCCTGAAGCTCGACAATCTGTTTGAGCTGATTCAGAAACCACGGATCCACGTTTGTCAGCTCGTATAGCTCTTCAACCGTCCAGCCGCGTTCGAATGCCGCGTGCAGGTAATGAATCCGCTCGGAATTCGGAATGATGAGTTTACGGCGCAGGGTTTCGTCGTCCACATAACCGACGTAAGGCGAATTGCGTCGTTCCAAACTGCGAACGCCTTTCAGGAAAGCTTCCTTGAATGTGCGACCGATGGACATGGCTTCGCCGACGGATTTCATCTGCGTGCCCAGCAAGTCTTCCACGCCAGGGAATTTTTCAAATGCCCACTTCGGAATTTTGACGACGACGTAATCAATCGTCGGTTCAAACGACGCCGGAGTTTTTTTGGTGATGTCGTTTGGAATTTCGTCCAACGTGTAACCGATGGCCAGCTTGGCGGCGATTTTGGCAATCGGGAATCCTGTGGCTTTTGAAGCCAGCGCCGATGAACGCGACACGCGCGGATTCATTTCGATGATTCGCAAACTGCCGTCGCGCGGATTAACGGCAAACTGAATGTTCGATCCGCCGGTTTCGACGCCGACTTTGCGAATGATTTTGATCGCAGCGTCGCGCATCATCTGGTATTCGCGGTCGGTCAAGGTTTGCGCCGGAGCCACAGTGATCGAATCGCCGGTGTGAACTCCCATCGCGTCGAAGTTTTCAATCGAACAGATGATGACGACGTTGTCGGCCAGATCGCGCATCACTTCCAGTTCGTATTCTTTCCAACCGATGATGGATTCTTCGACCAAGACTTCGCTGATGGGGCTGGCAGTCAGGCCGCGTTCGACGATTTCTTCAAACTCTTCGTAGTTGTAGGCGATGCCTCCGCCCGTGCCGCCGAGCGTGAAACTTGGGCGCAGGATGATGGGAAAATCAATTTCTTCAGCGGCAACTCTCGCCTCTTCCATGTTGTGGCAAAACCGCGCTTTCGGCATTTGCAATCCGATCTCGTCCATCGCCTGTTTGAACAGCAAACGATCTTCACCGACTTTGATCGCGTCCAGTTTCGCGCCGATCAGTTCCACACCGTATTGCTTCAGCACACCGCTTTCGGCCAATTTGACGGTCAGGTTCAGGGCCGTTTGGCCGCCGACGGTTGGCAACAGAGCGTCAGGGCGTTCGCGTTCGATGATGGCGGTGGCGGCTTCGACCGTCAGCGGTTCGACGTAAGTGCGGTCGGCCAATTCCGGGTCGGTCATGATCGTTGCCGGATTGGAATTGACCAGCACGATTTCATAACCTTCCTGTTTCAAGGCGCGACAGGCTTGGGTTCCGGAATAATCGAATTCGCAGGCCTGGCCGATGACAATCGGGCCAGAGCCGATAATCATAATTTTTTTGAGATCGGTTCGTTTAGGCATTTTTCAGTGCGCGGTGTTTGGATTGAGATTCGGAATTGAGGCAGGAAAAGTAACACACCCAGCCCGCTGAGCAAAAGCAGCGCACCGCTGGCATTAGACGAGTTGATTTCAGCGATTTCGCAAATTCAACTCGGCCAGTTTCCACTGCGGCCATTTGGAAACGAAGCTGTATCGGTTGGTGGCTTGCGCCAGACCTTCGACGCGGTTGGCTCCGCACTGAGGGCATTCGGCGTGCAGTCCGCGCGAAACGGTTCGGCACACAGTGCAAACCGTGAATTCAGGTGAAAAGGCAATTGCGGAAACTTTGGTTTGGCTGAATGCCTGGCGGACGAATTCGGCAAGTTCGGCGGGCTGTGGCAACGATTGGCCAAGATGAATGTTGCTGATGGAATTCCAGATCAGTTTGCCTTGTAGCGCGCCTTCGATGGCCAACTGGTTGATTGGATCGGCTGTCGAATTTGCCGGGAGCTTGGCGGAGTTGGTGTAAAACACCGTTTCGGTTTCTTCGTCGGAAGCGGGATCGGACGCGATGGTTCGGTTCAACGCCTGCCCGACTGGTTCGTCGCCAAATCGTCTGGCGTCCAACCTGGCCAAACGATTCGGCGCAATCAGGTCGTGCGATTCAGCCAGCACAAACCGGACTTTGTGTTTCGCCGACAACCGCACGGTTTCGGCGTTCAGATGTTCGATAACACTTGCCGCAAATTCCTGAGCCGCCGCAGAGTTTTCGATGGATTCGCCTGTGATGAATTGCGTCAGTTCGGCCAGCCCCACAGGACAAATGGCATGCGAAGTCCAACTGAGCGGCAGGAAGGGTTCTTTGTCAGGACGCATCGCCAACATCGCCAACGGACCGGCTTCGCCGCGCGCCAGCAGTTTTTCCAAAAAGACGCGCTTTTCCAGCGACGCCTGCGCCGCAAGTTCCAGCAAGCCGCTGAGCAATTCATGTACTTTCGATTCGCTGTGTTCGGCTCCGTCTATTTGATAACCGATGCGTGGCAAGTTGATGGCGACCGATGAAAAAATTGCCGCGCGCCATTGCCAGCTTTCAGAGCTGGCAGATGTGGCAGGAGTGGCAGATGTGGCAGAAATGGCAGCGGCGGTGCTTCCCGCGCGTTGCAGCTTTTCGCCGCTGACGCCAAACCGCGATGAAAATGCCGAAGCCGCTTCGTTGCCATTGCGCCGGTCAAATGCCAGCACCACGCCGCCGCGTTCCGAAGCCGCTCGGCAAACCAATTCCAAAAAGTTTTGGTTGGCTTCGTTTTCAAAAAACGAATCAGTCAAATGCAACACCGGGCGCGAACCGATAAACGGCAAGCCTTGTCCGTCGCCTTCCAGATAAACTTCAAAAATCGCTTTCAAAAATTCGCGTGCGGTTTCGCTTGCCGCGCCGTAACTGGTCGTGAATTTTTCGCCGCCTGCGCCAACCACAGACAGTTCGCGCAAATACGCCGGAGCGTCCCAGTCCAGATGTAAATCGCAACGAACCGGCTGGCCTCCGCGCGCGACGACCGGAGCGGACAATTCAAACAACAACCCTTGAGCAAGCTGTTTGATCTCGCGCTGGCTCAACCCGGTCAGCATCGGCGCAAACGCGAAATTGACCGAATCCCACGCCAGCGCATCGCTGAAATAGCCCTGCAACGAAGCGGTGTAAGTCACCAGATGCGAAGCCAAAACTTCGGCACGTTTGGCCGGACGCGAACCGACCAAACCGCCGGGCAAGCGAATGCCCAGCCGTTTGATGAAATCAATCGAACCGATCATCGCCGTTGGCCGATCAATTTCGCCCAAATCTTCCAAATATAAATCGCCCGACAAGTGAGCATTGGCAACGGCGTCGGAAAACACCGTCAGGATGGCGTATTCGCGTTTGATGGCTTCGGCCAGCGCCAAACTGGTTCCTTCAGGGCCGTGCAATCGCGTGGTGTCGTTGACGCCGGTCTGGATCATGCGATCCACGTCGAACAGCGGCACGCCCAGACGCGAATGTTTGCGGTATTCGACGACCAGTCCGTATTCCAGCAATCGCGCATCCACCAATCCGCGAATCAACGGAGCGGTCAGCGCCCGAATGCCGGAACGTTCGATTTGATCTTGGACTTCCTGGCTGATTTGCGCGGCCAGTTCCGGCGATAAACCGGTTTCCAGCACCAACGCATCGGTGATTCGTTGAGGATCGAATCGAACGACACTTTCGTCCGATTGGCGGACTAACAACTCGGCTTCAGTTTGCGAAATGCTTTCTTTGTCTTGAACGCTACTCATAAAACTGGGGAAGTAACTGCTCAACCTATAATTTCAAAACCACCAACAAGATGGTTCAGTGGCCCTGCTCCGTGTCCCAAATTCGGAGCCGATAACAGCGCCGATTCCAGATAACCTTTGGCTTTTGTGATGGCTTCCGCGATTTCGCAACCGCCAGCCAGCAATGCAGCAATCGCCGACGACAACGTGCAACCAGTTCCGTGTGTGTTTCGCGTGTCGATTTTCGCAGAACGAAAGATTTGAAACTGTTCGCCATCAAACAAAACATCCGTAGCTTCGTTGGGCAAATGGCCGCCTTTTACCAAAACGCTTCGATTGCGGATTGCGGATTGCGGATTGCGAATTTTCGGTTGCGCGAGTTCGTAAATCCGCTCCGCTGCGTGTTTCATTCCGTCCAGGTCTTTCACCTCAACACCGGTCAACCGTTCAGCTTCGGCCATGTTGGGCGTGATGACGTTGGCCAGCGGCAGCAATCGTTCGATCAAAAACTTCATCGCAACTTTATCAATCAGGTCGTAACCGCTGGTGGAGCGAATCACAGGATCAACCACTACGTTGGGCAAACGATGTTGTTCGATCATTTCCGCCGTCACCGCAATGGTTTCGCGCGTCGGCAACATACCGGTTTTGACCGCCGCAATCTGAAAATCGTTGACCACCGGTTCGATCTGCGCGCGCAAAGTGTCCGCCGATTGATGAACCGCGCCGTAAACGGCAACGGTGTTTTGCGAAGTCAGCGAAGTAATGGCCGCCGTTCCAAAACAGCCAAACGCGGAAAAGGTTTTGATGTCGGCCAACACTCCGGCTCCGCCAGAGGGGTCAAAACCGGCAATGGATAAAACTACACGCATGGGACATTCGATCACAGGAGCAACGGTCAATCGCGGATACTTTATCTGGTAGGTTCGGGGACGGATATTAACACTATGTTGGGCAGCGGCAAAAGATGGATTTTGAAAGCTGAGATTGAACAGATTGGTTGAGTGACCAGAACAATCGGTCAGTTGGTTTCAACCACACAGGATCGAAACCAACTGACTGGATGAAATTGTCATGGCTTTAATGGTTCGCCGTCGCGAGGATATTTCTGCAACATCCCGATTTCCTTCATCATTTTCTCTATCTGATCCATGTCCATCGGCACAAAATCCGAAACGATTTCTTTGCCGGTGACGGTGATGATGATTAGGTCTTCCAATCGGACATAGATTTTCTCTTCAGGGATGGTCAACGCCGGTTCGATGGTGAAAACCATTCCGGCGCGCAACACTCCGTCGCGCGGGCCGACATCGTGCGTAGCCATGCCGACCCAATGCCCCAATGTCGCGTTCGGATTTTTTGCGGATGATTGGTAACGAGCGACAAAGGCTTTTGCCCCGGCTTCATAAGTCGGTTTGGAAAACTTAGTCGTTGCCAGCAACTGTTCCATTTCTTTGACGGCATCCTGTATCACGGTTTGAGCAGTGACATTTGGTCGGATGTGTTTCAGCACTGATTTGTAACAGCCCAGATAAAAGCCATACAACTCGCGCTGCCACGCATTGAATTTGCCGTTGACCGGCATCATTCGCGTCACGTCGCTCATGTAATAACCAACGTCCGGCGCGAAATCCATCAGCAGAAAATCGCCATCCAGCATTTGTCGTTTGCCAGCGTTGTAGTGTGGATAAAAAGCGTTCGATGCGCTGGCGATCAGCGAGTAATACGCTTCGCCCTGAGCGCCGTTGCGGTAATAGACGTACTTGGCCATGGCATCGAGTTCGTGTTCGTAAATGCCGGGTTCGGTCGAACGCATGGCTTCGATCAATGCCAGTCCCGACAACCGCGTTGCTTTTTTGATGAGCGCAAGTTCGCGCGGCGATTTTATCAACCTCAGCCGGTCGAGCGTCGGAGACAAATCCCGAACCTCGAATTGCGGAAAGCGCCCGCGCAGGCTTTGAATCAAAGCGCCTTCGCGCGACGGGCGACCATCAAATGGATCAGCGGCGTAATCGCCGATGACGCGCACAGCCAGATCGCGGCTCATCGCAAAGCCTTCGGCGGGACTAAACGGCGTGAAGATCGTTCGTCCGTGCGAACGCGCCGAACGTGATAAGTGCTCGACCAGCAAATCTGTTCCGAAGACGGCATCCACGCCGCTCAGCTTTTTCACTTCTGTTGCATCTTCGGCAGAAAGCAATTTGCCTTCACCACGTTCGCGCGCTTCGTTGCGATGCGGCAGAAACAGCGTAGTCGTTTTCGACGCTCCGTCCAACAACAGGTATGCGTGAGGAACTTCGATGCCGCAGAGGTAATAAAACTCGTTCGATTGCCGAAACCGCGTGTATCCCACCGGACTGGGCGCTCCTTGCAACAACGCCTGCCCGTTTTCGCCTATGGCTTTGAACACTTCGGCTCGACGAGCGGCAAACTCTTCTGGCGGAAAGTCTGTGGTGAACAGCGAAAAGCCTTCCTGAGCAAATGCCGACGCGCAGATCAATATCATCGGTGACAACACGAATCTGAGTTTTTGGAGATGACAAGACATGACAGCCTCCTGTGGTTGTGGGTTCTTATTTCGTTTTTGTAGATGGTTGGTTGTTGCGTTTGAAAAATAACGCCGCCGCAATCGTTAGCAAGGTGATGACAGCGCAACCAATTGCAAACCAATCGCCGCGTTGTGAGTAGGTCGTCGGGTTGCGGCGTAATTGCGCGCGCCAGGTTTGCGTTCCAGCTTGAAACGACGGCAGCGGGTCAACAACCTGTCCGTTGGCTCTGATCAATGCGCTGATGCCGGAATTTGTCACTCGAACCAGGTCGCGGTCATTTTCGATGGCTCGCATTCGCGCGTGAGCCAGATGCTGGCGCGCTCCGGCGGTGTTGCCGAACCAGGCGTCGTTGGAAACGTTGACCAGCAAAGTCGCTCCGTTTTTGACAAAGCCGCGCACCAAATCGGGATACGCGGCCTCGTAACAGATGAACGCTCCGACGCGCGCGAAGTTGGTCGTGCGTTCAATGGCGGCAGTCGGAACCGAATCGTCGCCGCTGATAATGCCTTCGCGTTCGGTGGCCAGTCGCAACGTGTTGACCACTGGCTCGGTTCCCGGCGTGAATCCACCCACGCCAGAGGTCGCAAAAGTTTCGACCACTTTGCCCAGCACCGATTTGAACGGAACGTATTCGCCAAACGGAACCAGACGAATTTTGTCGTACCGCTTCATTGGCTTTGCCGGCGGCAGGTTTGGCATCACGACGGATTGATTGCCGGTTGGATTGTCCGGTCGAATGACGTGAATGCTGTTGTGATACCGCCAATCGTCGCGCGTGACGGTGTTGATGATGAAATGGCTGCCGGTTTCCGCCGCCAATCCGTCCAGCCGTTCGCGGACTGCCGAATCGTTTTCGTAAAACAAGGCCAGCGGAGATTCCGCCCAAACGACAATGTCGGCAATTTTGTCTGGTGTGCGTTCGATTGCTTCTTTGGTCAGGCGAATGTTGTTTTCCAGATCGCGGGTTGAAGCGTCAGGTGATTGATCGGCATCGGGCGGCAAGTTTGGCTGAACACCTACGACTGAAACCGAAGCGAAGCTTTGCGCGGCGGGTTGCTGATTCAACATCGGCAAAGCCATCGTGACGCCTGCAAATACGGTGAGCGTTGCAGCGGCGCGCCCAACTCCCGGCGCTTTGAATTTCAGCAACAACACCAACAACGCGCTGACCGAAACGATTTCGGCGCTTAGCAGATATGCGCCTCCGTATTGCGCCAGCCGCGCGATCAAAAAGTGATTGACCTGAGTAACTCCCAGCGCATTCCAGGTGACGCCGGTAATGAACGGGCGCACCCATTCGGTCGCCACCCAGACAACCGGCGCAAATGCCACAGCAGCCCAGCCGTATGCGCCAAACCGTTTGACCAGAAACGCCATCACGACGGCAAACATCGCCGGAAACAACGCCAGCACCGATGCGAACAAAAACGCCACTGCATAAGCGATGAATGTCGCTACGCCGCCGAAATACACCATCGAATGCGCGATCCAGTTTTCGGCAAAAAACGTGAACAACACTCCAGTCAACCAGCCCAGAGCGGCGGCTCGGCGCGGCGAAACTCCCTCTGCCAGCACAGACAGCAACGGAGCCAGCGCAATCCAGGCCAGATAATCCAATTCAAAATTCGGAAACGAAAGCAGCAGTAACACAGCCGTCAATGTGGCCATTGCCGAATGACGCAATAAACTGTCTGGCGTGAAGGAAAGCAGATTGGGGCGAGTCATTATCGGTTCACTTTCCTTTGGTTGCTGGTGTATTGGTGGAATCGGGCGGGCAATCGGCTCCGGGCGCACAGTTTTGAGCGATCTTCACCGCGCTATAACCGGAATTGTGCAATTCGGTCGTCAGTTGTTCGGCGGCTTCGCGCTTGGCCAACGGGCCGACTTTGACCAAATATCCCTGACTGGCCGGAGCGGTTTCGATGGTGGCTTTGACGTTGCGCTGTTCCAGCAAAGCGTTCGATAACTGTTCTGCCGCCGAAAAAGTTTGAAATCCGAATACGCGAACTGTAAACCCTGTTCCGTCTTTCGACATTTCAAAAGCTCCGCTAGGCGACGAAACATAAGTCACCAGAATTCCCGAAGCGAAGTACAGCGCACACAACAGCGCCAACGAAAAAAACACCGCCAGCGCGAGTTTGTCTCTGGAATTGAGCAGCCGCAAAGCATTTATCATGGCTTGGTTTATTACCTTGAAGTAGAGATTGTTTTTGGACGCGCGTGGATTGTAACAGATCGTCGTTTTTTCATGCCAAAGCCCAGCTTGCGTATTCCACTACGCCCGAACAAAATGCGCGCGCTTCATCAAACCGTAACCAACAACTGAAAGGACAACTTTATGCAGAAAGGCTTTTTGCTTCTTGCCTTGTTCGCCGTGCTGTGCGGGCTGGCGTTTATTCCTATGGTCACTGCTCAGGACAAAGCATCTAAACCAGTTTCACCCAGCCAGGCGGCCTTGCGCCAACGCGCCAATCGCATTCATCGCGCCAGCATCGTGGTGGATACGCACAACGACATCACGTCGCCGATCACCGATGAAAACTTCGACATGGGCGCGCGGGATACCAGCGGAAAAATCCAAACAGACATTCCTCGCATGAAAGAAGGCGGTCTGGGAGCCGAATTCTTTTCGATTTATGTCGCCGCCAAATACGCCAAAGAAGGCGGAGCCGCCCGGCGGGCTTTGGATATGATTGACGGCGTTTATGAACAAGTGCGGCGGCATCCGGAAAGTTTTCAGATGGCTTTCACCGTCGCCGACATTCGTCGCGCTCGCCAAGCCGGAAAGATCGCCGCGTTGATGGGCATCGAAGGCGGTCACGCCATCGAAGACAGCTTGTCCGCACTTCGTCAGTTCTACAAACTCGGCATTCGATACATGACGCTGACGCACACCAACACCAACAACTGGGCGGACTCTGCCGGAGGCATCAGCGTGCAAGCGGAAAAACGGCACGGCGGATTGAACGATTTCGGTAAGGAAGTCGTCGCCGAAATGAACCGCTTGGGAATGATGGTGGACATTTCGCACGTCGGCGACGAAACGTTCTGGGACGTGATCGAAGTGACGAAATCGCCGGTCATCGCTTCGCATTCAAGCTGCCGCGCGCTGACCAACGTGCCGCGCAACCTGACCGACGACATGCTGAAAGCTGTCGCCAAAAACAACGGCGTGGTGATGATTAACTTCTACAACGGCTTCATCAATACCGATTACGCCAAACCCGGTTCGCCCGCGCCAACCAAAGCCGCCGAAACAGCGACGATGGATATGTTGATGGCGCATTTCGAACACGTCATCAAAGTTGCAGGCGTCAATCACGTCGGCATCGGTTCGGATTTCGACGGCGTTGACGGATTGTTGCCGCCCGGCATGGAAGACGTGTCGAAGCTGCCGACGATCACTTACGAATTGCTGAAGCGCGGTTATTCCGAAGCTGACGTGAAAAAAGTGCTCGGCGAAAACCTATTGCGTGTGTTGGCTGAAAACGAGCGCGTGGCGAAAACACTTCAGGCTTCCGGCAAGAAACCGTCCTTCGCCAAGATCAACTCTGCCGCACCGCAAAAGTAATCGTTGTGTCATTGGTTGAGGTCTTTTCATTCTTAGGAGCTTTATGTTTCGCAACATAGTGACGATCCTGGCGATCATTCTTTTCATTTCGGTGACAACTGTGAACTCTCAAAAATCCATCGGCGACAAACCGGCCAAAAACGGCGGGCGAACTCGTTCCGCCGTCCGGGCGATGAACGGAATGGTGGCGACCAGCCAGCCGCTGGCTTCTGCCGCCGGGCTTCGCATTTTGCAGCAAGGCGGCAACGCGGTTGATGCCGCCGTGGCCGCCGCCGCTGTGTTGTGCGTTGTTGAACCGATGATGGTCAGTCCGGGCGGAGATTTGTTTGCGCTGGTTTGGGACGCGAAGAAAAAAGAATTGAAGGCGTTGAACGCCAGCGGGCGTTCGCCAAAAGCCGCCAGCATTGATGAGATGAAAAAGCGAGGCTTTACCAAAACTCCGCAAGACGGCATTCACACCGTCACTGTGCCGGGCGCGGTTGATGGTTGGGCAAAGCTACTGGAACGTTACGGCACGATGAGGCTCAGCCAAGTTCTGCAACCGGCGATTGATTACGCCGAGCGAGGTTTTCCGGTGACTGACGTGATTGCCGGAGATTGGGACAACGCGAATCAATACAAGGCCAATGCCGATTTCGCCGCGACTTTCTTGCCGAATGGCAAACCGCTCGCGCCGGGCGAAATCTTCACGAACAAGAATCTGGCCCAATCGCTGAAGCTGATTGCCGCCAAAGGCCGCGACGTGTTTTACAAAGGCGAGATCGCGCAAAAGATTCTCAAATTCGCCCAAGCCCAGGGCGGTTTGCACACCGCCGAAGATTTCACCGCGCACACGTCCAACTGGCTCGACCCGATCAGCACGACTTATCGCGGCCATACGGTTTACGAACTGCCGCCAAACAATCAGGGCTTGGCCGTGCTGGAAATGCTGAACATTCTGGAAGGTTACGATGTGCGTTCGCTCGGCCATAACTCGGCGGAGTATTTGCACCTGTTGGTCGAAGCCAAGAAGCTGGCTTACGCTGACCGCGCCTGGCACATCGCCGACCCTGCGTTTTACAAAGCTCCGCTGGATAAACTGCTGTCGAAAGAATACGCCGCCGAGCTTCGCAAAAAGATTGATGCGGGCAAAGCGGGCAGCGACACGCCGCCCAGTTCGCGCGGCGGCGAAGACACCGTTTACCTGACCGTGGTGGACAAAGACCACAACGCGGTTTCGTTTATTCAAAGCATATTCAGCGCGTTTGGTTCCGGCTTGGTGGCAGGTGACACCGGCGTCGTGCTGCACAATCGCGGAGCTGGGTTTTCTTTTGACCCGAATAACCCGAACAAGCTGGAAGGCGGCAAACGTCCGTTTCACACTTTGATTCCCGGCATGGTTTTCCGAGAAGGCAAACCATGGCTAAGCTTTGGCGTGATGGGCGGCGATATGCAGGCGCAAGGCCACGCTCAGGTGTTGATGAACATGATTGATTTTGGCATGGACGTTCAACAGGCTGGCGAACAAGCTCGGTTTCGGCATTTTGAAAGCGGCCTGGCTCTGGAGTCTGTCATCGGTGCGGACGTGCGAAAAGCTCTGGAAGCCAAAGGTCACAAGCTGACGATTGCTCCGGGAATGTTCGGCGGGTACCAAGCCATCATGATTGATCCGAAAACCGGCGCGCTGATCGGCGGTTCTGATCCGCGCAAAGACGGCTGCGCGATGGGATGGTGAAACCGTTTTTCTTACGTTGACGATTAACTCGGCTTAAGCCCTTAGCCAAACTTGTTTACCAAACTGGTAAACAAGTTGTATATTGCAGAAAATGGAAATTTTGTTTGCCACGACAAAGCTCCAGGAGTTATGCGAGCAACAGAAGAAGAGGCAGAAGGAGCTGGGTGCTGCCTGCGCTCGTAAATTGCAAAACAGATTGCACGACCTTATGGCGGCGATGAGTGTAAATGAGCTTCCTGCTGGACATCCTCATCCGTTAAAAGGAGATCGTGCAGGGCAGTTCGCTGTCAGTCTTGAAGGTGGCAAGCGCCTTGTTTTTGAACCTGCGAATGATCCGATTCCGAAGACCCAAGATGACGCCATTGATTGGGCAAGCGTCACGATTGTCCGAATTGTTTTTATAGGTGATTACCATGACTAATTCTGTCACTACTTTTACCCCTGATTGGATTTCCGTGCCTGGCTATACTATCGCTGACCTGCTGGAAGAGCGGGGCTGGACGCAAACCGAATTCGCCAAACGCACAGGCTTTACCAGAAAACATGTCAACCTGCTTATCAAGGGGAATGCTCCGATTTATGAAGACACGGCGCTCAAACTCGAAAGAGTTCTGGGCAGTACGGCTCGCTTCTGGCTGGCTCGTGAAGCGCAATATAGAGAAACGCTGGCTCGCGCGAAGGAAAGAAAATCTCTTGGACAGGACTCAGCCTGGCTTAAGCAAATTCCTTTGAAGGATATGATCAGGTTTGGTTGGGTTCGGGAGCTTAAAGACAAAGGCGAACAAGTTGCTGAATGTTTAAGATTTTTTGGCGTTGCGTCAGTTGCAGTTTGGGAATCGCAAGCCAATCAACCTTTAGCTGCTTTTCGATTGTCACCGACTTACAAAGAACGGCTTAAAAAGGAGAGTAATTTCCCCATCGCGGCTTGGTTGCGACAAGGGGAGCGCAGGGCGACTGAGATTGTTTGTCGGCCATTTGATAAAGACCGTTTTCGAGAAAAACTTGTTGAATTACGTGCGCTAACCAATGAAGCTGATCCGAAAATCTTTATTCCTAAACTGACAACTATTTGTGCTGAAGCTGGCGTTGTTGCCGTGCTTGAGCCAGCGCCAAAAGGCTGCCCAATCAGTGGAGCCACTCGTTGGTTACCGTCAGGGAAAGCCCTGCTCATGCTCAGCGCACGGCACAAAACAAATGATCATCTCTGGTTTACATTCTTTCACGAAGCAGGCCATTTGCTTCTTCACGACAGAAGACTGGCTTTTATTGAAATTCAAGGTGAGTTCGATGGCGAATTAGAAGAACAAGCGAATGTTTTTGCTCGTGATTTACTGATTCCGCCCAGTTTCGCTTCTCAACTTGCGACGTTGTCTTGTACCAAAGTTGCCGTTCGCGCTTTCGCCCAAAAAATAGGAATTGCACCGGGCATTGTTGTTGGGCGGATGCAAAAAGAGGACCTGCTTGATTGGTCGTACCTGAATGATTTGAAGATTCGTTATCGTTGGGATCACGAAAAATAGCTGTTGCTCGCTTCGTTATTTGGAGAAGGAATGAACCGAAGAAACTTTATTGGATTACTTCCGGCGGCTGCGATTGCGGCAACTGCTGACGCTGCGCCCAAACGTCGGACGACGGTCAGCATTCGCGGCGATCAGTTTTTCATCAATAACAAGCCAACTTATGCCGGGCGAAGTTACAAAGGCATGAAAATCGAAGGCCTGCTGATGAATTCGCGTATGGTGCAGGGCATTTACGACGACCGAAACTCCGAAACCGTTTCGCGTTGGAAATATCCTGACACGGGCAAGTGGGACGCTGAGCGAAACACGCGCGAATTCATTGCGGCTATGCCGGAATGGCGGCGGCACGGATTGCTGGCCTTCACCATCAATTTGCAAGGCGGCAGTCCGCAGGGGTATTCCAAAGATCAACCCTGGCACAACAGCGCCTTTGAAGCCGACGGCGGTTTGCGCGCCGATTACCTGTCGCGGTTGGAGCGGATTTTGAATCGAGCAGATGAACTCGGCATGGTGGCCATCGTCGGGTACTTTTACTTCGGGCAGGATCAGTGGCTGCGTGATGAAGCGGCGGTGATTCGCGCGGTGAAGGACACGACAAACTGGCTGTTGGAGAAAGATTACCGCAACGTGCTGGTCGAAATTGCCAACGAGTGCGACAATCGCGCCTACGATCAACCGATCATCAAGGCGGATCGTATTCACGAATTGCTCCGACTGACAAAATCAATGACTAGAAATGGGCGGCGGTTGTTGGTCAGCGCCAGTTACAACGGCGGCAGCATTCCCAAGCCGAATTTGGTGGCCGAAGCAGACTTTTTGTTGCTGCACGGCAACGGAGTCAAAGAGCCAAACCGTATTGCCGAAATGATTGAGCAAACTCGCAAAGTTGACGGTTATCGTCCGAAACCGATTTTGTTCAACGAAGACGATCACTTTGATTTTGACAAACCGGCGAACAACTTTTTGAAAGCCGTCGGAGCCTATGCTTCGTGGGGCTACTTCGATCCTGGCAAGAGTGATTACAGCGACGGGTATCAATGCCCGCCGGTCAATTGGGGAATCAACACCGAACGCAAACAGGCGTTTTTCAAATTGCTGAAAGACATCACCGGTTCATAAACCAACTTTTCAATCACCAACTTTCGGAGGACTAAACATCATGGCAGAGAAATCAGTTTCCAGACGCAATTTCGTCAAAACCGGTGCAGTCGCAGGCGCAGGTTTGTTGATCGTTTCGCCGGAAACGGCATTTGGTTCGGTGGCGAATTCGTCGCTCGGACTTGGAATCATCGGCTGCGGCGGGCGAGGCAATTACGACGGCGGAGAATTTCTGAACAACACTGATGTCCGTGTGACGGCGCTGATGGACGTGTTTGAAGATCGGCTGCAATCCACACGCGCCAACCTGAGCAAACAATCTGAAGCCAAAGGCCGCCCGGCGGTTCCAGAAGCGAACCTTTTCAAAGGCCACAAGGCTTATGAAAAACTCGTGCAATCAAAAGATGTGGATTTGGTCTTGGTCACCAGTCCGCCGTATTTCCATCCCGACCATCTGGAAGCCGCCGTCAGCGCGGGCAAACACGTTTACCTGGAAAAACCCGTCGCCACGGACGTTACGGGCTGTTTGAAAGTGAAAAACATCGGCAAGAAATATGACGGCAAGGTGAGCATGCACGTCGGTTTGCAGAAACGTTACGACGTTGGTTATCGCGGAATGGTGGAACGCATTCACCGTGGCGAAATCGGCGACATCATTCTTGGGCAGACGTTTTATTACACCAACGATCTTGGCCGCCAGAACAAACCCGGCATGTCTGATTTAGAAGCTCGAATTCGCAATTGGGTTTTTGACCGTGCGTTGTCGGGCGACATTCTGGTCGAACAGAACATTCACATTCTGGACATCGTCAACTGGGCGCTGAAATCGCATCCGGTCAAAGCCACTGGCACGACTGGTCGTGCGCTTCGCAAAGAAGTGGGCGGAGTTCCGGCGGATTATTTGTGCAGCGATCATTTCATTCTGACTTACACTTATCCCGGTGACGTTCACATCAGCTTCAATTCCAACCAGTTCAAAAATCGCGGCTACCGCCAATCGGGTGAGCGGTTTTTCGGCACGAAAGGCGCGTCGGACTCGCTGCAAAGCGGCCCGGCCACGATCAACTACAACCAACTGGAAGAAGGCCAGAAAGTCGCCGACAAGGTGGATTGCGGCAAAGTTGATCTGCACGCCGCCGTCGGCACGAAGATGAAAGTGCTGGTGGACGGAATCAAATCGGGCAGCTTCCAGAACGAATGCGATCTGGGAGCAGAAACTACATTGACGACGATTCTGGGTCGCATGGCTGCTTACAAAGGCCAGGAAGTCAGTTGGGACAAGATGATGAAGTCCGGCGAAAACTGGAATCTGAAATTGAATCTGGATTCGTTGGGCAACGGCGGAGCCGTTTCGATGAAGGGCTAATCTGTCTTGGCTCAGGCCGAAAAACAAAACCGCAGTTCAAGGTGAATCAACGTCGCGTTTCCTTCACATTGAACTGCGGTTTTTTGTTTTCGCTCTTTGGCAAGATTGGTTCTGATTATTACGTAGCATTGCGAAGTGAAAACCACCGGACTCCGCGCTTGCCGAATTGATAACCGTGCTTGAAATTCGGGGTAAAACTTACCGTACTCCCAATCATTTCCGCGAGTTATCAATTCCCGCAAAACGAACCTAGAAACAAGGTCGCAGCGAGCTAGGCAATCAGCTTGCCAAAAAACTGGATTGGGGTGCGGTAAAAAAATAAACAGTCACAAATTGCTGATTTGACTTGAGTTCAAGTGCATTAAAACCTCAACCAAGAGGCCAGGCTATTTACATCGAAAGTTACAGTCGAAGCATTGGCGACACATTGCGAGACTTCATCTGAGACAGTTTTCAAAGCTGTGCCTCACTCAGCCACTTTCTGAAAAAACGATTCGACTTCCGCCAATTCTTCTGCGCTCAAACGAAACTCCATGCCGCCAATGACGCCGTTGACTTGTTCGGCATTACGCACACCGACAATCGCGCCGGTCACGACGGAATTGGCCAGCGCCCAAGCCAGAGCCGCTTCGCCTGCGGAACGATTATGCCGCTCAGCAATTTCTTTCAGCTTGTCGGCGATTTTCAGATTGCGGGTCAACAGCGGTTCTTGGAATTGCGGGCCGCGTCGCCGCCAGTCGTCTTCCGGCAGATTTTCCACGCGCTCGCGTGTCATCGTGCCGGTCAGCAAGCCTGATCCCATCGGCGAATAGGCAATCACGCCGACGTTGTGAACCGCGCAAAACGGCAGAACCTCGGTTTCGACTTCACGGCGAATCAGCGAATAGGGCGGTTGCAGCGAAGTGAGCGGCGCGATTTTCTGCGCGCGGCATAACTGTTCGGCGTTGAAGTTGGAAACGCCGATCCAGCGCACCTTGCCTTCTTCCTTCAACTTCGCCAACGTCCCCCAGCCTTCTTCCACGTCTTCGTCAGGTTCAGGCCAATGAATTTGATACAGGTCAATCGTGTCCACCTTCAGCCGCCGCAAACTGTCTTCGCATTCGCGGCGGATGGAATCGGCTTTCAGGCGTTTGCCGATCTGCCGGTTTTCATCCCAGACGCGGGCGCATTTGGTGAAGACGTAAGGCTTGTTCGATCTATCGGCGAGCGCTTTGGCCACGACTTCTTCCGAATGACCGAGGCCGTAAACCGCCGCCGTGTCTATCCAATTCATGCCGGCATCGAGCGCCGCGTGAATCGCCGCAATGGACTGGTTGTCGTCCTGATCGCTCCAGGCAAAAGCCCAGCCCGCGCCGCCCATCGCCCAGGCTCCAATTCCCAGTGGCGTCAATTGCAAATCGCTGTTTCCGAGTTGTTTGGTTTCCATAAAGTTCCCAGATTTTGTTGGTTAATGCTTGTTGGTGAATGTGAATACCGTGCCTATTCATTACTTCAAATTGGCGAATAAATGGCAAGCGGTTTACTGGAATTGCAACGATTCATCGCCCGTCCAAACCAGTCGCCGAGGTTTATTCGCCGTTCACAGTCTGATTTCTTCCGTTCATTGAAAACAAGAGGAGAAGTAATTTTATTGCCTGTACCGTACCGGCTTTCCATCACCAAACCCATTCGAACAAAAAAGGATATTGATGCTGCGAACGATTTTTCTTTTCCTCATTTCGCTGATTCCTGTGGTGTCGGCTTTCGGGCAAACAACCGCAACGATCAAAGGGCGCGTAACGAATTCGGAAGGCAAAGGCCTGCCTGGAATCACCGCCAGGCTTGAAGGCGCGGATGTCAGCGCCAACACAAACTCTGAAGGTGAGTTTTCGCTGACGGGCCTGGCCGCTGGCAATTACGAACTGGTGATTTCCGGCGGCGGATATGTGCCGCAACAACGAACGGTCGAAATCAAAACGGACGAAACGCCGACGCTGGAATTCCGATTGGAGCGTGTGCGCGCTTCGGTGGATGTGGTTGCCGATCTGGCTGAATACCGCGTGGAAGAAATGACCACGGCCACGCGCACCACGGCGCGATTGATTGATCTGCCGCAATCGGTGCAGGTGTTTCCCAACCAATTGATCGAAGACCGCGCCATCACCGAAGGCAACGACCTGTTCCGCAACATCAGCGGCATCAATCAAAACACTTACAGCGCCATGACTTTTCGCGGCTTCACGCAGCGCGAGATTTTGTATAACGGCGCGCGCGGCAATCCCTTCGGTTCGCTGGACGGCGATGTCGCCAATTCCGGTTTCAGCACTTCGCAAATTCGCCTGACGAACATTCAGCGCGTCGAAGTGCTGAAAGGCCCAGTCTCGGCGCTCTACGGCGCGGGCGAAGCCGGCGGCTTAATCAATTACGTCACCAAAAAACCGAAGGAAGTGACGGACGGCGAAGTGCAAATCCGTTTCGGCAACTTCGGCCAGAAATACGTCAGCGGCGAATTGACAGGCCCAGTCACTGACAAACTGCTTTATCGCGGCGCGGTTTATTTTGAAGACCGCGAGAGTTTTCGCCGCTTTGCCAATTTGGATCGCCGCCCCGAAGCGCGCAATTACGACGCGGTCGGCAATTTGTTGTGGCGTCCGCGCGAACGGCATCGGTTCGGCGTGGAATACGAATTCATCAAACAGGAACTGCCCGGCCAGCGTTTGCGCGGCGTGCCGGTGGACGCCGCCGGAAACTTTTTGACGGACATTGAATGGACGGCGAACGAGCCGACGGATTTCATCAAGCTGGACGCGCACGTTTTCCAATTCCGAGGCGATCACGAATTCGGGCAGGCGTGGTCGGCCAATTACACGCTGCGTTATCTGGATTACGAGCGCGCCGAAAACTATCACGAACCGCGCGGACTGAACGCCGCCACCGCCACAGGGCGAACGATGCGCCGCGAATTCCGCGATCAATTCCGCTCGAATCAAGACTGGAGTGTTGTCGGCAACATCGTCAAAACGGCGACCACGGGCGGCGTCATTCACAACTTGCTATTCGGCGCGGAATACGCGGCGCAGGATCACATCTTTCGTTCCGGGCGCGTGCGCGAACGCGAAGTGGCGGGCGGCGTTGTGCCCGCGATTGATTTGTTCAATCCGGTCTACGGTCTGACCAGTCAGCGCAATTACAACATCACCAGCTTCGCCACGGACACAGCCGACACCGGGCGCGCGGGTTTTTACGCGCAGGATCAAATCGTTTTCAACCGATATTTTCAGGTGCTGGCCAGTGGGCGCGTGGATCGTTACAACGATGAAGGTTTTTCCGGCGTGCAGTTGAAAGGCGACGGCACCTTCGCTTCCGGGCGCGTCGGCGCGGTCGTCAAACCCATCGAACAGCTTTCGTTTTACGCCAGCGCGGCCAACAGCTTCATCCGCCCGCCCGTGCTTTCCCAAGCGCCGGGCGCCAACGGCCCGCACGACCCTGAAACCGGCGTGCAGTTTGAAGCCGGAGCCAAAGCTGAGTTGTTGAATCGCAAACTGTTTCTTTCCACGGCGGTGTTCAACATCAACAAGGAAAACGTGTTGCGTCCCGATCCGAACTTCGGCCCGTCGGGCAACAACTTCAACGCCGTGCTGGCCACCGGCGCGGCGCGTTCGCGCGGCGTGGAATTCAACGTTGAAGGCTTTTTCACGCGCGCCTGGTACGTGGCATTCAACTACGCTTTCGTCAGCACGCGCATTACCAAAGACCCCACGGCGTCATTGATCGGCCAACCGCTGGCCAACGCTCCGCGCCACACGACTGGATTGTTCACTCGTTACAACATCACTGAACGCACGGGCATCGGCTTGGGCGTTGAACAGGCAGGAGATCGTGTTGAACCGTTTGCGGGCATTCGCGCTGACGGCTACGCGATTCTTGATCTGAGCTTTTACCAGCAACTTACCAATCTGGCTCGGTTGCAATTGCAGGTGATGAACGTGACCAACGAACGCTACGCCGTCAGTTCGCTGTTTGCCGCTCGCGCGGGGAACTTTCCCGGCCAACCGCGCGCCTTCGTGGTGACGCTGGCATTGACGCCTTTTCGCAAGCGATGAAATCAAATTCAACTCGCATTGAATCCATAGACTTGCTGCGCGGCGTGGTCATGATCCTGATGGTCATTGACCACGTCCGCGAATACGCCAATCTGCCCGGCGTTGGCGATCCTGTGGATATTTCGCAAACCAGTCCATCGCTGTTTTTCACGCGCTGGATTTCGCATTTCTGCGCGCCGGTTTTTGTATTGCTGGCGGGAGTTTCGGCGCGAATGGTTGGCGCGAAATTGCGAGACACTTCGGCGTTATCGTCTTACCTGCTCAAACGCGGGTTGGTCTTGATCCTACTGGAATTCACCGTGGTGGATTTTTCGTGGAAGTTCAACTGGGGCTGGCCGCTGTTTTTTATGCAGGTGATTTGGGCGCTTGGCGCGGGAATGGTCTTGCTGGCGGCGTTGGTGCATTTGCCCGCGCGCGTCATCGGCATCATCGGGGCGGTGATTGTTTTCGGCCACAACCTGCTTGATGGAATCAGCTTCGCGCCCGGCACGGCGGCGTTTTACCTGTGGTCAATCCTTCATCAGAAAAACGTCTTGCCGCTGTTTGGCGGTTATTCGGTGCGGACGACTTATCCGTTGATTCCACTGGTCGGCGTGATGGCTTTGGGATATTGCCTGGGCGCGTTGTTCGTCGCGGATGCCTCCGCTGAAAAACGCAAACGCATGCTTTGGCGACTGGGCGGCGCGGCGACCGCGCTGTTCGTCGTGTTGCGTGTGTTTAACCTTTACGGGGAGCAGAACCCTTTCGCGCTGCAAGCCGACGCGGCGCATACGCTGATGGCGCTGGGCAACGTGACCAAGTATCCGACTTCGTTGCAGTTCCTGCTGATGACGCTAGGCCCGGCAATGTTGGCGTTGGCGGCCTTTGAACCTTTGCGCGGCGCGTGGCGGAAACCGCTGCTGATTTTCGGGCGCACGCCGATGTTTTATTACATCGCGCATTTGTACCTGCTGCACGCGCTGGGATTGACGATGGCTTTGGCGGCGGGACATTCGTGGGCGGAGTTTGATTTCAAAACAAAAATTACCGGGATGCCTGTGACGTTCGGCTTTTCATTGTGGGGCGTGTATCTGTTTTCGGCGGCAACGATCATTCTGCTTTATCCGGCGTGCCGCTGGTACGACGGTTGGCGGCGGCGAAGCTCTTCATTGATTGCGCGATACATTTAGCTGATTTGCGCGCGCAGCTTCTTCAGCTTCTTTGCGCGCCAAGCCTTCGCGTCCATCGTAACTGATGAATTTCGGCAGCAGCACGGCCAGCACGCCGGAACCGAGCACGCACATCACGCCGCCGGAAACGACTGAAAAACCTAAACCGAATCGCGCCGCGACCAAACCGGCTTCGGCGTTGCCCAGGTACGGCCCGGTCAGATAGCTGATCATTTCAATTCCGGCCAGCCGTCCGCGCATGTGGTCTGGAATGGTTTGATTCCAAATGGTCATGCGAAACACGCCGCTGACCGCATCCGCCGCTCCGGCCAGAGCCAAAAACAACAGCGCCAACCACAAACTGCCGACCAATCCAAAAACGACAATAGCCACTCCCCACAACGTAGCCGCAATCGTCACAGCCAAACCGTGTCTGTGAATCTTGTTTGTCCAACCCGAAGTCAGCGACACCGCCAGTGCGCCCACCGCCGGCATTGCGTAAAACAATCCGACGGACGCGCCGCCGAAACTTTCCGCAATGGCCGGAAACAGCGCGATGGGCATGCCGAAAAACATGGCGTTGATATCTATCAGATAAGTGCCCAACAGTTCCTGGCGGCTGCGCGCGTATTTCAAGCCTTCGACGACGGAGCGCAAATTTGGTCTTTCGTCGTCGTCCAGCTTCGCAGGCATTGGCACGGATCGAATCAGCAACAGCGCCAAAATTGAAACGACAAAAGTCGTCGCATCAATCGCAAAAGCGACCGCCGCGCCGAAACTCGCGGCAATCAATCCGGCCAGAGCCGGGCCGACGATGTAACTAAAACTGCCGCGAAACATGCTCAGCGAAGCGACCGCTGGGATTTGTTCCGGCTTCACCAGTCGCGGTGTCAGCGCCTCCAGCGCCGGGCGATGCACGCCGTTCAGCGCCGCAAACAGCGCCGCCACAGCAAACAACACCCACACGCGCGGTTGAGGCGACAACGCATTCGCTACCAGTAAACCGCAACAAACAATCAAACCGAGTTCGGCAACGACGATCAAGCGTCGCCGGTCAACAAAATCCGCCAGCGCGCCGCCGACAAAAGCCATCACCAACATCGGCACGAATTCGGCCAATCCCAGCATGCCCACGGCGAAATTCGATTTCGTCAGTTGGTACATCTGCCACGGCAACACCACGTAGCTGATGGACGAACCGAACGCCGAGACAAATTGCCCAATGAACAACAATCGGAAATCGCGCGATGCACGCAGTGGGGTCAAATCAATCGCCAGCGCATTGAAGATGTTTTTTTTAGAACCCATATCTAAATCTGTTTGAAATGAGGTGCTGTACCTTGCAGGAGATATTCGAAATGCAGATACAGCATCAAATGAAACATTATTTGGATGTGCCTAAGTCAAAGCAGAAAGCTTTTAGACAGGGTTGCCAGGATTTTTTTAGGATGAACAGGATTCAAATCTAGCCGAAACGCCGTAAACAAATATCTGTTTCGGTTCATTCAGTTTTAAGCCAACGCTTGATCGAAATCGCGCAGCAAATCGGTTTCGTCTTCCAACCCGACGGAAATTCGCACCAGTCCATCGTTGATTCCCGTGGCGGCGCGTTGTTCCGCCGACAACTGCAAACTCCACATCGAAGCCGGATGCACGACCAGCGTTTCAAACCCGCCCAAACTGGCCGCGCGCACGCCGAGTTTCAACGACGACATCAACTTGTCTGCCGCCGAATACCCGCCACGCAATTCCACGCTCAGCATTCCCGTGAAGCCCGTCATTTGCGAATTGGCCAGTTCAAACTGCGGATGCGATTCCAAGCCGGGATAGTACACACGCGCGACTTTCTGGTGCGTCTCGAAAAATTTGGCCAGCGCCAGCGCATTTTGGTTGTGGCGTTCGACGCGCAAACCCAGAGTTCGCAAACCACGCAACAACAACCAGGCGTCGAACGGGCTGAGCGCGGCTCCGGCGACCAAGGCGAATCGCCAGACTCGCTCCAGCAAATCTTTATTACCGACCATCGTTCCGGCGGTCACGTCGTGATGGCCGCCGATGTATTTCGTCGCGCTGTGAATGACAGCGTCAATGCCCAGTTCCAACGGACGCTGATTGATCGGTGTGGCAAAGGTGTTGTCGCAAATTGTCGTCAGGTTGTGCGCTTTGGCCAGTTCAACGATGAAGCGCAGATCGGTCAATTGCATCAACGGATTGACCGGCGTTTCGACGTAAATCAGTTTGGTGTTGGGCTGCACGGCTGCGGCGAATTCGGCATTGTTGGTTTGATCCACGAAACTGACTTCGATGCCCCAACGCGGCAGGATGTCTTTCAACAAAGTCGTCGCTCCGGCGTAATGATTTCGCTGGGCGATGACGTGGTCGCCGGAGTTCAACTGGCTGGCGATGGCAGAAAAAATTGCGCCCATTCCCGAACCGAAGACCAGCGCCAGTTCGCCGCCTTCCAGTTCGGCCAGCGTCTGTTCGACCATCGCGTGGTTTGGATTGCCGTACCGTGTATAAAACTCCTGCGGTTTGGTGGCGACGGCGATTTCGGCAAACTCTTCGGCAGTTTCGGCTCCGAAAGTGGTGGTTTGCCAGATCGGCGGGCTGATGGCGGTCGTGCGATTCAGTTCTTTGGCGGCGTATACCGCCTTGGTTTGCATGCCTTCCAAATCGAATTTTTCTTTTGCCATTGGTAATGGGTTGGTACGGAACCGGGAGCGGTAGCGACCGGGTGGTTTTGTGATATGCGTGCTCCGAAATCAACCGGTCGCTACCGCTCCCGGTTCTGCACCAGTGTTAGTGTTGTGAAAGATGTGTGTATTGCAGCGTCATCAACGCCTGTTTGACGGCGACAACAGCGGCGTCGAATTGCGCTTCGTGAACCAGCACAGCGTCGGTGCTGTAAGTCGAAACGCTCAAAATGCTGATGTCGGCTTCGGCCAATGCTCGACTGATTTCGGCGATGAAACCGACGACGGAAAAATCCAGGAAGGTGTCGAAACGGATCATTCGCCAATCGCCGCGCGCCCGCGCGCCGGGAAAGCGGTCGGCAATCTGTTGCCAATGATTTTCGGCAATCATCAACGTGATTTCCTGCTTGTCGCGGATCAACGAAACGAAATCATCGGTTTCCAGCAAACATCCAACCGCCGCGCGGTATTGTTCCAGCGGCAAGCTCGCCACGGCATATCGGGTTTCAGGAAGATACAGTTGAATTGCCATAAGGTTATTCAATCACGGCGTAGGCTCTGACGGGGAATGTCCCTACGCCGCGAAATTTGACCGGTGCGGCGTGAAAACGAAATCCCGTTAGCGGCAGTTTGTCCAGATTGCACAGATGTTCGGCGATGGGAATGCCCGCGCCGAGCAAGACTGTGTGCGCCGGACGTTGGCCGTCGTTCATATCGTCAATGTTGACCGAATCAATGCCGACCAGAGCGATTTCGGCGGCAACTAAAAACTCGGCGGCTACGCGCGTCAAAAAAGGAGCCTCTTTGCCGTACTGCTCCATTCGCCAGTACGCATCCCAGCCGGTGCGAATCAGCACGGCACGGTTTTTCAGCGCGAGGTTTTGAAACTGGTCAACGTCAATCGCACGGCTGGTTCGCCGAGAGGCATCAATTACCAGCCCTTCCAGATCGGCCAACCGTTCCAACGGCAGCGAAGCCAGATCGCCGCCTTCGGCAAACCGATGAAACGGCGCGTCCACGTATGTTCCGGTGTTGGCGATCATTTCGATGCGCCCGATCTGAAACGTCGTGCCTTCGGAATATCTGCCGGGCGCAGCGTCGCGGCTCAAGTAATCGGAAATGGCCGGAACAGGCAAGCCGGGATAGGTGACCATCCCGGCTTCAATTTCGTGGCTTACGTCAATTAAATTTCGTGACATTTCGCTTCAATACGCGGACTCGAATTGCAGAACGCGAAGCTTTTCGATTTGGGCGCGGGCGCTCAGGTTCAGAAATTCGACTCCAACCACCTGGCCGCGTTCGTCGTAATCCAGAATTACACCCGGCTGCACTTCTTCCGATTCGACAATGGCCGATTCATCCAATCGCAGATAAAGCGTGTCAGTTTCCTTGTCTATTTTCAGCCTCATTTTCTTTTCTCAGTTTTCTTCGACAAACGTCGGTCAAAAAACACAGTCACGATTCGGCGAGGATCGGAGTTTGGGTTTACCACAACGTGCAAAACTCGCCTGTCCTTTTCTTTGATCGCTTTTGTAAAGTGTAAATTACCGTCTTCACCCATTCGTTTTCTGGTTGAAGTATTGACGGTGCGCCAAACCCATTCTTCCAAGATATTGCGCTCTGCCAGCATTTCTTTGGCATGACCTGAAAGCTCGAATTCTGGCATTGGCACATCTTCCCAAAGTTATCGCATTGCCGCTTGAGGCCAGCCGGATTTACGAAGTTCTTGCTTCAATCTGGCCATCGTTGCTTCGACCTCTTCCAGCTTGCGCGGAATCGAAGCGGACATATTCACGGGGTCGCCGGTCGTTACCAGAATGTCGTCTTCGATGCGAATGCCAATACCTTTGTATTTTTCAAACGCGGGGCGAACGGCTTTGATGAAGCGTTCGTTTTCTGGCGTTTTCGGCAACCAATCCAGCGCGTCCGGGCGAATGTAAATTCCAGGTTCGACGGTCAACACCATGCCCGGCGCCAGTGGCGTGCGGTAATCGCCCACGTCGTGAACGTTCATGCCGATCCAGTGGCTGGTTCCGTGCATGAACCACGTGCGAAATTCGTTGTTGTCTTTCGAGGTAATCAGGCCAAGTTTGAATAAACCGTCTTTGATAATTTCCGCCGTCACGCCTTGAACGGATTTGGTGTTCGACGCCGGGTCGAAGACTGCGCCGACGACGTTGCCCGCGCGAACTCGGTTGATCGAAGCCGTTTGCGCGTCGTAAACGATGCGATAAATGTCCGCCTGCTCTTTGGTAAATTTGCCGTTGATCGGGATCGTCCGCGTGATGTCGGCGGTGTAATGATCGAATTCCGCGGCGCAATCCATCAGCAGCAAACTGCCGTTGTCCAGCGGTTCCTGGTTGGTGATGTAATGCAGCGTGGTGGCGTTTGCGCCCGCGCCGACAATGCACGGATAACCCCAGTTGTCGGCTCCGCGCCGTTTGAAGGTGTATTCAAATTCCGCCTGGATTTCATATTCGAACATCGCCGGAGAAGCGGCGGCGAAAACTCTGTGAAAAGCTTCGGCGGTGATGTCGGCGGCGTGTTGCAACAGTTTCAGTTCCCAAGCCGATTTCACCAATCGCAATTCGGCAAAAATGGGATGCGCCGAGCGAATCTTCAAACCGGAATTTGTGGCTTTCAGGTTTTCGGCGAATTCGTGTTCGTGGCGATATTCGCGCAGGTCGCGGCCTTGCGGCGTCAGCAGATAAATTTCCGCTTGATCGCTGCTGGCGGCTTCGATGAAGGTTTGAAACTCAGTTTGCCATTGCGCCAGCAACTCGGTGTTTGGTTTTGAAGCCGTACCGCGTTTGGCAATGGCGGCTTCCGCTTTTGGCGCAAGCGTCGCCAAAAATCCATTCAACAAACTCATGTCCCAAACTTCCTGAACGCCGCTACGCCCGCGAGCGTCTTCGTTGCTCAGCATGCGCCCCGTCCAGGTTTCGCGCCTTGGGTCACGTTCGGGGATGAACAAAATTTCGCGTGTTTTCTTTGCTCCGGGAATCAGCAATAAAACTGCGCCATCTTGTTTAATGCCGGTCAGGTAATAGAGATTGTTTTCCTGCCGGTAGTGGTAATCCACGTCAAAGGTGTAAATGCGCGGCTCGGTGCTGAACAACACCATGATCGCCTTGTCGCCCATGCGCTTAATTGCTTCCTGACGCCGTTTGGCCAATTCCGCCAGCCGTTCGGCTTCGGAAATTTTTGGCGCAGGCGGAGCAATGCGCCAGGCTTCGGGCGCAGAACTTGTCGCTTCGACCTGCGGTGCAGTCGGCAGCGCGGTCAAAACCAAAACAGCCAGTGTCAGCACAAAGGCTGCGGCGCTCAAACGGCGGAAATTCGTTTTCATCGGTTCACCTCGATTGAAGAGAGCGTGAGTGCTCTTTGGCAATTTTAGATGCGGCTATGCCGCTTGATGTGCGGCGGGTCTCTGACTCGCCGCAGTCAGCTTTCTTGCTTTCGGGCTACGCCCCAACCGTTCGGGCGTAGCCCGACAATTTCTGCACGGTTGCCGGAAGTGCGAAGCACTTCCGCACATCGGGCGGCAGAGCCGCTTCTAAGAGCTAAAGGCTTGCAGGTTCAGGAGACTTTGATAAGCAGCCACAACAATAGCACGTGAAAAGCCCACATCGTAAGCGCGTACGGCAATTGGAATTTGATGACGCCGTATTGATCGCGCAGGTTCAGCAGCGCCGCCGGAACGATGTTGAAATTCGCCGCCATCGGCGTCATCAATGTTCCGCTGGAACCTGCGGTCAATGTAATAATCGCCGCCATCGCCGGATTCACGCCGAACGGTTGGATAATCAACGGAACCAGCACACCGGTTGCAATGACTGGAAATGCCGCGAACGAATTGCCCATGACAATC
Source organism: uncultured Acidobacteriota bacterium (assembly GCA_902825875.1). GTDB lineage: Bacteria > Acidobacteriota > Blastocatellia > RBC074 > RBC074 > RBC074. Next base: position 29,143 of record CADECP010000040.1, read on the forward strand.
GTGAACAGAGCCATTCCCAAACAATTGGCCAGCACCAGCAAAAATAGATTGTTGCCCGGAATGACGGCTTGAATGCCGCCCGCGATCAAATCGCCGACTTTGGCCGCCGTAAAAATCACGCCCAGCGAAGCCAGCAACTGCGGCAGGATGTTCACGGCTCCCATCGCTTCGTTCAATCGGCGGCCTTCGTTCATCAAGGTCTTAAAACTGGATCGAGTCAGTCCCAACGCGATGACCATCGCCGCTACGCCGCCGAATCCCAAACCGATCAGCGCGCCTCGATTGGCGTCCATTCCCAATTGGCGAAACAGAATCGCAAAGAAAAACGTGACCACCGGAATGGCAATGACCGGCACGAAGATTTGATTGCCAAACGCCGGAGCGCGAAGATGTTCTCCGCCTGCCGGAGCGCGGAGATGTTCTCCGCCTGGTCCGCGGACTTCCAGTCCGCCCGTCACACTTTCATTAACATTTCCGCGCGTCACACGTCCCAACCCATCCAACGCCACCATTGCCAACACCAGCAAGCCCGTCAGCCAATACGGCATCCAACTTCCGAACGCGAAAATCACGCCCAGCAGCAACCAGAACATTCCGCTGCCAAAACGTCGCGGATTGGTTTTGTCAGTAAAAGTCATTGCCGCAAAGATGAACAGCACCACGCCGGTCAGCACGTACACGACATCCAGATTGAACAGGTTTTCGATCATCGCGCCGCCTCCCGATTGAGCCAGCGATCCAGCAGCCAAAACTGCACAGCGCCAAACAAGATTGAAGCCACTACGACTGGAATCGTGTACTTGACCAAGTCCCACACGCCGACGGCAAAACCCAATCCGTTCATCACGCCATACACCAGCAGGATTCCGGCCTGCACGGGCGACAGGTTCTGGCCATAAAAGTTGCCGTAATTTTCGGCGGCGGCGTTGGCGGCTTTGATGCGTTCGATTGACGGCTGGTTCAGGACCGAGAGCGGTAGCGACCGATCTGATTCAGTGTTTGCAGAACTCACCGGGGCGCTACCGCTTCCCGTTCCGTACCGGGCTGCGCCCAGCGACATAGGAAACACCAGCGGACGAACGAACGACGGATGGCCGTTGAGCCGAATGCCTATGGCTCCGTGCAGCACGCGAAAAAGCTGATAAACGATCTGCAACCGTCCGACCGTCGCCGCGCGAATGCCGCGAATCAGCTTGGCGGATTGTTCCTGCAACCCGAACCGTTCGCTCAAACCGATGGCGGGCAGCGTGATGATGAACAACGTCATCAGCCGATTATCGGCAAAGGCTTTGCCCAGTGTGTTGATGATGCCGACCTGTCCCGGTTTGGTCAGCAGCGGCAGAGCCTGGAAAAAACCTTCGTTGGAAAACAGCGGTAGCCCGGCAACCAGACCAGTCACCAACGCGGCCACCATCACCACCAAAGTCGTTCGCAGTTTCAAGGCGATGCCGACGACGATTATGACGACGCCGATCAGCGCAAAACGATTTGCCATAAGTTGTTTGCCTGAAAATGAATCACGCCGCCGTTCGCTTCGGCAGCTACCAGGCGGCGTGATTCGAGATAAACACCGATGTTTGCTTCAACCTAATCCAGTTGAGGGTATTTTTTGTGCCAGTCGGTCGTTTGTTGAAACGCCATCGCCACTCTGAGCGGCGCGGCTTCGTCGTAAAGATTGCCGGTGAACATAATCGCCTGCGGCAGTTTGTTGATGAATCCGCATGGCGTAACCACCGCCGGATGTCCCGTCAAATTCGTCACGAGCAAACTGGCGCTGCCCGGCGCGGGCGTCACGAACACGTCCCAGTTCGCCATCAGCTTGTCCATTTCGCGCATCAACAACGTGCGAGCGCGTTGCGCGCGAATGTATTCCACCGCCGGAATGAAGCGCGCCGTGCGAAAACTGTTCGGCCAATCACCAGCGGCCTGGCCGGACAATTGATTGACCCGGCCATCGCGCGTGATGTCGTCGAATGCGGCGGCGGCTTCGGCGTTCAAAATCGTTCGCAAACTTTGTGAATCGAATTTCGGCAGTTCAAATGGTTGCAGATTGGCTCCGGCTTTTCGCAAAGCTTCCAAAGCGTCGGCATACATCTTTCGGCGTTCTTCGGAGTTCTGATTTCCACCTTGACCACCGCCCGAAGGTTCGAATTCGGCTTTGATGTAGCCAATCTTCATTTGCGATAAAGGCCGGTCGGGATTCCAGTTGAACGGCACGTCTTCAACGGTCAGGTCGTGACCGTCAGGGCCGTAAATGCTGGCGAGCACCAACGCGCAATCTTCTACGCTGCGACACATAGGGCCGATTTTATCCATCGTCCAGCTTAAGCCCATCGCGCCATAGCGGCTGACTCGGCCATAAGTCGGACGCAATCCGGTAATGCCGCAACGCGACGAAGGCGAGACAATCGAACCCAACGTTTCGGTTCCAATCGCAAAACCAACCAACCCGGCGGAAGTCGCCGAAGCCGATCCGGCAGACGAACCCGACGAACCGATGTTGGTTTCTTCAGGCTGCCATGGATTGCGAGTCATGCCTTTGAACCAGCGTCCGCCCATTGCCAGTGCGCCCATCGAAAGTTTTGCGACCAACACGGCTCCGGCTTCGCGCAACCGTTCGACTACGGTCGAATCGTAATCAATCATCTGGTCACGATACGGTTCGGCTCCCCAAGTTGTCTTGACGCCTTTGGTGGCGAACAGGTCTTTCACTCCGCAGGGAATGCCATGCAACGCGCCACGATATTTGCCCGATTTGATTTCGCGGTCAGCGGCTTCGGCCTGTTGCAAAGCGAGTTCTTCGGTCAGCGTGACCACGCACAGCAACTTGTCGCCGTATTTTTTCAACCGCGACAAATACATTTTGGTCAATTCGACCGAAGAGATTTTGCGAGTGCGAACCAATTCGGAAAGCTCCGCGACCGTAGCAAATGCCAAATCTTCGACGGAAGAGAATTTCAGCGCAGAGGCTTTGCTGGCGCGAACTTTCCCGGCTTTTGTCCCAGCACGCTGACGATACGAGTTCAGTTTGCCCGGCAGCGCCGGATGAAACGCCGTCGCCGGTTCTGTGTCCAGCGGAACGTCAATCTTTCGCACGGCTTCGTAACTGGCCAGGTTTCGATTGACGCCCGGCAGAGCCATGTTTTCGTGCGCTTCGGTGAATTCCAGGCCGAACATTTTTTCAGCGGCTTGCATCATTTCGCGCGTGATGCGTTGAGCGGTTTGCTGAGTTCCGCTGCCGGTTCCTGTGCGAGCTTGCGCCGCTACGGAATCTGGATTGGTGATCGTCAGGCCAGCGGCTCCTGCGGCAGGCAACAGTTTGACGAACGAACGGCGGTTGAGTTTGGCATCGGAATTTGAATCGTCGGCGGATTTGCGGGTACGGTTTTTCCTCATAACATTTCCTCGCGCAGGGCAAGCAGCCGAGCTTGCCGGGTTTTCTGTCTATCCTGTATTGTCCTGTTGGATTTGATGGAACTTCGCCATCGAAATAACACAGAACAAAGCTACGTGCCAAACGAACAATAAAAGGAGTTGACGCCCTTGAAGCAAATTTTACTGACCGCCTTGATCGCGCTGCTGGCCTGTTCAGCGGCTTTCGGCCAAACGAAACCGGTTCGTACCGGACAACGCAAACCTGCTGGCGCTGCGACTGGCGGAACTGAATCGCAGTTAAAAAAGCTGGAGCGCGAATGGTTCGCAGCCGTCGTCAAAAACGATACTGCGACGCTCAATCGAATTTTTGCCGACGATTTCACGGCGCTGAATTCGGACGGAACGGTTCTCACCAAAAAACAAATGGTGGAAATGCTCGGTTCCGGCAAAATCCAGTTGGATGAAATTCGCAGTGAAGAATTCAAGCTGCGGCTGTATGGAACGACGGCCATTGTCAATGGACGCTCGACCTACGTTCGCAATGGTAAACCGCTGGGGACTTCGGGCCACACCGAAATCTGGGTCAAACGCGCCGGAGTCTGGAAAGCCGTGTCGTGGGTTTCGATTCCGCTGAAAGCCTCAGTGTTAGGAGCAAAAGCAGTGACAACTGAATCCGGGTTGAAATACGAAGACATCGTTGTTGGCACAGGCGCAAGCCCGCAACGCGGTCACGATGTGACGGTTCATTACACCGGCACGCTGGAAGATGGAACGAAGTTCGATAGCTCGTTGGATCGAGGGCCATTTACGTTCCAGATTGGCATTGGCCGCGTCATCAAAGGTTGGGACGAAGGTGTGATGAGCATGAAAGTCGGCGGCAAACGCAAGCTGGTGATTCCGGCGCAACTCGGTTATGGCGCGCGCGGCGCTGGCGGGGTGATTCCGCCAAACGCTACGCTGGTGTTTGAAGTCGAATTGCTGGACACCAAAGAGAAAAATTGAATTCCGGCTACAGACGTTTGTCCATACGAAAGCGTTACGCGCGGTTACGGCTCTTATGCGATATGGTGTAAGAGCCGATTTCCATTGATGCCGCTCCCAATCGAAGTTGTTGCAATAAAACCTGTTTTGCCTTGCCCCAAAAGTTATTGGTCGGCACATTGCTTGCTGGCAGAAATTTCCTAACCCCAGAGAATCTTCCGAAGAGATTGATAATTAACCGTCGAGGTTTCGGGTTTCCAGCCTCGATTTTGCGCGGAGGGAATGATGCTCTTTGCAACTGCTTCAGAATTGCTTGGTAATTTGTTCGCCAAACGCCGCCGAACACGAGCGGCGCTGGCACTTGGTTTTTTGGTTTCCATTTTTACGCTGGCTGTCGCTCAGGATCAGATAGGTCGCATTGCGCGTATCAGCTTGATCGAAGGTGAAGTCAGTTATCAGCGCGTTGCCGATGGCCAAAGCTGGTACGACGCCTCGCTGAATTTGCCGCTGAATGAACGTGACCAGCTTTACAGCGGCCCCAACGGGCGCGCCGAAATTCAACTCAGCGGGCGTAATCTTGTCCGTCTGGATCGCAATTCCAATTTGCGGTTTTCCCAATTCAACACCGGAACCATTCAATTTGCGTTGCCGGTCGGAACGGCTACGTTTCGCGTGGACAGCCTGGATCGGCGTCAATTCAATGTCGTGAATGTCAACGATCTTGGCAAAGACGATCCGGTTTACTTTGAAGTAGACACGCCGATTGTCGCCGTCACGTTTTTGAAAGAAGGCAATTACCGCGTCAACGTCCGCGAAGACGGCACGACAGAAGTGATCGTTCGTCGCGGGCAGGCGGAGGTCTACAACAAGGAAATCGGCACGGTGGTCGTCAAACAAGGTCGTCGAGTCGTTGTTGACGGAAACGACGCCAATTTCTTTCAGATCGCCCGGCTGGAAGACAAAGACAGTTGGGATCGTTGGAACGACCGCCGAGACGACGATCTGTTTTCGCGCGCTGAAAATTCGCGTAGCGCGCGTTACGTCCCTGTCGCTGTGCCCGGAGTTTACGATCTGGATACTTATGGCGACTGGTATGAATCGCCGGATTACGGATGGGTTTGGTCGCCGCGCAGCGTCGCTGTTGGTTGGGCACCGTATCGAGCCGGTTACTGGCGGCATTATTCCGGCTGGGGCTGGACGTGGGTTTCTTATGAACCGTGGGGATGGGTTCCGTACCATTACGGACGCTGGGCTTGGTATCGCAGCCGTTGGTGCTGGGTTCCGACTGTTTCAGTCGGTTGGGGATGGGCGCCGCATCAAGTCGCCTTTTTCGGTTGGGGAAGTTACAACCGCGGATACCGCGACGGATATTACGACGGTTATCGAGACGGGCGGTTCGGCTGGTACGGTTGGTGTCCGCTTGGGCCGCGTGATCGGTAGTACGGCGGCAGAGGCAATACGGTCATCGTCAACAACACGACGATCATCAATCCGCGCACGCTGGACAATTACAACGCTCCGGGTGGAGTCAGCGTTATGGAAGGTCGCCGGTTCGACAATGGCCGTGTGATCGTGGCCGGCAACGATGTCAAATCTCCGGGCGAAATCGTTCTGCCGCCAGCGCCTCCACGAGGAACGGCGGATCGCGGAGACCCGTCGGCTCCGACGGTGTTGCGCGGTGAAGAGTTCAAACCGTTGCAAGCCGCGCCGACTCGTGAATTGAAAGTCGAACGAACCGAAATCGCTCGACGATTGGAATCGCCCGTCATCGAACGCCGTCCGGTTCCGGGTCTGGATCGTTCAACGGCTCCGAACCGTGGCGAAGGCAGCCCAATCGGTTCGCGTCCGACTCGTGGCGAATTGCCGGGCCGCGACAATCAGGGCGTTGTTTCGCCGGATCGTGGCGTTCCAACACGAAGCGCCGAAACGAACTCTGCGCCGCCAACGCGCATTCAGGATGGGCAGATAGTTCGCCCGGATCGTCCGCCACGCGAAAGCGAATATCGCACGGTCGAACGAACTCCGGCTCCATCGCGCAGCTTGCCGGAAAGCGAACGCAATGCGCCGTCGCGTGATTCCGTTGACACGCCGCGTTCTGCCCCAAACCGGGAAGTAAACCGAGAAGCGGATCGCCCTTCGCGCACGGAATCGCCGCGAAGGTATGACCCGCCGCCATCACGCGATGAATCGCCACGCAGGTACGATCCGCCGCCGTCACGTCCAACTGAACGCCGCGAATCACCGCCGCCGCGCGAATCGGCTCCGTCTCGCAGCGAACG
>CADECP010000040.1:35877-63427 GCA_902825875.1 uncultured Acidobacteriota bacterium
GAACGAGCGCCGGAACGCCAGGCTCCTCCGCCGCGCGAATCGGCTCCTTCGCGTCCGCCGGAACGGCCATCTTCGCCGCCGCCATCGCGCGAATCATCGCCATCGCGCGAAGCTCCGCCTTCGCGGCCAATCAAACCAGACAGTCTGTAACCTGACAGAAAAGCAAAAGCGGCATTTCGATGCCGCTTTTGCTTTTTGCCAGGTTGTCAGCCGCTATTCAGCCGAAGCTGGTGACGTTGCGCGATTTTTCTCGGTGACGTTCAAAGGCGAGTTCGATCAGCCGGTCAATCAATTGGCTGTAACCCAATCCGCTGGCTTCCCACAGTTTCGGGTACATACTGATCGAAGTGAATCCGGGCATGGTGTTGATTTCATTCAGCAGCAACTTGCCGGTTTCGCGTTCCAGAAAGAAATCCACTCGGCCAAGCCCACTGCCGTCTACGGCCTGAAAAGCCTGAATCGCCAGTTGCTGAATTTCTTTGGTTTGGGCTTCGCTTAAGTTTGCGGGGATTTCCAATCGAGCGCCGTCCGCGCTGATGTACTTGGCTTCGTAATCGTAAAAGTCCGCTGATTGCGGAACGATTTCTCCGGGTAAACTCGCCGATGGTTCATCGTTGCCCAGCACGCTGACTTCGATTTCGCGCGCGTCCACTCCGCGTTCGACGACGATCTTGCGGTCGTACTTTGCCGCAAGCTGAATCGCTTCGTTCAAGCTTTGCCTGTCGGTCGCTTTTGAAATTCCGACCGACGAACCCAGATTTGCCGGTTTGAGGAAACAAGGAAAACCAATTTCTTCGGCAACGCGCGATTCAACCGATGCTGCGTCGGCTTCCCATTGCGAACGCAGAAAATGAACAAATTCGACGATTGGCAAACCGGCTTCGCGGAACAGGCGTTTCATCACGACCTTGTCCATTCCAGCGGCTGAACCCAGCACTCCGCAACCGACATAAGGCACATCGGCCATTTCCAGCAATCCTTGAATCGTGCCGTCTTCGCCATAAGTTCCGTGCAGTACAGGAAAGATCACGTCGAGTTCGTCGCGCGTGTCGGAGATGGTCTCATCCAATCGAGCCAGGCCTTTTTCCGTCGGATCGCCAAAAATCGCCACGTGCTGATCGGCGCTGCTCATAACCGCGCTGGGCAGCAAATTCGTCGCTTCGCTGGAAGCCAGCCACTTGCCGGACTTGGTGATGGCGATGGGTATGACTTCGTATTTGTCGCGGTCGAGCGCGTTGATAATGGATTCCGCAGACCGCAGCGAAACTTCGTGTTCGCCGGAACGTCCGCCGAAAATGACTCCGACTTTGAGTTTGTTTGCCAAGCTTTTCTCCAACAAGCAGGCGAGACGCCTGCGCTCCCAGCTACATGATTTTTTTGCCGAAGGCCGACAGGATCAATTGAACTCCCAACTCCGCCGTCTTGTTTGATATATCCAACACCGGATTCACTTCGGTCAGTTCAAACGAAAGCATCTTGCCGGAATCGGCGACTTTCTCCATCGCCAAATGGCTTTCTCGATACGTCGGGCCGCCCGGAACCGGAGTGCCTACGCCGGGCGCGAAGTCTGGATCAACGAAATCCATGTCCATCGTCACGTGAAAGCCAGCGGTTCGCCGTGAAGCCACTTCAATCGCTTCGTCCATCACCGAACTCATTCCGCGTTCGTCCAGTTCGCGCATCGTCACCACGCGAATGCCCGAAGCTCTGAGCGCAACGGCTTCTTCGGGGTCAACGCTGCGCGCTCCGATCAACACGCAATCTTCGGCATAAACTTTCGGCGCAAAGCCGCTGATTTCCGTCAACTCTTTCGCGCCTTTGCCCAGAATCGCGGCGAAGGGCATGCCGTGAATGTTGCCCGACGGTGACGTGTCCGGCGTGTTCATATCGCCGTGCGCGTCGAACCAGATGACGCCGACTCGCTGGCCGCGTTTGTGATGAAACGCCGACAACCCGCCGACGCTGCCGATGGCGATGGAATGATCTCCGCCCAGAACAATCGGCGTCGAACCGGCTTCGAGCGCAGCTTCGACCTGATCGGCCAGTGTCTGGCAGGCCGCAGTAATTTCTGGCAGGTATTTCAATTTGCGGTCGGCGATTTTCATCATCTCGGCGTTGCGAACCGGGATGTTGCCCGCGTCCGTCACTTCGTAACCGATCTCCGCCAACCGCTCGTTGACTCCGGCAACGCGCACCGCCGACGGCCCCATATCCACGCCTCGGCGATCTGCTCCCAAATCCATCAACACTCCGATGATTGTGGCTTTCTTTTGCGGACTCATATTCTTCCTTTATTTGACGGCTTTGATCAGCGCAAAGACGCGATCGTGTTTGCTACGTTGTCGCAAAGCGCGAATGACGATTTGATTGAAACCTGCTTGGTGCAGTAATTGCGCGATTTCTTCATTGGAGGCAAAGCTCGCGTCGGCTTCTGCGCGGTCACGTGCAATGAACCGGAAATAAGTTCGTCGCACGGATTTCAAAAACTCGCTTGGTTGAATTTCCGGCGCAAGTTCGTCGGCAATCAACAATCGTCCACCGTCTGCCAATACACGATGAACTTCGGCCAGATACCGCGCGCCGTCCAACCGATGAAAAGCCATTCCTGATGTGACCAGATCGAAGCTGCCGTTGGCGAATTTAAGTTTATCGAGCGGCATCATCTGCCATTCGGTTTTCAACGTAGCCTTTGCCGATTGCGCTGCCAGCCGAGCCGCTTCAACCTTTTCGCGTGTTTCATCCACGCCGATGATTTTGCCTTCCTGTCCGACCTTGCCGACGAATTGCCGCGCCAGAATTCCAGTTCCGGTGGGTACGTCCAACACGCGCATGCCGGGGAACGGTTCAGCGGCTTCGATGATTTGCGCGATGGTGGTTTGGTAATTCAGACCGGTTCGACGCTCAAAATCGCGCGCGATGTTTTGCTCGAACTGGCTGAGCCAGGTGTCAATAATCGCAGGTTTGGGTTTTAGATTCGGTGATGGTTCGTTGTTGTTTGTTTGTTTCGCGCCCAACAACAGTGAGTCTTCTTTCTGAACCATGGGGCAATCGTCCTCAAAAGGGGGGAAGAGCCACGGAAGGGGGAAACAGAAGTCTGGGAAAGTCTTGCAGTCTGGAAAAGTCGTGAACTCCACGATGCCCGGACTTTTCCAGACTTCCCCAGACCTTCTTACGGTTTCAACCGATACAGCATGCGCGGGAACGGTATGGTTTCGCGAACGTGTTCGATGCCGCACAGCCACGTCACGCAACGTTCGATGCCCATGCCGAACCCGCCGTGCGGAACGCTGCCGTACTTGCGCAAATCCAGATACCAGTCGAAAGCTTCTGGTGGCAATTGGTGTTCGTGAATGCGTTGGAGCAGCAATTCGTGCGAAGACATGCGTTCGCCGCCGCCAATGATTTCGCCGTAACCTTCGGGAGCCAGCACGTCCACGCACAAAGCAAGGTCTGCGCGTTGCGGGTCTGGTTCCATGTAAAACGCTTTCACTTCAGCTGGGTAACGATGAACCATGACCGGTTTGTCGTATTGCGAAGAAATGTAGGTTTCATCCGGCGCGCCCAAATCACCGCCCCATTCAAATCGGTGTTCAACTTTTCCTTCGGCGTGAGCCTGCTGAAGCATCTTTGCCGCGTCGTCGTATTGCAGCCGAGGGAACGGCGGCACAATGGCTTCGAGCTTGGAAATATCGCGCTCCAACACTTTCAACTCTTCCTGCCGAGTTTCAAGCACGCGGCTGACGATGTAGCTGATGAAGTTTTCGGCCAGTTCCATCACGTCATCCAGCTTGGCGTAGGCGACTTCAGGCTCGACCATCCAGAATTCAGTCAGGTGACGGCGCGTCTTGGATTTTTCGGCGCGGAACGTGGGACCGAAACAATAGACCTTGCCAAATGCCGCCGCCGTGGCTTCGTTGTATAACTGTCCCGATTGCGACAGATAGGCTTTTTCATCGTCGAAGTAATTCACCTCGAACAAGGTCGAAGTTCCTTCGCAAGCGGCGGGCGTGAAAATCGGCGTGTCGCACAGCGTGAATCCGTTGTTGTCGAAAAAGTCCCGAACAGATTTGATGATCGTGTGGCGGACTTTCAGAATGGCGTGTTGCCTGCGCGAACGCAGCCACAAATGGCGATGATCCATCAGGAATTCGACGCCGTGTTCTTTGGGCGTGATCGGATACTCGCCAGTCAGATTGACGATTTCCAGCGTCTTGATATCCATTTCGTAAACGCCGGGCTTTTTCGGATGCTCGCGCGGAACGCCTGTGACAATGATCGAAGATTCCTGAGTCACGCGCTCTGTGCTTTCCCAGGTTTCGTCGCTCACGTCTTTTTTGGAAACGACTCCCTGAATGATGCCGCTGCCATCGCGGACTTCCAGAAAGCCCAATTTGCCGCTTGACCGTTTGTTGTACAGCCAACCTTTGATGGTGATGTCTTCGCCAAGGTGTTTGGAAATGTCAGAGATGTATGTTTGCTTCATAAAAACATCAGGTAAGGAACAGGAACGTGTTCCGTCAACCAGACTCCATTTGTTGAAAGATAAAACGTAAAACCGTCTTGCTGCATTTTTTCGGCGTCAATGTGCAAGACAATTGGCTTGCCGTGTCGTTGGCCGACTTTTGTCGCCGTTTCAATGTCAGCAGACAAATGCACGTGATGGCGCTCTCCTTTGAGCAAGCCCTGCGATTTGATCGAAGCCAGAAACCGTTCCGCTGTGCCGTGAAAGAGCGTGACAGGCGGTGTCGCAGGTTCGTAACCTAATTCAACTTTGACCGAATGACCTTGATTAGCACGAATCAGATTGCCATCTTCGCTGAATGAAAACCGTTTCTTGTCATTGGTGGCCACGACTTCCTGAAGTTGCTCCAACGAAATCGTTTTTCCGTGGCGGCGACAAGCAGCGAGCAAATCATGCACTGCCACCCATCCAGCTTCAGCAAGCGAAAGCCCGATCAATTCTGGTTGATGTCGCAGCACCAGGCTGAGAAACTTGCTGATTTGAATGACTTGTTTTTCCATGCGCTTGTCGGGTTCGATTACTGATATGCCGGAGCCAGATAGATCATTTCGTCGTCCATCGTCAGCCCAAGATGAAGGTTGTTTAGCCAGCCAACTCGCCCAAGAATGTTTCTTCCCGCGTTGCGAGCCGGATTGAAAAGCACTGTGGATTCAAATTGTAGATCAAACGTGTTCAACACGACGGTATGAGCAAGTCCAATTAACGATCCGGCAAGCGTGCTGAGCGGAACCGGAACTCCATCTTCGACTTCGATCTGCAAACTTTCAGCAATCTCCCGTCGGAACAAACAATACTCGCTTCCGGGATCAACCTTTGCTTCAAGTGTCACCCTGCATCCGTTTCGCGTCAGCAAACACGGAATCAATATACCCGTTTTGTTTGACTCGAAGTGATACTGAATTGGGAAATCGAGTTGATACGGCATAGCTAAGCATTGACAAAGGGAACGTCGGGGTCTTCGACAATGACAAAGTACGCATCCGAGTAACCAAGCTCTCTCGCTTGATCAAAAACGTCTTTGGCGACTTTGCCGGATGCAACCAGTTGATCTCCCATCAGCGCAATCCATTGCCCGATATATTCGCGCCTGTGTTTGGCCAACCACTCGTATTCCTTTGTGCGGTCTATGAAAGGCGCATCGGTACGAATGATTCGGCCTTCCGGAACCACCCAATCTTTTTGTGGCTCGCGGTTTATTTGTGCAATCAGCTTGGCGCGCTCAATTGCCGGAAGCTGATTTACTTGAGCAAGAATGGTTTCTGCTGTCAGTACTGACATTTTGAATTACCTCCTGTCAGAAATTGTTCAAAGCTTTTTGCAACGCCGGATAGTCTTTCATTCCCGGCTTGTTCATCGCTCGCAAAACAGTCGCTGCTGCTGGAACGATGTACTTTTCATAAACCACTCCGCGTCCGACGACGGCGGTTTGATACGAAAACGTTCCGATAGCTTTCAATTGGCGTTGAATCGTCATCAAATTGAACTCGTAGCGAAAATCTTCGGTTTCGATTTTCGGCAAGCCCATCTTTTCGCGCAAGCTCAGGAACAAATCCTGATGTTCCGCCACCCAGGCTTCGTCCACCGGTTGCAGGCGACGTTCAACCAGCAGCGGAACCAGATCATACGTTGCCGGTCCCATTCGCGCATCCTGGTGGTCAATGATTCGCAAGTTGCCAGCGGCGTCCACCATCAAATTCATCGCGTGATAATCGCGGTGAGTCAATGTCCGCGGTCGCGCGCTCAATTCGGCGGCAATGGATTGCAGATCGCGTTTGATCGCTTCGGTTTCGCCGTCCGAAAACTGGTGTTGGCGATAGCTGCCGAAAAAATGATCGAAGAAGTAATTCAATTCCCACGACAATTTGTCTTCGTCAAATGCCAGGCGGCAGGCCATGGAATTCATTGTGTAAGCCAGCACGGTTGCGGATTGAATGCGCGCAATCAGTTCAATCGAACGTCGCAGCATGTCTTCCGCACCGTCGGTATCTCCGCGTTTTTCGGCCTCGCTCATCCATTGCGCCAGACTCACGTCGCCCAGGTCTTCCTGCAAAATGATGCCTTCGGTTCCGGCGACATCAATGATTTTGGGCACGGGCAGATTCGCCTGCTCGAAGAGTCTGGTCAAATCCAGAAACGAATTGTCATGCGGATTGAACGGCGACGGGTACAAGCTGACGATCAGAGGCTCAGCAGGCCGTTTGGTAGTGGCAATGCGGTAATACTTTCGCGCTGAAGCGTCCGGCGTCAGCGGTTGAAACAGCACTTCGCTGACGGGCAAACCGAAATGTCGAGCCGCGAAAATGACGACACGCTTTTCGCTCAGCCCGCCGGTTGTTTTCGCCGTTTCGCCCGGCAGCATTTCGGGCGCAGAGATATTGTCCAGTTGTGTAGCAGCCATAATTGTTAGGTCAGTCCTGTTGGCGGGGAATGCTAAGCCAGCGACGCACATTGCTGACTTCGGTCTCAAAAACGATGGCGGATGGTAGCATCAGCCGATTTTCACAACAAGATTCTCTCCAATGACTTCTGCTGGCTGAGCCTTTTCTGGGCGTTCAGTTCCGGCGGCCAAATCCGCGCGAACGATTAGCGCGTGGTGAAATTCCGTTCCGGCGGGAATCGTCACGTCATCGCCGACGACGCAATTCGTCAATCGAGCGCCCGCCTCCACGCGAACTCGTTTCCATAAAACCGAATTGGCAAGCTGCGCCGAAGCATCAACCTGACAGTCGTCATCCATCACCACGTTGCGACCTTCGCGCGACAAAAATTCCAGGCTGATTTCCAGATAACGCTGCAACGTGCTCAGTTCAAACCACGAACTTTCTTCGCTGGCAACGTGCGCGGCTATCGTTTTGCCGTCGGCCATCGCTTGCGGGTAAACGTCCCTGACCGAATCGGAAAACACTCCGCGCGGGATGTAGTCGAAAATCTCCGGCTGCATCAGGTGAATGCCCGTGAACATCAGCGGAGGAGTCGGGAGTCGGGAGTCGGGAGTTGGAAAGCCTGCGAATTCGGCGATGCGACCGTCGTTGGTGATTTTGACTTCGCTGAAGCGTTCGCGTTTGGGATTGGGTTTTAAGACCAGCGTTGCCAAAGCCTTTTGCTGCCGATGCGTCTGCAAGGCTTTTGCCAGATCAATGTCGGTGATGATCTTGCCGTTGACGACGACGAAAGTTTCTTTGTCCAGTTGATCGCGGACGTTATCCAGCGCGCCTGACGTGCCGAGAATTTCAGGCTCTTCGACCGAATAATGAATCCGCACGCCGAAGCGCGAACCGTCGCCGATCTGTTGGCGAACCGAATCGGGTTCGTGGTGCAAGTTGATGATGATGTCTTCAAAACCGTATCGGCGCAGGTAATCAATCGTGAAGCCGATCAGCGGGCGGTTCAAAAACGGAATCGCGGGTTTGGTGCGGCCAATCGTCAGCGGCCACAATCGAGTGCCGAAGCCTGCGGCCAGAATCATTGCTTTCATATTCGGTGGATGGTGGATGGTGGATGGTTGTCGGTTTCGGGAAATGTCATATCGCTGAACGGTTTGTTTTGCCGGGCGCATTCAGCGGCTTGCAGAGCCAGGTAACTTTCCAGCACGTAATTTTCGCGGCGGACGCCCAGCAAATTGACTGCTTCGGCAATCGCGTTTTCCTCGCCTTCCAGTTCGATGAAATTGCCGATGGGAGTTTCGTCAAACATCACGTGCAGCCAGGCCGCGCTCGGCAATTCGGCGCGGTAAACAGTGCGGTGTTTTTGATACCGAAACCAGGGGGTGAATCCCAGCCGCTCAAACAGTGCCAACGCACTTTTCGGGTCATCAAGCGTGGTTTCCAGTTCCAGCCGCTTTTTGAATTGCGAAGCCGCTTGTTCGGGAGCGGCTTTTTCCTTGTAGGTCAGCGAACCGGTTTCGCTGGTCTGTCGAACGCGAAGTATGGCCAGTTTTTCGCCCAGTTGTTTGTTCGCTGTGTCCAGCAACCAGTTGTCTTCAAAATGGCGAGGCGTTTCCAACTCCAAAACGATTCCGGCTTTGATGAGCGGCTCAATGCTGTCGAAACGCAGCTTCACTTCAATTTCGTGATTTCCAGTTGGCGAGTCGGTCATAAGCAGCATTCAAGGAAAGTAAAATTTCGTAGGGAGCAAATCCACAGTCCCAAATCCGCACTCCGCAATCAATCAAGCGGCTCCGGCGAGTTGTTCGGGAATCAGATCGAAAGTGCCGGGAGCGACTTTTCGGAATCGTTTGCTGCGGCTCAAGCTGACGGCGAGCGTAATCAATTGATGTTGGCCGCGAAATTCAAAGCCTCCGGCAGCCATGCGGCGGTAAATTTCGCTGACGTGCAATGGGCCGTCGGCTTCGCGCAAAACGATGGTGGCTGCCTGCGGAATGCGAAAATCCGTGAAGCGCACGTTGCTGTTTTTTTCGGATTGTTCCAGTTTGGCGACTTCTGCTTCGATGTCTTGTTCGACCGACGAACGGAAATCGCCGAAATCGGCGGCGGCTGAGTACGGAGTCGGTTTCGGGTCGAAGGAAAAATTCTGCGCGCGAGGTTGATGGAGTTGTTTGTCCGCCGGCAGCAGCATTCTCAGCAAAGCCGTTTCGTTGCGTTCGATCATCTCGTCGAGTTCCGCAAGCTGCGAACGCAAAGAAGCCGATTCCATTTCCAGGTCGGCCAGTTTGAGTTGGATTTTTCGCTTCGCTTCGCGGTATTCGCTGAGCGACCGTTGAAGCGCGGCCAATGCTGCGTCATTCATAACCAGATCAGTTGTCGCGTTCGATGATGTATTGCGCGATTTCGGTCAATGCCCGCCGGTACAAATTGTCAGGGAAGATTTTCAACACTTCCTGTGCGCGAGCGGCGTAAGCATAAGCTTCGTCGCGGGCTTTTTCCAATTCGCCGCATTCAGCCAGAATGGCCAGCACTTCGCGCGCGCGGGTGGTTTCGCCCGGAGCTTCGTCCATCGCCGCGCGAACTTGCGGCGTGAATTGCGGGTGAGATCGTAGCAAACGAATCAGCGGCAAGGTGACTTTGCCTTCGCGCAAATCACTCAGCACAGGTTTGCCCAGTTTTTCCACGTTCGAAGTGAAATCCAGCAGGTCGTCCACCAACTGAAACGCAATGCCCAGATTCAATCCGTATTCGGCCAGCGCGCGGCATTGTTCCGGTGTGGCTCCGCGCAAAATCCCGCCGACTCGGCAACTGGCGCTGAACAGGTAAGCGGTTTTGCGGATGACGATTTCCAGATGTTGTTCTTCGGTGATGCGCGTGTTGCCGATCAGCGTCAACTGGATCAATTCGCCTTCGGTCATTTTGCGAGTGGCTTCGGTCAGCGCATCCAGCAAAGCCAAGTTGCGTTGTTGCAGCGCAGTTTCAAACGCCGACATATACAGCCAGTCGCCCATCAATACGGCGATTTCGTTGTTCCATTGAGACGAAACCGCCCGGCGACCTCGCCGCATTTCCGCGCCGTCAATCACGTCGTCGTGAACCAGCGTCGCCGTGTGCAGAAATTCCATGACCGTCGCCATTTTGATGACCGAATCGTCAATTTCTTCGCCGAAGATTTTGGCGGCCAAAACGACCAGCGCCGGGCGAACGCGCTTGCCGCCGGTTTGGTGCAGGTATCTGCCGATGTGAGCGATGATTTGGATGTTGGAACGAGCCTGTCGCTCGTATTCTTCCTCGAACCTCTGCATTTCGCGGGCAATCAAACCGAAAATTCGCCCGGCTGTGGTTGCTTCGCGCGAGGAAGATGCTGATACGAGTGTTGCCATAATTTTCAGTGCTGAGTACTGAGTGCTTAGTCACGAAAAACTCAGCACTCAGTACTCAGCACTTTCCTAATTCGATCTGTAATTCGTGAACTGCATATCAATACCGAAATCCTGCCCACGCAAGGCGGAGATGACTTCCTGCAAAATGTCGCGGTCTTTGCCTGAAACGCGAACCATATCGCCCTGAATCGAAGCCTGAACTTTCAGCTTGCTGTCTTTGATGAACTTGACGATTTCTTTGGCTTTGTCTTGCGGGATGCCTTGTTGCAGGGTGATTTTCTGCCGCACCGTGCCGCCCAAAGCTTGTTCGATCTTGCCATACGTCAAACCTTTCAACGGTACGCCGCGTTTGACGAATTTCGACTGCAAAATGTCGTTCAGGCTGTTCAGCTTGTATTCATCGTCGGAAGTCAAAAGAATCGCTTCCTGGCCTTCCTGCTGAATGTCGCTTTTGCTGCCTTTGAAATCGAAACGAGTTTGCACCTCTTTCGTCGCCTGGTTGATGGCGTTGACGACTTCGGCGTGATCTATCTGGGAAACGATGTCGAATGTATTTTGCTGCGCCATAATTCACAAAACCCTGCCGGAGCCACCGCGCGCAAAGCTGTTGGAAAGTCGAATCTTCACAACTTCAGGACAGCTTGGTCGGGGTCGGCTCAATGCTTTTTCTCAGCTTATCTTGCCTGTGACTCTGCATAAGGTAGGGGCGAAGTTGTAACCCGTCGCTAAATCCATTGTCAATGCAGGCGATCTTTGTGGTTTTAAGCCATGCCGAACAACCTTCGGAAATTGCCGCTGGTTATGTTGGCAATTTCTTCAACGGAGGTTTGTTTCAATTCGGCCAGCTTCTTTGCCGTTTCAACAACGAACGCCGGTTCATTGCGTTTGCCGCGATACGGCATCGGAGCCAGAAACGGGCAATCAGTTTCGATCAGCAACCGCTCCATTGGCACGGTTCGCGCCACGCTGCGAAGTTCTTCAGCCGTTTTGAACGTCACCACGCCTGAAAACGAAATGTGAAAACCAATCTCCAATGCTGCATCGGCCAGCGTTTGCGTGCCGGTGAAACAGTGAATGATGCCGCCGATTTCCGCGCCGCCCGCTTGCTGCCAGTGTTCGCGCAAGATGGAAATCGTGTCGTCTTCGGCGTCGCGTGTGTGGATGATGACCGGCAACTTTTGTTCGAGTGCCAGTTCCAGTTGGCGACGAAAGACCTGTTGCTGCACGTCGCGTGGGCTGTGGTCGTAATAATAATCCAAGCCGATTTCGCCCCAACCGATGACTTTCGGATGGCGGCTGCATTCCAGCAAGGTTTGCTCCAACTCAGCGTCGTACAAACTGGCTTCGTGAGGATGCAGCCCGACGGCAGCGAAGATGAATTCATGCTCTTCGGCCAGCCGCAAGCCCGGTTCCAGCGAACCTTTGCCCACGTCGCTGCCAGCAATTTCCAACATCAACTCGACTCCGGCGGCGCGAGCGCGAGCGATGACTTCGCTGCGGTCGGCGTCGTAATTCGACACGTCTAAATGGGAATGGGAATCTATGAACATTGTCAGATTTTCTGCGGTCAGTTGGTTTTTCGGTCAATTGCGCTAAACCGTAAAATACAGAAGGATACGCTTTACGACAATTGGCAGACTGATAGATATAGAAGTCAAGAAAATGATTTTCCGATCAGACCCCCGGAAGGGTGAAAAGAAATTAGCCCAGGGTGAAACCCTGGGTACGATCGGCAAAACTACCCAGCCCCGGCAGGGGCGGCAGATTTGCTTTACTGTCAAGTTGTCTGTCGCCCCGCTGGGGCTTGAAGGGTTATTGGCTTGGTTCCCCGGATTGCATCCGGGGCTATTTTCTTGCCGTCCCTCCGGGACTTTCTTCGGAAATTCTTTTTCTTGAAAGCTATAGCTTGTTTGTGATGAAAGATTTGCCAAAAGCAGGAAGGCAGCATTGGGATGGGAAGGAATAGACAGGATTTACAAGATTCAACAGGATTCAGAAGCAGTTCACTTGATCCTGCTTTTCATCTTGTTGAATCCTGTAAATCCTGTCAAAAGTTTTTGGTTTGATTTAGTTTCCGATATGCAAACTTCTACGGATTTCATTGTCATTGGCAGCGGCGTCGCCGGATTGCGCGCCGCTCTGGAATTGGCCAACGGCGGTCGAGTCACCGTGCTGACCAAAGACCGGCTGGACGAATCGAACACCGAATACGCTCAGGGCGGAGTCGCTGTGGCGCTGTCAGACGACGACGAAATTGATCTTCACGTTGAAGACACACTGATTGCCGGAGCAGGGTTGTGCGACGAAACAGCCGTCCGCGTTTTGGTCGCCGAAGGGCCGCGTTACATCACCGAACTGATCGAATGGGGAGCGCAATTTGACCGCGAAGGCGGCGAACTGGCTTTCACGCGCGAAGCGGCGCATTCGCGGCGACGCATTTTGCACGCGCACGGAGATTCCACCGGACGCGAAATCGTCCGCGCCTTGATCGCCGCAGCCAAAAAACATCCGAACATTCAGTTGACGGCGCACGCGGCGACGATTGGCTTGACTGCGGAAAACGGACGCTGCACAGGCGTGCAGTTCATTGATCCCAGCGAAAGTTTGCGACGTGAATTGTTTGCTCGTGCGGTCGTGTTGGCGACCGGCGGAGCAGGGCAGTTATTCGCTCAGACGACCAATCCCAGCGTGGCGACCGGCGACGGAATGGCTATGGCGTATGCTGCCGGGGCGATGATGTGCGATCTGGAGTTCGTGCAGTTTCATCCGACTGTGCTGGCGCTGGCTGGAGCGCCGCGCTTTCTGCTCAGCGAAGCCCTGCGCGGCGAAGGCGCAATTTTGCGGAATCACGACGGCGAAGCCTTTGCCAAACGTTACGACGAACGCGGCGAATTGGCTCCGCGCGACATTGTCGCTCGTGCGATTGTTGCTGAAGCTCAGCGCACGAATCAGAACTGCATGTTTCTGGATTTGACGCATCTGGACGCCGCGTTTTTGCGCGAACGCTTTCCGAAAATCTTTGAAACGTGTTTGCGATACGGGCTGGATATGGCCAAAGACCTGTTGCCGGTCAGCCCCGCCGTGCATTACGTGATGGGCGGGGTTCGCACAGACACCGACGGGCGAACCAGCTTGCCAGGTTTGTATGCCGCCGGAGAAGTCGCCTGCACCGGCGTTCACGGAGCCAATCGGCTGGCCAGCAATTCCTTGCTCGAAGGCCTGGTGTTCGGCGCGCGAGCCGGAGCCGCCGCGCTCCACGATACGTTGCCTGCGCCTGCCAAAGCCGAATCCGAACCGGTCGAATTCGATCTGAATGACTGGCGATTGGATCAACGCGCCAAAGCTCGCGTGCAGGAATTGATGTGGTGGAAAGTCGGCTTGCTTCGCCGCGCCGTAGATTTGAAAGCTGCCATCGCGGAATTGACGCAATTGGCAGAGGAAAAGGTCAATCAGCGAACCCAAAACTTCGTCGCGCTCGCCCGGTTGATGGCCGAAGCCGCCTTGTGGCGCGAAGAAAGCCGCGGCGGCCATTTCCGCGAAGACTTCCCCGCGCGCGACGACGCTCGCTGGCAAACGCATTCGGCGCAACAACTCGGCCAGCCGATTCAAGCCATCGCGCGTATCAGCGAAGTCTGCCCAACAGCTATTCGACCCTCACGCCCTTCCAAAACGCGACGTAGCCTTTGATGTTGTTCGCGGCTTCTTTCGTGTCGGGATAAAACCAAGCGGCGTCTTTGTTCACCTGCCCGTTGACGATTACGTCGTAATAACTCGCCGTGCCTTTCCAACCGCAAACCGTGTGCGTTTCGCTCGGCTGAAAGTGTTCCGACTTGATCGCCGAAGGCGGAAAGTAGTGATTGCCTTCGACGATGATGGTTTCCTTGCTTTCGGCGATGACTTCGCCGTTCCAGATTGCTTTCATTGAATTTCCTCAAAAAAGATGCCGGTTATTCTTTTCCGCATTGTTTCTTCTTTGCTTCCGCATAATCCCAGGAGACGTAGAGCGCCAGAATACCAATGAAGGCAACCTTTTCGCCTTTTTCCACCAAAGGTTTAAATGTCCATTTTCTGGCTGTGTCTTGCGCGTATTTTCTCGCCAGCGGATGGCCGCTAATTGCTTGGGCACATTCAACCGCTCCTGAAGGGCCAACCAGAATTTGAACCAAAACTTGGCCTTTAGCGTCAACGAGTCCTGGAAGCTTTACCGTTTCACAGTTAGTCGCTCTTTCCTTCAGCTTTTTGTAGCCTAATCTGACAGGTTCACCTTTGCCATCCTTCAGCAATTTCGGATGCTCGTTGCAACTTGGTTCCTTATCCTGAGTTTGAGCCAAGCCCCAATTCGTTACCCAGCTAATCAGCAAAAACAAAACTACTCCGCTACACTTTGTGTTCATTGGCAGACCTCCTTGCTAACCATTCCAACGGAATCTGGCTGACTTTCTCTCGTCCTGTCGGCTGATAGACTGGTTTGCCAAGTGGGCGATAACCAAGCTTGCCAGTGTACAAATCTTCGACCCGCTGCCGGGCGAGTTCGACATACTCATCTTCTTTTTCGCAGCCGATAGCTTTCCTGTTGTGACGCAGCGCAGCCAACAACGCAGAGCCGACGCCGGAAAAAGGATCAAGCACCCAATCGTTTTCGTTGGTCAGAGCCAGTACGCAGCGTTCAACCAGTTCAATCGGGAATTGGCACGGATGAATCGTTTTTTCAGGATGATTGGCTTTGACGTTCGGGATTTCCCACAGCGCCGATTCCCAATCGCGTTCGATGATCTTCCAAAAGTCAGACGGATTTTTGCCGAGCGGATTGCCCGAAGGCTGGCCGTGTTTTTCGCCTTTGAAATGAGTCTTGCCCGGATACTTCGACGGCACGCGCACCGGATCAAGATTGAAGGTGTAGCTGTCGCCTTTTGTCATCCACAACAACGTTTCGTAACGTCCCGAAAATCTTTTCGAGGCGTGAAGGCCGTGTTCGAAATGCCAGATGATGCGATTGCGTAGCTTTAAGCCGCGTGATTTGAAAAACGGGTAAAAGAAAATATCCAGCGGGAAAACTTCGCCGTCTTCGACAAAGTTTCCGACCTGCCAGCACAACGACCCTTCGGGCGAAAGCACGCGCACCAACTCATCAACTATCGGCGCAAGCGAGTTTAGGTAAGCTTCAAGCTCGGTCGCCTTCTCGTAAGACTTGCCCAGATTGTATGGCGGCGAAGTGATGACCAGCTTCGCCAACCCATCTGGCAAAGTTCGCAGCGTATTCAGGCAATCGCCTGGCGCGATTACGACTTCGGTGTTCGGGTCGAATGCGCTAGCAATCTTCGGAGACCACAAAGCTTTTGTTCCGGCTGCGCCTGTCATAGCTTTTCCTTTATTTGATGACTTCAGTTCTCACCGTCAACGATTCAATCCGTTTTTCATTCACTTCATATCCAAGCCCAACACCCGTCGGTCTGGGAATCGTGCCTTGCGGCGTAACTTCAACGGGGGGAGTGATGATGTCTTCGGTCCAGTATCGCTTCGACGCCGATACATCGCCCGGCAGCGTGAAGCCCGGCAGCGTGGACATGTGAATGTTGTGGGCGCGGCCAATGCCGGATTCCAGCATGCCTCCGCACCAGACGGGGATGTTGCGTTCGTGGCAGTAAGCCTGAATCTTGCGAGCTTCGGTGTGGCCGCTGACGCGACCGAGTTTGACGTTGATGATGCGGCACGCGCCAAGCTGCAACGCCTTGCGCGCGTCGTCCACGCTCAGGATGGATTCGTCCAGGCAGATGTCGGTTTTGAGCTGCGGCTGCAACGTCGCGTGGTCAATGATGTCGTCGTAACTCAAAGGCTGTTCGATCATCAACAGATTGAATTCATCCAGTTGCTTCAGCAAATCAGCGTCGGCCAGCGTGTAGGCGGAATTGGCGTCAACACTCATGACAATGTTCGGATATTCTTTTCGCAACGCACGAATCATTTCCACGTCGCGTCCGGGTTTGATTTTGATTTTGATGCGTTGGTATCCGGCGGAGACTTCTTTCTCGACTTTGGCCAGCATCGCTGCGTCGGAGTCTTCCAGGCCGAGCGACACGCCACAGTTGATGGTTTCCTGCGTTCCGCCCAGCAATTGCCACAGCGGCACGCCTTGTTGCCGAGCCGCTAAATCCCAGATGGCGCATTCGACGGCGGCGCGTCCCATCTTGTTGCCGCGAATTTGTTTGGTGAGTTGCGGCACGTCTTCGGGCGAGTTGATTTCTTTGCCCAGCACCATCGGCCCGGCGAAATCGCGGATCAGCGTCCAGCAAATGTTGGTGCTTTCGTGGTTGTAAAACGGTTTTTCGCCGACTGTGCATTCGCCCCAACCGTGCAAGCCTTCGCTGAAAACTTTCAGCAGGATGATGTTGCGTTCGTAGGTGCGGCCAAAACTGGTTTCAAACGGAGCGACCAGCGGCAGACGGATTTCTCTAAGTTCGATGCGTTCGATTTTCATGTCTATTCAAACTACGAATGACACGAATCATCACGAATGTTTTATGAATAGTAGCTTGTCGTGAAAGACCTGGAGAGATAACGGAACAAACAGAAATAACTGAACAGACGGAAAAAGAAAGGGATTCAGTTTATTCCGTTATTTCCGTTTGTTCTGTTATCTCTTTCCCGTCCCTCTGAGCGATTGCGATAGATTCGTGGCGATTCGTGTCATTCGTAGTTAGTTCTCCTCTTGATGTTCGTCTTTGAAAAACAGGTAGCGGCTGTTGCCGTTCGGATTGGCTTCAAACCCGGCGCAATACAACCCTTCGCTCAGGAACTTCTGGAAATCGGCGCGAAGCTGAAGTTGCCACTGTCTGGCTTTGCCCAAATCCTGTTGTTTCAGTTCGTCAATGTCGCGCGGGATTTCGATGACGGCTTCGGGCTGACCGGCGCTGCGGTTTCCAGTCAACGCATCAGCAACGCGCCCAGAACCAACCCACCATTCGGCAAACAGGCGGTCGGTGTCCAATCCGGCGTGCAGCGTGCTGGTGCTGACGTTGCCGTAATAATTCACTTTGTATTTGCGTATGACGCAGCCGAGTTTGTTGATGTTCAGGTGAGCGTTGCGCGATTGCAGCGGATCGAACGTCCACGTAATCATCGGAATGCCGACGCGCAAAGCGAATTCGCGCTGCGCCAGTTTCAGCCGAACGCCCAGCCCGGAATTTTGCAGTTCAGGTTCGACGGCCAGCATCTGCGAGTAAAAGTATGGTTTGCCGGTTTCATCAAACGCCGGAAGCATCAGGCAAAAACCGACCAATTGATTGTCGCGGTCAAAGGCGCCGAAGCTGGCTCCGCCGCTGTGTCGAGTGACGACAAAACTTCGCAGCGGCGTGATGTCCAGATCGGAAAACTGCCAGACTTTGCGTTGCAAGTTCAAACATCCGGCGAAATCTTCAACGGTTGTGCATTCGCGGATGGTGTATTCGGAATTTGAGGGTTCGATCATAACGTCGCGGAATATAACAACCGGTTTTGCAGCCGGTCAAAACAGATAACCGAATGTCAGATTGACGTGGTTGTTGGTTCGCCTGCCCGGAGCGTAATCGGTCAACGTGCGGCGGTATTCCAGCGACATTTCAAAATTCGGCGTCAGGAAATAGATGAAATTTGTCGAAGCCGCCTGATTCTTGAACCGCGTAAAGTTGCCAATAGCGCCAAAACGGATGTCGTTGTTGTTCGGATCATCTTTGCCAGCGGCGAGATTGAATTCCAGTTTTTTGGTGGCTTGCAGACTTAACTGTGCCCAAGCTCCGCCCGTGCGAATGCCGCGAACTTCGGTTGTCGCGCTCAAGATATTGCCTCTGAAAGCGTACAAACGTTCGATGCTGATTCCGGCGCGCTCGCCCAAGTTGATACTCTGGCCGTAGTAGGCTTCGCCGCTGAACATCAAACGGCTACTCAGAGGAATCTGCCAATCACCGGTCAAGGCGTAACTGTTGACACGCCGTTTGAACGGAAAAGTTTTTCGCTCGCCGTATCCGCCAAAACCGATTTCAAACCGGCGGTCGTCTTCCAACGCGCGGCGAAATGCGATGCGGCCTTCGTAACCCGGATCGCCTTCGTTGGTGACGCCGCCTGCGACGCCGAATGGAGTGCCGATCACGTCGTTAAAGTTCGGCAGCAGCCCTGCCTGAACAATCAGCGAAGACGAATCGCTCAGCCGAGCACGGTGTTCCAGCGTGATTTGCGGACGCCATTGCCACAAATTCCCGGTCGAAGCCATCGGCAAAATCCAGCTTGCTGCCAGTGAAGTCGGATTCAACGGAGAAATCATCGGTTCCAACTGGCCGAATTCCAATGTCGTTCGATCCCAATCCAACCGTGCCGATGCCGTGCGAATCCGCAATGAGCCGAGCACGTCTCCGTCGTACCGTGAAATCGGGCCGCCCCAAAAATCCAGTTCAACATCGCCGCTCAGTTTGGCATTGCCGATGCGCGGGCCTGACAGGGCCAACCCGATTTTCGATTGCCGCAAAGTCGCGCCCAGGTTGTTGCGTTTGCGTCCATTGGTGATCGCATCAGGGAATGCAATGGTCGGCACATCACTATCGGCTGAATCGTTGCTGTTGAAATATGTGTTAATCAGAATTTCGCCGTAAAGCTTCAGCTTCATTCGTGAACCGCTTTCGATTTTGGTTTGGGCATGTTCTTTCAACTGAGCGGTGTTGATTTCGATTTGGTCTTCCAGATTGGCAAGCCGGCTGTCAGGTTTTTGTTCGGATGATTGTTGAATCGTCGCTGGCGAAGTTTGCGGCGTCGGTTTGGGTGCGGCAACGACGTTGCCAGCCACCATTTGACGCAGTTGTTCAAATTCCCGTTCGGTTTTGTCCAATCGTTGCTGCAACGCTTCGCTGTGTTGACGGGCGCGGCGAGCTTCAACCTGAGCCTGTTCGGCGGTTTCCTGCGCGCGGCGAGTCAGTTCAATCAACTTTTCCAGTTCGGATTTGTCAGTGGCATCCAGTTTGGGTTTGACCGCTGAAACGTCTTTGCGTTTGCGCGAAACCGGGTTGGCCGTAGCGTCGGCGACCGAAACCAGAAACATCAATCCGGTGCATAAAAACAGTGACAGATGGCGAATCGTAAGCTTCATCATAATCATCCGTGGAAACATTCAGCGGAGTTTCGTCCGCAGCAGATTTTTTTGAAACAGGAGATTGGTACGCTCGCGCCCACGCGAGCAAGCGTTTGGCGAGAAGCCTTGCCCGCGATGGCGCGGGCGTACCCCACTGTGAGTAGGCCGATCATCGCACCAGGCTTTGTCAGGCGCAAACTGGCAAAGAGCGCCTTGCGGAACGGGAATCGAGTTGTTAGCTTTTGCCCGATGTGCAGAGCAGTTTTTCCGATCATCTTAATTGGGTTGTTGATTGTTGGGGGCGTTGTTGACGTTCAGGGGCAATTGAAAGCGCGCCCCGTGTTGCAGGCCAATCCGTTTCATGAAGCCGATTTGCTGTTCACCTTCGGCGGAAACACCGATCAGGACAAAAAATCACTGGCCGCCCCTGTTGCAGGAAATACTTTCTCGTCCGGTGACGGCTTCGCGCGCCAAAGCGGAAAACCACGTACAGGAAAAAGCTCGAAAGTTGCTCGGTAAACTCTGACGCAATACTCATGAAACCTGCCGGATTGTTCAAACCATTGGCCAGTTTTCGTTCGCAAATGATTGCGTTCATCGCACTTGTGTTGCTGGCAATGGCCATCACGCTAGGGTTGATTAACCAGCGGCTGGAAGTTCGCACGACGGGTGTGGTGGATGAATACATTCGCGCCATTACACTGGCCAACGATGTTTTGTATCAATCGGTGTCGGGCGACAAATACCTTTATCAACTGGTTAATCTGGGTGAAGCCGGCAACTTATCCATCAACAGCGAAAGTGTGATTCGCCACATTCTGGTCGTGGACGAAGCGCGCAAGATCGTCAACAGCACTGAATTCAAAGACCTGGGACAACAACTTTCGCCGGAAATCAGTGCCTTGCCGCCGCTGCAAAAAGGCGACATCAAAGAAGACGTTCAGGCCGGAAACTCCAATCAACAACGAACGATGAGTTATTCGTTCGACACTGACAAAGGCACACGAACGGTCTATTTCGTCATTTCGATGAACCGGTTGCAGCGCGTCAAAGAAACCGCCGACCGCAACCGATTGATTGCTGCCAGTCTGTTGGGCGTATTGTTGTTGGTGGTGACGGCGTTGTTCAGCAATCGGCTGACGCGCCCAATCAGCGATCTGGCCGAAGGCGCTCGCCGCGTTGCCGCCGGAAACGTAAACTTCCAGGTTCCCGTCAAAGGGCCGGAAGAAGTCAGCGCCTTGTCCGTGACGTTCAATGAAATGCTGGCCGGGTTGCGCCGCAATAATGAATTGGAAGAAGAACTGCAACGCTCAGAGCGGTCAGCGGTCGTCGGGCGACTGGCATCGGGCATCGCGCACGAAATTCGTAATCCGCTGAATTTCATCAACCTTTCGATTGACCACCTGCGCGAAGCTTTTGCTCCGGCCAATCCCGGACAAAGCGCGCAATACAAACACATTCTGACGACGATCAAAGACGAACTGGCGCGGTTGAACCAATTGGTCAGCGATTTTTTGAGCTACGGGCGTCCGGCGAAATTGAAGCTGCGCGACATTGATGCGCGCGTGTTGGCCGAAGAAGTCCGCGATCTGGTTGCCGCCAAAGCCGATGAACAAGGCGTCAAAATCGTCATTGAATCCAACGGAGCCGACACGCGATTGACCGCCGACGCCGAACAATTAAAAACCTGTTTCTCAAATTTGATGATTAACGCCGTGCAGGCCATGCCGGGCGGCGGCGACCTGGACGTGGTGCTGAACACCAACGACGGTCACATCGAAATTGAATTCAGCGACACCGGCACGGGCATGTTGCCCGAAACGCTGGAACAGATTTTCGAACCGTATTATTCAACCAAAGAAACCGGCATCGGATTGGGATTGCCGCTGACCAAAAAAATTATCGAAGAGCACGGCGGGCAAATCGAAGTCGAAAGCGAAGTTGGCATTGGCACGTCGTTCATTGTGACGTTGCCGCGAAAAACCGCTTGAACAACGATACAGAACCGGGAGCGGTAGCGACCGGGTTACCGTGCTAGATGCTATTCCGGGTAACCAGTCGCTACCGCTTCTGGTTCCGTACCAAATTCCGCATTGGAGAAACTGATGGCTGCGAGAAAAATTCTGGTTGTTGACGACGAAAAAAATCAACGCGACATTTTGCAGATGATCCTGACCGGCGAATTGGACGAAGCCGGCGAAGCGCGCTACGAAGTCAAAACGGCGGCTTCCGGGCAGGACGCGCTGCGATCGTTCAAGCATGAAAATTTCGATCTGGTGCTGACCGATCTGAAAATGTCCGGGATGGACGGGCTGCAATTGTTGAACGAACTGACCCAACTGGACAGCGCCACGCCAGTGATTTTGATGACGGCGCACGGTTCGATTGATACGGTCAAGGAAGCTCTGCGGGGCGGCGCGTTCGATTACCTGGAAAAACCGCTTGATCGCGCCAAGCTGCTCGCAACCGTTGCCAAAGCCGTTTCCCAGATGAAAGCCGTGGACGAAGAAATCATCGGCGTTTCAGACGCGATGGAGCGCGTCAAAAAGATGATTGTCAAAGTCGCGCCATCGTCTTCGACCGTGTTGATTCGCGGCGAATCGGGAACCGGCAAAGAGCGCATCGCCCGCGCCATTCACAAAGCCAGCCCGCGCATCAACGAACGTTTCCAGGCGGTCAATTGCGCGGCAATCAACGAAAACCTGTTGGAATCAGAACTCTTCGGTCATGAAAAAGGCAGCTTCACCGGCGCGCACGCCGAAAAGAAAGGCCTGTTTGAAATCGCCGACAAGGGCACGCTGTTTCTGGATGAAATCGGCGAAGTCAGCCAGAGCATGCAGGCCAAGCTGTTGCGCGCGTTGCAGGAAAAAGAAGTCACCCGCGTTGGCGGAACTCGCCCGATCAAGGTGGATGTTCGCGTGTTGGCCGCGACCAACCGCGACCTGGAAGCGATGGTCAAAGACGGACGTTTCCGCGAAGATTTGTATTACCGGCTGAACGTCATTCCGATTCAGATTCCTCCTTTGCGCCAGCGCCGCGACGACATCGAAGTGCTGACCAATTTCTTCCTGCACAAACACAGCGCCAATGCCTCTCGCCCAATCCGGTTGTCTGGCGAAGCCCGCGGTTTGATTTTGAATTACGGCTGGCCGGGCAATGTGCGCCAACTGGAATCGGCCATCGAACGCGCTTTGTTGCTGGCCGAAGGCGACGAAATCACCGGCGAAGATTTGCCGATGGAAATTCGCCAGGTCGCCCACGTCGAAGGCACTGGCGGATTCAAATTGCCGCCCGAAGGCATTTCCTTTGAAGAATTGGAACGCTCGCTGATTATGCAAGCGATGGAACAAACCGGATGGAACATCACGCGCTCGGCCAAGTTGCTGGGCTTGTCGTTCCGCACGATGCAATACCGGCTGGATAAATTCGGCATCAAACGCCCCAACCGCGGCAAAGGTGTCGCGGACGAAATGGAAGAAGAGGAAACGCCGCCGGAAGGTGAATGATAAAAATGGCTTTCGGATGAATGCTGAAGTTTTGCATCCAAAGGGAAGGGCGAGCCAATTTGGAAAATTGCCTCGCCCTTGCCGTTTCCGAAACGAAGGTTATTTGATTCTGGCTTTGACCGTGTTGGAGGTTTTGCTATCCACCGTCAGCGCGATGCTGATTTCGCCGCTCCCGGCCAGCGAAGGCGAGAGCCGAACATTGCATTGATCCAAGCCGACAAACTCGCCTTGCGCTCCGGCAAACAGGACTTCGGCATCCGCGCCGTTGATCGTGACTTTAACGTTGTTCAATCCGATGTGATGGCGAAAACCTGTTCCGTATAAAAGCAAAAAGGCCTGCCCCACTGGATTTCTAGATCGGTTTTCACTTGCATTTACGGGAAATATCAAGATGCTGGCAAGTATGCCTAAACCGCTCTCGAATAATCTCCGTGCAAGTGTGATTCGGTTTTACGAAAATCATGATGATTACACGAAACCCGAAATCGCAGAAGAATTTGGGGTGAGTGTCTCCACCGTAGAAAAACTCTTGCGCCGCTGGCGTACCACCGGCAGTAGCGAGGCTCTACCTCCGGGTGGAGGCCAAGTGGCGGTTTTGCGCAAACACGACACAGCGCTGCAAAAAATGATTGCTAAACAACCGGACGCGACGCTCGCAGAATTACAGGAAAAGCTCGTCCGTCAACGCCGCGTGGCGGCGAGTCCCGCGACGATCTGGCGGGCGTTGGAACGGTTACAACTCCGGCGGAAAAAAAGTCCAAACAGCCCAGCGAGCAACAGCGCCCCGATGTCATAGTCCAACGAAAAGAGTTCCGCGAGCGTGCCGCCCAGTGGTGCGTAAAATATTTGAAATGGCTGGACGAGACCGGTTGCCAGTTAAATATGACACGCGAGTATGGACGCGCACTACCGGGGAAACGCATCAGAGAAGGCGTGCCTTCCGCCTACGGCAGCAACTACACGGTGCTTGCAGCGGTCGGCTTGCAGGGCGTGCAGGCGCCATGGGTCATCGAAGGCGCACTTAATGGTGAACTTTTTCAGACCTATGTGAAAGAGCTACTGTTGCCGACGCTCAAGCGCGGCGACATCGTGGTGATGGACAACTTGCCTACGCATAAAGTAGCGGGCATTGCGGAGTTGATCGCCACACGCGGCGCACGGCTCGAATATCTGTCACCGTACTCGCCGGACTACAACCCGATCGAACGTTGTTGGTCAAAGATCAAGACGTATTTGCGCAAAGTGAAGGCACGTACCTACCGCGCGTTGCTCAAAGCCTTGCGCGAAGCCTTCGCTTCCATCACCAAAAAAGACTTGAAGGCTTGGGCTGTTTACTGTGGCTATCCCGTACACTGACATGAAAACCGATCTAACATCAATTAGCACAGGTGCCAATTGCTTCGCCCAGAATCAAAACTTGATTCACATAAGTGCCAAAGAATGACTTTTCGCCAATGCCCATATTTTTATTGGGCGTTAGCTAATTTTCCAGCCAATATTTGTTGAAACATTTCTTCTGAAATACCTATCAAGCTCAGAAATTCCCGTTTCTCCGTATCCGAAACACAGCTAACACTAGTTTTGCCATAGTAGTAGTAATTAAGAAAATAATTGCTATCTTTGATAGGTCCAATTCCTATACTCCCAAGATATTCATTCTTTCTATAAAAGCTCAAAGTTAGAACATTGCTCCTATCTTGAACAATCATTTCGGAACACCAAAGAGACGCCACACCCGACTGGTTAAACAATTTCTTGTTAGCCAAGTTAGCAATTTTAAGAATTGAATCGGGTGAAGTGATGACTCTTAATTGGTCGTTGCTCTTGCCTGCCATTATATTAAAATAGGTAACATTTATTCTATCTGACAGGTTGATATCTGGAGTCATCGTTGACAACGTGTGTGTTTTTTTAGCGCATGAAACCAGTAAAAACGCACAGGAAATTATTATTACTACTACCAATCTCATAACTTCGTTTAGCTTCATAAAGGCATTCTGTGTCCCCAGCCGGGTAAGTAAGCACTTGGCGGTGTACCCGAATTGGCAAAATACAAAGCACCAAGAATTTGGCGGTAATTTGGGTTCCATCTCTCCAACAAAGTATAAGCAACAGCATTGCTATTGTTAACGTCAAGCCTAAGATTAGGCACACCGACTTCGTATTTAAGCTTCTTATCATTAATCTTGTCAATAGTTTCTTTGAAATTTGCGTTAATTTCATCGCACTTCCCAGGTAAAAAGAGCGCCACATGAATTGCGTTATTTGATCTTGAAGTCATATAGTCCTTATTTGGTGGGGCAAAGCTGTCTTGCCCGGCAAGAATCAAATCCCCTTCATGTAGACCTTGAAAAACTGTAGCTATCGCTTGGTTTAGATTAGCGTCAGAGGAAACCTGTTGGGTTGTTATAAACATGTGA
This sequence comes from uncultured Acidobacteriota bacterium, assembly GCA_902825875.1. Taxonomy (GTDB): domain Bacteria; phylum Acidobacteriota; class Blastocatellia; order RBC074; family RBC074; genus RBC074. The sequence goes on from CADECP010000040.1 coordinate 61,184, forward strand.
TGTGCCCAATTAATAGGATTGTAATCACCCAATATATAATCCAGAGGTCTTGACCATAATTCAATCTTGCAAGTTGTTACTGGTGCAGGCTCTGGCTCATAAGGCTCAGGCACAGGTTCCGGCTCGGGCATTATAGTCTGAAACATATCCCAAAAACTACCAAAGATGCCGCTGCAAGTATTTCCCACCGTAAGCCCATTCCAAATCAGATTCAGACACCGTGGGTCATATGCAAATGTTCCTGCAGGATCTACAAAGTTTACCGGGTCGTTTCCTACGTATGCGTACCGGTTCAAACTCTCAGGCCTCTTTTGATTCACCGCCTTTAGCCCCATCGGGTCGGGTGTCAATAGCCGCCCCCGTCCAGAGCTATACATTCGTGCTTCAGCATAATCCAAACCCGTCGCCGAGTCTCTCTCATACCCAGTAAACTTCTTTGAATTTAGGTTGGTATTGCCGGAATTCGCCCATTCAGTCAGCGTCGCTCCGTAAGGGTCAAATTGGCCTTTGTACGTCAGGTTACCGCTCACATCTGTCATCGCCCGGGAATTACCAAGATGATTCCTGTGGTTCCAGTAAAATTGTCCATCCGCAGCCTGCATCGCTACAAGCTTCTTGCCATCATAAATGTAGGCTCGCTGGATGCTTACTGCGGTCACTTCCATCATTGCTTGCCCCGACATTGTCGAATAGACGTAATAGGTCGTCGCTCCATTCTCCGTTTTCTTGACCCGCTTGCCGTCGCCGTCGTAGCCATAACTGCTCGTTCCGGTCGAGGCCGTCTTCAGCCGATTGGCTCCGTCGTAGCTGTAGCTCTGCCCCGCGCCTACGGTCATGTTGCCCGCCGCGTCGTACGTGTAGCTGAAATTCTGGCTGTCGGTGTCAATTCGATTGGTTGCGGGCGCTCCGCTGAAGTTCGTCTGGTAATTCAGCGTCAAGCCCGAAAAGTTCGTGATGTTGCCGAACGGATCGTGCTGGTAATTGCGGCTGAAGGCGTTGGCCGTCGCGTTGGTCAGCCGGTTGTAATTGTCGTAGGTATACGTCGTCGAGTAAGCCGTATCAATGTTATCCGTAATCTGGCGGATGCGGTTGTTGTTCTTGCCGTTGGCGTCGTAATACTGGTAAGCGTAATCCACCACCTTGTCGGCGGAGTTATTCGTTCGATCCACCACCATGCTGGTCGGCTGGTTGCGATTGTCGTCGTAACCCATCGTCAGCCGTCGCCCGTTGCCGTAATTCAATTGCCGCAACGCTCCCGAAGCGCGGAAGGTGATGGTGTTCAGCACATTGTTCGCCGTGTTGCCGCCGATCAGATTCGTGCCGATGGCCGACAAAGCTCCAACCGCGTTGTAGTCATAATTGATCGTCTTGTCGAAATTCCCGAAAGTCGGGCAGCCTTGTGTCGTCAGATTGACCGTCACCGTAGTCAGAGTGTTAGCCGATGTTAGCGGCAATCCACCGGTGACATTTTGCAGGTAGAAAACAGTTCCATGCGTTGTCTGGCTGGCTAAAACGCTTCCGCTTGTGCCACCGTTGGCAACCAATGGGCCATTGGGAGAGCCTCGTCGAATCTGCACCGCCGTGACGCCTGTCGCCGACCAAGTCAGCGTAGGAGTTCCTTGTCCGCTGCCATCGCAGACCTGAATCGGATTCGGGCTGGCTGACAGCGTTCCTGTTGGCGGATACTCCAACCCTGTAAAATCTTGCTGCTTGTCTTCGGTCATTTCGAACGTCACTTCCGAAGGAGAAAAAACGTAGCCGTTTTTGCTGACCGTCAGGCGGTAAGTTGCGCCGTCCGGCAAATCTTCGATCTGGTAATAGCCGAGCGATTGGCTGTTTGAAGACGTCTGCACCGAAGGATTTGGCCCAAGCGCCGGATCGTCCAGCCGATTGGCGGTGACGGTTGCGCCTCCGATTCCCAGATTGGTCGCGGCATGCCGAACCGTGCCGGTAATCCAACGGTTTGTCGTCATCGCCTGAGTGCGGCGTTTCGACGTTGTCCGCTTTGTAGAAACTTGTGAAACCGGTCGCTGAATCTGCTCCGACTGGGGCATTGTGGCAATTTGCAAAGACTCGCCCGGATTATTCGTCAACCCGGAAGATTGAATCACCTGATAATTCACCGATTTGACCTGGTCGCCCTGGTTGTAAGTGTAATTCAACGTGTAAGTGTTGTTCGTTAATCCGGCGAAGGTTCGCGTTTCGCTCTGCAATTGGCGATAAGAGTTGTAGCTGTAATTGGTC
>CADECP010000041.1 GCA_902825875.1 uncultured Acidobacteriota bacterium
GCCCGGTTAAAACAGGACGTGAAAAATCCGTCAACTTATTATGACGCGACTCCTTTGCCGACAGCGAAACGCGAGCGAGTTCAATTTCAAGAACTCGAAAAAGAAGACTTGGGCGGTTTCACTCGAACCAAAATCAAATACCTGGCTGAACGCGACGATTGGGTGATGGCGTATCTGCTCGTTCCCAAGAATAGAAAGCGCCGAGCGCCAGCGATGCTTTGTCTGCACCAGACGATCAAAATCGGCAAAGGCGAACCGGCAGGTTTAGGTGGCAGCGCGAATCTTCAATATGCCAAAGAACTGGCCGAACGCGGTTACGTCTGCATCGCGCCGGATTATCCTTACCTCGGTGAAAACACTTTTGATCCTTACAAAAATGGTTACGTCAGTTGCACGATGAAAGGCATAGTGAATCACATGCGAGCCGTTGATCTGTTGCAATCTTTGCCGATGGTGGATGGCAAACGGATTGGCTGCATAGGCCATTCGTTGGGCGGGCATAACACGCTGTTCGTCGCGGCTTTCGACGAACGCATCAAGGCGATGGTGACAAGTTGCGGCTTCACTTCAGCGAAAAAGTATTACAACGGCGACCTGACCGGCTGGTCCGGAGTTCGGTATATGCCGCTGATTGCCGAAAAGTACGGCAAAGACCCGGCTCGCATTCCGTTCGATTTCCCCGAATTGTTGGTGGCGCTGGCTCCGCGCCCGTTGTTTATCAATGCTCCATTGCGTGATGGCAACTTTGAAGTTTCCGGCGTCCGCGATTGCGTCGAAGCAGCCTTGCCCGTGTACGACAAAGTCTTTCGCGCCAAAGACAAACTCGTCGCAGTGTACCCGGATGCCGGACACGATTTTCCGCCAAACATTCGTCGTCAGGTTTGGGATTTTCTCGACCGATGGTTGATTGCGTGAGGCCTTATCGCCAAATCAATCAAATCACGGGTTAAGGCGAAATAGTCAGGATATGATGATGGAACTGAAAACAGTTGAAGCTGGCGTAAGCGATTGCTCGCGCCAGCTTCAATTTGGCAAAGCCTATTTGGCTTCGGCTTTTTGCATATAACCCGGCGGGCATTTGGCTCTGAGTTCTTTGTCCCGCCGCCTCATTTCTTTTTTCGATGGCCAGGTCAATTTGCCAAGCTGGTCGTCGCCGTAATACGGAACCGTGTAGACGCCGCGATCGGTGCGAATTGCCTCGCCGGAAAGACGATCCACAATCACCCAGTCGAAATTCACCAGCAGCTTTTTCTTGTCTTTGCTGCCATCCGGGTTTTGCGGATAGCCGATCTTGGTGATGATGAACGACGGAAGTTCGGATTCGGCAGCCGCGGTGATGTCACCTTTCTTGGCTCCAACCCAGCCGCTGGGGCCAGCGAATTTATCCTTGTTTTTGTCTTTCGGCAGAAACGGAACCATTTTCTTGAAAAATCCCAGATACTGCTGGGCGAAGGTGTCTTTGAAAGCGTGGTTATGGAATAACGCCAACGAAGCCGGAGCGCGGTTCAAATTGATCGGACGGTAAGCGCGATTGTCTCCGGGTTGTCCGGGGATCATCGTGACCATGGCCATGTCTTTGTCATAGCCCAGATAGCCGCCGCCTTCGCTACGGTCGTTTTGTAAATCGAGCGAAACGTTCCAGCCGACCGTATCCAAAAATCCCGGTATGCCAATCGAGCGATGGAAAATCAGCAACCGGCTAAGCTGAATGTTGGTCAGCTTGTCCGGTTCGACTCGTTCGGTGTAAGCGCGCTTTTCTTCGTTAATCAGATTTCTCAAGCGTCTGACCGTGCGGAACAGGCCGTTGCTGTTGGCGTTGTCAATTTCACGTTCGAGTTCTTTGACCAGATCGTTGTGACTGCGTTCAACGATTCGATCAATCGGAATGTCTTTGACGCCTGCCATCAAAGCTTTGCGATCCAACAGCAGCTTGGTTTCTTCTTCGTTATCGGCGATGTCGGACAAAAACATGATGTCGGCGACGGTCAATTCAATGGCGAGTTCGCGTGCCAGACGGGTGATCTTCGCACGTTTTTCAGGCGTCAACGTCTGCGACAAAATGGCTATGCGCTGCATGTTCCAGACGTTGTTTGAAACTGTGCCGACGCTTTTCAGGAAAGCTTTGGTTTCGGCATATTGCGGCGACAACAGAGCATCCAAAGCTTCGGCGTTATCTTTGAATTCCCGAAACGACAGGATGAAATGCCGCGCCGATTCCTGGTTGATGCCGGTTCCGTATTCGTCAAGCACTCGCCGAATGAAGGTGGCAAAGGTTGGGCATTTGATTTCTTCCGCCAACCGATACACGCCCAAATTGTATTCAATGGCGCTGAAGGCTCCGAAGTCTTTCGGCTCAAGTTTCAGGTTGTCCAGAAAGGCGACCAGCGTGTTGAACGGAATTTTGTGCTCTTCGCCAATGACCAGCAGTTGCAACGAAGGCGCAAAAGCATTGCCGGAATTTTCGCTGGTCGGAGCGATCTTGCTCAGGACGGTTTGAAAATCTGCCGGGCCTGTACGGCGGAACAGCACTTTCGGCAGCCAAAACGAATCGCCCACGCTGCCCAACATCGGGCCGATGACGTGATCGGGAACTTGAAACCGATTGTGCAGAATGCCTGCATATTGTTTGAACTTCGGCGCAGCGAATGGCCCGAACCACATCGAGCTACCAATCTTTATCAACGATTGAGTCCCAATGCGCCCTTCGCGGAAAACGCCCGCGTAATACTTTTTGATGGTTTCTCTGTTTTGCAGCAGAACGTAGGATTTTTCCAGCAACTCCGGGCCGTATTCGCTGAGCGTGTCGAGCGTATCATCCACCACTCTGCCGGTTCTGGATTCAAAACCGCAGCCGAATTCTTTAACCAGCCGGTGATATTGGCGAGCGTTCGATCCTGAAAGGAAAAAGATGCGAGCTTCTTCGCCTTCGTCCGACATCAACCATTCGATATGGCGAGGCCGAACCTCTGTAAATTTCCAGTCTTTGGTTAATGATTTTTCCAGGCGTTCGCTGAGTGGCGCTATGTTGAAGACTCTTTCCCAGAATGGTTGTCGAGCCGGTTTTTTGACAGTTTGATTGCCGGACTGATTTTTATCCGTTCCCGATTTTGCCTGAGCTTCGGGTTTGGATTGTTCATTTGGAGCCGTTGTTGCGGCATTGGTGTCCTGACCTGTTGCCCGAACTTCATCGGCGGCGACAGATGTGACAGATACAGGGGCCTGCCTGAAAACTTTCACGACAGGCAATGCTTTTGCCGACAATTCAAGACGCGACAAACCGGCGAAGGAAACCTGCGTTTGAGCAGGATTCGCTTGCTCGATTACTGATTGAGTTGGTAAAGAGACTGGACTGACAATCACGGTATACTCCTAGACATGTTTTTTTGCGTAAATGTCATTGTTTAGTTCACCGAATGATGAACTGCCTGGGTGCTGTGTTGCGGATTATGCCATCGAGAACCATATAGGCAAGAAAACTGGGGAGGAATCCAGAAATTATTTGTCGGTTGGCAGTTGGCTTAAAAATAACATTCGGCCATCAAACGATTGCGAAACATCCAATCGCTTGATGGCCGATGCCGTTTTCGAGTCCGGATTGAAAGGGAAGCGTCAGGCCAGTTTGACCGAAATCAGTTTTGAAATTCCGGGATCTTCCATCGTCACGCCGTAAAGTGTTTTGGCAGCTTCCATTGTGCGCTTGGCATGCGTGATGACCAGGAATTGAGTGTTGTTGCTCATTTCCAGAATCTTGTCGGAAAAGCGTCCGATGTTGGTTTCGTCCAGCGGAGCGTCAACTTCGTCGAGCAGGCAAAACGGGCTGGGGCGATATTTGAAAATGCCCAGCACCAACGCCATTGCGGTCATGGCTTTTTCACCGCCGGAAAGCAGCAACACATTTTGAAGCCGTTTGCCCGGAGGTTGCGCGATGATTTCGATGCCGCTTTCCAGCACGTCAGTTTCGTCAATCAATCGCATCTCGCCCTGTCCGCCGCCGAACAATTCGACAAACATGACTTTGAAATTGGCGTTGATCGCGTGGAAGGCTTCGACGAAACGTTCGCGCGAACGTTTTTTGATTTCCGCGATGGCTTCCTGAGTGTCGGCGATGGCCTTTTCGATGTCTATTTTTTGCGTGTTCAAAAACTCGAAACGCTCTTCGATTTCGGTCAGTTCCTGCAAAGCCATCATATTGACCGGGCCGAGCGCATCAATTTTGGCACGCAATTCATCGAGTCGCGCCTTGGCGATTTCCAGGTTGAAATCGTCGGGAACCTGCCAGAAAGAAATCTCGAAATCGTTTGTGAGCGCCAAATCATCGTCAGAATCTTCGTCGCTTTCGTCGCCGGAAACCGATAACGGTTCAATTGCTGGCTGGGCTTGAATCGCAGTTTGCTGGACAGAGCTTTCGCCGGTTTCGTGGTCAGGCGCTGGCGGCAAGCTTTCAGCGGCTTTGCGGTTTTGATCCAGCCGTTCGCAAACTTCGATGATGTTTTCGCCGAGTTCGGCGTGACAAGCTTGAATCAAATGCTCCAGGCCGCTGGTCAGTTTGGCGCGCTCAATTTCTTTTTGAGCGCGTGCTTCGCGGGCTTGCATAGAAGAATCGCGTAGCCGGCGAAGTTGTGCATCCAGCGTTTCCAGCCGGTTGCGAGCCGCAGCCAACGTTACGGCTTTGTTTTCCAACTCGGAGGCGTGAATCTGTTGTTGAGCGACCAGCGATTGCAATTGCTCAGTCGTGCTGAACAAAGTTGCCTGCATGGTGTTCGACTGTTCTTCGGCTTCGATGGCTTCAAAACGGCTGCGTTCCAATCGGCTGGTCAAATCTGCGGATTCGTTTTCCAGTCGTCGAATGTCGTTCGCCAACCCTCGGCGGCGTTCGGTTTTGGTGGCGAATTCCGCGCGGCGAGTTGAAAGAACTTGAACGCGCTCTTCCGACGACCGCCGCAGTTCTGCCAGTTCTGCCTGCGCCTGATTGACGATCTGTTCAGCATTGGCGCGAGCTTGTTCGGCTTCTTCCGTCTGCTGGGCAGCGTGTTGAAGTTTGGCAGCAAAATCTTTTCGTTCTTCTTCGACCTGAGCAGTTTCCTGTTCAACTACGCGAATGTGATTCGTTGACCGTTCCAATTCGCGCGCGAGTTGCTGCACCTGTTCCCGTTGAACCGCGAGTTGTTTTTCAATCTGTCGCTGCTCGGCGTCCAGCCGTTTTTGATCTTCTTCGAGTTCGGCAATTTTGGCTCGGACTTCATCCAGTTCGGTTTCGATGGTTTCGACTTCGATTGCCAGAGTGTTGAGCTTTTCCGTTAGTTCGGAAATTTCGCGCTTCAACGCCAGCACTCCTAAACCGGTTCCTTCGCCGCCGCCGCCTGTGATGATTCGCCCGCCGATGACTCGTTCGCCTGTTTTGGCCAGCATCATTGCTGTGTGAGCGTTGCCGTTTTGCGCGATTGAAGCCGTCACGGCTTCGCTGGCATCGCTGACGATTTTGGCGTTTGACAGGCTGGGCATGGCGAACCTGAACGCTTCGGAAAATTCCGGTCGAAGCCCAAGCAAAGTTCCCAGCGTTTGATGACCATTACCATTGCCGTTGCCATTGCCATTGATGAACGAATGACTGCCGTCGTGATTGGAGTTCTGATTGATGACCAAAAACGTCGCCCGGCCTGCTCCTTCGGATTTCAGGAATTCAATCGCTTGCAACGCATCGTCGAAACTCGGCACGACGACGAATTGCAATTCTTCGCGCAGCGACAGTTCAACCAGCGATTCGTATTCCGGCGCGACTTTGACGAAATCGGCCAGCGTTCCCATCGTGCGGAACTTGGGCGAACTGCCGTTGCGGCTGTGATTGAAAATCGCCTGCACGGCTTCGGAAAAATACGAATGCTGCTCTTTTAGCTGTGTCAGCGATTTCAGCCGTTGTTCGACTGTGGTCAGTTCGCGCTGCAAGCTGGCGAGCCTGGTCTGCTTTTCGTCACGCGAACGGCGAGCAAGCGCGAGTTCCGACGTTGTCGTTGCCAGTTCTTCGCCGACTTGAAGCTGGCGTTCTGTGATTTCTTCAACGGTGGCGGAGAGTTCTTCATGCTGTCGCCGAGCCGTTTCAGCCTGTGCCGACGCGCGATCGCGTTCCGTCGCCAGCCCCTTCAAACGGCTTTCGCAGCGATCCACCGATTCGGTGAACTGCCGTTTCAACTGCCGCCAACGTTCCAGCGTCGTCGCGTTTTCGTAAACAGTTTTGCGAGCCTCTTCCAGTCGCTTTTCGGCTGTGGCGTCGTTTTCGGTTTGTACGCGATGATCGTTTTCGGCGTCGGTCAGAGCTTTGCTTTCGGTGTTGATCTCAATTTCGATCTGCTGCAAATCGCCGCGTAGCCGAGTTGTTTCTTTGGTTATGAAATCCGTTCGTTCGACGATTGTGGCTTGGTCTTTGGCAAACTGAGTCGCGCGTGCGCCCAACGATTGAAGCTGCTGTGTCAGGTAATTGTGTTGTTGCCGCGCTCGTTCGGTTTCGACGTTTACATCGGCGGCAAGCTGGCGAGTTTCGTTCAACTGTTCTTCGGCGTTTCGGGCGGATTGAGACGCGACGGCTTGCTCTTCTTCCATATTGGCGATGGATTGAGCGATTTCGGTTTCGCGTGCCGAGCCGGTTTCGAGCGCCGTTTCAAGCTGGTCGAGCGATTGCGACATCGTTCGGAAATCAACGACATAAACGGCGCGCATCAGGTCGCGCATTTCCTGCCGGAATTTCTGATACCGTCGTGCGCGTCCGGCTTGACGGCGCAAACTATTTTGCTGGCGTTCGATTTCCGCCAGAATGTCTGTCACACGCGACAGATTTTGTTTCGACGCTTCCAACTTCAGTTCCGCCGAATGCTGACGCATTTTGAATTTGGAAATGCCTGCGGCTTCTTCGATCAAACTGCGGCGATCCATCGGCTTGGCCGACAGGACTTGTCCGATGCGACCTTGTTCAATGATTGCGTAATGAGCGCCGCCGAGTCCTGTTCCGGCAAACAAATCCTGCACATCGCGCAACCGGCACGAGCGCCCGTTCAATTCATATTCGCTTTCGCCAGTTCGATACAGGCGGCGACCGACAACAATACGTTCGCCTTCATGAAAAACTTTAATGCCGGATTCGGCGGTTGTTTTGCGTCGTTTTTTTACTTGCTGAGCGACCGGTTGAGCTTCTGCTGAATCTGAAGCCGCCTCAGCGGTTCCTTCCGCAACTTCTAAATGGATTTCAGGCGATGCTTCGCCTTCGGCTAATTGTAGCTGAGCTTCGGCGATTAGTTCAGCTTGATACGCTTCGGCTTGTTCGACGGCTTGAGCAGCTTTTTCAGCGGCTTCGGCAGCGTGTTTTTCTGCGTCGGCGGCGGTGGCTTCGCCGCGAATCTCAAAGGTTTCCTGTACGACCATCGTCAGCATGACTTCGGCCATTCCGGCAGCTTGGCGGCTTCGACTGCCCTGGAAGATGACGTCTTCCATTTTGGCTCCGCGCAACGCTTTGGCTCGTTGTTCGCCAATCACCCAGCTTATGGCGTCAGCCACGTTGGATTTGCCGCAGCCGTTTGGCCCCACGACCGCCGTGATGCCTTCGAGGTCAAAAACAACTTCAGTTGGGTCGCAAAAAGACTTGAAACCGTGCAGGGATAATTTTTCGATCCTAAGCATGAAAAGATTTTACCGCCTCAGGGAATCTGAACGAGATACCACAACTAATTGGGCTGTCTAAAATTGAGCGCGCACTATACGGTAGAGAATTTGGCTTTGTCAATCCGACGATTTTAGACGATTCGGGTGAGATGAAAGCGGGTTTTTGACAAAAAAAAGCTTCTTTCCAAGCTTGCCTGGCAAGCTTGGAAAGAAGCTTTCAAGACGACCAAAATGATGATTTACAGCACTCCGCCGCGCTCGAAATACGGCTCCATCAGTCGAATGCCTTCCAGTCCTGGCAAACTGGCCATCTTGGCATCAACTTCACGGACGAGCTGGCGGCCAAATTCACCAGGAAAGATGATCGAAAACAGCCGATAAACCTCCGTAGGGGTTTTGACTCCAGCGCCAACCGGAACCCAATTGAATTCCAGCAACCTGCGTGCGAGTCGTTGCGCTGCGCGAGATTGCTGAAGCAGTTCACGCGCGTGATTGAAATACCATGCGAAATGTCGTCGTTCCTGTTTGGCGATTCGTTCACACAAGGTTTTCAGCACAGGATTTTGCGTGATGCTGTGCAATCGTTCATAACCGCGCAGCGTCGTCATTTCCTGAATGGCTCCGAACGACAAGTAAACAGCAGGGAACTGGTGATAAAAGATTTTCGACAGCAGCGGCGCAAACAACATCTCCAGCCATTCGTTCAATCGAGCGCGGCCTTTCACATTTTCAACGCGGTTTTCTTCCAGTTTGTAGCCGCACACGGCCAGCAGATTGGCCAATTCGTAACCGTGAAAGAATTCTTCGTAATTCCAGGTAGTCAAAAACGCCGACACATCAGGTTTGAAAGCAATCTTCATTTGCAGCAGCATTCGCAGGTAACGGATCGTCTGGCTTTCAATGTCAGAAAAATAGGTCAGCACAAATCGTTCATCGTCGGTCAGGCCGGCTTGTTTGGCGGCTTCCCAATCCAGGTCTCTGGTTTCGATCTTGGCGGACACGGAAATATAACGATCAAAATCTGGTCTCATCTGGTTCGCTCTCCAAATTCGGTTCAATGCCAAATTGTTTGGGATACTTCTGTGAAAAAAGGCAGACAAAGACAATCGCGTCTGGCGATTGTCTTTGTCTGCCTTTTTTACGAGCTTGAGAGCTTGCTGGATTTTCGAGCGTGTTGTTTTTATCTGCCGAAGACCCCAATCACTACTAAAGCGATGCCAATGACGATATGCAAAAAATCGTCCGCGCGAGTCCATTTGAAGTGCTGTTTGGGAAACAAATTGGCAAAGCTGGCAACTGCCTGATAGAGGTCAATCAGGCCAAAGCCAATGTTGAAGCCTCGAATCGCTCCTTCGTAGCCGGAGAGCATGATGACCGCCCCAATGACACCAAACGCAATGTGAAAGAGGTTGTACGGTGTTGCACTGCTGGTCAGGTTTTTGTTGGCGGGAATGATAAATCCCAATATGCCTACCAGCACCAGAATCGGGGCGAAGATGGCCAGCGTCAACGAGTTCAAATGATCGAACATTTTTGCAGCCTGTGGGGAAAAAGACTGCGAGTTTTAGCCAGGATGATTGCGGCTTCAAACCCGTAATCGGTGCTTACTTCACGTCCAGCAATTCCACATCGAAATATAACGTTGAATTAGGCGGAATCGTCGGGGGAGACCCCATGGTTCCGTAGCCCAACGCAGATGGAATGACGAGCCTACGTTTGCCGCCGACCTTCATCGTCATCACGCCTTCATCCCAGCCTTTGATGACCTGACCAACCCCGATTGTGAACGTGAATGGCTGTTTGCCAACCGAACTGTCAAACTGCTTTCCGTTTTCCAACTTGCCAGTGTAATGAACAGTAACTTTTTTGCCGGGAGAAGGGGCGGGTCCGGTTCCAACGACTTCATCAACATAATTCAGGCCTGATTCGGTTTTGGTTTCCGAGCCTGAAGAGCCGTTGAACCAGAAATAGTAAATTCCAAAGCCTGCGATAAGTGCAATGATTACCAGGCCGATGATCAGATTGTATTTGCCTTCTGATTTTTTGGTGGCAATGGCGCTCTTGGGCACGTAGCCGCGTCCTTTTTTGCTATTGCGAGTGTTAGACAAGTGGAAATGCTCCTTTTTCTGAACTGACTGGGTGCTAAACGGTGAACCGAAGGGAAAAGCTAAAGGGCTACGGGTCGCGTAGCCCTTTTGTGAGTTGAACTGGGAGACAGGGAGTCGAACCCCGATAGGCGGATCCAGAGTCCGCAGTCTTACCATTAGACGATCTCCCAACTAAAGCGAACGCAATATATTGACCGAGTTTTGATCTGTCAAGACTCCTTTCCGGCCTTTTCCGGCTGTCAGGATGTGGGATTCCACAAATCAGGCTGTGGCGCGGGCGCTAATCCATAGGCTGGAAAATGACTACTCTTTGTCCGTCAACGTCGCGGTGTGGACGACCGAAGTGGACGCAAGCCCCGACAAACTGAAAATTGGAGAGAGAAGAGGAAAACACCTATGAAAAACTCATTCGCCGGAAAACTGTTTGGCAAAATCCTGATGACTATTTCCATTCTGACTTTGTTGGCTGTCGCAGCCGCAACCGCACAGGCTCAGGAAGACGAAACCTGTTCATCCGGCAAGCTGAAAGGCGTGATTGTCAAGATGAAAGATGGACGGGAGTTGATTGGTTACGCAATCACCTATCCTTCAGTGGATTACCCGACTATAAATCAAGATTTAAACCTTTACGCTGAAGTGTATTTGGCTTCGAAGGCTGCTGGGTTTGAAGGTAAAACTTTTGTCACGACAGAGGGGCAACGGCTGTATCTGAAAGCTGAAGATGTCGCAAAAATCATTTTTGCCCGTCGCCCATTTGACGGGGAAGTTGTTGGCTCGGATGTCGTGACGGTGCAGTCGCCCGAAGCCATCAAGTGGATGACGACCGAAAAGCCTATGGCTTCAATTGAAATGCAGGAAGACGAATATGGGGGCAAGCTTATCAGCTACAACCGCGAAATCAGCCAGAAGGAATTGGGGCAGATTTCTGAAAAGATCAAACAGCGCATCGAAAAGTTCTGGGTGAAAAGTGAGCAAGGCGGCGACGAAGCCTGGGAGAAAGAATGGGCTGACATCAAACGCGGGTTGGAACTTCGCCGAGTTGTGTTGATCGAATACATGATGGACTGCTGCTGATACATGATGGGCTGCTGCTGACAAGCAGCAGCTTTCGTTGCCGAAATTTCGTGCTACGCATAAGATCACGCTATGGCTATTTTGATTGCTGAAGACAATGTGGCTCAACGCGCATATCTGCGCGAACTGTTGGAGCGCGAGTTCGGCGACTCCAAACCGATTCTGGAAGCCGCCGATGGCGAAACTGTCATCAAACTGGCACTGGCCGAACGCCCGCAGCTTTGCGTCCTGGATATTCAGATGCCGGGTTTGTCCGGCGTCAAAGCCGCCAAAGCCATTTGGAAAAGTTTTCCAGAAGCGAGAATCATTTTCTGGACTCAATTTCCGCACGAAATTTATATCAATGAAATCCGCAAAATTGTTCGTTCGGTTCAGCCGCCGCCCGCTTATGGATTCATTGACAAGAACAACCCAGAAAATCGCTTCCTGCGATTTGTCGCCGCCGTGTTGGAAGACGGCGCGGATATGATTGACCCGAATTTCAAAGACGCTTTTACTCAGCCGCTGCTGACTGATTTCGAAGCCGAAGCCTTGTATTACCTTGCTCTTGGACTGTCGAATTGGGCGATTGCACGTAAATGCCATCTCAGCTTACGCGGCGTCGAAAGCCGTTTGACCACACTTTACGAAAAGTTGCTGACCGCCGACGCCGCAGGCACGCCTGACGAAAGTTACGACAAACTGGCGTTCAATATCCGCACGCGAGCCTACTTTGAAGCTCTGCGGCGCGGGCTGATTAACCAGGACGAATTGGAAAAAGCCAGAACCGAATTGGAAAAATGGCTTGAAAAAGATCGAAAGAAATTTGCCGCTGAACCCTCAGTAAAGTCTTGATCCCAAACACCAAAAATCACCGCCCAAGTTTTTTTGGCCAGGTGGTACTTTTTCCTTCGAGCACGGAGTAAAATGCTCCGTTACGAAAATCATCGTCTCGAAGGAGTTTGGTGGATGTCACTTATCTTGCAACTTGCCGGAGAATTTTCAGCCGAGATTCGCTCTCGCGGAAACGAGGCCTTCCGTCAGAGCAAAGTCAAAATCAAAAACGGTTCGCCGATGAATTTGGAAGCCGAAATTCAGGATGCTGATTCCAAATTCAATGTGCGGCTGTGGCGCGAAGGCAATGAAATCAGCGTTCGTTGCTCCTGTCCGCATTACAAATCCGATGGTTTGTGCGATCACCTGTGGGCGGCACTGTTGTTTGCTGATGCCGAAAATTATCTGAAAGGCGGTTCGGGCGGAGCCGGGCGGCTGGCATTGGTGCTCGAAGACCCGGAGGAAGGTTCTTACGATTATTTCAGTGATGATGGTGACGATGACGAAGACAACGAGGATTGGGCTGATGAAGAGATTGAAGAAGAGGATTCCTATCTCGTAGCCAAAAAAGCCCTGATGACATCTTCGCAAATCGCCGTTCAAGCTCCGCCGCGTAAACCTGGAAGCTGGCGCGAGCAATTGGCCTCGCTTGGATTGCAGGCCAAAGAAATTACTTCGCCTCAAATTGCCGAATGGCCGGAGAGCCGTGAATTGTTGTACGTGATTGATGTTTACTCGACGTTGCATTCACAAGGCGGCTTGGTGCTTGAAATTCATTACCGCGACCGAAGAAAAGATGGCGAATGGTCGCGTCCCAAATCACAGCGAATCCCGCGAAGCATCATTGCCAAACTGTCAGACAACTCCGACCGTGAAATTCTCACCTTGCTTTCAGGCGGCAAAGATATTGGACAAACCGGCTACAACAATTTCGGCTACGATTCGATTCCGAATGCGTACCAGATTTCCGGCATGTTGCCGACTGTGGTGGTTCCGTTGATTGCGCGAACCGGGCGAGGGCGGTTGAGTTTGCCTGAATTCGGCGATGTTTTGCTGCCGATTGAATTTGACGAAGGTGAGCCATACGAATTCTGGCTGGAAGTTCGTCAGGGAAAACAGGCCGGCCAGAATGTCATTGCCGGATCGCTTCGGCGTGGCGATGAACGGTTCGATCTGGCTGCTCCGGTGTTGATGATCGAAGAAGGACTGTTTTTCACCCGCGATAGAGTTTCGCGGTTTGACGCGCGCGGAGCGTTCAACTGGGTTTCGTTGATGCGGCGGCAGGGAATCATTACTGTTCCAACAGCCCAAAAAGACGAAATGCTCGGCGAAATTCTAAAAGCTCCGCAATTGCCTCGCCTGGATTTGCCGGAGGATTTGAATTACGAAGAAATACTCGCCTTTCCGCGCCCTCGCCTGACGATCAAAGAGCCGGAGAAAAATTACTGGGGGCCGCAAAAACTTCGCGGCGAATTGTCCTTCGATTACGACGGCACGACAGTTGAAAGTTACGACCGCAGTCGTGGAATTTATAAACCCGAAAGTCGTCATTTTCTGCTTCGCAATGCCGCCGAAGAGCAGAGCGCCGCTGAGATTCTGCGCTCTTATGGCTGGCGACCGGTCAAGGCAAACACCTACGATCCGATTCCTCATTGGGAACTGACGCCAAGCAAATTGCCGCGCGTCGTGCGCGAACTGCTCGGCACTGGCTGGCACGTCGAAGCCGAAGGTAAGGTTTATCGGCGTTCGGGCAAATTCAAAATTGATGTCACCTCCGGCATTGATTGGTTCGAGCTTCACGGCAAGGTGGATTTCGGCGATGGCGTCACCGCCGCGCTGCCTGCGTTGCTGGCTGCGCTCAGACGAGGCGAAAACCTGGTCAAACTTGACGATGGCACTTACGGAATGCTGCCGGAAGAATGGTTGAGCAAATACGGATTGCTGGCCGGGCTTGGCGAAGTCAAAGACGATCATCTGGTGTTCAAAAAATCCCAGCTTGGCATGCTTGATGCGTTGTTGATGTCTCAGCCTGAAGCCAGTTTCGACGATGCTTTTGCCAAAGCCAGCGAAGAGTTGCGAACCTTTGACGGAATCAAACCGATTGATCCGCCGCACGAATTTAATGGCGAATTGCGACCGTATCAGTGCGAAGGTTTGGGCTGGATCGGCTTTCTGGAAAAATTCAATTTTGGCGGTTGTCTGGCTGATTGCATGGGCTTGGGCAAAACGGTTCAGGTGCTGGCGTGGCTGGAAATGCGCCGCCAGATTCGTGAAGGAGAGATAGAGAGATTGAGAGACGGAGAGGCGGAGAGAAATGGCACAACTAAGAAAAAGAAGGCTGCCAAGGAGAATCCCTCAATCCCTGAATCCTTGAATCCCTCAATCCCTCCATCGCTGGTCGTTGTGCCGAAATCGCTGGTCTTCAATTGGAGACAGGAAGCGGCCAAGTTCGCGCCGAAGCTTCGCGTGCTGGATCACACCGGGCAGGAACGCGGCAATCTGTCTGAACAGTTGAACGATTACGATTTGATTTTGACGACTTACGGCACGCTGCGAAACGACGCTGTAGAGTTCAAAGACATCAAGTTCGATTACATCATTCTCGACGAAGCCCAGGCGATCAAAAACGCAGACACGGTTTCATCCAAAGCCGCACGGTTGTTGAAAGGAAACCACCGGCTGGCATTGAGCGGCACGCCCATCGAAAACCATTTGGGCGAATTGTGGAGCCTGTTCGACTTTTTGAATCCCGGAATGCTCGGCGCGGCTTCGGTGTTCAAACTGACCGGCAACGCCGCGCGCAATCCCGACGACGAAACTCGCAAACTGCTTTCGCAAGCTCTGCGCCCGTTCATTCTTCGCCGCACGAAAGAGCAGGTCGCCAAGGATTTGCCGCCGAAGCTGGAACAGACTCTGTTTTGCGAGCTGGAACCGGCGCAGCGAAAACTGTACGACGAATTGCGCGACCATTACCGCAACTCGTTGCTTGGCCGCATCGAAAGCGAAGGCATCGGAAAAGCGAAAATTCTGATTCTGGAAGCTCTGCTGCGATTGCGGCAGGCGGCTTGCCATCCTGGTTTGATCAACCCAGAACGCTCCAAAGACGCCAGCGCCAAACTGGATATGTTGTTGCCTCAACTGCTGGAAGTCATTGACGAAGGCCACAAAGTGCTCGTCTTTTCGCAATTCACCAGCTTCCTTTCTATTCTGAAAGAACATCTGGACGCGGAAGGCGTCGTTTATGAATACCTGGATGGACGCACGCGCGACCGCCAGGCTCGCGTCGAACGCTTTCAAACCGACGAAGATTGCAAACTGTTTTTGATCAGCCTGAAAGCCGGAGGTTTGGGGTTAAACCTGACCGCAGCCGAGTATGTCTTTCTGCTTGACCCATGGTGGAACCCTGCGGTCGAAGCTCAGGCAATTGATCGCGCTCATCGCATCGGCCAAACCGAAACAGTCTTTGCGTATCGTTTGATCGCCAAAGGAACCGTCGAAGAAAAAGTCCTGGAACTGCAAAACACCAAACGCGATCTGGCTGACGCAATTATCAGCGCCGACAATTCGCTGATTCGCAACCTGGGCAAAGAGGATTTAGAGTTATTGCTATCTTGAGCTTTTGTCAGGTTTCGTAATTGGCGGCGCTTCACCAAACCGGTCTTTTCGATTACAATCCGCCGTCAAATTTAGCGACCAAATCCAATTACCACAGGAAATCACAGATGGAGAGTGTTCAGACCGACCGCGCCCCGCAGGCGATAGGTCCTTACTCGCAAGCAATCAAAGCCAACGGATTCGTCTTCGCTTCGGGGCAGATTCCGCTCGACCCGACGACCGGGCAATTGATCGAAGGCGACGTGCGCGCGCAAACCGAGCGTGTGCTGAACAATGTGCAGGCCGTGCTCGAAGCCGCCGGTTCTTCGCTGAGTCAGGTCGTCAAGACGACGGTGTTTTTGGCGGATATGAATGACTTTGCGGCGATGAATGAAGTCTATGCCGGCTTTTTTGGCGCGACTCGTCCGGCACGTTCGACCGTGCAAGCTGCCCGGCTGCCGCGCGATGTCGGCGTCGAAATCGAAGTCGTGGCTTTGGCGTAAACGAAAAATCAAAACCTATCCACGAAGGCACACGAAGAGTCACGAAGAACCAGAAGACGTAATTCGTGTTTTTTCGTGTGGCTTCGTGGATGAAAAAAGAGGAGCTAACTCACAGTGCGAAAAATCTTGTTGCATTCTTTTTTGTTCGTCTTGGCGATTTCAGCCGCAGCTTGTGGAAACAGCGGCAGTGCCAGCGGCACAGGCGCAGACGATGTGGCTGCGACCGTCAACGGCAAAAAAATTCTGATCAAAGACCTGGATAGTGTCATCGCCCAGCAGTTTCGCGGGCAGGAATCCCAGCTTTCGCAATTGGCGCAGGCCGCTTATCGGTTGCAGGCGTTGGATACGATGATTAACGAAGAAGTTTTGTTTCAGCGCGCTGCCAAAGAAGGCATCAACCCGACTGAAGAAGAAGTTCGTCAAGCCGTGCAGCAATACAAACAAAGCCGCAGCTTGACTGAAGAAGCCTTCGCCGCCGAACTGAAGCAAATCAACCAGTCTGAAGAACAGTTCCGTGAACTGGCCAAACGCCAACTGGCGGTCAACAAGTTGTATGAAAAACTCAGTTCTCAATTGAAGGTTCAGGATCGTGAAGTCAGCGAAGTCTTTAACGAAAACCCCAAGCAGTTTTCCTTGCAACCGGGCGTGTACCTGTCTGACATCATCGTTGATCCGGCGAGCAACGGAACCAAGTTTGACGCTGTGGGCGAAGTTCAGGCCGAAACCCGTATCAGAGAAATTCAGACTCGGCTGAAAAATGGTGATTACGCCACGGTCGCGCGCCAGCTTTCAGAACACGAATCGTTCAAGAACAGCGGCGATCTGGGCTTTTTGGCCAAAGAGCAGTTCGCTGGCCTGCCGCAGATGATGGGCTTGCCCGCTTCACTCGGAGATCGGTTGATGGCAATGCAGGAAGGTGAATTGACCGAACCGATTAAAGATCAGGCTGGCCGTTGGCACATTTTCAAAGTCACAGGCAAACAGACAGAATCACGCGACCGCACGTTGGACGAAGTTCGCAAAGAGATCAACGATGCGATTCTGGCTCAGCGCAAACAGATTGCCGATGCTGCGTTGCAAGCTCGCGCACGTGACGAAGCCAAGATCGAAAATTTTCTGGCTCAGCGAATGCTTGAAAACCCGAACAGCTTTGGCGTGCTGCGTCCGGTTCCGGCTGCCGGAAAAGCCGGTGCTGCCGCCAGCCCTACTGCTTCTACCTCTCCGGCGGCAGCCGAGTCTCCCAAGAAGTAAACCGGTGGTCGGTAATCGGTTGTCGGCGGTCGGTTGAAATACCGCCGACAACCGATCACCGGCAACTGACCACCTCTGCAAATGCTTTTCCGTCTTTCCGAAGTCACCAAATCCTACGGCGCGCAAGAAGTGCTGCGAGGAGTCACATTCCAAATCAATCCCGGCGAACATGTCGCTTTGGTTGGCCGCAATGGCGCGGGCAAAACGACGATCTTTCGCCTGATTACCGGAGCCGAATCGCCGGACAAAGGCGAGTTCGATTCGATGCGCGGTTTGCGATTTGGCGTGCTGGCTCAGCACGTGGATTTCAGTGGAGCCGAAAAAGTGTTGGACGCCGCGTTGTCGGTCTTTGAAAACCTGCGTTCGCTGGAAACGAAAATGCGCGAGTTGGAGCACGCCATGACCGAAACGTCTGGCGATGAACTCGACCGCGTCATGCACGAATACAGCGACGCCCAGCACACTTATGAACTCGAAGGCGGATTCAGTTATCACGCTCGCGCCGAAGCTGTTTTGCTTGGGCTTGGATTTGGCAAGGACGAATTTCTAAAACGCGCTGAAAACCTGTCGGGCGGCGAAAAGAATCGGCTGGGACTGGCTCGGTTGCTGTTGCTGGAACCTGACATTTTGCTGTTGGACGAACCGACCAACCATCTGGACGTGGACGCCGTTGAGTGGCTGGAAGAGTTTTTGAGCAGTTACAAATCGGCTTACCTGATTATTTCTCATGACCGATTCTTTCTGGATCACACGGTCAGTCGAGTGCTCGATCTGGAATTCGGCAAAGTCGAAAGCTACAAGGGGAATTACAGCCAATACGTCATCGAAAAAGAAGAACGCCGCGAAATGCAGCAACGCGCTTATGAACAACAGCGCGAAATGATCGAACGCACCGAAGAGTTCATTCGCCGCAATCTGGCCGGTCAGAAAACCAAACAAGCCAAATCGCGCCGCACATTGTTGCAACGAATCGAGCGTCTGGAAAACGTCAGCGATTTGGACACCGCCAGCTTCAAGCTGAAGCCGACTGCTCGCACAGGCGATCAAGTGCTGATTCTGGATAAGCTGGCAATTGGATTCCCGCTCCCTGACGGTCGGGGTACTGTCAAAACGTTGGCCGCCAATTTGAACCTGACGCTTCGCAGAGGCGAGCGACTGGGAATCATCGGCGGCAACGGAACCGGCAAAACGACTTTGTTGCGAACGATTCTGGACGAACAACTTCCGATAGAAGGAGAGTTTCGCTGGGGAACGGGCGTCAATGTCGGCTATTACGATCAAAGGTTGCTGACGGTGGATGAGCGCAACACGGTGATTGAAGAATTGCGAACGATTGCTTCATCGGCGATTACCGATGGCGAACTGCGCGGCTTTCTTGGCAGGTTTTTGTTTTCCGGCGATGATGTTTTCAAATCGGTTGCGGCGCTTTCCGGTGGAGAAAAAGGGCGGCTGGCACTGGCCAAGTTGATTTATTCGCGCGTCAACGTGCTGGTGCTGGACGAACCGACGAACCATCTGGACATCGCTTCGTGCGAAGCGTTGGAAGATGCTCTGAACGAATTCGACGGCACGATCGTCACCGTCTCGCACGACAGATATTTTCTCGACCGCATCGCCACGCAGATTCTGGCCTTCAACGATAAAGGCGCGGAGTATTTCGATGGCGGGTACACCGAATTTTACGACGACCACCACAAGGCTTTAGCGCAGCAACAAGCGCGCGAAGTCGAGGCTCAAAAAGTCGAACGACAGGCGCGCAAAGTCGAAACTCCGAAACAAAATAAGACGAACAAGTCACGCCAGAAAGCTCCGTTGCCTGTGGAGATCGAAGCTGAAATTCATGCCGCTGAAGACGAGCTTCATGCGCTTGCCGCGTTGCTTTCGACCGAAGACGTGGCGCGCGATAAAGACAAATTGTTTGAATTCAGCGAAAAGTATCAATTGCTGGAAGCCAAAATCGCCGAGCTTTATCAGCAGTGGGAAGCCGCGTTGGAAACCGAATCGCAGGTGAGCGCCGCAACTGGCGCATAAGAAGCTGAAGCATGAAAACCATTGCCGCCAGAATGCTGGATCAACTGAAAATCGCATACGAGCTTCGCGCGTACGAAATCAGCGAGGACGAATTGGACGCCATCACCGTTGCCAGGAAAGTGAACATGCCGCCCGAAGCGACATTCAAAACGTTGGTGGCTCGCGGCGACAAAACCGGCGTGGTGATGGCTTGCATCCCCGGCGATCAGGAACTCGATCTGAAAAAGTTTGCCTCAGCGACCGGAAATAAGCGGGTTGAGCTTGTGCCGGTCAAAGAAATACAATCGCTGACAGGTTATATTCGTGGCGGCGTCTCACCGCTTGGATCGAAAAAGAAATACACGCTTTTTCTGGATCGAAGCGCGCTGGATCACGAACGGATCAGCGTCAGCGCAGGACAGCGCGGTCTGCAAATTATTCTTGCTCCCGCAGAGTTGCAGCGCGCTTCGGATGCGACCTTAACCGATCTGACAAAGCCCCTTTCGTAGCTCAAATAATTATTTCGTGGGAAACCCGCCGATGGCCGGTCAGCAAATTTTGCTGATTCAGCAAGTCCCGTATCGGCCAAAACAGCAGTTCTTTTATTTTCTTTGTTCGGCTCAGCGCCAGTGTGCGCTTGGCCAATGGTGTCTTCAAAATCTGGTGCTCTGTAAGGAATTCAAAAATGCCTAAACGCTGGTTGTTCAAAACGGAACCGAGTGAGTATTCATACGACGATCTGGAGCGTGAGAAAAAAGCCGTTTGGAATGGTGTCAACAATAACCTGGCGCTGAAAAACTTGCGCGAAGTCCGCCTGGGCGACGAAATTTTGATCTATCACACCGGCAACGAAAAAGCGGTAGTCGGAATCGCCGAAGCCGTCAGCGAGCCTTATCCCGATCCGTCTGGCAATGATGAAAAACAGGTGGTGGTGAATTTGAAGTCGAAACGCCGGTTGGCCAAGCCGGTGACATTGAATGAAATCAAAGCCAATGAGTCGTTGCGAGAATTCGATCTGGTTCGTCTGCCCAGATTGTCGGTGATGCCTGTGGCTGGCGAACATTGGGAAGCGTTGCAAGAGATGCTGAAATAAGCATCTCTTGCAACTAGTGGATGGGCTGTTACCTCAGTTTGGCGATCTCTTCAAAATACTTCACGAACATTTTGATCCCGCCCGAAGTTTGTCCCCAATCAAAATTTTCATTTTTAGCGTGGTAGCCGTGTTCCGGCAGGCTCAAGCCGAGAAAGGTGATTGGCGCGCGCAGGTGTTTTTGCATGGTGACTACCGCGCCGATTGAGCCGCCTTCGCGCGTGAACGCCGGTTCTCTGCCGAAGGCGAATTTCATGGCCACGCGAGCAGCGTCGGCATATTCGCCTTCAAAATCGCCGACGAATGGTTCCAGCGATTGGGGCGTTTCGACTTTCACATCCGGGTTGATGTCGCGGACAAAATCTTTGATGAGTTTGGCGATTTTGGCTGGGCGCTGATTTGGAACCAGCCGAGTGCTGATTTTGGCTTCGGCACGATACGGCACGATGGTTTTGACGCCGGGCCCGCTGTATCCGCCTGTGATGCCGTGAACCTCGAACGTAGGCGCAGCCATAATCGCTTTCAAAACGTCGGCTTCGGTTTTCATGTTGGAGCGAAGCGTCTTCAGTTCATGAGCTTTCTGGTAGCCTTTGGTCGTGAAGCCAGAATTAACGAAGCTGGCGAGTTCTTCTTTTGTCGCCGCGATGACTTCATCGTAAAAGCCTGGAATTTTGACCTTGCCGGTTTTGGCGTCGTAACACTGGCTGATGACCTGAGCCAGTTCGCCGATAGGATTTCGTGCCGCTCCGCCGACCAGGCCTGAATGCACGTCTTTGGAATGCGTTTCCAGTTTGAATAGAAACGCCTGCAATCCGCGCAAACCGTAAGGCACGGCGGGCTGTTTGCGCGAAATCCAGATTGTGTCGGAAACCAAAATCGAATTGGTTTGCAGATGACCTTTGTTGCGTTTGACGAAGTATTCAAAATTCGGCGAGCCGATTTCTTCTTCCAGTTCCCAGATGAATTTGAAATTGAGCGGCAGGCCGTTTTGCACTGCATAGCGCACAGCGAGCATTGCCGTCAGCGCGGGGCCTTTGTCATCGGTGGTTCCGCGCCCTTCATAACGGTCGCCGGTTTTGTAAAAAGTGAACGGAGCTTTGTTCCATTCCGAAGCATCGGCGGGTTGCACGTCCAGGTGGTTATAAATCGTCACCGTCGGGTTTTTCAGGCTGGTCACCAGCGAACCCATCACGACAGGATTGCCGGGCGTCGAAACAGTTTCGGCTTTGGCTCCCATATCGCGCAAATACTGCACGGCCAATTCGCCGCAGCGTCGAATATCAGCGCGACGTTCGGGGTCGCTGCTGATGCTGGGAGTTTCGACCAGTTCAGCAAGTTTGTTTTCAAATTCGCTGCGCGAGCTGCGAACATAACTGTCCAATTGTTTATAAAGTCCGTTGTTGTTCATCTAACCTCCGATGGTGAAGTATACGAGTGCAGATTTATCCCAAATCCTTACCGATAAAATTTGATGTCGTCCAATTCCAGCCAGCCAAATCCGCCCGCAGGTCTGGCGATTTCAAAACTGAGCATCAACAAATCCGTTCCCGTCCATTGAACAGGCGAACGCGCGCCTGATTGTTTGAATGAAGCGAAATCCAGTTTTACGGTTTGCCATTGTGGCTTGGCGCTGAATGGAACCGAAAAGTGCGACGACACGCTGCGCGTGTTGTAAATCGGAACGATCAGCCGATATTCGCCATCGCCGCGTACGTCGAATTGAACGCCGCTAAAAGCTCTGGCGTCTACTGGTTCGACAGCCCCTCGGCTGAGCGGAACGTTGACGCGAGCGAACGGGCGCTCTTTTTCCGCCATGCGCGCCGAAACTGACAAAGCGCGATTGTTTTCTCCGCGCGTTACGTGCCCAAAGACGATTTTCGACGGATCAACTCCGGCGTCCGATGAATTGATCCAGCGCGTGTCGAGCCGGCTGCGACCGTCGGCTCGTTCAAAATCATCTATCAATTCCTGAGCCTTGACGGCAGGAATGGCGGTCAAGGTCGTCGAGGCGATTTCACGCGCCATTTTTTCTCGATCCAGTTCGCGTCCGCCCAAAAAGACACGGCTGATTTTTTCGATGTCGCCGATGGTTTTGTGTGGTTCACCGGCAATCAAAATCAGGTCAGCGAGTTTTCCAACGGCGATGGTTCCGCGTTCGCCGTCCACCTTGATGGCTCGCGCGGCGTTGCCCGTGGCGGCTGTGATGGCTTCCAGCGGAGTCAATCCGCCAGCAACCAGCAATTGTAATTCGCGCAATGTCGCCCAGCCGTGATGCGTTCCGGTGACTCCGGCGTCTGTACCTGTGCCGAAAGTAATTCCAGCTTTTCGTAAAGCCGCCGTGTTGCGTTGCAAAGTCGCCCAACGGCGTAAACGCGGCGCGTCGCCGTTTTCAGCCGAACCGGCAGCAGGTTTCAGCGGCGGATTTTGAGGCGGAGTCAGCGGAGGGTTGATTCCGTTTTTGACCGCCGGTTCCAGCACTGCGTCCAGCAGCGGCGACAAAATATCTCGCCCGCGAGGTTCGTAAACCGCCAGTGTTGGCGCGTAAGTCGTGCCGCTGGCTTTCATTGCCTTGAATAATTCTTCGTCGGCGTCACGGTCGCCTATGCCATGCGCGATGACATCTACTTTCGAGCGTGCTGCGATTTTGGCTTTGTCCAGCGATACGGTGTGCGTCAAAACTTCAATGCCGTTTTTGTGAGCTTCATCCACCAGAGCGGTCAAAGTTTCTTCGTTCATGCTGGTCATATCCGCCGCCGCGCCGTATCGCCAGCCATCGGTGAACACTTTGATGGCGTCCGGTTGATAGGGCAGCACTCGACGAACGGCGGCGCGCGCTTCGCGTGGAGTGGTGACTTCCAGCGAGAAAAAATCACCACGACCGCCTTCGGCTCCATGACCGCCCGGCGTAGTCATTCGAGCGGCGAGGCTGATTCGCGGAGCTTCGACAGCGCCTGTGCGAATTAGCCGCCGCATTGGTTCAAAGGTTTCGGGATAGGTTCCGAAATCCACCACCGAAGTTACGCCGCAATAAAGATACGCCTTCAGATTTTTCGGCCAATCGCCGGTCACGCCTCCGCCGCTGGCGTAAGGCAGATGAGTATGAAGATCGAAAATTCCCGGCATCAACGTCAATCCGGCAGCGTTGATGATGCGAGCATTGGCGGGTGGTTGAGTGTCCGGGGATGTGACGGCTTCTATGCGCTCGCCGCGAATGAGTACGGTTTGTTTTTTGGGTTCTGCCCCTGTTCCGTCAATGACGGTTGCTCCAACGATGGCGAGCAGATCGGTTTGTTGATGTGCCACATCGGAAAACAAACCAAGCCACAACAGGGTTGTGAGAAGCAGCGTAAGGCGTTTCATCCAGTCTCCGGTTTGGTTGAGAGATTAGTACCGCAAGAACGTCAGGCCATAGTATCGCCTGACGTTGCGGTTACGGGCAATGGCCTGAATGACAATCCTTAAACAAAAAGCTTAGAACGTGACGTTGTACCCAACACCTGGAATTCGCCCTTTGACCAGAATGAACAAAAACTGGCTGCGTTTGTAGTTATAAAACAGCATGGGATGCGCGTGAACGCCATCGAACATGGCCAGGCCTGAAAAGTTTCGCGTGAATTGCACATTCAGGCCGCCCAGCCCAAGTGCGCGATCCTGAAACGTGCTGTAAGCAATGCCGGCATAAGGCGCGATCGGCAAGCCGGTTTCGCGTTTCAGATTCTTGCTCAGCGTGGCGTAAAACGATTGGCCGTCGCGCGTGCCTATGCGATCGGAACTGGTTCCGACAATCAGCGCAGGGCGTTTGGCGGTTTCAGTCATCACCAGAAAATTCGCCAACGGACTGACGCGAGCATTGGCGGTTTCGCCTTTGGGGTTGTATTCGACTCCGGCGGTCAATCGCGGATGAAAGCGATATGTCAGCGTCGTGCGAATCTGTGCGCGCGGCACGGCTCCTGGAATGATTCTCAGGCTCCAAACCCACTTGTTGTCATTTTCTTCAGCCCCGCTCACGGCGCGGCCTTCGCCCGGTCAAAGCGGTCAGCTTGGCACGCTGGAAGCTTCCTGTTTGGTTTTGTTGCGAGCGATTTGATCGCGTTTGGCTTGTTCGTTGGCTTTGGCTATCAACTTGTCCAGATGCTTTTTGAGTTCTTCCTGAGTAATAACGCTGGGGAACAGTGCGACGATTTTGCCGTCGCGCCCGATGATCGCCGTTGCGGGAAGTGCCGGGCCAAGTCCGAACTGCGCCATTTGTTCTGTCGTCGCACCCAACCAGACAGGAAAATTGATCGAAGCGTCTTTGATAAATTGGCGAACGGCTTTGATTTCGGCCAGCGTGTCTGCGGAAGCTCCAACGACCTGCACTCCGAATGCCGCGTACTGATTTTGAATTGCTGCCAGATCGGGCATTTCTTTTTTGCAGGGGCCGCACCAGGTCGCCCAGAAATTCAAAACCACAATTCGTCCGCGCAAACTGCTCAGCCGTTGTTCGACGCCGAACATATCTTTCAACGTCAGTTCGGTTTCTTTGCCGATAAAAGCCGACAGGTCTTGTGCTCCGGGCGAACCAAGAACTTTCAGATCATCAACTTTGACGAAAAGCTTTTTTCTGGCTGAGCGAACCGAGCCGTTGATTTCGACTTTCTTGCCGATCAGTTCCAGCCAGTTTTTGCCAGGTCTTTGAAACCTGCCTTCTTCGAGTTGATAGAAAGTTGTTTTGCCAGTCGCATCCATCACGGCCAGCAAAGTTGGATCGCCTTTGGCGACGCAGTTGGCGGCTTTGGCCAAATCGGCTGCCGTGCCAAATGGAGTTGTTCGCCGATCGGCTTCGGCCCAACATTCTTCGCAGCAAACAATCTGGCCTTCCAGCCTGGTGGTTTTGGCAGGTTGTGCAATGGCGATGTTCAAACAAGCGATGAGTACAAATAACAAAAAGAAGTTTTTCATAGCTGGTGATGTTCTCTTAGGTTTGCGTGAAGCGATAAACATCCGGCGTTGATCGTAAAAGACCAACGCCGGATTCTGAACAGTAAGGTTGTGATTAGCCGTGCGATTTATGGTTGGTGCAGCACGAACCACCGCCGCAGCACGACCCGCCGGAACAGCATCCGGCTTCGTGTTTGGCTTGTTTGTCGTGTTTGGCCTGTTTGGCTGGTTTGGAGTCGGCCTTGTTGGTTGTCGCTTTCTTTTCGCAGCACGATCCGCCGTTGCAGCAAGCCGCGCCAGGCTTACAGCAATCTTCGGCTTTGGCTTCTGCCTTGCTGTCTTTTTTGGTGGCGCAAGCTTCGTGCTCTTTGCCCGTACAGCACGAACCACCGTCGCAGCAAGTCGCTCCTGCTGAACAGCAAGCAGCGGCCTTGTCGTGTTTGGCGTGTTTGTCCTGAGTTGGATTGGATGCGAATGCGACTCCTGCCAGTCCGAAGACCAACAGGACGACGAACAATTTGATCTTGGTCATGAGAATTCTCCTGTTTTAGATAGAAGTTTTGTCGCGAAAACGGAAGGCATCGGCCAACCGTGATTTCAAACGGTCACACTTCTGCCTAAATCAGGAAAACGCAGCATCGCAAATGAATGGATTGGCCTTCGGGCAGATGTTGATGGGCAAAGGAAGGTTTGTCGCCTTTGACTGGAACGCTGAACGATGGCGACAAAACCGTTGGCGAAGTTATCGCCGAAAGCTGGTTGAGCTTTAACGTGCCGGGAAGTTCGGAAGCCGGTGCGTTCAGGATGCAGCATTCATCCTGGCAAGGAGCTTCAGAAGAAGAATGATCTTTGTTGGAAGTTTCCGAGCAGCAGTTGTCGTCGTGACAAAGCTCAGCGGCGGAATCATTGACAGCCAGTGGAACGGCGTAGCTTGCCGCTTCGACTGCGGAATTTTCCATCGGCCCGCAGCACAACAAACAACTTGCGCCGCTCAACCACAGTGCCAGTACGGTGGTGGCCAACTGTTTCAACCAGAGCTTATTCAGTTGTGTGGGCTGGATTGTCATGCTTTTTGTTGCTGCGGACTTTCACCCAAATTCCCAAGTTTGAATTACGGCATCGGCAAGCAGTGTGCCTGAAACTTTGCGGAGTTCTTAGCCGACAAATTTCAAAGTCGTTTCTCCAATTTTGACTACGTCGCCGTTGGCCAGCGGGTAAGGTTCCTGCGGTTTCAATCGCGTGCGTCCGTTGATGACGGTTCCGTTGGCGCTGCCTAAATCTTCGATGAAAAACTGATGGCCGCGAGTGGTGATGCGCGCGTGGCGGCGAGAAATGCGCGACGCCGGATCGTATCGAGCCAGATCAACATCCGGTCGAATGCCTCTGTGTGGATCAAGCCGGCCAATCATGATTTCGTCTTCCGGAACCAGCGGGAAATGAGCTTCGGTGTCCATGTCCATGACCATCAGCATTGCCGAAGTGCGTTCAATGCTTGGCGGGCGTTCGCCAAAGTAAATCCGATACAGATCGCTCGGCGTCATTTCACGGCCACAATGATGGCACGGAGCAACCAGCGTCAAAGAAGTTCTGCCAACCTGAGTCGCGTACAGTTCGTTTTCGCGGATCAAATTGTCCAAAAAAGATTCGCGTTCCCCTTCGGCCATTGCATCCCATTCCAGGTTGCGTTCCGAACACAAGCGGCGAAGTTGTACTGTCGCAAATTCCAACCGGGCTGAACGCTGCAACCGATCATCTTCGATCAGCATTCCCATCAAAACCTGTTTGTGTTCTGGCGCTAACTGGTCGAGCCAGTCTTTTAGTTGATTTTCTATGGACGTTCCATTCGTCATTCGTTTTTAACCTCGTGGCAGATTTTAGCTTGGCGAGGCTGTATCGCCAAAACCACTTTAGGCAACGCGACTCACTTATCGCAATCTGGCTTCGGCTGCCGTCAAACCGGCTTGGGCGCGTTTTGATTCCGGGCGCAGTTTCAACGCTTCGGAATAATCACGCCGTGCAGCTTCATAATCCCGTTTGCCCAATTCCAAATCGGCAACGGCCAACAAGCCTTGAAGCTTTTTCAGATCGGTCAATTGAGCGGAGATTTTTGCAGCGTCGGGAGCCTGGCTGTTGGCTTGCAGGTATTCGCCGTAAAGTTTGATCGCTTCCGCATATCGCTCCTGCTGTTCCAAATCGCGCATCGGTTTGAGATGGTCGTTTTCCTGCGCTGCGACTGGCGTGGTTGGCGTGGCAGTGGGCAACGCAACCGTCGTCGAAGTTTCCGTCAAGGGCGCGTTTTGTGGCCACAGAATGTAAGCGGCGGCGGCAACCAGCAGACAAACCAGAACTGCGCCAACAGCGATCAAACCGGCTGAACTGTTGCGACGCGCCGGAGTTGGCGACGGCGATGGTTTGGGCGTGATCGTCGTTTGGAATTGGTCGGACGCTGCCGGTTTTGTCGGTAAAGGTTGAACAGGTTGCCGTTTGACGTTGGGATGAGTTGGATCCGCTGTAAGCACTTCAGTCGTGATTGGCGCGGGTTGCGTTCTGGCTTCCAGCACTTCGGTCATTGAATGCGTGAGTTGATGTGCCGGAGCGTCAACGCCTGCTCCTTGATTGGCTGCGTTCGGGCGTTCGTAATCCAGCAACGCATCCAGAAATTCCGCCGCCGAAGCGAATCGCGCGCCGGGTTCTTTGGCCAGCGAATGCATGACCACTGCCGCCAACTTCGCCGGAACGTGCGGAGCCAGTTGCGCCAGCGGCGGCGGCGAAAGTTCCGTGTGACCTCGCATCACTTCGTATTCCGAACCGCTTTCCGAATAGGGAAAAGGCAATCGCCCGGACAAGGCTTCATAAAACGAAACGCCCAAGCTGTATAAATCGGAGCGCGCATCTACTTCCTGACCGCGAATTTGTTCGGGCGACATGTATTCAATCGTGCCAGGGTTGAATCCCGTGCGCGTCATGCTGCTTTCGCCTGCCAGTTTGACGATGCCAAAGTCCGTAATTTTCAGGCGAGCCATGCCGTCCAGCAGCAGGTTGGCCGGTTTGATGTCGCGGTGAATGATGCCTTTCAGCGGACGACCGAATTCGTCCACGTAACTGAAGTTGTGCGCGTAATCCAGCGCCGCCAGTGCCTGTTTGAAAATCGCCACAGCCTGACTGGGCGCTAATGCGCCTTGTCGTTTGAGCAGGTCGCGCAGGCTCATGCCGTTCACGAACTCCATCACCAGGTAATAGTTTTCGGGAGAAGTGAAGAATTCATACACACGCACGATGTTCGGATGATCGAGTTGCGATTGAACTAGGGCTTCGCGCACGAACCGTGCCTTGAGCTGTTCCTGCGATTGCGGCGGAAAGGAGGAAAGAAGAATGGATTTGACGACGACTTCGCGCGGCAGCGTTTGATGGCGACCGCGATAGACTGCGCCCATTCCACCTTGCGCCAGTTCGCCAGAGATCAGGTAATTGCCAATGATTTTTCCGACCATAGATGCTTTTCTGGGTCCGCACGGCTTCCAGCGTGCAGCACGCTGGAAGCCGTGCGGACCCAGGGTTAAACGACGTTCGACGATTTGATTGCGTTGATGACGGTTTCAGAAGCGCCCAGCGAACGAAGCTGGCTGAGCGCAGATTCGCGCGGTTTGAATTTGATGCCGTATTTTTGCAGCGCCGCGACGATGCGATCTTCGGGCGCGTAATTTTCCACCAGCTTGACGACTTCCAGAAAACTGACGCCGCGTTTCGGTGCTGCGGATTTGCGAGGCGCTGGACGCGAAGCAGCGGGTTTTGATTCCGGTTTTGCGTTGGTTGCCGGTTCCGCCTTTCCACTGACTTCCTGCACAAAATCGCCTGCGAACAATTCGTTGGCAACGCGACCGGCGACTTCGATCAAACGATCTTCGCCGACGCGATCCGCCTGAACTCCCCAATCGCCGGGCGAAGACCGTTCCACACTTGTGGCAATCACATCGTTGCCCGCCAGCAATCGCAGCGAAGCCGACGCTTCGGCATTGACGCCGCCTTCGCGCTTCACGTCGTCGGTGACGGGCGTCAACCGTGAATTGAAGGCTCCTTCGATCACCAAAGCTGCTTCGCTCTTTTTTGTCGTCACGCGAAACCCCGCCGCCGCCAGCTTTTCAGAAAGCGCATTCGTCGCCACGGTAGAAGGCTTGTCCAGATTCGTTTCGGTCACATTCAAGAAGATGCGAATTGGACGGCGTTGTGTTTGCGCTGAAGCGGCAACCACCAGCAGGCAAATCGTCGCCAACGTAAAAATCATTTTTGGTTGATTCATCGCAATTCTCATTGAGGTTTCACCCAGCGGACAGCGTCGCCTTTTTGAACGCCTTTGCCTGTACCGTTGATTTTGGCTTTGGCGGCATTTTCGCGGACTTCGGTGATTTCGACGGTGGCTTTGGAGTCCAGATCGAATTCGGCCAGGCCTTCTTCTTCGGCAGTGTCGCCAGCGGATTGCGCGCCTTCGCGTTCGACTTTGTGAACCGTGAACCGGTCGCCAGCTTTGATGCCGTGCCGTGTTCCCAGATTGATGTAGATGGTTTGGTTGTCTTCGGCCACGCGCAGCACTCGACCGCGTTTCAAAAAGAATGCGGCCAGTTTTGCCGACAACCGGTCAACGGCTTTTGACACCAAATCTTCGTAAACGTTTTTTGCGCCGCCGCGCGTGTCGGTTTTGAATCGCTTTTCGCTGATAGTCACTTTGTCGCTGAACAGGATGGCGCGCGTCACGGGGTCAACCGCCGAAGCGCCAAGCTCGACGGTGTAAGTGATTTCGATGCGGGCGAACTGGTCGCGTTCGACCGCGCCTGCGCGCAACAGTTCCGGGAAAACGTAAGCGTCGGGCGGTTCGGCTAGATTGCCGGGCAGTTGGCGATTGAACGCGCCTTTTTTGGAATCGGCAATCAGCTTGGTCAGTTGTTCGACTTGGTCGTCGTCCAGCGTGACAATCTGTTTGAAGCCTTTGCTGTTGTCGAGCGCGATGCGCAGACTGCTGGCCAGAGCTTTGGCGTCGCCTTTGTATTCAGCGTCAGCCGCCGAACTGAGTCGAAAATAGCGAACGCCAAGCGTCGGCGATTCAGGCAGTGTTTGCGCTTTCATCGTCGCTGTTGCCAAGACAACGAAGGCGGTGGCGAGCATGGTAGAAAGAAATTTTTGCATGTGTTTTCGCCTGCGTATTGATTACCAATCGGTGGGGATGTCGTCTTCGTCGGTGGCGACAGTCGGTTTGAATTTGGGATCGGTCAAATCCACGCCACCGATTTTGGCCAGGTGTTTGGCGACGGAACTCAGCGTCGCCAGATGATCTGGCCCTTCGGAAATGATCTCGCTCAAACCTTTCAATCCGTCGTTGAGCTTTTTCGGCTGTGTCGAAATCAGATTGGTCGGACTGTTTTTGGTATTGGCGGCGGCTGATTCGGCGCGCGGTTTGACGTCTTTGGCAGTTTCGATGGCGTCCTGTTCCTGCTTGGCCGCACCGTACAGCAGCTTGGCCAGCTTGCCGTAATTTTCCTTATCCTGTTTGCTCAATTCTTTTTCGCGGGCTTCTTTGTCGGCGATTTCCTGATCCACCATCGCACGTTTTTCGGCGCGTTGTTGTTCATCGCTTTGCACCTGCTTTTCGACTTGCTGCGAAGTCTTTTCGTCGTACTTGCCGCCGTTGGTTTGTTTACCGAGTTCGGCCAGCAGTTTTTTCTTTTCGGCAATCGAACGATCCAGAGCTTCGATTTCTTTCTGATCTTTTTCGATCTGACTTTGGGTGCTTTTCCTGGTGGAATTTCGCAGCGCCTGTCGGCGAATGATGTCGTCGGCCAGGCTGAGCGTGATGCGTGCATACGCTGATTTCACGCGCGCTCCGTCCATTTGACTGAGGATGGTGTCAACTTCGCTGTTGCCGCCCATGCCGGGAATCTTCTTTTTGAGTTTGTCGAATTGAGCGTGCGCTGGTGAGACCAAAGCAAAGAATACCAACAGCAGAGCCGTTCCATTAACTACGCGAAGAAATGTTTTCGTTGTCATCATAAGCCTCCTGATGGCGGTTTGAATGGAATTTTAGGATTGAGGGAGACTGAAAAAAGAGCAGTTGGGATCGGAGCTTTCTACGAGGCGCGCAGAGTGTATGTGTTCGGATTTTGAGTTGCAAGGTTTGATTTCATTACGAAACGGCAGCGAATGAGAAAGGGAAGAAGGAGTTTTCACCGCTGCAATCGTATTGGACGTTCGCAGCGGTGAAAGGATGGTTTGAGATTCAAAAGCCTTTGCCTTTGGTCGTCAGCTTCACGCGAAGCAAAGCTGTGTTGGCCGTGATGTATAACGTCGAGCCGTCATCGCCAAACGCGCAATTGGCTGTCGGCACTCCGGTGTCGAACGTCCCTAGCAACTTGCCGTCAGGCGAAAAAACGTGAACTCCGCCGGGGCCAGTGGCGAAGACATTGCCTGCTTTGTCCACTTTCATCCCATCGGGCAAGCCTGGCTTTTTGGCTTTCGCCCATTCCGTCGCGTCGAAGAAGACTTTGCCGTTGGCAATCGTGCCATCGGGTTTTACGTCGTAAACCATCCAGATGGCTTTGTCTGGATCGGACGACGCGACATACAGCTTCTTCTCATCTGGCGAAAGCGCAATGCCGTTGGGACGGGTGATTTCTTTGGTTAGCAAAGTGACTTTGCCGTTTTTGTCCAGACGATACACGCCGCAATAATCCAGTTCGCGCGCCGGGTCGTCGGCTCCTTTCGGCAAACCATAAGGCGGATCGGTGAAATACAACGATCCGTTCGAGTGGTACACCAGATCGTTCGGGCTGTTGAATTTTTTGCCTTCAAAGTTGCTGGCCAGAGCGACCATTTTACCGTCGGCTTCCAGGCGAACGACACGACGGTCGCCGTGCTGACACAGCACCAATTTACCGCTGACATCGTAAGTCAATCCATTCGCTCCGGGTTCACGGCCTTCATAAGGGCTTTGGCCGCTGTATCCTGCCGGGTGCAAAAACTGACTTGCTCCTTTGCCTTCCTGCCACTTGACGACTTCGTTGCCGGGTATGTTGGTGAACAACAGGTAATTTTCTTTCTTGTTCCAAACCGGGCCTTCTGTCCATTGGTAGCCTTCGGCCAATTTTTCGACTTTGGCGTCTGCCGGAACCAGTTTGTCGAAGGCTGAATCAACGCGAACGATTTTGGTTTCAGGAACCGCCGGAGTTGCTTCGGGCGAAGCCATTGCCGCCGGTTTGGTTTCGCTGGCGGGCGCTGGTTTTGAGGCTTCAGTGCAAGCCGTGAATACGAACGCTGCCAGAGTAAGCGCCGCCGATACCATCAAACGTTTTGTCATTGTGAAATCTCCTAATAGCTAGTCAGTGCTGCGACCGACAGGGAACGCAGTGCGCGGTACTGACTCGGTCAATTGGTGAACTTCCGTTCCTAACCAACAGCAACGTCAGAATCGAAACGGAAATTACTCGCATAGAACTTTTTGATTGTTGATAGGGTTGATTGCCTAATGCGCGGCATACCATACGAGTCAGCGTTGATTCAGTCAATTTCGTCATGAAACCTTCAGCCAGATTTCAATTACCTCTATGGCTGCCAGCCGGAAATGATTGAGCTATACTGCCGCGCGCAGCCAAACAGACTGTGATTTATCCGACAACAACTCACAAAAGGAGCAACTTATGCAGCCAAGATTGATCGCCAGCGCCTTGTGCCTATTGCTTTCCAGTGCCGCGCTGGTTTTTTCTGCCAACCAGGCTAAAGCGCAAAATGCCATAGCACCGAAGCAAGCTCAGGAAGAATTCTTTGCCGAGGTCCGAAAGAATTTTCAGCAGGGAAATTTCACCGCGTTGGATGTCGTCGCCGATCAAGCCAGAGAAGCCAAAGAGCGTTTTCCCGGAGGCGACTGGAAGCTTTTTGTTTTTTATCAAGCATTGGCCTGGCCGACTCTTGCGCCAACCTCGCCTGAACTTCAGTGGAAAGCCCATCTGGGGCATTTTGAGAAATGGATTAAAGCATCGCCCAAATCGCAAACGGCGCGCATTGCTTCAGCCAACAGTTGGGTTGAGTATGCCAAACTGGCCAGAACTGCTGACCGTGACTGGCGCGAATTCGACAAAGATGTCGGCGGCAAGGAATACCAAAAGCGGTTGAAACAGGCGCACATCGCGTTGGATTTCGACACCAAAATCTTTTTCGTCAATCTTGGCAAAGAAGCCAAAGGCGAAATCCGCCGCGATCCGCGTGCGAAACTTCCGTCGCTGTGCCCGCATTTTTATTACGTCAAATTGGCGATGGAGCAAGGCCGAGCTTTCGACGACTGGACGCGCTACAACGACATTTTCGCCAGAGCTGTCGCGCTGGAGCCGAACTATTACTACTTTTACCAGACCAAAGCTTTTGACCTGATGATTCAAAACCAAGGCGTCAAAGGGCAGTGGGAAGCTTTTGCCGAAAATTCGATCAAAACCGTTGCCGAAAAGGCTGGTACGGCGGAAGGCGACATCACTTATTACATGATCGTGTCGTTCGTTCGTGCTCGATACGTCAAACCCGATGGCCGCGCGGACTTTTTCACCGACAACAACATTTGGGGACAGAAAATATGGGACGGGTACAAAGAGATAGAAGCCAAATACGGAACCAACAAGTTTCGATTGAACGAAATGGCGCTGCTGGCTTCCAAAGCGCAGCAGTTCAAAGTTGCGAAAATCCTGTTTGACCGCATCGGCGACGATTGGGACGAGCGAGTTTGGGAGCGTAGAGCAGAGTTTGACGGTTACAGAAACATGGCCAAAGCCAAAGCTCCTTCGGCGGCGACCAAACTGAAAACCGATTTGGCTGAATTGAAAGCTACGTTGTCTTCGCCGCAAACGAATTACGCCAAAAGTCAGGGAGCCGAAATCGAAGCCGTCATTGAATATCCCGCCGGTTCTGGTGAAGCCGACAGCGCATACGAAGTCGGCGTTGTCGCTTTTTCGCTGGCGATACAGGGAACGGCAAAAGGCGCGAAAGAAATCACGCTGCTGCCGCAAGTCAGCGAATCGCAGGAGACCAAACGAATCGAACAAGGCGGTTCGATTCGGCTGACGTACAAGATCAACTTTGCGCTGGCCGCTGGCATTTACAAGGCCCGGTTGAAGTCCGTCCAATCCAACGAACTGACGATCAAGATTGGCGGTGCAGCTAAACGCTGACGTTGAATCAGTACCGCGCGCGTTAGCAAGCGGGCGCGGTACTGACTGCCGTTTAGTTCTTTGCCATTTCTTTTGGTCGCACGCCTGCGATGTTCAGCCGCATTCGATACAGCCCACTTCTCGCAGTCAGATAAAGCGTCTTCCCGTCTTCATCTCCCCAAGCCATGTTGTGAATGTGTTTGGGCGCAATGATCGTGCCCAAGTGTTTGCCTTCCGCTGACAGCACCCACAACCCGCCAGGACCGGAAACATACAGATTGCCAGCTTGATCCACTTTTACGCCGTCAATCGCGTCTTCGCCCAGGGCCGAAGTCATATCGAAAAACAGCTTGCCATTTTTGACCGAACCTTCCGGCGTCAATTCGTAACGCATGACGACTTTCTTTTTGTCGTCCCAGTTGCCGACGTACAAATACTTTTCGTCTGGCGATAACGCTATGCCGTTCGGCCCCGCAAGTTCTTTGGTCAGCAATTTCAGTTTGCCTTTGCGAAGCGAATACACGCCGCTGAACGAAAGTTCTTTGCGCGGATCGTCGCCGAACTTCGGCAAGCCAAACGGCGGATCGGTGAAAAATAACGTGTCGTCCGATCTGTAAACCAGGTCGTTCGGACTGTTCAGCCGCTTGCCTTCGAACCTATCGGCCAGCACGGTTTCGCCGCCGTATTTTTCAATCAACAAGACGCGGCGATTGCCGTGCTGATTGATCGTCAATTGCCCGTGCGAATCCAACGTCAAACCGTTCGATCCCGGCTGTCCGTATTCGGCAATGTCTGAGCCGCTGTAACCGCTCTGTTGTTTGAAAACCTCCAGCTTGCCAACGTCGTTTCCGTTCGGGGTGAATTTCCAAATCACGTTGCTGTTCGGATCGCTGAACAACAAATGGCCTTTGGTTTTTTGATCGCCCGGAACCCAAACCGGTCCTTCGGTGAATTTGAAGCCTTCGGCCAGTTTGAAGACTTTCGGGTTTGCGCCAACGATGGCTTCAATCGCCGGATCGTGTTTGACCACCTGGACGTTGACTTCGCTGGGCACGAGCGCCAGCGGAACGTTTGAACCGCGATAAAAATCCAGCCGAGCTTCGCGCACCCAGATGAAGTTCGTCGGCGGATTCGAAATCGGCCCGTTGATGCCAAAAATCGCCAGTTGGATTTGCTGACCCGGTCGGACGTTGCGGCCGACGATTAAACGGTTCGGGGCATTCCAGCCGCCAACGACCGATCCGCCCATTTGCCCCAAGTAGCGTGTCAATTCGCCGTCCACCCAGACTTCGGCGTAATCATCCAGCGCAGTTTGAAAGACTACGGTTGAGCCAGTCGGATCAAAATCGCCGACTCGTTCGGGAACTGTGAGCTTGATGCGATACCAGTTGAAACACAGCCGCCCGGTCGAACGTCGAGCTTCCAACGAAGAAGCCGGAATCACTTCCCATTTGGAGTCGTCAAAATCTGCCGGGCCGGCTTTCGGCGTGTAATCGTAAGTGCGGTTCGCTGCGCCTGTCGGCTGTTTGTCAGCGCCGGGCGATTTGAAATCAACTTCGATGATTTTGGTGTCGCTGTATCTCCACTGCCCTTTGACCAGCTTTGCGCCTTCGTCAGTCGCCAGATTGATCGTTGCATCGGGCTTGGCGGTTGGAACAACTTCCTGCCCGCTGGCCAACGCTGTCAGAACTCCAACAACCAACGTGGCCAACACGCCCAATCGTTTTTTTGAAAACCAAACGTTCATACTTCCTCCTTCTTATTTTTCCACGAAAGCATGCGAAGCAAGCTTTGTATTTTTGACTTTTGATATTTGCCTTTTGCTTTTTGATTTAGCCTACCTTTGTGGAAGAGTCATTTCTTTCTATCGAGCCTTCACAACGTAATAGTTCAGCGGCCCCGGCACTTCCTTGAACCAATGCGGAGTGCCAGCGGGAACGATAATCACGTCGCCTTTGCTGATGGTGCGGGTTTCGCCGCCTTTGACATCCGTTCCGCGAATTTCGCCGGGAGCAATCGTTTTACCACCGATGACTTCGCCGCCGGTCACCAACGTCGCCGAACCTTCCAGCACGTAAATGATGTCGGCATCCTGTTCGTGAACTTCGACCGCACCGGCCTGCTCGCGGTGGCTGGCGTGAACCATGTACTTGGCGCTGTTGTCGAAAAGCACTGCGCCTTTGACAAACGCGGCGTCCACTTTCGCGCGCTCGAAATAACTGATCGAAGCTTTGCCAGCTTCGGGATTGGTCAGGGCGTTGGCTCCGGCGGCTGCGAGTTCCTGATCCTGAGCGGCGCTGGCGGCTCCGCTGACGCCGATCGCGCCTAGGATTTGTCCGTCCAGCACAATCGGCACTCCGCCTTGCAACGGTGTGAACAGTGAATCCGGCAAAGCAGTCATCGCCGTCCGACCGTTTTTGATGATCTCTTCAAAGAATTTCGTTTCGTGTTTGAACAGCGCAGCCGTCCTGGCTTTCCCGATGGAAATTTGCGAACCGGCGGCAAAGGTTCCATCCAATCGTTCCAGCGCCAACAAATTGCCGCCGTCGTCTACGACTGCGATAGCCGCACCCGGAGCCTTCAATTTCGCAGCTTCGGCTTTCGTTGTTTCGATAACTCGTCTTGCGCCTTCCAGCGTTAGGACTTTTTTCTCTGCTACCTGAGCCGTCGCCAGCGTCGTTAATGCGAACAACAAGCTGACAGCCATCAAACTTTTCAATGTGGTTTTCATAGTTTCTCCCTCTCCAATTGATCGCTAAAAAGAAAGAGCGCCGCAGGAACGCTGAAGGGAGACCTGATCTTCAACGTTCCCACAGTGCTCTGTGGTTAATTCAAGTAATTGTCGTCGGCTTACATTTTGGCCATCGAAGTTTCCGGCGTGATCGTCACCTTGAACAGTTCGCCGTTCTTCGTAAAAAACATCGAAGTCTTGGCCGGATGAACTTTGCCGTTTTCCGCCTCGCCAGCGTTCGGGTCTTTTTGGCGAGGGCCTTGATTCGCGCCAACGCCTGGCTCTTCGTCTTTTTCAGTTCCGGCATCGAACAACATAAATTCGTTGGTGATGTCGCCGCTCAGCGGTTTGCCGTTGTTGAACAGATCAACGCCTTGACGCTTAGGAGCGTAGAACCAATCGTTCGATTGACCGAACATCGTCAACAGCGACAAACGCATTCCGGGTTCGGCAGTGAAGCTGAATTCATAAGCTCCGCCGGGGCCAATTGGAGCCGGACCATTCATACCCGCCGGAGTGTTGAACACACCGTGCAACATCACATCGCCCATTCCGCTGTGCCCACGGGCTTCAAGGTTTTTGACCAGCACGCCGGGATTGCCGGATTCAGCCAATTCTTCCAGCCCGCCGTTGGCGACAACGCCTTCGCGGAACAAACGAACCTCGCGTTTGTGCAAAACCCAAAGGCCGGGCGACAGAGCGAATGGCCACTTGGTTCCATCTTTGGCAACCTGGCCGTCCGCGTTGGAAACGTTTTCAATGCGAACCGTGAACTTGGTTCCTTTGCCCATTTTGTGATCCTGCGCCGAAGCAGAAACGAACACAGCAGCCAGAGCAAACAAACTCAAGAAAATCGTACGTTTGAACATAATGGTTTTCTCCCTCCTCAAGGAAAAGCAGAGTTGATCTCTGCATTGTTATTGTGAACAGTTGCTGAAGTTGCATTTGAAAATACAACGTTCGTCGTTGTGGTGATGCAGCTTGGCGCAGAGCACATTGCTCACGCCTTTCAGCCGCGTATAAGCTTCAGCCGCGAGCAACATTCCCAACGGCGGAGCCGTGAAATAAATCCAAAGAGCGTTCCAGTTTTGAGCCGAAAATGCCGAGCCAAAAGTTCTTGCCGGATTCATGCTCATACCGGAAATCGGAGCTTCAAGGCTGATGTAAGTAACGACCAAAGAACCCGCGAATACGCCTGTGTACCTGGCCAGTTTCATTTGGTTACTTACATTCAGCACAACGGTCATCAGTAAAAACGAAATCCCAGCTTCAGCCAGAAACGCGACGCCAACCCCAAATTCGCCCGGTAACGTCGTCACGTAATTCACCGTTGGCGCGCTCAAGGCGGTTTTCAACACCAGCGAAGAAACAGTGACGCCAAGAACTCCGCCGACGAATTGCGCCAGGATGTAAAACACCGCATCCCATTTTTCGATCTTGCCCAGCCGCCAAAAAGTCAGCGTCACCGACGGATTGAAGTGCGCGCCAGATCTTTTGCCTATTGGCGAATAAACGATGCTGATTGCCGTCAATCCCATCGCCAGTCCCATCAACACCCGCCGCAAAAACGGGTCGGCGATGGCTTGGTGAGCTGGCGAACCCGGATATTCCAACAGCACGCCAAAGCTACAGGCCGAAATCATGAACAAGCCAAGCTCGGCGGCTTCCATCAAGTATTCAGGCCAATGTTGTTTCAGCGCGTTCAGCATACATGTCAATTTTTCGTTTCCTGCTCGTTCTGCGGATGAAGTTCAGGCAGCGCCAGCTTGCCCGACATCGTGATTTCAAACCCGTGTAGCTCGGTTCGATAAGACTCGGAACCGGAGATCAAACCAAACTGATTGTCGCTTTTGTCGGTTTGAGTAACTATCTCGTCCACCAGAAAAGGATTGAAACTGACCATTTTATTCCCTCCGTTTAGAAGTTATTCGGCGATGTTCAACACAGAATTAAAGC
Organism: uncultured Acidobacteriota bacterium; assembly: GCA_902825875.1. Lineage (GTDB taxonomy): Bacteria > Acidobacteriota > Blastocatellia > RBC074 > RBC074 > RBC074. The sequence goes on from CADECP010000041.1 coordinate 38,874, forward strand.
TTCCGTGGTTGTCGCTTACTTTCAAACCATTGCTCGGATCGTCCAGCCATTTGCCGTCAACGACCAGCTTGTATTCGTAACTCCCGGTTGAAAGTGCACTGATCTCTGCTCGCCACATCCCGCTTTGGTGTTTGGCAAAAAGCGTGGCTTGCGGATTCCAGTCGTTGAAATCTCCGGCCAGAGAAACACTCTTTGCCGAATCGTCGTGAAACCAGAAAACTACGTTGCCGTTTTCAATGCGCGGCGCATTGAAGTCGCACTCTTCGTGTGTGTGAACTTCGCTGGCGGCTTCTTTGACGGCTCGGCCAGCGTTCAACACTCCGTAACCTTGTTGATGAAGCGAGAGCTTCGCCGACCGATCCGCCGTCGCTACCAAAATGTTTTTGACCGCCGCCGGAGTTAGCCGCAGATTTGCTTCGATCATTTGAGCGACAACCGAAGCGACAATCGGCGCGGCGAACGAAGTTCCATCAACGTGCTGATAGTGCGTTGCCACGACTTTGCTTTCCCGCAAGCCGGTTTCGGCCAGTTCGCGGATTTCTGCGGGCGAGGCTGCGGCCATTGATTGCGGCCAGGCCGCCTCGCGCCAAAACTCATTCGCCAGTTTTTGCAATTGGTAATCGGGCGCAGCGGCGATGATCGAAAGAGCTTCGGCTCGGCGATAAAAATCCGTTTTCGGCAAAATCGGCGCAGCCACCCAAATTGCCGGAGCTACGATTTCCGGCTTCAGCACACCATCAATCGTCGGCCCAAAACTGGAACAGTAAGGATCAACTTCATTCGCTCCGAGTTCGTTGTTGTCGTTGTAACCGCCAACCGTAATCACCGACGGCGAGTTGGCGGGCGGAATCGGGCGATGGTCAGCCGTGCAGCCTGAATTGCCAGCGGCGACAACCAGCGTCAGTCCGGCGCGTACGGCTCGTTCGGCGGCTTCGTCAACCATGCTTTCTTGGAACGAAGCGTCGGCGTCTCCGCCCAGTGACATGCTGACGACGCGAATGTCGTAACGATCTTTGTTGGCTATCACCCACTCCAAACCGCGAACGATGCTTTCATCGTTGATGCGACCGGAATCGCTGACTTTGACCAGCACCACGTTCGCCGCCGAAGCCAGTCCGCGATAAACACCTTCGGACAAGAATCCATTGCCCGCCGCCGTCACAGAAGTTTGCGTGCCATGCCAATCCCAACTTTGCGGCGATGCGGACGCATCCAATTTCGCCTTCGGATTCGCTACATCGTGAAATGCCACGATGCGATTGCGCGGTTCGGTCAAATCAGGGTGCGGATAAAAGCCAGAGTCCAGAATTGCGATTGTTATTCCACGACCTGTTCGCGTGGCGTCGGCTGTCAAACGTTCGGCAACCGGAATCACTGCGAAGCGGTTTTGCGCGTGAGTGTGCGCGTGATCAATCGCTTGTTTCGTTGTAATCATCTTGTTCATTCAAAAAATCCTTCAATCGAATCCGCTTTGTTCGGCGGTTTTCGTGACGGTAATGCGAATGCTGAATGCTTATATTCCAGAGCAAAAGAAAACTTTTCTAAACGGCTGACGCGCGGATAGAAACGGAATAAAGATAAAAGACGGAAACATATATGACTGTTAATTGCGGCGGCGGTCAGTCGTTTGCATCATCATGCAGAACATTTTTTATAGTCTTTGGGGCTACGAGGCTTGGAGCTATACTCGCTGCCAATCAACGACTGAAACCATTGGCCGGACAGGTTCAAATTTGAAGAGGAGGTTTGATGTTTGCCGAAACTTTGCCAACGCTAGACACGCGCGAATACCCACGCTTCCGCGATAGCTTGCCGCTTCGTGAACATGGCGAATTGCGCGAAGGCAAATACGTCGTCCGCTTCGCTCAAACCAGGGAAGAGTTGGATGAAGTTTTGAAGCTAAGGTTCGAGGTGTTCAATCTGGAATTGGGCGAAGGCCTGGAGTCTTCATTTTTGACCGGACGTGATTTGGATGATTACGACGCGGCCTGTCATCACTTGATCGTTGTTGAAGCGGCGACTGAAAAAATCGTAGGCACTTATCGGCTGCAAACCGGAGCGATGGCTGCGGCGGCTGGCGGTTTTTATTCGGCGACGGAGTTTGACCTGTCGCAATTGCCGCTGGAAGTTCTGGAAGATTCGGTTGAGTTAAGCCGCGCCTGCATCGCCAAAGAATTTCGCAACACTCAGGTTTTGTTTCTGCTGTGGAAAGGGCTGGCTTCGTACATTGCTTTCAATCGCAAACGGTTTTTGTTCGGCTGCTGTTCGTTGACCAGCCAGTGTGTTGAAGAGGGCAAGCTGACTATGGAATTGCTGGAACGCGAAGGCCATTTGCACGATCAATTTTTCGTTCCGCCAAAAGCTGGCATCGAATGTTATCCGTCAAATTTCCGTGTTGAGCGTCCGTTTGAAGTTAAGCTGCCGAAGCTATTTCGTTCTTATCTGCGAATCGGCGCAAAGGTTTGTGGCCATCCGGCGATTGATCGAACTTTCAAGACTATAGATTTCTTTGTGCTGTTCGACCTGTTCCAAATGGACAGGCAGAGCCAGAAAATGTTTTTCGGCGTTTAGGGGGCAAGAGTTGTTCAGAATTTTTCGCGCAGCATTGCGTTTGATGGGCATCATTTTTGTGTCGTTGTTGCTGCAAACCATTTGGTTGACGGGCAAGCGGTTGCTTCCTTTGCACGGAGCAATGCGGCGAACGCTTCGCAAATTCATTCTCACTTCGTGGGCGCGTTCGCTGGCTGTGTTGGTCGGAATGCGAATCAATGTGGAAGGCCAGCCACCACGTCCACCTTTTTTTCTGGTCGCCAATCACCTCAGTTACATTGACATCATTCTTGTCGCTTCACAGATGGATTGCGTCTTCATCGCCAAAAAAGAAATCTCCGACTGGCCTGGAATGGGCTGGCTGGCTGGTGGTGTGGGGACAATTTTCATTGACCGCAAAAACTTTCAGGACATTCCGCGCGTCATCGGGTTGATTGACGAAGCTTTGAATGTAGGTTCCGGCATTGTGCTTTTTCCTGAAGGAACCAGCACGATGGGCGAAACAATCATGCCGTTCAGTCCGGCGTTGATGGAACCCGCCGCGCGAGCTGGTTATCCGGTTTCTTATGCGACGATCAGTTACGACACTCCGCTGAGCGAACCGCCTGCTCATGCCTCAGTTTGCTGGTGGGGAGATATGGAATTTGCTCCTCACTTACTGAAGCTTTTATTGATGTCGAAATTCCGCGCGACGATTACTTACGGCGAAGACGCCATTCACGCCGACGACCGCAAAGTGTTGGCGAAAAGTTTGTGGCGCGCGGTCAACGATCAATTCATTCCGGTGGTTTCCGCATCACCGGCAATCACCAGACAATCATGACAAGCAGTAACATTCATTTGCTGGAACAGGGCGTGAATTTGTTGACTCAGCTTGACGATCAAATTTATTCGTCGGCGGTGGCTGGAGTTTCAACAGTTGGCATTGGCAGTCATTTGCGCCATTGCCTGGATTTTTACGACAACTTCCTTCGCGGGATTGAAGTGGGCAAGGTTGATTACGATTTGCGAGAACGCAACGAGTTGATCGAAAAAGATCGTGCTGCGGCAATGGCCAAAATCCGCGAAACCGCCGATTGTTTGAACCGGATTTGTGTAGCCGGTGACAACGAATTACTGGTCAAACTGGAAGGCGAACAGGTTCAGTCTGAATCGGCCTGGAGCCGGTCTTCGATCAAGCGCGAACTGCAATTTTTGCTCAGCCACACAGTGCATCATTACGCGCTGATAAATGTGCTGTTGCGGTTGCAAGGTTTTCAGCCGTCAGCGGGTTTTGGAGTTGCGCCTTCGACTTTGAAATTTTGGCAAGCCCAAGCCTGATGGATATGGAAGATGGATATGGAAAAAACTTCCGGCAAATTCTGGTTATGGTGGCGGCGTTGGCGTTGGCGATTGTTGGCAATGTATTTGCTGTTGGTTTTTGCCGCACACGTTTGGCGATGGTGGAACCCGGAGGACAATTTGCTGGAGTTTGGAAGCTGCCCAACTTGTCGTTCGGTGCAGTTGAAGGCAATTGACGGCGAGCAGCATGTAAACCAGCAGATTCGCCTCACTTATCAGGATCGAGGCCAATCCGCTAAATCCGCTTTGCCGATAGTGTTGATTCACGGAAGCCCTGGCGAAGCGCGCGATTTCGACCAAATCACACCGATGCTGGAAAGTTCGCATCGGCTGATTATTCCTGACCTGCCGGGTTTCGGCGCTTCGACGCGCGACATTCCTGATTACTCTTTTCGCACTCACGCAAAATATCTGATTGAACTGCTGGATCAGTTGAAGATCGAGCGGGCGCACTTCGTCGGCTTCAGCATGGGCGGCGGAGTCGTGTTGAACCTCAACGACCTTGCGCCGGAGCGCGTGGCATCGGCCACTATGCTGGCGGCGATTGGCGTTCAAGAGATGGAATTGCTCGGCGATTACCATTTGAACCACGCTGTCCACGGATTACAGTTTGGATTTTTTTGGCTGCTGCGCGAAGGTCTGCCGCTGACGCCGACTTCGCACGTGCGAGATTTTTCAGTTTCTTTCAGTCGCAATTTTTACGAATCTGACCAGCGCCCATTGCGAGCTTTGCTCAGCCGATTCGACAAACCTATGTTGATCGTTCACGGCCAGCACGATTTTCTGGTTCCGGTCGAAGCCGCACGCGAACACCACAGGCTGGTTGCTCAAAGCGAATTGGTGGTTTCAGAGTACGATCACTTCATGGTTTTCAACCGCAAGGATTATCTAGCTCCACTGCTAACTGATTTCACTGCAAGAGTTGAAGCCGGAAAAGCTCTGACCAAAGACCAGGCCGAACCGTCGCGCATCGCAGCCGCCCGGCAAGAATTCGATCCGAAAAATCTGCCGAAGTTTATCGGCGTGACGGCTTTTGTCGTCATCTTGTTGTTGGCTGCGGCAACGCTTATCACAGAAGACCTGACCTGCATCACCGCCGGAGTCATGGCTGCACAGGGCAGAATTGATTTCGCACTTGCGGCATTTGCCTGCTTTCTGGGAATTTACGTTGGCGACTTGTTGCTCTTTCTGGCCGGACGTTGGCTTGGCCGAGCGGCGTTATCGCGCGCGCCAGTGAAATGGTTTGTCAGCGAGCGCGCCGTCGAACGAGGCTCCGAATGGTTTCAGCATCAGGGCGCAAAGGTGATTTTCATCAGCCGCTTTTTGCCCGGCGCTCGGCTGCCAACGTATTTCGCCGCCGGAGCTTTGCGAACCAGTTTCTGGAAGTTCGCTTTGTATTTCGCAATTGCCTGCGCTGTGTGGACTCCACTGTTGGTCGGTTTAGCAATGCTTTTGGGCAAAGGACTGGTCGAATCGGCATTGTTCGCCGGGCAGGGCGTTTTGTTGAAAGCCTTTATCGCCGCGATTTTGATTTACCTGATTGTCAAAACGCTGGTACGACTTTCGACTTGGCGAGGTCGCCGGTTGATGGTTTCAAACTGGCGACGAATGACGAATTGGGAGTTTTGGCCAGCTTATGTTTTTTATCCGCCGGTTGTGGTTTACGTTGTCTGGTTGATGTTGAAGCACCGCAGTCTGACTTTGTTCACGGCGTCGAACCCCGCGATTCCTGGAGGGGGTTTCATCGGCGAATCGAAAGCCGAAATTTATCGCGGTTTGGCAAATGCGAAAGAGTTTTTGCCAAAGTGGAAAATGCTGGAAGCTTCGGCAACTGTCGAAGACCGAATCAATCAGGCCAAAGGTTTTATTGCTGAAAACAATCTGAGCTTTCCTGTTGTTCTAAAACCCGATGCCGGGCAGCGCGGCTCTGGCGTTGGATTTATACATTCAGACGCAGAGCTTGAAAGTTATCTGCGGCAGGCAAATGTTGACACCCTGATTCAGGAATTTTTTCCCGGCGAAGAGTTCGGCGTTTTCTATTACCGTTACCCGAATCAACTAACTGGCCATATTTTCGCAATTACTGAAAAACATTTTCCAACCGTGACGGGCGACGGCAATAGCACTTTGGAGCAGTTAATTTTGAACGACAGCCGAGCGGTTTGTATGGCCGGATTCCTGCTGGATAAACACTCTGATAATTTGTGGGAGCGGCCAAAGGTTGGCAAAACCGTCAAGCTGGTTGATCTGGGAACGCATTGTCGAGGCGCAATCTTTCTGGACGGCGATTGGGTGAAAACTGATGAACTGGAAGTGGCAATTGATGGAATTTGCCAGCAGTTCTGTGGTTTTTACTTTGGCCGTTTCGACATTCGGACTCCGAACGTTGATGAGTTTCGGCAAGGACGAAATTTCAAAGTGATTGAATTGAACGGAGTGACTTCTGAAGCGACCAGCATTTACGATCCGAAAAATTCTGTCTTTGCGGCTTATAGAACATTGTTTCGGCAATGGCGAATCGCTTTTGAAATCGGAGCACAAAACCGCGAGCGCGGATTCAAACCTACGCAGTTGCGAACACTGCTGAAATGGATGATCGCTTACCGCGAACAGTCGCAGGCTCACGACAGTTTCAATAAGACCAAACAATCGCAACCGGCGGATTGAGTTATGAAAAGAACATTGATGTTTGTGGCGGCAATTTTGCTGGCGTCGTTTGTGGGAAGCGGCGTGATGGCTGCGCCTGCTGACGATGCAACGATTGAGCGAGTTCGGCGAATTGTCGAGGAAGTCCGATATGCGTCATTTCCTGAGTTGAAAAACACAGAGATTGAAATCAGGCTTTTCAATTCACAGTCGGATTACTTTCAATCGCGTTTTACCTTCAGCAGTTTTTTGTTTGGCAAACGGTTGCGCTGTTTGCTGAAAGTCAATCGGAATGTCTTTGCCGACGGAGTCCCGGAAGACGGTTTGCGAGCAATCATTGCTCACGAACTTGGCCACGCGCTTTATTACAAATCTGGAAATCGGTTGAAGTTGATTGGCTTGGCGCGACTGATTGGCAAAGGATTCACCGCTCGGTTTGAGCGTGCGACTGATTTGGAAGCCATCGCCCGCGATTACGCCGAAGGTTTGAAATCTTATCGTCGCTGGCTCTATCAGCGAATGCCACCGAACAAACTGGCTGAAAAGAAGCGCAACTATTTTTCACCTGAAGAGATTGACGCAGTTGAATTGAAGCTGCGCTCACAGCCAGAACTTCTGAAACTGTGGCGAAAACATCCACCTCGCTCATTGCCGGAAATCGAGCAGGCGAAAATCAGCCAGACGATTTTTGATCGTCTTTGCTGTCCGACTGTGGTTTGGGGCCAGTGAAAAAGCTTTTGATGACTTCAGCGCCAGGCACCAATTGCTCCCACATCTGTGGCGCGGTCGCGCCCAGCTCCAGAAAGCTGCGAAATCGGCGGTCAAATTCTTCTTTGGTTTTCAGGTAAGCGTCAAAGCTGGCAGCCAGATGATTTTTCAAGAAGTCCTGAATCGAATCTTCACGCGAACGCAAAATCTGAAACAGGAAGGGAAGCGGCAACAGGCTCTGGTTCTTTTCTTCTTCCAAAATCGCCTGCATCAAGACGGATTTGGTGACATCCGTTTGCGAAGTCGAATCAATCACCTGAACGTCGTGGCCTGTGCGAATGATGGCGATCAAGTCCTGATAAGTGACGTAACTGCCGGTTTCAGTGTTGTAAAGACGGCGGTTTCCGTAACGTTTGATAACGACGGTGTTGTCGTTGACGGGTTGATCGGTTTCGATGCCAAAGGATTTTGCCGAAGCTTTTTTGGGCGCGCGCTTTTTGGCTGGGTGAGTTTTTGATTTGGTAGTTTTCTGAGCCATAAAATTCCTGCCATGAAATTCCTGTTTGTTGTGAGTTTTGATTTTGACGGGCGAAGTATAGCCAGTTTTCGCCATTGCGAGCAAGAATTATGTTTGACCGTGCTGTTGGCATAACTTCAGCAATTCTCAGTGTTTGATTGAGAAAACGTTGTTGGCCTGCAAGAGTATCTTTCGCAATTGCGAAAAATACTCTTGACCGTGATGAATTCTTGAGTATTCTGTTCGCCGTCAAACCACTTTCGCGGAGAAACCAAAGATGATCCGAAAACTGAGCGGAACCATTGTTGTAATCACAGGCGCAACCAGCGGCATTGGTCGTGAAACGGCGCGCGAGTTTGCCAAAGCCGGATCGAAAGTTGTCGTAGCCGGACGCCGCCGCGAACGGCTGGCCGAACTGGTCAAAGAGATTGAATCCAAAGGTGGTTCAGCGCTGGCCGTGCCGACGGATGTCGCTGACCAAACTCAGGTTGAAAAGCTGATTGCCGCCGCTGTTGAACGGTTTGGCCGGGTGGATGTACTGGTGAACAACGCCGGAGTTGCGATTACTTCACGGTTCACCGAAATGCCGCTCGAAGATTTTCGCCGATTGATGGATGTGAATTTCTGGGGAGCGGTGTTTGCCTGTCGTGCTGCCGTTCCGCAAATGCGAAAACAAAACGGTGGCGGAGTAATCCTGAATGTTTCTTCGATCTTCGGCAAACGCGGGATGCCTTTTGAAACTGCTTACTGCGCCAGCAAGTTTGCGCTGGCGGGTTTTTCCGAGGCTCTCCGCGCTGAGCTAATGTCCGAAAACATAGACGTTTGCGCGATTTACCCAGGCGCCGTCGAAACTGAAATTTTTGACGCGGCTGCGAACAGCACTGGTTTTGAAATTCCGAGCTACATCCCGAAATTTCCGGCGAGTCAGATGGCCAAGCTGATTGTGCAAGCTGCTCGCTTTCCGCAATCTGAAATCGTTGCCGCGTTTGACGCTCAGGCAATCAATATCGCAAACATTTTTGCCCCGGCGCTGGTGGATTTCGCGCTCGGTTGGAGCGTGCCGTTCATCGAAGGAATTCGACGAAACAAACCACAAGTTACTGAACCAAGCAGCGGCAACCTTTACCAGCCGCAAGACAAATAACTGTTTGCTCGCCAAGCGCGGGCGAACCCAAAGAAGGAGACCGTTATGACAAACAAAGCTAAAACCGCAAAAGAAACTGAACCGAACGCGACAACCGAAACTCAAGGCGCAAACGCTGGCGCAGCCGATTGGGCTAAGGGGGTTGTTGAGCATCTGGTTGATGCCCAGAAAAAATGGATTGATCTGACAGCTCAGCAAAACGCGCTGGTGTTGAAAGCTGTTGAAGAAGGCATGGATTTTTATCGCACGGCTCCGACGCCGGAGTTGGGAAGCTGGGCGCGACAGGGTTACGAAGGCTTTGTCGAAGCGCAACGCCGTTGGGCCGAAGTCGCTTCGCAACAAAGCAGCCAGTTGTTTGAAGCCATCAAAGAAAACGTCAGCTTCAGTCCGGCGGATGTGACTCGCGCGGCTTCGGATTTTGCCGGTCAGGGAGTCGAAACTTTCGTCAATGCTCGCACGCAGTGGCTGGATTTCGCCGCTCAGCAAAATGCGCAAGTCATTGATGCGGTCAAAAAAGGCTTGAATTTGGAAGAGAATTCGCCTGCCGCTGCGCTGGCTGATTTTGCTCAGCAAGCCGTGACCAATTACGTTGAAGTGCAAAAACGCTGGCTCGATCTGGCGACGCAGCTTCCGTTTTTTGGCGCACCGAAGAAGTAGAGATGGAGAGTGAGGGAAGGAGCGAGAGAGGGATTGAGGGAACAAGAGATGATGCTCTTTGTCTCTCAATCTCTCTCTCTCTGTCTTTCAATCCAGCCTTCTCACGATCCTCTCGCCTGTGGTAAGTTCCGCCCACAAAATCTTCATCAACAAGTTCATCAGAAAGGCTTCAAACAACAATGTCTCAAACAGCGAAACGCGCGTATCCGCGCACAGCTACGTTAAAAGATAAGCAGGTCACTTTGCGGTTGTTGCAGGAAACTGACCGCGATGCGGTGTTGGCTTTTGCTCAGGCGTTGCCGGCGGATGACCTGCTTTTTCTTCCGCTGGATATTACTCACCCGAAAGTCGTTGATAGCTGGATGAAACGTCTGAATCCTGAACGCACAGTGACGGTGATTGCAGAGCTTGCTGGCCGAATGATTGGAATGGGAACGTTGGTTCGCAGCGAAACTCATTGGGCGCGGCATCTGGGCAACATTCGTTTGCTGGTCAGCACGGATGCTCGCGGGTTGGGTTTGGGCAGCGTCCTGGCCAACGAAGTTTTCGCAGTTGCGGAAGAAATGGGATTGCAGAAAGTTGTGGCTCAAATGGCTGCGGAACAGCGCGGCGCTCAGGCTGTGTTCGAGCGGCTGGGTTTCAAGGCCGAAGCTTTGCTGGCGGATTACGTCATGGATAGGCAAGGCCGGACTCACGATTTGATTGTCATGAGTTATGACGTGACTGGCTTGAACGGATAACGAAAGGCTGGCTTTATGTTCGCGCAAGCGTTGTTCGATGTTCAAAAAGAGTTTTTCAATGGCTTCAATCAAATTGCCGAGCCTCTGATTCGCGCGGGTTTTGGGAATCCTTTGTTTTGGCCGACCGGCACGATTGTCGTTGAAACCATTGGCCGCAAATCCGGCAGCAAGATCAATGTGCCGGTGTTGGCTTTTCGCATTGGCGAAATAGTTGTATTCAGCACGGTGCGTCGCAATTCGCAGTGGCTGAAAAATCTGACCGCGAATCCTGAAGTTCGATATTGGCTGGGATGGCAGCCGCGTGAAGCTCAAGCTTCGGTGATTACTCCCGGCGAAAAAACGTCGTTTGAGAATTTGCCGTCGCAAGCCAATTGCATTGCCCAATTTTTGCAGCAACAAAGTCGTTTGTTGGGAATTAGTTTTGCGCTTTTGACTCCACGCGGAACGGTGACTCAGCCGGACAGGCTGGGATGAAATTAGATAATCAGCCCTTGCTTACGCGCGGGCTACTGAAACGGCAGAATGACGATGAGCACTGAAAATTTCGCCCGCATTCCACAACCTCCAGAAAAGTTTTTGCTCGAAAATTTGCTTGAGCTTAGTCCGACTTCGCCTGTGCAGGATATGGTCAGGCTGGCGCGCGAATACGGCCCGATTTATCGGCTGGAAATGCGCGGGCGCGTCGCCATAGTTCTTTCCGGCTATGAACTGGTCAACGAAGTCTGCGACGAAAAGCGGTTCGACAAATCCATTCGCGGAGCTTTGCGATTGGTGCGGCGATTCAGCGGCGACGGTTTGTTCACCTCAAAAACCGAAGAGCCGAACTGGTCAAAGGCGCACAACATTTTGCTGCCGAACTTCGGCCATCGCGCGATGCAGGGTTATCACGAAATGATGTTGGACATCGCGGAACAACTGGTTTTGAAGTGGGAGCGGTTGAACGACGACGACGAAATTGACGTGTCCGCGGATATGACTCGGCTGACTGTGGACACGATTGGTTTGTGCGGATTCGATTATCGGCTGAATTCGTTTTACCAGGATGGCTATCACCCGTTTGTCAACGCGATGGCTGGGGGCTTGGCGACTTCGTTGGATGAACTGCGCGATTTGCCGTTGGAAAAGTTGGTCAGTCAGGGGCGCGACAAACAATTGAAAGCCGACATTCGCTGCATGAATGAGACCGTTGACCGCATCATTCAAGATCGCAAAGCAAGCGGCGAAGACCTGGCCGACAAACCGGATTTGCTCAGCTACATGCTCAGCGGCATTGATAAGAAAACGGGCGAGCGGCTGGAAGACCTGAACATCCGGTATCAAATCATCACCTTTCTGATTGCCGGCCACGAAACGACCAGCGGATTGTTGTCGTTTGCGATTTACGCATTGCTGAATAACCCCGAAGTTCTGATCAAAGCTTATGAAGAAGCAGATCGCGTGTTGGGGCGCGATCTTTCGGCCAAGCCAACCTACGCGCAGGTCAACCGGCTGCAATACATTACGCAAATCCTGAAAGAGACTTTGCGATTGTGGCCGACTGCTCCGGCGATTGGGCTTTACCCTTACGAAGACACTGTCATCGGCGGCAAATACAAAATCAAACACAGCGACACGATCAACATCTTGCTGCCTATGTTGCACCGCGACAAAAGCATTTGGGGAGAAGACGCTGAGGCGTTCAATCCGGACAACTTCACACCCGAAGTCGAAGCAAAGCGCCCGGCCAATGCTTACAAACCATTTGGCAACGGGCAGCGCGCCTGCATTGGTCGCCAGTTCGCTTTGCAGGAAGCGACTTTGGTTTTGGGTATGATCCTGCAACGCTTCAAGCTGGTTGATCACACGCGCTACCAACTGAAAATCAAAGAAACGCTGACGCTGAAGCCGGATGAGTTGCGAATCAAAGTGCGCAGGCGGGAGTTGGGGGTTGGGCGGGAGTCGGGAATCAGCGTGCGGGGTTCAATGATGGTTGGCGAAATTTCTCAACCGACTACTGACTCCCGACTCCCGACTACTTCGCAGTTGCACAATACTCCACTGCTTGTCCTGTTCGGTTCGAACATGGGAACGGCGGAAGAACTAGCTCGTCGCGTGGCGCAGGACGCCGAGGCGAATGGCTTCGTGGTCAAAGTCGCTGCGCTGGATGATTACGCAGGTAGGCTGCCGAAAGAAGGATTGCTGGCCATTGTCACGTCGTCTTACAACGGGTTGCCGCCGGACAATGCCGTGAAGTTTTGCGATTGGTTGCGGAGCGCGGAACTTGGCAGCGATGCGTTGGCCGGAGTGACTTACACCGTGTTCGGTTGCGGTAATCGAGATTGGGCTGCGACTTTCCAAGCCGTGCCGCGTTTGATTGATGAACAACTGGCTGCGCACGGGGCGAAGCGATTGTTTCCGCACGGCGAAGGCGATGCGCGCGATGATTTCGACGGACAGTTTCAACGTTGGTATCAACCGTTGCGCCGAACGGTTGCCGAATCTCTGGGCATCAGCATCGAAGCCGAAACTTCAAAGCCGCTGTACAAACTTGAGATTGTGCCGGGTCAGCAAATGAGTCCGTTCGTAGATTCGTTTGATTCCAAACCGATGACCGTTCGCGTCAACCGAGAGCTTCACAACAAAGGCCGCGAAAATCCTTCGGATCGTTCGACTCGCCACGTCGAATTGGAATTGCCCGAAAGTGTGACGTATCGCGCGGGCGATCATCTTGGAGTTATCCCGCACAACAGCGAAGCTCTGGTCAAAAGAGTCGCCGCGCGGTTCGGATTCGAACGCGATGTCTTCATTCGGTTGAAACCGACGACGAATCGAAAGTCTTTCCTGCCTGTCAGCCAGACGATTTCTGTTTATCAATTGCTGACCGATTACGTCGAGCTTCAGGACGTGGTCACGCGCAGCCAGATTCAGACGCTGGCTCAATTCACCGAATGTCCGCCGGAAAGAATTCAGCTTCAAGCGATGCTGGGCGACGACGAAGCCAGCGCCGCGCGTTACAAAGAAGACGTGTTGGCTCGGCGAAAATCCGTGATTGATTTGCTGGAAGAATTTCCGGCTTGCACGTTGCCGTTTGAAGCTTATCTGGAAATGCTGCCTGCGTTGCGTCCGCGTTATTACTCGATTTCGTCTTCGCCGTTGGCTGGCGAGCGAACTTGCAGCATCACCGTTGCCGTTGTGGATGCTCCGGCGCGTTCGGGGCGTGGCGTGTTTCAAGGCGTTTGCACTAACTATCTGGCTCGGCAAAACGAAGGCGAGGTGATTTACGCTTTCGTCAAAGACACCAAGTCGGCTTTTCGTTTGCCTGAAGATTCAGCGACTCCGATTGTCATGATTGGCCCCGGAACCGGATTGGCTCCGTTCAGAGGGTTTTTGCAGGAACGCGCCGCGCTTAAAGCCACTGGCAAAACGATTGGCCGCTCGTTATTGTTTTTCGGCTGCCGCCATCCGCAGCAGGATTTCATTTATCAGGATGAACTCAGCAAATTTGTCGAAACTGGCGTGACTGAACTGGTCGCTTCTTTCTCCCGCGTCGAAGGCCAGAAGAAGCAGTACGTGCAGGATGAAGTTTATGCTCGGCGCGATGACTTATGGCAGATGATCGAAGCCGGAGCCGTGATTTACGTTTGCGGCGACGCCAGCCGAATGGCTCCCGACGTGAGAAGAACCTTCGCGGCGATTTACAGCGAAAAGACTGGCGCGAATGCTGCTGCGGCTGAACGATGGCTGAATGAAATGACGGCGCAGAATCGGTATTTGGTGGATGTTTGGGCGGCGAATTGAAGTGAATCAATGAGTCTTTCTTTTTCTTACAAATTGACTGGTTCAGGTTGGGCTGAATGTGCTCTGGAAATTGACGGCCAGGGAATCGTTACAACCGCTTCGTATCTGAGCCACGCTCTGGAACGCTTGCTCCAAAGTGTTGTTGAATTACTGAAGAGGCAACCAGAGGCGACAGCTTCTTTTGACGAAGAGCCGGGTGAATACCGCTGGCGCTTCAAGCGAATTGACGAGCAAGCAATTTCCATTCGGATTCTGTGGTTCAATAAACTTTGGGGGCGAGAGCCTGATGAAACAGGGAAGCTTGTTTTTGAGGCAACTTGCCGTTTGAGAACTTTTGCTGGTGCTGTGCTTTCAGCTTCGCAACAGTTGTTTGCAGAACATGGCATCGAAGGGTACAAGGAAAAATGGGTAGAGCATGATTTCCCACTTAAACTTCAAGATGAACTAAAGCGATTGCTTGCTGAAGGACGGCAGGCGAAAAAAGAATGAAAGCTACGATTTGCTGGATCGAAAACAATTGGCCGGGCAAGCTGGCAATCGTGCCTCGTCCGCGTGGAGGCGATTGGCTGGAAGATGAGTTTCAGGCGTTGCGGCAAGGCGGTTTGGATGTGATCGTTTCGTTGCTTGAAACCGATGAAGCTGCGGATTTGGGATTGGAACTGGAAGGCGAATTGAGCCGCGCCGCTGGTTTGGAATTCATTTCGTTTCCGATTGTGGATCGCAGTATTCCGACTTCGAGTTCTGCCGCCGTCACCTTGTTGGAAGATTTGCTTGGATTGATTGCCGCTGGGAAAAACGTCGGCGTTCATTGTCGTCAAGGAATTGGTCGTTCGGCGCTGGTTGCCGCTGGTGTGTTGGCACTGGATGGAATTTCGCCGAGCGTAGCGTTTCAACTGGTCGGCGAAGCGCGCGGAATTCCGGTTCCTGAAACGGAACAGCAGCGCAATTGGGTGATTGCCTTGGCGAAAGAACCTGCGAAGCGCGCGGCTTAGCATTTTGATTTTCGGAGAAACTTTATGTCCCAACCTGAATTGAATCGGCGGTTGTCTTCGATGGATTCCAGCTTCCTGTATTTCGAGAAGAAGGAAACGCCGATGCACATCGGCAGCGTCAGCCTGTTTGACGGAGAAATTCCGTTTGAGAATTTCGTGGCTATGTTGGATGCGAAGATGCACTTGCTGCCGCGTTACCAGCAGATAGTAGTGCCTGACCCATTCAATCTTGGCCATCCGACTTGGGAACACGACCACAACTTCAACATCCGAAATCACATCTTCCGGCTGCAAATTGATGCGCCGGGCGGCGAAAAGGAATTGATTGATCTGGCTGGGCGCATCTTCACGCCGATGATGGAGCGCAACAAACCGCTCTGGGACATTTATTTGGTCTACGGGTTGGAAGGCGGAAAGACGGCGATGATTTGCCGAGTCCATCACTGCATGGTTGACGGAATGTCCGGCGTGGATTTGCTGAAGATAGTTTTGGACTTTTCGCCGACGCCTGCGCCGATTCCTCCGAAGCCCGCCGCCAAAGTGCGCGAACCGCAGCCTGATCCGACTCGGCGTTTGTTTGATTCTATTTTGGGCGGAATGCAGGAAGGCATGAACCGCTGGATGGAATTTCAAAACGGCCTGCTGAATTTGACTCAAGCGTTGACCGAACAGAGTTCGCGCGAAGCGATGATAAACATCAGTGGAGAAATTCCGAAGATTCTCCGCCCGGCGGAACGGCTGCCATTCAACGGCGCGCTTTCTGGCGAAAAGCGAATGGTCTGGAACACGTTTAACTTTGCTGAAGCGCGCGCGATTCGTGGTGCATTGAGCGGAACGGTCAATGACGTTGTGCTGACGGCTTTGTCCGGCGCGGTTTCTCGGTACGTCGAAAGTCACGGCCAGTCAGTTGCCGGGCGCAAAATTCGCTTTATGGTTCCGGTCAGTTTGCGGCAGGAAGATCAACACGGAGCTTTGGGAAATCTGGTTTCGATCCTGCCGGTGGAAATTCCGCTGGATGTGAAGGACCCGATTGCGCGGTTCCGCTACGTAAATCAAAAAACGATGACGATGAAAGGCGGGCGCGTGGCCGAAGGCTTGAATCTGTTTTCGGCGCTGATGGGAATTTTGCCCGCTCCGATGCAAGCGTTGATGGGCGCGCTTTCGACTGCGAACATTCCGGTTCCGGCGATGAATATGATTTCGACGAACGTGCCGGGTCCGCAAGTTCCGCTTTACGCGATGGGACATCGAATGACGGCTTATTACCCTTACGTGCCGGTTGGTTACGCTGTCGGATGCGGCTGCGCGATTATGAGTTACGACCAGCATTTGTACTTCGGCTTGACGGCGGACTTGAAAGCCATGCCCGATGTTGAACGGTTGCGAGATCAGTTGTATGACTCGTTCTATGAATTGCGAAAAGCTGCCGGAGTTGAAGAAATCAAACCGCAACCGGTAAAAGCAAAAGCCGCCAAAGGCAAACGCGGCTAAATTGAAACGTTGCCCTACCACAATTGGAGAGGTGTTTATGTCCGGATATTCCTCATCAGTTTTGCTTCACAAAGAAATGCAGCGGTCGAATCGTCCGCTTTGGTTGGAATCGTTTGTCGGCTTGGATTGGATGGCCTTGCACGCGGCTCCGGTCTATTACGGTTTGGGAGTTCCGCGCGGCGACGGTTCGGCAGTAATTGTCATTCCGGGATTTTTAGGCACGGATCATTACTTGTGGGAAATGAATTTGTGGCTGCGGCGCATCGGTTACAAACCGTATATGTCCGGCATAGGCTGGAACGCGGACTGTCTGAACAGTTTAGTCGAACGGTTGGCTGTGACGTTGGACAAAGCCTTTGAAGAGACTGTCGGCAAAGTTCATCTGATTGGCCACAGTTTGGGAGGCATTTTGGCGCGGTCGGCGGCTGTGCGTTGGCCAAACAAAGTCGCTTCGGTTGTCGCGCTTGGTTCGCCGTTTCGTGGAGTTTGTTCGCATCCGATTGTGCTGGAAATGGCCGACCGCGTCCGCGAACGCGCTAAAATCAAACATCGCCAGGAAACTCATCCCGGATGTTTCACCACGGTTTGTAGCTGTGATTCCGTTGCTGCCTTGAACATTCATTTGCCAACTTCAGTGCCGAACACCGCTGTATACACCAAGACGGATGGCGTGGTTGATTGGCGGTACTGTATTAACGACGACCCAGCCACCAATGTCGAAGTGCAGGGAACTCACGTCGGATTGGCGTTCAATCATCAAGTTTACAAGATAATTGCCGAACAATTGCACTCAGCCGGGAGTTGACTGCTTCAAATTCCAGCTTTGAAAACTTAGGCTGTGTCGGTTATTGCTGGAAAATTAATCTCAGGTTTTTCTCCTTGCTCTTGTCAGACGTTTGCCTACGACCGGTTAGTTGGGTAAAGTGACCTACCTCCGTGAAACGTAGCGCCCTCACACTGCGCTGCAACCTCACAACCAATTGCCCCAGACCGGTTTCTTGAAATGTTAGGCAAGACCATAGGCAATTACCGCATCGTCACCGAACTCGCCAAAGGTGGAATGGGAGCAGTTTATCGCGCTCATCATCTGCATCTGCCGCGCGAAGTCGTCGTCAAATCCATTCAACTCGAATCATTTTCCGAATCCGCTCAGGAATTGTTGCGAGCCAGATTTCGCCGCGAAGCGTTCATTCAATCCCAGTTCGATCATCCCAACATAGTCCGCGTTCTGGAATTTTTTGAAGCCAGAGACAATTACTATCTGGTGATGGAATACGTTCCCGGAGTCAGTTTGCGCGAACTGCTGGACAAACAGGGAATCCCCGCTGCCAAACAAGCCGTGCATCTGTTCAAACAGATTCTTTCGGCGTTGGATTACGCACACAACTTCAACTTTCTGGACGAAGCGGGAAATCGTCAGCGTGGAATTATTCACCGCGACATCAATCCGTCGAACTTGCTGTTGGACAATAATGGCCGCATCAAAATCGCCGATTTCGGAACGGTCAAAGCGACTGGCGCGACGCGGTTGACGCAAATCGGGTTTCATCCGGGAACTCTGGAATATATGTCGCCCGAACAATTGCGCGGAGGCGAGATTGATTGGCGGTCGGATATTTACAGTGTCGGCGTGACATTTTACGAAATACTGACCGGACAATTGCCGTTTCCTATGACTGAAGACGGGGCGGATTGGGAAGTGCGAAAAGGGCATATCGAATTGCCGCCGCCGCCGATTCAAAAACACAATCCGAACGTTCCTGCCGATTTGGCGGCGATGGTCATGCGCGCTTTGCAAAAATCGCCCGAAGCAAGATACCAATCAGCCGCAGAGTTTTTGAAAGCCATCAACGGTTTCAAACTGGTAGAGGATTCCGCCAAAAAGAAACAACGTGGTCACGCGCGCAAATTCAGCAAGTTCAAACCGGCATTTGCCAGCCCTGTTATCAAGCTTGACCCGGCGTTGTTTCCTCAACGATTGGAAAGCCTGTTCGAGGCAAGTAGTTCTGCAATGGTTCCGGTTGCGCCGCGACCACTGGCGAATTTACACGCAAGAACGCCTATTGCTCCAAAAACGCCGGGCAGAAATTTTCAGAATGCTTATCTCACCAGATCGGATTTCCCTTCGACAACCAGCAGCGGATTGCTGAAACGGATTGCCCCTTTGATTGCTCAGTACAAATTTGGTCGGGCGACGATTCTTCAGGCGTCGTTGTTGTTCGGCGCGGCATTGGTTTTGATTCTGTTTTCGTTGGATAACCAAAAGCCTGATTTGCAGCACGCAATGGCAAATTTGGATGGTGTTTCGGCAACAAAAAGCTCCACGTCGTCGCTTCGTTCCGCCCAAGACCTGGAAACGCAGGAACGTTACGACGATGCGATTCTGGCTTACGAATCGGTTCTCTTCCAAAGTCCAAAAGAAGAAGAGCGCGATGGTTTGACGATGAAAATCATGCAGCTTCGCACGTTTCAAACCTTGCTCGAAGCCGGTCGAATCGCCGAACGCGGCGAACGATTTCTGGCCGCTCGGCAGCATTATTTTGAAGCCTTGCAGATTCGACCCGATTCGGAAATCGCCCGAACCCGACTGGCGGAAATCGAGCAAAGATTGACTCAGCCACTGCGTTGATGCCGTTCGCTGAAAACGAATCCCCCAGCAGCGATCCTTTCCACAATTCAAAAAGCCGCAGGGAGTTATGCTCCGTGCGGCTTTTTTCCTGCGTTTTTCCAGATCAGCTCCACGCAAGACGCATCGTGTCAGTAGCCCGACCGCTAGGTCGGTATTCTCGGCGTGTATAAATTATCCGGCGCTATTGGCCTGTAAATATGGGACAATTTTCCAAATTGTCCCATACACCAAAGTGAAAGCCGACCTAGTGGGGCTGGAGTTTGGTGAAAAATTGCCTTGCTGACGCGCGGGCTACTGACACCTGCCAAAGTCCTGGGCTATTTGATTCTGGCTTTGACCGTGTTGGAGGTTTTGCCGTCCGCCGTCAGCGCGATGCTAATTTCACCGCTCCCGGCCAGCGAAGGAACCAGCCACACATTGCATTGATCCAAACCGACAAACTCGCCTTGCGCTCCGGCAAACAGGATTTCGGTGGCTGCTATGCATTACTTTGGCTGTCGGCGTTTGACTGAAACTGACTTGGGAGTGATGGCAGGATGGAAAAAGCCTTCTTCAATTAAAGCCTGGCGCAAAGTGGCGCGGTGGGAAAGATTGATTTCCAACACAGCGATTGTCGCGCGGCCAATCGCTGTCAGCCCAGCCAGCCAAGCGCCTTCCCAATGAAAATGCTCTGCCCAGGAATCGCGGCGAGGGTTAAACAGCCGGACAATTCGACCGGTTTTGGAATCGCGCCCGGCAATATTTGGCCCTTTGTGGCTGTTGCAGGAAAAACATGCCAACGCCAGATTCCGCGCCACCGTTTGCCCGCCATGCTTGCGAGCCAGAACGTGATCAATTTGAAATGGAAGTTCGTCGTATTCGGCAGGCATCCGGCAGTATTCACAAATTCGCTGAGCACGCCGCCAGACCAGATTTTCAAGCTTGGAGTTCATCGGGTGTCAATGCGCGGCACGAGCTTTTTTGAGCGCCTGTCTCGCTTTGGACTTCATCAACGACAACACGTGGCCGACTCGTTCGTAATTGTCCAGCTCAATGTGCTCATCCAGCGTCAGCATTCCCGCGCGAGCCTTCTCCGCTAACTCCTGCATGCGTTCAATGTCTGGCTGTGGAAACGTCATCGTCAAAATGTAACGAGCCGCTTCCGCTGATAATTCAACGCCCACCGGATCAAGCAGCCGCCCCCACAACGCAGCTTCGTTCTTGCTGATTGCCGCTGCCTCTTGCCTGGAAATTTTCGACGCTACTTGTTTGGTTGCTTGCATAGCCCGGATTCTATACTTCTTCGTTTTCAGAAAGGAAGCGAACACCTGCCTTTTGCTTACTTGATTCTGGCTTTGACCGTGTTGGAGGTTTTGCCATGTGCTCCGGCAAGCGGGGCTTTCGGCCTCCGCCATGCTTGTAGTTCCGCCTTCAGGCGGCAGCGAGGCTCTCAAGCCGCCAACGGTATGGCTCGTGCCGAGCCGCAGCCGCCTGAAGGCGGAACTACGAACGCGAAATTATTTGATTCTGGCTTTGACCGTGTTGGAGGTTTTGCCGTCCACCGTCAGAGCGATGCTGATTTCGCCGCTCCCCGCCAGCGAAGGCGCCAGCCGAACATTGCATTGATCCAAACCGACAAATTCGCTTTGCGCTCCGGCAAACAGAACTTCGACGTCCGCGCCATTGATCGTCACTTTGACGTTGTTCAATCCGCTGTGATGGCGAAAGCCTTGTTACACAACATAAAGCAACAATGGCTTTCAATTTTTGCCTGGCTCGGTTTTGATTTTTCTACGTCCAAAACGCTTGTTGAAATAATCGAATTCTTCTAGCGGTAAATAACGCTGTCCTGTATAAAGGGCCGCACGATTACCTATCTTTATATTCCCTTCTTCATCAACCTCTGATAATGGCCAAAGAATGTTTTCCTCTTTGCCAGGGTTGAACCAACCAATTTCAGGTGGGAGATCAGCTATGCGCTTGTCTTTAATGTTTATGTTAAAGATATAGCGAATTAGCACGTAAATTTTCCCCTTCTCGTTAGCTTCAAATGTGCCTTCCGAAAAGTGATGTGAGTAGTATGAGTTTACTGCTTGCCTAATATTTTCAGTGTTATATGCTGAAATCTTCTTTAAGCACGCTCCAAGTTTTACTTGCATTTCGTCGTTGAAAACATAGGTTGGATAAGAGTCCCACCAAGAAGGGCAGGAATCAATAAGGTCAACAATTTCAGCAACCTGCTTGTTTTCTTGGAGATGAATCTTTTCATTAGCGCTGTCATTGCGTTCAGATGTACAAGCAATAAAAGCAATTAAGCCTACGGTAAGGAAAAATCTTATTGTTATACTTTTCATATTCCTCTCTCGCTATAACTAAGGGGTTACAGAGAATGTAGGTTTAGGGTAATTATCTGTGGGACTTGTGCAGTCCCATGAATAATCAAGGGTCCGTTTCTGCCCTGCTGATTCATTCCAGCCTTGCGGCATGTTATTGCCTGGCCTATTTGGCAGCCCATAAGCATCAGATTCATTTCCGTTCCAGCTTGAAGGGCTAGGAGTTAGCTCATCGTTCCAGACAAAACTAACTGTTGCAGATATATGAAAACTACCTTTGGTTCCACGAGCAGCACTATAAAAAGCCATAAATCTGTCGCCGCTAAACACTAATCCGTTTACAACTTGCCAAGCTTCATAAAAATCTTTGGTGTACTTCACTGGCTTTCCATTATCATCTAGCACGACATTGCCTTTAGCATCTTTAACTTCAAAAGACGATTTTATATGCTGGACTATCCAGCCATTGATTCCTCCTTGTAAATTTACGCCTCCAAACAATTGCCAATTGACTACGTAATTAACCCCGGCGCAAGTATCAACTTTTCGCTTACTTGTGTCTTCAAAAAAATATAACTGAGGCTTAATTCGTATTTGCGAGGAAGCACCATTGCCGCTATTCCCACCACTATAATAACCCGTTGAATTAACAACTCCTACCCCGCCAGAGCAGTTATAAACCGGGACGCCGACGGAATTAAACCCAGTGAGTGCCCAAGTTCCGCCATTGCTACGACAGATGCTTTGTGCGAGCGCATCTTGCCATTGTTGAGGTGTTTCACCTGTTGGGTCAATAAAATTGACAGGGTCGTTATACACGTAACTGTAGCGATTGAGGCTCCCTGGCTGTTTTGTATTTGCTGCCTTCAATCCTGCTGGATCCGGTGTCAGGAACCTTCCTCTTGAAGAGTTATACATCCGCGCCTGGGCATAATCCAAGCCCGTTGCGGAGTCTCGCTCATACCCCGTGAACTTCTTCGAGTTTAGGTTGGTGTTGCCCGATCCTGACCATTCGGTCAGCGACGCTCCGTAAGGATCAAATTGGCCTTTATACGTCAGGTTGCCGCTGGCGTCGGTCATCGCTCTTGAGTTGCCCAGATGGTTGGTGTGCAGCCAGTAAAATTGCCCGTCCGTAGCCTGCATCGCTACGAGTTTGCTGCCGGAATAGACATACGCCCGCTGGACGCTGCTGGAGTTCACTTCCATCACCGACTGGCCCAGCTTCGACGAGTAGACGTAATAGGTCGTCGCTCCGCCTTCGGCCTTTTTCACCCGCTTGCCGTCGCCGTCGTAGCCGTAGCTGCTCGTTCCTCCGCTCGCCGTCTTCAGCCGGTTGGCTCCGTCGTAGCTGTAACTTTGCCCAGCGCCTACGGTCATGTTGCCCGCCGCGTCGTACGTATAGCCGAAATTCTGGCTGTCGGTGTCAATCCGATTGGTTGCGGGCGCTCCGCTGGCGTTGGTCTGGTAATTCAGCGTCAAGCCCGAAAAGTTCGTGATGTTACCGAATGGATCGTGCTGATAATTGCGGCTGAAGGCATTCGCCGTCGCATTGGTCAGCCGGTTGTAATTGTCGTAGGTATACGTGGCCGAGTAAGCCGTATCAATGTTATCCGTAATCTGGCGGATGCGGTTGTTGTTCTTG
>CADECP010000042.1 GCA_902825875.1 uncultured Acidobacteriota bacterium
TGCCGCCGACAGTTGTGTTGCCGTTGCCCGTGATAGTGAAGCTGCCAGTGGTGTCGCGCAGAATGATGCCGCTCTGCACGGTGTTGGCCGAGACGCTGATAAAGGACACATTGATCGAAGCCGTCCCGCTGCCTTGATCCAGGTTGACGGCGGCGGTTCCGTTGGTCGAATTGGCAGTGGTTTCGCTGATCGTCAAATTATTGAAGCTGGTGCCTAACAGCGCCGATCCGGCAGTCGTGTTTTGAATGTTGACGCCACGAATCGTATTGCCAGTGCTGACGGTGACATTGGTCGCGGTGTTGGTCAGCGTCGGGCGAGTCCCGCTGGTGGCAGGCAGCGCATTACTGAAAGTCGGGAGTACCAGTCCCGCAATCGAAGCCAGCGAAGCCGTCGCACCTTGTCCAATCAATTTCTGATTGGCGAGCAGCGTGATTGCGCCTGAGTAATTTCCGCTGTACACGAAAATGTTGTCGCCAGGATCATCCGTCGCCAGTGTATTGAAGTTGGCAACGCTGTTAAATGGCGCGCTCAGTCGTCCATCGCCAGGGCCGGCAACGCTGTCGTCAATGAACCAGATCATGCCGCTGACGGTGATGGAAACTGTGCCGATGTCTGAAAACACGCCGTCGCTGAGCGTGTAACTGAACGTCGTCGTGCCTTCAAATCCGGGAGCCGGGTTGAACGTGAAACTGCCGTTGACCAGGTTCAGCGCAACGGTTCCTTGTGTCCCGACAGTGTTGACGGCGGTAATCACCGGAATGGTTCCGTCTGGATCGAAGTCGTTGACCAACACGCCGCTGGCCGCCGGAACCGTGATGCCTACGTTACCAACGGAGGAGTATGTGTCGGTCAATGCCAACGGAGACGTGTTCACCGAACCGGGCACGAGCGTCGTGTTGGCGTCAATCGTATCGCTGAACATCACGCCGGTCGTTGCTGTGGTTCCGCTGTTGCTGATGGTGACGTTGTACGTCAGCGTGTTGCCCGGACTGGCTGTGGGCAGGTTGACAGTCTTGTTTGCGGAAACCAGCGGAGTAAATGCCATTGATGAAGAAACGGCGGCTTTGGCTTCGGCAACGTAGCCGTTGTGGGAAAGAGAATTCGCCTTTCTGGGTGTCGCCTTTTCAGATGGCTTTGAGATGGACGATTTGAATGCCTGGTCAGCGCCTTTCATCCAGGCGTGGTCGGATTGAAATAGTAAGGCTCCGAAAATCAATGCCAATGTGGTCGGCATGATGATTGTTCGAAAGCGGAAACGCGAAAAATTCATAGTTATCTCCTCGTAGGGGGGAAGAGTGGAAAAAGTTTTTTGAGCTGGTGGTGACTTGGGACAGCTCGTCTTGACTGCCTTGACTGAATGTCGCTCAGACAAGCGAAAATTTTTGCGAATATGTTTTTAGCAATGAGGCGACAAGCAGGTGGTCAAACCCGCTTGATGGTGATCTTTTGATTTTGTGATTTTGTGATTTCGTCCCAATAGAGAGACCGTATTACGTGGCTGGTTTCCCTCAAACAGGAATAAAAAAAATCGCCCTCGTGATAAGGGCGATTTAGGAAGTGTTGAATTCAGTGGGAATTTTTACCGGCAAGCGTGGCAATGTGTTTGCCGGGCTTCCAAATGTCACTTGGCAGCGATGCCTTGAATCTCAAAATGCGCTCCGCGCAGCAGCGGCCCGGAGCCGATGAAAGCGCGCGCCGGGAAATCTTTTTTGAAGTATGACCGATAGACGGCATTGAATTTGTCGTACAACGTCAAATCCGGGCAATACACCGTCGCCGACACCAGATTGTCCATCGTCATTCCCGCCTGAGCCAGCACGTCTTTGAATCCGTCCAGCATGAACTTGACCTCTTGTTCAACGTCCGCCGGAATCTGGCTGGTTTTCGGATCGGTTCCCAGCCGTCCGGCCAGATACAGCGTGTTGCCCACCATTACTCCGTCGGTGAAGGGAAGCGCAGGGTTTTTGCTGGGCAGATTGATGTTTCGGCGCGACGATTTCTGGCCGTAACTGACCGCAGAATTGATGGCGAACGCGGCCAGCAAGCCAATGACCAATCCAGCCACCAAACCAATAGACAACGAGCGATTGTTTTTCATAAGTGTTCCTCCAATTAGTTGTTGAGAAAAATCTTCAAGCGATGTTCAGCGGCAGTTATTTTCGCCCGCGCGCCGAATGGAAAATCATAACGAGTCTTTGCGCCGTCAATGTACATCTCTCCGGCGGCCATTTTGGAAGCGACGATGATTTCTTCGTCGGATTCGATGAATCCGCGAATCAGCGAATAGCTGCGTTTCGGTTCGCGGTACAACTCACGAACCAGGTATTGAATTCGCTTGGAACCGAGCGGCATTTTCCGTCCGCCTGCCGAACCTATGCCCGCTGTCGAACCCGCCGCTGTCGAAATCCAGATGCCGGAACTGCGATGTTCTTCTTCACGGCGACCGACTTTCAGCAAATACCGTGTCGTCGAAGCCGGACATTCGTGTGCAATCAGCACGTCATTGAGAGCCAATTCCGCCAGCGGCTTTTCGTCCAGCGTCACCTGCAACCGAGCCAGTTCCTTCGGCTTCCATTTGCCGGCCAAGATCGCATCCAATCTTTCGGCAAAATTCTTTCGGTTGACAGAACAGAAATGACCTACGCTGTCGCCGGGCGCGGAATTGACTCCGAGCATCACGCCACTGCGAACGTAATGCGACGCGCCAAGCGCCGTGCCATCTCCGCCGATGGTGATGACCAGATCGCTGATTGCCAATTGGCCTTTGACGCGAGCATCTGCGTTGACCATCAAGGCTTCGCCAAAGACGATTTTTCGTTTGCTGAGCGCCTGTCGCACAGCTTCAATCGTTCGCTGATGTTCGGCGTCGGCGTGCAGAATTCGTTTGGCCGTCGCGTCTCCGCTGCGGGCAAAGCTGGCTGCGCGCCCGCCTTGCGCCAGCGCAGTTTGTTTGATGACAACCAGGCAATTGTTGATGAGCATGAATTTTTTGGACTTGTGCGATTTGAAAACGACCAACCGTCTCAACGAGATTCGACAATTTCCTCAACTGTCCTGGCCTGGTCGCTGTGGTAATCCCTTTGAGCTAGCACCATGGCCTCCTTCACCCTCTCCAAATGCAATTTACCGTCGGCGGAAACGTAGTTGCCTTCACCGACCAGCATTGAATAGTGCTTGTCAATCATGTCCAGGTAGCCGGTTTTCTTCAGTTGTTGATTCTCCAAAATCTGAAGACAACTGACAGCCAGCAGGTAATAGGGAGCTTGCGGGCTGTCGAAATATCCGCGCACCTTTTCCCGTTCTTCCGGCCCTCCCGTGCTTAACTGGATATTGGCGGCGTTCAGCTTTTGCTCCATCGCGTCCACGCCCGTGACGGTGCTTGTCGCAGGCGTGGCAGGTGCGGCGGCTGACAAAACGACTGTCGGTGTCGGGGAATCCGGTTTTGATTCACTAGAAAAGGCCCCCACATTGTTCAGCGCGACGATCAATCCGGTTGAGGCCGTGATGATCGCGGCCACTGCCGTCAGGATGCCGGGCAAAGTCTGCCACCAAGATTGCGATTTGGGCGGTTCGCCAGCCATAAATCACGTCTCCTTTTTTTCGATATACCGCTCTTTGACGAGCTACTGATAAACCACGAAGAAGTTGTTATCCAGAAAGTCGTAGCTTTCGACTTTTTTATACCCGGCGGCTTTCATCCAACCGTCCAGGTCTTCGAGTTTGTAAACCATCTTTTCGTGACCGGCGGGCCAGGTTTTGTTGAAATCAATGATAACGATGCGGCCATTTTTGCGAAGGTATTTTTTCAACGTCTTGACGTAAGTCGGCTGATTGGCGATGTGGTGCATCGTGTCAATGATGACGATCAGGTCAACGGGTTCGGGCAGTTTCGGATCGTCTTCGGTGGCGAAGATGGTTTTGACGTTGGTCAGTTTTTCGTCCGCCGAAGTTTTCGCTACGTGGTCGAGCAGTTTTTGGTCAATGTCTACGGCATAAACCTGCCCTTTGTTGACGTGTTTGGCCAGCGGGCGCGAGAACAAACCGGAGCCTGAACCGATGTCGGCGATTTTGTGATTCGATTTGATCTTCAGCGTTTCGATGACTTTCGGTACTTGCAGATTTTCAACGCGGCGTTCGCCTTCCAGCAGCTTGATGTACTCTTCGGCGGTGCGTTGTTGCGCTTGAGCGTTGATGGCCAGCAGAGCGGTCAGAGCCAGCAATGCAATGAACAGTTTTTTCATGATGGTTTTCCTTTGTGATGATGGACGTTGTTTGGCCTCGCTGATGTTACGCGATGGCAGATCAAATAAAGCATTTGACAGTTTCTTCGTCCCGGTAGGGACGGTTGAGTTTAGCGCGGCGTTTCAACGCCGGGTAGCAGTGCCTTTCTCCGCCGCGTCCTGTCAGGACGCTTGACCCCTGCTTTGGCAGAAACTCAAGCGTCCCTACAGGACGCCGATTCATTCGCTGCTTTTCCCGGCAGTGAACTGCCAAGCTCATATCAAACCGTCCCTGCCGGGACGAAAACCGTGTCAAACCGAATGTTCAATTCTTTAGCGCGTAACATCAGTGCTTCACTTCTTTTCCTGAAGTGAAGCGAGCAATTTTTGTAAATCGTCGGGCAGCGGAGCTTCAAACTTCATCAATTTGTCGCTGGCCGGATGTTTGAAACTCAGTTTGTGGGCATGCAGCGCCTGTCGTTCAAACTGAATTTTCAGATACGGTGCTTTGTCGTCGTATACGTACATCTTTTCGCCGACCAGCGAATTGCCGCGCAACCCGGCTTGAATGCGAATCTGGTTTCGTTTGCCAGAAACCAGTCGAACTTCGAGCAGGCTTGCATGCTTGAACTTTTCCACGATCCGATACCGGCAAACGGCTTCCTGAGCCTTGCGGGTTTTTTCCTGCACTTGTTGCTGTTTCAATTCTTCACGATCCCATTCGATCAAATCGCGCCACGTTCCCGAATCGGGTTTGGGAACGCCGTGAACGAGAACCCAATAAATTCGCTCGGCGTCGCGGTGTTCAAATTGTTCTTTCAGTTTGCGCTGAGCTTCGCCGGTTTTGGCGAATATGACCAGCCCCGACGTGTCGCGGTCAATGCGGTGAACGACGAACGGTTCGCGTTTGGTGGAGCGCAAATGCCTGACAAGTTGATCGAACAGTGATGGTTCGTCAGGTTGCGAAGCCAGCGGCACGGCCAGCAATCCGGCTGGTTTGTTGACCACCAGCAATGCGGAATCTTCATACAAGATGTGCAGCCCGGCTTCGCGGCGTTCGGTGTAGCGGCGTTCGCTGCTGCCGGGACGATCCATCCACAGCCGAACGGTTTCGCCCGCGCTCATTCGCCTTCCGGCATCGGCGGTGGACTGTTCGATTTCGTTGACGAAGATTTTGCCTTTTTCGATGGCGGCCAGCGCGCGCGAACGCGATGCCAGGCGGTCAGCCGCTGCCAGCCATTTATCCAGCCGAAGGTCTGCGTCGGCTGCGCTTACTTTCCAGGATTGATTGTTCATGTGTGACGGCATTTTCACCGTTCAAACTCGATCAAGCAAATTGTCATTTCCGTAGCAGACTTCGCGGGCAAACTGGAGTAAGATGCGCGGCGTCAATTCGACTCCGGCGGCTGTCGCCCAGTTGCTGCAAGTTGCCCCAAGCAAATCCACAACCTGAAATTTGTCATCGTGATTCCCCAAACGATTTCGCATTACCGTATTCTTTCGAAGCTCGGCGCGGGCGGCATGGGCGAAGTGTATCTGGCCGAAGACGAAAAGCTCGGTCGCCGAGTAGCGTTGAAACTCCTGCCCGCTCGATTTACTCAAGACCCTGAGCGCGTGCGCCGCTTTGCCCACGAAGCACGATCCATCGGCGCGCTCAATCACCCGAACATTCTGACAATTTATGAAATCGGGCAGGCCGAAACCGACACCGGCGGAGTTCATTACATCGCCATGGAATTTGTCGAAGGCCAGACGATTCGCCAGGCGATAACTCATCGGCGTATGAAGCTGGATGAAGTGTTGGATGTGGCGATTCAAGCAGTCAACGCGCTGGTGGCGGCTCACGGAGCGGGCATTGCTCACCGCGACATCAAGCCGGAAAACATCATGCTGCGCCCGGACGGATATGTGAAGGTGCTGGATTTCGGTTTGGCCAAGCTGACTGAAAACGCTTTTTTCCGCAGTTTCGACCCGACGATTACCCAGTCCGAAACGGAAGGCGCCCCTCTGGGCGATCCGTTTGCTACTGCTCCGGGCGATGGCGGTTCGCCGAACACCAGCCCCGGAGTGATTCTGGGAACGGTCAGTTACATGTCGCCGGAACAGGCTCGCGGGCAGAAAGTGGATGTGCGGTCGGATATTTTCAGCTTTGGCATTGTGCTGTACGAAATGATTGCCGGGCGCGCTCCGTTTGAAGGCAAAAGCACTGGCGATATGTTGGTGGCGATTCTGGATCGTGATCCTGCGCCGTTGGCGCGGTATGTGCCGAACGTGCCGGACGAACTGGAATGGATTGTCACCAAAGCTTTGGCCAAAGACCGCGAAGACCGTTACCAATCGGCGAAAAGCCTGCTCAACGATTTGAAGCGTGTGCAAAAACGAGTGCAGCTTGGCGGCGAATTCGATGTTGAACCGGACAGCAGTCCGTTGCGAACCATGCCGTTTGACGCTGTTCAAAGCAGGTCTGCCGATTCCGGTCGCCATTCGACGACGAATGATTCGGGGCGAACGAGTTCGGATTCCAGAAAGCTGGTTCGGGTCATTGATTCGCTGGCTGTGCTGCCGTTCAGTAACGCGGGCAGCGGCCAGGACATGGTTTATCTGAGCGAAGCGATTCCCGAAAGTTTGATCTTCAACCTTTCGCGGTTGCCGCAGCTTCGCGTCAAAGCGTGGAGCACTGTGGCGCGGTATAGAAACCGGGAAACCGACGCGCTGGAAATTGGCCGCGAACTGGAAGCGCGCGCCGTGCTGACGGCTCGTATGTTTCAGTTCGGCGACAATTTGATTGTCAAAGCCGAGTTGGTTGACACCGAAGACGGTTCGCAAATCTGGGGCGCTCAGTATCAGCGAAAACTCGACGATCTGTTCAGCATCGAACAGGAATTGGCAAAGGAAATTTGCGACCACTTGAAATTGCGGCTGAGCGAAGAACAGCGCGCGCGATTGACCCGGCGATACACCGAAAATTCCGAAGCTTATCAGCACTTCCTGAAGGGGCGATATTACTGGCATCAACGGTCGGGTCCGGGATTGAAAAAAGCCATCGAACATTTCAATGCCGCGATCAAACTCGACGATGAATACGCGCTGGCCTATGCCGGGCTGGCTGATTGTTTCGTGTTGCTTGGCGTTTACGGAGCCGCTCCGCCGCGCGTGATTATGCCGAAGGCCAGAGAAGCGGCGGAAAAAGCTTTGCAGATTGACGAACATCTGGCCGACCCGCACGCTTCGCTCGGAGCTTTCCATTGCTGGTACACCTGGGATTGGATCGAAGCCGAGCGTAGATTCAAACGCTCCATCGAACTCAATCCGGCTTACACAAATGGCTATCACTGGTACGGTTCGATCTTTTTGCTGGCGCGCAATCGGTTCGACGAAGCGATGGAAATCGAACGAAAAGCTTTGGAACTTGAGCCGATGACGATGGTCATTCGCGCCAGCTTCACGTGGATTCATTACCAGGCTCGACGTTATGAAGAAGCGGTTGCCAGCGGATACGAAACCGTAGAGATCGAACCAAACTTCGCTTTGGGCAGGTTTTATTTGGGACTCGGCCTTTCCCAGCTTCAGCGGTACGACGAAGCGATTGAGCAATTGACCAAAGCCGTTGAACTGACGACCGGCGGCGCTTTGATCAAAGCGGCTTTGGGAAATGTTTACGCCGTCGCCGGCTACCGTGAAACGGCAGAAAACATTCTGGCGGAGTTGCAGACTTTTCCGCTCAGCAAGGAAGTATCTCCGTTCTTTCTGGCGTTGATTTATGTCGGATTGGGCGACACTGAACGCGCCTTGCAAATGCTGGAAGCGACCGCCGACGAAAGATATTGCTGGGCTTCGTACCTGAAATCCGAACCGATGTTTGACGAACTGAGAAAAGAAAAACGGTTTGTCAGCTTGCTCGAAAAGATGGGGTTGGCAGACTAACCGATTGCCGTTACCATCTCGCCTCCGGCAATCACTGCTCGCAATCACTGGGCAAATTCCGCAACCAAAATTCCAAACACTGGAACATCGCCTTGCTGTCACAGACGATCTCACATTACCGAATTCTCTATCACATAGGCACCAGCCTGATTGGCGAAGTGTATCTGGCCGAAGACACGCAGCTTGGTCGCAAAGTCGCGCTGTTGATGCTGCCGGAACCCTTTGCGCGCGACGCCGAACGCATCGAACGCCTTTCGCAGGAAGCGCGCGTAATTTCCACGCTCAATCATCCGAACATACGAATGATGTACGAGGTAAATTCCGACCAGACGAATGGCGAGGCGCAATACTTCATCGCCAACGAATGGGTCGAAGGGCCGACTTTGCGCGAACATCTGGCTTACACACGCATGCGCGGTGAAGAGGTGCTGGACGTGACGATGCAAATCGTTTCAGGGCTTGGCGCGGCACATGCGGCTGGCGTGTTGCACCGCGATTTGAAGCCGGAAAACGTCATGATTCGTCCAGACGGATACGTCAAGATTCTGGATTTCGGCCTGACCAAATTGATCGAACAAGACACGATGCTGGTGGAAATTGGCGAGCCAGCTTCGCCGCCGGTAACGCCGAAAGATGAACCGCCGGTTTCTGTAGACGCCGCCACCACCGAAATCCGTCTCAGCCCGGAAGAGGGAATTGATCCGTACCGCACCAAACCGCTCAATGCCGCCGAAGCCGCAAAGCTGACTGAGGCTTTGAGTCGGGCAGGTGGCAAAAAAGATCGTTCGGCTGCGCGTTCGACTACAGGGTTGTGGTGGATGACTGGGACGACAGGTTATTTGTCGCCTGAACAAATCGTCGGCGACCCGATTGATGAACGCAGCGACCTGTTCAGTCTGGGCGTGATGGTTTACGAAATGTGTACCGGACGGTTGCCGTTTGAAGCCCAGACGACAACCGGCGTGCTGAGTTCGATTTTGCAAACCGCTCCGCCGCCGATTCGCCGTTCGATGCCGGATGCGCCCGAAGAACTGGAATGGATTGTCACCAAACTGTTGGCCAAAGACCGCGACGAGCGTTACCAGACCGCACGCGAATTATCGAACGACCTGAAACGATTGCGGCAACGGTTGGAACTGGAAAACGCGCAAGTCAAACATTCAAAATCCGGCGATACCGTGACGAATGATGCGTTGCGGCGAAGTGGCAAACAGGCTTCGCTGGAAACCCGCCCGATCAGCCGCGATTCGGGCAAGGATTCAGGCCGAGACACATCAAGCCTGAACACTCGATCCAGTTCCAGCAAAAGCGGCGCTTCGCGTTCGGGAGCTTCGCGCGCGTTCAGCGATGCGATTGATTCTGTGGCGATTTTGCCGTTGACGAATATCGGAAACGACGCCAGCGCCGAATATCTGAGCGACGGCATCACCGAAAACATCATCAACACGCTGTCGCAGGTGCAAAGTTTACGCGTGATGGCGCGCAGCACGGTGTTCCGATTCAAAGGCAAAAACACCGACCCGGTGGAAGTCGGGCGCGAGTTGAAAGTCCGTGCGGTGTTTGCCGGGCGCTTGTTCCAGCGTGGTGAAGACATCGTCATCAAAGCCGAATTGGTGGATTCAGACGACGGAGCTTTGCTGTGGGCGGATCAATACCAGCGAAAAACGGGTGACATCTTTGAACTGGAAAAAGACCTGGCCAAACAAATCTCCGAAAGTTTGCGGCTGAAACTCGGCGGCGAGCAGGAAGAAAAACTGGCTCAACGCCAGACCGTCAACCCGGAAGCTTACGAGTTTTATCTGAAAGGCCGGTATTGCTGGAATCAGCGCAGCCCCGAAGGCATGCGAAAGGGCGCGGAGTTTTTCATTCAGGCAATTCGCAAAGATCAAAATTATGCGCTGGCTCACGCCGGGCTGGCTTCGTGTTACACGTTTTTGAGCGTTTACTTTTTGCCGCCGCGCGAATTCATCCCAAAAGCCAGAATGGCTGTGATGAAGGCTCTGGAGTTGGACGACCAATTGGCCGAAGCGCACTCGGCTTATGCTTCGGTGTTGTTTTGGTACGACTGGGAATTTGATCGCGCGGAAAAAGAGTTCCTGCGTGCTGCGGAGTTGAATCCGAATTATTCCGAAGCGCCGCAATGGCATGCGTATTTGTGCGCTTCGCAGGAGCGGTTTGACGACGCTTTTGAATTGCTTCGTCGCGCCGAATCGCTCGACCCGTTGTCAGTGCCGGTTTCAGCCAGCTTCGGCGAACTGATGTATTTCAACCGACGATTTGAAGAGTGTTTGGCTCAATGCCGAAAGACATTGCAGATGGACGCGACATTCGGCAAAGGGATTTACTATCAAGTGATGTCGTGGTTGGCCGTAGGCAAAATTCACGAAGCTCTTACGTCTCTGAAATTCGTCATCGAACATCGCCCTGAAGCCAAAGACCTGGCGACATTGGTGATGGCCATCGCGCTTGGAAAAGGTGGGCAGATCGAAGCGGCACGCCAAATTCTGGCTGGAATCGAACACCACGCCGAGACGAATTACGTTCCGCCATATTATCTGGCGTTGATTGCCGCAAACATCGGCGACACAGACAAAGCGTTTTCCTGGCTGGAAAAAGCCTATCAGGAACGTAGCGGATGGATGCCGTGGATCAAGCTGGAACCTTTATTCGACGGTTTGAAAACCGACGCGCGATTTACTGATTTGCTGCGGCGGATCGGTTTGGCTCCGTAACCTTGTCAAACCGATCCGGTTTCATGCCGCATCACGACTCTCAACTCTCGCTTCAAACCATGGAGCTCTTCATTTTCAACCAACTGTAACAGCGGCGGCGTCAATTCTTCGGCTTCAAGAATTCTGAACCCCAGCTTTTGATAAAAAGGCGCGTTCCACGGAATGTCACGGAACGTTGTCAAGGTTACGGCTGGAATTCCGCTGGCTTGCGCCCAATCGCAAACCGCTTTGACCAATCCTGTTCCGATACCTTGCCTACCGAAATC
This sequence comes from uncultured Acidobacteriota bacterium, assembly GCA_902825875.1. GTDB lineage: Bacteria > Acidobacteriota > Blastocatellia > RBC074 > RBC074 > RBC074. The sequence continues at coordinate 11,143 of CADECP010000042.1, forward strand.
AGGATGAACTGCCAGTTCCTGCAAGTGAGCTTCGCCATCAAGCATATAGACCTGAGCGAATCCGACTGGTCTTCCATCCGGCGTTGTAGCTATCCAAAGCAAATTGTCTTTTTGAGCTTGGGCAAAATCTTCAACCGGTGTGGTGTCGGCGGCCAGGTGAGCCGTGAATTCAAACTGCAAAAACAAATCGCCCGCGGCATTTTCAATGTCAGGCAGTAAAGGAATGTCTTCAATTGTGGCAAGTCGAATTTTGTACATTGAGCCTCAATTCAATTTTCCTGCCGCCCATTGAATTGCATTCCTGACCAGTCGCTGATAATTCGGATTCAGGTTCGCGTTGCGGTCGTGGCCGAGTTGAATGTAAACGACGCGCGATTTTTCATACGGGCTGATCCAGGCGACCGGGCCATCGCTGGTTTTGTCGTCAGTCGTCAGCAGCACTTTGACCTTCGGCGAAATCCACAGGTCTTTGTAGGTTTCGTCGTGGATGCCGAACGTCGTGATGCCTTTCAAGATGGGGTGTTGCATCGCCGGTTTGATCGTCAAATCCACATCGTGTTTGTAGCTGCCGACCTTGCCGTTGACCGGCTCAAAAAGCCAGCGTCCGCCGACGACTTCTTCGTACCACCACGGCCAATCCACGTTGTTGCCGATGGCGTGATGCAACACGACGACGCCTTTGCCGCTTTCGACGAAAGCTTGCAGATTCTTTCGCCGCTTTTCATCGAGCGTTTTCATCATGTCGTAAAGCACCAGCACGTCCGCGCGCTTGCGGATGTCTCCGCCGAAGACCGCCGGGTGAGGATCAACCACGGCGTTGATGCCGTCGTCATCAAAGACTGAATAAAATTCCGAATCGTGATCGTGGCCGCCGGTGACAACCAGAGCGCGCACGGCGTCAGCGCGTTTCGGCTTGGCTTTCCAAACGGAGTTTTGCGAAGAAGCCGACTGCTGAATCAAAAATGCGGCGGCAACAAAAGCAATCAACGAAGTAATGGCAATCAGTTTTTTCATGGTTTTTAGCTCAGCGACCACGGAGCGCGGTACTTTTTCGTCATCAACCGCGAAGCTTCCGCATCGCCGATGATTTGTTCTTTGGCCGCGTCCCAACGAATTTTGCGGCCTGTGCGATAAGAGATATTCGCCAATTGGCAGGCGGTCGTCGCGCGATGCCCTTGCAGCATCGTGCAGTTGGTGGCTTTGCGCGAGCGCAGGCTTTCGATGAAGTTGCGTTGATGAGTTCCCCAACCGGCGTCCAAACCTTTGGCGCTTTCGACGATGGTTTCTTTTTTGTCCTGTCCGACAATTCGATAACCGTCGCGGTTAAGCAGCATAGTGCCTTCCGTGCCAAAAAACTGTAGGCCGTGATCGGACGCCAGGCTGCCGCTGGCAAAAGAATTGGCGTGGCGGCAGGAATAAGTCATCGTGAAGTTCGGAAACTCGAAAATTTCTTCCAGCGTGTCTGGTGTGTCGCGCACATCGTTGAGCACGAACTTGCCTCCGGCAGCGGTGACGGCTAACGGAGCTTTTGCGCCCATCAGGTGCATCGCCGAATCAATCAGATGAACTCCCCAGGTGATGGCCATTCCGCCGCTGTAATCCCAAAAGTACAGATACGTGCCGTTGTAACGATCTTCGTTGAACTCGCGTTTTGGCGAGGGGCCAAGCCAGAAATCGTAATCGACTCCGTCTGGCACAGGAGAATTTGGTTTGTTTTTCAACTGGCGGTATCCGCCTTCGTAAAACAGTTTGTCGTTCCAGGCGTTCCAGCAATGCACCGAAGAAACCTTGCCCAGTTTGCCGGACTGAATGACGTTCAGCGCATCCAAAAACAGCGCGCCGGTTCGTTGCTGCAACCCCACGGAAACCACCCGCTTGTTTTGCTCAGCGGTTTTGACCATCAACTGGCCTTCGTGAATGGTGTGGCCGATGGGCTTTTCCAGATACAGGTCTTTGCCCGCGCGCATTGCCTGCAAAGCCGGAATCGCATGCCAATGATCCGGCGTGGCGATGATGACGGCGTCCACATCTTTGCGTTCGACGACGCGGCGGAAATCGGTCGCGGCGTCAGGCTTTTGCTGCAATTCGTCGGCGCGCTTCACACCTTTTTTGAGCTTGATTTGGTCTATGTCACAAACGGCAACGGCTTTGGTTTTCGGTTGGGAGAGGCATTCGCGCAAATCCAATACGCCCTGACTGCTGCATCCAATCAGCGCCAGCCGAATGGTGTCATTCGCGCCCATCACTGCGGCGTAGCTGCGAGCCGTCAGCGCGGCGGCTGTCGAAGTTTTCAAAAAACTGCGTCGCGTCAGCTTGTTCATAAATGCTTCCTTTGTTTGAATGATTCGGCAAGCGAGAGTGTCAGTAGCCCGCGCGTAAGCAAGGGCATGAGCCATCAAGTCAAAGCCCTTGCTTACGCGCGGGCTACTGTCACCGCGTTACTTCAATTTAAGCCAACAGCTTGTCCACGACCAAACCTGCAACGTCTGTCAGCCTGAAGTCTCTGCCCTGAAAGCGATAAGTCAGTTTTTCGTGGTCGAAGCCGAGTTGATGCAAAAGTGTCGCGTGCAGGTCGTGAACGTGTACGCGATCTTTGACGACATTGAAACCAAGTTCGTCGCTTTCGCCATAAGTGATGCCGGGTTTGAAACCTCCGCCAGCCAGCCACATCGTGAACGCATTCGGATGATGATCGCGTCCGTCGCTGCCGCCTTGCACCATTGGAGTTCGCCCGAATTCTCCGCCCCAGATGACCAGCGTGTCTTTCAACATGCCGCGTTGTTTCAAATCCTTGACCAGTGCCGCACTGGCTTGATCGGTGTCCAAACAATTTTTGGTCAGATCACGAACCAGCGAACCGTGTTGATCCCAGGCTTCGTGGTAAATCTGAACAAAGCGCACGCCGCGTTCGACCAAGCGCCTGGCCATTAACACCGAATTTGCGAAGGAAGGTTTGCCCGGCTCGGCTCCGTACATTTCCAAAATGTGTTTCGGCTCTTTGTTCAAATCCATCAATTCCGGTGCGCTGGATTGCATCTTGTAAGCCATCTCGAACGAATTGATGCGCGTAGCGATTTCAGGATCGCCAACCGTATCCAGCCGCATGCGATTAAGTTTCTGAATTGTGTCCAGAGAATCGCGTTGGAGCTTGGCATCAACGCCGCGCGGATTCGACAGGTAAAGCACCGGATCGCCTACGTTGCGGAACTGTACGCCCTGATACACCGTCGGCAAAAATCCGCTGCCCCAACAACTGTTGCCGCCGCTGGGGCCTTTGCTGCCGGTGCTGAAAACGACGAAGGCAGGCAGGTCTTCGGCTTCGCTGCCCATTCCGTAAATCGTCCACGCGCCAAAACTCGGTCGCCCGAAAATCATCGAACCCGTGTTCATCATCAACTGCGCCGGAGCGTGATTGAAAGCGTCGCTGACCATTCCTTTGACGATGGTGATGTCGTCGGCAATTTTCGCCGTGTGCGGCAATAGTTCGGAAATCTCAGCACCTGATTGACCGTGCCGAGCGAACTTGAATTTCGGCCCCAACAGCTTCGAGTTCGGATTGATGAACGCTGCTCGATAACCTTTCAGCAAATCCGGCGGAGGCAACGTGCCATCAAACTTTGTCAGCGAAGGTTTGTTGTCGAACAACTCCATGTGGCTGGGGCCACCGGCCATAAACAGGAAGATGACGTTTTTGACCTTCGGCGCGAAGTGCGGCTTTTTCGGAGCCAGCGGATTTTGCCCTTGCGCGTACCCTTCGCCGGTCAGCAAATGATTCAGCGCCAGCGCGCCCAAGCCTACGCCGCATTGTTCAATGAACCAGCGACGACTGACGTTTGGAGATTGCTCGGCGAGTTGATGATTTTGATTTTTCATAACGATTTTTCCTTTATGCAGCAATGAATTCAGATGCAGGTACGAAGTCTTCATCACCAAGATCAAAGACGACATCTTCTTTGCAAACTCCGGCTTCCAGCAGTTCGTCAAAAATTCCTTCTTCGGTTCCGTCCCATTCCACTTGAACTTTCCCATCTTTCAGGCGCAAGTGAATGAGAATATCGTGAGCACGCCCAACGTGATCTCGCCCCAAACTCATCAGCAGGTAATGCCCATGAATCGGATCGCAAATGGGCACAGATTCGATCTGACGGTCACTCGCCTTAAATGTGGCTTGATGTTCGATGACCTGCTTCAGAATTTCCCGATACTGGTTGAGTTTGTCTAGTCTGTCCATTGCAGTATTTCCTCGGTTTTGGGATCAAAGACGATCAGCTTGATCTGTTGATGGGCGATGATTGCTTGAACCCCGACACTGCAAAAATAATCCAAATACGCGCGTTGGGAAATGGCGAGGTAAAGCTTCCGTTCCGGACTGATTTTTTGTAACAACGACCTGTAGTTGCCGTATTGGCCTGTCGCCCCGTGCAGTTTACTGATAAACGAGCCAGGCCCATCGAAAACTTTTACTTCAATGACAATTTGCCGATTTTGTTTTTCTGCCGCAAAGACTTTCTCTGCGCCCAAATCTGCTTGCATCCGTACGTCGCCGAATTCAATTACGTAAGGATCATCCGTAATTGTCCATCCGTCATTGATCAGAGCATTTTTGACAACATAATGGTATGCGTCGGGTCTTGCCATTTAATTAACCCTCTCCTGCTGAGCGTTCCAGCGAACTTTGCGCTCCTGTTTCAAGGCCAGATTGCCGATGTGAGCCGCGCGCGCGGCTTCGACGGCGACGCGGATGTCGGCGGTTGGCGCTTTGCGGCTTTTGATGCAATCCAGGAAATTGCGAATGTGTGTGGCGGTTCCGTCGCCTTTGGAGTCAATTTGGATTGCGGGTTTGGCGTCGCCTGCGCGGGTGTAACCTTGCCCGGTTTCTTTATAAACGGCCAGTCGTTCGCGGTCGAGTTTCATCGTAGCTTTCGTGCCGCGAAGTTCCAATCCGCCATCGTCAATGCTGCTGGTCAAAGTTCCGTGATAACTCGCCGTAAAGTTCTTCGGATACTCCAGCACGCAGTTGATAGTGTCCGGGCATTCCCAATCCAGCACGTAACGATTGCCTACGGTCATCGCCGTCATTGGAGTCGTCGCTCCGGTGTACCAATGCACCACGTCAATCCAGTGGCACATCAAATCGGTCAGCGCGCCTCCGCCAAAATCCCAGTACCAACGCCACCAGTAAAACTTTTGAGGAGTCAGTTCCTGCGCCGGAGCTTTGCCGAGCCAGGCTTTCTGGTCGAGTTTGTCATACGCCAATTTGCTGGAATGTCCGCTGGCCGGATAGTTCTGATACCACCACATTCGCACGGTCGTCAGTTGGCCCAGCGTGCCTTCATCAACGATCTTTTTGCCGTCAATGAAATGCGCCCAGCTTCGTTGCTGCATGCCGACTTGAACAATGCGCTTCGAAGCTTCGACGGCTTTGATGATTCCTGCGCCTTCTTCCAGCGTGTGAGTGATGGGTTTTTCGACGTAAACGTCTTTGCCAGCAGCGACGGCGTCCGAAGTGATTTTGATGTGCCAATGATCCGGCGTAGCGATGATCACGGCATCAATGTTTTTGTCGTCCAGCACCGCGCGATAGTCTTTGAATTGTTTGGCGCTGGTCAGGCCAAGCGTCGTTGCCGCGCGTTCGGCGTTTGGTTGATAGACATCACACAGCGCAACGATTTCAGCGTCGGAATTGGTTTTGGTGTGGTTCAACAAGCCGCGCATGCGTCCGCCGGTTCCGATGGCAGCGACGCGAATGCGGTCGTTGGCTCCGATGATTTTTGCCGAAGCGGGAAGGGAAGGCAGCATTGCGCCGCTTAGCCCTGCTGCCGAAGTTTTCAGAAAGTCTCTGCGATTGATTGCCGGTTCAGGTTTGGTTTGCAGTTTCATTGTCGGTTCCTTTTATGTTCTGAAGGTTTCAGTTTTGAAACCGATTTTGTAGCCAGTTCAAGCTGGTGTTATGCGTCACCTCATCGTGCGGCAACAGCAGGTAACGCCAGGTTTTGCCGCCGTTTTCTGCTGCGTGCTGATTGGCGGAATCGCACCATTGGCGGGCGACCTGGGCTTTCAACCGGACTTCGCCGTCCTCGAACTGGCTGGCCATCTTGGTTTCGCAAAGCAGTTTTTCCGCCGCCGTTTCGATGACGAAATCCGGCTCGTAACCCGCGCCGGTTTTGTGTTCGATCCGCAAATGCCCGCTGGCGGGTTTCATCCAGCGCAAAACTTCCGCGTCATCTTCTAACAACACGGCGAAACGGCGTTCGGTGTCGGAATCGAATTTCTGATATGGGTAACAGCATTTGCGGAATCCGCCGAAAACCAGTTGCCGGATGGAGTTTCGCTGTTCCAGCGGCGCGCGGAAATCTCGCGGCTGGATGCCGGCGGGCAGCGTGAAACTGTTCGGGCGCAGCGCCGAAAAGCCTTTGCTGATTTTGACCTGATAATCCACGGGCGTTTCCCAGTAATGCAGCATCATCTGCCGGTAGACGAATTCCGTCAGCGAGCGTTGGTGATAGAGCAGCACATTTTCGATTTCGCGATCATCCCGCAGATAACCGCGCAGGCGAGCGATCAATTGACCGGAAAGTTTGTACAACAGATCGGCGTGTTCGTCATAGTCCACTTCGTCGTAATTCATCAGCGCGCCGACCAGATAATCTTCCAGACGTTCTTCGCGCGTTTGGTCGTGTTCCCACATCAACGAAGCGCGTTCGTTCGTCCGCAGTTGTTGAATCAGGATTTCGCGGCTGACCGGTTGCAGATGGATTTTGTCCAAACCTTCCAAATCGAAATCAGTAAACCCAAAGCTCACCGCTTGCGACGGAATCAGCACAATGCGCGGCACGTCAATCGTCAGTTCGGCGATTTTTTGGGTCACGACGCCGACCACGCGCTCGACCGTTTTCGGCAAATCGCTTTCCACGCCGGGCAGAGCGGTTTGTGCGGGCGCGATGATTTGCAAGGTTTCAGCGATGATTTGCCGTTGGATTTCCGGCTCCTGCAAGCGTTTGGAGCTTTCCAGCCGTTCGTATTTTTTCGTCACCTCCAGCGCGACCGTGGCGATTTTTTGTTCCTCCGGCGCGAATAAAACCGGCGGCTGATTTGCGCTCGGTTCATTGCCGAACGCCGTCGAGTTGCCGGTCAGCAGAGTTTCCAACACTGAAGGCACAATCACCGATTGCGGCGTTTCCAGCGGAATGTCGCCGCCTGCGCCGATGGTCACTTGTTGGCGAATGATCGAATCCGGCGAATTGGCGGCGTCCACAATCGCCTGGAATTTGTCGTGCGCGATGATCGTCAGCCGATCAATCGCGGCCACGCCCGTGCGTTTGCCGAAAGGCAATCGCAATCCGCGCCCGATGGTTTGTTCGGTCAGAATTTCAGAAGCCGAAGCGCGCAGCGGCACAATGGTGTAAAGGTTGGTCACGTCCCAACCCTCTTTTAACTTGTTGACGTGAATGACGATTTCGGTGTCGGCATCGGTTTCCACGGCCAGCAATCGTTTGGTGTTTTCGTCGGATTCTTCGCCGCGCAAATTGGAATGCACCTGAATGACGCGGCCACGATAGCGGCCATCGAAAAAGTCTTCGGCTTCGATCAATTCCTGCAATTGGCGGGCGTGTTCAGTCTCCTGAGCCACCACCAACACGAAAGGTTTGACCGGCGCGGTGTTGGTTTCGCGCGCGTAATTTTCCAGTTCGACTTTGACGAATTCGTGATGGTGTATGCCGTCTTCCAGCTTGATGCGTTCCAGTTGTTCGGCGCTGTAATCTTCCGGCTTGAAGTCTTTGCGCGTGGCCACGGCGGGTTCCTTGGTGAAACCGTCCGTCAGCGCGGCGGAAAGCGGATAACTGTAAATCACGTTTTTGAAGGCTTCGGCTTTTGCTCCGACGGCTTTGGGCGTGGCGGTCAGTTCCAGCCCCAGAATCGGTTTCAATTCGCTGATGGCTTTGGCTCCGGCGCTGGCGCGGTAACGATGAGCTTCGTCCATCAGCAAGACCAGATCGTCCAGTTCGGCCAGATAGTTGAAATAACTTTCGCCGATGTATTCCTGCAACCGTTTCATTCGCGGAAGCGCACCGCCGCGAACTTCGCTGTTGATTTTGGAAATGTTGAAGATGTTGATGAACGCCGTCCGCTCGCTTTCAAACATTCGCAACTGGCTTGTGTGTTCCAGCCGAACGCCGCGTCCGTCTTCGTAATTTTCGCCTGTCACGACGACCGGAGGATTGACGGCGTATTGCTCCATTCCGCGAAAGACGTATTTCGGCGTGTTCGGCGTGAAATCCTGAATCAGCTTTTCGTAAATCGTCAGGTTCGGAGCCAGCACGAAAAAGTGTCGGCTGACTTCCGTCGCGTGCAGGTAGGCGATGAAAGCTCCCATCAGCCGCGTTTTGCCTACGCCGGTGGCCAGCGCAAAACACAAACTGGGGAAGTCGCGCTCGAAATCCGACACCGACGGATACAGCCCGCGAATCAGCGCCAGTGTTTCTGCCGGTTCGGCTTCCAGTTCGATTTGCCCCAGAACTTCGGCCAGAATTTCCAGCGATTGGCGCTGCGGCGGGCGCAGGCTCAATCGTTGCGCGATGGAGTTGACGTGTTTGGTCATAATTGATTGGTAATGTGGGGCAACGCGATTAAAATACGGGGTATTATGATTGCACAACAAGAACTTCAAAAATTGATTAGGCTCTCCGTCCGCGAAAAACTCGAACTGGCTCGCGTGCTGATTGACAGTTCGATTGAAGCGGCATCGGCAAACGGCCAACAGGTTTCTCAATTCGTCGAAGAAACGGATCAACCGTCTGCCGGCGCAAGATGGTTAATGGAAATGGCGGGGCGCTACTCTGGCGGCCCCGGCGATACCGCCGAACGCGCGGACGAAATTTGCGAGGCAGAATTAGGAGCGCGCAGCGAATATCTGGTGAACCGTTGATGGCCTATTTACTTGACACCGGCTTTCTTTACGCCGTTCTGAATCAGAAAGAGCGGCAACATAAACTGACGGCATCGCTGCTCGCCAATCTTCGCCAGGAAGTAGTACTGCCCGTTCACGCTATTACCGAAATCGCATATTTGCTTAAGCGAGACATCGGTGTTGAAGCATCCGCAAGTTTCGTAGCCTCTCTGACTACCAAATCGGTTACTTTGGAATGCGCTCAACCCGCCGATTACCAACGTGCCGCCGAATTGATGCGCCAATACGCCGACGCCAAACTCGATTTCGTGGATGCGATCATCGTCGCCATCGCCGAACGCCTGAACATTACGCAGTTACTGACATTGGATCAACGCGATTTTCGGATGATTCGCCCCAGCCACTGCAACAGCTTCGAACTTCTGCCCTGAACCATCATCTTTTCCGTTTCTTCTTTCCCGGTTGATTCAAAACTTCTTCCCGGACTTCATCGAACAACGAAATTTGCGTGTTGGGAGCCGGTTCGGGCGGTTTCAATTCGGCTACCTGCAAACTGTAATCGTCGCGGTTCCATTCGCATTTGCGGAGCACGGCGTTGGGAATCTTTTTGACCGTCAGGTTTTGAAAGGCCGAAACGTTCGCTTTGAACGCTTTGCAACAGACCAGCAGCGAGCGGTCTTCGCCGACTTCGTCATCCAGCGCGGCCAGTTGTTCGTGCGTCAGCGTCGAAGTCGTGACGTAAATGTAATCCCGCTCCGATGAAAGCCCTTGTTGCCAGTAAACGTCGCGGCTGGGCGCGTAACGAAAGCCCATCAATTTGCACATCGCTTCGGAGAGCATTTCGGCGTTGTAATCGCGGTTGATGACCAGATTGCCCCAGCGGTCTTCTTTCAGCAGCGAATCCGCCAGCCGGTAATACCGAAACCCGCCGCCGCCCTGCCAATTTACCGCCGAACTGATGCCGCCCGCGTCCGTGCCGTCAATCACTTTCCGCAAGCGCGGCACAATGTGCGTATCGCAATGCTCGCCCAATTCCACCATGATCCAGCGCCGATTCATCTTGTGTGCCACGGCTCCGGTTGTACCCGAACCCGCGAAGGAATCCAGCACGAGGTCGCCGGGGTTGGCGGCGATTTCAAGGACTCGCTTTAGCAATCGCTCCGGTTTTGGGGTAATGAAAATATCTTCTTCTACATTGTTGGTAACAGCGCGTATTTCATTCTTTGCCTCTGCATTGTGCCCAGCTTCGTCGTAACTCCAGAATGTAGAAGGGACAACCCCATCTTTCACATCCGAAAGAAAGCGTTTTTGGGCTGGCATATTGTCGCCTTTTTCGCCCCACCAAATTCGGTTATCAGCCTGCAATTCCTTAAAACGATCTTCCGATATTCGCCAATATGTTCCTTTGGGAGGCCCGCTGATTAAGCGATTCGAGGGAGACGTAATAGAGTACAGCCCTTTACTGTAATAGTTTCTAGCTTGGATTGGAGTCGCTTTCCATGGGCCTCTTGGATCATGGTCGGGATTTTTATAAGCATCATCTTGTTTTGCCGATCTAGGTAAGTCATTACGAACCCATTGCTCGCTGTTTTTGGCAAAAACCAGAAGATAATCGTGCATTGAAGAAAAATGCCGAGCTGAATTCTTTGTGGTGTACATCTTTTGCCAGATGATTGATGAGATGAAATTGGATCGTCCGAAAACCTCATCACATAAGACTTTTAAGTAGTGGCATTCATTGTCGTCAATCGTTATCCAAATTGAGCCATCCTCGGAAAGCAGCCTTCGCAAAATCTCCAATCGTTCCCGCATCATCGAAAGCCAAATCGAATGTTCCAGTCCGTCGTCGTAATGGGTAAACGCGCTGCCGGTGTTGTAGGGCGGATCAATGTAGATGCATTTGACCTGGCCGGTGAATTCCTGTTCCAGCGCCTTCAATGCCAGCAGGTTGTCGCCTTTGATCAGGCGGTTGTCGAATTGATCTTGTTCGGAGACGCGGTGCGGGGCGTGGTGAGAAAGTTGCGGGTCTTCCAGCAGGATGCGGGGTTCCAGGCGAGGGCGGTCTTCCTTGCCGATCCAGGTCAATTCCAGTTTCTGTTTTTTGCTCATCGGTTGAAATCTCTCAGTGAAGTTGCCGCGTTGGCCGTCGCGTTCGTAGTTCCGCCTTCAGGCGGTGGTGGCGGCTTCAGCCGCCCTACGGCTCGCAAGCGAGCCGCTGCCGCCTGAAGGCGGAACTACGAACGTTACTTGCTCGCGTTTTGCGTTCCGGCGTCAGCATAATTCCCAGCGCAGCACGAACAGCGGTTGGACTTGCGGCGGATCAACTTTCATCAAATCGGCCAGTTCGTCAATCAGCGCGTCTTTCTGTTGCTGCAAACGTTGGGTTTCGTCGTGAATGCTTTGCTTTTTGGATTGCAGCCGATGCTCCAACTCTTTGATGCGCTGGCGAGCGGCGATTTTTTCCTTCAGCGGTTTGGTTTGGGAATCTTTCTTTTCCTGTGCGATTTGGTCTTTCAGCAGTTTCAATTCCAACTCCAAACCTTTCTCGGCTTCTTCTGCCCAGCGATCAAGTTGTTCGACACGCTCGTTGTAAAACGATTCGTGTTCATCTTCTTTGGCTTTGAATCGTTGTTCCAACTGTCGTTGGCGCAGCGCAAGGAGCGGCGCGGGCAACGCCGTGAAGCCGTTCAACCGCGCCTGTTCGGATTCAAACAACGTCGTTTGACCAAAGGCTTCAGCCGGAATGTGGTCGCTGATAACGTCCGCCGGAACACGCAATAATCGGGCGGCAGTGTCTTCGTCAATTTCCGCGCCGTCATCGGTGACGGCGGTCAGCAACAGAGCTTCAACCGGTTGCATCGCCTGAATGGTGACTTTGGAAACTTCCATCCATCCAGTGCGGCCAATCAGATTTTCGACATTGGAAAATTTGCCGCCGAATTCGGCGCGGTCGAATTGATCGTAGCGGAACCGCAACCACGCGGCGTCCAGTTGGCGAGTTTTGGCCTGGTCAGCCAGCCGGTGAGCCAGCAAATCGTCGTCGCCATCCAGCCGGTAAAAATTCCAGCCGCGTTCTTCGGCTTCGTTCCAATTCAAACTGTAATGTTGGTCGGCGTGACGAAAAGAGACTGCGCTGATGAATTCGGCTTCGGGAAGTTCGATGCGCGTCAGCAGTTTCAAATCCTGTTCGCGTTTGCTCAACCGGTCGCGGAAATCTTCAAAGCGGCCTTTGAATCGTTCGGCGACTTCTTCGTCCACGTTTTCGGTCAGGGTTTGGCGAGCGTCTTTTTCTTTGGCCAGCAGTTTGTCGCGCATTTCGTTTTCCAGTGCGTCGAAGCGGGCAGCGATTTCCGGCTTGCTTCTGCACTGTTGCAGGATTTCCAGGATGCGGAATTCGATGTCAACGCCGGATTCAATCGCTCCCAGAATTTCGTCGCTGGCTCCGAATACGCCGCTGAATAGTTCAAACTTTTCGTTCAGCAGTTGGTAAACGCGCTGATCGGCCAGATTTTCCTGATTGATGAAGTTGACGACGATGACTTCGTTCTTTTGTCCGTAACGGTGACAGCGTCCGATGCGTTGCTCAACGCGCTGCGGGTTCCACGGCAAATCGTAATTGATGACCAGCGAACAGAATTGCAGGTTGATGCCTTCAGCGCCGGATTCGGTGGAAATCAGGATTTCAATCTCGTCGTTTTTTTCAAAGGCTTCGACAATGGCGGCTTTGACGTTGGCGGATTTCGACGCCGAAATCTGACCGGTTTCGCGGTGACGCGCCAGCCAGTCTTTGTAAATGGCTTGCGAATCCGCGTCGGTGTTGGAACCGTTGAGCAAAGCCAGTTTGCCTTCGTAACCGTTTTCAGAAAGCAGTTGTTTCAAATACTCCTGAGTTCGGCGGGATTCGGTGAAGATGACGGCTTTGCGATTGCCTTCAAGTTCCAGAATGCCTTCAAACGCGCGCTTCAGTCCGCGCAACAGGGCAAAGCCTTTTTCGTTGTCGCGTATGCCTTCGGCCAGCAATTGAAACTCTTTCAGATTGGCAATCTCTTTTCTCAAAGCCTGTGCGTCGGCGGGTTCGGCAGATTCGGTTTGTTTGCCGTTGAAGATTTCGGCTTCTTCGGCGGTTTCTTCGCCGGTTTCGTAATCGTCCAGGTCTTCGATGGTGACGGAGGCTGTGGCTTGCTGGTCGCTGAGCTTGTTTTCCAGTCGGGTAATCATCTTCCGCAAGGTTTCTTTGATGGCGAAAGAAGACGACGCCAGAATCTTGCGTATGACCAGCGTCACCAAATGCCGGGCGCGTTGCGGAATGGCGATGATGTTTTCGTCCTGCAAATAAGCCGAAACCAGTTCGTAAAGCTTCTGCTCGTCCACTGAAGGCGTGAAATCTTCGGTCATTGCCTGTCGGTTGGTGAATCGCATGGCGCTTTCGGTCTGCGCCTGTTTGCGCAGCGTGCGTTTGCAAAGCGTCGTCAGCCGTTGTTTCAGAATGGCCAGTTCGGCGGAATCGGCGCGTTTGCCTGTGTACTGTTCGCGGAAAACCTGTTCGCTGCCGAAAAAGTATGGGTCAATGACAGACACCAATCCGTAAAGCTCCATCAGTGAATTTTGCAGCGGCGTTGCGGAAAGCAGAATTTTTGGTTTGCCGGTGAAAGCTTCGTTGTAGATTTTTGAGCGTTTGTTTGATCCTTCCTTGAAAACATTCCGCAGCCTATGGGCTTCGTCAAACACGACTAAATCCCAATTGACGGACTTCAGATCGTTTTCTTTGCCGGCGGCGAATTCGTAGGAAGAAATGATGATTCGGTCGGAATCGAAAGGATTCAAACGCCCGGCTTTTTTGGCTTGATTGTAGTTTTTGGTTTCGATGATTTCGCAGGGCAGGGAAAACTTGCCGGTCAATTCCTGCTCCCACTGTTTTCGCAAAGAAGCCGGAACAATCAACAAAATGCGCCGCCGTTTTTCCGCCCAGCGCTGCGCGATGACGAGCGCGGCTTCGATGGTTTTTCCCAGCCCGACTTCATCAGCCAGAATCACGCCCTGAGACAGCGGCGAACGCAACGCGAACATTGCGGCGTCAACTTGATGCGGATTCAAATCAATTTTGGCGGCGGAAATCGAACGCGAAAGTTTGTCGGCGGAATCGCCGTCCAGCGTCAACAGATGCGCCAGATACTGGCTTTGGAAAACGGTGTAACCTGCCATGTTTTTTCCTCTTGGGTTGGGATTGCTGAGGGCACAACCGAAGTTTATCACCGGGCTTAATTTTTTACGGCAGCTTTTTTAACCGAATGTCTTTGTATTGAACCTTCATCGGTTCGCCGGGAATGATGGGCATGGCCAGCACGCCTTTGCGCACGGCTTTGCCGGTTTCGCGGTCATCCAGTTCAGCGGTGAGTTGGCCATTGATCCGCAACGTCAGGCGCGAACCGACGGCGGTGATGTGATATTCGTTCCACTCTGTCATCTTGATGTCTTTCAGCAAGGCTTCGGATTCGGCAAAGCGCGTGGCGGTTCTTTTGCCGCTTTCATCAATCAAGGCTTTTTCGCCTCGGCCAGCCAGCGAACGGCGTGTGCCGTATTCATCCCAGATTCCGCCCAGGTATTTTCCCGCGCCGTCCATATCGGCTTGATAGCCGTGAACCAAGCCTTTGTCTTTGACTGTGCTGCGGAACTGCATGCCGGAATTTGATTTGGCTCCGAAGATGCGGAACTTGAATTTGAGTTCAAAGTCCGCCACTTCGCCGCCTTGCCAGACGATGAATTGGTTGTAAGGCGGATTGTGATCTTTGGTAGTCGTGCCAGTAATCGCGCCGTCTTCGACTGAGAAGTAACTCATATCCGGCGCTTGCCAGCCGTTCAGAGTCTTGCCGTCAAAAATTTTCTTCCAGCCGGTTTGGGCGAGTGATGCTGATGGGTTTAACGCAAAGGTGCAAAGGAGCAAAGCCGCAAAGAAGATTATGCAAGTGTCAGTAGTCCGCGCGTAAGCAAGGGCTTTTGTTGGTGTGTCGGTAGCCCGCGCGTAAGCAAGGGCTTGTCTCACAAAATCAAAGCCCTTGCTTACGCGCGGGCTACTGACACGGAGGCATTTGTGTTTGTTGTTGTTCATTGTTTGTAAACCTTGCCGCCTTTCATCACCAGTTTGATTTTGCGAATCGCCGAAATGTCGTGTGTCGGATCGCCTTCGACGGCAATCAAATCGGCCAGCAAGCCGGTTTTTACCGAACCGATCTGCTTTTCCATGTGCAGTACGCGCGCGTTGATCGAAGTCGCCGAACGTAGAGTTTCAATCGTGGACATTCCCATTTTGACCATCGCTTCAAGCTCGCGCGCGTTGTCGCCGTGAGCGAAGACGCCAACGTCGCTGCCTGCGGCAATGGTCACGCCAGCTTCGAGCGCGGCCTTTATCATCGCGGGTTTGCGCGCTTGATTGCCTACGGAAAGCGTTGGGCAAAGCGCCACGCCTTTTTCCTTCATCAAACGGAAAACTTCAGGTGTGCCGTCATCGCCGTGTTCAATGGTTTCGACTCCGGCCAGAGTTGCTCGGCGCATGCCTTCGGGAGTCGCGGCGTGAGCGGCGACCGGAATGCCCGCGCTTTTGGCCAGTTCCACCACCAACTTCAGTTCGTCCAGCGTGAAAGTCGGAGCGGCTCCGGCTTTGCCCCAACGGTAATCCGCGTAAACCTTGATCCAATCCGCGCCTTTGCCAATTTGCGAACGCACCGTGCGCGTCAAGCTGTCAATGCCGTCGGCTTCTTCGGCGCCTTGCGGGACGTTCCATTCGGTGGCGTAACCCTTGGGGCCGTAACTGCCTGTAACGACAATCGCCTTTGTCGCTACCAACATTCGCGGGCCGGGAATGATGTTTTGCTGAACGGCTTGTTTCAGGCCAACGTCGGCGTAATCCGCGCCTTCGGTTCCCAAATCGCGAATGGTGGTAAAGCCCGCCAGCAGAGTGTCGCGCAAATGATTCGTCGCTCGCGCCACGCGCAAACTCAAATGTTCGCGCGCAACTTGATCGTTCCAAGGAGTTTCGCTGTACGGATGCAGCAAACAATGCGAATGCGCTTCGATCAATCCGGGCATCAAAGTCGCATTGGGTAATTCGATGACTTTGGCATCGGCTGGCGCTTTGAGTTCGTTGGTTGGGCCGACGGCTTCGATCTTTTCACCGCGCACCAACACCGACCAGCCTTCGCGCAATTGTTCGCCGTCGAAAACTCGCGCCGGTTTGAGCAAGTAAACGCTGGCTGGAGCGCCGATTTGGGCAGATGATTGAACTGCCCCCGACGCGCCGCCGATTGCCAACGCAAATAACGTTGTTGCCAATACGGCCAATCTGAAGTTCATATTGATTCTCTTCACTTGTATAATCCCGGCTCGAACAAAGGAGCCAACTTATGCAACTGGAATTTTCCCAACTGACACCGCAAACCCAGGAACTGCTGAGCAATATCCTTCTCGGCGAGGAACTGCTGATCACTGCTGAAAATCAAACCGTAGCCAAAATTGTTCGCGTCAACGGAATTGATACTCGCTCGAATGACGAAAAGCCGAAGCGCCGTCGTGCTGGGACTGCGAAAGGCAATTTCTGGATGTCACCTGATTTCAACGAACCGCTGGAAGATTTTGCGGAGTACATGTGATGAAACTTCTACTCGACACTCACACCTTCATTTGGTTTGTGTACGACTCGCCAGAGCTTCCGCAAAAGACCAAAGAACTGTTGGAGGATCAACAAACCGAACTGCTAATCAGCGTCGCTAGCGTCTGGGAGATGGCGATCAAGGCGTCAAAGGGAAAGCTAACCTTGATGGCCAAAGCCGGAGACTTTGTCGAAAACCAATTGGGGAAAGATGACATTCAATTGTTGCCAATAACGCTAACTCACCTGAACAAAGTCGAAAGCATCACAAAGACCCTTTTGACCGATTACTGCTTGCCCAGGCAGCAGTTGAGCGCATCCAAATTGTCAGTGTAGACACGATCTTTGACAGTTACGGCAAAGATCGTATCTGGCTGACCTAAAATCTATCCCCGGTTGTCATTCAATACCGCCAACGATACACCGCGAATTTGATAACTTCGTTTTGAAAATCAATCACGCCGTCTTCGGCTTGCCACCAGTTGTCGGCGTCATATTTCTTTTGCGGAACGGCCATCATTCGCGCTTCAACTCCGACTTCGTTCAACTTCCGATTCAAAATCCAACGCGCTCTGCGAGTGTGAAAGATGTCTGTCGTCACCAACAGCGAATGCGCGTTGTTGGTTTTTGCCCACGCGGCCAGAGCTTCGGCTTCGTCGCGTGTGCTGGTGACTTCTGATTCCAGCAAGACGATTGCGCCGTCTGGAACGTTCTTCAGCTTCAACAACTGAATCGCCAACTCGGCTTGATCTACTATCAATCCCAGCGCATTGAGTTCGGTTCGTTCGGGTTGCATCACCAAAATGCGGTTGGCGAATCCGGCGTGATAAAGCTCTGCGGCTTTTAAGCCGCGCAACTCCACGCCTCCACCCAGAATGACTATTGCGTCGGCAGGCGTTGGTGAATCGGCGACGATGTACAAACGCGCAATGCCTTTGAGCAACGGAGCGCGTTGCCACCACGCCAATGCCAACAACAACGCCATCACGCCAACCGTAATGCCGAAGACTTTCAACCGTCGGCGCGCAGTCAGATTCAACGCTTTACTCCCTGGTGATGGTTTCGTCCAGATTCAGCAGCACGCGCGACACAGCAGTCCACGCAGCCAGTTCATCCATTCGGACGCCTTTGGGCAAGGCGAATGATTTGTCCGGATCGTTCGTCGCCAGATTCCAGGGGTTCAACTCGCCGGTTGAAAAGCGTTCCAATTGGCGAGCTTTCAACGCCAGCAATTCAGTCAATTCCGCCGTTGTTGGTATGCGAGCCAGCACTCGGCGAAACGCGAATGTCGCTCGCGCCTGATCGGTCAAGCCGCCTTCTTTTACCGTCTTAACGGCTAGCGCACGCGCCGCTTCCAGAAACAAAGTTTCGTTCAGCGTCGTCAAAGCTTGCAGCGGAGTGTTCGACCGCGTGCGTCGAACGCAGGAAATGTCGGAGTTTGGCGTGTCAAAAGTTTGCAGCACGGGATAGGGAACCGAACGGTAACGGAATGTATAAACGGCTCGGCGGTAACGATTTTCGCCTTTTTCTTCAAACCAGGGTTTGGGGCCGTAACTGGCTGGCGGCAGGTATAGGAAATCCGGCGACGGCGGATAAACTCCACGCCCGCCCATTTTCGGATTCAGCAATCCGCTGGCTTGTAGCGCGATGTCTCGCACGATTTCACCTTCAACGCGCAGCCGTGCGCCGCGAGCCAACAAGCGATTGAATTGGTCGCGCTGCTGCAACTCCGGCGTGACTTTTGAAGATTGGCGATAAGTCGCGGAAGTGACGATCAGGCGATGAATGTGTTTCAGGCTCCAAGCTTGCGGTACGGAACCCGAAGCGGTAGCGACGGGGTTCTTGCTAGAGCCGACCCGGTCGCTACCGCTCCCGGTTCTGTACCGGCCTTCCATCAACTCCACCGCCAACCAATCCAACAACTCCGGGTGAGAAGGCGCGTCGGCTTGTTTGCCGAAATCTTCTGAAGTCGCCACCAGCCCAGTACCGAAATAACTTTGCCAAATGCGATTGACTGCCGAACGCGCCGTCGTCGGCGATTGACGATCCACCAACCACTTCGCAAACGTTAGCCGAGTCGCCGGAGCGCCATTCGTTGAAGCAGGCAATTGATGCAGGAACGATGGAACGCCCGGTTCAATCTGTTTGTCAGGTTTCAAAAAGTCTCCGCGTTTCAAAGTAAACGTCGGGCGCATTTCGCCGCGTTCGTTGTAAACCAGTTGCGAAGAGCCTTCGGGATGTTGCCGCCAGAGTTCTGCGATTTGATCGTTGGCGGCTTTCCAATCGGCAACGGTTGTTCGCCAATAACCAAAGATCGTTTGAGTTTGTTGTTCAGTTCGTTGGCTGGCGGGAATCGAAAGCAACTCGCGCACGTTCGTTGGCAGCGGATCGGCTACAGCATTTTTGGCAGTTGTGACTGACAGGCGCATTCGTCCGAGGTTGTTGTTCTGGTTGTCGTCGGAGTTCCAACCGCCGTGATTTTGCTTCAGGTAAAACGTGATGATCGCTTCGCCCTGAATGTTGATGGGCTGATCGGCGACGAAGACAGCTTTGCGCGGAACGTTGCGCTGACCGGCCCCGGCGTCAATGCCCCAGGCAGTTTCGTTCTTGCCGTCAATGGCGAATTCAATCGGGCCGGTGATGCGTTTGGTGTTGGATTTGTCGGCGAAGATTGGTTCCAAATCGCGCTCCGGTTGGTTGAAATCGGCGGTTGCGCGAACGATTTTTACTTTGGTGATTTTTGTCGGTTCATTTGCCGGAGCCGCTTCAACTTCAAATTCAGTCAACGCTCCCAAGCCTTTTGTCGAACGGCCTGGCCCGCCAAGCGGCAAGTTCGGATCGTTCAGCAGTTCCAGTCGGAAAGCCGCGATGTTCTTGACGTCGGTTTTCCAGATCATCTTCACGCGGTGTTTGGTCGGAGCGTAACCTTGAGCCAAAAACGAACTGTCTTTCATCGGCAGATACTTTTGGCCGCCGTTTGAAATGTCGTCCACTTCGGGAGTGACGGTAATCCATTCAGGTTGATTTGCTTTAGCTTGAGCTTCCCACGCAGCCATTCGCGTTTGCCAGTCAGGAGTTTTGTGCTGCAACTCGGCTTCGAATTCGCGCGTACGGCGAAAAATTTCGGCGCGCTTCATCTGTTCTTCGGGCGTGTAAACAGCAATGTTCGATTCGTTGGAGTTATTCAGAAACGCGAACAGGCGGTAATACTCTTCCTGCTTGATCGGATCGAATTTGTGGTTGTGGCATTGCGCGCATTGAATCGTCAGACCCAAAACGCCTTTGCCAATGGCGTCCATTCGGTCGAACATTGCTTCCATTCGGAACTGTTCGGGTTCGATGCCGCCTTCTTCGTTAATCATCGAATTTCGCAAAAAGCCTGTGGCGACCATTTGATCCTGCGTGGGGGTTGGCAACAGGTCTCCGGCAATTTGCTGGATGATGAATTGGTCGTAAGGCAAATCGCGGTTGAGCGCGTTGATGACCCAATCGCGGTAAAACCAGACGGCGCGTTGTTTGTCTTTTTCGTAACCGTCGGAATCGGCGTAGCGCGCAGCGTCCAGCCAATGCCTGCCCCAGCGTTCGCCGTAATGCGGCGAAGCCAACAATCGGCCAACCAGTTTTTCGTAAGCTCGCGGCGATTTGTCGGAGACAAAGGCATCCACTTCCTCCGGCGTCGGCGGCAAGCCGATCAAATCCAAACTCAAGCGGCGAATCAGCGTCACGCGGTCGGCTTCCGGCGAAGGCTGCAAGTTTTCTTTTTCCAGTCGCGCCAGCACAAAAGCGTCAATCGGATTTTTGACCCAAGCCGAGTTTTTGACGTTTGGAATCGCTGGCCTGACAGGAGCAACGAACGCCCAGTGTGTTTGAATTTGAGATTTGGAATTTGAGGGTTGAGATTCGTCCGGCCACTGCGCGCCTTGCTCGATCCAAGTTTTGATCAGAGCAATCTGTTCGGTAGAAAGCGGTTTGCCGCCCATCGGCATTCTCGCTTGGTCGCCGAGTCCGGCTATGCGGCGATAAAGTTCGCTTGCGGCGGCGTTGCCCGGCTTGATGACTTTGGCCAGCGCGATTGCTTTGGAATCCAGCCGTAAACCGCCGGATTGTTTTTTCTCGCCGTGGCAACCCGCGCACGAAGCCGCGAAGATCGGTTGAATGTCGCGCGCAAAATCCACTTTTTGCTGAGCAACGGTTGGCTGCCAGCAATTCAGCGCCACAAACACGCCGACGAAACCAAAGACTACGATCAGGGAAAACGTTCTTTTGCTCATGTCGTTTTGCAAACATCTGCCGCGAAGGCAGGTTGATTCAGTTGAAATTCAAATCGTGATGGAAGGAAAAAGACGCGCGGATTATCGTCAGGCAGGATTTTTATTACAAGGTTTGACCAAACTTCAGCAGGTGACTTTCCGCAATTCATCCCAGCAAAAACACAATTCCAAAAAATTCTGTTCGTTGAGAAAACCGCTTCCCACTAATCATCCGTAAGAGTCGTTGTCACAATTAAAACTTTTTCTCGCTGAACAACGATGCGTGCGCGTAAACGGTGATTGCGCGTTCACATCACCACCATTTCACGTCCTGCACGGCAGTAGGCGGCAGGTTTTTCGCAGCCGTTTTTCTGGCACATTTCAAATGATTGCGGGCTTTCCGCGCCCCAATTGGCAGAGGTGTGTCCGGCGAACGGTCAAAGGAGTAAACAAATCAATGAAACGTTACAAGCCAAACATGCTCTGGCTGCCTGGCAAACGGCTTTGTCTGTTTGCTTTGAGCCTGGCCTTTTTGGGAAGTATCGGATGGACGATCGCTGCAAACGGAGTTGCATCCGTTTCCGCACAGGCTCAGGCCGTGACCATAGTCAACGCAGCCAGTTATGCCACAGACGCGCTTGCGCCGGAATCACTGGCAGCGGCTTATGGGTCATTCGTTACTACCGGAAATCAAACTTTTGTCGCGCAATCGTTGCCGTTGCCGCCGACGCTTGGCGGAGTTCGCGTGACGATTGGAGGCGTTGATGCGGGAATGTTCGTCGCCAGTCCGGGACAGTTAAACATCGTCATTCCGCAAAACGTGCCTGACGGAAACAACTCCGTGGTTGTGACCAATGCCGACAACTCCACGCGGCTGGGAACAATCAACGTGCAACGCGCCGCGCCTGGCATTTTCACTTCGCGCGGCAGCGGCATCGGAGCAGCAGTAGCCTTTGCCACTTCAGACGGAGTCAATCTGACGCCGACTTTTAATCCTGACGGTTCGGAAAGAGAAACCAGCGCCGGAACGACGGCTCAGCCAAACTTTCTGGTCCTGTTCGTCACCGGAGTTCGCAACGCCGCCGCCCTAAATCCGAATGATGCCAACGGCGTCGCCGAAGTCGTCAGCGCCACCATTCAAGGCGTACCAGCGCAGGTTGCATACGCCGGTCGGTCGGGTTCGTTTGCAGGACTCGATCAAATCAATCTGGTCATTCCGCCGGAACTTTCGGGAATCGGTTCGGCCAAGATTCGATTGAACATTGCCGGGCGAGTTTCAAACCTGCCGACGGTTTTGATTGGAGGACAAGCTCCGGCAATTCGCTCAACGCCGCTGGCTTCGGGAACGGGTTTGTTCGGAGTTCTTTCCCACGACGATCAAATCCAGGCTTCTGCCGACGGTTCAGGCCGAACCTATTATTTCGACGCTTATCGAATTACTACGACTGCGGCCAACACGCCTGTCGTGGTTGATCTTCGTTCGCAGCAATTCGATGGGACGGTGATGATCGCCCAGCAGAGAACCGAAGGTTCGCTAAATTTTCTGGCCAGCGACGATCAAACCGGCGGATTGGGCAACGGACAAGATGACAACACCAATGCTCTGTTGATGACCGTGCTGCCAACTGCCGGAGATTATTTGATCTTCGTCACCAGCGCCGACGGCGAAGCAAACGCCATCGGCAGTTATCAACTTTCCTATTCAACCGGCGGGTTGCAAGCGGCCAGTTATAGCGCCACGCCGATCAATGCTTCCATCAGCAACACAGACATCGTGACCTCCGCCGGAGACAGGCTGGATGCTTATTGGTTCAACGGCACGGCAGGCGACACCGTTCAAATCAGGATGAGTTCAACAGCTTTCGATTCCTTCCTGATTTTGAACGCAGCCAACGGCGATCTGGTGGATTTCGATGACAACAGCGGTGGCGGCGCTCAAGGTCGTGATGCGCTGGTCACGCGGACGCTTCGCCAAAGCGGCATTTACGTCATTCTGGCCACGCCGTTCGCGCCGGGCGTCACTGGCAATTACACGATCACCATCAACCGGTTGAACAGTCTGGCGGCTGGCGACGAAGAACCCAGAGCTTTGGGACGGGCATTGTCTCCGATCAAAGGTTCTGAAGATCAGAGCTTGCGCCAAACGCAATTCGACCGGCTGACTTCGCGCCGCGTCGTGACGAACGAACAATAAGACAGGGAGCGGCGCAACCGGGCTGAGTTGCGCGGCTTTGCTGTTCGTCCTTTTCATTAACACCGCGAGCTTGGCAGCTTGCGTTACTTTTTCAAGGAGAAATTCTTATGTTGCAATTGAGCAATCGCACTAAAAAGCTGGGCGCGTTTTCATTGGCGCTGAGCTTGTTACTGACTCTGCTGGTGTTTCCCGCGCAGGAAATCGGCGCAGCGGATCACGGCGACGGACCGGGCGTGTCCATTGATCGGTCGGCAGACCTGAATGACGCTTATCTGTTTCTGGACCCGAACGACAACACCAAGTTGGTGGCCATCATGACCGTCAACGGTTTTATCGTTCCGGGCGAGGCTGTCAATTTCGGAGTCTTCGATCACAACATTCGTTACCGCTTTGAACTGGAAGCCAGCGGCGATGCCGCTCCCGACGGATTCATTGACGTGACTTTCTCGGAAAAAATCCGCTCCGGCGCAACGCAGCAAACGGCAACCGTCAGTTCGACGTTTTTCCCGACTTTCACCGCGTTGACGACCAATCCGAACCTGAGCGCGACTGCGCCTGAAACCGTCGTCACGACCGATCAGGGGACGGGCATTGCCGTTGCCGCCGGATTGTTTGACGACCCGTTCTTTTTCGACATTCCGGCCTTCAGTCGCTTTGTCGGTTCTGTGTTGGCCGGTCAACCAAACGTTTCGCATTTCAATCGCGGACGCGACAGTTTCGCCGGTTACAACACGCTGGCCATTGCGCTGAGTTTGCCTGTGTCTTTGCTGCGGTCGCGGTTGAGCGTGGCAAACAACACAGTTGGTCTGAGCTGTCGCACGGCTCGTCGAAACGGAACCATCACTCGCCGCCCAACTCGTTTTGCTGCGCCGAACTTCATTGACGTGGATCGTGAAGGCGTTCCGGCGGTCAACGTGGCGTTGACTCCATTTTCGCGCAAGAACGAATACAACACGGCTTCGACTCAGGACGACGCCGCCGGACGATTTGCCGGTGACATCGTCGCCACGCTGACGGCGTTGGGCACCAACCAAACCAACATCGGAATTTTGGCCGGAGTCGCCGTCACTCGCGGAGATTTCGTCCGCGTCAGCCTGACCACTGCCAACAGCGGTCCCGGCGGCGGCAACAATGCCAACGCAGGTTTTCCGAATGGACGGCGACTGGGCGACGACGTGATTGACACGATTCTGTTTTTCGTCGCCAACCAGAATGCTCTGCGAGACAACGTCAATGCCAACGACGTTCCTTTCCGCGACACTTTTCCTTTTATTGGGGCGCCGCAACAACCGCGCGACAGCGGAGTTGACGACAACACCCGAAACTAAAACTCAAATCCGTGGGGCAATTTTTCAAATTGCCCCACGCCTCAAACCCGGTGAATTTCATGCAAAGCAAATCCTGTTTCGCAAAACTTTTTGCGCTGACATTGGCGCTGGCGCTTGGCATCGGCTGCGCTTCGTCTTCAGCGTCGCCAACTTCCGCAACTCCGCCAGCCAAACCGATTCCTGCCGAATCCGGCGAAGCCGCGATTCGATTTTTGGAAGACCGCGTCAAACGCGACCCGGATGATTTTCCGGCGTTGAACAATCTGGCCGGGCGATATTTGTTGAAGCTGCGCGAAACGGGGAATCTGCAATGGTTGGAATTGGCCAAACGCAGCGCAAAGGCTTCGCTGAAATCGGTTCAGGCCGAGCAAAATCCCGAAGCTTTGCATTTGCTGGCGCAAACGGAATTTGCGGCTCACGATTTTGCAGCCGTGCGCGATCACGCGCGGCAACTGATTGAATTGGAAAATCGAAAAGCTTATCCGCACCAACTGTTGGGCGATGCCTTGCTGGAACTTGGCGAATACGAAGCGGCCAAAAAAGCCTTTGCCGAAATGGAAGTTCGCCAACGCGGCGGGCACTCGACGCTGATCCGTCAAGCGCGGCTGGCTCAACTGACTGGCAACAACGAACGTGCGCAACGGTTGCACAGCGACGCTTTGCAGTTGGCGTCGGAAATGGTTCCGCCCGAACGCGAAGCCGTCGCGTGGATTCGGTGGCAATTGGGCGAAACGGCATTCAGTGTTGGCGATTATGCAAAAGCCGAAATCGAATACCGCGATTCGCTGACGACCTTTCCAAACTATTACCGCGCGCTGGGCGGACTGGCCAAAACACTGGCTGCCAAAGGTGATGTGAACGGAGCGATTGAACAATACCGGCAGGCAACTGCGATTTTGCCTGACCCGGTGTTCATTGCTGCGCTTGGAGATTTGTACGAAGCCGCAGGACGCCAGGCCGAAGCCAAAGCGCAATTTGCCTTGCTGGAAAAAATGGCTGCTTTGGCGGCGGCCAATGGCGAAGTTTACAACCGCGTGCTGGCGCAGTTTTACGCCGACCACGATTTGAAACCTGAAGCGGCATATCAAATGGCGAAGCGCGAATACGACGCACGCCGCGACATTTACGGCGCGGACGTGCTGGCCTGGACTTCGCTGAAAGCCGGCAAAATCGCCGAAGCTCAAGCTGCAATCAAAGAAGCTTTGCGGCTGGGAACTGCCGACGCAAAGTTGTTTTTTCACGCCGGAATGATCGCTCGTGCCGCTGGCGACAAAGCCGTCGCGCGCGATTTCCTGCAACGCGCCTTGAAGCTCAATCCGCAATTCGACCTTCGACAGGCGAGCATTGCCAAACAAGCGTTGGCCGAGTAGCCTGCACGCCACCACAGACTTTCTTCCGGTCAAAAAACATTTGAGGAATAACCGAATGCTTTCGTTTATCACATCCGGCCTGACCCAGCGTCGCCGCGTTTCGATTTGGGCGCTGTGCGCGTTGATGGCGATTACGATTTTTCAGGCGACGGCGCACCCGCTGGGAAATTTCACTTTCAACCACTTCGTGCGCGTCGAAAGCGGAACAGACCGCGCGAAGATTCGTTACGTGGTTGACCTGGCTGAAGTCCCAGCCTTTCAGGAAGCGCAAAAAGCCGACACCGATCAAAACGGAGCCTTGTCCGCAACCGAACTGGCTGCGTATTTGGAAAGCGTCGCGCAAGGGTACGTTGGCGGGTTGAAGTTGACCGCCGGCGGAAAACCGGTTGCCTTGAAACTTGAGGACAAACAAATAGGTCAGACGCCCGGAGCCGCGGGATTGATGACTTTGCGAATGGTGTTTGATCTGACTGGCGATTGGGAAGCCAGCGGAAGCTCCCGGCTTGCGTTCGAGAACACGAATTTGATCGAACGCGCGGGATGGCGCGAAATCGTCGTTACGCCTTTGACCGGCGCGACGGTGTTTGACAGCACGGCTTTTGGCAACGCTGTGACAGACGAATTGAAGACTTACCCGGAAGAACTGCTGGCCGCGCCGCTCAATGAAAGCAAAGCCGAATGGTCTGTGATGCGCGGCGTTGCACCCGCTTCTGCAAAACCGCTGACCTTGCGCGACGGCAAACCCGTCACTGTGGCGCGCGACCGTTTCGCCGAATTGATTACCGTCGAAAAGCTGACGCCGACGGTCATCCTGGTTGGCTTGTTGCTGGCATTCGCGCTGGGCGGAGCGCATGCGATGTCGCCCGGGCACGGCAAAACCGTTGTCGGAGCGTATCTGGTAGGCTCGCGCGGAACGTTCAAACATGCGG
Organism: uncultured Acidobacteriota bacterium; assembly: GCA_902825875.1. GTDB lineage: Bacteria > Acidobacteriota > Blastocatellia > RBC074 > RBC074 > RBC074. Next base: position 37,764 of record CADECP010000042.1, read on the forward strand.
CATTTCTTGGCGCGACAGTGACGATCACGCACACCTTCGGCGTGTTCCTGCTGGGACTGGTGACGCTGTTCGCTTCGCGCTACATACTGCCGGAAAAGCTGTACCCGATTCTCAGCTTCATTTCAGGTGCGCTCGTCGTTGTCATCGGAGCCAGCATGTTCAGCAAACGATTGGGCGCTTTGATCGGCCTAAACCATGGCCACGAGCATCACAGCCACGATCACTCCCACACGCACGAAGGTGATTCCGGCCACACGCATTTGCCGCCGGATGAAATCAGTTGGCGCAGTTTGCTGGCGCTGGGTATTTCGGGCGGCATCATGCCCTGTCCCTCGGCGCTGGTGTTGATGCTCGGAGCGATTTCGCTCAATCGTGTGGGTTACGGGTTGATCTTGATTCTTGTCTTTAGCCTGGGCTTGGCCAGCGTGTTGACCGCAGTCGGGCTGGCGTTTGTGTACGGCGGAAAACTGTTGGACAAAGCGCCGGGCGCAACTCGCTGGTTGAAAGTGTTGCCCGTTGTCAGCGCATTGGTCATCACTGTTTTGGGCGTAGCGATTTGTTATCAAGCGTTGCAACAAGCCGGAGTGAATCCGGCGGATTTCTGGCACGTAGAACTAGATCAGGCAAAATCGTTTTCGGCGTTGGCGACTTTGGGTCTGGGTTTTGTCATAGGTTTGCGCCACGCTTTGGACACTGACCATCTGGCTGCGGTTTCGACCATCGTCAGCGAGCGCAAAAACCTGTTCAGTTCTTTGCTGATCGGCGGGTTGTGGGGAATCGGGCATACGGTTTCGCTGCTGATTGCCGGCATTGCTGTTGTCTTTTTGAACCTGAACATCGAAAAATACGAAAAGCCGTTGGAATTTTGCGTCGCCCTGATGCTGATCGGCTTGGGGCTGAACGTGCTGATTAAGCTGGCGCGCGGCGGCAAAATTCATTTCCACGAACACGAACACGGCGGTCATCATCATGTGCATCCGCATTTGCACGACGGCAAACCCGAACCGGAACCGCACACGCATCACGGATTGAAGTTGGGTGTTCGCCCGCTGGTGATCGGTATGATTCACGGCTTGGCGGGAAGCGCAGGTTTGTTGTTGGTTCTGCTGGCGACGATCAAAACTTCGTGGCTGGCGTTTGCAGTGATCGCTATTTTCGGCATCGGTTCCATCGGCGGAATGATGTTGATGAGTTTGGTGCTGAGTTTGCCGCTGCATCTGACGGCGGGTTCGTTCACGCGCACGAATCTGGCTGTGCGAGCTTTGGCAGGAGTGTTCAGTTTGGGATTCGGTTTGTTCATGGCTTACGAGCTTGGGCACGAATTGTTTTAGAAGGAGTTGTTCTTGTTACTGGGCAATGCCCGGAAACAATGAAAACTGGTGGGACAGGTTCAGTACCTGTCCCACCCATTTTTTGAGGAGTTCCGAGTGAAGTTGTTTTGGGCAGCATTGATCGTTTTGGCGTTGAGCGTTTACTCCGCGCCGTTTTCGCAAACCGGTAGCAAGCCGGTGACCTTTGCCGAAGTCCCTTCGTCGAAAAGCGGCATCACCTGGACGCACGACAACGGGCGTTCGGACGCGCGGCATTTGCCGGAAACCTGCGGCGGAGGCGGATTGTTTTTCGACTTCGACAACGACGGCTGGATGGATGTTTATCTGGTCAACAGCGGCCCTTCGGATTTTTACTCGCCGAAAACTCCGATACGAAACGCGCTTTATCGCAACAACCACGACGGCACGTTCACCGATGTCACCGAAAAAGCCGGAGTCGGTTGCGGCAAGATGGGGCATTTTGGAATGGGCGCTGCGGCTGCGGATTTCGACGGCGATGGTTGGCAGGATTTGTACGTCACGAATTACGGCAAGAACGTTTTGTTTCGCAACAAAGGCGACGGCACGTTCAGCGATGTCACTGACGCCGCCGGAGTCGGCGCGCCGAACTGGTCAACCTGCGCGACGTGGTTCGATTACGACAATGACGGGCGGCTTGATTTGTTCGTTTCCAGCTTCGTGCAGTACAGCGCCGCCGGGAGCGTTTTTTGTGGAGACAACAAACAAGGCCGCCGGTATTACTGCATTCCGCGCGTGTTCAAACCTCGTCCCAGCTTCCTGTTTCACAACGATGGCAACGGCAAATTCAGCGATGTCAGCAAGACTTCGGGCATAGCCAACGCCCTGGGCAAATCGTTCGGAGCGGTGGCTACGGATTTGAACAACGACGGATTGATGGATTTGTTTGTCGCCAACGACACGGTCGCAAATCATTTGTTCGTCAACAAAGGCGGCGGCAAGTTTGAAGAAATCGGTCTGGCTTCCGGCGTGGGGTACAGCGACGCTGGCAGCCCGCGTTCGGGAATGGGAGTTGACGCGGCGGATTTCGATGGCGACGGCTGGCAGGATTTGTTTGTCGCCAACATTGACCAGGAATTGTTCAGCCTGTACCGCAACGAAAAAGACCTGACTTTCACAGATCAGGCCGGTGAGATTGGCCAGGCGACCCGTTTGCTGAGCGGTTGGGGATTGAGATTTTTCGATTACGACAACGACGGCGATCCTGATTTGTTTTTGGCCAACGGCCACCCGGACGACATGGTCGAAACACAGGCTTCGCGCGTGAAGTACAAAGAACCGCTGGTGATGTTTGAAAACCTCAACGGCAAATACAAAAACGTCAGCGCACAATCCGGCGAAGTGTTCAAAAAAGATTTTCCGGCGCGCGGAGCTTCGTTCGGCGATTTCGATAACGACGGCTGGATTGATTTTCTGGTCATCAACAACGGCGAAGCCCCTGTGCTGGTTCGTAATCATGGCGGCAATGGCAACAACTGGATTGGGTTGAATCTGGTAGCGGGCAAAGGCAGCAATCCAGAATCAGTCGGCGCGATCATCACCTGGACGGCTGGCGGCGTAAAACGTTCGCGGCTGAAAACCAGTGGCGGCAGCTATCTTGCTTCGCACGACCCGCGCGAAGTCTTGGGACTCGGCAAAGCTACAAAACTCGACAGTCTGGAAATCAAATGGCCAAGCGGCAAAGTAGATAAGCTGGCCGATTTGCCTGTCAATCAATACGTCAAAATTGTCGAAGGTCAGAGTTTGGCAGGGAAGAAGTAGGTTTATCGAGAAGTGATTCGCAATTCACGAACGGCAACCAGATTGATGAATGTCGGGATGCCGTTATCAACGCCGACTTTCAGCAGAGCCTGAAAATACTTCGGGGCCTTGCCGCCGGTTCCGGCTTCAGCCAGTCGCTGATTGAATTGCGTCAGGTATTGTTGAGCAGTGATGAATTCAGCCGCCGCCGCAGTTCCTTCGCTGTGCAAACCGGCCACCACCATCACCACGTCGCGGCTGGAAAGATTCGGCGCGACGGTGATCAACGCATAATCTTCTGTCAGCTTTCCTGATTGCGGATCGAACGCTCCGCTGTATTCAGCCTGCTCGCCCGGCTGAGGATTCAGGTTCCGAACAGTCACCTGGTTGGTATAAACGAAATCTTCTTTAACAGGCAGCTTGCTTGACCAGTTGTTGACCCAGACGCTGCCCAACGCGATGACGTTTTGGTTCTGCAAATCCTCTGCGCTGACAGTGCGGCTTTGTTTCAATCGCAGGCTTCTATCGGCAGTGCGGAACAGGTCTGTGATGCGATGCACTCCAACGGCCTCGCCAATGCCTGTGTATGTATCAATGGTCAGTGCCAGGCGTGGGTTGGGAATGATGCGGATGATGGATTTGTTTGGCAGTTCGTCAAAGATGGCTTCGGATTGCAGCGTTGAAATTGGAAAAGATTTTTTGACGACTGGCTCCGGGTCAGCAGAGTTGAGAAACCGAAACACAGGCGGATTGCTCAAAACCATCAAGGTCGGATCGGAACTTCGCAGAAACGATTCCCAAACTGGTTTGTACAATTCGAAGGATTCTTCACGTTGGTTAAGCTGTTGGCGCAGTGAGAAATTAGAGTAGGCAAGAACCGCAACAATCGTCACAAGTGCGCCGGCGGCCAAATGCGACCAGTATTTCCATCGAAGTTTTGGCGACGGAGCCGTTGTTGGCGGTGTGATGGGAACCGGCGCACCAAAGGAAAAAGACGCTACTGGCTCTTCGCCCATCAAGTTTTGCGGCTGACTGACTTTGATAAAACTTGGTTCGTAGCTGCCGATAGGGATTTCGACTTTGATTTCGTCGCTTGCGCCTTCTTTTTGGTAATAGCGCTCCAGCTTTTCGCGGACCCCGTGAGCGCCAACGCGGACAATAGGATCAGTTGCCGGGTTATAGGAATTGTCACGGTCGAAAACTTCTCGGCCAATCAGATATTCATTCAACTCCGCACCGCGTCCGGCCAGATGAAAATCACAGATCAAACGCAGAAATTTTTGCTTCATCGGCGCGTGGGCGAAATGCTTGCTGACCATAATGCGGTCAATGGCCTGCTTGATTTCGTCAGGGCTGATGTTTTCCAGCGGTTTAAGATTGCCTGATGTAGGTTTTGTGTGAGTCGCCATAAGTTGCTGACGGCATTACGTTATTAACCTGCTTTGTAACGGTTAGTAGCCGTAAGCCCGTTGACTCCATCAATGTTCGTCGAGTAAAGAGATAAACCATCAATTGATGGCTGGCATTATACTGAAAGTATCTGATTTACCAAGCTTTGCTGTAGTTCAAGACTTCATCTTGATTGCCGAAATCCTGTCCTGGATTTTGGCTGCGCTTATTCAATTACCTCAATTTCAAGAAATATGGCTTGAGGCAGTCTATTTGACGCCCTGGCTGTTGTTCCCAAGTCCTGATTTTAGGCTTGTTGTCTGTTCGAGCCGCGCCTGATTTCGGGAACTGTGACCATCAGCAAGGGAAATTTTTCTGGAGGCTATCCAAATGCGAACCCAATCCAAAACAGCCAGAAGCATTCTTTGGTTGTGGATGTCTGCCTTTCTGGTCTCAACAATGTTTCTATCGCTGGGCTTTGCTCAAACACTGACGAGCGCAACCCTGCGAGGAACAGTAAAAGATCAGAATGGTTCGGTTGTGGCCAATGCGACTGTCACTTTGACGGCAGACGCAACCAAGGCTGAGCGAAAGGTCAAAACCAGTAGCGAAGGCGTGTATGTTATTACTTCGATTCAGCCTGGCGTTTATACGCTCGAAGTTGAAGCGACCGGCTTCAAAAAGCACATCAAGTCGGAACTGGTGTTCAGTCCCAGTGAAACCAAAGGCGGTGATGTGGCAATGGAGGTCGGTGCTGCCACTGAAAGTGTGACCATCACGGCTTCGGCCATCGAAGAAATCAAAACTGAAACCGGCGAACGGTCGAACACGATCAAAGCCGCGCAAATCGAAAACCTTTCTATCATCAGCCGCAACAGTCTTGAATTGTTGCGAATCTTGCCTGGCGTGGTTCCCCCTGATTCTTCTGTGTATCAGGTTTCAACTTTTGGCGATGCCTCCCTCTACTCCGTCAATGGTCAGCGTGGCCAGAACAACAATATCAGCGTGGATGGTTCGCGCGTTGTTGATATTGGTTGCAATTGCGGAAGCATCGTCAGCTTGAACAACGACTTCGTTCAGGAAGTAACCGTGCAGTCCAGCAACTTCGCCGCCGAGCATGGAAACAGCGGAGTGCAGATCAGCGGAACGACCAAATCAGGCAGCCGTGAATTTCATGGATCTGCATACACTTACGTTCGGCATGAGGTTTTAGCGTCGAATGATCGTTTCAGGAATTACGTCAAGGCTCAGGACCCGAATTCATTGTCCGGGCAGAAACCGCCTGGCCAGTTTTACTATCCGGGAGGAACTTTCAGTGGTCCGATCGCTTTGCCCAAGAAAGTGTTTGGTCCGTTGGGCGGGTTCAACAAAGACCGGGAAAAATTGTTTTTCTTTGTTGGGTTCGAGGTTCAGCGCCAGACTTATGGCGCACCGCCGCGCATCTCCAATGTCCCCACCCAGGCACAGCGTCAAGGAAATTTCAGCGGAACGACGGTTAGGATTCCTGCTGGATTTGCCAATGCCGGCCAAGACGCGCCGAACGGCAATTTGGCTCCATACATCAATCCGATTGGGCGAGTGCTGATCAATTTGTACCCGCTGCCGAATTCAAACATTCCCGGGCAGAATTACATTTCCAACATTACCCAGACGACTCATCGTAAAGATTTCAAGTCGCGGTTTGATTATAAAGTCAGCGATAAGACCAACCTTTATGTCCGTGTTACCCGCGAGACGCAGGGCGATGTCAACCCTTACGGTATTTGGTGGGGGCCTTCGACCTTCGAATTGCCTTCGCCCAACGTTCAGGACAATCTCGGTCGTTCCGTGGCCGTAGGCCTTACATCAGTCATCAACCCGACGATGACCAACGAAGTTGTATTCAGCGGTAGCAAGCTGAAACTCGATAACCAGTATCAAGACCCAGACAAAGTTAGGCTTTCGACGCTTGGCATTGAAAACATCTGGCGGCTTCCGTTCGACAACACGCAATTTGGCCGGCAAAGCCCCTTTGTGTCGTTGTCGTTGATTAGCTGGGCGCAAGGCCAGTTGTGGTCTCCTGGTACCAACCCAATCTTTGCTTATAACGACAGCTTTTCCGTTACCGATAACTTGAGCAAAGTTGCTGGCAGCCACACGCTGAAATTCGGTGCATTGATCGAACAGGGCAACAAACGCCAGAACTTCCAGGGCGACCCCGATTCGCAAGGGCTGATCGGATTCAATAATTGGAACGGAACAGGAACCGGAAATGATTGGGGCGATCTGTTGGTTGGCCAACTTACCGACGTGGGACACGGTACGCAGCCGCCGATCGGCAACTATCGTTTCTATAACTACGAATTCTATGCCCAGGATTCGTGGAAGATGCGCCCGAATCTGACTGTGGAATATGGTCTGCGCGCCACGCACATGACCATCAACAAAGAGCGCAAAGGATTCGACATTTTGTTCAGCCCACAAGCCTATCGGCGGGGGGCAGGGTATTACATCAATGGCGACCCGTTCCGTCCGAATGGAGTGTTGTCTGCCGCTCGCGGAGAAATTCAGAAAGGCTCAATTGATCCTCCGGCAGTCCAATGGGGACCGCGGTTGAACATTGCCTGGAGTCCATTGAAAGACGACCGGCTGGTGATTCGCGGCGGCGCGGGTATTTTTTATAATCGCGTACAAGGCAACTTCCAGTATGACGCTACCTTGCGTTCGGCTCCGAACGGAAACGTCGGCGCCACCATCGGGCCGTTCACCACCATTCCCGGAACAAGCTTTACCTTCAATGATCTTGGTGGGTTGACGCTCAGCAACATGGGCGCGGTGACATTGCCGAACGGACAACGCGTTCTGGTTGACCCGCTCAAGTTGGCCAATGGCGGAGCGGCGATCATTTCGCCCGATCCGAACTCGAACGACTTTCCGACGACGGTTTCAACCAGTCTGAGCATTGCCACCAGATTGCCTTTCCAGACAGTGCTGGAAACGGCTTATGTCGGAACGTTCGGGCGTCACCTGGCGGCTCGTTTGCCGATCAATACCGTTCCTCTGGGAGCGCTGCTGAGAGGCGGAATTGCCAATGATCCAGGCAGCACAATCAACGTATTGGCCAACCCGAATTGCGATCCGGGCGAAGTCAATTCGGCTGGCCAGGTTGTACGTCGAGGCAATTGCCAGATTGTCCAGCAAACCGGCGTCAAGCTGAATTTGACCAATCCGTTGCACCGGCAATCGCTGGGCGATGGAATTCTGAACAGTTTCCGTCCGTTCCCTGATTTGAGCAGCGTTCGTTACCAGCAATACACCGGCACATCGAATTACCATTCGTTGCAGACGACTCTGAGTCGTCAAGCCGGCAAGAACCTGCAATTCTTCGCCACTTACACCTTCTCGAAGGTGTTGGGAACTCGCGGAGGAGAATTCAACGATCTTGATCCGCTGGATACGCGCGGACGTTCGTATGGTGTGTTGGATTACGACCGTACGCACATTTTCAACCTGTCTTACAACTACAACCTGCCGAATCTTTCGCCCAGCGGCAATGCTTTCGTAAAAAGCGTGTTGAATGGCTGGCAAATGTCCGGTATCACCTCGTGGTCGAGCGGAACTCCGGTCAACCTGCGTTTTACCGGAGACGTTGCGAATCTGGCCGTTGCGGCATTTGGTTCGGATGCTTTCCAATCAGCGGGTTACGCCGCCGGTGCAATCGCGCCAGCGTTCAGCAGAAACCCGAATCAGGGCGGAAAAAATGTTGGCGAGAGCGTGTTGGATCTGGGTGCGATCAGCATTCCGGCTTTCGGCACGACTGGCCCGGTAATTTCGCCGTTCTACTTCCGCACGCCGAACCGGCAGAATTGGGACATTTCCTTGTTCAAGAATTTCAAGATCAGAGAAACCAAGAATCTGCAATTCCGCGCTGGCTTCTTCAATGTCTTCAATCAGGCTTTCCCGAGGAACATTGATAATCAGAACGCCAGCAACAGCGACATTTACTTGACGCTGGAAACGGTTTGTCGTCGTACGGCGGTCAATCGTCCGTTGGTTTTGGCCGATGGAACTGTTGCTTCGTTCACCCAGCAATTCCCGAACGGACTTGGTGGGGTGCAAGACAACAAGTGCGATCCGGCTGGCGGCTTTGATTTTTCGGCTGCCACCAAAGCCAACTTCGGCAAGATCACTACCAAACGTGGCCAGCGCGTTATCGAACTGGCTCTGAAATTCACCTTCTAAAGCTGTTCATTTCGATGAACTCACTCGCGGCGTCGGGAAGACTGAGCAATCAAGCTTCCCGACGCCAATTTTTTGTTTAGCTGGGTAGTGAGAGTTTAGGAAGCGGCTGGTATACTTCGCCCATTCTTAAACAAGAGGTAAACGAGATGGCCACGCAAACGAAAACAGAGCGATTAGAGATTACCGGCTTGCCACTTGGGACAATTGTTGCTTTGGAACAGCTTGGTAAAAACAACGGAAAGACTGGCGAAGAATTTGCCAGGATGTTGATTGAAGCCGCTCTGCTTGCCCAACAACCCTTTAAGATTATTCTTGCGCCAATACGACAAGGATTTGAAGACAGCGGTATGAGCGAAGATGACCTTGATGCGATTGTCGAAAGAGCACGGGAAGATTTTTACCTTAGCCAACATGCTACAAACCAATGAGTCAATTAAACGATCCAAGCAAAGTAGTTGTTGATTGCATGGTTTTCGTTCAAGCAGTCGCTAATTCTAAAGGACCGGCTGCTCGTATTTTGGACTTGGTTGATAGTGGCAAGATCACACTTTACGTTAGCAAGGCGATTTTGTTGGAGGCACGCTATGTTTTGAATCGGCCTGAATTGCGAGCCAGGATTCAAACAATCACAGACGTGGCGGTAGAAGCTTTATTCCAACGGTTAAACGAAAGCGCAATTCTTGTCAGGCAGATACCGAAACGTTTTACTTATCCGCGTGACCCCAAAGACGAGCCTTACGTCAACCTTGCTCTGGCAGCGGGCGCGACTTACATCGTCAGCCGCGATAATGACCTTCTTGACCTGATGCGTTGGGACACAGAATCAGGAAGGGAGTTTCAACGGCAGTTTCGTTTTCTGAAGATAGTTGACCCGGTGAATTTTCTGGAAGAGATTCAGCAAGAGCGGTAGATAGTTATTCGCCCAATACAAATTCAAATTTCCTATGTTCGCTAAACTGGCATTAACGCTTGCACTCAGCATCGTTCCGATTCAAGACCGCGATACGGTTCGCCAATCGGAAGCGCAATTTGCGCGCGGCGTCGAGGCTCAACAAAAAGGCGATCTGGATGCTGCGCGTCAGGCTTACGAAGCGGCGTTGAAACTGATTCCGCAACGCATTGATGCACTGTCCAATCTGGGCGTCGTCCACGCCAAGCTCGGCCAATACGACAAAGCCGCCGCCAATTACAAAGCTGCGCTGGCGGTTGATCCGAACGAACACGACATTCGGTTGAATCTGGGCATCGCTTATTTTCAGATGCACCAGGCCGAAGCGGCGCGAAAAGAGTTCGCTCAAGTAATCGCAGCCAAACCCGACAAGTTGCAAGCTCGACAACTGCTCGGAGTTTGTCTGTTTCAACTCGGCAAATTGCCAGAAGCGATCAAAGAACTGGAAGTAGTTTATGCCGCGCAAGCTGACAACATCGGAGTCGCTTACGCGCTTGGTACGGCGTATTTGCAAAACGATCAGATTGAAGCCGGGCGTGCGTTGATTGATAAAGTCTTCAAGTTTTTGCCGCCCGCCGAAGGGCATTTGATTCTGGGCGCGCTGAATTCCGCCACGCGCAAACACGTCGAAGCAGTCGAAGAATTGAAGATGGCGGCCAGGCTAAATCCCAAACTGGCGACAGTTCATACGCAACTCGGCGTGGAGTATTTGATTACCGGCAATCGAGATTTGGCGATTGAAGAATTTCGCGCCGAACTGAAAAACAACCCGCGCGATTTTATGGCCAACCTGCGATTGGGTTGGTTGTTGCGCGAAGACGGTTTGTTGGACGAGGCCGAACCGCTGTTGAAACTTGCGCTGGAAATGCGACCGGACGACATCGCTGCGCTGTTTCATTCGGCGCAACTGGCTCAGGCGCGTGGCCGCGTGGACGAAGCGGTCAAAATGCTGGAACGCGCTGTCTCTATACACAAAGATTTTCGGCAGGCTTACGTTCTGTTGGCTCGGTTGTATTTGAAACAGAAACGCACGGCGGATGCTAAACGGTTGCGAGCCATCATTGATCGTCTCAACGAAGAAGAGCAGAAGCGCCAGCCGACCGCTGACAAATTGTCCGAACCGCCAAAGGCGATTGATCGCCCGATCAAACCACCGCAATTCCAATGAAAAGAAAGATTCGATTAGCACTGGTTTTGGCTGCAATGATGGCTGCGGCGATTTTGCTGGCCACTGCCGGGCAAGGTTTGTCTCAATCGCAAAGCCCACGCCCGGAGCCTCAACGCTATTTGGGAGTTCAGGCTTGCGCCGCTTGCCATGCTGAAATTACCGAAAAACAGCAAAAAAGCATGCTGGCCAAAGCCATGCAGCCCGTGCCGGATTGCCAGATTCTGACCAGCCACAAGGAACTGAAATTTCAATCAGGCAAATTCACTTTTGAAATCAAACGGCAGGGCAATCAAAGCTTGTACACGGTCAGCGACGGCGCGGCGCAAATTTCCGTGCCGCTGTTGTATTGTTTTGGGCAGGGCAAATCCGGCCAGACTTATGTTTACGAATATAACGGCGCGAAATACGAAAGCCGCGTCAGTTTTTACACGGCGATTGAGGGGCTGGATTTCACGCTCGGATACGCCAAAGACATTCCCGCCAACATTGTCGAAGCCGCCGGTCGTCAGCTCAGCGTTGATGAAACTCGAAACTGTTTCCAATGCCACACGACGGGTTCGACTGCGAATCGCCAACTCAATCTGGAAAAGATGGTTCCCGGCGTTCATTGCGAAGCCTGCCACGGACCTGGAGAAAAACACGTCGCCGCAATGAAAGCTGGTGAAAAGGCAGGCGCTGGAATGAAAAAGCTCGGCGAATTGGACGGCGACGACATCAATCAAAAACTCTGCGGCGATTGTCACCGCAGCGCCGAAGAAGTGTTCGAACTGCCCAACCGTGCGGGGATCAACAGTGTGCGCTTTCAACCGTATAGAATCTTTCACAGTCGCTGTTATTCCGCCGACCGGCGCATCGGTTGCACTGCTTGCCACGATCCGCACGGAGATTTGGAAGCCAGCGCGGCGTTTTACGATTCCAAATGTCTGGCTTGCCACACATCGAAAAACGAAAAGGCTACGGCGGATCGAAACGCAAAAGCTTGTCCGACCGGCAAAAGCAAATGCACAGATTGCCACATGCCGAAGATTGATTTGCCCGGAGCGCATTTCAAATTCACCGACCACCGCATTCGCATTGCCCGCGAAGGTGCGCCGTATCCAAATTAAGAGCGAAGGTATGAACCGCAAATTACCCATTACTCATTACCCATTACCCATGACTCGGCATGGTAACAAAGTGCTCTGGCCTATGACCGGATTGCTGACGTTGGTAATCGTTTGCTTGTTGATTTCGCCAGTTTCGGCTCAACGCGCCAAGACGACCAGGCCCGCCGCCAAACCGTCAACTCCGGCAGCGCAATCTCCGGCGTTTGAAAAACTTTCTGCCGAAGCCACGCAACAACGAGAAGCCGGAAATTTCGACGAAGCGATCAAGCTTTATCAGCAAGGCGTTGCCGCCAAACCTCGCTGGGACGAAGGTTGGTGGTATCTGGCGACGTTGTTGTACGAACAGGATCGTTACGAAGAAGCCGTTAAAGCGTTCAGCCGAGTCGCCGCGTTGCGTCCGCAAGTCGGCGCTCCGGTGGCGATGCAGGGATTGTGCGAATACCGGCTTGGCCGTTACGACGATGCGATGCTGCATTTGCAACAAGGCCGTCAGCGAGGCATCGGCGAAAATCAGGACTTGGCGCGAGTCATGCGCTATCACGAAGGCACGCTGTTTTTGCTGCGAGGCGATTACGAAACGGCGCAGCGTGTGTTCACAGGCTTGGCCGTCGAAGGTTCCAACACACAGGATTTGATGCTGGGGATAGGTTTGTCTGTGCTGCGAATTTCCGCCTTGCCCAAACAGATTGACCTGAATCACCGTGACCGCGATCTGATTCGCAGAGCCGGTTTGGCTCAGCATTATTTCGCGCAACTAAACGCAGCCGATTCGCGCCAGGAATTCGAGCGGCTGGTAAAAGACTTTCCAACCACGCCTAACGTTCAATACGCTTATGGCCGCTTCCTGATTGACACGCGCGACGACGATGCGGCGATTGCCGCGTTTGAAAAAGAGATTGCCAATTCGCCTTCGCACGCGCTGGCGCGGTTGCAGATTGCCTACGTCAAACTCCGCAACAAAGACCCTGAAGCCGGAATCGCTTTGGCTGAAGAAGCGGTCAAACTGACTCCGCGTTTGCCGCTAGGTCATTACGTGCTTGGCCGCTGTCTGTTTGAAACCGGAGCCAACAAACGCGCCATTGAAGAACTGGAAATCGCTCAGCGCATGGCTCCCAGCGAAGCCCGCGTTTATTACGTGCTGGCGCGCGCTTACGCCAAAGCCAATCGCAAAGAAGATGCCGACCGCGCGCGCGAAACTTTTGCCAGATTGGACAAGATGAACCAGGACGCTTCGCGCCGAGGTGATGCCCGCGGCGAAGCCATCGAAGAAAAAGAAGCCGAAAGGCCCAAACCTTGATTCCCAGTTTTGGACAGGCAGCGTTACAATCAGATCGGAGGTAAAAGTTTTATGGCCGTTACTGCAACTCAACAAACTGCTGTCAAAAAACAGTCGCGGGATATTCAGCTTCGGATCGAGCGGTTAAACGAACTTGCGAAAACTGCGCCGCCGATTACCACTAATCCTAATCGTATGAGCGGCGCGCCAGTCATCGGCATCCAGCGCATGCCGATGACAACGCTGTTGGATTACCTGATGGATGGTTATTCGGTGGATGGATTCGTCGAAGAATTTCCCGGCACAGAACGTGAAAAAGTAATCGCCGCACTCGGCAAAATTCGTGATGCCTTTGATGAAGGTGTGCTGACTGATTTGCTGGCTGAAAAAGTGGATTATTGATGCGAATCCTGCTGGATCACAATTTGAATTGGCGTCTGCGGGAAGCGCTCGAACCTCACGATGTGAAAACCACCAGGCAGATGCGATGGGATGACTTTGATAACGGCGAGTTGCTGAAAGTAGCGCAGCAGGAATTTGATGTGATGCTCACTACCGATGCCAATCTTTATCACCAACAGAAAGTCGCCGATTACGATTTGTCTGTGATTGTATTGCGGGCTTACAAAAACTCGATTCAAGCCATTGCGCCATTGATGATTCAGGTTCTGGATTTGCTCGACCACATCAACCCCGGCGAAACCCATTACGTTTACGTTGACGATACTTTACGGTCGAGCGATCAGCGACGAGGCAAAGGGACGTTCGCAGTCAATCGGCAGCCATAAGCCACAGGTTTCAAGGTCGTTTGGATTTGGGTTGGTGATTGGCATGTGGTGAGACGGCTTTTGTCAGCGAAAACGATTTCCTCACCAGTTTTTGATATTCCGACGCAGACTCTTTGATTTCCAGAAATTGATTGGCCGCGACATCCCTGAACACTTGCCGCGTTTTGCTGACAGGCCATTGGACTTCCAGTTCTGCAATTTTCTGAAATTTCCCAAGCCCGAAATGCTGAGTCAGCGGCGAAGCGCCGAACGAACCGCCGCTCGAAACTTCTTTATAACGCAACGACTGTTTGCCGGTTGCGTCTGTCAGAGTCAGTTTGATCTTTGCGCCGATGGCTACGCGATTGGATTTCGTGCCGACCAATTTGATCGAAATCCAGTTGCTCTTGCCGGTCGGATTGGCAAACAGAGCTTTGTTGTATTTGTCGCCGGGAATGAAACCGCCTACGTTGACGTACAAATCCTCGTCGCCATCGTTATCCAGGTCGCCAAATCCTACGCCGTGACCTTTTTGCAGATGGCCAGTGCCCATTGCCGCCGTCACGTCCGAAAAGCTTTTTCCTTCGCGGTTGCGAAAAGCAAAGTTTGGCATCAACGCCGCATACGAAGGCGCTCCGGTTCCCAGATAAAAATCCAAAAAGCCGTCGTTGTCGAAATCTCCGAAGTTCGCGCCCATCGTCGGCACGACTTTGGCCAAACCGACTGCCGCCGTTACGTCTTCAAACCTGCCTTTTGTGTTGTTGCGATAAAGCTTCATCGTTTCGGCTTCGGGCGGCAGATTCAGAAATCCGCGCGCGACTTCCGTCACCGAAGGCACGAAACTGGCGACAAACAAATCCAGCCAGCCGTCATTGTCATAATCGAAAAACCAGGTTGGAAAACTCATCAAAGGTTTGCCGACGCCCAATTGCCCAGCGACTTCTTCAAACGTGCCGTCGCCTTTATTTCGATACAGGAAGTTTTCACTGCCGTAATTCGACACGTACAAATCGGCAAAGCCGTCGTTGTCGTAATCGCCCCAGGTCGCGCCTTTGCTGAACGCCGTGCGACCGACTCCGGCTTTGCGCGTCACGTCTTCAAACGTGCCGTTTCCGCGATTGCGAAACAATTGGCTCGGAGTTTCTTCGTGAGCGACAAACACATCCAGCCAGCCGTCGTTGTCGAAATCCGCCCAAGCCGACGAGTGCGTGCGATGGTCTGCGCTGAGCAAGCCACTGGCTTCGGTGACATCGCTGAAAGTTCCGTCGCCGTTATTTCGCAACAGCGAATTCCGCATCGCAAATTCCCAGCCTCCGCGCATAACGAAAACGTCCAGCCATCCGTCGTTGTTGAAATCCGTTTGAATGCAATTGATGCCGCCGATTTGATCGCCGAGTCCGGCTTTGTCGGTTTGGTCACTGAAGCTGCCGTTGCCGTTATTCCGAAAGAATTTCAGCGACTCGCAAGCGTCCACGCTGCTGATGATTACGTCGTTCAGACCGTCGTTGTCGAAATCGTCAATGATCGTGCCGCCTGCTGCGCTGATGCGGTCTGTGCCGGTTTGGGCGGCGACATCAGTGAATCTGGGTATGATGGGAGCCATAGGAGTTATGGGAGTTATGGAAATGCGTGGGCTTTTGCTTGCTCTCGTTGTCGCATAGCTCCCATCCCTCCTATAACTCCCATTGTTTCCCAAAGTCATCAAAGCCAAATCCAGCAACCAGCGCACTTCCAGATTGTCAGGCCGTTTGGCCAAAAAGCTTTTGAAATGCCTGACCGCCGCCGAAGACCCAGCGGTCAATTTGTGCTGAGCCTGTTTGCTCAGCGGGAAAATGCAGGTTTCGGCGTTGTGATTGTGGACGCAATTGTCCAGTTCGCCTTTTCGCAGATGCGCAACGCCCAGAATTTCGTCCAGGTAAATCAGGTCTTCGGAGTATTGGGGATTCGCCACCAGAGCTTTGACCAGCGTGGTGCGCGCGGATTCAAAGTGTTTGATGGCGCTGGCCATATCTCCGCGATACGACCACAACTGGCCGAGTTCGTTGTGCAGTTGCACAATTTCGAGGAGATGCCGATTGGCTTCGACGGATTTTTCCAGCGCCGACAAATAACCTTCGGCGGACAAAAAAGCGCGACGTTCGGCATCCTGTTTGGCCTGGCAGATGGATTTCAGATCGAGCGCATCCGGCATCTTCATTGCGCGCGTGACTTCAATACGCCCGGAAACTTCCAGCACAGTTTGAAACTCGCCCGCGCCATCCGCGCGCCGATTCCAGCTTTGATCTTGCGGCACACGGTCTTGCGCGTCAGAAAGCTGGATCATCGCGAACGCCAGCAAAATCAACACCGCAGATATACGAAATGTTCTGTGTTGTAAGTACATGGTTACTGCGACTGACTACGGGTTGTCACGGAATTTCGGCTTAGGACAGGAGGCCTGTTTGGAAGTTCGGCTTGCTGGCTTTTAGCTCCGTAGGAGCGGCCTGTTTATAGCTTGGTAGGTGGTTATTACCTCAAGCTCCGTAGGAGCGGCCTGTGTACAGGCCGCTCCTACGGAGCTTGAGGTAACGAATACGCCATTTCTATAAACAGGCCGCTCCTCTGGCGCTAATTTCCAAACAAGCAAAACCACTCACGTCAATAATTCGGAGCCATTACTTCGGCGTCGCCTTGGGAGTCACATGGATCAGAGCGCCGGGATTGGCGTCTTCCAGCAACCACAGCGAACCGTCGGGCGCTTGTGCCACATCACGAATCCGTTTGCCGATTTTCCAGCGTTCGGCTGTTTTGGCTCCGCCCTTGCCGTCGAAGATGATGCGAGTGAGCGACATCGTCGCCAGGCCGCTGACAAAGCCACTGCCGTCCCATTGCGGGAAAGTTTTGGTACCGCGATAAAACATCAGGTTGCCCGGCGCGATCACCGGAACCCAATACAGAACTGGCTTCACGAAATCAGTTCGCGTGTCGTGACTGGGAATCGGCTTTCCGTTGTAATTCCTGCCGTAAGAAACGAGTGGCCAACCGTAGTTTTTGCCCTTCTCGATCAGGTTCAGCTCGTCGCCGCCGCCGGGACCATGTTCAAGCTCCCATAATTCACCGGTGGGCGAAAACGCCAACCCGTATGGCGCGCGGAATCCGCTGGCCCAGGTTTCTGCGGGCGTCAGGTTCGGGCCGGGAAAGGTATAAGTGCTGACTACTTTCGCGGTCTTGGCCATTTCGGTGTCTTGCGGCGGATCAATCAGCGGAATGGTGGCCGCCCCGGTTTTGCCGTAATTGGGATTGCCCGGAAAGGGCTTGCCATCCAGCGTCAGGCGCAGAATCTTGCCTACCGGCTGGTCCGGGTCCTGGGCTGGAGTCATGCGCTGGCGGTCTCCCACCGACATGAATAGAGATTGGCCATCGGGAGCGAAAGCGATCTGCCCGCCTGCCTGGCCTCCCTTGCCTCTGGGCATCTGACGCCACAGCACAGTGAAATCCAGCAAACGATTGCGTCTGAAGTCCAGCTTGGCGCGTGCCAGCGCCTGGCCTCCGCCGTAATCACCCGGCTCGATGTAGGTGATGTAAACGCTTTCGTCGGTGGCAAAATTGG
Source organism: uncultured Acidobacteriota bacterium (assembly GCA_902825875.1). Lineage (GTDB taxonomy): Bacteria > Acidobacteriota > Blastocatellia > RBC074 > RBC074 > RBC074. The sequence goes on from CADECP010000042.1 coordinate 55,318, forward strand.
GCGAGACGTATATGCCCAGCATGCCATTCTGGTTTTGCCAGTAAACGGGAGGCGTATTGCCCAGGGGCGCGATCTTTTCTCCCTGAGCCGAAACCAGCCAAATCGGCCCGATCTTTTCGGTCACCAACATGCGCCCATCCGGCAGAAAGGCAATTCGCCACGGCAGCCCAAACGTGGCGGTCGTGGTCAGTTGAAAAGGCAGTGTCGCTTCGGCTTCCTGCTGGCCCACATTGGTTTGAGCCAAAACAGCCCCCGACACTAACGTGAGAAGCAGCACTGCTCTCGCTAATTTCATCATTGTTATCATTCTCCTTATTTCATGGTAACTGCTCAGCCGGTACGGAACGGGAAGCGGTAGCGCCCCGGTTCTGCCGGTACGGAACGGGAAGCGGTAGCGCCCCGGTTTCTCGTGAGATACGGATTTATCAAGCACCCGGTCGCTACCGCTCCCGGTTCCGTACCGAGTCATGTTTGAAAGGCGGTGTTCAACACCAGACTCGACAAAAAAGTTTACATAACGGATGTCGGCATTTTTATAAACAGGCCGCGCCTCTGGCGCTAATTCCCAAACAGGCTCTCAAGGGTTTACGCCGGGCAGCGGCGGCGTCATTTCTCTCGCCTCAAGTTTGTCGGCCATTTGTTTGGCCTGTTCCCGCAACCACGGCGTCGGATCGTTCTTTTCGCGCTCGCGCAACAAGGCTTGCTCCCCATAAAACAAGCCATTCAATTGCCATTGCCTTTACCTCCGATTACGGCTCAACGGTGAAGGCTTGCGAGCGCGAAACGCTGGTCTGGCCGTCTTTGACTGTGATCTTCAGCACGTAGGTTCCGGGATTCAGGCCGTCAATCGGCAACGCGCTGGCGTAGGCGATGCGGCCTTGGGCGTCGGGCGCGCCGAGCTTCAAGGGGAAATCCGCGACCATCGTTTTGCCTTGCGTGACTTGCAGCGTGAATTCCGAAATCGGTTTGGAACCTTTTGCCGGATAGACGACGAAGAAAAAGCCGACCTGTTTCGCGGACTTTTTGAAGGCTTCGCCGAGGTTCGGGTAGATCATCACGTCGCCAATCTGGAAAAAGCTGTCTTTGTTTTGGCTGGCTGGAGATTGTTCGGCGCGTTGAATCAAACTGACGGTGCTCAATCGCAACTTCGTTTCGTCGGGATCAGGAATTTCGATGGTCGAACGTTGGACGCTGGCTTTGCCGGTGGGAGCGTCGTGAGCGATGGCTTCGATGTCATAACGTCCGGGTGGCAATTCGGCTTCGCGGTAAAACAGCATCTGCCCCGTGCGCGTGGAGTTCAATTTATCCAGCGGGCCAGTCAGCGCGTACTGACGGCTGACTTTGGCAACGACCTGTTTCGATTGGTCTTTGATCAGCGCCAGCACGGTGAAATCCGTGGCGAAGGTTTTCTTTTCGCGGTTTTCGACAAAGGTGAAAGCGTTCATCGGCGCGGCGACTTCGACGACTGTGCGGAGCTTGCGCGCGGCGTCGGGGAAGTTGAATCCCATCATTCGCATCGGAAAGGCGCTGGCCGGATTTGGTTTGTTCAACTCCACCAGCGCAGCCGATTCGTAATACAGCATCGGCACATACCCCGTGGCGTTGACGGCGAAATACCCTTTGCGCGTTTGCACGTCGTAATCGCCTTTTTTCAGTTTGACGGAAACCTGCCGGAATTTGCCGTCCACGTTTTGATTGGTCGGCGAATAAGTCAGCAGGTAATAACTGTGCAAATCTTCGTCCACCTGAACCAGTTTGCCGCCGATGTTGTTGGTGTCACCGATGAAGGCTCCGCCGGTTTCCTGTGCCAATTGCATCAATCCGCTCTGCGGGCTGAGCCTGATTAAGTCTTCGTTGCGTTCCAGCATGGCGGTCATAGGCCTGCCGGTTTCAGGACGGCCCGGATCGGCATCAACGCGACGGCGTCCCAGCGCGTTGATTTCGTCGCGGGCTTCCTGGTTGGGGCTGATGGCGCGCAAACCTGCGGAATCAATCGTGTAAATGCTGACGTTCAACCGATTGGCTTGATTGATGACGGATCGGAAATGCGCGACGACGTTGGGCGGAATGGACAAGCCTTCGGAAAAGAAAACGACGGCTTTGCGACCGGGCAGGTTTCGCATCGAATTGACTACGGCCAGCAATCCGTTCGACGTGGCGTACCCCTGCGAGTCGCGTTCCAGCACTTCAAAAGTTTCCAGCGTGCGCCGTGTCATTTCGGCAAATCGCAAATCCACAGAAGCTGAACCGGCAGCCGAACCGGCGGCTCCCGCGCCTGCCGCATTGCCGGCGGCTCCGGCTGCCGCAGCCGCCGATGCCGCCGAAGAAGCCTGTTGCTGCAAATCGGAAATGCGCTGGTTTTGGCCGCGAGCTTGTTCCGCGTTGGATGTGAACGACGCCGACGAACTGGCTCCGGCGCGATCAATCGCTTCTCGAACCAGCCGGTTGTCTGTGGTGTAGTTCTGCAAGACTTTCAGCGCCAGATCAATCGTGAACACGCCCATGTAATCGTCCGGGCGAGTGTTTTCGCCGACGTAGTTTTTGGCGGCGTCGCGCGCTCGCGTACGAGCGTCTTGCGATAAACGATCAAAGACAATCGCGATGGCGCTGACTCCGATTTCCGGTTCGCCGACAGCCAGATTGGTGGCTTTCGGAGCGGCAGGCGCAGTTTCTTTTTTCTCGGCGGCGGTGGCAGCAGCAGATTTTTCGCGCGTCACCAAACGAAAAGATTCGACCTGTTGTCGCTGACCGTCTTCGCTGACTTCAAAATCGGCGGCGGTCAGGTCTTTGACGACGCGGCCTTTTTTGTCTTTGACCACCACGTCCAAAATGACTTCGGCGGTTTTGAGCGAAATTTTTTGATCCTGCGCCGGGTCTTGGGCTGCGATTTGAAAGGGCAGGGACAAGGTCAATGAAACGATAAGCAGCAAGACAGTCAACGATCTTTTCATTTCTGATTCCTCTTTAGCGAACTATTTTTTGTTTGAGATGAGTGACAGTCGGCAGTGTCGCGCTTAGAATGCGCGCCGCCGTGCCGAAAGGTAACACCAAATTAGCAGTAACCCAAACATTGACGTATTCATGAAGAAGAAAGTCACCATCCGCGATGTGGCCGCCAAATTGGGATTGTCGGCGATGACGGTTTCGCTGGCTTTGCGCGACAATCCGCGCATTCCGGCGGAAACCAAACGCCGTGTTCGCGTCACCATGGACAAGCTCGGTTATAAACCCAGTCCTGTGGCACGCGCGCTGGCGACCGGCAGATCGAATCTGCTGGGCGTGATCGTTCCGAACAGTTCCGACCATTATTACGCCGAAGTTATTCGCGCTATCGAAGACCAGGCCAGCGCCGCCAACTTTCATGTGTTGCTGGCCAACGGTTCGTACGAAATGGATCGGTACACCGAACGTGTGCGCGACATGATGAGTTTGCACGTCGGCGGCATCATCGCCGCTCCGCCGTTCACCAGCGACAAACCCAAACTGCCGCCGTTTTGGCAAAACCTGCTGAAGAAAGACACCGAATTCGATGTGGTGCTGCTGAATCGTGAGTTGCGTCCGCCGATCTTTCATCAGGTTGCGCCCGATTACACCGACGGAGTTCGTTTGGTGGTCGAAGCTCTGGCTGAACGCGGGCATAGCCGCGTGGCTTATGTTTCAGGGCGACCGGCAATGTTGCCGATTCGCCAGCGGCTGACGGCGTTCAAACGGTTTTCCAAACAACGCGACTTCGCGCAGGACGACGCGCTGATTGAACATTGCAACCTGACTTTTGCCGGAGGTTATGAAGCTGGCAGGCGGTTGTGGGCGGCGAACAGCAAAAAGCCTTCGGCTGTGGTGGCGTTCAGCGATGTCGTCGCCGTCGGCTTGTTGCGGTTTTTTGACGAAGCCGGCGTCAAGGTTCCCGATGAAGTTTCGGTGGTCAGTTTTGATGGCACGGCGGTCGGAGAATTCACGCACACCAGTCTGACGACTGTGGCCACGCCGATGTACGAAATCGGCAAACGCGCTTATCAAATGCTGATCGGTGCGATGAATTGCGAATTCGGCGAAGTGCAAAGTTTGATTCTGCCGGTTGAATTGAAGCTGCGCGAATCCATAGGCGAAGCCCGGCAGGACAAAGCTTGACAGGTTTTTGCCGCCTATGGTCTAGTGCGCTCTGCAAGCAGGTTTACCGGTAAACCAAAACCGTCAACCGGGATCAATTCACAATTAGACGACAGGACACAGTGATGATTTCACGCCGCGAATTTTTAGCTGCGCCGATTGCCGTTGCTTCGGCTGCCGCGTTGTTGCAAGCCGCTCCAAAAAACATTGGAGTCAAAATCGGCTGCCAAACCAACGCCTGGCGGATTGATCCGAACAATTTCGACAGCTTGTTGGACGTGCTGCGCCAGTTGAAGACACTTGGTTACGAAGGTTACGAAACCGGATTCCGCAACGTGCAAGGACAATTCGCCAACTCTGCCGCAGCGCGAAAACAGCTTGAAGCCACAGGGCTGAAGTTTCTGGGCTGCCACATCTTTTTGGATAAATACGACGAACAGACTCAGGTCGCGCCGCAGGATTTGGTTCAAAAGATTGCCGATGGCGCGGCATTGCTCGGAGCCGAGCGATTGATTTTGAGCGGCGGCGGGTTGATTCGAGACGGCAAAGTCGCTGCGGACGTTTTGAAACGCAAGGCCGTCGGACTGAATGCGGCAGGGAAGTATTGCCGTTCAAAAGGAATCCGACTGGCGTATCACAATCACGGCCCCGAATTTGAAACGGGCGGTTTGGAAATCGAAGGTTTGTACGCGCACACCGATCCGGCGCTGGTGGACTTCCTGCACGATTTTGGCTGGGCGTTTTACGCCAAAGCCAACGTGCCGGAGTTTTTCGCCAAACATCACAAACGCATCGTCGGCATGCATCTGCGCGATTTCAAAAACGGCGAACAAGTTCCGCTGGGACAAGGCGAATTCCCGGTTCGTGAACTCGCGGCGGCGATCAAAAAAGTAAAGTGGGCTGGCTGGGCAATCAACGAAGAAGAACGCTTGAGCGGTGAAAAGCCTGGCGAAAAAGCAGTCGCTCCGGCGCGGCAAACTTTGAAGCAGGTTTTTGGCAAATGATGCCGTATGAACATTCGCAAGCTCACGGCTCCGTATTTTGCGTTGCAGGCGTTGGCGGTTTTGGCCTGGTGGTTGGTGCTGTGGCTGTATCAGGAATCGCGGCGATTTTTCATGCCGCCCAACAGCGATGAAGTTTTCCTGCTGGCTTTTTGCTTGCCCGACCTGGCTCTGATTGTGATTGGTTCGTTGGCTGCCAGCTTTCTGACTTGGCGCGAAAAAGCTGCGGCCAGCGTAGCTTTGTGGCTGGTGATTGGCTCGCTGGGATACGCGACGCTTTATTGTCTGGCGCTGTCGCTGTTTACCAATTCGGCCTGGATCAGCGTAGTGATGATGGCGGCTTCGTTTGGCGCAAGTTTGATTTTGACCTTGCTGTTTGTGTATCCGGCACAAACGCTGTTTCGCCAAGCCAAACAGGCCATGCCGCTGTGGAATCTGGCGAAAACACTCGGGCAGATCACGGTCTTTTGGAGCTTCTTTCTGTTTGCCTTGCCCACGCTAATCAACCGGCTGGAAGTTGAGCTTGGCATTCCGCAGTTTCAGTTTTCCAGACAGCACTGGCTGGCGATTGGCTTGTTCGGGTTGCTGAGCGCGTTGGGATTATGGAGCGGCGCGACTATGGCCTGGTTGGGAGCGGGGACGCCTTTGCCGGTGGATGGCACTCGGCAATTAGGAGTCGCGTCATAATAAGTTGACGGATTTTTCACGTCCTGTTTTAACCGGGCG